>NZ_JPEO01000005.1 GCF_000753795.1 Shewanella mangrovi
AAAGACGAGGCCTTTTTGTTTTCGTATTTCTCTATATCTGTATTTGCTGGTGTTATAGTGCAAAAACTCAAATTGTTAGCTGGGTTTTATTTTTGCTCTGTGATTAGCGCACCAATTCACATTTTTTTGTACGTTATAATCAACGTCTGAATACTGGGGTAACACTGTTGGATTGTCGAGCGGGCTGTGGTGCATGTTGTATAGCACCTTCCATAAGTAGTTATATTCCAGGAATGCCTGACGGTAAGCCTGCCGGAACAAGGTGTGTCCAGTTAGACGAGAACAATCTTTGCCGTCTGTTTGGATTGCCAGAAAGACCTAAGGTTTGTATTCAATTTTCGCCGACTCGTGACGTGTGTGGCAGCACCAATGAAGAGGCGTATCAAATCATTACGTTACTCGAACAACACACCTCTTAACTGGATAAGCTGATGCAACTAACGCGATATACAGACTTTGGCATTCGTACACTGATGTATCTTGCCGTAAACTCAAATAGGGACACCTTATTTAGAATCGCTGAGATTACTGACGTATTTGAATTGTCGCCTAATCACGTTTCTAAGATTGTGCATCACTTAGGTAAATTGGGTTATTTACATACCGTGAGAGGTAAAGCTGGCGGCTTTAGTTTGGCCAAGACTCCGAGTGAGATCAATATGGGGCAACTTGTGCGCGATCTTGAGCACTCGCTAGCGCCTATTGATTGTGCTAAGCCCTATTGTCGATTATTGCCAGCGTGTGCGCTGCGTGGCGTATTAACTGATGCTGTAGATGCGTATCTGGATGTGTTGGCTCAATACACGTTAGCCGATATCGTTAAGAATGATGTGGAGTTGCGGAGATTATTACCTCTACAGCAGACCATTACTATCGCTGATTAGCTTAAAGCTGTTCTTTATTCTGTGCCTTGTTGGTTTGCTCTTTGGCAAATTGGAAGGAAAGCAGTTCAGACGCTTTGACGAGTTCAACGCCTTGTTGGTGTAATTGCTGTTTTAATTGGCGCTTCAAAAACGTGATGGTTTCTGGATAAGGATGTGCAATTAGGATTGCCTGCCCATCTTGCTTCGCCAAGGTTATTGCTTCAGCTAATTGCCGTTCCAACTTAGGCTCACTCAACTGGTTATCAAGAAACACCTGACGTCTTAAGGTTGGCACATTGAATGTTGTCGCTTCTTTTTCTGCGCGGGAATATTTAGTGGTGACGCTGTCGATGAAGTAGAAGTTTTCACTCCTTAGCACCTGCATCAGCCAACTCATCGGTTTATCTAATTGGGTCAACAGACTCCCCATATGGTTGTTGCTGCCTTTAGCATAAGGCACGCTATTGATGGCATCGACAACGGTCTGCTTGAAGTCAGCTTCGTCCATTTTATTGTTAAGCCCTCCCGGCCCCATGGTTTTACCGTTTAATGCCTGCATCGGCAGGTGCACCATAATTTCATGGCCTTTGAGGTGTGCCTGTTCGGCGAGCTTATGTCCTAGGGGAGTATGTGGCAGTACTGACAGGGTGATACCGGCAGGAAGAGACAATGCATCCTCGTCGGTATGACGATAACCAATATCATCGATGATGATAGCAAGTTGTCCTGCATTGCATGGTATGTAATACAGAACTAGCAATAGTCCCAATAAAAGTCGGCGCACTATAATGATGTAATAATTTTTATTAAGTTAGGTCAGCATGACTATCGACTGACTCGAATAATGTTGACGATCCTTCGTTGTCTTTTATACCAGCTGTTGCCTAGGTAGTGTCAAGCCGCGGTAGCGGTTAACGACAATATTTAGCCGGGTTTTCAGCTTCACCTTTATGGCGAATCTCAAAATACAGCCCTGATTGACTTTGCCCACCAGAACGCCCTACCAAAGCAATTTCTTCACCCGCTTTTACGGTATCGCCGACATCTTTCAATAACGCTTGTGAGTAGCCATACAAGCTCATAAAGCCCTGGCCATGGTCGATGACCATCAATAAGCCGAAGCCTTTTAACCAATCGGCATAGATGACTTTGCCTGATGCCGGAGCGTTGACCGCTTGTCCTTCGCGCGCATCGATTACCACGCCTTTCCAGTGCACATTGCCTGAGCGAGTGCTGCCAAATGCATGACGTAAAGCGCCTTTTGTGGGCCAATTCAGACGACCATTACTTTTTGCCAATCCTTCCATGCTTGGGCTTTCGGACATGGACTTCATCGCCTGTTCAATGACGCGCTTCAACGATGCTTCTTCAATCTGCAGTTGTTCTAGACCAGACGCTTTTTGGTTAATCACTTTCTGCAATTGTGCGAGAGTGTTTTGTCGTTGTTGTTGTTCTGCCGCGAGTTGATTAGATTGCGCGCGTTGATCGACTGCTAAGGCGTTGAGCCGTTCATTCTCTGTTTTAGCTTGTTGCTGTACTTGGAGTAACTCTGTGCGTGTTTTCTTTAGTGATTCAATCGCGGTCATACGCGCTTTATTGAGGTAGCCATAATAGGTGAGCAATCTCTCAACAGTGGCAGGATCTTGCTGATTCAACAGCATTTTGCTGTAGTCATGGTTGCCCGCGAGAAATGCACTTTTTAACTGCTTCGCCAGTACCTGTTGCTGTGCTTGTTGCTGCTGTGACAGCTGACTTTCTTGCTTAGCTAATTCGCTGATGCGTTGACGTGAAGTTTCGAGTTGGCCTTCAGTTTGATTCAGTTTTTTCGCTGCATCCCCCACGGCTTGCTCATCACGTTTTAGCAGTTGAACCAGTTTGTCGCGTTGCTGGCTACTGCTTTGCAGATCTTGCTGCTCGGAGGCAATTTGCTGCTGAATAGCTTTGAGTTCTGATTGACGTTTGTCGAGATCAGCTGCAAAGGCGTGAATGCTGAATATAAGAAAGCCAGCAATGATGCTGGCTTTCATGGTTGCGTTAATAATCACGGGTACGTGGTTACTCTTTAACGTGAATGATAGCCTTGCCGGTCATTTCTGCCGGAACGTCTTTTCCTAACAAAGTCAGCATTGATGGAGCTATATCGCTCAGGCGACCACCATTATCGATCTCGGCTTCACGGCCAACATAGATAAATGGCACCAGTTCACTGGTATGGGCGGTATGCGGTTGGCCAGTAGTTTCATCGACCATTTTCTCAGCGTTGCCATGGTCAGCAGTGATAATGCACTCGCCACCCACTTTTTCCAACGCTGCCACTACGCGACCTAAACAGCTATCAACAGCTTCACAGGCTTTTACCGCGGCATCAAAGCTACCGGTGTGGCCAACCATATCCCCGTTAGGATAGTTACAGATGATGACATCATATTGAGATGATTCAATGGCTTCAACTAACTTATCGGTCAGTTCTGCCGAACTCATCTCAGGTTGCAGGTCATAAGTGGCAACTTTAGGTGAGTTGATCAAAATACGGTCTTCGCCTTCAAATGGTGTTTCGATACCACCATTGAAGAAGAAGGTGACGTGAGCATATTTCTCTGTTTCAGAAATACGCAGCTGACGCATGCCTTGTTGTTGTAGCGTTTCGCCAAAGGTATTGACCAATTCTTCTTTCGGGAATGCTACAGCAGCGTCAATATCGGCCGCATATTCGGTCAACATCACGAAGTTAACCTTTGGTGTTTTGTTACGAACAAAACCGTCAAAATCTGGGTTCACAAAGGCACGAGTGATTTGACGGGCGCGGTCGGCACGGAAATTCATAAAGATCAGTGCATCGCCATCATTGACTTCTACTGCGTCACCAATGGTGGTGGCGGCGACGAATTCGTCGTTTTCATCGCGAGCATAGGCATTTTCTAATGCCTCGACAGCAGAAGCGGTGTTGTATTTGCCTTTGCCTTCAGTGATTAGCTCGTAAGCCTGCGATACGCGATCCCAGCGATTATCCCGATCCATGGCGTAGTATCGGCCAACCACAGACGCAATTTTACCTACGCCTAAATCGGCAAACAGCTTATCAAACATTTCTAAGCTGCTTTTAGCACTGCGAGGTGGAGTGTCGCGGCCATCCAAAAATGCGTGCAAATAAATCGCCTTAGCACCACGTTTAGCCGCCATTTGACACATGGCGGCAATGTGGTCTTCGTGGCTATGTACACCACCGGCGGACAGTAGTCCCATGATATGTACCGCACCATCAGCCGCAGCGGCTGCGTCAACCGCTTTAGCTAGCGCTGGATTATCGAAGAATTCACCATCATCAATGGCTTTGCCGATGCGTGTCAGCTCTTGATAAACGATACGGCCGGAACCGATATTGATATGGCCCACTTCTGAGTTGCCCATCTGTCCATCAGGCAGACCGACATCAAGTCCGGAGCCGGAGATCAAACTGTGGGCGTACTTTTCAGTGAGTCCGTCGAGTACAGGAGTCTTAGCGTGAAACACCGCATTATTGCTGGTGTCGCTGCGAGAGCCCCATCCGTCGAGAATCAATAACGCCAAAGGACCTTTAATAGCCTTCATAATTGATACCTAAATGTAAATGAAAAATTCTTATCTGATTAAATATTACTACAGCTGCTAAGCCCGAAAAAGCGGCGCTTAACCGATTGGTGTAATGGAATTCATCGTAAATAGCGGTTTGATCACCGTACAAAAGCGGGGTTTTAACTGCTGCAATCTGCTTGGGGGATGGGTATACTCAGCGCTTGTTATTTGAGGCTCGCTCAACACAGGCAGTAACAATGCAAGAATATATCGAATTTTTTCAAGCACACACTATCTTGTGCGTGGCTTGGGTTGGTTTACTTGTCGCGGTGATCGTGACAACGTTCAAGATGGCGTTTTCCAAAGTAAAAAACATCAACACCCAGCAGGCGACCATGCTGATTAATAAGCATGAAGCAGTGGTGGTGGATGTGCGTGGCCAGGAAGAATACCGCAAGGGACATATTGTGAACGCGCACAATATTCCGATGGCCGAAATTAAAAATAGCCTTACAAAGGTTGAAAAGTACAAATCTAAACCCATCATACTAGTATGCAACGCCGGGATGACATCATCGCAAGCGGGGCAATTTCTCGTAAAAGATGGCTTTGAACAGGTCTACAGCCTGAAAGGCGGTATGGGGGAATGGCAGGCGGCCAATATGCCTGTTAGTCGCAAAAAATAACGCGACCATACAACTGTTCAGTTTAATTGGGATGATGACCGGTATTCCGCGTAACAGATGCCCTCAACTAACATTAGCCCAACTTGGGGCATCGAAAAAGAATAGGTAAAGCATTATGGCTGAAGCTACAAACAACGAACCACAAGGCCCACAATTCAACATTCAACGCGTTTACATTAAAGACGTGTCATTTGAAACGCCTAACAGCCCTGCCATTTTCCAAAAGGAATGGACACCAGAAGTTAAGTTGGATCTCGATACTCGTAGCTCAAAATTGGGTGATGACGTATACGAAGTGATTCTGTCGTTGACCGTTACTGCAACATTGGGCGAAGAAACTGCGTTCCTGTGCGAAGTACAACAAGCGGGTATTTTCACTATCTCTGGTCTGACTGAACCACAAATGGCACATTCAATCGGCGCTTATTGCCCGAACGTGCTGTTCCCATATGCACGTGAAACTATTGCAAGCTTGGTTTCTCGCGGTACTTTCCCTCAGTTGAATCTGGCACCTGTTAACTTTGACGCTCTGTTCGCCCAATATGTACAGTCTCGTCAAGCAGAAACAGCTGCGGAAACTACTGAAGCTTAATTCTCCATGACCACTGAAGCCGAAATTACGGTACTGGGAGCGGGCTCTTATGGCACCGCTCTTGCCATTTCTTTGGCAAGTAATGGCCATCGCACAGTACTCTGGGGCCATGAAGCCGATCACGTCGCGCGTTTAGCTCAAGCGCGCAGTAACGAAGAGTTTTTGCCGGGTATCGCCTTTCCTGATGAGTTGGTCATGGAAGCCGATCTGGCCAAGGCAGTAGCGGCATCGCGTAATGTCTTGATTGTGGTTCCAAGCCACGTGTTCGCTGATGTGCTTACTCAGGCTAAGCCTTTACTGCGTGATGATGCGCGTATTGTGTGGGCGACCAAGGGGTTGGAACCACACACTGGCCGCTTGTTGAAAGACGTTGCACAAGAAGTGATCGGTGATAAATATCCGCTAGCGGTGTTATCGGGTCCTACCTTCGCTAAAGAGCTGGCTGCTGGCCTGCCTACTGCGATTTCTGTCGCGGGAACGGATGCAGGCTTCACTGCCGACTTAGTCGAGCTTTTGCATAGTCCAAAACGCCTGCGGGTATATGCCAACGATGACTTTATCGGTTTGCAACTCGGCGGTGCGGTGAAAAACGTGATTGCCATTGGTGCAGGTATGTCTGACGGCATCGGTTTTGGTGCCAACGCTCGAACGGCACTGATCACCCGCGGTCTCGTTGAGTTGACTCGTCTCGGTGTAGCTCTCGGCGCTAAAGATGCAACCTTTATGGGGATGGCAGGCTTAGGTGATTTGGTACTGACGTGCACCGATAACCAATCGCGCAATCGCCGTTTTGGTATGGCGTTGGGACAAGGGTTGGATGTCGATACTGCTCAAACGCAAATTGGGCAGGTGGTTGAAGGTTACCGTAACACCAAAGAGGTGTTTACGTTAGCCAGCCGCTTAGGGGTAGAAATGCCTATTACTGAGCAGATATACCAAGTGTTGTATCTCGGTAAATCACCGTTGGATGCCGCTAAAGAGCTTTTAGCACGCGAGAAAAAATCGGAAACCGGTAGTCAGGAATAGCTCGCTACAGTGAGTTGTGCCCGACCGCATAAAAAAGGATGCCGATTGGCATCCTTTTTTGATCATCCCACGTGTTGGTTAGATATTCTTTTTGATAAACGCCAAGCTGCGGTCGTAAAATTCCCTGATGTTTTCCTCTTTGTAAAAGCCGTGTCCCTCATTGGCTTTCACCATCCATTCATAAGGATACTGGATGTCATCAAGGGCTTTCTTGAGTGCGTAGGCTTGTGAAATTGGGGCCCGCTTATCTTCTTCACCATGGACGATAAATAATGCCGCTTTAAGCTTGTTGACGTTATAAGTCGGTGACATTGCTTGTTGTTGTTTATTATCCAATCCCAGCGTTTTGTCTAAGTAACTGTCACCCCAGCGAATGTCTTTAATATCGCCATCTTTATAAAGCAGTGGCAGATCGTAAACGCCAGCATAACCTATGGCGCATTTATAGGTATCGGGATAGCGAATTGCACTCTGTACTGCTGAATAGCCGCCAAAGCTGCCTCCGGCGATACAGATATGATCTTTACTGGATACGCCTGTTTGTATCGCATATTGCGTGGCTGCATAAATATCGTCTTGGATTTTTCCGCCCCATTCTTGATACCCCGCACGCATAAAGTTGCTGCCAAAACCGGTTGAACCACGGAAGTTTACTTGTACAACGGCATAGCCTTGGCTTGCCAACGTCTGCACCCAAGCGCTGAAACGCCAGTAATCTCGCGCATGGGGGCCGCCATGTGGCATTACTATGGTGGGGAGATTTTTGCCGTCACTATTCTTAGGGAGCGTCAGGTAGCCCGTGAGAGATTGTCCGTCAGCCGTTTTAATACGAAATGCTTCTGTAGGACTCATTTCAGCGGGTTTAATCCACGCCATTGCCGTCAATAAGAACTTGGCTTTCATTGTGTCAGTATTGAACAGATAAAACTGGCCAGGATCTCGGTCACTGCTAACATGCACTACCATCAGTTTACCGTCGTCAGTACGGCTAGTGATCTCAACACTACTGCCCTTAAACGCTTGGACGAGGGCTTGGTGTATTTGTGCAACTCTCAGGTCATCACGAATAAAGAAGTAATTGGGGTAATCTTCATCTAGTCGCACCCCATAAATATCACTGATGCTTGATTTTAAAGGCGCAGTGGGCGACGCAATATTACTTTGGTAAAGCAAGGTTTGTTTTTGGCTGGCTAGGTCATAACGGTATAAACCCGCAGGCGCGCCATTAACACTTTTGAGAGCAAAAACACTTTGATTATCTTGTGAAAAGGCGAGTGGCTGAAAGTTCTCACCATCTTCGTCAAAGCTTATCCATTGCTCACCTTTGCCATCAGAATAGAATAATTTTGTTTGGTCTGTCGCCGTTTTTCCCACCACAAAGCGGGGGACACCATTGTTATCAACCAAAAAGCGGTTATAGCCAATGGGTGAAACCTTTTCCTTAATCATACGCCCAGTATAAATGTTCATCTTTTGTACTTGGGTGACGATGTTGAGCTGAGAGACAAACTGCGCGTTTGAATCAGCGTTAGTCTGACTGACTAACACATTACGCTCATCTTCAGGCAGGCGATAAAGCAGTTGAGTATAACCGCCCTGACCGTAATTTGAGCGTGCCAAGCCGGGCGATTTATAACTGTTTAGCAATGCTTGTTTGCTGCCGTCATAATTGATGCCATAGATCTCGCCATAATCTCTTGGTTGCTCCAATGAGCCGCCAATCCGCTCGATTTGGATCAGCACCCGTTCATTGTTGACCCAATAGTATTGGCCGGGTTGTTGATCGCTGGAATTGGATAGCGCGTAAGTGATCTGGTAATCCTTGGTGCGCATGAAGGCTAAGGTCTTGTGGTTATCTTTATTTACTAAGATAGCGAGGTGTTTACCGTCAGGAGATATTTTGACGTTATAGAATTCTGGATGTTTTGCGAGATCTGCGACGGTCACGGCCTGAGCCGATAAACAACAGAATGCTACTGCTAGTAGCAACGGTTTTATCATGGTAAAAATCCTTTTTTGACATGCTGTTACATAATCTTAACGTACCACATTCAGGTGGGCAATTCGTCGCAATAAGTGGAGATTAGTACCTATGTCACATCAAACAACCGAATTACAATGTCTCTAAACAGTAAAAAAGGATGCCTGTTGGCATCCTTTTTTGAGCATAACGGTAACGATTAACCCTGTTTCAATTGGCGACGGTACAGCAGCAAATAAATGGCGGGCAATACAAACAGCGACAGAATTGGCGCGGTAATCATGCCGCCGACCATAGGCGCGGCAATCTTCTGCATCACTTCATTACCTGAACCTGCGCCCCACATAATCGGCAGCAAGCCGAAGAAGATGGTGGCAACCGTCATCGCCTTGGGGCGAATACGCATGACTGCGCCTTCAATCAGTGCGGCTTTTAGATCACTCACCGTGTCATACATATTGTTATCTTGGCGATGTTTGATGGCGTTGTTGAGATAGACCAACATCACCACGCCAAACTCAGAGGCAACCCCGGCCAATGCGATCATCCCCACCGCTACCGCAGCGGAAAAGTTGAAGCCAAGACCATACAACACCCAAGTACTGCCCACCAAGGCAAACGGCAGTGACAGCATAATAATTGCCGCCTGCTGAGCAGAGCCAAAGGTCATCATCAACAGAATGAAGATAACCGCTAACGCCATTGGCACCACTTGCTCCAATTTGGCGGTAACGCGCTGCATATACTCATATTGTCCAGCAAAGGCATAGCTATAACGCGGAGGCAGTTTTACGTTCGCGGCCAGAATCGGTTTTACGGTATCGATATACTCACCAATCGAGGTGCCTTTGATATCAACAAACACCCACGAGATTAAGCGGCCATTCTCACTTTTCAGCATTGGCGCGCCGTCCGTAATTTCAATGTCAGCCAGATTACGCAGTGGCAGATAGTTACCTGATTTGGTAATGACGGGCAGGTCGCGCAGCTTCTCAATGTTATCGCGTAGTTCGCGTGGATAACGCAGGTTGATTGGATAGCGTTCAGCTCCTTGAACTGACTCACCCACGTCCATACCACCGATGGCATAACGCACTACATCCTGAATATCGCTCAAGGTCATGCCGTAACGTGAGGCCACGTCCAGCTTAGGCGTAATATCAATATAGCGGCCGCCACCGACACGTTCAGCATAAGCGGAGCGGGTATGCGGTTGTTGCATCAAAATAGCTTCAATCTGCGCACCAATGCTTTGCAGCTCGTTAATATCCGAACCCGTAATTTTGATACCTACAGGGGTTTTTATCCCGGTAGACAGCATATCGATACGGGTTTTGATCGGTTGTACCCAAGCGTTGGTTAAACCGGGCACTTTTACCGTTTTTTGCAGTTGGTCGATAATGTCGTCCAGCTTAACACCGTCTCGCCATTCATCTTTAGGCTTGAGCATGATGGTGGTTTCCAGCATGGTCAGTGGTGCTGGGTCTGTGGCGGTTTCAGCGCGGCCAACTTTACCAAATACCCGTTTTACTTCCGGCACGGTTTTGATCAATCGGTCAGTTTGTTGCAACAGTTGCGCGGCCTTACCTGCGCTGATCCCTGGCAGGGTCGTAGGCATATACAGCAGATCGCCTTCTTCCAGATCTGGCATAAACTCGCTGCCCATGCGGGTGGCCGGATACCAGGCGCTAATTAACGTCACAATGGCCAGTAGCAGCGTGATTTTAGGAAAACGCAGCACTAATGACAGCGCAGGTTTATAGCCCGCAATCAACACGCGGCTAATCGGGTTACTGGTTTCTGAGGGGATTTTGCCGCGAATAAACAGTCCCATCAGAATAGGGACTAAGGTCACCGACAAAATTGCTGCGGCGCCCATGGCAAAAGTCTTAGTGTAGGCCAACGGGGTAAATAAGCGGCCTTCCTGATCTTCCAGCGCAAATACCGGCACAAAGCTCAGGGTGATGATTAGCAATGAGAAGAACAGCGCTGGGCCCACTTCTTTGGAGGATTCCGCGACAATGGTCCAATGCTCGGTAATGTTAGGCCGTCGTTGATACTGGTGCTCAAAATGCTCCAAGTGCTTGTGCATGTTCTCAATCATCACAATCGCACCATCGACTACTGCACCAATGGCAATCGCGATACCGCCAAGGCTCATAATATTGGCGTTAACCCCCATGTGGTTCATCACAATAAAGGCCATCAAGATCGACATCGGCAGGGTGATAACGGCAACTAAGGTTGAGCGGGCGTGCATCAAGAACAGCAGACAGACGATACTGACGACCACCATCTCTTCTATCACCTTGTGCACTAAGTTCTCTACCGAGTTTTCAATCAAGGTGGAGCGGTCGTAAGTCGGTACCACTTCAACGCCATCTGGTAAGCCAGCTTGCAGCTCTTCCAGTTTGGCTTTTACCGCTTCAATCGTCGCCAAGGCGTTTTCACCGTAACGCATCACAATGATGCCGCCAACGGTTTCACCTTTTCCATCGAGCTCGGCAATGCTGCGGCGTGCCGCTGGCCCTTTACGAATATAAGCCACGTCTTTTAGGAGCAATGGGGTACCTGCCGGACTGGCGACTCCAAGCGGGATCTCCTGAAAATCGGCCAATGTTTGGCGATAACCTTTAGCACGCACCATATACTCAGCTTCGGCCATTTCCACCACTGAGCCGCCTGCTTCGTTGTTCGCTTTGTTAATGGCATTTTTGATGGTGGCAATATCTAAACGATAGAGCGCCATTTTGTCGGGATCGAGCACCACTTGATAGGTTTGCTCCATGCCGCCTACAGTCGCCACTTCTGACACGCCAGCAACACTTTGCAGTTCCAGTTTTAGATACCAGTCTTGCAAGCTTTTCAGTTGTGATAGATCCAACTTGCCGCTTTTATCAACCAGTGAGTATTCAAACACCCAACCTACACCAGATGCGTCTGGTCCAAGCGATGGCTGTACACCGTCTGGTAAGCGGTTACCGATTTGGCTTAGATATTCCAATACCCGTGAGCGTGCCCAGTAAATATCGGTGCCATCTTCAAAAATTACATAAACGTAGGAATCACCAAACATCGAGAAACCGCGTACGGTTTTGGCACCCGGTACTGCCAACATGGCGGTAGAGAGCGGATAGGTGATCTGCTCTTCAACCAACTTAGGGGCTTGGCCAGGGTATTCAGTTTTAATAATCACCTGCACATCGGACAAATCCGGCAGTGCATCCAGCGGTGTTTGCTTCATGGCATGAATACCAACCGCCATCACTATCACTGCCAGCACGAGCACCATTACGCGTTGGCGAATGGATGCATCAATGATGGTCTTTAGCATCGTCGGCCTCCTGTGGTTGTTTGGCTGACATGCGCAACAAGCTGCCTTTGAGGCTCGCTTCAGAATCCAACAGGAATTGGCCGGAAATTACCACATCATCGCCTGCGGAAATACCGGAGAGGATCTCTACCTGACCGCGGCTCATCATGCCCGTCGTCACTGGCTTCGCGACAAAGCCTTGGTCGCTGGTTTTGACCACAACACGGTTTTCTTTACCGGTTTGGATCAGTGCTTCTTGTGGGACCACTAACGCATCTTTGTTAGCGCCACCGTAGATGGACACTTTTGCCAGCGTATTGGGGCGTAATTTAATGCTGGGATTATCTAATACCACGCGTACCCGTAAACTGCGGGTCACTGGGTCGAGTTCGGGGTAGATATAGTCAATCTTACCTTCGAGATTTTTGATGCCCATGGCGGGAATGCTGACTTCAGCCGGTTGACCGACTTCTAGCCAACTTTGCTCATTTTCGAATACGTCGGCAATCACCCACACCTTGTGTAAGTCGACCATAGACAACACTTCGGTCGCGGGTTGCAGATACATACCATCACGAATGTTGAGATTGGTGACATAGCCATCGGTTTCGGCGAAGAAAGGCACGCGGTAAAGCGTTTTGCCGGTTTTCTCCAGTTGACTAATCTGATCGCGGCTAATGCCCAGTAATTCCAGACGGGTTTGTGCCTTACGCAACAACTCGCTGTTACGGTTATTGGTGCCATGTTGTTTCAGGCTGTCGGCGGCGAGCAGATAATCATCCTGCGCATTGACTAACTCAGGCGAGTAGATCTCATAGAGCAACTGACCTTTTTTGATCTTATCACCGGCGGAGGTGACGGTGAGCTTTTCCACCCAGCCACTGACGCGCGAGTGAATATGGGTGATTTGGCTTTCGTCATAATCCACTTCACCGACAGTATCAACGAAGCGCCACATGGTTTGGTGATGCGCCTTGGCCACTTTCAATGCTAGGGCTTGTTGCATGCCGCCGGATACGTTGACCTGCACCTGATCCTGATGGCCCCCCATTTCCACTTTTTCTAAGGTCATGCCACAGATTGGGCAGGTGCCTGGCGCATCCATGACAATTTGCGGATGCATTGGACAGACATATTTGATGGTACCAGAACCCGAACTATCCGCCTGCGGCACTAACTTATGCTGATGTTGCGAGCTGCTATCGGTAGCCTTTGGTGTAACCGCTTGCTGAGCTGCGCTCTGTTGCTGCGTCGCTTGCTCCATCTGCATTTGGTTGGCGCCATCTTCTTTTTCCACTAAGAACATGCCGCAGATAGGGCAACGACCCGGCTCATGGGTAATCACCTCAGGATGCATTGGGCACGTGTAGGTTTTGCCTTCATCTTGGGCTTTGTTGGCTTTCGCATTTTCTACCAGAGAGCCAGCCGCAGCAGCTGGGTTTTGCTGCGGCGTGGCATCATCTTCATCTTTAACTAAAAACATGCCGCAGATCGGGCAGCGACCCGGTTTGTCGCTGCGCTCTTGCGGATGCATTGGACAGTAGTATTCACCATGAACATGCGCTTGCACTGCCGTAGCGACGGCAGTTTGGCTGGGTGTTGCCGCCAGTAATGGTGCGGCTGGTGGCAACGCTGCTGTCAGCGCCATGGCGAACAAGCATGTCATTTTACGTGTGTGATGTTTACGACTCATGACCTCAATTCCTCTACTTCAACTTCACCAAAGCGCCTAATTACTGTTGGTGCATGTGCTTCATATCGTCCATGTGTTTCATGTCCTTCATATCACCATGTTTCATATCGTTGGCGGGTACGAGGTTCATGCCACATTTCGGGCAACTGTCGCCTTTGTGTCCGGTAACTTCAGGGTGCATAGGACAGTGGTAAACAGCTTGCTCCGCTTTGACCAGCTTCATGCCACATTTCGGGCAGCTATCACCTTTTTGTCCTGTGACTTCAGGGTGCATTGGGCAGTGATAAACAGCATTCATTGCTGCATGCTCGTGTTCATGGGCAGGTTGTTCTGCAGCAAAAGAGTTAAACGCAAATGCCAGTGCCATGACTGCAGCAAACGCAATAGATACAAAAGATTTCATGTTGTTGTTCTCCAATATGGCATGGCAACTTGCTTGATCGCTAAGTGCAACAATACCAAAAATGTTAAATATTTTATTCAGTTAACAGATTTTAGGCACACGTGTGCCGTGGAGATTAGGCTATAGGTGGTTTAAAGGCTGGATTAACAGCGATAGAGGTGAAATGAGGTTCAGGAGTCGCGACAGCAGTTTCTGGCAGTCGATTGTTAGACCAGATATGCGCAGTTACCAATGATCCCGCTATAGATGCCACAGTACAGTGACAATGGCCCTTACAACACATCCCTTTGCTATCGCCGCAATGGTGAGCAGGCGCGTCGGGAAGCACACTAGTTAACGCCATTTTGCCATCGCAGCAATCGGGCATTGCAGTGTCTGAGCATTTCATATCGGAGTTCATTTGGTGATGCGCTAACATCATAGCGTCTAGCGGTTCGGCTTTTGCTGCAGGCATTATTGTCATGCCATTAGACACCAGCCCTTGCCCGACAAATGCGAGCAACAGCAATAATGTCCAGATGTAGCGACGAATGCTTTGCATAATAAAATCCGAATTAAACGACTGCTAGGTATATTCACCTTTGGCTAATATAGCCAGTGTGGCGAACTACATTTTTACCTTAGCCGAAATACTTGTGTATTCGCAATCACTTAAAATCGATCGTTCTCACAATATAGCGACGTTGTTGTCATGGCAAAATGCGAACGCGATTATCGCGCTGGCGCATAAAAAATGCACGAGTTTTGCTGAAACTTGCAGCGAAATTTTTTATGAAATTCAGCAATTACTTGTTCACGATCAATGAATAAATTGTCGCGATCGACGTTGATCGCTAACGCTCATTAGCATAAAAACTGTAATGCTGACTATCTGTTAGCAAAATTTGCAGGCTTTTGTAGCAGAGTTAGATGTGGCTCTCATTTTAGCTTATTAAGTCACAATTAATGAACGAAAGTTGGTTTATAATCGAAACCCTTAAAAAGGGGTCCCTATTTTTAGATAGAGATAATTAAAAAGATTTTGGAGAAGAGTGATGAATTGGCGTGCACTATTCAAACCTAGCGCGAAGTTTTCTGTGCTGTCTCTGCTGGTCATCGGTGTTGTGATCGGCGTTATCGGTTACTTTGCGACACAACAAACCTTACATGCGACCAGCCAAGATGCATTTTGTATGAGCTGTCACAGTAACCATTCTTTACAGAAAGAGTTGATGGCATCAGCTCACGGTAATAACCCACAAGGTATCACCGTTAGCTGTCAAGATTGTCACTTGCCACATGATCCAATCAAATACCTGATCAAGAAAATCATCGTATCTAAAGATCTTTATGGCTTCCTGACTATCGATGGTTTTAACACCCAAGCATGGTTGGATGAAAACCGTAAAGAACAAGCAGACAAAGCATTGGCAGAGTTCCGCGCTAATGATTCTGAAAACTGCCAACACTGCCATACTCGCATTTTTGAAAATCAGCCAGAAGGCATGAAGAAAATCGCGAAACGTATGCACGAAATGAACTTCAAGAAAGCAGAAGACAAGCGTAAGACTTGTGTGGATTGCCACAAAGGTGTTGCTCACTTCTATCCAAAAGGCTAATTGAAGCTTTTCATTTGAAAAACCGGTGCCATGGCGCCGGTTTTTTATTGTCCTAAAATGAACTCTGGCTGACAAAACGGCGATTGCGACTTATCGACCATGAAACTTTTCATGGCCTTGTGCTATTGTTGGCGCAATTTTCGTTAATTCAAAAATCAGACGATTCGCACTATGCACAATATTGCTGAAATTATTGCTCAGGAACTGCAGGTTCGTGAGCAGCAAGTGGCCGCGACCATCACCTTATTAGATGAAGGTGCCACCGTGCCATTTATCGCCCGTTACCGGAAGGAAATTACGGGTGGCTTAGATGATACTCAACTACGGACATTGTTCTCCCGCCTCGGTTATCTGCGCGAATTGAATGAACGCCGTCAGGTCATCATTACTTCCATCGACGCGCAAGGCAAACTCACGCCAGAACTACAACGCGCATTGGACGACGCCGATACCAAGACCCGTTTGGAAGATCTTTATCTACCTTACAAACCCAAACGTCGCACTAAAGGGCAGATCGCCATTGAAGCGGGTATCGAACCCTTAGCCGATAAACTGTTCGCGGCCGTAGGCGATGCCTCAGTTGCGCCTGAGCAGGAAGCCACTGCGTATTTAAATGCTGCCGCCGGTTTTAACGATGCCAAAGCCGTGCTCGATGGCGCGCGTTACATTTTGATGGAACGCTTTGCCGAAGATGCGGAACTGCTTGCCAAAGTTCGTCGTTATATTGCCGACAATGCCGTGATTGAAAGCAAACTGATTGCGGGTAAAGACAAAGACGGTGCTAAGTTCCGTGACTATTTTGAACATACCGAACCGTTGTCGAGCGTACCTTCGCATCGCGCGCTGGCCATGTTGCGCGGCCGTAACGAAGGCGTGTTGTCACTGAATCTGAATGCTGACCCTAACAGTGAAGGTAGTGGCAGTTATTGCGAACAGATTATTGCTGCGCAGCAAGCCTTATCGTTAACCGATTGCGCCATTGATAACTGGTTACGCACTGTGGTGACCGCCACCTGGCGCATTAAGATTGCGCTACAGATGGAAACCGAATTTATTGGACAGATGCGCGAAGTTGCCGAAGGTGAAGCCATTAAAGTGTTTGCCCGCAACTTAGGTGATTTGCTGATGGCGCCGCCAGCAGGGGCGAAGGCGACGATGGGGCTTGACCCAGGGTTGCGCACGGGTGTGAAAGTCGCGTTGGTCAATGACACTGGTAAGCTGGTGGCACACACCACGATTTTCCCTCACGCGCCGCAAAACCAATGGGATAAGTCAGTTCGTACTCTGGCCAATCTGGTGAAAATGCACAGTATCGAACTGATCGCTATCGGCAACGGTACCGCCTCGCGCGAAACAGATCGGCTGGCCGCAGACGTGATTGCCGAAGTTAAGGCTGATGCGCCAACGCTGACGAAAGTGGTGGTGAGTGAAGCCGGCGCTTCTGTCTATTCTGCGTCAGAGCTGGCTGCCAATGAATTCCCTGACTTAGATGTCTCGCTGCGCGGCGCAGTATCTATCGCCCGTCGTCTTCAAGATCCTTTGGCTGAGCTGGTAAAAATTGAGCCGAAATCGATTGGCGTGGGCCAATATCAGCATGATGTGAGCCAAAGTCAGTTGTCATCGTCACTGGAAGCTGTGGTGGAAGACTGTGTAAACAGTGTCGGTGTCGACGTGAATATGGCCTCCGCTCCTCTGCTTAGCCAAGTGGCGGGACTGAATCGCACCTTGGCGAAAAATATCGTCGATTTCCGTGACGAAAATGGCCGCTTTAATAGTCGTAAGGAACTGCTCAACGTGCCGCGTTTGGGGCCAAAGGCGTTTGAACAAGCCGCGGGCTTTCTACGGATCCGCGATGGCAGTAATCCATTGGATGCCTCGGCAGTACACCCAGAAGCTTATACGTTGGTGGAGCAAATCGCGGTTGCTAAAAATAGTCCGGTAGATGCTCTCATCGGCAATTCCGGCGTGTTAAATGCGATTAACCCGAGTGAATTTACGACGGCTGATTTCGGGGTGCCGACCATCACCGATATTCTGAAAGAATTGGATAAACCGGGACGTGATCCTCGCGGTGAGTTTAAAACCGCTACCTTCAAAGAGGGTATTGAAGAGATTAAGGATCTACGTCCAGAGATGATTTTGGAAGGCGTGGTCACTAACGTCACGAACTTCGGTGCTTTTGTCGATATTGGGGTGCATCAAGACGGATTAGTGCATATCTCATCACTGACCGATAAGTTCGTCAGCGATCCGCATACTGTGGTGAAAGCTGGCGATGTGGTGAAAGTAAAAGTGATGGACGTGGATGTTGAACGTCGTCGCATTGGCTTAACTATGCGGCTAGATGAAAAGCCCGCAGAAAAAGCCAGTGCTCCAGCGCGTAACGACAAGCCAGCCAAAGCGAATAAGCCGAACAATAAGGGTGCTAAACCGCAGAAGCGGCCAGAAAAGCCAAAACAGGTGAACGCTGCTATGGGCAATGCCTTTGCTGAGGCGTTTGCCAAACTGAAAAAGTAAGCATCTGAAAAAGCCGGCATTGCCGGCTTTTTTATAGGTTAAATCGATGCGTGAATCAGGCTGATACCGTCAGACCAGCGTCTTGTTGTGGCTGACTGCGTTCTTGATAGAAATCACCGATATGTTGCGCAAATTGGCGGTACACATTCTGCTCTGGAATGTTACTCAGCTGTGTTGCGCTTGGCTCCGTAGCGGCTGATGAGGCAGTTTTGTTGTTGCTTTCTGGCACCACGCGGTTGCGAATATCGCGTCTGTCCAAGGCGGGTTTTGACGGCGTAAACAATTGCAGCAACTGCGCCTTACTTTGTTGCTGGCGTTGCTGTTGCGAACCTTGTTCCTGCTGCTGTTGCTGATTAGATTGCTGCCGTTCATGCACGGTATCGGCAAGACGCGCTTGTTGCTGCGCAGTGACATTGGCCCGTTCATTCTGAGAATTCAGCGCCCGTTCTTCGTGGTTGCTGGTGGGCTGTTGCGGCGGAATCACAGGTGGGCGTTGCAGATTTTCAGCGCGTGCAACATCGGTCGCGGGATTACTGGTCGCGATCGGTATTTGCGGATAGTTAGAGATAACTTGCATGCTGAAAACCTCTTGATTTGCCTAAATTCTAGCCAAAGAGGTGATTAAATTAAACCCTTTTGCGTGCTCCACTGCTGAAAATGGCTCAAAAATTCATCGGTGTGTGAGATAAAGGGCGCATGTGATGCTTTATTGATGAGCACATCGGTAATATCACCTTCACTTTGTAGCAGCGATATCACTTTGCGCGGCACTAATCCGTCTAGCTTGCCCCATATTCTCAGCCACGGGCAGTTCAGCGTTGCTAATGAATCCCGCAGATCTATGCTTCTGAGCATCTCCAGTCCTTGAGCGAGTGCCAGTGCTTGAGGTTGTGGCTTGGCCAACACCAATTCGCGAATACGTTTAATATCGTCGCGTGCCGTCACGCTGCCCATGGCCTGTAGTGCTAAAAAGCGTTCCACTGTTTTACCTAGATCCTGCTGCAACTGTAGCTCAAACTGCGTTAACACCGGCGCTGCAATGCCAGGCCATTGTTGCTCTGTTTGCGCTAAAAAGCAGGGGGATGACGCGACCGTGATAAGTCCGGCAATCTGCAGAGGATATCGTTGCGCTAAGCGGGTGGCGAGCAAGCCACCTAATGACCAACCCAAAACGATAGACTGCGGCGGGATCTGCGTTGCCAATGCTGCCACCCACGCGTCAAAGCCACCTTCAATCACTTGGCTCTCACCAAAGCCCGGCAGATCGATAGCGATACAACTATACTGATCAAGCTGTTCAATTAAGGGCAGAAAGATACTGCTGTTGACGCCCCAGCCGTGCAGTAACACTAATGGACGGCCGCTACCGACGGTTTGAGAAAACAAGGATGTAGAAGTCATTACAAAGCTCAAGGATGAGTGATGGTCAGTCGTAACTTCGCAGTTCGCTGGACGCAATTGGCGAACATTTTACCTAACCGCTGCTTATTGTGTCATCAGACCATTGCGTCTCCGCAACGGGGCGTTTGTCATGCCTGTCTCGCAAGTTGCTTATATCAGACCGAGATCTGCTTGGGTTGTGGTAAGCCTATCTATGTGTTGGCTGAATATTGTGGCCACTGTGTCAAACATCGGCCCATTAGCGTTGTGGCGCCAGCGAGCTATCACACCATGCTCGGTCAGTTAATCCCCGCCATTAAATATCAGGCGCAGTTTGCGGCATTGCCAGCACTGGTTGAAGCCTTGGCTAAACGCATCGAACATCTCTGCCAGAATGAATTACTGACGTTGCCACAGGTGTTAATTCCGGTGCCGCTGCATCGCCAACGTCTTATTGCGCGTGGCTATAATCAAGCTTGGCTTATCGCAGATGCACTCTCAAAGCGCTTACAGATTCCGATGGACGATCAGTTGCTGCTGCGGGTAGCGCATACGCCAGCGCAGGCACAGTTATCGGGAAAGCAGCGACGGCAAAATCTTGCAGATGCATTTGCGCTCAGGCGGGCGTCACCTTACCAACGAATCGCGTTAATCGATGATGTGGTCACGACGGGCAGCACCATTGATGCCATTGCCCGAGTCCTCAGTCCTTCGGCACCGCATATTCAAGCATGGTGTTTAGCAAGAGCTGAAGCCCCCGCCTTAAAGGAATAAGTTGGTTAAGCTCCGTATAGTGCATTTTTGATGGTTCTATGCCGTTTCGTTAGTTAATGGGGCTACAAAGCGGCGTTTATCAGGAGTATCATAGGGTCAATTCTTACTAAATCACTCAGGTTTATCCTGATGGAGCAGGTTTTCATGATCAGTATTTCTGAAGCAGCTCAGGCTCACTTTGTGAAGCTGCTGGCTGACCAGCCAGAAGGCACTAATATTCGCGTTTTTGTTATTAGCCCGGGAACCCCTCAGGCTGAGTGTGGTGTATCTTACTGCCCACCAGATGCGGTTGAAGCTGACGATATCGAAATTGAATTCAATGGGTTCAATGCGATGGTTGACGAGAAAAGCGCGCCATTTTTAGAAGAAGCCAGTATCGATCTGACCACAGATCAACTGGGTTCACAGCTCACCCTGAAAGCGCCTAATGCGAAAATGCGTAAAGTTGCTGACGATGCGCCGCTGCGTGACCGTGTTGAGTATATGATTCAATCCGAAATCAATCCGCAGTTAGCCAGCCATGGTGGTCACATCATGCTGGTGGAACTGACCGAAGACGGCGTCGCCGTATTGCAGTTCGGCGGTGGTTGTAACGGCTGTTCAATGGTAGATGTCACGTTGAAAGATGGCATTGAAAAGCAGATGTTGGAGCGTTTTGCCGGTGAGTTGACCGCCGTGACAGATGCGACCGATCACCAACATGGTGAACACTCTTTCCAATAATGGATTGTTCCCATTAAAAAAGGCGCCTCGGGCGCCTTTTTTGTTATTGGTCATTTAAGGTTCCAAAAAGCGTTCTCGGCGCCAAAGGTAGTAACCTCCAAGGGTGACACTGCGAGCCAGCATAAACCCCGCAAGCGCTAACCATAGTCCTTGGTTGTGCCAAGATTGGCTAAACCACCATAATGGCGCAAACACCAACAAGCTGGCGATCATCATACTATTGCGCATGGTATGGCCCTTGGCAGCGCCGATAAACACACCATCAAACAGATAACAGCCAAAGGATAAAATGGGTAACACCACTAGCCATGGCCGCAGCGCCGTGGCAGCAAGCACGACGTCGTCAATCGACGTTAGCAAGCGGATAAGCCCATCTCCCTCCAACCAAAATGCCAGCGAAAATAACAGGGCGATAGCGGCTGACCACTTGAATGCTAAGCTGACGGTGGCATAAAGCTCTGGGTAGTTGTGTTCACCAGCAGCGCGACCAACCTCGGCTTCCGCATAATAGGCAATGCCGTCAAGGGCGTAGGAAATTAGCAACAACAGATTCAGCATGACTGCGTTGGCGGCAACGGTATTATCCCCCAGGCTGGCGCCAGCGAAGGTAATAAAAGCAAAGGTGAGCTGCAGGAACAGACTGCGAATAAAAATATCGCGGTTAAGTCTTAGTAGGCGGCTGAAATCCACCAATTTTAATGCCGCCAATAGCGGCTTGATGGCGATATTCCCTAGGTATGAAAGGGCATTTTTTACTATCAACAGTGCTACCAGTGTACTGATAATATCGGCGATAACGGATGCAAGCGCCGCCCCTTTCACGCCCCAGCCGAAGCCGACCACAAACAGTAAGTCGAGCGCGATATTAACGCTGTTGGTGATGATCAATTGCCACATTGCGGCCTTAGGTTGCTGCCGCCCCATCAACCAACCGAGCAGTACCATGTTGAGTAGCGCAAAGGGTGTACCCCAAATACGCACACTAAAATAGGCATGACCATATTGCACCACATCGTTACTGGCATCGTTAAACTGCATCGCCAGCTGCCACACCGGCCATTGCAGCAATAAAAACAGTGCGCCTAAGAAGAGTGCGATAAGTGACGACTGTAATAAAATCTGCAACTGCGCAGGGTTATCCCGGCGGCCAAAACCCTGCGCAACTAATGCAGTGGTCGACATTCGCAGAAATCCCATCAACCACAGCATCAATGTTATAATCGTCGACCCCACCGCCACGCCACCTAGATAGGCGGCATCGCTCAAGTGGCCAATGACCGCAGTATCGACCAAACCTAAGAGTGGCACTGTGATATTGGATAAAATCATTGGCAGCGCAAGTGCCAGAAGTTTTTTGTGGCGATTGCTTGGCTGTGGCACTGGCTGTTTACTCATTAGGTTCGGAGATTCTTCATGGGATTCAAAACGTTGTTTTCGGCATTGCTGCTGGTAGTTACCACGCAAATATCTGCTGTGCAGGCTGCCGTTATTCTACAGTATCATCATGTTTCTGAAACCTCTCCGGCCGTTACCAGTGTGTCACCAGCACAATTTGCCGAACAGATGCAGTATCTGGCGGAACAACAATTTCATGTGGTGCCGCTTGCAGACGTGATTGAGTCAATTAGACAGAAGCGCTCATTACCAGCGAAAACAGTGGCGATTACCTTTGATGATGGCTATCGCAGTATCGCTGAAAATGCTGCACCGATTTTGCAAAAATACGGTTTCCCTTACACCCTGTTTGTTGCCATAGAGCCAATTGAAAAAGGCTTTGGTGAAATGATGGATTGGCCGCAACTACAGCAATTAGCGCAGCATGGGGCTACGATTGCGAATCACTCTTGGGCACATGACCATCTTATCCGTCGTGAAAACCATGAGACAGAGCAGCAGTGGCTGGCGCGTATTAAAGCTAACCTTGAGCGTACTGAAGCGGCGATCAAACAACATACGGGTCAAAGTGTAAAAACATTGGCGTATCCGTATGGCGAATACAACAGCGCATTGCAGCAACTGCTGACACAGATGGGCTATGTTGCCTTAGGACAGCAAAGCGGTGCGGCAGGTGAATACTCATCTCTGACGGCGATCCCGCGTTTTCCGGTTGCGGGTGCTTACGCCAACATGGAGACGCTGAAGATTAAACTGATGTCTTTGAATATGCCGGTTGTGGCGCAAACGCCTGAAAATCCGCAACTGACGGCAACACAAAATCGTCCAGAGTTACGCGTATCGCTGAAGTTGGATGATATTCAAAAATCGCAGTTTGCTTGTTTTATTCAGGGGCAAGGTAAGCAACTGCCAACGTGGGTTGACGACCACACCTTTGTTATTCGCGCGGAAAAACCTTTGCCTGCGGGCCGTTCAAGGTACAATTGCACCGCGCCCAGCAAGTCACAGTCCGGTTACTACTGGTTTAGCCAGGCGTGGGTACGACCACTAAATGATGGTAGCTGGTTGAAAGAATAAGAGTTTTAGCACAGCAGAACTAAATTTCTTGTAACGTGTCATAAAAGCATTCTTGAGATTCGGTAAAATATCTGGCCGAATTGGGTGCTTTATATGCCGTTGCATTTACATTTGTGCTGTTTTGGTAATGCAATCGCCGCTTTTCAAGTTGAAGAGCAAGCGCTGCTTTGACTTGAGTATTTAGGAGCAAGTTTTTGATTTCTGTAGTAATTCCTGCCAAAGATGAAACGGGTAATATAGGTCCGCTCATTACCGAAATTCATCAAGCACTTAACAAGCTGACGCCGTTTGAGGTGATTGTTGTTGATGATGGTAGTACTGATGGTACTGCAGCAGAAGTGGTGAACACAGCTAATGCATTGGGTTGTGCCGCCAAAGCCGTAATTCACAAACAGAGCACTGGACAAAGTACTGCGGTGTGGACTGGTGTACGTCAGGCAGCAGGTGAGTGGATTGTGACGCTGGATGCTGATGGTCAGAATGACCCGGCAGATATTCCCGCCATGATTGAGCTTGCCAAGCAGATCAAGGCAGCAGACTTTTGCGTTGCGGGTTATCGCAAGAATCGCAAGGACACGGCTTGGAAACGTTTCCAGTCACGCTTTGCCAATAAGGTACGTAACGCCATGTTGCATGATGGTGTGCCAGATACCGGCTGTGGTTTAAAGCTGTTCCCACGCGAAACCTTCATCAAGATGCCTTATTTTAATCATATGCATCGCTATATTCCGGCACTCGTACGACGTATGGGCGGCGAAGTGCAGATTTCAGTGGTTAACCATCGTGATCGTCAGGTGGGTGTGTCTAAATACACTGCGTGGAACCGTGCTTGGGTCGGCATCGTCGATATTCTGGGTGTTATGTGGTTAATCCGTCGTGCCAAGATTGCGGAGATCAAACAGATTGAAACTAGTATCTCTGCTGACAAGTAAGCAGTTTGGTAAATCGCTGTTTACGGTACTGATCTTTGTACTGCTGGCGTTGCTGGTGGAGAGTGGTTGGTTTGAACACTTGACTGATAAGCAATGGGTTGCTGCACTGATCAACCAAGAAGGGATCAGCGGTGATGCACTGGTCTTTGGTTGTGCAGTATTGTTTATGGCGGTGGGAGGACCTCGGCAACTAGTTGCCTTGGTATATGGTTACACCTTAGGAACGGCGTTAGGCACGCTGATGGCCGCGATGGCCGCGATTGTGGGCTGTGGCGTGACCTTTTATCTGGCCCGTTTTACCATTAAGGGTATTATTACTCGCCGCTTCGGTAAAAAAACCAAGAAATTTGAACAATTTATCTGCCATAAAACGTGGCTTAAAGTCATTATTATTCGGTTTTTACCTGTGGGCAGTAACTTAGTCACCAACCTGCTGGCTGGCTCGACCCACACTCCTTCAAGCGGATTTTTCCTCGGCAGTTTTATTGGCTATTTGCCGCAAACCTTTATCTTTGCCAGCGCCGGTGCGGGTATTGGTTTCTCCGACCATTTTACACTGATGTTCAGTTGCATTCTGTTGGTCGCTTCCAGCCTTATTGGTACTTATCTATATCGCCGTCGCGTGCAGCCTACGGTGGCTGACATTCTGGCAGAAGCCGATGATAAAGAGACGCAATCATGACCCTGTTGAAAAGCTATTTTGAGTCTGACGATTATCGCCGTACGTTCTGGGCCATTTTCATCATTACCCTGATAATGATGTTGCTAGGCGTCGGTTTACGTTCACCTTGGCCTGCCGACGAGCCGCGTTTCGTCGAAGTTGCGCGAGAAATGGTCGCAAGCGGTCAGTGGCTCTTTCCATCGCGAGGCGGTGAGTTTTACCCCGATAAGCCTCCTGTGTTTATGTGGGCCATTGCGCTCTGCTATCAGCTGATTGGTAATCTGCAACTCGCCTTTTTAATTCCCAATGCGCTCTGTGGCTTGCTCACCACAATGTTGGTGTTTGATCTCGGTGCGCGCCTGTGGAACGTGCGCACTGGACGTAATGCCGCACTGTTGTTGATGCTGGTGCCGCAGTTTTTGATCCAATCAAAAAATGCCCAGATCGATGCCATGGTGATGTGTTGGATCACTGTGGGTTGTTACGGCCTTATTCGCCATTTTTTCACTGGTCCAAGTTGGCGCTGGTATTTTATCGCTTGGGCCTTTATGGGGCTCGGCGTCATTACCAAAGGCGTGGGCTTCCTGCCATTACTGATGTTATTGCCTCTGGCTATTTATGCCTGGCGCAAAGGCCTTTATCGCGATAGCTGGCGTTGGAAAGCGGCGTTGGGGCCGGTGGTGATGTTAGCGGTCATTGCATGTTGGTTAGTGCCAATGGTGGTGACTGTTATGACCTCAGGTGATGCGCAGCATCTGGCCTATATGAACAACATACTGTTCAAGCAAACGGGTCACCGCTACGTTGCCGCTTGGCACCATATTAAGCCTTGGTACTTCTTTATTTTTTCCGTTATCCCTTGGTTGTGGCTGCCGTTACCATTGCTGGCGATTGCGTATTGGAAGAAATTGGTGGCCAGCGTTAAAGCCGATCCGCGGATTGCAATTCTACTCATTTGGGTCGCCTTAGTGGTGCTGTTTTTCAGTATCAGTCCGGGTAAACGTAACGTCTATATTTTGCCAGCATTGCCGATGGCCTGTTTGGCATTCGCCGCAGCGTTGCAACAGGTAAAAGAATGCCGTTGGTTTGAGCGTCTGCTACAGGGGCTAATGTGGCTGCTCGGCATTGTCATTTTGGTATTGGCGATTGGTGCGATGTGTGAGCATCCCGCCATTGTGAAAAAGTTAGCTGACTACACCGATGATTTAACCCATGTTGGCTATTTCACGCTGACGATGGCCATTGGCTGGTTAGTGTTGCTACTGGTATCGCGGAAGCAGCCGGCGCTGTTGCAAGCAGGCGTGATTACCATCTTTGGTTGGGCGCTCTATACCACTTGGGGTTATGCATTGCTGGAGCATATGCGTACTCCTAAAGATGTGATGCAGCATACTGCCGAGGTGATTGGGGATGATGGCCAACTGGGGCTTATCGATTTCAAAGAGCAGTTTATTCTGTTCTCGCCGATCGACATTACGCACTTCAGCTATCTGGCGCCAGTGGAACAGCAAGAACGCAATGCTTGGCGCTGGCAACAACAGGGCAGTAGCCGTTATTTGTTAGTGCCGTCCACCGAAGAATTGCATTGCTTTGATATGAGCAAAGGTCGTGACATGGGCGAAGCGCACCGTGAAAACTGGATTTTACTCGGGGAAGACGCGCGTTTAGCCGATTGCCCAGCGCCAGAACATACGACAGTGTTTTTTACGCCTAAGCCCGGCGCTTGGATGAAGCAATAAAGATAAAACGCTTAGTTAAGCGCATAAAAAAGCCGTGCAGCCTCTGACTCTGCACGGCCTTGTTGTTTCTGCCGCATTGTTTAATGCACTGCTTGCAGCCAGCAGCTCGATTGCAATTCGGTGGCCGCATGGGTTTCTAACACTATGCCCAAAGCGCGCGCACTCTTGGCTACCAGTTGCAGACGACGCTTATCTTTGTGGTCCAGTTGCTCAACCCAACTCACTACTGCACTGGTAGTGCCGCTAGTCAAAGCACGTTCGGTTGCCCACAAGGCTTCTACTTCGTCGCGGGCATGGACTTGCAGGACGCGATCCATTCTGACGCCGGCATTCGCCAAAATCGTTTTGTAACCAGCGAAGCCCGGATTAATCAGCACAATCCAACGCCCTTGTTGGCTGAGTTGTGCCAGTTGGCTGCTAAGCTGTTGTAGCTCGCGACGACCATTACTGCTGGAAGGTAGATTAGAGACGCCAACATCGTTAAGTTGACTGTCGACATCCTGCCATAATCCCGGATGACGTGGTGCATTCCCCTGCAACATACTCATAGCCAATCTCCGTTACGAATAATGCCAACTGCTAAACCTTCAATGGTAAGTGCTTGCTCACTGAGGTCGACTTTTATCGGTTTATAGGCGTCGTTTTCAGCATGCAGATAGACCACATTGCCTTTACGTTCAAAGCGCTTTACGGTGACATCATCTTCGACACGCGCTACCACCACTTGGCCATTACGGGCTTCCTGCATTTTGTGCACCGCCAGCAAATCGCCCTCAAGAATGCCGATATTCTTCATACTATCGCCGCGTACCCGCAGCAGGAAATCGGCGCTTGGACGAAACATCATAGGATCAACTTGATAGAACTGTTCAATATGCTCTTGTGCGAGTATCGGCTCGCCTGCAGCAACCTGACCAATCAGTGGCAGGCCTTGTTCTTCTTCTGCGAGTTCTTCTTGTGGTAAACGAATCCCACGCGAAGTGCCCGGCATAATCTCGATACAGCCTTTTTTGGCTAAGGCCTTCAGATGTTCTTCGGCAGCATTAGCACTTTTAAAGCCTAAACGACGCGCAATTTCTGCCCGTGTGGGTGGCATACCAGTTTCGGCAATGTTGCGCTTAATCAGATCTAAGATCTGCGATTGTCTTGGCGTCAGAGGTCTCATGGTTAATCCTGTTTTTTCATACAGTACCTGTCAGTATATACAGTATTTTTTTTCGTGCAACTATTAACCAGTTAGCAACACGTTGGCGCACCCTCAGCGGATTCTGGTATTCTATGGGGTATCAAAAGTAGGTTTTATTAAAACATGTCAACTCATACCTCATTCTGGCTTTCTTCTGTTCGCTGGCTGCAACGTAAATTGGTGCATACCGTCGTGGTGCCACAGGAACCATTTGCTGATTTGAACCTCGATGGTGAGCGGCCGGTGGTATATGTGATGAAGACGGAATCTTGCAGTGATAAAGCCGCGCTGGCAGACGTCACCGACAAGTTGGGATTACCGAGTCCCTACCAGCCGTTGATGGTGGGCGACCACACCATTCCTCGCGTCATGTGTTTAGAAGGCGCCAAACCACTTTTTGGGGCGCGTAAGCAAGATCAGGCTTACTTGAGCACCTTTAGTCAGTTGCTCAATCTGCATAAGCAGCAACCAGAGTTAGATGTGCAGTTGGTCCCCGTCAGCCTTTACTGGGGCCGAACGCCGGGTAAAGAAGACGACACCATGCGCGCCGCGGTGTTCGAACGCGAAAGCCCAAGCTGGCTGCGTAAGTTTTTGATGATCCTCTTTCTTGGCCGCGATAACTTTGTGCAGTTTTCCAATGCCGTGTCAGTGAAGCTGATGGCCGAACAACACGGTACCGACGAAACTATCGCGCACAAACTCTCACGTGTTGCACGAGTGCATTTCCGTCGCCAACGCAAGGTGATGACGGGGCCGGTATTACCGAACCGCCAAGCGCTGTTTGCTGAGTTGCTGCGCAGCGATAATATTCAGCATGCAATTGACGAAGAAGCTGCATCAAAAAAGATTTCATCATCGGAAGCGCGTCATATTGCGGAGAAATATCTCGATGAGATAGCCGCTGATTACTCCGATGGCTTAATTCGCGTCTCGGAGCGTTTGCTGACGTGGTTGTGGAATAAGCTCTATAGCGGCATCAATATCAAAGGCGCTGAGCAGATCCGTCAACTGCATCACGATGGCCACGAAATTGTCTATGTACCGTGCCATCGCAGTCATATGGACTACTTGCTGCTGTCTTATATTCTCTATTTCCAAGGGATGGTGCCACCGCACATTGCCGCGGGTATCAACCTCAACTTCTGGCCCGCCGGGCCTATGTTCCGTCGTGGCGGCGCCTTCTTTATTCGCCGTAGTTTCAACGGTAATAAGCTCTACACCGCGGTGTTTAAAGAATATCTGGATCGTTTGTTTGCCAAAGGCTACTCCGTGGAATACTTCACTGAAGGTGGTCGTTCGCGTACCGGACGTTTGTTGGCGCCTAAAACCGGTATGTTGGCCATGACCATGCACTCAGTATTGCGCGGTATCGAGCGGCCGGTGACCTTAGTGCCAGTCTATTTGGGTTATGACCATGTGATGGAAGTGGCCACGTACCTCAAAGAGCTACGCGGTAAAGAGAAGAAGAAAGAGTCGGTGTGGCAGGTGCTTGGCGCGGTGCGCAAACTCGGCAACTTTGGTCAGGGTTATGTGAACTTTGGTGAGCCGATCAATCTGCAGCAGTTTCTTACGGACTTACAGCCTGAATGGCGCACCCAAGTTAATGCGGAACTTGAACAAAAACCTGCTTGGTTAACGCCGGCGGTGAACGGCCTCGCCAACAAGGTGATGACCCGAATCAATAATGCGGCCGCTGCGACCGCAGTAACGCTGACCAGTACTGTGCTACTGGCGACCGAACAAAATGCGCTGGAGCGCGGCAAGTTGGAGCATCAGCTCAACTTCTATCTCGACCTGTTGAAAGAGGTTCCTTATACCGGTTTTATCTCCGTCGCTGAAGGTGATGGCGCCAGTTTGTTGCAGCAGGGCTTAGAACTGAAAAAATTCTGTATTCAAAATGATGGCATTGGCGATATAGTGTCCATTGATGAAAATGTTGCGGTAACCATGACTTATTACCGAAACAACATCATTCATCTGTTTGCGATCCCCTCATTGTTAGCATGTTGCCTGATTGGCTTTGAAAACAGTAATCGCGAACAGATGCATCAGGTGCTGCAACGTCTGTATCCATTGTTGAAAGCAGAACTGTTTATGGGCTGCCAACAGATACAGGATTATGCCGATAAGTTGCTGGCACGATTTGCTGCAATGGGCTTTATCAGTGGTGATGAACAGCAATGGCGTGTGACGCCAGAAGGTGAATTGCCGCTGACACTGTTGGCGGAAGTAATGAGCGAAACGCTGCAGCGCTACGCCATTATCTTCAACCTGCTCGCTGCCAAGCCGCAAATCGAGCGTGGTGATTTAGAATCAGAAAGCCATCTGCTGGCCAGTCGACTCGGCCGTCTGCATGGTATTACAGCACCGGAATTTTACGACAAGAAGTTGTACTCAATGCTCAGCATTAAGTTGAAAGAGCTTGGGTATCTCAACAATAACAACAATATGGAAGAGATTTCCGCCGTGCGCGATCTAGTTAACCAGTTATTGACGCCCCAAGTTCGTCAAACAATTGTTGCCAGTGCGGAAGTCCAACAGGAGAGTTGATGAAGCACAGCAACAGCCCTGAAAAGCCGCGTTCGCTACTCGGCGGGGCGATGATTATTGCCGGTACCACGGTTGGTGCCGGTATGTTCTCGCTGCCAGTGACCGGCGCCGGTATGTGGTTTAGCTATGCCGCGCTGATGTTAATCGGCGTTTGGTTTTGTATGTGGATGTCAGGCTTACTGTTGCTAGAAACTAACCTGCATTTTGAACCGGGTGCCAGTTTCGATACCTTAACCCGCAAAACCCTCGGCCAGTTCTGGCGCGTGGTCAACGGTGCCTCTATCGCCTTTGTACTCTACATTCTCACTTACGCCTACATTAGTGGTGGCGGCTCTATCGTTAATCACGCTATAGCATTTTCCGGCATCGATTTGCCGCAAAGTATGGCGGCACTGGTGTTTGCCATTGTATTAGCGGCAGTGGTGATGATCTCCACTAAAGCGGTGGATCGCTTTACCACCATTATGATTGGCGGCATGGTGATCTCCTTTGTACTGGCGATTGGTAATCTGTGGCTAGAAGTCGATCCGGTTAAGTTGTGGCAACCGGATGGCGAACAAGTTTTTTCCCCATATCTGTGGGCGGCCATTCCGTTTGGGCTAACCAGCTTTGGCTATCATGGCAATGTGCCATCGCTAGTGAAGTACTACGGCCGTCAGCCAAAGACTATCGTTAAGGCGATTAGTATCGGCACTGTGTTTGCGTTAGTTATCTATCTTGGCTGGATGTTTGCCACTATGGGTAACCTCAGCCGCTCCTCATTCAGCGAGGTAATCGCCGCTGGCGGCAACATGGGCGTGTTGGTCGGCGCGCTGCAAAACGTCGTCGAAAGCGAGCTGATGAATAGCATGCTGACACTGTTTGCTAACCTTGCAGTGGCCAGTTCATTTCTTGGGGTAACGCTGGGCTTATTTGACTATGTGGCCGATCTGTTTGGATTTGACGATAGCCGTAGCGGTCGTACTAAAACCTCATTGGTGACCTTTGTACCGCCAACCATCATGGGCGTGTTGTTCCCTAACGGCTTTTTGATTGCGATTGGATTTGCTGGCTTGGCGGCCACCATTTGGGCCGTGATTGTGCCTGCGTTGATGGCCTATCGCTCGCGGCAGATGTTTGCCGAAGCCAAGGGCTTTAAAGTGCCAGGTGGTACTGCGCTGATCGTGATTGTGATTCTGTTCGGTGTGTTAACTGCGGTATGCCATCTGTTATCGATGGCCAATATTCTGCCGGTGTACCAAGGCTGATGCGGATTGAAGTGGCTAGCGCGTCGATAAAATCGCCGCTAGTCAACTTAAGCGCGACCTTAACTTAATGACCTGCTTGACAATTTTCTGGGTTGCAGTAATTTAAGCACACAGCGTCCCGCTGCTCTGCGCGCGGGTGTAGTTCAATGGTAGAACGGCAGCTTCCCAAGCTGCATACGAGGGTTCGATTCCCTTCACCCGCTCCAAATCTCAGCTTTTTCCACTACTTATCCCGTTGTTGCTAATAATTCAACCGCTGAATCTTGGCCTTTTACCCGTCAAACCTAAAAAAGCCACTGCTGGTGGCAGTGGCTTCTGTAAACGGCAGTTGCTCGTTAGATATCAAACACTAAGCTGCCAGGCGGCAAGAATGGCCAGTTGAGTCGTATTGGGGCGCCGTCGCCTTCGGCACCAAAAAAGTAACCGGTTTGCGGCGTTGCAAATACTTGGCTGCCTTTTTCTAAGCCCAGTTGCTTTAGACGTTGGTGGGTAAATCTGGCTTCCCATAACTCGTCGCTGTGCCAACCGCGTGGTGCCAATTCCAACCTGACTTCAGCGCCAATCGGCGTTATGGCCACAATATCGAACGGCAGGCAGGCTTGACTGTTGGGCTTGTCAGCCAACTCAAGTTCGTGGCTTCGCACATAGATAGCGCCACTTTGTTGTAACTCTGGCTGCTCTGGCGGTACTAAAAATGCGGCATCGTTTTGCCAGCGCGGTTGCTGCCAGTTGGCGTTAAACACGTTAACGTTGCCGAGAAAATCAAACACAAAGCGGCTATTTGGCTGTGCATAGAGCTCAGCCGGTGTATTGATTTGCTCAATGTGGCCGTTGCTCATCACCACAACGCGGTCAGATAGCTCCAGCGCTTCATCCTGATCATGGGTAACAAACACGCTGGTGAATTTCAGTTCATCGTGCAGTGTGCGCAGCCAGCGGCGTAACTCTTTACGCACTTTGGCATCGAGCGCACCAAAAGGCTCATCAAGCAGTAATACTTCCGGTTGCGTAGCCAAGGCGCGGGCGAGGGCAATACGTTGTTTCTGCCCACCCGAAAGCTGTTCAGGATAGCGCTGCGCCAGATGTGCCAGTTGGACCGTCTCCAGTAGATGCGTTACCCGTTGCTTAATCTCGGCGGCAGATGGGCGTTGTTTACGTGGCATCACTTGTAAGCCAAAGGCGACGTTTTCGGCCACGGTCATGTGACGAAACAGCGCATAGTTTTGAAAGACAAAGCCAACACGACGTTCGCGAACATGGATCTGAGTGACGTCCCGGTCACCAAAATGCAATTGGCCGCTATCGGCGCCTTCGAGTCCGGCGATTATCCGCAGCAGCGTGGTTTTACCTGAACCTGACGGCCCGAGCAGACCGATCATTTCTCCCTCTTCAATGTCTAGATTGAGAGGAGAAAGCGCCTGAAACTGGCCAAATTTCTTGGAAATATTAGTAAGACGAATACTCATAATTGGCTCTGCTCATTATCATGATGGGCGGATAAACTGCGTTGTTGGCGCCATTCGACAATGGCTTTTAACAGCAGGGTAAAGAGGGCGATAAGTGCCAGCAGCGAGGCGCTGGCAAAAGCGGCTTCGGCCTGATAATCCTCATACAGCAACTGTACGTGTAATGGCAGGGTGTTGGTTTCCCCGCGAATGTTACCGGACACTACTGCCACGGCGCCAAATTCGCCGACGGCTCTGGCGTTGGTGAGAATGACGCCGTAAATCAATGCCCACTTAATGTTGGGCAGAGTAACGCGGCGAAACAGTTGCCACCATGAAGCGCCTAAAATCACAGCCGCTTCCTCTTCTGACGCGCCTTGCTGCTGCATCAGCGGGATCAGCTCGCGCGCTACAAACGGGCAAGTGACGAAAATGGTCACCATGACTATTCCCGGCCAAGCGAACATCACTTGTAGATCGTGTTCAAACAACCAACTCCCGAGCCAGCCGCTGTTGCCATAGAGCAGCAGATACAGCAGGCCCGCAACGACTGGTGATACCGCAAACGGAATATCAATCAGCGTGATAAGAATTTTACGGCCGGGAAATTCAAAGCGGGTTACGCTCCACGCCAGTAGCACACCAAACACTAAGTTGATTGGGACGGTCAGTGCCGCAACTATCAAGGTCAGGCCAATTGCGTGCAGCGTGTCGGCATCACTTAAGTGCTCTATATAAAGCTGCCAGCCGCCCGCAAAGGCTTGTTGAAAAATACTCGCTAACGGCACCAACAACATCAGGCAGCTTAGTAACACTGCCAGTGTGATGAGACTCCATTTGATGAGCGGCGCATCACCGACTCTTGAAGGTTTAAATGTGTTCATCTGCGCTCCTTAACGTCCGCGAATTCGGCGCAAGTAGCGCGCTTGCCAGAGGTTGATCAGCAACAGTAATAACAGCGAGGTCATTAGCACCACTGAAGCAATGGCACTGGCGCCCGCAAAATCAAATTCTTGTAGCTTAACGAAGATCATCAGTGAGGTAATTTCACTGATATAAGGCATGTTGCCAGCGATGAAGATCACCGCGCCGAATTCACCAAGACTTCGGGTAAACGACAGCGCCGTGCCGACGACGAGTGCGGGCCACAGTGAGGGCAGAATAATGCGCCAGAACACAGCGCGATCCGAAGCTCCAAGGGTCATGCCCGCTTCTTCTTCGTCGTGCGATAGTTCTTCCAGTACAGGCTGCACGGTACGCACTACAAACGGAATGCTGGTAAATACCATGGCGACTACAATGCCCACCGGCGAGTAGGCCACTTTGATACCGATTTGCGCCAACAGGCTACCAATCTGGCCGTTCTCGGCATACAAGGTTGCCAAGGTAATGCCCGCAACTGCGGTGGGCAGCGCAAATGGCAGATCCACCAACGCATCGAGTAGACGCTTGCCGGGAAACTCGTAACGGACTAATACCCATGCCAGCAACAGACCGAACAGTCCGTTAAACACCGAGGCCGCCAGTGCTGACAGTAAGGTGACACGATAGCTGGCCACCACCCGCGGATCAGCAATTACGCCCCAATACTCAGACCAACTCATTGCACTGGTTTGCATAATGAGTCCTGTGGTGGGGAGTAACAGGATCAAACTGACAAACAGCAACGACACACCTAAGCTGATGCTGAATCCAGGAAGTACCCGTTTATGGCGTATGCGCCCATTATTAAAAATCACAGAGTTAGCCACCGCATTACGTTAACTGAGATAAACCTTTGCCCGTCTGATCTTGCGCCGATGCTTGTCGCCTACAAGCTATGAGACCCGGGGCTGAGCCCGGGTCACTTTCGCAGTTCGACAATTGCAGGACTTAGCGTTTTAACAATTGGTCGAGCTTAGCGCCGCTGGCAAACTGCGTCTTCATGGCGTTATCCCAACCACCGATGATGCTTTCTACTGTCAGCAGGTCAACTTCTGGGAATTTCTCGGCAAATTCCGCTTTGACTTTGTCGTTATGAACACGATAGTTAAAGCCTGCCAGCAGACGTTGTGCCGGTTCGCTGTACAAGTAACTCAGGTATTCATTGGCCAGCGCTTCATTACCGTTACGTTTGGCGTTCTTGGCAACGACTGCAACCGGGAACTCAGCCAAAATAGAGGTTTTTGGTACCACGACTTGATAGTCGTCGCTGCCATATTGCTGACGAATGTTGTTCACTTCAGATTCAAAGGTAATCAGCACATCACCAATACCACGTTCAACGAACGAGGTTGTTGCACCGCGGCCACCCGTATCAAATACGGCAACGTTGGCGAGGAATTTCTTCAGGAATTTATCCAGTGCAGCTTGGTCATCTTTGCCATACTGCTTTTGCGCATAACCTAAGGCAGCCAAATAGGTGTAGCGAGCGTTACCAGAGGTTTTCGGGTTCGGAAATACCAGCTTCACATCGTCTTTTGCTAGGTCGCCCCAGTCGCTGATCTGCTTTGGATTACCTTTGCGTACCAAAAACGCGATGGTGGAATAGTAAGGCGAGCTAGCGTTTGGCAGCAGTTGTTGCCAATTCGCTGGGATCAACTTGCCGCGATCCGCCAAAATCTGGACATCAGTCACTTGGTTGAAGGTCACCACATCGGCCGGCAGCCCTTGCAAAATAGAACGTGCTTGTGCCGATGAACCAGCATGGGATTGCTTGATTTCAACTGTTTTACCGGTTTTCTCTTCCCAGTGTTTGGCAAACATTGGGTTATAGGCACTGAACAATTCCCGTGCGATATCGTAAGAGGAATTCAGCAGGGTCTGATCTGCAGCAGCCACATTGAGTGAGGTGCCCAGCAACAGGGTTCCCAGCATTGCCTTTATCAATTTAACTGACATGTTTACTCCTTAATCTGGCAACGATACCAGTGTGTTGCGATATAGATTAATAGAAGTTAATTTTTATAAGAAGGTGCATATCTAGAGCTTTTTGGAATAACTATGAGCGATTTATTGTATGTGGCGCACCATATTCATCGTGTTTGTGAATCACATCAGTCTTAGAATAGGACATCGCTTATTTGTGTCTAATTTAATTAAGGACCATTGCTGTGTCTGACTTTCCGACTATTGAAGCCTGCATTGGGCAAACGCCGCTGGTACGTCTGCAGCGGTTAGATTGTGGCTCTGCAACGGTACTGTTGAAGCTTGAAGGCAATAACCCGGCGGGCTCAGTTAAAGATCGTGCAGCGTTAAATATGATTGTGCAGGCGGAGCAACGGCAAGAGATCCAACCCGGCGACACACTGATTGAAGCCACCAGTGGCAATACCGGCATCGCGCTGGCGATGGCGGCCGCTATTAAAGGCTATAAGATGACGTTGATTATGCCGAAGGATTCCACCCAAGAGCGTAAAGATGCCATGCAAGCCTATGGTGCCAAGCTGCTGCTGGTGGGCAATATGGAAGAAGCGCGCGATTTGGCGTTAGCGATGCAAGCGGAAGGCAAAGGTAAGGTGTTGGATCAGTTTAATAACCAAGATAACGCCAATGCCCATTTCCTGACGACCGGCCCGGAAATCTGGCAGCAAACCCATGGCAAGGTCACCCATTTTGTGTCGAGTATGGGCACTACCGGCACTATTATGGGCGTGTCTCGTTACCTTAAAGATCAAGACCCTAATGTCACCATTGTTGGCTTACAACCGGCTGCAGGCAGTGCTATTCCCGGTATTCGCCGTTGGCCGCAAGAATATCTGCCGAGTATTTTTGATGCCTCACGTGTGGATGTGGTGATGGACATAGAAGAACAGGATGCGCAGCAGATGGCGCGTACCTTGGCACGGGAAGAAGGCATTTGCGCTGGTGTCTCGTCAGGTGGCGCTGTGTTTGCTGCTCTGGCAATTGCCAAACAAAATCCGGGCGCAGTTGTGGTGGCGATTATTTGCGACCGTGGCGATCGCTATTTGTCATCTGGGTTATTTTCTTAGCCAATAGCGGTAGCAAATACTGAAAACGCTCACTTTGCTTGGTGCAAGTGAGCGTTTCTTTTGGGGAAATCTTGGTGTATCAAGCCGTTGGCTTTTGATAGCTGATGTGATTAATAAACCACAGCTTATCGCCGGTTGGCGTGCTCACCGTGGCTTCATCATCGACTTCCTTTTTGAGTAGTGCCCGCGCCATCGGTGCATCAATGGAGATGTAGTCTTTCTCGCCGTAAATTTCATCGGGGCCAACGATACGAAAACGCTTCACTTCACCTTGCTCACTTTCCACTTCAACCCAAGCGCCGAAAAACACTTTGCCTTCCTGAACGGGTGAATATTCGACCACGGTGAGCGCTTCGATGCGCTTACGCAAAAAACGCACGCGCGAATCTATCTGTCTTAGTAAGCGCTTGTTTTCTTTATAATCTGCATTCTCTGATCTATCGCCTAAACTGGCGGCCCAGGCCACTTTTTTGGTGATTTCAGGGCGATATTCGCGCCATAAATAATCCAACTCTTTGCTGAGTTTAGCTAAGCCTTCGGGCGTGATTAAATTTGTTCTCAAGCTGCATCCTAGACAATAAACTGGCTTGGTAAAAATGTTGTTTCGACAGTCGAACTTTAGGCCGTTTCACGGGCTTATTGACGACTCAGGGTAATATACTGCCCTTGCGGGTGAGTGCCAATCTTCGCATCAGTATCAGCTGGGTGAATGTTTGTGACTCGTACAAAACGTTTTAAGGAATTTTTAATCTTTCGGTTGACATTTCAGCCGATTTCGATAACTTGACATATTATGTCACATGGAAGAACGAGCATATGTTTGAGTTTCTACTGAGCGATCAGAATTTTCTTTTCAGTTGTGCCTTGTGCTTGATGTTGTTGCTAGCGCTAGTGGAAGGTGTTGGTGCTCTTGTGGGCATCTCATTAGGGAATTTGATTGATCAGTTGTTGCCGGTCGATCTCGACATTGATGCCGATGCCGGCGTGGAACTGGCTAATCCGGCTAATGGCGTAACGGCGCTGCTCGGCTGGCTTTGTTTTGCCAAACTGCCGTTTCTGGTATGGCTCATTCTGGCGTTGACCAGCTTTAGTGTCAGCGGCTATGTGGTGAATGCCACTGCACAAAATCTATTTGGCACTTTGTTGCCACTTTATATCAGCTTACCGGTCGCGATTGTGGCCATGTTGTGGTTAACGCGCATGATTGGCCAGCCATTGGCGCGTTTACTGCCGAAAAACGAATCTTCCGCCATCAGCAGCCGCTCATTTGTGGGCAAATCGGCGCGGATCACTATTGGCACAGCTCGGCGAGAACTGCCTGCCGAAGCAGTGTTAGTCGATGATTTCGGCCAGAAACATTACATTTTGGTGGCGCCCGAAGATGACAGCGTGTTGCCTGCCGGCACCGAAGTCGCCTTACTCGAAAAAACCAAACGTCACTTCATCGTGAAAGCACTCAATTCCCATTCATCATTAAGTTAAAAGAGGACGTATGAACGAATTTGTTCAGTCAGGTACTACGGATAACCTGAGCTTGATGTTAATTATTGCCGGCGTGGTGGTGGTTGCCATTCTCGCTATTGGTTTGATTTTTGCCAAATTGTATAAGCGTGCCACCAAAGAAACCGCCTTTGTACGTACCGGTTTAGGCGGTGAGAAAGTGGTTAAAGATGGCGGTGCCGTCGTGTTGCCGGTATTGCATGAAGTGATGCCAGTGAACATGACCACACTGCGCATTGAAGTGGTCCGCGATCTAAAATCGGCGCTGATCACCAAAGACCGCATGCGGGTGGATGTACGCGCCGAGTTTTATCTGCGGGTGGCGCCAACCACCGAAGGTATCTCGATGGCGGCACAAACTTTAGGTTATCGCACCATGGACTCTGACCAAGTGAAAGAGTTGATGGAAGGTAAGTTCGTTGACGTATTGCGTGCAGTTGCGGCCGAAATGACCATGACCGAAATGCATGAGCAGCGGGCCGACTTTGTGCAGCGGGTGCAAAACAACGTCGCAACCGATCTGGAGAAGAACGGCTTGGAGCTGGAGTCAGTGTCGCTGACCGGCTTTGACCAAACGAATCTCGAGTATTTTGATGCCAATAACGCCTTTGACGCCGAAGGTCGTGCGCGTTTGACGCGTATCATTCAGGAAAAACGCAAAGAAACCAACGATATTGAGCAGCAAACCCGGATTCAGATTGAAACCCGTAATCTCGAAGCTGACAAACAATCGTTGGATATCAGTAAGGCCAAAGAACAAGCATCACTGGAGCAGCAACGTGATCTGGAATTCTCCCGTGCCGAACAGAAAACCCTGATTGCCCAACAGGCGGCTGAAAAAGCGCGTGAATCTGAAGTTGCCGAGATCAATAAAGAGCGTGCCATTCAACAGGCACGGATTGAGAAAGAGCAGGTGATCGAACAGCGCGAAATCGAGCGTAAAAAGGCGATTGAAGCGTCGAAAATCGATCAAGAGCAAACCATTCGCGAGAAGCAAATTGAGCAGCAACGCGCCGTTGAAGTTGCGGAGCAGAGCAAGCAAGTGGCGGTGGCGGTGAAATCGAAAGAAGAATCCGTTGCCCGCGCTGATGCAGCCAGCGAAGAGCGTAAGAAAGTAGAAGCCGAAGAAGCGGTTATCACCGCGCGTCAATTGGCCGAAGCCAACCGTAAGAAACAGATTGAAGTGCTGGAAGCCAGCCAAGAAGCTGAACGTGAAGCCGTTGCGGTGAAAGTGGCCGCAGAAGCGGAGAACTCCGCCTCGAAAGCTCGCGCCGAAGCGTTAGTGACTGAAGCAGAAGCGAGTGCCCAAGCCGAGCGCATCAGAGCAGAAGCGAAAGCGCGTAGCTATGAGGTAGAAGCTGAAGGTAAGCGCATGCTCAACGAAGCCGATAACGTGCTGAGCTTAGAGCAAATTGAGCTTCAAAAAGCGATTCAGATCCTCAAAGTGCTGCCAGACATCATCGCGCAAACTGTGAAACCTCTGGAACATATCGACAGTATTAAGATTTTGCAGGGCTATAACGGCTTAGGCAGCAGCGCTAGTGCTGGCGAAGGCGTCAGTGCCGAAGGCAGTCTGTCGGAGCAGATCACCAATGCCGCGCTGAAGTATCGTGCTAATGCGCCTATGGTGGACGCTATGTTGTCAGAACTCGGCATGGTCAAGCAGGGTGAAGGTCTGGAGCAGTTATTGAGTGGTAGTGCCGCCATCACTCAAAGCGCAATCCACAGTAAAGCGGTGAAGGGGACTACAGTAGATAGCGCACCGTTAAAAACCAACGGAACTACGCCACCGGCTGCAGATGTAGCCGCTGACATCGAATAAGTATTGATTCAGCATCTTAAAGCACAGCTAAGGCTGTGCTTTTTTATGCTTAGCTTCTTGCTCTTACAGGAGTAATACTCTTCTTAACTCGTTGTTGGACAACTCGATTTGTTTAATTATGAGATACTACAAAGGCGATGGAGTGGTTCGTGCATTGCTAATTGGTTGACGCAGTGTAGGAAGTCCTGTGGATGTTACGTTACTCATGACCTTAACGAAATTAAGTAACTTGTTATAACTCTCGTTTCCACGGTAAATCTTCAACCGGTTTAACGCCTTGATAATTACAATTTATAAAGTATTCAAAGTCTAAATGCCTCCCATTAACGAGTACACTTCCTATTGCCTCATTACAATCATTAGTAAATTGAATATACCTAAGAATATCGCGAATTTGGATCTTAGTGCCTTTGGGTAACAAAGCTATTCGTTTCCCGCTAGCACAGCAATCAGACTGGCTTACCAAAGTATTTTCAAAAAAGCTGTAGTTGTGCTCATCAACTTCAAACAAGGCCATATCTTCAGCGAGATAGAAGTATCCACCCACATATTCTGGGTAGTAACTAGACATGCTTTCAGTTTCTGCTGCACATGCTGTGATTAGCGTGATTGATAGAAAAACGAGAATCTTACGCATACTTTTCTTGAGTACTATCGGCCCCAGCAGGCTGACTTTGTTAGGCATTTGCTTGGGCCTCTTTCTGGAGGCCATGATAATTTTTATACCTAAAGTCCCTAGAGTCTCTAAAGCAAGGAGGCAACCCCTCTGGGAAGCGCTCTCCACCGAGAAATTCTAGAATATCTGATAAATAGGTTGTTACTCTAATCCAAGCATTTCGGAATGACTCAATTATCTCTTCATCAAAACCTTCAATGTGCCACTCTCTGATAAGAGCTAAAACCTGAACTTCATCTGGCGCTAAAGCCTGCATTAGTATTGGCTCTTTCTCAGAGCGCTCGATAAACCTCTTAATCGCAAGATCGCTATCTTCAAAGGGATCAACATAAAAACCAAATTGCATCTTGATCGTATACCCTCTAATAGATGCCACAAAAGCTTTGCTCTCTGGCTTTAACATTGACTTGTGAACGATATGACGACGATGCTGGATTATTTTGGAGAAAAGAGGATCTACTAACTCTAATTCTTTTCTAATTGGCTTATGCCACGCAGGAAATCCGTCATGGTTTTGTAGTGCCATATTGATCATATCGGGAATTTCCCGCAAAGATCGTATAAAGGCATTCATAGAATACCTAAGAGCGTCCGCGTCATGATAGTTACCTTCAATCTGATGAAGATACCAGTGGCTCTCTTGCCATCTATCCAACGCAGCTTCAATTTTGTCGTGAGCACAACTCATGTGTATGCCTAACAGATTATTAGTGCGCATTTATGAGGTTAGATTACTAAAAATACGCATTGTTAACTCTTTGTATTAAAAAGAAGTTATCAGCTTTTCCTCAAATACACTATCCGGGAAACGCCGCATGTGCGTTTCCCCAACCTAGTATTTTGCGAATTCAAATTTAACTAATTGATTTTAATGCCGTTTATTATTTTTAATAATGAGGGAGTGCCCACGAAGATGTGCTCAGAATCGACCAAAATACAGGGGAGTTTGATACGACTGCATTGCTGCCCAGTTTTTCGGCTTCCTGATGAACGACACGATACAGGATGTTGTCTCTCAATATCCGTCTTATAAGCAATGGCAAGTGACCATTTCTTTCATGATCCATCGCCTGCCTAGCCATTATTCGCTTTTCATATAAAAAGCCCCACATCAAATAACTTTTTAGTTACACTGATAACTATCGACCTCACGCTAGCCACAACGCCTTGGAGACAGAGATTTGCCGCTAACGTTACGCCAGATAATGAGCCACCCGATCATGTTGATGTTTGTCGCCATTGGTTTGTGGATGCTCTATCCGCCCGTGGTCAACTACTTGGTGGATAAAACCAGTGTGTTTTATGTGGCGGCGGTAGCGCATTCGTTTGCCGCCGTCTGTACCTTGCTGTGCGTTGCCGTGATGCTGTTTCATCAGCGACGGGCGTTAGCCAAAGCGGTGTTAACCCGTGACAACCTGCGGAAGTTGTCACTGCCGACCCTCTTCTCCGGCATACTGATCTGTGCCAATCACTTGTTGTTATATGCCGCGTTAAGTCGTTCCAAAGACTTTGATGTGATAGCCATTTTGGTGTTTGAAACCTGGCCGATCCTATTTTTCTATATCGACAGCGCCTTACGACGCAATAAACGCAAGATTGCGCTGAGTGACTATGTCTTTTCCGGCGCTGCCTTTGCGGGCTTTTTAGTGCTGACTGCGCCCAATATTGATATGGCGGATTGGTTGTTACTCGACAGCCCGATGCTACAAACCATCGGCCTCGCCGCATTAGGTGGCTTGGCGATGGCCGTGAATTGCTATTTCCGTATGCGTTGCATGGATAACTGGACGGCGATTTCGGCCAACAACGGTCTCAACCTGAGTCATTTTCGTTGTGGTTTATTGACCGAAGCTGGGGTGCGCACCGTGGCCGCGCCATTGTTGATCATGGCGTTTGTATTGTCCGGTAACGAGGTGCCCGCCGTCAGTGGCAGTAGTTTCCTGTTGTTGCTGTTTGTTGGGGTGGCGATATTAGCGCTGGGCAGTTTGCTGTATGACTTATCTGTGTTTCTCTCCAGCAACGCGTCTATCAGCGCCTTGTGGTATTTGATGCCGGTTGGCGCGGTGGTGATTCTGGCGGTCATGCAAGGGCGTTTGCTGAACCAGTACGAAGCTGTCGCATCGGTGTTGATTGTCTCGTCCAATATCTTCCTCGGACTGCGTTATCCGTTGCGTTCTTCGATGCTATTTCTGTTCGTCGCCGTGTGTAGTATCGGGTTGTGGATTCTGTTTATGCCGACGGCGGCAATTAACAGCTATTACGATTTGCTGGCGGTATCGACGGTCTTTTTTGTACTGTTGGCGACCTTCGCGCTAGATCGTACTGCCTCGCTTAATCGCGAACGTGAAGGTTTACTCGGTGATTTTAGCGAGCAGGTTATTGGCGTATTGGAGGCGCAGGGCAATTCGGCGTCAGAGCAGCAATACAGCAGTAACATCAAACAGTATGTACTTGGAAATCTGCACAGCTTTTTACGCGCATTTAAAAATTTACGGCAGCTCGCAGGCAACCAACAACACCTTGAACAGCTGAAATATGAGATGTTGCCTCAGGTCAAGCAGGATGACGGCAAACGCCAGCAACTGTTAGAGCTGTTTAAAATCGGCGATAAGCTGATGACGATTGAAAGCGACCGCATTTCGCCGGAAGAGTTTGTGATTTTGATTCTGCTTGGCGGCACCAATGTGTTTTTCTCGCTGGTGTTTCGACCACCGACCTTGTCCACGGGGCTGTTTGCGCTGATTGTCGGCGCCGCGGTCATCTATCTGCTGTTGATTATTTTCGAGCGCGACAAATATGTGCGTATTCGCCACGACCACGCCTTAGTCTGCCGCAATCTGCTCAGCTATCTAAAACCCCATCCGGTGGCGGAGGCGCAGCAACCGCAGGTGTCACAGACCGAGCAAGATATCGAGCGGGTGTTAAACACTCGAGCGGGTTCAGTGCAAAATCGCAGCACCGCTTACTGGGTGTTCGGCGTATTTGCTTTTCTCTTTGTCGGCTTCGGTTACGGCTTTCTGTTTGAGTCGTTGCAGCAACAACGCTCGTATGAAAGCTCGCCGCTGGTGGCCAGCAACAGTAAACCTGCGCCGCATGAAATTCATATCGCACTGTTAGACTGGCCGTCGGCGCAGATAAAGAGCCATATTCTGGCGGAGATCATCAATCAGCACACTGAGTTAAAAGCGTCAGTGGTGTCGATGGCCAATGAGCAGGTGTTTCGCGCCATGGATGAGAAGGATGGCATTGTCGATGTGCATCCCGATTTGTGGGTAGAAAATAACAGTGAACTGATCCGTCGTTATGTACGAGCGTTTGGTACGGTCACACTGGGGGAACAGGCATCTCAAGCTGAGCAGGGCTTGTGTTACACCGATATCGGTCTGCCGAAGCAGCAAAGTTCATTGTCCTACACCCAGTTGCTGTCCAAAGAGACGGCACAAAAATTTGACCTCGACGGTGATGGTCTGGGTGATATCTGGGTCGGCGGGCAAGGCTGGGCATCGGTGGCAATTGAAAAACGCCGTCTGGCGGCATATGGCTTAGATAAGCAGTACCGTTTCCATGTGTTTGACACCGATGTGATGCAGATGCTGTTGCAACGTAATAATCGGCAGCAGTTGTCGAGCTTGTTCTTCTGCTACTACCCAGATGCGGTATTCAGAGATCAGCATGTGCATTTTGTGCAGGATAAAGCGTTTAATAAAGCGGCATGGGCGCAAATTAAACAGCCGCCGAAAGACAAGCTGAAAAGCTTGGGTGGCAGTGCGTGGCCCAATACCGAAATTCGCGTCGCTTATCGCAGTTCGTTGGCGCAGCAGTCAGATGAAGTGATCAAACTGCTGAATCATTTTCAGATCAGCAACCAACAGTTGGTCAACATGTTAGCCAAAATGCAGTCTGGGCAGACCGCGCAGCAGCTTGCTAAGCAGTGGGTCGAGACCCATCAGGATAAAGTGCTGTCTTGGTTGACTGGGTTTGAACTTGTTTCCCCATCTGCCAATATCACGGCTGATGAGCCCAGTCACGGGAACCCGCAAGACGCGACCGGCGCTTTGCAGTAACAGCGATGCGGCGTGAGCAAGATGAGGCAAAAAGCACAGCGTCAGCTGTGCTTTTTGGTATTGGATACGGCTACCTATCAGCAGTTATTTCATGCTGGCGATAATGGCATTGCTTGGGGTAAAGCAGGCGTAGCAGTAATCGCCTTCTGCGAGACTAAATCCGACGATAGTATCGTTGCCGACAGAGGCATAAACGGCATCATTACCGCCGATATCGAGGGTGACTTCAGTGCGTGAATCGCCTTTTACCAATTGCGAAATAACACCGCGCAGTTGGTTGTTGCTGGAATCATCGTTGTGCAACTGAATCGAAACCGATGGCGCTTTAAATAGCAGCAGCACCTTTTTACCCACATTGAGCGCCAACTTTGCGGTGCTAGCGTGAGTGATCGACGCTTCTACAATCTGATTACCCGCCAACTTGAGGCGAATGCTATCGCTAAGGCTGTCTCCTTGGAGTGAGACCACCTCGGCGAGCAGTTGGTTACGGGCACTGGTTTCCAGTGAAAAATGCGCCATCAATTCCTGCAAGCTACCCATGGGAACAGCTGCATCCACTAAGGCGGTCAACGCCATATCCTGCATTTGATCCATCAGGCTATAGAGTTGCAACAGACGTTCACCAAAAGGGGTTAGTTTGGCGCCACCGCCGCCTTTGCCCCCTTTGGCGCTATGCACCACCTCTTGCCCTGCAAGCGTGTTCATATCATTGATAGCATCCCAGGCCGCTTTATAGCTAATGTCCGCCTCTTTAGCGCCTTGGCTAATAGAACCTGTACGTTGAACTTGCTGTAACAATTTGATTCTACGTGGGTTAGCAAATAGCTTGCTATCGTCATTCAGGGTAAGAAGTGCTTTAAGATCCATAATCATGTTATCCATTTGTAGCCAAAGCCATTGTCCTTGATTCACCCGCGAAAGGCTACTGCTGATCAAAAAAGTCACAGATAATCCTTGTTCATCGTTATATAGTTTAGTATATAACGAATACTCAAGACTAAGATGACTTACTAGGGACGAGAACAATGAAAGTTGGAATCAAGCTGTTACTGGGGGCGATTATCGCCAGTTCAGTCTCATTTGCAGCCTTGGCAAAAGAGCAAATTACCGTGTTTGCCGCGGCATCATTAACTAACGCGATGACCGACATCGGTAAACAATTTGACCAGACCCACGACACGGAAACGCGTTTCTCCTTTGCTTCTTCATCAACATTGGCGCGTCAGATAGCCCAAGGCGCACCCGCCGAGATGTTTTTATCGGCCAACCAAAAGTGGATGGATTATCTGCAAGAGCAACAGGTGATCGATACCGCCAGTCGTTACACCTTACTGCACAACGCGTTGGTAATGATTGCGCCCAAATCACGGCCACTGCCCAGTGTCGTTGTTGATAGCAAGTTAGACCTTGCCACAGTGATTGGCGATAGCCGCATGGCGGTGGGCGATCCAGATCATGTGCCTGCTGGACGTTATGCTAAGCAAGCGTTGGAAAACTTAGGTCTGTGGTCGGCGGCCGAGCCATTACTGGCACGCGCTAACAACGTGCGAGCAGCATTGGCGCTGGTGGAACGTGGTGAGGCCAGTTTAGGTATCGTTTATGCCACAGATGCCTTGGTGTCAACGCAAGTCAAAACGGTGGCGGAATTCCCCGCTACTAGCCATAAGCCAATTGCCTATCCGGTGGCTTTGACGTCAGCTCAGCCAACTGCTGCCACAAAAGCGCTGTATGACTACCTGAAAACGGATGAAGCCAAAGCGATATTCATCAAGTACGGCTTTAAGGTGCAGTAAGCCATGTCGTTGCTGACCGACTATGAAGTGGCGGCACTGCTGCTGAGCCTCAAAGTGGCGAGTGTGGCGGTGTGCTGCAGTTTGCCATTCGGCGTGATGGTCGCCTGGATTTTAGCGCGTTGTCGCTTTCCCGGAAAATCGCTGCTGGACGGCATAGTGCATCTGCCACTGGTGTTGCCGCCTGTGGTGGTGGGTTACTTGTTGTTGGTCAGTATGGGGCGCAGCGGCTGGCTGGGTAGCTGGCTGTATCACTATCTGGGCATCAGTTTTAGTTTTAGCTGGCGCGGCGCCGCTTTGGCGGCTGCGGTAGTGGCGTTTCCCTTAATGGTACGCGCGATTCGGCAGTCGTTTGAAGCGGTAGATACGCGCTTAGAACAAGCGGCGCGGACCTTGGGCGCCGGGCGATTAAAGGTGTTTTTTACCATTAGTCTGCCTCTTACCGCGCCGGGCATTGTGTCGGGCATGGTGTTGGCCTTTGCCCGCTGCCTCGGTGAATTTGGCTCCACTATCACCTTTGTGTCCAATATTCCGGGGGAAACCCGCACCATTCCGCTGGCGATGTATTCCTTTATCGAAACGCCGGGCGCCGAAGCGCAAGCAGCCCGCTTATGTGTTATCGCCATTGTGATTTCGTTGGTGTCGCTGGTGGCCTCACAGTGGCTGGGGCGGCGCGTACAGTTGAGGGCCAGTGGCCAATGTTAACCATTGATATCAACAAGCAGTTAGGCGACACCCTGTTGCAGGTAACGGCTGAGTTACCGACCTATGGCGTCAGTGCTATTTTCGGGCGTTCCGGTGCGGGCAAAACCTCGCTGGTGAATATTCTCGGCGGTTTAGCTACGCCCGATAGCGGCCGTGTACAACTTGGCGAGCGCGTGCTGTTTGATGCGAGTCGTCGCATCAATCTGCGGCCGGAGCAACGTGGCACCGGCTTTGTGTTTCAGGATGCACGTTTGTTTCCGCATTACAGTGTGAGCGGCAATCTCAACTATGGTCGCCCTCGTCGAGGCCGCAAAACCTCGTTTGACACAGTGGTGGAGCTGTTGGGGTTAGAGAAGCTATTACCCCGCTATCCTGCGGCACTTTCCGGCGGTGAAAAGCAGCGTGTTGCCATTGGTCGGGCATTACTCACCGAACCTGAGTTACTGCTGATGGATGAGCCCTTGGCCTCGTTGGATTTACCACGGAAAAAGGAGCTGCTGCCTTATTTACAACGTATGGCGGAAGAGTTGAAGCTGCCGATTGTCTATGTCAGCCACAGCTTGGATGAAATTCTACAGCTAGCCGATCATATGCTGGTGCTGGACAGCGGCAAGATGGTGCTTAACGGTGCTCTGGAACAGGTGTGGGACAGTCCGTTGCTGCGTCCGTGGCAGAGTGTGCAGGAGCAAAGCTCGTTGTTGTCGGCACGTGTGGTCGAAACCCTGCCCAGCTATGAAATGAGCCGACTTGACCTGACGCAGGATATTTCGCTGTGGGTCAATAAGTTATTGCCACAAGGGGAGAGCATTCGCGCCCGTATTCACAGTAACCAAGTGTCAGTCTGCCGTGAGCGTCCGCAATCGACCAGCATTCGCAATGTGCTGCCAGTGACGCTCAGCGCCATTGAAACTGCCGAAACCGGGCAGTACGTTAGCTTAAAGCTCGATTTGGCTGGAAAAGTGCTGTGGGCCAACATCACCCGTTGGGCGTTAGATGAGTTGCAATTAGTTGTTGGTGAACCACTTTTTGCCCAGATTAAGGGCGTAAGCCTGACCTCGTCCGATTTAGCGGCAGCGTAATCTTGGTATGCGCGGGTAAGCCTAACTCGCTGTCTTAAATTGCTGTTACAAAGTACAGGGTAGTTTTTTGTGCCCTTAACCGCTAAATTTGCCATTCTCGACATTAATTCGGTTAGTATGGTGCCAAAATACCGCGTTAGCGTATTGAACGGCATCGGCCTTGAAGGACAATTCCATGGGACAAGAAACCTCAAAAATTCTGGTAGTTGATGATGATATGCGACTGCGGGCATTGTTGGAGCGTTATCTGATGGAGCAGGGCTTTCAGGTGCGTACCGCCGCAAATGCCGAACAGATGGATCGCTTGTTGGAGCGCGAAAATTTCCACCTGTTGGTATTAGATTTAATGTTGCCCGGTGAAGATGGCTTATCCATTTGCCGCCGCATGCGTCAACAAGGCAGCGCCTTACCGATTGTCATGCTCACCGCCAAGGGCGATGAAGTTGACCGGATTATCGGTTTAGAACTCGGTGCCGATGACTATCTGCCAAAACCGTTTAATCCACGCGAACTGCTGGCCCGCATCAAAGCGGTGATGCGTCGCCAAACTCAGGAAATTCCTGGCGCGCCTTCACAACAAGAAGAGCTTGTCGAGTTCGGCGAGTTCAGCCTCAATCTGGCGACACGCGAGATGTACCATCACGATGAATCGATCGCGCTCACCAGTGGTGAATTTGCGGTGTTGAAGGTATTGGTGACGCATCCGCGTGAGCCGTTATCGCGTGACAAACTGATGAATTTGGCGCGTGGACGTGACTATTCTGCGTTGGAGCGTTCGATTGACGTTCAAGTATCGCGCTTACGCCGTTTAATTGAAAAAGACCCGGCCAATCCACGTTATATTCAGACCGTGTGGGGCTTGGGTTATGTGTTCGTACCTGACGGCGCCGCCAGAAAATGAAGCGCCGCTGGTGGCACTATCTGCTGCCTCGCAGTGCCTTTAGCCAAACCGTTACCCTGATCGCCTGCTTATTGTTGATCAATCAGCTGGTGTCCTACCTCACGGTTACCATTTACTTCATTAAGCCGAGCTACCAGCAGATTAACCAGCTGATAGCGCGGCAGATCAATCTGTTGTTCGCCGATGGTGTCGACATTGGTCGTGAGCATCTCACGCTGGTCGATGCCCTTAACGCCAAAGTGCATGGTGGCGAAATGCAGATCTTCAATCAAAAACAGGCGCGTGAAGCGGGCATAGAAGACACCACTTACTACGGCTTTTTGTCGAGTCAGATGTCGCAATATCTGAAAGGTGATGCCGAAGTCCGCATTTCGCAGCACCAAGGTTTGCAAGTGTGGATTAAGCCGCCGCAAGCACCGTCCGTGTGGATTCGGGTACCGCTGGATGGTTGGAATGAAAATGCCCTGTCACCCCTTAACCTGTATCTGATGGTGATTGGCGCGCTCAGTGTCGCTGGTGGCTGGTGGTTTGCGCGGCAGCAAAACAGGCCATTAAGACGACTCCGCAGCGCTGCCTTAGGGGTATCGCGAGGGGAATATCCTGATCTGCTGCCGCTGGCGGGCTCATCTGAGATTATGGAGGTGACCAATACCTTCAACCAGATGGCGGCCAGCATGAAGCAACTTGAGCAGGACCGCGCTTTGCTGATGGCGGGGATCTCCCACGATTTACGTACGCCGTTGACGCGTATTCGGCTGGCGTCGGAAATGATGAGCGAGCAGGACAGTTATCTGCAGGAAGGCATCGTCAAAGATATCGAAGATATGGATGCCATCATCAATCAGTTCATCGCCTATATTCGGCATGACCAGCAGCATGACCGCGCGGCGGTAGACTTAAATCAGCTGATTGCCGAAGTCGCGCAGTTAGAAAATCGTACTGAGCTACAACTCAAGTTGGGTCAATGTCAGGCGGTGACCGCCAGTGCTATTGCTGTCAAACGCGTGTTGGGTAATCTGGTGGAGAACGCACTGCGTTACGGCCACGGCTGGATTCAGATTACCAGCGGTAATGATGGCGCCGGTGCCTACTTTACGGTTGAAGATAACGGCCCGGGTATTGCGGCTGATCAAGTTGAGAAACTGTTCCAACCTTTTACTCAGGGCGACAGCGCGCGTGGTAGCGTCGGGTCGGGACTGGGACTGGCGATTATCAAGCGCATTATTGAACGTCATCATGGCGCGGTCAGCCTCAGCAACAGGCCTGAAGGCGGCCTGTGTGCTAAGGTGTGGCTGCCCAAATGGCCGCCAGCGTAGATTAGGCGTTAAGTGCTGCTAGCATGGTATGGGCGTCACTTACCTCAAAGGCTTTTGGCGCTTCAAGATTCAGAATTTTGACAACGCTATCATCGAGCAACATTGAATAGCGGCGAGAGCGTACACCGCCAAAATTACCCGTATCAAACTCTAAACCGAGCGCTTTAGCAAAAGCGGCGCTACCATCACCCAGCATCATAATCTCACTGGCGTTCTGCTGTTCGCCCCAGGCTTTCATGACAAAGGCATCGTTAACCGATACACAGACAATCAAGTCCACGCCTTTGGCTTTGATTTCATCGGCAAGTGCGACAAATCCGGGCAAGTGGGCATTGGAGCAGGTGGGCGTAAAAGCGCCGGGTACCGCAAACAGTACCACTTTTTTCTGCGCGAATAATTCACGGATTTGATGCTCAACTACACCGTCGGCAGTGAGTTCACTCAAAGTTGCATCGGGAAGACGTTGGCCTACAGCAATCATAAAAAATACTCCGTGTAATAAAGGCATTAAGAAGAAATAGGCCGTTTGAAAATTCGACCTACGCCTTTGATAGTGCACCAGAAACAGGCACTCAACAAGGCTTCAATCAGCATCGCAGTCAGTAATCCTGAGAGCAAGCCGAACACTATGGCCTCTGGTTTCAACAATAGTTGATAGCTGAAGTGTTGCCACACTTCTGCGCGAATATCGGGCTGTGGATGCAAGACTAACTCGCGGTAGGGATGCCAAAAGGCACCGTCGAAACCTTGTAGTGCTTGCGCGAGTTGTTGGCGGCGCTGGGCAATATCACCAATATTTTGGCCGCCAGCTGTAAATATCGGGTCATCACTGGCTGCATAGTGCTGGATCAACTGCTCCAGACTGCCATTAAAATAGCGGTCGGCATCGCGTTGAAAACCCGTAAGTTGTTGATTCACCTCGGCCAGATGTGCCTGCAGACTTTTATGGTATTGATCCACAAATCCCGGCACTTGAATGCCCGCCAGTACGCCCAAGCAAAACAGGACCAGCCGTAGATAATCTCGTAGCAATTTCACCATAGCGTTCAACATCGTTAGCTCCGTCTGTACTCAGTGGCAGTCGTTAACGCAGACAGCCAAAGTGTGGCTTAGGATGATGGAATTATGATGATAACAGCTAAATATTGAACCGCATCTGTCCTTAGGGTGACGCGCTAGTCTTTCATCGCTGCTTTGACGTAGACATCAAAGCGGTTTTTCTTGGTCTCAATTACCGTTGATGGTTTTACACCGGCGAGATCTTCAGCATAATCCGGGCGTTTTACCACCACGCGTTTGCTGGCAATTTTAAGCGCGGGTGCGAGGAGGGCATCGGCGTCATCATCGCTACCCACCAAGGTTTGAAATACGCGCATCTCTTTTTTCACCAGTGCCGATTTTTCTCGGTGCGGGTACATAGGGTCGAGATAGACCACATCAACACTCGCCGCCATTTCATCAGCTAATAATTCGATATGATGGCTTGGCAGCAGATGCAGACGTTGCTGCATCCAGTCACCAATTTCTGCATCCTGATAAGCGCGTTGTAAGCCGTCATCCAGCAAGGCCGCAACCACAGGGTGACGTTCGACTAGTGATACAGTGCAGCCAAGACTCGCCAGCACAAACGCATCACGGCCAAGCCCGGCGGTGCCATCCAGCACTGTCGGATTTTCCCCTTGTTTTAACCCCGCGGCTTTGGCAATCGCTTGGCCACGGCCGCCACCGAATTTACGTCTGTGGGCCACAGCGCCCGCGACGAAATCGACGTTGATACCGCCAAGTTTAGGTTCGTCGCGTTTAAACAGAGTGAGTTGCTGCTCGACATATTTGAGCTCAAATAACGCGTCATCGGTATGCTGCAACTGCCAGCTTGCGGCGATGGCGTTGAGGGCGCTATTGTCTGCGTCAAAATAGATATCAAACGGTGTGCGACTCACTGGCGAGTTCCTTAATCATGAATTGGCCGCATTATGCCAAAACTGGGGGATGGCGGATAGCGCTGCTCGGATGCAATTTGGCGTGCGGCTCTCTATAATGCGGCCAACTCGGTCGACGGAATTTATTATGCTCAGTTATCGCCACGGTTTTCATGCAGGCAACTATGCTGACGTGCTTAAGCACGCGGTGCTGTTACACACGCTGCAATTGCTGCAAAAGAAGGAAAAAGGCTTTGTCTATATCGATACTCATGCCGGTGCGGGTGGTTACAGCTTAGAGGATGAGTTCTCACAAAAGACCGGTGAGTACCGCGATGGCGTAGCACGCTTGTGGCAAGCCCCTGACCTGCCACCGAGTTTGCAGCTGTATCTGGAGAATGTGCAGCACTTTAATGGCGATAGCGACGAATTAGTACAGTATCCCGGGTCGCCCGCGCTGGTGGATATGAATCTGCGCGAGCAAGACCGCATGGTACTGCATGAGCTGCACTCAACCGAGCAAGAGATGTTGGCAGACTACTTTGCTGGTGATAAGCAGGTGCAGATGGTAAACGGCGACGGTTTGAAAGGTTTGTTGGCCGCCGTGCCACCGTTAGAGCGTCGCGGGGTGATTTTGATTGACCCAAGTTACGAAATCAAAAGCGACTACGATGCTGTAGCGGACACCATCATCAAAGCGCATCGCAAGTTTGCTACCGGAGTGTACTTGCTTTGGTATCCGGTGGTGGATCGTGAGCGCACCGAAGCCATGCTGCAAACCTTGAAAAACAGTGGTATTCGCCGTCAGTTACGCATTGAGCAAAATGTCCGGGCGGATTCCGATGAATTTGGCATGACCGGCGCGGGCATGTGGGTGATCAATCCCCCTTGGCAGTTAGATACTCTGGCAGAAGAGATGCTCAACTACTTAAAACCGCTGCTGGGCGAAGCAGATGGTAGCATTCAGCTTACGTGGGAAGTGGGCGAGTAACAGTCAGCGGTTGCCTGATAAGTTAATTGAGCGCTACTGCTGACGATAGCGTTGCCATAAGATCTGCACCCGCTCGACATAGCTTTGCGTTTCCGGGTAGTCGGGCACGGCACCCAGTTGGCTGACTAATGTCGGTCCGGCATTGTAGGCGGCGCAGGCCAATTGCATATTGCCATGAAAACGTTGCATCAGTTCGGCAAGGTAACGGCTGCCGCCTTCGATATTGTCACTTGGATTGTAGCGGTTGCTGACTCCCACCTCTTTGGCTGTCGCGGGCATCAATTGCATCAGCCCCACCGCTCCAGTGCGTGAGCGCGCTGCTGGGTTAAAGGCGGACTCGGCATGAATAACCGCGCGAATGAGCGCTGGATCTAACTGATGTTGCTTGGCGGCTAAGCTTATCTCTTGGCGGTATTGCTCGGTAAACAGCGGAGTGTTATGCCAGTCGACCTTAGAATCGGGATTACAGGCGTAACAATCATAAAGCAGCACTTCAAACGATTGGTTTTTGGGTTGTTGATCACTAAAAACTACCACTCCATTAGCATCTTCGTAACGAAATACGCGTTCTTTACTTTCTTGCGCAAAAACACCTTGGCATAGCAGTACTAACAAACAGGTGAACATGACACAGAAAACTCTGGCAAATTGACGTCTTACGCCTGATTTAGTGAGGTTTTGTCGCCATGCTAGTTGCATCAAATGTCTCTCTTATCTAATTGTTTTGAAACAGGTGATAAATTCAACATCATCGTAGTTTTCAATATCATTATGCTATCTTTGGCGTTACTTAACGTTATGTTTTAGTCAATTACGCTAGTGATTCGCATTCTAAGTGGCAAATTTAGTGCTTTTGTACGTCGTTTCTATATTGGCTGGCTATTAGCAACATTCATTAATGAAGGAATATTAATAATTCGGCTAAAAAATATTCAGCATCTATTCAGACTTACTCAGCTAAAGTGAACGCGTACATGGTTACACAGTGATTAGTTCATTAAGCTTACCTTTGACCCTCCCCGGGTCTTTTTTTTGCCTGAAATTCAGCGAACTAATGCTAAAGATAGAACGATAAGCGGTAAATAAAAAGCCCGACTCAACAGTCGGGCTTTTTGCATGCAATCACTCAGGCTTATTCAGCTTTGGCTGGCGCTTCAGTCGGTTTACCTTTCACAAACAGACGCTCAACTACCACGAAGAAGATTGGGATGAAGAAGATACCTAAGAAGGTAGAGCTCATCATACCGCCCAGCACCCCGGTACCGATAGCATGTTGGCTACCAGAGCCTGCACCGGTACTGACGGTCAGTGGTACCACACCTAAACCGAATGCCAGTGAGGTCATCAGAATTGGACGGATACGCACACGGACTGCGTGCAAGGTAGCTTCGATAAGTCCGGCACCTTTCTCGTAGTATTCTTTGGCAAATTCCACAATCAGAATGGCGTTCTTGGTCGCCAGACCTACAGTGGTTAACAAGCCGACCTGGAAGAATACGTCGTTAGACAGGCCGCGACCGTTCATTGCCAGCAATGCCCCGATAATACCCAGTGGCACTACCAGAATTACCGCAAACGGTACTGACCAGCTTTCGTACAATGCGGCCAGCAGCAGGAACACGACTAACAGCGACAACGCATACAAACCTGGTGCTTGGTTACCCGACAAACGTTCCTCATAAGAGATACCGTTCCATGACAAGGCAAAGCCAGGTGGCAGTTGTTTCGCCAGATTTTCCATCTCGGCCATTGCGTCACCGGTACTGTAACCTGGCGCTGCAGCCCCTTGGATGTTCACGGCTGAGATACCATTAAAACGTTCCAGACGTGGCGAACCATACTCCCACTCGCCAGTGGCGAAGGCGGAGAATGGCACCATGGTGCCGCTGTTGTTACGCACGTACCATTTATCTAAATCGTCTGGTTGCATGCGGTATTTGGCTTCACCTTGCACGTACACACGTTTTACACGACCACGGTCGATAAAGTCGTTCACATATGAACTCCCCCACGCGGTAGCGAGGGTTTGGTTCACTGTGCTGATTTCAACACCCAAGGCTTTCAGCTTCTCGTGATCCACGTTCAGCTTATACATAGGTGCATCTTCTTGACCGTTAGGACGAACGCCCATCAATTTCGGATCTTGTGATGCCATGCCCAACATCTGGTTACGGGCTTGGATCAATGCTTCATGGCCTTGGCCAGTCAGATCCTGCAGATAAACGTCAAAACCGTTCGCCGTACCCAGCTCGATAATTGCTGGCGGCACGATAGCAAATACCATCGCATCTTTGATTTGCGAGAAGGCTCCCATCATGCGACCAGCTACCGCTTGCACACTGTCTTTAGCATTGGTGCGTTCTGACCAGTCTTTCATGTTCACGAACGCCATACCCATGTTTTGACCGCGGCCGGCGAAACTAAAGCCCGCGACGGTAAACACAGATTTCACGCCATCTTCTTTCTGATACATATCAGACACTTTTTTGAGGACGTTTTCGGTACTTTCTTGTGATGAGTTCGGTGGCAAAGTCGCCAGCGTCATCAGCATGCCTTGGTCTTCATCGGGCAGGAACGCGGTTGGCATACGGGTGAACATCCACGCCACGACCGCAACAAAGCCAACGTAAATCAGCATCATGCGGAAGCTGCGTTTCAGGAACTTGGCCACAGTGCTTTCATAGCCGTTAGTGAAACGTTCAAAGCTGCGGTTAAACCAACCGAAGAAGCCAGTTTGGCCGTGAACTTCCCCTTTTTTGATCGGCTTCAGCATGGTGGCACAAAGCGCTGGAGTCAGCACAATCGCCACAATCACCGACAGCGCCATCGCTGAGACAATGGTGATGGAGAACTGCCGGTAAATTACCCCGGTTGAGCCCGACATAAAGGCCATCGGCACGAACACCGCTGACAGGGTGGCACCGATACCAATCAAGGCGCCGGTAATTTGCCCCATCGACTTCTTGGTGGCTTCTTTCGGACTGAGACCCTCCTCGGCCATCACCCGCTCAACGTTTTCCACCACCACAATCGCATCGTCCACCAACAAACCGATGGCGAGCACCATGGCGAACATGGTCAGGGTGTTAATGGAGTAACCCGCAAATGACAGAATCGCGAAGGTACCCAGCAGTACCACTGGCACGGCAATCGTTGGGATCAAGGTGGCGCGGAAGTTTTGCAGGAACAGGTACATGATGACGAACACCAGTACAATCGCTTCTAGCAACGTATGGACTACGCCTTCAATGGATTTTTCAACGAATGGTGTGGTGTCATATGGATAGATAACCTTTAAGCCGTGCGGAAAGTTAGGCTTCAGTTCGTCTAACTTAGCGCGTACCGCTTTGGCCGTATCTAGGGCGTTAGCACCAGTGGCCAGACGGATTGCCAAACCACTTGCGGGTTGACCGTTATACAGCGACGTGACGCTGTAGTTTTCTGCGCCCAGTTCAACGCGTGCTACATCTCCCAAATAAACGTTAGCACCTGCTTCGTTTGATTTCAGAATGATACGGCGGAACTGTTCTGGTGTTTGCAAACGGCTTTGCGCAGTAATCGTCGCATTCAGCTCTTGGCCTGGTACTGCGGGAGCACCACCGAACTGGCCAGCGGCAACCTGAGCGTTTTGCGATTGAATCGCGGCAGTAACATCGGCAGTAGTGAGGTTGTATTGGGTTAACTTCAATGGGTCGAGCCAAACACGCATCGCGTATTGCGCACCGAACAACTGCGTCTCACCAACACCGGATACCCGGCTCATTGGATCCTGAATAGTAGAACCAATGAAGTCAGCGATATCCGCCTTGTTCATTGAGCCATCTTCAGAGATAAAGCCCAATACCATCAGGAAGCCTGAGGTCGATTTATTAACGTTAACCCCTTGCGCTTGTACTTCCTGCGGCAGCAAGGTCATTGCCGCTTGCAGTTTGTTCTGTACTTGCACCTGCGCAATATCAGGATCGGCTTCGGCATTAAAGGTCACCGTTACCTGCGCGTTACCAAAGCTATCACTGCTTGAGGTGATGTAACGCATGTGGTCAAGACCTGTCATACGTTGTTCAATCACCTGCGTTACTGAGTCTTCAACCGTTTTGGCCGAAGCACCAGGATAGGTCGCAGACACCACCACTGTTGGCGGTGCAATTTTGGGATATTGCGCGACGGGCAGCGATTTAATCGCGAGGATCCCCGTCAACATAATTAGGATTGCGATCACCCACGCGAAGATGGGGCGATCGATAAAAAAGCGTGCCATAAAATTAGCCCCGTTTTACTACTCTGCTGATACAACTTTTGGAGTGACTGGTGCGCCTGGGCGAATCCGTTGTAGCCCTTCAATCACCACTTTTTCACCGGCTTTCAGCCCGCTGGTAACGCGCCATTTGTTATCAATGACTTGTGCAGTAGTCACGACGCGCGGTTCAATCACGTTTTGGTCGTTAACGACCATTACCACGGCTTGACCCTTAGCGTTATGGGTGACCACTTTCTGTGGCACCATAATCGCCTGCGGATCGATACCAGCATTGATAATGGCGCGCACATACATGCCTGGCAGCAAGGTATGTTCAGGATTCGGGAATTCAGCGCGTAAAGTGACGGAACCAGTGCTTTGATCAACACTAACTTCGGCAAATTTCAAGGTGCCGCTCTGGTCGTAGATGCTGCCATCTTCCAGCATCAGTTTAACGGTCGCGTCATCGCTTGCCTGCAGTTGGCCGGCCTTGAGGCTGGCTTTCAAACGCAGCAGTTGTGCACTTGATTGCACGATATCAATCTTGATTGGATCCAGTTGCTGAATCGTGGCAAGGGCAGTGGCTTGGTTGGCGGTGACCAATGCGCCAGGTGTAACCGATGAAATACCCACACGGCCAGCAATTGGTGCTTTCACTTCGGTGTATTCAACATTGATTTTGGCAGTGTTGACGGCGGCTTCTGCAACGCTAACTGCAGCTTGCGCTTCCTTGTACGCGGCTTCAGCAGTATCGAAATCTTCTTTACTGATAAAGTCGGTTTTGGTCAGTTCGGTGTAACGTTTATAGGTGGCTTTAGCAGATACCAGACTCGCTTTCGCGCGTTCCAAATCAGCTTCTGCACTCAACAGACTCGCGTTATAAGTCGCAGGATCGATTTGATACAGCGATTGCCCCTGCTTGACTTCAGAACCTTCGACAAATCCCTGCTTGGTGATGATGCCTGACACCTGAGGACGTACTTCAGCTTCTAGATAAGCCCGGCTACGACCAGGCAACTGAGTTGTGAGCACCTGAGAAGATGACTGAACTTGGATAACACCAACTTCGGTGGCTTTGGCTGGACCTTGTTGCCCTTGTGCTTGTTGGGCTTCTCCGCCACAAGCGGACAACCACAATGCCATGCTTACAACCGAGGCAACTTTGACAATATGCCGCATGAAAACTCCTATTGCTATGCTAATCCCTTACGCAGCGATGTACCTATTCCAAAGGGATGCTAATTCAGTTCAAAGGGTGCGTATTTTATAACCTACCGGTTATTATCTGCGGCTAATCCGCAAAGTGGAAATTTTAAATAGTAAAATTTCGTTAAAGGCACCGCTGTTAGAAGGGATATTTTCTCCTACCAGACCGTAATTTGTGCCACAAATTTGTACCCACAGACGTAACAAGTTGAACAATGAGTCTGGTAGTTTTACCTACAGAAGGCTATAGTTTACCACTGTAACGTATAATTTGTTAGATAGCGAAAATGTGGCTCACTGTTGCATAGGTGAAACAATCAATGGATCTCAATCGAGTACAAATCTTTGCGCAAGTTGTTGAACAAGGTAGCTTTACTGGCGCTGCCCGCGCGCTTGGATTGACCAAAACGACTGTCAGCCGCAAGGTGGCAGAGCTAGAAACCCAGACTGGTGTTCAACTATTGTTTCGCACCACAAGAGCTTTGCGCTTAACGGAAGCGGGTTCAGAGTACTACAACAAAATTACTAAAATCCTACAGGATTTAGAAAACGCCGAAGCACAGCTCAGTGCGAGCCAACAGCGGGTTAAAGGGAGTCTGAAAGTTATCTGTCCATTTGAAATGGGGCAGTTATTCTTGGGGCCAGTATTCGCCTCATTTTTGGAGGCTTACCCCGATATCAGCATCGATACTGAACTGACCAGTCGCAAAGTTGACCTGATTGAAGAAGGCATTGATGTGCTGTTCCATGTGGGCATGATTGAAGATTCGCGTATTCAAACCTACCGGTTGTTTAATACCAGCACCACCTTGATGGCCAGTCCTAAGTATCTGGCGCGCTTTGGTAAACCCACTAAGCCTGCGGACTTGGTCAATCATCGTTATATTGATTGCCAATATAGCCGTCATTTGGGCAGCAGTGACTCGATTCGAATCTTTGATGGTCAACGTTGGCAAACCATTGAGCCGCAAGTGCCGTTTAGGGTCAACAACATCACGCTCGCGCGGGAAGTGGCGATTTCAGGACTCGGGATTGCCGCACTGCCAGTGATGATTGCTGAGCAGGCATTAGTGAGTGGCGAGTTAGTGCCACTGCTGGAAGATTTTCCGATGGAACATAATGTGCTGACCATGTCTTATCCAAAACGTGCCTATCTGCCACGCAAATACATGGTGTTTATCGATTTTATCTACCAGATGCTGTTTCGCAGTAAAGATGAAGAGCTGTTGGAAAAGCCAGACTTTGTGTTGTTGAATGAGGACGAAAAAGGCAATGTCACGCCGATAGCTCGTCCTCAGGAGTTTTCCTGCATCAAGACGCTCGATGCGCTAAATTTGAAGGGTTCAGTTGCTTCTGCAGTGATAGGCGATGCTGACTGATATCATCGGCAACCGGCGTAAAGTCAACGACTTGGTAGCGATTACGGATCAACAGATTAAGCACAGTTCTGAACTTATTGCGGGTCTTAATTTGTACTGATTGATAACCGTTGGCGCTGAGCCATTGCTCTTGCGCCAACAGCATCTTCTTGGCTAAGCCGATACCCCGAAACTCTGCGGCGATTCCGCCCAGCCAGCTATAAAAACGCTGTTCATCCAGTGCATAGCCCAAGTTAAAGCCAGCTAACTCATCTTCTACGTACAGTAACTGCAGCAGAATGCGTTTATCGTAAAGACGCTGTCGAATTTCGGCGACGGAATCAACCGCGTCATATTCTGGTATCTGCTCCATCAGCGCTATCACCTGCGCCATATGTGAGCTCGACAGTTCAGTGACTGTCGTTATGCTTGTGTGATACATCGTTTGTTACCCCCAACGGCCAGCAGCAAAGGGCTGCCAGCAAAATCGGGCGCAGTATACCAGTTCGAATTTACGGTTCCATTAACACAGTGCGGATTTTGCGCTGCCCCTCAGAATCATCTCTTGTAGGACTTTCAACAACACGCCGTACGCCGGAAGGAACAGGCACAAGCTGATGAGCAGCTTAAAGCCGTAGTCAACGCTAGCAATTTCTGGCCAATGTTGCGCCATAAACGGATTATCTGAGTGATAAAAGGCAATACCAAAGAACAGCAGGGTATCAATCAGGTTTCCCACCACGGTTGATGCCGTCGGCGCTACCCACCAAGCGCAGCGTTCGCGAATCGCGGCAAATACCTTGATATCCATCAACTGGCCAAAGCAGTAAGCTGCAAAGCTGGCAAACGAAATGCGCAGTACCAGATTATTGATTTCTGCCAGAGAAGCCGCGCCCTGAAAGGCGCCATCGTGGAATAGGACGCCAATTAAGTAGGACAAGACTAAGGCGGGCAACATTGCCATAAAGATAATGCGTCTGGCGGGCTCTTTACCAAAGATGCGTACGGTCAGATCTGTGGCGAGGTACACAAATGGAAAGCTAAACGCGCCCCACGTAGTGTGAAAGCCGAAAATTTGAAATGGAAGTTGTACCAGATAGTTGCTGGCACTGATGATCAAAATGTGAAAGCTGATAAGCAGCAGTAGCGCACGTTTAATCTGCGCTGGAGTTAACATCAACATATTGTGACCTTTTTGATTGATTGCAGCGGGGTGAGGGAACCCGCGATTAAGCTCGAAAGCGGCGCACATTATAGTCAACTCGCGCCGCCTGACAAGTCGGCGTTAGAAATCCACCAGAATCGACATAATGGTGGCGAGCTTATTTTCCAACTCTTGCCATTCTGATTGCGGATCTGATCCCGCCAAAATGCCCGCGCCAGCGAACAGGTTAATGGTGCCGGGCTCTAATAAGGCGCTGCGAATCGCCACTGCAAACTCACTTACATGACGGCTCAGATAACCACAGGCGCCGGCGTACCAGCCGCGATTGTAACCTTCATACTCACGAATAAAGTCCATCGCACTTTGCTTAGGCAAGCCGCCGACTGCAGGCGTGGGATGCATAGCTTGCAGCAGCTGAAAATCGTTGACGTTGTGTTTCAGCTTAGCGCGAATGATGCGATGCAGATGTTGAATATGGTTCAACTTAAAGATTGCCAGCGGCGCATTACCGTCGACTTCATCGCTCAACGGGTTGAGTTCATTGACAATATGGGTGCGAACAAACTGGTTTTCGACGCTATTTTTGGCGTCATCTAACAGCTGTTGTGCGAGTAGCTGATCTTCTGCTGCCGTCATGCCGCGCACTGTGGTGCCCGCTAAAGCTTCGGTTTTCAGTTCATGTTCATGGCGTTGAAACAGTCGCTCCGGCGTACAGGAGATAAAACTGCGTTCGGGACTGAACTGAAAGCCAAACTGAAAACTGTTGGGATTACGCCCTTGCCAACTGGCCAGCACGGTCCAAGGATCAGGCGCATCGGCGACTTTTAACTGAGTATGGCGGGACAACACCACTTTGGGGGTGTCAGCGTTAAATTGCGGTTCGGTCACCATCGACACCAACTGCTGCCAACGTTGTTGATTTGGGGTGTCACGACGCTCCAGCACTTCGGTCTTACGCGGCGGTGCTAACGGCGCTGCTGGCACTAATGCCTGCAATGCATCTCTCGCGCGCGCCAGTTCGTACTGTGCATCACCTTCGGCCAAATAGAGGTTAAGCAGCAGTTGGTAGTGCTCGTCTTGGCGACGTAACTCCAGACGCGGCAGAATAAACCGCACGCGGCCAAACTCTGGCCATGATGCTTCACGCCGATCAAAGGCGATGCCGCCGTAGTAACGAATATCCGGTTCTGCCAAGCAGCTCAATTGTTGCTGATAGACGCTTGCCAGTTGTTCATCCGTGACGGTTTGCTCAAAGAAAAACTGGTGACAACTGCCAATGGCGGCGGCCTCTTCATCATTGTTGCGGCCATGCCAGTAGATTTTCGGAAAACTGTGTTGGGTCGCCAGCCACGCCATCAGCGGCAAGGTATCAATCGGTTGTTTGAGTTGTAACACCGGAGCTTGAACTTCAGATAAAGTCAGTTCAGTGAGCCGTTGTTGTAGCGATTTAACGGCTTGCGAAAGAGATGTAACAGACAAATGACGCTCCGAAAGGGTAAAAACAGCAACCTGAAGGGTCTTGGTTGGCAGACTATTGCTTCAACACAAACTAAAGTTAGCGGCTCGGAGTGTCAAGCAATCCGATGCTAAGGTGTGATTTTTGCCGTGATCTGTATCTTGTAAGACTATTTAAATTTGTGATCAGGGTGGACATTTTTGCGTTATTTGCTGCGCACCTGTGTCAAAATGTCGCAGTTGGATATTTTTTACTACTCCATGTGCTTTGAATATTAGATCCTGATGGCTTTTTAGGGGTTCTTCCCTTTAAGCTTGTGCGCCTTAACATCAGAATTGGTGTCGAACTTTCCGTTTTTCCATTCACAAGGCATAGCATAATGTCAAAATTACCAGCAAGAATTTCACTACTGGCAATAGCCGTGGGGTGCGCGTGTCAAGCTAATGCAGATGAACAAGTTTCACGTGATCGTCTGTTAAACGTGAACGAAGTTATCGTGGTACATGGTGATAAGCCAACGGCGCTTGCCGAAGCCACGACCCATTGGAGCATCAACGCTGACGATATCAAAGCCATGGGCGCCGTTAGCTTAGAAGATGTGCTTGAAACTGTCCCAGGCGTGTATGTGCGCTACGGTGGTCAAGGTACACCGCGTATCGACATTCGTGGATTCAAAACACGCCATGTGACACTGTTAATCAACGGTGTTCCAGCCAACAGTGCTGACGATGGCCAATTCGATCCTAGCTTAATTCCAACCAGCCAAATTGAAACCGTTGAAGTATCTATGGGGCCGGCCTCTGTACTTTATGGTCCAGGTGGTGCGGGTGGTGTCATCAATATCATCACCAAGCAAGGGCAAAATGCGCCAGCATTCTCCGCCAAAGTTGAGGGTTCGCAAAACTCGACCTACAACAGCGAGATGAGCTTGGCAGGCAGCGGCGATAACTGGCAAGGATTTGTTAGCGGCAGCTATCAAACCACAGATGGTTTCCCTATGTCGTCTGACTATGTGGCGACTGAATATCAAGATCGCGACACCCGTTTGAATGCTGATCGCACCATTCGTAACTTCTATGCTCAAGGCAGCTACTGGGTGAATGATGACACGCAACTGATTGCCAATGCGGCGTTGCGTTCAGGCGATTGGGGTCAGGCGCCGCGCGACGGTAGCGGTGTGAGCAACGTACGCTATCAAGGTGTTGATGACTACCAAGGCACTACAGTGCAGTTGGGCGTGGCACATAAATTCAACAATGTGCTGACCCTACGTGGTTTCGGTTATCACAACCAAACTGACAAAGTGGATCAAACCTTTACTGACGCCACTTACGCAGATCTCTCCGCAGCACAAGACAGCACCTCTAAAGTGCAAGGCCTCAATCTGCAGTTGATCGCTGACTTTGCTGATAAAGGTATTTGGAGCACCTCGGCGATTGCGGAAAAGCAGAGCTGGGATTCTGAAGATACCCAATATCCAGTGGCATCGACTGGTGGTTCAGGCGGCGGTTCTGGTTCAGGCGGCGGTTCTGGTTCAGGCGGTGGTTCTGGCTCAGGTGGTGGTTCTGGTTCAGGCGGTGGTTCTGGCTCAGGCAGCAGCAGTGCGCCAACCGTGACGACACTGTCAGATTCTGCATGGGTTTACACCTTGGCGACCGAATATCAACATCAGCTGGGCGATAACTTTGGTTACACTGTTGGCGCGGGCTTCCATAGTATGGATGCCGACAGCAATTCAGATGACGACTATTCCGCGATGGCATCTAGCTACTGGCAAGCGCTGGAAGGTACCAAGCTGACCTTGGGCGTTGCCCGTAAAATCCGCTTCCCGTCAATGTCAGATCTGTACGATCTGTCTTCCGGTAATCTGGATCTGCAAACCGAGACCTCTCGTCACTTGGAGATCGGCCTGGAGCAGGATTTGGGGTGGCAAAGTCAGTTGGAAATCCATGCCTTTACCACAGATACCGACAACTACATCGTCAAAGATAGTGATGGTATTTCGCAAAACATCGGCGATTACCGTTTCACTGGTTATGATGCGACGATCACTAACCAAAGCGTTGCTGGTTTGAAGTTGACGTTGGCGTATAGCTATCTGAACTCAAAAGACCGTCATGCAGACGAAACGCGTAGCGATGGTTTGAACTATCGTCCAAAACATCAGATCCGTTTTGAAGCCGCATATCAATTGCCGACCGATACTAAGGTGCATCTGAACGTGCAGCGTGTGATCGATCAGGTCTACTTCCAAAACGTGAGAGTCAATGGTGTGAGAACGCTGACAGAGTTTGGTTTAAATCCATACACCTTGGTGGATGTGAAACTGAGTCAAGGATTTGCGGATGACAAGTTAGAGCTTTATATCCGTGCCGCCAACCTGTTGGATGAGAACTACTACCAAAGCGATTCTATGCCAATGGCGGGTCGTCAGGTGTTTATAGGACTGAACTGGCAGATTTAATCATGCGCTTGATTGAACTTGATGGGGTTAATTTTAACTATGGTAGCGGTCAGCCGTGGATCTTCCGTGATCTCGATTTTCGGCTTGAGTCCGGTAGTTGCCATTGTATAACTGGCCCCACGGGTTCTGGTAAATCAACACTGCTGCAGTTAATCGCTGGATTGCTGAGCCGCCCATTTGAGGGCGGCGTATTTCGGCGTCAGGGATTGCTCACAGGGTTGGTGATGCAAGATCCACAAGTACAGCTGCTACGCCAGACAGTGGGCGCCGAAGTCGCGTTTGCGCTGGAAAATCTGGCGTTAGCAACCGAACAGATGATCCCTATGGTGCAGCGAGCGCTGCGACGGGTGGGGTTGTTTGTGAGTTTAGATTGTCCCATCAGCAATCTATCGTTGGGGCAGAAATACCGCTTAATGATGGCGGCACAATTGGTATGTAATCCAACGGTGCTGCTGCTCGATGAACCTTGGGCACAGCTGGATGACCGCGGTGTAGAAGAGCTGATCATGGTGATCCGTGGTTTAGTGGCTGACGGAATTGCGGTGGTGATTAGTGAGCACAATCCGCGTTCATTTGATGGGCTGGTCGATCATTTTTGGCAGCTTGCCGATGGTCAACTGAAACCGGGCATCTATCGCACCCAACACGCCATTCCGCTGAAGGCGATGAGTTGTGGTGATGAAGTGATTGTTGACACCGATAGTTTTGATTATCGCTTTGTTGGCGACAGTCCACTCTTCAGTTGTGAGCAACCATTGCAGGTTCGTCGCGGCGAATTAGTCACCCTGATCGGTGATAATGGTGCCGGCAAAAGTAGCCTGATGAAGTCGCTTGCCGGTATTCAAAGTAATACTGTCGCCCTGCCAATCCGCGTGTTTGGCGAACGGCCTAAAGCGGGCGCTTATGGCGCACGTCTGGGATTACTGATGCAGCGTCCGGTGCGGCAACTTTTTGAAAACAGCGTGCTGGATGAGATCTCCTTCAGCCTGAAACGTTTCGAACTGCCTTTAGAAAATGCCGCCGCATTACTGCAAGACTTAGGGCTGGAAGCGTTTGCCAAGCAGTCACCTCATAAACTCTCTTATGGACAGCAACATTTGGTCGCCTTGGCATCACTGGTGTGTTACCAACCGCAACTGCTGCTGTTGGATGATCCAATGGCGGGCCTAGACGCGGAATATTTTGACCGCTTTTGTCTGATGGTGAATCGACTGCGCGAACGTGGCACTGCCGTTATCGTATCGAGTCACCGACCGTTGCGACAGTTACCGGTTTCTCAACAATGGGACATCGCCGATGGTATGCTTACCGTCAGCTATGCACTTGAGGAAGCCTATTATGCCAGTTAGTCATTTTTCGCGCTCACAGGCGACACCGATCTCCAGTCGCTCTTTGTGGTTTGCTGGCACAGCGATGGTGTTGGCCTTGTTGCTGTCATCGGCGGCGTTTTTTGTGCCACAAGTTTACTTGCCATGGCTGGCTGGTATCGATGCATTGTTAGTACTGCATGGCGTTATTAACAAGGGCAATCTCGGTGGCTTACTGCGCTACATTCTGCTGCAACTGCTATTTACTATGGTGTTGTATTTAGCGATTCATGGCGGCAATCAAGTGGGGCAAGGGGTCATGGCCGTTGCGCGTATTTTGCTGGCGTTACTGCCGGGCTGGTGGCTCACCAGTACCGTTAGCGCTGAGGCGATTGGCGAGTTGCTCAGTAAAGTCATGCCGTCAAAGTGGGCTTTCGTCATCGTGGCATCGATTAACCTGTTGCCGTTTATGGTCAACGAAGCGCGCGAAATCTATCAATTACAACTGCTACGCGGTGCCCGCATCTCGCCTAAACAGTTACTCAACCCTCGTAATTGGAGTGAGTTGTGTTACTGCGTCTTGTTCCCGCTGTTAGTTCAGTTACTCAAACTTGCACAACAGACAGCAACGGCTGCCCGTGCACGGCATTTCGGCCACAAATCACGACGTACACATTGGCGTCCTGGACAGAGCGAAAATGGCAACAAATAGTCAATCTAGAGGATTTCAGCTGCAGGATGCACTGTTTATTGGTTTTTGTGCCACCTTATTGGTGGCATTGAAAAGCATGCTGCGACTGCGTCTGGGGCTATCTGGCCACTCGATGCTGTTAATGAGTTTCTTTTATCTCACCTGTTACTGCACAGTGGCGCGCGTGGGCGCGATTACCGCATGCGGTGCGATGGCGGGCGCGGTGGCGGCCATCTTGGGCGTGGGCAAAGGTGGTCCCATTTTATTAGTGAAGTTTTTGGCGCCTGCGATTGCGATGGAGCTTACGCTGCTGCTGGTGCAGAACCTACTGACATTGCGCTGGCGACTGATTGTCGTCGCCGTAGCCGGTGCCATTGTATGGTCGGCGAAAGGATTGTTAGAAGACCTGCTGGTGGGCATGAGTTGGCAAGTGGCCAGCGTACGTTTTGCGGCCAAAGTCGGCTCTGGCGGCGTTTTTGCCACGATTGGCGCGTTGTTAGTGATCCCGGTAGTCAGGCGTCTCAAGGCGCATGATTTGCTGTATCGTGATAGTAAGATAGATCAGGAGCTGTAATGGCCGATTGGTTAATTTGTATTGATGATACCGATGATATTGGTACCAAAGGCACCGGCGAGATTGCCAGCGAAATAGCGGAACTGCTGCAGCAGGCAGATGCTTCCGCGAAGGTATCGTTTGTCACGCGCCATCAACTCTATGTGCACGAGGATATTCCTTACACCTCACACAACAGTGCTATGTGTTTTGCCTACAGCGGTACATTGCCGTTAGCCAACATTCGCGCGCTGGCAATTGCGCATTTACAGCAAGAATGTGCTGACGCGGCGGATCCTGGCTTAGCCGTGGTGAATTTAGCCGAGTTGAGCGATGAAGCTGCCTTACGCCAGTTTGGTTTGCGCGCCAAACAACAGGTGCTGACCAAGGAGCAAGCTTACCTTTTAGCACTGCAACTGCAGATCAGTCTCAGTGAACATGGTGGTACAGGCCAAGGCGTTATCGGCGCCCTCGCGGGCTTAGGCTTACGTTTGACAGGCAATGATGGCCGGGTCAAAGGCCAGATTCAGCTGGGACAGGGAGAACAACCGCTTCAGTATTGTGTGGCCGATGTGCTTGCGCGTACCGGTTTAGATGCGGTGATGACCACCGATGGTAGCTGGTTGGCTGATGACGAAACTGTGTGGCTGGCTGGCAAGGTGAAGGCGGTATGGGTCCAAGGCAAATTTGCGCTGTTGGTTAGCCGTAATGCGTTAGGCTGGAGTAATGCGTCTAAACAAGAGTTAAAGGAGTACTGATGCCTCAGCCGCAAAACTTCTCGCTTATTGATGGACGCTGGCTGTTTAACGGTGGCCGTAATGACCAGCAAAAGGTGCGTTTACAAGCGGAAAACTGCCCGCGTTTTCAGGAAGATGATGAAGATGAGCAGGTCGACGATGTAGTGCGTAGTTGCTACAACTGCGCTTTCCGACGTTGGTCTCCACATAGTTTCGCTTGTATGGTCATGGCCGACATCATCGCGGACTAATGTGAAAAAATGTTGTGTTGATACAGGCAAAAATTAACCGTTGCTTATAAAATAAGGCTTCTAACTCTGGTAACTGTGCCAGGCGCAGTCAGTCGGTCTCGAAAATGACCGGTTATCTCGGGAGCTGTTAATGTCAGAAGCGCTGCAATCTGCAGATTTGGTTAAAATTCCGGTCGCTCATTTAGAGCTAGGAATGTATGTTGCGGCTATCGAGAACAATGGTCAGGTCGCGGTTTCCAATCCAGGCAAGTTATCAAAATCTTCCGCAATTACTACGCTCAACGCGCGTGGCATCAAGTTTGTGTGGGTTGATATGGGGCGCTCCGATATCGCCGCCAAAGCCCCTGAGGCACAAGACGACGTTGCTGCCTTATCTCCGCAAAACAAACGTTCAGTGAATCGTCAGAAAGCTCAAGATGAAGCTAGATCCTTGCTTGATGAGGCCAAGAGCTTGATCCGCAAAGTGCTGTCGGAAACCTTTGAAGGCAAAGCCATTGAGGTGAAGCCGTTTGAGGCGCTCGCCGATAACATGATCGAATCCGTTATGGGCCATTCTGATGCGCTTAAGTGTGTTAGCGCATTACGCTCGAAAGACGCCTACCTGCTCGAACACTCTGTTAATGTCGCTGTACTGCTGGTGACCTTTGGTCGTTACCTCAATTTTGACCGTGCCATGCTCAAGCAACTGGCTGTTGGCGGTATTCTGCATGATATCGGCAAGATCAAGGTGGACGATGCGGTGCTCAACAAACCCGGCAAATTGACCGCGGAAGAGTTTGAGCACATGAAACTGCACCAGGTGTACGCCATTCCTATCATGTCAGAAGCGAAGGGGCTGTCTCAGGTCAGTAAAGATGTGTGTCTGATGCACCATGAGAAGCTTGATGGTAAAGGTTATCCGCGCGGCTTAACTGCCGAGCAGTTACCGCAACATGGGCGTATGAGCTGTATTGTCGATATTTATGATGCACTCACCGCTACCCGTTGTTACAAAGAAGCGATGAGCCCCGCGGCAGCGTTTAAGATTCTGCTGAGTCTCACGCCATTCCATCTCGATGAAAGCCTGGTCTATGAATTTATTCGCTGTGTTGGTGTTTATCCGGTGGGCTCGTTGGTGGAACTCTCCGACGGCCGCGTTGGCATTGTGTGGGATACCGAAGGCCGCGATGCGCTGCATCCGATTGTGAAATGTTTCTATCACAACAAACATAAGCATTACACCGATGTCGCGTTGGTGGATATTAAAAGTTCTGCACTCAATATTGAGCGTGGCGTGTCACCCAGCAGCATGGACGTTGACCCTAGCCCCTTCTATTAATTTCAGTAGTCGTTACACTGTCGAGGCCTGCACTTATCGCAGGCCTTTTGTATTGTTGGAGGTGTTGCATGTCGCACTGGAAAGCTGCGCTGCTGTTGCTGCTATCGCTGTGTTTGTTGATCCCTGGTGTCACTCAGCCCATTTTGTCGCTTAGCGGCACAGTAGAAAAAGCCAAGTTATCGGCGACCGGAATGGATATGCTCGCCAGTAGCGTCGCTGATGATTCCGAGTCAGATCGTAAACATGCGCGCAATATGATTGGCATGGTGGCGGGGTTGCTAGGGCTGAATCATCTCGAAGGTGAAGTGCAAGTCTTTGATAAGACACGCAGCATCTGGAGCACGGTGACGGAGCTCTATCAAAGCGGTAATGCCTTAGTGGCCTTTCTGGTGATGTTGTTCTCCGTCATTGTGCCGGTCATCAAAATTCTGTTAACTCTCTGCTCGATGATCGCGCGCGAGTCGCTAGCGCTGCGTTTACAAACCCTGTCCGGCGCATTATCCAAATGGTCGATGGCGGATGTGTTTGTGGTGGCATTAATTATCAGCTTTATGGCGGGTAACGCGTCTGCGGGGATGGGGGATATGGTGCGCACTAATGCCAGCTTTGGCCTTGGCTTTTGGTTTTTCCTTGGTTACTGCTTGTTATCCCTGTTGGGACATAGCCTGATAAAGCGTGTCACAGTGACCAACTCTTAAGATTAAAAGGTGATAAGAAAATATTTTATAAAGCTTTCGGTTATTTAGTATGGCATTTGATTATTGGCCGAAGCGTGAGTCGCTCGCGATAATTGCCACCATTGCCATTCAAAAAGCCGGAGGTGGGTGTGAAAGTCGTGCTGATGTTGCTTATTGCAGTAGCTCTGGTGCTGGTGGCCAACTATTGTTCTGCAACAGTGCAAGCCGTGCTCTATCTCGGCGTATTTATCGCGTTGTGGTGGGGCTTTTCAAAATCGCAACGCCTTAGCAACCCTAAGCGTTAGCCAAAAACATGACCGCCGCGTTTGCAGCGGTCACCTGACGGTCACTCAGTCACTTTACTCGCTGGCGCCTAATACGCCATTGCTGGCAATAGGCACAATCCAGTAGCGACAAGGGTTGTGCTGGCACACCTCGGCGATGGCGGCCAACAGCTCCGCTTGTTGCTGCTGTGGGTGCATCACCTCAAACTTGTAGAACTCGCGATAACCTTCCACTTGTTCCTTCAGATTGTACTGGCTGTGCTCGCGGCTAAAACCACAGATATTGATTAAGCTAAAGCCCGACAAATAATCGAGCGACATCAGCCTGTCAACGATATCATCCTTGATGTTGTGTTGGGTAATCAGTACTAGCAGCTGTTTCATTTGCGTTTCTCCAGCGTTTCATAGAGCAGCGGTAGCAGGTAAAGCGTGGTAATGGTGGAGGTGATCAGTCCACCAATGACGACAATCGCCAACGGCCGCTGGATCTCCGCGCCGGGACCGGTGGCGAACGCCAGTGGGATCAGACCAAACATCGCAGTGGTTGCCGTCATCAGGATTGGCCGTAAACGCCGTGCCGCACCTTGTTTGACGCGCTCCTCCAAACTGGCAAACAGATGACGTGATTGCTCGTAATAGCTGACCATCACCACACCGTTGAGCACCGCCACGCCTAACAAGGCGATAAAGCCCACGGATGCCGGTACTGACAGATATTCCCCCGACAGATACAAGCTGATAATGCCGCCCATCATGGCAAATGGTACGTTGGCCAGAATCAGCAATGCCTTCGAGATCGTGCCGAAGGTGGTGAACAGGATCAGGTTGATGAGCATGATGGCGACCGGCACCACGAGCAGTAAGTTGTTGGTGGCGCGCTGTTGGTTTTCAAATTCACCACCAAAGCTCAGACTAAAGCCGCTCGGAAGTTGCAGTTGTTGGTCTAACTTGCTTTTCAACTCTTCGACAAAACCGACAATATCGCGACCACTGACGTTAGTCGTCACCACGGCAAAGCGGTTGCCTTGTTCGCGGTCAATCAGAATCGGCCCTTCACGGAAGCTGATATCGGCCAGTTCACTCAACGGCTTTTGCGTGGCATCTGGCAGTAAAATCACTTGTTGTTGCAATTGCGTCAGACTACTGATGTTGTCACGCGGATGGGCAATCAATACTGGCGTACGTTTCTTACCCTGAATGACTTCTGTGACCATAATGCCTTCGAGCTGGCTCTTGAGGTAGCGCCCAAAGCTCAGTGCATCCATGCCATAACGGCTGGCAAGACCATCCTTTAATTTCAGGTTGATAAACGGACTGCCTTCGGTCATTGCCGTTTTCACATCCTGTGCCCCAGTGGTGTTGCTGGTCATCTCGGCAATTTGGCTGGCGAGCGTGTTCAGTTGCGACAGGTCATCACCAAAAATCTTAATCGCCACATCACCAATGCTGCCGGTCAGCATTTCTGAGACGCGCATCTGGATCGGTTGGGTGAAGTTAAAATCGATACCGGGAAATTTCATTACTTCGGTACGGATGGCATCAATCAACGCGGTCTTGTTGGCAAAGCGCCATTGGTCGGCGGGTTTAAGCTGCAGGAACACGTCGGTTTCATTGAGCCCCATCGGATCTAAGCCCAACTCATCTGCGCCCGTGCGGGCCACCAGTTGTTCGATTTCCGGCACAGTCGCTAGCAGGTGTTGCTCAATTTGTTTATCGAGATCCAGTGATGATTGCAGCGATATCGACGGCGATTTGGCGAGCTGCAAAATGATGTCACCTTCATCCAGCGTCGGCATAAAGGTTTTGCCCACTAAGGTGAATAGACCAAAACTCAGCACTAACAAGGTGCCCGCGATAGCAACCGCTTTTTTGCCGTTACTCAGCACCCAAGTGAGGGTTGCCAAATAGTGGCGCTTGAGCCAGTGCACGAACCTTGGTTCTTCTACCGCTTTTTCATTGACCAAATAAGATGCCAGCACTGGAATAATGGTCAGCGCCAACACTAAGGCGGACAACATGGCGAACACTATGGTGACCGCCACTGGCGTGAACATCTTGCCTTCCAGCCCGGACAGTGTCAGCAGTGGCGAGAACACGATCATCACGATCACTGTGCCAGACACCACCGGTGTGGCAACGTCTTTGGTGGCGCGATAGATCAGATGCAGCCTCGGTACTCTTTGCCCACCGGCGAGCTGGTTGACCATGTTTTCCACTACCACCACCGACGAGTCGACCAACATGCCGATGGCGATGACTAAGCCGCCAAGGCTCATCAGGTTGGCCGATAAGTGAAAGTAGCGCATCAAGATAAAGGTCGCTAATGCGGCGAGCGGCAATACGCAAGAGACCACTAACGCCGCACGTAGGTTGCCAAGGAACAGCGCCAGCAACACGATCACCAGAATTACGGCTTCCACTAAGGCTTCAGAAATGGTGCCGATGGCAGTGCTGATCAAATTCGCGCGGTCATAAAACACATTGAGTTTACTGCCGGGCGGCAGGGTTTTTTCTATCTCGGCTAGTTTCAGTTTTACCGCGCTGACCACATCGGCGGTGTTGGCATTTTTCAGCGCGACAATCAACGCTTCGCTGGTCTCACTGCCGTCTTTGGTGACCGCACCATAGCGGGCAAGGTGGCCAATTTCGACCTTGGCCAAATCTTGCAAGCGATAACTGCCGTTAGCATTACTGACGATCACCATTTGCCGCAGCGCTTCCAACGAATCGATACGACCTTCCGTACGTACGGTAAAGTTGTCGGTGCCCACGGTAATGCGGCCCGCGCCGGTGTTGACGTTATTGGCCTCAATGCGCGCCATCAGCTCATCTTGGCTGATACCGGCCTGCGCTAATGCTTGTGGATTGGGCGTTATCTGCATGGTTTTGGCAAAGCCGCCGAGAATGTTCACGTCAGCAACACCGGGGACGGTACGCAGCAGTGGTCGAATTTGCCATTCCAACAGTTGTCGCCGTTGCAGCAAACTCATCGACGGATTTTCCAGTGAGAACATAAAGATTTCACTGAGCGGGGTACTCATGGGCGCAATACCGCCCTCGATATTGCTCGGCAGTTTATCTTTGACGGCGGCGAGGCGATCGCTCACCTGCTGCCGTGCCCAATAGATATCGGTACCTTCGTTAAAGTCGAGAGTAATGGCGGTAATGGCGTATTTGGTGGTGGAGCGCAAAATTGATTGCTTCGGAATGCCCAGCAGTTCGGTTTCTACCGGTACTGTTACCTGCGATTCAATCTCTTCAGCAGTCATCCCCGGTGCTTTAAGAATGATTTTGACCTGCGTTGGCGAAATATCCGGAAAAGCATCCAGCGGTATACCAAGCCAAGCATAGCTGCCCGCCGCGGCCAGAATTAGACCGGTGATCAGCATAAACAGCCGCTGTGTCAGCGAGAAGCGGATCATTGCATTTAGCATGTTACTCGCCTCCCAGACCCAGCAGCATGCCTTTGGCGGCCGCAACCGATTCGCTTAACACTTCACTGTGTTGCAGCGTTGGCTCAGGTTGTACCAAATAGTTGTCGCCATTGACGCCGACAATCGCGACGTCAGTGGGGATAAGTTGCTCACCCTGATGACGTAATACTCGACTGCCTGTGCCCCAGCTGTAGACGCTTTGCTTGGGAATTTGCAGCGCGGCGAGTTGACGTAACGGCGTGGCTTGCAACTGTTGCCCTAGCGTTAAGTTGCATTCTGTGGGAATTGCTGCGCTCCATGCGGTAACGAAGCCGCCGTGTGCGATAGCCGCTTTGCGCTCAATGGCTAACTGACAATGACTGAGTTGCACGGCATTGCTATCCGCCGCGACCGATAATGGCAGTTGCAGTTGCAGTCGAATATCGGTTTGTGGGATCAATGCCAGCAGTTGCTCACCTTCCATTACCTGCGTCGGTGTTGCGTCGTAACTGATGATGCCGGCTTGTGGCGCGCTGAGCAGCATCCCTTGCTGCGCTGGCGCAGGTGACAGCAGTTCCATAAAGTGATGCATGTGCTCAAACTTCAGCTTGGTCGCAAAGTATTGGCTGCTAATTTGGCTCCACATTTCAGCGCCGATGGTGCCTTTACTGTGCAACGGTTTGTTGTGCTGATAGCGGCTTTGCGCCAGCTCAAAGCTTTCCTTGGCGGCGGCAAACTGCATCTGAAAATGATGAATACCAGCCCCTTGTAACAGCACCAGTGGTTGATCTTTCGCCACGATACTGCCGTTAGCCACTAACCAATGATGCTGTTGAATGGTTTCCGGCACACTCAGGACAAAGGCGTTTCCCGCTTCATAGCCGACTTGTGCGGGAACTGGGCTGGCGGGGATCTGTGCCACACTGCTGACGCTCGTAAAACTCACATTGAGATTCGCAAGGCTGGCAACGCTTAGCGGTTCGGCGCTGATGGTAGCGCATAGCAAGCTCAGCGCTACACCACTGAAAAATGATGTCCGTTTCATAAAGTGACTCCAAGAGCTTGTAATTGTTTGGAATGTAGTTCTGCTTGCTGTAGCTGACTTAGTTGCAACCGGCTTTCGGTATCTAAGGTATCGATATAGCTGCGCAGCCATGCCTGATATTGGGCAAAACCTTGCTGCTTAGTGGCGGCGAGGGCATCGGTCAGTTGTTGGCTCAACGTGAGTGATTGCTGCAACAGTTGCTGCTGTTGTTGCAGTTGCTGCTGCTGATGCCTGAGCTCGCTCAGGGTCAAATGAGTTTGCAGCATCAGTTGCTGTTGCTGCTGTGCGAGGCTCAGCTCTTGTTCAACCAGCGTACCGACTTCCGCCTGACTCAGGCCGCTGCCGACACTAATGGGAATGTCCAACGCCAAGCCGATGGCTTGTTCTTCCATACCAATACTGGCGGTATTTTTGCTGTTTACCGATAAAATCCACGGTGTTTGCGCGCCATCCGCCATCGATTTGCCCAGCAGCTTTTGACGCTGCAACTGGATATTGGCGAGCTGCCACAGTGGATTATTGATGCCGTCATCCTGCGGTAATGTGCGGCTGCTTTCATCAAGCGTTGGCAGTTCAGTTAAGCCCGTTAAGCGTCGCAGCGCCTCGTTGGCGCTTTGCAACTGTTGCTGCAGCGGCAGCTTGCTGAGTTCGAGCTCCAGCAGCTCGCGCTGCACCATTAATAGTTGGCTGGTGCTCGCCTCACCACTTTGATGTAAGGCTTGTTGATAGCTGACTAACTGCTTCAGTAGCTGTTGTTTGTGCTGCAATTGCTGGAGTTGCGCTTGGGCCAATTGCTGTTGCCACCAGTACTGCCGTAACAATCCAGAGAGGTAAAGTTGTTGCAGTTTGCGCTGCTGTGCGGTTAGCTGTTCATTAAGTGGCTTAAGTTCAGCATCTAGCCGATGCATCGCTGGTGACTTTAGCGGTAGGTTGAGGTTCAGTTCCTGTTCGAAACTACGCTGGCTATCGAGTCCTTGTAAGTGGCTGATGCTGATGCTGGGCAAACCCAGTAGCCAGCCGGAACTTTGATAAAGTGCCGTCGGTTGCGTCGAAGTGTGCTGTAATTTAGTTTGGGCTTGCGCCAGCAATGCATGCATTGCGGCCTCATCGGCGGCAAGTATAGGCGATACTGGCAACAGCAATGCCAGCGCCAAGCAAAGCGTGTGTCGTTTCATAGGCTGTCTTTTCATGGGGGACGAATAATGCCCTGCCAGCCTGACACATAAGAACGGGTGATTCCTCGGGGATATGTCCCTAAAACCCGCTTATGGGACATATGTACCATAAGATTATCATTTTGATTTTTAAGTAATTGTTGTATGGAGTGCTATAAATGAAGGATTGGCTGATGATTACCCTGCTCAGCATAATTACCATTCTTAATCTGTTGGATGTGCTGTCAGATCTCGACCTTGGCGTGCCGCAATGGCATATCGTACAAGAAGGTTTATTGGTGACGTTGTCGGCTCTGGGCGCCATTTACATCAGCACTGATTTGTTGCGTCGTACTCGCAAAATTCGGCTGTTGGCGATTCGCTTAAAACGTGCAGACCATCGAATTGGGAATATTTCGACCCGCATGAAAGCGGCGCGCGAGGAATATACGCAAGCCGTACAACAGCAGTTTGAATTGTGGGGCTTAACCCGCAGCGAACAGGAAGTGGCGCTACTGCTACTGAAAGGCCTGAGTTTTAGAGAGATCTCCGGCGTGCGTAACACCAAAGAGAAAACCGTGCGTCAACAAGCCTCATCGATTTACACCAAAGCTGAGGTTGATGGTCGCCACAGCTTTTGTGCGTGGTTTATGGAAGATTTTATTCAGCCTGCCAACCATGAAGAAGCGCATCATGGGGTGCAGGCTGCTTAATTTGTTACTGCAATGACAACACCGCCAGCAAAGAACCTGAACCGATACAGAGCCACAACAGGGTAGCGGCCAGTAACGGTTTACTGCCATGGGTGCGCAATTTGCTGATAGTAATACCGCAACCGACTAAAAACAGACAGACGATAAGTAAGCGTTTGCCCACTAAAAATAAGCCGTCGTACAGCGGTTGCCCTTGCGGCAGCAACGTACTGATGGCGATGGCGAGGCAGTAGTACAAAATAAACATCGGTACTTTTAACTTGCCGTTGCCGCCAAACCACATGGCGCTCAATGCCGCCACTGGCACAATCCATAGCGCGCGTGCCAGCTTGATCGTCGTCGCCGTCTTTAACGCCTCTTCGCCATAAGCTGATGCCGCCCCAACCACCGACGATGTATCGTGAATCGCAATCGCACTCCACACACCAAAATCGTGCTGACTGAGCGACAGCAGGTGGCCTATCACCGGAAAAATAAACAGCGCAATCGAATTGAGCACAAATACACAGGCCAAGGCGAGGGCGGTTTGATCATTCTTGGCGTTGATGGCTGGGGCAACGGCCGCGATTGCGCTGCCGCCACAAATTGCGGTGCCGCAGGCTATCAGATGGCCAGTATTGCGCTCCAGTTTAAATAGCTTACTGAGCAGGGTGCCGATCACGATAGTGGCGATGATCGAACCGAGAATAAGCGGTAGGTTGGCGATGGTAATGCTGGCGGCCTGTGCAAAAGGGATCCCAAAACCCAAACAGACAATAGACAGTGACAGCAGCTTCTTTGTCAGCGCCCCAATCTGCCAGTCGTGCGGCACACCAACAACATTGGCCAGCATAAAGCCGAGGATCAGCGCCGTCGGAGAATTTACCATGGGCAGTAAACAACTCACGCCTAATAACAGCAACAGCAATTTTCGGTAGCGCGGCTGCAACGTCATACTGCTCAACATCCTCTAATCCCTCAATAGCAACATCTTGAATGAGGATGTCAGTATAAAAACTGTCGCACCATGAGAAAAATCAAATTAACTTAATTCAAAGATTAAGAAAAATTGAATCTTGAGTGTGCGAATAGCTGTAAATAATAACGGCCAACATCCGTTGGCCGCTCGTTAGTTGCGGTGTCGTTAAGATGAATGATGGCATTTAGCCCATGGCGTAGCGCATATCGCTGCCGGTAATCACCTTGTCAGATTGCACTGGATGTGGCGTGCAGTCGTGCAATAGACTGATCCAATGACGCTGATGATTGTGGCTACTGCCATTTTCCAGCAACACATCTTGCAGCTTGGCAGTGTCGTTGGCGCCGATATCCCCTTGGCTATCAAAGCACAATTCCAGATGGCAGCCAGAGTCATGTTTCAGCATCAGTGACTGTGGGTTTTCACGCTGACCACCCAGTGCCACAAACTGACTTGGTTGGCGCAGACCACTGAACGTGCCGTCCTTACCACAGGCCAACAGGTGTTGGTAATACACCAGATAACCGCGGACGTCCTGATGCGAGCCTTTACTCAGCGGACACAGTTCATCCATCAGCTGTTTGGCATTAAAGAGCTTGTCGGCGATATGGCGTAAAGTTAAGGTTTGGCTCGCGACCACTGCGGCGGCAATGCGCGGATGATGTGTTTTTAATTCGGTATGGTTCAGTGAAATACTCATACTGTTGACTCCCGTGGTTGCCGTGTGGTGAATCTCCTTAATTGGATGTTTTGTAGCCTATCTAAATTTCTTCTATAATTTCACAATAAAAATTCTACATTGTGAATTTTACAAAATGCGTAATGAAATCAGTTTGACCCGCAAGTCCCATTTTCTTGGTACAAAAATACGTAACCTACGGAAACGTAACCATTTAACTATGGAAGATCTGTCGGCCCGCTGCGTTCGGGTTGATTCAGAGAACGCGCCATCGGTGTCTTACCTGTCGATGATTGAGCGTGGCAAACGCACCCCGAGTGTCGATATGCTGCGAGTGATTGCTGCCGTTTTCCAAAAAGAATTGGACTGGTTTCTGGATGATACGCCCAGCGATGAAGCGATTGTGCCGCCAAAAGGTCGGCGTGGCGGTTTGGATGGCATGCCGTTAGAGCCGGGCTTTCTTTTTTCCGGTGATATTCTGCAAATCGCCATTCCGGAAATGTTGTCACAAACCGGTACTAGCGGACGTCAGTTCGCTCAGCTGCTGATCCGTGCCTATCAGGAATATCATCAAAACCATTTTCCCGATTTAGAGCGCGCCGCGGAGGAGATAGGCGGCAAGCAGTTAGCGCTATCGGTAGAAGAAATGCTACGGCTGGCCAATGCACAGGGGCTGCAAATCAGCTGGTTTAGCGAAGCGCCGAAAACGGTCATCGACGCGCACGGCATCAGTGGCCAGCGGGTGATCACGTCTTATCTGCAAGGGCCGGGTAAGTTGGCACTGAACGAGATCCTCAAAACCAGTCCGACGCGAATGAAGTACGACCTAGCGGTGCATATCGGCCATTGTGTGTTGCACAACAGCGATGGCTACAACAATGTGCTTAGCATAGGTTCGGCCAGCGCTGCCGATGCCACGCCAATCCAGTCTGGCTCGGTTAATGCCCAAGATATTTTGCAGGCATGGCGCGAGTTTGAAGCCAGCTTTTTTGCGGGAGCGCTGTTGTGTCCTAAAGTGCCGTTTCGGCAGTTGCTTGACCGCCAAGGTTATGAAGTTGGTGTGCATAAGCTGGCACAGGTATCACCGTCGGTGGCGATGCGACGGATGACGGTGGTGTCTCCTTATCCGCATTGGCATTACTTTGATGCCTATGCGCCGGGCAAACTGAAAGCCGTTTATCGCGGTAATGGCATTCCGTTGCCGTGGGGCAATATGCGCACCGTCGCCGATCCATGTCAGCATTGGTCAGTGTTTCGCATGATTACCGAACCCAAGGCGGGCAGTGCGGCGCAGATATCCTTGCTGGATACTGAGCAGCAGACGCGTATTTATTGTTGTGAATCGGTGCGGGTGAGCGACTTAGCCGGAAATAATCGTGTGCTGTGTGCCGGTATCGACCTCAATCCAGCGATTGAAGCGCAGGGCGAAGACGCCGCCGAGCTGGCGGCAACCTTGAAAAAAGTCTGTGTGGCGAATGGTGGAGCGGTAGATATTCCGGCACCAATCAAACGCAAACTGCACACCATTTCACGCATTTTGAATATCAATTGGTTAGAGCGTGGTATTCAGCAGCCGGCACGGTTGATCTGCTCCCGTGGCGCTGTCTGCCCACGCTCGCCCAGCTGTTATGATCAATGCCAAGGGGCAAAGTCAGACGTTAGTTAGCCTCAATCTGGCGGCGCTAATCACTGCGCCGCCCTCGAGTTTTACACTTTAAACTGCGCCACCAATTGTGCCAGTGAAGCCGCTAATTGATTGAGTTGTTCGCTGGCGTTGGCAGCCTCTGCCGCACGGCTTTCACTGCGGGCACTAACGTCGCTAATTTCGGTCAGGTGTTGATTGATTTCATTCACAGCACTGCTCTGTTGCTCGGTTGCGGCGGCCACCTGAATGTTCATATCGCTAATCAGGGAGATGCGTGACGAAATCTGTTGCAGGGCGTCGGTGGCTTCATCGGCGGCGCTAACCCCTTGTGCCGAACGCTGCTGACTCTGTTGCATGGCGGCAACAGCTTTGCCCGCTTCGCTCTGCAGTTTATCGATCATCTGCTGCACTTCGTCGGTTGATTTCGCCGTGCGCGTTGCCAAGCTGCGGACTTCATCGGCCACTACCGAGAAACCGCGTCCGGCTTCCCCTGCACGCGCCGCTTCAATGGCGGCATTGAGCGCCAGTAGATTAGTTTGTTCGGAGATACTGCGGATCACATCCAACACGCTGCCAATGGCATCTGTATTGTGCGACAGATTGGCGATGATATCGGCCATTTGACTGACATCTTGCGATAGCTGACTTATTACCTCAAGGGCGCGTGACACAACCTGCTGACCACTCGCGGCATCCTGATCGGCGTTACGGGCGGCGTCGGCGGCTTGCGCTGCGTTGGCAGCGATCTCGCTGACGGTAGCGCCCATCTCATTAACGGCGGCGGCAACGGTCATCGCATGATCGTGCTGCTGCTGGCTGTCTTTGGCGGTTTGCTGTGAATGGCTGGCGGCCATTTGCGCTGCGGTTGTCAGGGTATTGCTGGTATGGGCAACATCTTGAATCGACGCCTGAATCTTATCGACAAAGCGGTTAAAGCCTTGCGCCAGTTTCCCTAGTTCGTCAGTCCGGTCTACTGGGAGACGCTTACGCAGATCGCCATCGCCCTGACCCAGCTCGGCAAACATATTGGCTGCGGCGCTTATGGGACGACTGATAGAACCGCCGACCCATACCGCCAACAGAATAAACACCGCGCAGATAATCAGTGTCCAGGCAAAAATCTGCCAAGTGGCTTTATCTAATGCGCCAAACACCTCATTTTGCGGCACTTCAGCCACCAGATACCAGCCAATTTCAGGCATATAGCTGCTGGCGACCATCAATTCGCCTTTGTCACTGTCAACCTGCGTCATCGCCATCGATTGCTTTTCTAGCAAGCTGTTGAGATTGGCGCCGGGATACAGCTGTTGTAGTTGTGTTTTGCCAACGAGTTGCTTATCACGGTGGATTTGCACCATGCCTTGCTCATCAACTAAATAGACTTGGCCCGTTTGCTCCACTTTAAAACTGCTGAGTAGGTTGGCCATATCGTTAAGGCTCTTGCCCAAGCCAACCAAGGCTCGGCCATTTACCTGCTGATAGTTGATAAACAGTTTCACGTCACCGGTGCTAGGTTCGGTATAGAGCTTGAGCATTTTGTCTTTGCCACTGTCACGGTAGGCAAAAAACCAGCCGTCTTGCGCGGGAGTCAAAATTCGCAGTAAACCGTTTTGGGTGTAATAGGCGGCCGACTGACGGTCAGCGTAGGAAGCTTGGGCTAAGTCGTACTGATCGAACAGGGCTTGCAGGCGTTTTTCGACCAGCGGCTCTTCAGCATCCGGTCGCCCGCGCTCCAGCCAACTGCCTAACAGCGGATCGTTGGCGAGCTGTTCCGAGGCGTTCAGCAGGCCGCCGATTTCCATCTCGATGCGATAGCGGATCTGCAGTAGCAGGTTGGGTAGCTCAGAGTTGAGCATCCGTTGACTGATCACTTCACGGGCGCTGCGTTGGCCTAAGACGCCGGCAACAATACTGGGCAGCAAGACGGCCAGCACCATAGTGATAATAAATTTTTGTTTGATTGAAAGCTTATTAAGCAACATGACAGTAACCGACTTCATTAATGCACTGGTCACCAGCCTGTCCGGCGACAGGCGGCATTATCCATACGCTGAGTGAGGCTGCAATGGTGAGGCGTATTCTGCGATGTAAATGTTACATGCCAGTGTAATTCGGCCCGCTGCCCCCCTCAGGTGTTGTCCAACAGATATTTTGTGCCGGATCTTTGATATCGCAGGTTTTGCAATGAATGCAGTTCTGCGCGTTGATCACGAACTCTGTTTTATCGGCCGATGTGACGATTTCATAAACGCCGGCCGGACAATAGCGTTGGGCTGGCTCGTCAAACAACGGCAGATTACTGGTGATAGGAATCGTTTTGTCCCGCAGTTTTAAGTGGTTCGGCTGGTCTTCATCATGGCTGATATTGCACAGATAAATAGACGACAAACGATCAAAGGTCAGTTTGCCATCGGGGGCCGGATAGTCGATTTTATCGAAATCAGCGGCTTTGCCGAGACAACGATAATCTGCTTTGTCATCGCGCAGTGTTAACGGGAAATTACCGCCAAACCAGCTCTGTTCGATGTAGTTAAACATGCCCCCCAGTAGGTTGCCAAAACGATGCAACGCCGGGCCAAAGTTGCGGGCACTGTGCAGCTCTTCATGCAGCCAGCTGTGTTCCATTCGTTCGGCAAAACAGTTGAGATCCTTACCGCCTTCAACTCCTTTCATAAAGGCTTCGCAGACGGTTTCGGCGGCGAGCATGCCGCTTTTCATCGCGGTATGAATACCTTTAATTTTGGCGAAGTTAAGTGTTCCGGCATCACAGCCAATTAGCAGACCGCCGGGAAAACTCATCTTCGGCAGTGAGTTAAAGCCGCCTTTACTGATGGCGCGTGCGCCATAGCCAATGCGCTCACCACCTTCGAGCAAGTTGGCTAGCAATGGATGAGTTTTAAAACGTTGAAACTCGTCAAATGGACTTAAATGCGGATTGCGGTAGTTAAGGTCGACAATCAGGCCAACAGCAACTAATTGGTTATCCATATGATAGATAAAGCCGCCACCCGTGGCTTGGGTCAGTGGCCAACCGCCAGTGTGTATCACTTTACCCACTCGATGCTGTTCTGCCGGAACTCGCCACACCTCTTTAAAACCGATGCCATAATGTTGCGGGCTTTTGCCGTTGTCCAAGTGGTAGTGTTTGATCAACTGCTTGCCTAAATGACCGCGGCAACCCTCAGCAAAAATGGTGTATTTCGCGCGCAGCTCCATGCCCGGCACAAAACTGTCTTTGGCGTTACCTTGTTTATCAAGTCCCATATCGCCAATGATGACGCCGCAAACACAGTCCTGCTCGTCATCCAGTAATAGCTCTTTGGCGGCGAAGCCGGGAAAAATCTCCGCCCCGAGCGCTTCTGCTTGTTCTGCCAGCCAGCGGCACAAATTGCCTGCACTGACCATATGATTGCCGTTGTTGGCCATCGAGGCCGGCACGAAACTGTGAGGAATGGTTTTACTGCCATTGGCACTGAGCCAATGAAATTCGTCTGTCGTGACCGCCGCATCGAGCGGTACGTTCATCTCTTTCCAGTCGTTAAAGAGTTCATCCAAAGCGCTGGTTTCCAATAGTGCGCCGGAAAGAATATGACTGCCAATATCGGCACCTTTTTCAACAACACACACAGAAAGGGGATGTTCGCTATCTCGGGATATCTGCATAAAGCGACATGCCGCCGCCAGCCCAGCCGGGCCTGCGCCGATAATCACAACATCAAATTCCATTGATTCGCGTTCCATTTTTCTTCCTTAGTCGAGCGGGTGAGTGACGGCTGGTCATTGCTATTGTTAGTCACACACCCTACCCGAATTTTTGTGGTTGCACACAATTTAACCGCGAGAGTGCGCCAGGGAATTCAGATATTGATAATAGTCACAGAATTGTCTTCTGTAAGTAAATACTGAATATAAAACAATCTAGTTAGGGGTTTTGTTGCTGATCGTTTACACCTATAATAAGGATTCGACGGTTCTCCGAGCTATGATCCCTACGTCACGAAAGATACGGGGTGATAGCCGTGGCAATAACGCCACTGGGGTGAGTGAAGAAATGAGCTCGCCTCCCGTGTTTGGAAAGGTGATCATGTCTCAACTTCAAGACAATTTTGGTCGTAGATTTCATTATCTGCGCATGTCGGTTACCGACGTATGTAATTTCAAATGTGGTTACTGTTTGCCGGATGGCTATCATCCAAACGGTAAGCCCTCTTTTCTCACGCTCAGTGAAATCGAGCAATTGGTGGGTGCCTTCGCTGAAGTGGGCACGCAAAAAATTCGCGTGACTGGCGGTGAACCCACCTTGCGTAAAGATTTTACCGACATCATTCGTTTGATCGCTGATAACGACCAAGTCAACACCATTGCCACCACCACCAACGGCTACCGTTTGGAAGAGCATGCGCAAGAGTGGTATGACGCAGGTTTACGTCGCATCAATGTGTCAGTCGACAGTCTCGACCCGCGCATGTTTTACCAGATCACTGGCGAAAACAAATTCGATAAAGTGATGCGGGGTATCGATGCTGCGTTAGAAGCCGGTTTTGAACGGGTGAAGATCAACGCAGTGTTGCTGAAAGATCTGAACGATAAAGATCTGCCACGTTTTCTGCACTGGATTAAATCCACGCCAATTGACCTGCGATTCATTGAATTGATGGAAACTGGCTTAGGCCGTGACTATTTCCAGGCACACCATCTGGCGGGCGAAAGCATTAAGCAGCGTTTGATTGCCGAAGGCTGGCAGCTTGATCAGTCTGATGTTGATGATGGTCCAGCGAAGAACTTCAGTCATCCTGATTATCAAGGCCGTATTGGTCTGATCATGCCGTATGCGCAAAACTTCTGCGCGACCTGTAACCGCTTACGTGTTTCTGCCACAGGTAAACTGCATCTGTGCTTGTTTACGGAGCAGGGCGTGGATTTGCGCGATCTGCTGCAAGCCGAAACCCAAAGGGCGGAACTGGTGGAACGGCTGCACGCGCAGCTGCGTCTGAAAAAGGAAACACACTTCCTGCATCAGGGCTTTACTGGCGTGACTCAGCATCTGGCGTCTATCGGCGGCTAATTCTAGTCGGCGCTATGCGCCGACGTCTGCAGCATTAATTCGAATTAGGTTGTTTCAATGTCTAACTCTTTTACCCATATTAACGCCGATGGCAACGCCCATATGGTGGATGTGACGGAAAAGTCCGTTACTGAACGCGAAGCACGCGCCGAAGCCTTTATCGAAATGGCACCAGATACATTGCAGATGATCATCAGTGGTAGCCACCACAAAGGTGATGTATTCGCCACCGCGCGTATTGCCGGCATCATGGCCGCTAAAAATACCTCCGCATTAATTCCGTTGTGCCACCCGCTAATGCTCACCAAAGTCGAAGTGGAGTTGGAAGCGCAGCCTGAACATAACCGTGTACGCATCACCAGTTTGTGCAAGCTCAGCGGCAAAACCGGTGTGGAAATGGAAGCGCTAACTGCGGCCTCGGTTGCGGCGTTAACCATTTACGATATGTGTAAAGCGGTACAGAAAGATATGCATATTACCGGTGTGCGTTTGCTCGAAAAGCGCGGCGGTAAATCTGGTCACTTTAAGGTATAAGCCGATGATTAACGTTTTATTTTTTGCGCAAGTACGCGAATTATTGGGCACCGCCTCAGTGCAAGTCGATGGCGCTAATCTCGCGACAGCGGCTGACTTGCGTGCACATCTTGCTAGCCAGAATGACAAATGGGCGCAAGTGTTAGATTCCGACAAACTGCTGGTGGCGATCAATCAAACCATGAGCCAATGGCATGCCGCCATTCAAGACGGTGATGAAGTGGCGTTTTTCCCGCCAGTAACCGGAGGCTAATCATGCAGGCGAACAAAATCTTAGTGCAGACTGAGGATTTTGATGTAGCGGCTGAGTACGCACGCATCGCCGAGGATAATGGTGATGGCGCGGTAGTGACTTTTGTCGGTAAGGTACGTGATTTTAACGACGGCAGTGAAGTCACCGATCTGACCTTAGAACATTATCCGGGCATGACCGAAAATGTGCTGCAGCAGATCACGGCTGAGGCGCGTGAGCGCTGGCCACTGAATTTGGTCACCATCATTCACCGCGTTGGCACTATGCATCTAGGTGAGCAAATCGTCTTTATCGGCGTGACCAGTGCGCACCGCAAAGCGGCGTTCGCTGCTTGTGAATTTTTGATCGATTTTCTGAAAACGAAAGCACCATTTTGGAAGCTGGAAGCCAGCCCAGACGGTCGCCATTGGGTCGACGCGCGAGACTCTGATGAACAAGCGGCTAAGGCATGGGATAACGGAGAAAGTTAATGCGCTTATTGCTGTTGTTATGCGGATTATGGAGTGCCAGTTTTGCGGTAATGGCGGCGCAGCCAAATATCGCCGCTGCGGCTAACATTAAATTCGCTATGCAGAAAATTGTTGCTAATTATCAAAAAGATACGGGCAATAAAGTGCGAGTGTCTTATGGCTCTTCTGGCAACTTTGTCTCGCAGTTGAGCCACGGAGCGCCGTTTGAACTGTTTCTCTCTGCGGATGAGAAATATGTGACACTGCTGGCGCAGGCAGGGCTAACGGCAGACAGCGGGGTAATTTATGCCTACGGCAAGCTGGCGTTAGTCGCACCGAACAACTCATCGCTGACGTTAGATCCGCAATTAGATGGCGTTAAACAGTTGCTCGATAAGCAGCAGCTCAAGCGCTTCGCCATTGCCAACCCTGAGCATGCGCCCTATGGCGAGCGTGCGCGTGAACTGCTAAAAAGCAAAGGGCTGTGGCAACCCCTACAGGATTCGCTGGTATTTGGTGAAAACGTCTCGCAAGCCGCGCAATTTGCCCTAAGCGGTTCTACCGATGGTGGTATTGTCGCCTTGTCATTGGCCGTCGCACCGCAGTTTCAACAACGCGGACACTATTTGGCCATTCCTGAAAGTGAGTACTCACCCATAGCGCAGCGTATGGTGTTGATGAAGCAAGCCTCAGCAGAAGCTAAGCAGTTTTATCAATATCTGCAATCTGATCGTGCCAGAGCCGTGTTCAGCGACTTTGGCTTTGGCCTACCGGATAAACCCTGATGGATTGGCTGTCGCTGTGGCTCTCGGTAAAACTGGCTGCGGTAAGCGTCGCCATTCTGCTTCCTATCACGCTATGGCTCGGTCGTAGTCTGGCGTATCACCAATTTTATGGTAAGTCATGGCTGGAAGCGCTGATCATGGTGCCGTTAGTCCTGCCTCCAACTGTCGTCGGTTATTATCTGCTGGTGGGACTTGGCCGTGAAAGTTGGATTGGCGCCTTACTTGAGCAGTATTTCGATGCCCAGCTAGTGTTTCATTTCTCCGGGCTGGTGATTGCCTCTATCGTGATTAATATTCCGTTTGCGGTACAGCCGATTCAGCGCGCCTTTGAGGCGATCCCGGAAGAGATCCGCGATGCCGCAGCCTGCTGTGGTATGAGCCGTTGGCGGATTTTATGGCGACTGGAACTGCCGCTGGCGTGGCCGGGGATTCTCACCGCTATCGTGCTCAGCTTCTCTCATGTGTTGGGGGAGTTCGGCGTGGTTCTGATGATGGGCGGCGCCATTGAAGGCGAAACCAAAACCCTGTCGATCGCTATTTACGATAGTGTGCAAGCGTTTGATTTTGATGGTGCTGGCGCCATGTCACTGCTGTTGGTGTTGTTTGCGATGGTGACATTGGCAATTACCTCCGCGATGTCACGCAGAATGTTGCGTAGGTCCGCTTAATGAAGCTTATTAACCCCTCCTCCAACGCCGCGCTGCAGGTCCGTATTGACCAACAGCAGGGCATTCCGCTACGGGCCGAATTTCGCTGTGCAGCGGGTGAGTTATTGGCGGTAGTGGGGCCATCGGGCGGTGGCAAAACCACACTACTGCGTATGATCGCTGGGTTATCCACACCGCAAAGCGGTGAGATCCGCTGCGGTGAACAGATCTGGTACAACGAACAGCAGTGCTTAACGCCGCAACAACGTCACTTAGGTTATGTGCCGCAGCACTTCGGCTTGTTTCCCCATCTCAACGCTGAGGCCAATGTGATGGCCGCGTTGGATCATCTACCTAAGGCTGAGCGGCGCGCACAAGCGCGGGATTGGCTACGACGGGTTAATCTCGACGGATTTCCTGAGCGCCTGCCACATCAACTTTCGGGTGGACAAAAGCAACGGGTAGCATTGGCGCGTGCGTTGGCGCGTAATCCACAAGTGTTATTGTTGGATGAACCCTTTTCCGCAGTGGATCGTGGTACCCGTGAGCGTCTCTACGTGGAACTGGCACAGTTAAAAGCCAAGCTCAATATCCCAGTGATTATGGTGACCCACGATATTAATGAAGCGGTACTCTTGGCTGATCGCGTGGTGCTAATTAGTCAGGGTGCTATGTTGCAGCAAGGCGAACCATTAGCTGTGATGGCGAAACCGCACAATGAGCTGGTCGCCCGTCATATGGGCCTGCGAAATATCTTTGATGCAAGGGTTGTCGCGCTTGAAAGCAACGAACAACTTGCGTGGTTGCAGTTTGGTGAGCAACGCATCGCCTGCGAAAATCCCGGACATCTGCAATTAGGTATGCAGCTGCGTTGGGTTATCCCCAATCAGGGCGTGCGCTTTAACTCCATCAGCCAGGGGCGTCTTCCTCGAAGTTTCAATAAGTTACAAGTGACCATCGAATCGATGTTGGTGATGGGCGATCTGGTGCGGATTGCCACCTCGGTGGCTGGGGTTGAGCATCCGTTGCAAGCCGAAGTATCACTTAATTTGGCGCAAAAGCTTGGCTTCCATGAAGGCATGCAGACCGAAGTTGCGCTCAAGTCCGACATGATCCATCTCTTCCGCCATCGTGCTTAGCGCGGTTTCAGCCGCTCCAGTTCAGCATTTAATGACTACTTTTAAGTGCAGCTCTTTGATGATCAAAACTTAATCTTGCTTCCATGCTGCTTTAAAGCTGACTTAGTTATACTGCCGTTAACGACTAAACACGTCGCTGTGAGTAGCTAGGATCAATAAACAAATAAGTGATCTTTAGCTTATTGGTTAGTATGGCTTAATTAAAAGCCGCTGCCGTCAGAAGCTTAATGCTCATGGTAACAGTGAAAACGGAGGCAGCATGAGGTGGTTTTTGGCTGCACTGAGTCTGATCTCGGTGACCGCATTGGCAGCGCCTTCCTATTGGCAGCAGTTAGATAACGGCAAATTGGTGGCACCGCGTCGCTTGATTGCCAAGGTGGAGCAGCAGTTCCCCGGCGTCATCACCTGCTTTCATGTGGCTGAGGATGCCAGCAGTTGGCAGTACGATATTAGTCTGGTGGAGCCTATCACCAGTATTCGTCACCAGTTAGTGTTCAGTGGTAGCAATGGTCAGTTGTTGCATCAACAAGACCAAAAACTTGCTAGCAATGATGATAGCTTGCTGCTGGCCAAACACTTGCTAAATAAACAGCTGAGTATGAGTAACGTGCTCAATAACGCACTGCGCAAAAACAACGGCAAGTTGCAGTCTGCCCAGTTGGATCGTGATCTTGGTATAAGCTACTTGGAACTGCGAGTGATAGACGCTGCCGGTAGCCATCGTTTGGCTTATGATATTGACCATCGGCGACAGATGCCGCTGTTAAAACGGGATTGATGGATGAAAATCTTACTTGTAGAAGACGACAACACCACCCTTGAATATATCGCTAAGGGCTTTCAGGAACAGGGCTATAGCCTAGAGACCGCCACTGATGGTCAGAATGGGTTAGTGATTGCCACCAGTGGTAACTTTGACCTGATCATTCTCGACCGCATGTTGCCGCAGCTGGATGGGCTGAAATTATTGGCCGCGCTGCGGGCGACGGGCAATCAAACACCGGTGTTGATCCTGTCAGCGCTGAGTCATGTGGATGAGCGCGTAAAAGGCCTGCGTGCTGGTGGCGACGATTACATGACCAAGCCATTCGCTTTTTCTGAGCTGTTGGTGCGCGCAGAAAAGCTGATGCAACGTGGTGGCAGTGTCCCGACTAAAACCGATATGCAGGTTGGCCCACTGAGTATGGAACTGCTGACCCGCTCAGTGACCCTTGATGGACAAGAACTGCTGCTGCAACCGAAAGAATTCCTGTTGCTGAAATATCTGATGGAGCATGCCAATCAGGTGGTTAGCCGCACGCTGTTGTTTGAGGCAGTGTGGGACTATCACTTTGATCCACGTACTAACGTCATCGACGTACATATTGCTAAACTGCGCCGTAAGTTCGAAGAGTTGGGGCACGGAGATCTGATTGAAACGGTGCGAGGAGCAGGCTATCGCCTCAGAAAAGGCAATTAAGCCTCATCAAAGTAGCGTATGGCGTATCACCATTATCTTTTCGCTGCTGGTGACCTTAATCATCGGCAGCTTATTGTATGTGGTCTATCGCCAACTGGCTGCCGAGCAGAAGCTGCAGGTAGAACAACACCTGATTTCCGAAGCGCAGCGCTATCAACAACTGGCGCTAACCGTTGACCGCCGCGCGTTTGCCGCGCAAATCCGCACCGCTGATTCCCGTACCGCGTTAATTGCCTGGCAGGCGGGGTTAGAGCTCCTTGGCTCACTCAGTATCATGCCGGAAGATATGCCGCTGTTACCGGAAACCAAAGAGTTTCCCATTCTCGTTGGTAGTAGCGAGAAAATTCATATTCTTACTGGTGGCATTGTTATCACCCGTTATGGGCCGATACTGATTGCCACTCGCACCGATCAACTGGCGGCGTTGATCACTAAGTTTGTCAATGTGTCACTCACGGCAATGGCGCTGACCATTTTGCTGACCTTCGCCTTGGGCTATCTGTTTTCCAAAGGCTTGCTGCGGCGACTGGTGCAGTACAACCGCCTCAGTGAACGGATTGAACAGGGCTATTACAACACCCGTTTGCCCGTCAGCGAGCGTAACGATGAGTTTGATATGTTGGCTGGCCAGTTTAACCGGGTATTAGATTCGCTCGAACATAACCTGCATGCGGTACGCGGCGTGACGGATAACATCGCCCACGATATGCGCACCCCGCTGTCGCATCTACGCATTGGTGTCGAGCAACTGCCGTATCAGCCGGCAGAGCAATTGGCCGAGCGCTGCGGTGAACTGACCGATGAGCTCGATCATTGCTTGGCGACCTTTAATGCTATGTTGGCGTTAACTCGTATTGAGGAAGGCCAGCAAGATCTGGAACTGGCGCCAGTACGTTTACAAGAGCTGTGCGACGATCTGCTCGAAATGGCCGAAGCCTTGGCGGAAGAGAAACAACAGCAGTTGACACTGGAAACCAGTGAAGATTGTGTAATATCAGGCGACAAACACCTTCTTTTTCAAGCTTTGTTTAATCTGGTTGATAATGCCATCAAGTATGCTGGCGAAGGTGCTAGCATCAGCATTCGCCAGCAATATAACGTTATCACTATCGCGGATAATGGCCCCGGTATTCCGAGTGATGCTCGTGAACGGGTATTTGAACGTTTGGTGCGACTCGACCCCAGCCGCCATGAACAGGGCAGTGGTCTTGGGCTTTCAATGGTAAAAGCGATATTATCGCGCCATCACGCCACTATCGACCTGAGTGACAACCAGCCAGGCCTGTTGGTAACCCTGACGTTTAAACTTTAATAAGCACCATGACTCAAGCCAATTACCGCATTATTGCCAGCGAAACCGATTTTATCGTGGTGGACAAAGCGCCCGGCGTTCACTTTCACAGTCAGGACGGCAGTGCTGGCCTAGTGGCGCAGCTGGAACAGGATCTCGATACCAAGCTCTATTCTGTGCATCGACTTGACACTATGACCTCGGGTTTGATTATTCTGGCGCGCAGTTCTACGGCTGCGGCCGCGTTTACCGAGTTGTTTACTGAACATAGGGTGCAGAAGTTCTATCTGGCACTCGCCAGCGGTAAGCCGAAAAAGAAACAAGGTTGGGTCATCGGCGATATGGCCAAATCGCGGCGCGGTATGTATAAGCTGCTGCGCACCACCGACAATCCGGCGATTACGCAATTTTTTAGTCAATCGGTCGCGCCCGGATTACGGTTGTATCTGTTGAAGCCGCTGAGTGGCAAAACACATCAACTGCGGGTGGCGTTAAATAGCATTGGCGTGCCGATTCTGGGTGATCCACTTTATGGGCCTGCCGACGCTGAGGCAGACCGTGGTTATCTACATGCCTACGCACTGCAGTTTACTTGGCAAGGGCAAAACTTTGATTATCGCTGCCCACCGAGCATCGGTGAGCAGTTCAACAGCACCGCAGTCACACAGCAACTGCTTACGTGGCAACAACCTGCCGAGCTAAACTGGCCACAACGTTAATCTTGCGGATTTATTGCTAACTGAAAACTGACAAGCCCAGACTACTGCATCATGGTCTGGGCTGCTGAAATCGCTAAATCAGGCGTCCTGCCATACTTCTGCGGCAATTTCGTTAATCAAACGGATCTTTTGCCACTGTTCATCAATACTGAGCTTATTGCCTTCTTCGGTCGAGGCGAAACCACATTGTGGGCTAAGGCATAGACTTTCCAGCGGCACATATTGGGTTGCTTCCTCAATGCGTGCCTTGATTTGTGCTTTGTCTTCCAGCTGTGGAAATTTCGAGGTCACTAACCCCAGCACAATGCGACTTCCGTTGTTGGCCCAATGGCGCAGCGGCGCAAAGTCACCTGAGCGGTCATTGTCATATTCCAAAAAGAAGCCGTCATAGTTGCTGGCAAACAGTTGCTTAGCGATTGGTTCATAGCCGCCGGAGAACAACCATGACGACGCATGGTTACCACGGCAGATATGGGTGGTAATGGTCATATCGGCAGGCTTATCGGCCAATGCGCCGTTGATAATTTCGGCGCAGATCTGCGCAATGGCATCGGCATCAATACCTTTTGCTTGCAGCGACTCGCGCTTACTCGCGTCAGCCAAAAACGCCCAGTTGGTATCATCAAACTGCAGGTAACGGCAGCCCGCCGCATAAAACGCCTGTACCGCAGCGTGATAAGTCGCGGCCAAATCCTGATAAAAATCATCTAGGTTAGGGTAGACACTTAACAGCTGACTGCTGTCATCATTGGCCAACAACTCCTGCCGCAAAATCATGGTCGGGGCTGGAATGGTCGCCTTGGCGACGAGCTCAGCATCGGCATCCGCCAACTGTTTTAAGAAAGCGAAGTGCGCCAGAAATGGATGTTCGCTGTTAAAGCTAATTTTACCCGTGACGCGAATATTGTAAGAGGGCGCCGCCTTACCATGAAACTTCTGGTTATAACCTTGCTGCGGCACATAGCCCTCAACGCCGTTGAGGTTTTCTAAAAAATCGATATGCCAGAAGCCACGGCGAAACTCGCCATCGGTCACCACCTTTAAGCCTGCGGCTTTTTGTTGAGCCACCAGTTCGGTAATGGCGCGATCTTCAATGGCGGTTAAGGCCGCTTGGTCGATTTGCTTAGCGGCAAAATCACGGCGAGCCTGATGCAAGTAGTCCGGACGTAAGTAACTACCGACGACGTCGCTACGAAATGGGGTGTGATGTGCCATGAAGCTTTCCTCTTACAACTCAATAGTGGAGATACAGCTATGATAATGGATGTCTAGACGGCTGTTAATTGGCTTTTGCTCACTTTTGCCTGAACAAAATTCATGGCGACTTGAATAACTTTCAAGTTGATAGAAGCTCATTAACGAATTTGAACGCCTTGTTAAAGGTGTGGATTGACTGCTGGGTAGATAATGGCGCTCAGGTAGGTCGCTTACTCAGCACAAACAGCGCGATGCCACCAAGAATCGCGGCAGACGCCAGCAGCAGGCGTAGCGTTATCGATTCGCCGAGCCAAATTAAGCCACCAAAAGCGGTAATCAGCGGCACACTGAGCTGCACCATCGCCGCAGTCGCAGGCGTTAAAGCGGGCAGTACCGAATACCACAGCGCATAACCTAAGCCCGACGCCAGCGCGCCAGATGCTATCGCATAGGTAATCCCTAGCTGGCTTGCCGGCTCGGACGTTGAAAAGAGCAAATACACGATCACAGCCAATGGCACCGCGCGGACAAAGTTGCCCGCAGTAGCGAGTAGCGGCCGTTTGATACCGCGCCCGAGTAACGAGTAAATGCCCCACGCAACCCCCGCAATCAACATCAATAACGCGCCCCCTAATGGCGGCGATGACACCCCCGGTAGTACCAGCCAGACTAAGCCGCCAATAGCGCATACTGTACCCAATGTTTGCCAGCGGTTAATCCGCTCGCCTGACCACAAGCCGTAACCAATCATGGTGATTTGCACTGCGCCGAATAGCAGTAAGGCGCCGCTGCCAGCGCTCAGGCTGTTGTATGCGAACGAAAACGCTACGGCATAACCGAATAATGCACTGGCCGACCACCAACTCCCGGCTAACCCATAGCGGCGGATTTGGCTGGTAGCCAGCAGCGCTAACATCAAGCCGCCAGCGGCGATGCGGATCAAGGTAAAACTGGCTGCACTGATACTGCCGCTTGCCAGCGCCTCGCGGCAAAACAGCGAATTGGCGGCGAACGCCAGCATGGTGATGGCAGTAACTGTGACTAAGCGTATGGCTGACAGTGGCGGCATAGAAATACTCATTTTGGTGTTTGCTTTATCGCTATGCGATTGTTTTTATGGCTTGCAGCCATTTAAGCTGCTCTTGGCAAGATTTATCACTGCGTGATTGCAAACTTCGTTTGCGAAAGTCGTGGAACTACTCGCTCCACACCTGAGCCAAGGGACGATGCTCGTCCCTCGCCCCTTGGAACCCCGACGACGCCCCATGTCGCGAAACGCTACGGCGCTTCTGGTTTGCCATCTTCGCAAATCGCTCTGATTCATCATCCATGATTCACCATCGCTTCTCGATATCCATATCTCGATTGCTCAATGTCTGCCCAACGCTCCTACGCAGCGCCGAAGGGAAATTGGTGTCGCCTGCAGTTGTGAGTAGGCTATGGACATTTCCGAGGTAAAGCCTTAACTCTAACTCGACATTTTCGGATAAAAATTTCTATGGGTTAACGCCGCGCTCACCGGCAAGTTGGAGCGCAGCGTAAATTTGTCCGAGTGCAGTGCCTTGTTAGGGCTGATTAATTATTTTTTTGGTGAAGTTATCCCACATTTTAGCTTCATCCTGCTCCAGCTTTATTCTTTCCGATTCAATCCTTGTTCGCTCTTCAGCAAGTTGATCAATATAATCCTCTAGTTTTGCAATCGCTGATTTAGGAATTAAAAAGCGCCTCAAATCTTCTTCGGTAACAGCCGTTTGACCAGATGCGCCTGATTCGAACCTTTGAAATTGAAGTTGTCCGATTGGAGAAGCCAAAAGAAAAACAAGAGCTTTTGGTGATATTCCCTGAGGCCTTAATATAGCTACATGACTATCGACGGTGTATTCACCCTCCAATTCAAATAGTACTGGCTTTCCGATAGATGTACCTCCGTCCATAGTTAAAAGTACATCGTTGTTTTTTAATACTCTGCTTGGGCTCAAGCTATTAAAATCTTCTTCGGATATATATCTACAGTCATCAACATTTATCGACATTTTCTGTATGCTGAGAGTGTTAATTACAGGAATTCCATCACCCTCTTGAAGATAAACAGGTTGAGAGCCTTTAACCAATGGATCGGGCAGAAACTCGCCTAAAAAAACGGTCTCTTTGCTATTCAAATGAACATCCAGTTCAACAAATCTTTTTTCCGACTGCTTGCTATCGCATCGCAATGAATGAGATCGTGAAATATCAATCAAGCTTGATCGACCTACGATTGGGTATTTTTGTTTTTCAAACATATTTAGCTCCAAACGACATCACGTTTAATGAAGTCAAGCACGGTCTCTGCATTCGATTTCGACACTTCAACTTTGTAATCTTCCTCGCATAGATGAAGGTTTTGAACGGTTTCTCCAGATGAAGATACAAATTTTACTAGTTGATTAGGTCTTGGCTTTTCTTTTCGCTTGCTCAGTTTAAATCCTACTTCGTTTACCATGTACGCATGGTGTTCATTGTTAAATCTCAATGCCGTATTGGTAAAGGCATAGCGTGCAATGTACTTAGACAATCCGGATGATTTTAGAATAGAGTTATAATAATCTGCGGCTTCTTCAGTCGATTGAAAAGAGTCACGAGGCGTCATCTGCAATACTTCAGCATTTTTACCTTTTTTATACACCCAATCGCTTAAACCAATGATGTGTTCAAGTGTTTTACAGATCTTCCTCTGTAGATCATCGGGAGTCTTAAATTTCTTAACCCCACTTTTTGATAGATCCATTTTCGCTTTTTTTACTAACTCATTTGCATGCGTTTCATGCTTTTGCCACTCTCTGTCCCAGCTTTCAATTTCTGCCCCGTTCTTTTTTTGTGCAAATAGCAAACTGGTGAGTGTCGGTGTATCAATGAACACATTTCTCGGCAAAGAGACAATTGCTTTTACGTGAAACATTCTATAAAGAAATATTCTCACTGGCATAAGATCTACAGCATTAAAAATAGATTCGGGCAAAACCACACCTAAACGTCCTTCTGGTTTAAGAAGCTGAAATGCCCTTTCAATAAATAGTGCGTCGGATGGAGTTTTTTCTGATAGCGAAAACGTTTTAGATAGAGTTCTCTTTGTGTCGGAAGAGAGAGTTACACCAAACGGTGGGTTGGACAAAACCACATCAAAAGTCTCACATACATCCTTATCATAAACACTCCTCGTAATACTTCGTTCCTTATCCCCAGAGGGCCTTAGCTTCGTATCGTTGTACGAGGAAAACGGCTTGAATGCATCATACTTAAACATATGAGCAGAGCCATCACCATGTAACACCATATTAACTTTAGAGGTTATTGCCATAATAAATTTTGGGTCGAAACCATAAATGAAGTTTTCAGCCCAATAGTTTGGCATATCATCACTCATGCGCGCGTTGTAAAACTGCGTTTCTTCGAAATCAGATACGAGAGTGACAGACTCTTCCTTAATTGAAGACGTAATTTTATTCATAGCATGCAATAAAAAAGCACCCGAACCGCAAGCTGGATCAATTACATAAGGAAGTCTATTTTCAGGGTGTGTGGCATTCTTCCAAGTTTTCTTGGTTAATCCTTCAAGATCTAATGCTTCAATCATGAATCTAACCAAATTCGAATGTGTGAAATACATGCCCTTATCTTGTTTGAATCCAGATCTAAGTATTTCTTCGAAGAAGGCTCCTATCACGTCACCATGTAAAGCAGCCCCTTTCGTAATCGATAATGACTCTAAGGCTAATACTACCGATTTTACTTTTTCTTTTGAAAACTCTTTGGGGTCAATCTCATCTGGTGTCACCCCTTTTTCTATATACCGAGAGTACGCTTCTTTATATAAGTCGTTTACATAGCCATATACAGACGAAGACTTTTCGGGCTTGCCATTCTTATACTTGACCTGAAAGCTGTATTCGTCTCCCTTTTTTGTTGTTCTCTCATCATATATTTTCGCAAGCAGGCACTTAACTAAGTTAACAAATAATGCATTATCAGGATGCTCTCCAAAAAATTCATTATGAAAGCTGTTTGCAACAGCTCTAAAATCTGATTGCGTGGTATTTATTTTAAGATCTCGTTCGCCACCATTGACATATGGCACATAATTTAGATCTTGATAGTCCTTAGGGAATACAGTTGAATATGGTTTTCCTGCGTCTTCCCAACTTTCATAAGACTTATACTTCACATAGTCTATGCATTTCAGCTCAAAGTTTGTTTTTGGTGTATTTGGATGAACAGTCCCATAAACTAATAATTTTGGGGAGCCTATTAAAGGAGCCGTGCCAAAAAGCTGATACTTAATAGCTTTATCTTCATCAGACGAATATTTTTCAGATGATTTAAACTCCATCACAGCATATGGGAGGTCATCCTCATCATATACAATTAAATCAACTTCATCAGATAGTGACCCTGTACTACCGTGAGCAAAGTACTGTTCGTGATATAGCCTCTCAATGTCGTAACCATACTCATCTCCACAAAGCAAGTTGATAATGGTTGCATGCACTAACTCCTCCGGTTCGAAAGCTTTTACATTGCTTTCATCCGACCGTAATTCACTGGGGTACGTGATAACACTACTAGTTTCATCAGCTATTGCTAGTTTTGAACCAGAAGAGAGATTGTTGATTTTTTCCACATACCATTGAATAGATTTCTCATCTAGAGACATATTTTTCCTATATTTTTCTAATTAATACATCGTCGCTAACGGTGCAGGAGCCCTAACGCCGCGTTAAGGCGTGACGTTATGCGTGCCATACTGTGAGCGAAGCGAAACTGGCACGCATTGCGGAATCGCTCTTAAACGCCTTGTTAGGCTTTTTAATATCACCGACTTAACCTCTTTTTACCCTCGCTAAGTTCCTCAGTGAAAGCATGAAAATAGCCAACGAGGATACTATGTGAATCATTGGTATAGCCCTTTCGAAGAGGTAAATCTCTCCCAAATAAGAATCGAATATTTTGCCACATAAATGATGACCTTTAATGGTTGTTTCAATTACCAAAGGCATCCAAAAATAAGTCACCAACATCGCAGCCAACAAAGCAATTAAGGGGCTGAACCATATAAATGTCGTATCTTTATATCCACGCTGAAGCGCGACTACGATAGGTAAACACATCACTGAACCGTATATTATCGAAGCATAAAATCGTCCATCATCTCCCTGAGTACAAGTCCCCGCCACTGCACCGAGTGAAACCAAAAGACCATACAAAACTATCAAGATCGAGCTGTACATTTGTAACCTTTGATGCCTAACAGCTTATTCATGCGCATGCGCGTTTACCTCGTTGGACCAGTGAAAACGCGCACAGTTAACTATTTGTATGTAATGAACTTATCAGCATTTTGCTAAATTCACCATCCTGAAAAACGCGCATGCGCGTTTCCCAAACCTATTATCTAACCCATAGTATTTATAATCACATGATTTTAATGATATTTATTTATATTGAAATGTGAAAATGCGCACGAAGTTGGGATTAAAATCGCCATGATTTCAATATGACTGTATGCCTGTCCAGCTTTTAGACATTTCAAAGAAGGACAACATTTGAGTGAAATAGATCAATATTTGTAGGCGAGAAAGTCGGCGTTTGACTGCGCCACAGACAACGAGTTAACTCACTTTGCAGCAAAGATGATCTTGCTTTGAGAACTCAAAGCAAACTCGAAACTAACAGGTGTACTCGTTTAATTCCCAGCACATGCGGGCTTGTGGCCGTTGCCAGCAAGGCGAATATCGTGCAGCGATGTGCTTATGAACGCGAGCCAAGGATGGCGAGCTGGCTAATTACATGGATGTAATTGGCTGGCGTCGAGATTCCAAGGATGGATTCACATCGTGCCACAAGATCGCATGTGCATAAGCCCGCCGCAGGCGATTTAGCACACCAGTGTTGGTAAGCAAGGTAGGATGCTAACCAGAGTTTGGCGCTATCCAGCCAAACTCAATCCAATCAGCGATTGGTGATTATCGCCTGAATCACCAGCTTCCTTTGTACTTTCAACCCCTGAAAATCCCCATCCGGCCACGGGTAGTAAACTCGTGGGCGTTTAAAGCGGGCGATTTTGGGTAGCAGAAATTCGGTGAGTTCGGCGTCAGTTGGCAGGGTGCCATCACGAGTTTTGACAATGGCGGACGGCAATAGGCCAAATTCCTCATTGGCTTCGCCAAATACGATGGCGTCGAGGATTTGTGGGTGCAGTTTTAGCGCGGCTTCAATCTCTTCTGGCTGAATGTTTTCGCCGCCGCAGATAAACATGTTATCGCTGCGCCCCTGAATATGCAGTTGGCCTGCGTCATCAAAATAGCCGCGGTCTTTGGTGCAGAACCAGCCGTCGCTGTCGGTTTCCAACAGCAAACTGTCATCAGGTTGCAGATAACCTTGGAACAAGGTGGCACCCTTTACCCAAATAACACCGTCTTTGATGCAAAGTTCACGGTTAGGTAACAGTTCGCCACTGCCGGGGATATGGGCGGCGCTGGTGGTGATCTGCGAGCCCATTTCGGTCATGCCATAGCTGGTAAAGGCGCTGATGCCCATCTGTTGTAGCGCATCGGTCAGTTCAGTGCCGATAGCACCGCCTCCGAGCAGCAGGCACTTCACTTTGCTTAGGCTGGCTGGTGAATCAGCCAATAACCTTTGTAATTGGGTAGCGACCAGCGACAAATGACTGATGGGATCGCGCTGGAGTTGTTCACTCAACGGCAGCGCATCGTCGACCATCACAGTCGTTGCGCCACTGAGAGCGCAGCGGTTAACAATCGCCAAGCCACCGATATGAAACAGCGGCAGCGATAACAACCAAGCATCGTGCTGCGTGAGTTCGATACGCTGTAAGCTGCCTTCGGCATTGGCAATATGATTGGCGAGTGAATGCACCGCGCCTTTCGGCACGCCAGAGGAACCTGAGGTGAGCAACAGATTAACTGGCTTGCCAATCTCTATTTCTGGTGGCTGATTGTCTACTTTAACTAACGAATCAGTGGTGATTTCGGCAAAATTCGGCGTCAGGCGTCGTATCGCCGTGGTTGTCGACCATAAATCTTGGCGGGTGTCGTCTGGGCACCACAGCGCGCGGATCTGTAGCCGCTGCATAATTTCCAGTAACTGCTGCTCGGGAAACTTGGGTGACAGTGGACAAAACAGCACGCCGCGATCTACGCAGGCCCAGTAAAGCAAAATCATCTCAATGCAGTTGCTGGCAACCACAGCGAGCTTATCGCCAGCGCTTAGCCCTTGGTCATTGAGCCATTGACCGAGAATGAGGACTTGTTGGGAAAGTTGTTGATAACGGGTGGTTTGGCTACCGCTACGCAGCGCAATGGCATGAGGCGCTGCGGCGGCAGTTTGATGCAGAGGTGATAACGACAAGTTACTTCCTAATGGTGAACACTGGCGTGAGTGAATCAAACGCTAAGCAGGTTTTGTCGGCATAAGGTTCGATTAACGCTTTGGTAAACGGGGTGAGAGTATCGACTCCTGGGGTATCATCGGGCGTCAGTGCGGCCGCAACACGCAGAATATCGGCAATGCCGAGTGATGATTCGATAGAGGAACTCAACACACAACGCAGCCCCAGATTATGGGCGTGTTCAATCAGCTGTTGCAGTTTTGGCAGACTGCCGCACAGCATTGGCTTGATCACTAAGGCGCGCAGGCCACTATCGTAAGCATCTTCTGACGGCATAAAGTCAGGAATGCGGCCTAAGGTTTCATCGAGCGCAAACGGGACACCTGTTGAGGCAAACAGGGCGCGGTTTTTCTGCCATTGACGGCACGGCTCTTCAATATATTCCAGCGCCTGTTTTGGCAGACAGGCACAGAAGGCTTCGGCCTCTTCAAACTCAAAGCCTTGGTTAGCGTCGAGACGCAGTTTGACCTCTGGACGCAGCTCTTGCACTAAGTGGATCAGCTTAAGCTCTTCGGCCATATTGGTTTGCGCCACTTTGATTTTGACGCGGTGAATATTGGTCGGCAGCGTGGCCAAGCGTTGACGCAGCATCACTTCAGGCTCGCCTTCGCGCGGTACAATCAACGGCACTGGCTCAAACGGGGTGTGATGCACTGGTAGCTGGTTGTTGATTTTGGCAGACAGCAGACTTAACCCCCAGGCGACTGAGGCCAGTTTGGTCAGTTCGGCGGCGCTGTCTAAATCGAGCGTGCCTTCTACAATCGCCTGCAGCAGATTTTGCAGTTCAGTAATGGCTTGTTCCAGTGTTTCCAGACTAAAGCCATTGATTTCGCTGCCGTCACGATCGAGTCCGCTGAGTGGCGCGATTTCCACATAATAATCTTGCTCATTGGCACGAGCTTGCAGGATTAATCCTTGGCGCAATTCAATGCGCTGCTTGCCGACTGGCAAGGCGCTATCTAAAGGAATTCGGTAGCGAGCAAGGCTAAAAGACTCAAGCGTCATTCTTTATCTCCGCAAATCGTGTAATGCCGGTAGCAGTGCTGCCAGCATGGCTGCCGCTTGTCCTTTATGACAGTTGTGACCAACGGCGTCGATGGCATGCAACTGCAGCTCGGGCACTTGCTGCTGCCAGCGTTGGGCAAGGGCAGTAAATTTGGCATCTTGAGTGCCATAATAATAGTGTACCGCGCAAGTTAACTGTGACGGCAGTTGCCATAATGGCTGCTGCAGTGCCAGCGAGGTGCCGGCATACATGGCTAACAGTGACGCGGGGTCTTGTTGTTCGCGTTGTGCAATCAGGGCTTGCCGCTGTTGCTCGCTAAGATCGGCGAATACGGCCTGCTGATACCACAGCGTTAAAAAATCACGCATCGGTAACCGCGCCAGCCGTTGTTGCCACTGCTGATCATTGCTGGCGCGCTGCTCGCGTTCCGCCGTTGTTTGCAGCCCGGGATGACAAGATTCCAGTTGCAAGCTCAGCAGTTGTTGCGGGTAATTGGCGGCCAGATGCAAGGCTATCCTGCCCCCAAGCGAATACCCCAGCAAGTGATATTGCTCAATACCGAGAGCTAGCACAGATTGTTGCACCAGTTCGGCACATTCGGCAAAGGCTGGAGACTGCTGCAGCTGATAATGAGTCTGGCCATGGCCCGGCAGATCAACCGTGATGCAATAAAACGCTTGGCTTAAGCTATCCAGCAGTAGCCGCCAATCGGCACCGCTGCCAAGAAAGCCATGCAGCAACACCAACGCCGGTTGCTGCTTGCTGCCGTAACATTGAGTGTGCAACATTAGCTTTGCCTTACCCAATGGCCAATAGCGGCAATCTGCTCGCTCGACTGATGCGGCGCGACTTTCACTTCAATGACTGAAGCTCCGTTATAATCCAGCGCATCTTCATAGGCGTCGATAAAGCCGGTGAGATCGTCCACTTGGTTGTAGGGTAAGCCAAACATCGCGCTGCCGTAGCCAAACTCTAAACCATGCCCTAAGCGATAATATTGCTCGCGCACGCTGTCATCTGGCACGGGCAGAATATTAAAGATGCTGCCGCCATCGTTATTCAGAATGACAATCACCAGTGGTGCTTTTGCTTGGCGCGCTAAGGCCAAGGAGTTGAGGTCGTGCAGCGCCGAGACATCGCCAATAATCAAGGTGGTGGCTTTGCCCTGATGCGCCGCAACGCCGCAGCTAGTAGCAATTAAACCATCAATCCCGGAGGCGCCACGGTTGGTGTAGGTGATAGCGGGCGCGCTGGTGAGCGGGGCAAACATATCGTACAGGCGTACTGGCAGACTGTTGCCGATAAACAGTTGCTGCGCGCCAGGACGGGTGCGGGCAATTTGCCGTACCACTTGCGCTTCACCAAAGCTGCTCTGGTCAATTTGTTGCGTAAACAGCTGATTTAACGCTTCGTTTTGCGTGACTAATGGCAGCGCCCAATGCGCAGCAGACGAGCGTGGCCAATCGAGACTGGCGATTTGGCTCAGCTCAGCCAGCAGCACTTGTTTGCTGGAATGACTCGGATCGAGCCGCTGTTGTCGCGGTAACACCTGCCAGTAGCTGTGCCACTGTTGCTCGGCCAGATAACTAATCAGCCGTTTCGAGAGTAGACGCCCGCCGAACAGTAATACCCGATCTGCCTGTTGCAGTAGCGCCTTGGCTTGTGGTTGTTGCAGCAGTTGGTCGATATTGCCGATTGCCGCCGGGTGTTGCCTCAGTTGCGACTGAGCATCGGTCAACAGCGGCCAGCCTAGCTTGTTGGCCAATTTGACGAGCAGTTCCGGTTGTTCATCGCCATCAAGCGTAGCCGCGATAATCACCCCTTTGCCATGCACCAAGCGGCTGAGCACGTCTTTACTTGGCAGGTGGGCAAACTGTGCGACGGAATACTCGCTGTAAGGTCGACTGTGTTCCAGCCAAGGCTGCAATGCATCACGATACAGTTGCAGTTCCAGCGGCAGCGGGTCCTGCAAAGGCTTAAATAGGTTTTGCGGATACAGCGGTTCGCGATACATACAGTTGATATGCAGCGGACCGTCGAGATTACTCACGGCTTCATCAATGCTACTGAGCAGCACCTTGGCCGGAATGCTGGTATCAGGCGTGGGCAGATCGCAGCGTTTGGCGTAATTGGCAAATATCGCAGGCTGCAAAATCGCTTGGTTTGCGCCACAGCCAATCAACTCAGGCGGTCTATCACCCGACAGCACGATCAAAGGTACGTTAGTGAGCCAAGCTTCCACTACCGCGGGGTAGAGATTAGCTACTGCAGTGCCTGAGGTGGTGATGATGGCGACGGGGGCACGACTGGCTTTGGCAAGCCCAAGCGCATAGAAGGCCAACCCCCGTTCATCAAAGTGCAGGTGTTGCTTCAGTTTTTGTTGTTGAGAGGCAGCCAGTGTCAGCGGAGTGGAGCGTGAACCCGGTGCCATGCAGACGTGTTGAACGCCGAGCCGAGCTAATTCTTCGAGGATAATGGCTCCCCAAAGCAGATTAAGCTCAGCATGGAAGTTATTATGCATAAGCGGTTACCCAATTTTGGCTGCAACTAGTGTAACCATTTGCGCTCACAGGCAAAAGGGATAAAAACTTTCGGCAAGATTACGCGCTACATTTGCCGCCGCGAATCGCTTTGCTGGCACGATAGGTTAGCCGGGTTTATTCGGCATTAGGGTTACACCATGGCGTGGGTGACTTGGCGGATCTGCTGTTTCAACCAGTTAAGATCTTCATCGGAGTTATTGGTGCTGGAAATCATCTCCACAGTTTTTGGTGTGGCATAGGCAAACATCTTCTGTGTTTCGGTATCTGAAATGCGGCAGCCGTGGATCATCGGCACATCGGGCAGCACATCATACACAGCGCGGTACGGCATTAAGCTCAGCGCTTGGTTTTCTTGCAGATAGAGGAACAACGATGACACGCTGCTGATGCAGATATCAATGTTGAGCGGAATGCCATTGGCATGGCAGTAGTCTTCAAACGGGCAGGTACTGCGAGGGTTGCAGCCAACTTCGGTTTTGATAAACGGATACTGGGCAATTTTTTCCAACGTAATTTCGCCCTGCAAAATGGGGTGGTCACTGGCACATACCAGAAACAACTCGGTCAGTGATTTGATGCTTTCCACCTCAAAATTTTTCTCAACTAAGGCCGTCGCTTCTTGGTGATTGCCACAGCAAACGCCCAACGTAATTTCACCGTCCATAATGGCTTGTAGGGTTGAAGCGTTCCACGGACTGAAATTGAGATGGAAATGCTTATTCTCTTGCTTCACTGATTTCATCAGCGCTTTGGGGTAGAGATAGCTGACTAAGCCGGGGATGGCGACCTCAAACCAGCGTTCATGGCCTTTGTGTTGTTGGCCGATTTGGTTAAAACGCTGGGCGTGTTCCACAATCTCTTTGGCAATTGGATAGATAGATTTAGCGTAATCGTTGGGAATTAAACCATATTTTTTGCGTTCAAACAGTTCATTGCCAAATATAGAACGGCAGTTTCTTAAGCATCTACTTATTTTAGATTGAGGTATATTAAGGATCTTTGAAGCTTGAGTGGCAGATTTGTTTTCGCATAGGTTAACAATGATGAGCAAGCTCATCATGTCCAATTTTTCAAAATCGACATGTTTCATTGTTAATGTCCGCGCGAAAACATTTATATTTATTTAGCATAATAGAAATTTAAAAAAATAGATAATCTAACTGGATAAAATTTTATATGGGTTTAAACTGTATTTTTAATGAATTTTTCTTTGTTATTTCTCAAATTTAAAATTGTTATTTCTTAAAACTGAAAAAGACTCTTCCAGTATTAGAAAATTGACTTAGTCATTATTGATTTTGCATTGTATGTTTTATTGAAATTTCAAATTTAATCAACATCTTAGTTTTTAAATCTGCTGCCTCACCCAAACACTAAATGTGATCTTGATCAAAAAATAAATTGCCACTTCCTTCAATACTCAAGGGGCGATAAAAACATCGCAATTACAAAATAGAAAATGATGGTTGGAGGTAAATATGAGCATCCTATCTGTCTATCTAAGCTATGCATTTGTGTACTTTGTTCTATTTCTAGTTGTACCATTTGTCGTAGTTACTTTCGTTCTCACCTGCATTAAGTTTTTCCGTCATGAAAACGAAGTTCCGTTACATGCCAGAATTAAAAACCGGCTGTTTGATAATGAAAGTTTAGGCTTTTTCAAATCACTCAAAAGTTTAACTAAAGGCCAGTATGAAATATGCAGTCACGTACCTTTAGACTCTGTTGTGGAAGTTGAGCGTGATGAAGCCGAGCCACATGGCTACTTGGACTATGTACTCATTGACCAGAACTCATCTGAAATCAAGATGATTATCAGTGACTTCAGCGACGTAGATAACGCCAGCGTGCTGCCGTTACTGCGCAAGATGAATATTCGCATCATCGATATGAAGCGAGATCATCCGTTTGATACACAACATCTGAGCCAGGCATTAGCTGCCTGAGTGAGGTCAGTGCCGGTGGTACGATTCAGGTGCCACCGGGTTTTCAACATCTATCTGGGGACACAACATGTCCAGGAATACTTGGCGCACAGTGCTCGGTGCCGCCACATTGGTATGCCTGATGAGTTTCAGCCCTGCCAATGCAGATAATTCCGCCGCACCGAACATTAATCAAGATCCCTGCCTCAAATGCCACAAGCGCAATGGCACTATGCAGGGAGTCCATGGCAACGAACAGCTGCAGTTGAGCTGTAGTAATTGTCACGGCGAAAAAGGTATCCATCCACGTAAACCCAATGACATTATGGTGTTTACCACCGATATAACACTGCCGCCGCTGGAGGCGAATCAACGCTGTTGGCAGTGTCACGATGCCACCACCCTAGGCGAACAAGCATGGTTCCATAACATGCACGCGAACAAGTTGTACTGCTGGTCTTGTCACCAGTTGCATCCGCAGGATGATCCTGCTTTGCAACCGCCATCCAGTCAGGTTTGTCGTCGCTGTCACGCTGAGCAGTCACAAGCGCTGCAGGAGGTGGATCATGGATAATGTCAGACGCCAATTTATTAAAGGAGGCACAGCGCTGGTGGCCGCGACATCACTGTATTTGCTGCATGACGCTGGCGCCGAAGATACGCCACAGGGCAAGGTTCGTTATGCCCTCCTACACGACGAAACAAAATGCATTGGCTGCAATGCCTGTGCTGAAGCTTGCCGACATACCAATCAGGTGCCAGAAGGCGTGGCCAGACTGCGGATTGAACGCAGCGGCCCATATGGCGAATTTCCTGAGCAGTATTATCGCTTCAGCCGTGTGTCTTGCCAGCAATGTGAGCAGGCACCTTGTGTCAACGTTTGCCCAACTGGCGCCGCTTACATTGATGACAAAACCGGGATTGTCTCGGTCAACAGCTGGAAGTGTGTTGGCTGCCAATACTGTATTGCGGCTTGTCCGTACCATATTCGCTTTATCAATCCGCTCACCCATTCCGCTGATAAATGCGACTTCTGCAAAGAAACCAATCTACGCGACGGCAAACAGCCTGCGTGTGTTGAGGCGTGTCCGACTGGCGCGCTGATGTTTGGTGATTTGGAAGATCCGCACAGCAACATAGTGGCGGCGCTGAATACACAGCCGGTATATCGCACTAAAGAGGATTTAGGTACGCATCCAAAACTGTTTCGTATTCGTGCCAAAGCGGGAGGGATAACATTATGAGTGCCTTTCATAGCGAATATCTGGTGTGGCATTGGCCCATCGCCTTCTATCTGTTCCTTGCGGGCGTCTCTGCCGGCGCGATGTTTTTTGCGGTACTGCTAAAACATCTGTGCGTTAAAGAGGCACCGCATCTCTCGGGTTATATTCGAGCCGCCTGTCTTATCGCGCCAGTGACGGTCATGGCGGGGCTAGGCATTTTGGTGACCGATTTAACCAAGCCGTTGCAGTTTTGGAAAATTCTGCTGTTTTACAACCCAACCTCAGTGATGTCGGTCGGGGTGATGATTTTGCTGGTGTACACAGTGCTGATGTTTATGTGGATTGCACTGGTGATGCGCCCTTACATCGATGAATGGAGTGAACTGCATCTGCCGTGGTTGCAGCATATTACTGCTTGGCTGAGCCGTGTAGAGCCAACGCTAACTGGCATTTTAGTCATTCTGTCATTGTCACTGGGAGCCTACACCGGCTTTCTACTGTCGGCGTTGCCGGGCTATCCGATGCTGAATAATCCGGTATTGCCCATCCTGTTCCTGTTATCCGGTTTAAGCTCAGGCGCGGCATCATCTTTGCTGGGCGGCGTATTGCTGCACGGCAATCCTGATAGCCGCGAGGTGAAGTTTATCCATAAGATCGAAATCCCACTGATTTTGGTCGAAATTGTGGTGATCTTTACCTTCTTCATGGGCTTAGTGCTCACCGGCGGACAAAGCAAAATTGCCGCCATGAACGCCCTTGGTTTCGGCTTCTGGGGGGCGGTGTTCTGGTTCGGTATTTTGGTGATCGGTCTATCGGTGCCGCTGGCGATGAACCTATTTATGACCGCCACCGCCAAACGGCGCTGGGCTTATGTGGCCGCCACTGCGAGTTGCAGTTTATTAGGCGTGCTGATGTTACGACACTTTATTCTTTACACAGGGCAGTTGACCATTGCGTAACCGCGCGTTGTCGGCTGCCGCAGCGGATTGCAGCCCAGACAGACAGGTCTGCCGCTTGCGACAAGGAGGTGACTGGGCAGGATGCCACTATTTGTCATTTTTTGACCCCTTTGACCCGAACCTCCACGGGTTTAGCCACCGACGAGCACTCAGGTGGCTTTTTGTTGCCTGATGCTCGTTAATTCATAGCCTATTTGGAAAAGCGTGTGTTGTTAGCTGCTAAATTCTGCTGCATCTGCCCCAATACTTTACGAAAGATCGTGGCATCTGCTTCATTGATGCCAGCCCATGCAGGGATCCAAATTTCGAGTACAGTCGCATCAATATTATCCAGAATATCCCGAGCCTTTTCGGTCACGTACAGACGTCGGACGCGTTGATCATTATCGGGTTTTCGTCTTTCAACGAGTCCCTGTTTTTCGAGTGAGTCGACAATTCGACTAATTCTAATGGGTTGCATCGATAAACGTTCAGCAAGATCAAACTGGCGAATACCTGGACACATTTCCACGCGCTTGACTACCAATGCTTGGGCGATGCTTAGTCCCGCTACTTTCTCATGTGTTTGGAAGGTCAAATTTAACATTCGTAAAATATCTGCCATCAGATAACCACTTACTTCTTGTTCCATCTCAATTTGCCCCATTAAAACAAGATTTGAATCAATGCTAATTTAGCGGATATACGAGATGAACGCCTCGATCTCCGTTGCATAATTAAACTTTTTTGAGTTGGTATTTTGCGGAATTTACTTAATTTTACCAGTGATAATCGAGCGGCTGTTTATTCTGAATTCATTGCCTTATATGACATTAAATATCTGATTTGTTCAAAGTCACAAATTTTAACGTGTCAAGTTTGAATATTTGCACATAATAAGGTTGAGGAATCATAGGTTTTTATTTATTCCGCATGGAGTTCTGTATTTTTTAATGAGGCTATATTTATAACTGTTTGTTATGGTGAATATTTTTGTGGCGTTAGAAACTTAAGAGTGATTTTTAGCTTTATGGTTAAATATTGACAGCTGATAATATATGTCCATTAGAAATAATTTATTGAAGTATATAAAATAAATTTTTCTATTTGATATTTTTTATTTGTGATCTAGATAAAGTGATTTTTACTATGTGGAATACACTCATAATGTAATACTTAATTAGTTTGATTTAAAAAATAGATAGTGAATTTTCCATATCTATATGATTTAAATGGATTATTTTAATTTCCTAAAAGTTTGAAAATTTGTTTTGTATCACAATTTTAAGCTATTTCCCCATTTAGATCATAAACCGTTATTAGCGATAAAAAACAATTCGTAACTTATGTAACAATAATTTCGGAACTAAATTAAATCGGATTTGAAAAGTTCTAAATTATTTAAATAAAAATAAACGCTAAAGGTGTAATGATGTCCCGTTTTGTTTATATAGCAATCCTGGGGATAGGGGGCTTTTTGTCTTCAATTTACCCAGTCATCGCAACACCGTGGGACGATTTGAGTAGTGAGCAATTAGAACAGCAACTTCAGACAAAATTTACCGAAGGTAATTATTCGTCTAAAGGCGCTGACACTTGTCTGATGTGTCACAAAAAAGATGCAAAAGTCATGGCGCTATTCGACTCGGTTCACGGCAGTTTAAATTCCAGTAAATCTCCAATGGCAGGTCTGCAATGCGAAGCTTGTCATGGTCCTCTCGGGCAGCACAATCGAGGTGGCAAAGAACCCATGATTGACTTTGGTCACGACAGCAAGCTGTCGGCAGAAAGTCAAAACAGTGTTTGTTTGGGGTGTCACCAGCAAGGTAAAACTCAGGATTGGCATAGCAGCATGCACAATCTAGAGCAGGTGAAATGCGTTGCTTGTCATCAGATCCATAGTGCCGAGGATCCCGCGTTAAACCCTCGCAAAGTGAACACTGTTTGCAGCGAATGTCATCGCCAACAACAGGCCGACATGCACAAGCGTTCAGCGCATCCGTTACTGGACAATCAAATGAGCTGCATTAATTGTCATAACCCTCATGGCTCAAGTAGCCCGAATGCACTAACGCAAGCTACCGCCAACGATACCTGTTTCCAGTGTCATGCCGATAAACGTGGCCCCTTCCTGTGGGAGCATGCACCAGTAACTGAGGACTGCAGTATTTGTCACGATGCGCATGGCAGTGTTAATGAGCATCTGCTTAAGCAAAAGGCGCCTCAATTGTGTCAGCAATGTCACGTTGATGATGGTCATGCGAGTCGGGTTGTTGCCGAGCCGGGTGTTGACGCCTTTGGTGGCGGCCGTAGCTGCCTTAACTGTCACAGCCAGATCCATGGGTCAAATCACCCAGCTGGCAGTAACTTCAGTCGCTGATAAGGAGGAATCACATGTCAATGAAACTTAACCTTATCACGCTGGCACTGTTAGCCGCCTCCGGGCAAGTGATTGCTGCTGATTTTGGTGTTGCGCAAGCGAACTTAGCCAACGTAGCGACTGAAAATTATCAGTGTCAACGTTGTGATACCACCAAAGGTTTAGCCGGTGAATTCGGTGCGGCGATTGGCTGGAATGATAGTGATGATATTCGCAGCGGCAACCATTTTGGTAAGGACGATGCGGGTTGGCTTGGCGCGGTCAGCGGTGAGTTAACTTATCGCAATGACGGTGGTTATCACGCCGCGATAACAGCACATGACTTAGGCTTAGATAACAGTGCGGCGAGTTTGCTGGCCGAAAAGGCGGGAGTGTACCGCTTTAGCGCTGACTATCAGTTACTCACTCACTACCAACAACGCGGCAACTCACCGATTTGGTATAGCAATGATGTGTTGCAGCCGTCTGAGACGGCGATGCGTTCACCGGAATTGTTTATTGAACGTGAAAAAGTGGGAGCAGGGTTGACCTTGTTCTTGGGTGACTATCAAGCGTTTGTTCAATTCGCCCATCAAAGTCGCATCGGCAACAAGGCCGCCAGCTTAATTGCTGCCAACGGTGTGATCAATTTTGCTCAGCCAATCGATGACAGTACCGATACCTTAGCCGCAGGCTTAACAGCGGACGGAACGAATTGGTTTAGTCGTTTGCAGTATAATGGAAGCTTTTTCCGTAATAATATTAATAACTTGTCATTACCTTATCGGGAAGATATCTACGCGGCAACGCCTGATAATGACGCCCACCAAGTCCTATTGGATGGCCAATATCTCTTTGGTCGCACTGTGGTAAATAGCCATATTGCCGCGGGACGCTTGATCCAAGACGCCGATCTGATTGCGATGGACGGTAATCCACTGCAGAACTGGAACGGTGAGGTAGAGACGCGTGACGCTCGGCTCAACTTCAGCAGCTTGATCAATGCTCGTTGGCGAGTAAATGGCAGCTTTACCTACAGTGACCGCGACAACCAAGGAGCCGTTGCTGATTTTGCACAGTTAGAGTGGGATAACGCCAATGGTGCTTTTCGTGCCAATGTGCCACTAGATATCAGTCGCGAAACCTTTGCGCTGCAATCCAATTATCGCTTCAGCAGTCAGTGGCGTCTAAGCGGTAAATATCAGCACAAACGTACTGAACGCAACTACCTTGAGCGTGAACAAAACAACGAAGATCAATTGTGGGCTCGGCTCAATATCAAGCCGCTAACCTCAATGACCTTCGGTATCAAGGCGTTGTATGAAACGCGTGACGGCTCGCAGTATGACGCCTCGCGGATCTTGTCTCCTGATGAAAATCCGTTGCTACGTAAATACTACCTTGCTGATCGCGAGCGCTATGGCGCGGAACTGAGCTTTAATCATGTGCCATTGTCTTGGTTATCTGTGGATATTACTGCTGCATACGCCAAAGACGATTATCAACACACAGATATCGGACTGTCTGCATCAGAAGACTACCGTTACAGCGCTAACATCGGACTCAATCCCTCTGATGCCATGCATCTTTATGCAATGGCCAGTCAACAGTGGATCAATTCTGATATGGCCGGTTCCAGCAACTTTAGCGTGGCGAACTGGTTTGGCAGTACCGAGGACCGCTTCATCAACCTAGGTATTGGCGCCAGCTACCGTTGGTCGCCAGCACTGAGTCTGGGGGCTGACTATCAATTTGCCAATTCAGAAAGCAATACCGCCATTGATCGCAATGACTATGGCGATTACTACGACTACGAACACAGCCTTGAGCTTTATAGCCGCTATGCCGTGAGCGAGCGATTAGGGCTGAAGTTAAGTTATCGCTACGAGCGCTACTACGACACGGATGACGCTCAAGTGGCTGTGGATGCCATCTCAGGCCTAACCACCCTAGGCAAACTTGATCATAACTATAACGCACACCTGCTGATGTTGAGTGTCAGCTACAAGCTGCCCTAAGTAAGAGGTTTTAAGCAAATGGAACGCAGAAGTTTTTTAAAAATGAGCGCCGCGTTAAGCGCCGCAGCAACCGTTACCGGTTGTAATTCAAGCTCTAAAGATGTTGAAGAAGTAGTACCTGATGAAGGGGCTACAGAGGAAGTCGTTAGTTGGTCGGCCTGTCTATGTAACTGTGGTTCAAACTGTCCGCTTAAGGTATTTAGCAAAGACGGCAAAATTGTGCGTATTGAAAACGAAGTCTTTGGCGATGACAGTTTTGGTAACCATCAGATCCGTCCTTGCGCGCGTGGCCGTTCTAACCGTAAGCGGGTTTACAATCCAGATCGTGTGCTCTATCCGATGAAGCGGGTTGGAACACGTGGTGCTGGTGAATTTCAGCGTATTAGTTGGGAACAAGCGATTAGTGAGATAGGTGACAAGCTCAAGGGCATTTATGACACCTATGGTACGCGCTCTGTTTATTACCAATATCAGTCGGGTGCGTACTATGACCTCAATGGCAGTTCGACTTGGCGCCGCTTGCTGAACTGTATGGGCGGATATTTGGGTTATTATGGCAGCTACAGTTCGGCCCAAGTCAGCCGTATGTACCCGATTATCTATGGTTCTAATGCTCGTTCGACCATGTTGGAGTCTCACAACAGTGACTTGTGCTTGTTCTTCGGCTTTAACCCTCTGGAGATCCGTCAGAGTGGTAGCGGCGAAGGCTATGAGTTTGCCCAAATTAAGAATTCAGTAAAAACCATTCTGTTTGACTGCCGGTACAGCGACACTGTCGCGGGTAGCAAAATTGAATACCATGCATGTCGCCCAGGTACTGATGCGGCTTTGATTTCGGGAATTGCATATCACCTGATCACCAACGGCATGATCAATGAAGCGTTTTTGCGCGATAAATGCTACGGCTTCAGAGCGGAAGAGGCGATACCGGAGAAAGGTCTTGCAGCATTGCCTTATGAGCGTAGTTATGAAGCTTATATTCTCGGTGTTGGAGAACTTGATTCGATTGCCAAAACCCCTGAGTGGGCCGAACGCATTTGTGGTGTTCCCGCGAGTACGATACGCAGTGTTGCTGAGCAATTATATGCAGCAAAAGCTCCGTATATTGTGGCTGGATATGGCTTGAACCGCCAAGCCAACGGCGAGCATAACGTGTGGGCTTCTGCGGCGCTTTGTTCCCTGTTGGGGGCAGTTGGTAAACGCGGTACAAACACCGGTCATATGCCAAACTCGAGAAATAATCTGAGTAGCCCGGGATTCCCCAGTGTGAGCGGTAACGAGCAGGCGAAAATCTCAGTATTTACCTGGCCGGATGCTATTCGTAACGGTAAGGACATGACGGCATTTAAGGATGGGGTGCAATTACCTAGCGATGAGCTCGACGAGAATGGCGATGGTAAATTGAATGCTGATATTAAAGCCATCATTAACTTTGCTGGCAACACGCTGATTAACCAACATTCGGATTGTTTTGCGACGGCAGAGCTATTGGCTGATGAGTCACTGTGTGAGTTGATTGTGGTAAGCGAAAATCACATGACGCCTTCTGCTAAGTTTGCCGACTATCTGCTGCCTGACAGTAGCTGGTTGGAAAAAGATGATGTCGCTAACCAGTCTTATTCAGCGGGTTCCATGTCTTATATCACTGCAATGACTGCCGCGATCGAACCCTTAGGCGAATGTCGTGGTACTTACGACGTTTGTGCCGCATTGGCTGAAGTTATGGGGGTTGGTGCGGAGTTCTCCGAAGGTAAGTCATACCCAGAGTGGCTCAAAGAGTACTATGAAACGCTGGTGGCGCCACAAGATGAAATCATGCCTGCGACCTTAGAGGAGTTTCAGCAAACTGGTTTGGTGAAGAAGTTCAATCCTTTGAGTGAATCTCACTGCGGCTTATACGGCTATGTTAACAACGGTGGCGAGCTCAATACCCGTTCCGGAAAAATCGAGTTATTTTCCCATGAAGTCGATTTCATGAATAAAAACTGGATTAAACCGGATTACGTTGTCGGATTACATATTCCGCCGATTCCGGCGTATATCGTCACTTGGGAAGGCTATGAAGATAGCTCCCCAGAAATTCAAGACTACCCACTGCAGTTAGCTGGGCATCACACTAAAGGCAGAACTCACTCATCGTTCCACAGTGTGCAATGGCTGCGTGAAGCCGTGATGGATGCGGTATGGGTGAACCCAAAAGATGCTGACGGGTTTGCTGATGGCGATTGGGTCATTGTGGAATCGTTAAGAGGCAAGATCAAAGTACGAGCTAAAGTGACAAACCGCGTTATGCCAGGGGTAACGTCGATGCCTCAGGGAGCATGGTTTAGCCCTAATGGTGATGTAGATGAAGGTGGATGTATTAACACGCTAACGGCTTATCGGCCAAGTCCGATCGCAAAAGCCAATCCACAACATACTAATCGCGTTCGAATCTACAAAGCTTAAGGGGTCTGAAAATGCCTGATAAACAATATGGTTTTTACTTTGATACTAAGAAATGCAATGGCTGCAAAGCTTGCCACATTGCTTGTAAAGACAAATTTGATGCGGCGTTGGATGTTAAACCTCGTCGAGTTTATGAATATTGCGGAGGTAAGTTTACTGAAGGTGAAAACAACACTGTAACCTGTGATGTCTTTACCTATTACATGTCAGTTGGCTGTAATCACTGCAGTGAGCCTGTTTGTACCAAGGCGTGTCCTACTGGTGCAATGAATAAACGCAGTTCTGATGGTTTTGTTCTCGTAGAAGAGAGCCTTTGCATTGGCTGTGGTAGCTGCGCCAGAGCTTGTCCTTACGATGCGCCTCAGTTGGATAATGAGCGTAAAGTTATGGTCAAATGCGATGGTTGTTACGAGCGCGTTGCCGAAGGACTTCTTCCGCTTTGTGTTCAAGGCTGTACGCAGCGTGCATTGGACTTTGGCTTAATTGAAGACTTAAAGCAGAAGTACGGTACTGAGCAAGACATTGCGCCATTGCCACCAAGCAATATTACCTCTCCCAACATTATCATTGGTACGAGTGATGTTACGCGACCATCAGAAAGTATTGATGGTGCGATAACGAATCCGACAGAAGTGTAATGAGAGCTAGTGGAGTTAGCTTTGCTAACTCCACTTATTGAGGTAATCGTAAATGAATGAGCAGCAAGATCTCGCTTTAGCGCTGAAAACTGTCGCACAGCTCTTCTATCAATATCCAAGAGCAGAGTTGCTTTCACTCATGAGTGCAGCTGTATGGCAAGAGTGGCCGACCTATCGCAGCAAGGATAAATGTTGTGTTGCAGCTATCGCCGCGAGCGAACTAGATTTTGAGCAAATATGCGCTGACTACACCCGTATGTTTATTGGGCCTGGCAAAAAACTGGTGTACCCCTGGAGTTCTGTACATCTTGATGAGGAACCCCTGCTATTTGGGGAAAGTACTCAGCATTGGGAACATTTCTGTCGGCGACATGGTATCGCAATAGCGCAATCTAGTAATGAACCATCGGATCACTTTGCGTTGATCTTGTGGGTGTTGGCTGAGTTGTATGAGAACACGAGCAAACATGATCTCTGTACAGAGATCATTACGCGTTTCTATTTGCCTTGGATTCCAATGGTGTTGTCTGAGATAGAGAAACAGGCGCAAACCGTGTTGTATCGGGAGCTGGCGAAGCTAGTTTTGCATTACGTAACGATGATTCAAACTCATTTATGCGTTGGCGAAACTACCGAGTGTGTGCTTGAAGGCGCATAATCTATGAGCTTTACACAAGCCGTTGCTCAGCAATGGCATAAAGCCGAAATGGCAGAAATGCTCATGTTACGCCTGCAGTCGCAACACGAGGTGCGGCAGTTACTAGTTGGCGCAACCTCGCTACAAACTGTGTGTCATTTAGTCGCGGCCTTGGCGTTTGCCGAGCAAACATGGAAGGCAGACGAGTGGGATGATAACCAACTGGTGGCAATGTTTTGCTGTGCCTTTCAGCTACTATTTGTCAAAGCCATTCAACAGCCCCTTCCTCAGGGGGAGGAGTTGATTATCAGTTTGGGCAGCCGACTGGCTGCTTGGCTTCCCGCTGACAAACTGAGTGAATTAGCCCGGCAACAAACGGCGCTGATGCACCAATCAGCCGCTCAGTTAATGGAGTTGCGCCGTCATCGTCGTCAAGCAAGTCGTAATATGCGCTGATGTTGTTTTTATTGGCGCATTTTTAATACGTAAGCATGACTTTTTATTTATTCTCTTTAGGTTTTGACAGTGTCAATTTGCTGGGTAAAAATTAATTTTTATGCGGCGGCAATTAGTATAAATACTCTTGTTTATTTTAGTTATTATATTACAAATAGGGTGATTTTTGTTAATTACTCTGGCGTAATTTTTTTTGTTTTATTTGTTATTTTTCTATTAGCTAAATGTCATCATAATTTTACAGTAATAATTAACGGTTGCTGCCGTGTTGGATGAATAATCAACGAAGAAAAAATTTTTAGTTATATAACAAACCCCAGTACTGCCGAGGGTTTTCTCGTGTTTTTACTGTTTAATGGCTTCTGCAGTTGATTAATGGGTTGTTTTTGTTTTGGTTTGTCTGGTGCGTTATTTTTTCGAGATGGATTGGCTCGGAAACTATTATTTTTATGGTGATTTTTTCGCTAAATTTTCCCCTTGAGCAATATATTCAATAATGGTACATATACGCGGGAATTTGCATTAGGGTTAACTTAATAAAGTTACTAAAGTTGTTGCAAATTCTCTGCAAAAAATAACCGCACATTGCGACCATGAAATAAACTAACCAATCAGGATGAGTGTCGAAGTTGTAGTAGCTGTTGGAGGGGTCCAATAGTTGCCGGCACAAAACTACTATAATGAATTACAAAAAATCTCTCTCAGTAGCTGGAATCCTCTGGCTAGGCAGCAGTCTATTTGCGGCTAACGCCGAAGAATTCAATGCGGATAACTATCTTACCGGCGACTTGGGCGGCGTACGCAGCCAGTTGCATGATAAAGGTGTTGATCTGCAATTGATGTATATCTTTGAAACTGGCACCAACCTCAAAGGCGGTCAGTCGGAGCATGAATATAGTTATGCCGATCAGACAATTTTCGGGGTCGATACCGATCTGCAGAAGCTGTTTGACTGGCAAGGTGCGAGCTTCCACGCTCAGTTTGTGAACCGTGGTGGTCAAAGCCAAAACTTGGCGACGAAAGCCGAGACCGGGCAGTTGTTGCAGTCATTGGAAGTTTATGGCCGTGGTCGTACGACGCGTATCTCTGCGTTCTACTACGAGCAAAAACTGTTTGATGACAAGCTGAATATCAAATTGGGTCGTATGGGATTCAGCAGCCAGTTCGCTTCATTCCGTTGTGAAATGGCATACCTAGGTGGCTGTAGTTCGCAGCCCGGTAATTTCAACAGTACAATTTACAACTTCCCAATCGCGCCTTGGGCCGCCGTGGTGAACTACCAGTTCAACGATGAGTGGTATCTGCGTACGGGTGCGATTCAAATGAACCCAAGCTGGTTGACTCATGGTCAACGTCTGAACTTTTTGAATGCGTCTGGTACTGAAGGTGTAACCTTGCCAGTAGAATTGGGGTGGACACCGAAAATCAACAATCTGCCGGGCATTTATAAGTTGGGCTTCTGGCACGATAACGTTGGCGGCGATGATCTGTACTTCAACCAAAACGGCGCGGCATTAGCGCTCAATGGTGGTGATGCTAAACGCAATAACAGTCGTAATGGCGCCTACTTCTTGGTGGATCAGCAACTCACTTCCGAAGACGGTTCAGAGCAAGGGCTAAGCCTGTTCTCTATGGGGACGTTGAACGACCGCGATATGACGACCGTAGATCGCTCCTTGATTGTAGGCTTGAGCTACAAAGGGCTGTTCGATGGCCGTGATGATGACAATCTGGGATTAACTGCGCACTACCTGCATGTGAGCCAGCGTTTGGCAGATGGTGAACGTCTGCAACTGCAGAATGGTCAATTAGTGAATCTGCAAAACGATGAGTGGGGCATCACCACTTACTACACGATGCAGGTGACGCCATATTTCAAACTGCACCCTGAACTGCAGTTCCTCGGCAATCCCGGTGGCACCTCGGCTAACGCCGATGTTTGGGCCGCGGTGATTCGTGGTGACCTGACGTTCTAAGCTAAGCTTAATCGCTAAAAAGCAACCCGCTGAGGCTGCTTTTTTTATGCCTGAGCAGCACATAACCTTAAGCGGTTGAATGTAAACGGAGCTTGCGTCGTTATACGTCGTTGCAAAATAGTGCCAGTTAATCCTTGAATCCACAGCACAACTGGGGAAACATAACTAAAAAATAACGAAACTGGAGTTTTCATGCGCTTGTTGCCTTTGCTGGTGCTATTTCCGGCATTGTTCAGTTCGTCGCTACTGTTGGCAGACGAGAACATCCCTCAACAATCCTACGTAAATGATGCGATTTTACCGCCGCAACAAGTGTGGCACGGCGCCAGTGAGCAGCTGATGCACAGTGCTGATGCAGCTGACGCTACGCCATTTGAGCAGAGTGGTGGCATGAGCAGTCCTGATTATGTCACTACCTTTGCATGGCTCGACCAATTGGCCCAAAGCAGCACCATGTTGCACAAAGTCAGTTTGGGCAAAAGCCCGCAAGGACGTGATATCTGGATGTATATCGTTAGCAGTGAAGGGGCGGATACCGCGAAAGCGCTGCAACACAATCATAAACCGACGGTATTGGTGCAAGCGGGAATTCACGCTGGCGAGATTGACGGTAAAGACGCTGGCATGATGTTGCTACGCGATATCGTTAATGGTGATAAGCAAGAGTTGCTTGATGGCGTGAATTTACTATTTGTGCCTATTTTTAACGTCGATGGCCATGAGCGCAGCAGTGAATTCAGTCGAGTAAATCAGCGCGGGCCTAAGGTGATGGGCTGGCGCACCAATAGTCAGAACCTCAACCTCAATCGCGATTACAGCAAGGCCGATACCCCGGAAATGCAGGCGATGCTGGCGGCCATTAATCAATGGGATCCACAGTTATACATAGATGTGCATGTGACCGATGGCATCGACTATCAATACGACGTCACTTATGGCTATAACATTGAGCATGGTTTTAGCCCCAATATCTATCAATGGTTTAGCAAACTCTATCGGCCACAGATTGATAAAGCACTGGAGCAGGCAGGGCATGTGCCTGGCGCCTTGGTGTTTGCGCTGGACAATACCGATCTCAGCAAAGGCTTGGAGTATTGGCATGCAGGGCCTCGTTTTTCAGACGGTTATGGCGATGTGCGTCATCTGCCAACCGTCTTGATTGAAAACCATAGCTTGAAGCCTTTTAAACGCCGGGTACTGGGTACCTATGTATTGCTGGAACAAACGTTGAAAACGGTTGCCGCGCAGCATACTAAGTTGCAGGCGGCGATAGAGATGGATCGTTTTCGCTATCCGTCGCTGGTCCCGCTAACCTGGGAAAATGAGCGCCAAGCCAAAACACGTGATTTTAAGGGCATTGGTTATAGTGTCGAGACGAGTGCGATTTCTGGTGACAAAGTGGTGCGCTGGAATGGCGAACCAACCCTGTATCCGCAGTTGATACAGCAGGGACCAACCAAAGTTGGCATCGAAACCCATCGTCCGGCGAGCTATTACATTCCACCGCAGTGGCAAACGGTGATTAATCGCCTGAAAATTCAGGGTATTCGCATGACGCCGTTAGCGAAAGAGCGCACCTTAAAACTGCAGCAATATCAGTTGAGTGAACCGCAGCTGGCAGCATCTACCTATGAAGGACATCAGCGCGTGCAAGCGAAAGCTAGGTTAGTGAAGGTCACCGCGACGCTGCCAGCGGGCACCATGGAGATTGCCACCGACCAACCCTTAGGGGATTTGGCGATGTTGCTACTTGAGCCTGATTCTCCCGACTCGCTGCTGCAGTGGGGCTTTTTTAATACCATCTTTAGCCGCACAGAATATATGGAAGACTACGCGGTTGAGCCAATGGCGCAGCGTATGTTAGCGGAAAATCCGCAACTTAAAGCAGCGTTTGCTAAGGCGTTAGCCGATCCGCAATTTGCAGCAGATCCGCAAGCTCGTCTGCGCTGGTTTTACGAACGCAGCCCTTATTACGATGACCACTATCTTAAGTATCCTGTGTATCGTAGTCGTTAATTTGCAAACGCCACCTACGGGTGGCGTTTTTGTGTGTTAGCCCCGGCTAAGTGCGTGATAAATATCGACCTTGGTGTCATAACTGGGCTAACGCGGTTGACTTAGTTGGTCTGGCACATTAACTAGATATTAGGGCTGGCAAAATTGTCTAGGTATCGAGCCGTGCTTGGCGTGACAGTGTTGCCTGAGTCAATTTTTCAGGGAGTTGGTCTGTTGCTGTGTTAACTGGCCAATACAGTTTTAGGACAAACAATTATGCCTCAACAGCGTTATTTTCAGCGTGGCGAGGTGAAGAGCTTGGTGATGTATTTGTTGCAACAGCGCCCGGCTCACGGCCACGAGTTAATCAAAGGGATCGCCAACTTAGTCGGTGAAGAGCATCAACCTAGCCCAGCAGAAATTTACCCAGCATTAGCCTCTTTGGAAGTAGCGGGGTTTATCTGTGGGAGTGGCGTTCGCATGGACGCTGACGGTAGCCAGCAGTTTCAGTTAACCGAGGCTGGCAAACAACATTTGCTGGTGGAAGCGCCGCATATTCAAGCGGTGTTGGCACGGCTGCAAGGTACCTTGCCAGAGGCTCTACCAAGCACTGAAGTGATAATGCTGGCGATGACACAGCTGCAGCAAACGCTGGATAAAGCTATAAGCTCTACGCCACTGAATAAAGCGCGGATTGCCGCCGTCGCTGATATTCTGCAGCGTGCGTCGCTTGCGATTGAACAGTCGCAATAAGTCACGAATGGCCATAAAAAAACGCCCTGCAGTGCAGGGCGTTTTTCGTTACCGGCTAAAGCCAGCTTAGAAGAAGCTTGCTTTCAGCTCAACACCCACAACACGTGGATCGTTGACGAAGCCAGTCAAGTTGTTGAAGTCGATAGCACCTGTTACACGAGTCGTGTTGGTGATGTTACGACCATACGCAGCTACTTCGTAATCTGTGTTACCCGCAGTCCAACGGTAACCTGCGCGTAGACCACCTTCTAACAGGTAGCGGCTTTCGAATTCTTTAGATTCGTACAGGAAGAAGTTAACTGAAGAGCGGTAAGCCCAGTCAGTGCTCGCAAACAGTTCACCGTCCGCCAATGGGTAGGTGTAGTTCGCGGTCATGTTAACTGTCCATTTTGGCGCTTGTGGCAGTGGGTTGCCATCGATGATAGCGTTGCCATTGGCGTCGATTGGATCTGTCACGGTACAGCCGCTACCACATACGCCAACAGCTAGTTGGTCGTCTTGGATTTCAGTGTGGTTGTAGCTCACGCCAGCAGTTACCATGAAGTTACGAGTAACGGCAAACTGTGAGTCCATTTCAGCACCGTAACCAACAGATTTATCAGCGTTGATCAGACGGTTGTAGTTAGTACCACCGCCTACAGCAGTCAGCTGCTGGTTATCCAGCTGGTAGTAGTAAACGTCGAAGTTAACGCGACCACGGTTGTCCAGAATGTCAGACTTGATACCCAACTCAGCGCTGGTCATCGTTTCAGAATCTGCCACTGTCACTTCGTCACCGAACAGCAAACGACCTTGGATTGATGGTGCGCGGAAGCCTTGTGCTACGCGACCATACAGGTTGACGTCAGGTGTCAGAGTGTACACACCGCTGAGATCCCAGCTGATTTGGCCGTCTGAAGGGTTTGCGTACAATACGTCAGTTGCGCCGCCACCGATAGGTGATACTAGACGTTGTGCTTCAAAGTCTTTCTTATCGTGTGAGTAACGAATACCCGCAGTCACTTTGAATTCGTCAGTCACATCAAAATCTAACGAACCGAATACCGCCCATGCTTTGGTGTCTTGCTTCTGATAAGCGAAACCGTCTTGCGCGCCATTGCTATCAAAGTCATAGCTGTCGATGTTCAGCTCTTCATCGAAGTAGAACACACCCGCTTGCCAATCCAAACGACCTAGCTCGTTGGTGGCGATGCGCAGTTCTTGTGTCAATTGATGATGCTTCGGCAGGCCGTCAGCAGATTCAGAGTTGAAACCAACAACGCTGATACCTGGGGTTGCTGAAGTGTAGCCACCGTCAACGTCTGCACGAGAGTATGCTTCTGCTTTCTCGTAAGCGGTGATAGAGGTCAGTGTGTAGTCGCCGAAGTTGTATTCGAGTTTCGCGCTACCGCCTTTAGTGGTCACTGTTTGCTCTGCACGGCTGGCAGCGTTTTGATAAACGGTGTCACGGTCAAAACCGTCAACCAGATCATTACCGCCGACTTGCATCGCATTAGCATGGTTTACACGTGGGGTGCCATCAAGGTCACGGTAGTGCAGGTTAACCAGTGCGCTGAAATCGCTGTTTGGTTCCCACAGGACTTGCAGGCGAGCTGCTTTGTCATGGTAGCCTTCCAGCTGATCTTTCTTTTCAAAACCAGGGGCTTTGTTATCGACCCAGTCATCACGTTGTTGATCTAATACAGATAAACGTGCTGAAACTGTGTCAGTCAGGCCGCCACCTACTGCGCCTTCAATGTTAGTAGTGTTGAAGGTACCGTATGATGCTTTCGCGTAAGCGCTGAATTCTTGTGTTGGTTTTTTGGTATCGAGTTTGATGATACCAGCAGTGGTGTTACGACCAAACAGGCTGCCTTGTGGGCCACGCAGCACTTCTACGCGTTCCATATCGAAGATTGGGTAGCCTTTCAGGATGGCGTTTTCTTGTACCACGTCATCGACGACCAAAGATACAGGTTGTGATGAGTTCAAATCGAAATCGGTATTACCCATGCCACGGATATAGAAACGTGGGAAGGTACGGCCGAAAGAAGATTCGATGTTCAGGCTAGGAATACGTGAAGCCATGAAACGCAGGTCGTTACCGGCAGCGCCCAGATTTTCCAATTCACTGCTTTTCAGCGCAGAGATGGCCAACGGCACTTCTTGTGCATTTTGTACGCGCTTTTGCGCAGTTACCATAATGCGTTCCAGTTTACCGTCGTTTTGGTCGTCTTGAGTTGCTTCGGCCGCATATGCCATTGAGCCAGTCGCGAGTAACGCGGCCTGTACGCTCAGGAATAATTTCGAAAAATTGTTCATCATCGTAGGGTCTCTTGTTTGTATAAAAGCATTGCTGTGAATCATGCAGCCACTCTCTTCTTACGCGGAAGTGGTCTGCGATTGCGCGGCATTTTAACTGCATCGTTTTTCAGATGAAACTTAAATGTTTCAATTTTGAAATATACCGTCTACTTTTTGTTCAATAAAGTAGCAATCTATGTTTTTTCAGCATCCAACAGCATTTTTTGCTGCAATTTTGCCGATTTATTCAGCAGATAATGCGACAGAAGTCGTATTCATTTGTACGAAAAAGGCAACGACGGTTCGCCTTTTTGTTATCAGTAGGTTATGCATTTGATAAGTACCATTTGCTAAGTGATACAAAACATGCCGTGAATGTCGCGAGATCGGCGCAGCTTAGCGCGCAGGCATGGCTACCGGGAGAAAGTGGTGACGTTTGTCAGATGACGCTAGGGCGATAGTGCCGCTGAGAATTGCGTTGCCGGCGCGCTGCATGGCGCCGGAACAGGGGATTATTCTTTGGTATTGCGGAAGTCAGATTCGATGTGCTGCAAGCGGTCGAGGAAACCTTTGAGGTGGTTATACATCGCTTGGGCAGCGGCTTCTTCATCATTAGCGATTACTGCGTTAATCACTTCCAAGTGCAGTCCAGCCGGGTGAATAACGTTAGTGTCTGGTTCAAACTGATTGGTAATGTTAGCCAGCACTTGCAGCAACGATTTGGTGATACCAGCCAAGAAGCGGTTGCCGGTCATATCTGCCAGCAAATGGTGCACTTTCTGACGCAGTACCACAGTGTGCGGGTAGGCTAAATTATCACTTTCGCTGCGATGCGCTTGCATGAGCTCTTCGGCGTCAGCTTTAGTGCAGTTTTTTGCCGCTAAACGGGCGATCATCGGTTCGATCAGCAAACGCGCTTCACACAATTCGGTGAAGGAGAGTTTTCCCATAAAAAACAGGTCATTGCAGGCCGAGCTCATGCGCTCAAAGGTTATGGCTTTAACGAAGGCTCCGCCGGTAGCACCTTGTTTTATTTCAACCAAACCACTTGCTTCAAGTCCTTTAATGGCTTCACGTACCACAGTACGACTCACCATGAACGACTCAATGAGTTCTCGCTCTGAAGGAAGTTTGTGACCTGCTTGATAAGTGCCATCAAAAATAGCCGTGCGCAGTTGCTGAGCAACTTCATCAGACGCTTTTATCTGCTTGACCGGTTTAAAAGTTTCCAAAGACAAATCCTAGGGGCGGAAAAGTGCATTCACTATACCACTATTTGAATATTAATCAGTAGCAATCCACGTCACAAACCCTCTATTTAATTTAACCCATCTCACAATTAGTAGGTGCTAAATCACCCCTTTAAAAACAATAACTTGCTAATAAAATCCCGTAAAAAAAAGTGATCTATTTTTCACTATTCAAGTTTTTTGTGATTGCTTGTTCAGAATCAAAATCAATTAATTTACCGATAAAGTCATATGTCATACGTTTTATATATGCCGTTTAGTTACCAAAGCTAATAAAACGATGTCTACATTACTGCGTTACCTATCGATTTCCGCTTTAGCGATGTCAGCCATGCTGCTGACCATAAATGCTAACGCTATTGAATTGCGTGGTAGCCATAAAGCCAACCATGTGGCGTGTAAGTCTTGCCATACCAAGGGTATGAAGCAGGCCGGCACCATGGAAGGCTGTTTGAGCTGTCACCAGAGTTATGAAGCTGTCCGTGCATTAACGGAAGGCAAAACCGATTTAGAAGTAAACCCACATATCGATGGGCATATGGGAGAGCTCGATTGTACCGAGTGTCACCACATCCATAAGCCGTCCAAGGCCGTTTGTAACGAGTGCCATGGGTTCGATTTTGTTACTCCGTAAAAACCCCTCAAAGAGGTAAACACAATGAAAAAAAGAACATTTGTCAAAACCGCCTTAGCGCTGACGGCTGCAACGATGTTCAGTATGCCAGCATGGGCCACCATCAATATGGACACTGATGTGGTGGTTGTAGGTGCTGGTGCTTCAGGTATGGCTGCGAGTGTGCAAGCTGCTCAGCTTGGCGCCAAAGTTGTCACCCTAGAAAAACAAGCTAAAAACGGCGGTACTGGTAATTTCGCCGAAGGTATCTTTGCTTGCGAAAGTAGCATGCAACACCGTCAAGGCATCATCGTTACCAAAGAAGAAGCCTTCAAAACCATCATGGATTACAGCCACTGGAAAGCTAACGCGCCATTGGTTTCTGCGTTCGTGAACAAGTCTGGTTCAACCATCGACTGGTTGAAAGACATGGGCGTTAAGTTCGAATACATCGGTCCAGGCGGCCCAGGTGGCGTACTGACTTGGCACGTGATCGAAGGTCACTCTAAAGCGATGATCAAGACCTTCACTGAACAGTTCGACAAGATGGGCGGCAAGCTGCTGCTGAAAACTGCCGGTCATGAGCTGATCACCGAAAACGGTAAAGTGGTTGGCGTTAAGGGTAAAACCAAAGACGGCGAAGACGTGATTGTACACGCTAAAGCCGTGATCATCTCTACCGGCGGTTACGCCAACAACAAAGAGATGATGGAAAAATACTCGCCATATCCAGACATGGTATTTATCGGCCAGATCGGTAAAGACGGCGACGGTATCAACATGGCGTGGAACGCAGGTGCCGCTGAAGAAGGCGTTCACGTAATGCAATCTTACCGTCCAGGTCTGCCAGGTTATGCGCCAAATAACCAAATGATCGCGGCGGCTGTTCAACCTTACTTCTGGGTTGATCCAAAAGGCATCCGTTACACCGACGAATCTTCTGTTGTGCTGTGGCCATTTGCCGGTAACGCACTGGAACGTCTGGGTGGCAAAGCCTTCTCAATCTACGACGAAAACACCAAAAACATGTTCATTGACAAAGGTATCCACATGCCTTTGGGTGAATGGGTTATCGCCGGTACTAAGCTGACCAAGTTGCCAAACGAGTTGGATAAAGCGATTGAAAAAGGCGACGTCGTGAAAGCGAACACCATTCCAGAACTGGCGAAAAAGCTGGGTATGGATCCAAAAGTACTGCAAGCCTCTGTGGATAAAAACAACGAGATGGCGGCAGCTCACGAAGATACCGAGTACTACAAACAAGCCGTTTACCTGCGTTCAGTGGCAAAACCACCTTACTACGCAACTCGTCTGCAACCTCGCGCACTGGGCACTCTGGGTGGCGTGAAGATCAATGAACACACCCAAGCAATCAGCAAAACCACTGGTGAGCCGATTGATGGTCTGTTTGTGACCGGTAACGACGCTGGCGGTATGTACGGCGACAGCTACGACCTGATGTTGGGTGGTGGCACCTTAGGCTTCGCAGTGAACTCCGGCCGGATTGCCGCAGAAACTGCCGTCGCTAACTACGTGAAAAAATAAGCGTAGCTAAGCAGACAAGAGCCCGAACTGGGTCGGGCTCTTAACTGCGGCAAGTACAGAGTTACACCTTTTCGAGTAGTTGCTCTGGGAACAATGCTCGAGGGACAACCTAAGTGCTCGAACTGGGTCGAGTGATTAGGTGCTTTAAAAAGCAATAAGTAACACAACCTTAAGGCCACGAGCTGGGTCGAGGCCTTTTCACCGGAAGTTACAACTATGAACAAAAAATATCTTTCTGTTGCCTTGTTGGCTGCGCTAGCAGTGCCAGCTATGGCGGAAACCACTGTCGACGATATGTTTACTAACGGTTCTTTGACCGGTCAGTTCCGTATGTTCGATTTCACTCGTAGCTTTAATGGCGACACTCAAACTCGCCACGATACTACCTTCGGCGGCATCTTTAAGTACCGTACTGCTGAAGTAAACGGCATAAAATTTGGTGCAAGCTTTGCGTCTGCTAACCGTATGTTCGTTGACGAAAACCAAGGCATCTACGGTCTGCTGGGCCGTGAAGACGGTAAACACTCTAACGTGAACCGTATGCAGGAATACTTCGTTGAAGGTAACTGGTTTAACACCGACATCAAAGTGGGCGCTCAAGAACTGCGTACCCCAATGATGAACCCACACGACATTCGCGCTATTCCACGTACTTTCCGCGGCGTGTCTGTGGTTAACAACAGCATCGACAACCTGAAACTGACCGGTTTGTACATCACCGACAGCATGGGCTGGACTGACACTACGTTCGTGTCTGTTAACCAAGCCGTTGCTGGCGAATATGCACGCCAAGGTATCCAGGTTAATGTGGCTGATAAGCCAGTTTATGCGCTGGGTGCTACATACAATGTCCCAACGGGTTCTGCGCTGAAACTGACCGCTAACGTATGGGATTACCGCATGCCAGACGTATTCAACGAAGTTTATGCTAAGTTGAACCTGTCTATTCCTGTTGGTGATGCAGAGTTTTATCTGACGCCTTCTTACCTGAAGCAAGATTCTATCGGTAACGAAACTGCTAACGAATTGGATACTTACCAATGGGGTACTCACCTGGGCGTGAAATACGCAGGTGCTGATCTGACATTGTTCTATGCAGAAACTGGCGATCAAGGCCTATTGGCGCCATGGGGCGATGAGAAAGTGGTTATCCAACAAGTGTACCAATGTACTCGTGGCCAAGAAGACGTATACGCTGCTCGTCTGAACTATGACTTCAGCAAAGCAGGTGTTGATGGCCTGAGCGCTTACGTATTCTACGGTGATTATGACGTGCCAGAAGGCATGGGCAATGACTTCACCGAAACTGACTTCTCTGTTATCTACAAGCTGGACCCTGTGTTGAAAGGTCTGAGCACTCGCGTTCGCTACGCCATGGTTGACGTTGATGGCGGCGAAGATATCGACGATCTGCGTCTGTTCATCTACTACAACTTCAAACTCGGTCACTAATTCCGCGTCCCTATGGCTCCGCCCACTGCTCCCGGGCGGGGCCATTTCTCCTCGATAAAATGAAAAATCATATATCTGAATGACCAAGGTCATTTGGAAGGGAAGGTTTTACATGAAAAAAACGAATTTCCTGTTACCACTTGCTATTGCACCTTTGTGTCTGGCGATGTGGGGTTGTAATGGTAACGGCCATAACAACGACGAAAACACTGCCAATACGCTGCCAATTTTAGGCGAAGCCACACCGGGCTCATTGAATAGCTGTGAAGATCTTGCGACCCAATTTAGCTTTGATAGCACAGTGATTACCGATGCCCACACCGTTGCCGCAGGCGCGGTCAGTTACAACGACAGCGAAGCTTACAATGCACCAGCTCACTGTGTGATCACCGGTTACATGAATGAACGTACTGGCAAGGGCATCGCGGGTGATACCACTTATCGCATCGGTTTTGAGATGCGTCTGCCGGTCGATTGGAACGGCCGCTTTTACTATCAAGCCAACGGTGGTTTAGATGGCTCAGTTGCCAAGGCTGTTGGTCGCTTCCTATTCTCTGGTGGGGCCGACTCTGGTGCCTTGAACAAAGGGTTTGCGGTGATCAGCTCTGACGCCGGGCACCCATCGCCTACACCGACATTTGGTTTAGATCCGCAAGCTCGTAAAGACTACGGCTACAACGCGGTGGCGCAGTTAACACCTATGGCCAAATCCTTGATTGAGACGGCTTATGGTAAGCAGCCAGATCGTTCTTACTTTGGTGGCTGTTCTAACGGTGGTCGTCACACTATGGTGGCAGCAACCCGTTATGCGGATCTGTATGACGGCTTCCTTGTCGGTAACCCAGGCTTCAACCTACCGAAAGCGGCGGTTGATCAAATGTACGGTATTCAACAGTACTCCAGCTTGGTGGACGTGGATCCGAACGATATTCTGGCCAGCATTCAAGGCGCTATCACTGAACAAGAGTTTGGTGTGGTGTCAAAAGCGGTATTGGCGCAATGCGATGCGTTGGATGGTGCAGCCGATGGTATGGTCAACGCACTCGAAGCGTGTCAGGACGCCTTTGATCTGAATCGCGACGTGCCAACCTGTGCTGGTGACCGCGATGGAACCTGTCTGACGCAGGCGCAAAAAGATGTGCTGAGCAACATTATGGGCGGTGCACATAACACTGCTGGTGAAGCGATCTACACCAACTTCCCATATGATGCAGGCATGGGGACTGATGATTACTTCAGCTGGGAATACTTCATGGCCATGATGCGTGACCCAGGTGCTGTTGCCTTTATCTTCAGCACTCCGCCTACACTGTTGGGGAACACTGAAGCGGATGCGTATAACTACGTGAAAAACTTCAGCATGGATACCGATGCTCCAAAAATCTATGCCACTGATGCGACCTATACCGAAGCGGGTATGGACTTTATGCCGCCGGTGGATCCAACCGATATGGGCACCTTGCGTGATCGTGGCGCAAAGATTCTGGCGATTCACGGTACCTCAGATCCTGTGTTCTCTGTGCAAGACACCATCAACTGGTATAACGGTTTAGAAGCGGCCAACACCAACGAAGCAGACAAATTTGCACGTCTGTATCTGGTGCCGGGCATGAACCACTGTGGTCGTGGTCCTGCGACTGACAAGTTTGATGCCTTAGATAAGCTGGTGAGCTGGGTGGAAGATGGCACTGAGCCAGAAGCGATTGAAGCCTCTGTACGTGCCGACAATGCTGAGTTGCCAGCGGACTGGTCAGCACAACGTACACGTCCATTGTGTCCGTACCCTCAAATTGCCACTTACAATGGCAGCGGTAGCGTAGAAGATGCCGCGAGCTTTAGCTGTAAAGCCCCTGAATAACTATTAGTTCGTTTGGTTCTCTATTAGTTGACACCGTTTGGCAGCCTGTATTGCAGGCTGCCTTTTTTATCAGTGGCCTAAGTGGCTGACGTGACGAGTGAAGGATGGTGAGGGCGACCTAAATCAAGCATACAGACGATAGTAAGAAACTGTACTAAATAGCGAAAACCGCTAAACCGTTATTATCAAATAAACAAAAAGCAATATAAATCAAATTGTTAAATTCTGGCCTGTTTCCTGCTTTACTCCTAGTCGACTTGCGGCGTGGTGGCTTGTTTCACCGCAACGCAAGGCTTCCCGACCGCAGGGTTCAGTTTGAACCCTGCTCCTTTTTTGCTATCAGTTGCAGTTTTTGCGTCCGCGATAGCTGTTTCACTTGCCACTCCCGTTGATGTGCTGCGCGTTTATCGCCAATCAACTCATGATACGCTAACTGCAGCGGCCCGCGACCTCGCAGGTATTTTGCTGCTTTAGCGCCGCCTGCCTGATGCTCTTTAAAACGGCGCTCGACGTCGGTAGTGACGCCGGTATACAACTCGCCGCCGTGACAGCGGATCATATACAGGTGCCATTGCTGTGTTTCAGTCATCAGCAGCTTACTGCTCAATGCCGAGCAGTTTGAGGAAGAAGGCGTACTCTAACGCCGTATCTTCATAGCGACGATAACGCCCGCTCTTACCGCCGTGACCTGCTTCCATATCCATGTTGAGCAGCAACAGATGGTCGTCAGTTTTATAGTCACGTAATTTGGCGACCCATTTAGCTGGTTCAAAATACTGCACCTGCGAATCATGTAAGCCACTGGTGACCAGCAGGTGCGGGTAGGCCTGTTGCTTAATGTTGTCGTAGGGGGAATAACTCAACATATAGTCGAAGTAGGTTTTCTTATTCGGGTTGCCCCACTCATCATATTCGTTGGTGGTGAGCGGGATTGATTCATCCAACATAGTGGTCACTACATCCACAAACGGTACGTGGGCAGCCATGGCGAGGTAGAGCTCTGGTGCTTGGTTAGCAACTGCGCCCATCAGCAGACCACCGGCACTGCCACCTGCGGCGACCACTTTGCCAGCGGCGCCATATTTCTCCGCCACTAAACCACGGGTGACATCTTCAAAATCATTGAAGCTGTTTTGCTTGTGCAACAGTTTGCCATTTTCGTACCAAGCGCGGCCGAGCGTTTCGCTGCCACGCACATGGGCAATGGCATACACTACGCCGCGGTCGAGCAGACTCAGCACTGCGTCATCAAAGTCAGGGTCAATCACGATGCCGTAAGAGCCGTAGCCGTAGACATACAGCGGGTTAGTGCCATCGTGGCGGAACTTATCTTTACGATAAACCAAGGTCACCGGCACTAAGGCGCCATCGCGTGCGGTGATGCGCAGCCGCTCACTTTGATAATTGTGCTTATCAAAGCCCCCTACAACCTGACGTTGCTTCAGCAGCGTGCGTTTACCCGGTTGATCTAAGTCGTAAACATAGGTGGAGTCAGGTGTGGTTGGACTGGAGTAACGAACTCGCAGTTCACGTGCATGCTGGTTGAGATTAACGCCTAGGCTTACCACATATGCGGGATCATCAAATTGCAGTTCATAGCCGCGATTCGGGTTGGCATCTGGATACACTACGATATGCGTCAGACCATTTTCACGGGTTTGCAACGCCAGATAGTTATCCAATACCAATACTTCTTCGAGCAATACATCGGGATTGTGGCCAATCACCTGCTGCCAGGCATTTTTGTCGGCGGCATCGGCCATATTGACCTTCATTAAGCGGAAGTTTTCCGCTTGCCAGTTGGTCAAAATAAAGAAGTCGTTGGCACGTTTGACGATGTGATATTCCACACCTTCTTCACGCGGGGTGACCACCTGAAACTGCCCTAATGGCGCACTGCTATCCAACACTAATACTTCGCTTGTGGTGGTGCTTTCACAAGACAGCACCACGCGGCTTTCATCTAGGCTACTGCCGAGACTGATATAGTAAGCATCGTCTTTCTCTTCATAGACCAACTGATCTTGCGCCTGTGGTGTGCCCAATTTGTGGCGAAATACCTGATAGCCAAGCAGTGTTTGCGGATCTTTGGCAATATAAAACAGATAGCGGTTGTCTTTACTCCATGCCAGACCCGCTTCATCCACATTTTGCAGCACATCATTCAGCAGTTGACCAGCGCTAAGATCCTTGATGTAGACGCTGAAGATGCGGCGGCTGAGCGTGTCTTCGGCAAATGCCATCAACTGTTCATTCGGACTGATGCTGACGCTACCGAGTGAGTAAAAATCGTGGCCGACGGCGCGTTGATTGCTGTCGAGCAGTAACTGTGCTCGGCCATTGAGTGACTCTGACCGCTCCAGCAGGGGATATTCTTTACCTGCTTCAAAACGACGTGAATACCAATGAGCATGCCATTTATATGGCGCCGAGCTCTCTGCTGGGTTGAGTCTTGCCGTCATTTCAGTAAACAGTTTGCTTTTCAGCCCCTCAAACGGCTTGAGCTTTTCAGCGGTGTAAGCGTTTTCCTGGGTCAAATAATCCAGCATTTTAGGATTGGTGCGGCTATCGTCGCGCAACCAGTAATAGTTGTCGGTACGGGTCACACCGTGGGTGGTCATTTGATGCGGTATTTTCGTTGCCACTGGCGGTACAACAGGTTTATCTGCGGTCATGGTATTTGTGCATCCACATAGCCATAAGGCGATGGTTATCAATCCGAGGGGGCGTAACTGTTTGATCATGAGTTCTTTTCCGCTATCAGTGCCATCATCATCAATGATTGACAGCTCACTAATCGGCCACTGAACACAGACAACAGGCCATTAACAACTATAGTGACAATAAGCGGGCCTGTACCGCAAGTGTTGCATGATAAATGTGATTCAAGGTGTTGTTATTTCTTCGGTTGAGGCGCATGATCTTAACCGAGCTGAGCAATCAGCCACTATTCTCAGGGCGGGGTGTGATTCCCCACCGGCGGTAAATCGTCAGTCATATGACTTGCGAAAGCCCGCGAGCGCTCGGCGTTGCCGAGGACAGCAGATCTGGTGCCATCAACCGCAGTTGATTATTCCAGAGCCGACGGTGTTGCCAATTGCAGATTGGTTCAGTCCGGATGGGAGAGAATATGACATAACTTCGTCTAGTCGAAGTAGATAGCCATCGGTGCATGCCGATGCGCAGTGCCATCTCTTTTTTGCCCTGATTCTGTAAAAAACCATGTTTTTAAAGGACTTTTACCATGAATCAGTCTCTGCTTACGCCTTTTGGTACTCCTATTGAACGCGTTGAAACTGCGCTTGCCGCATTACGTGACGGCAATGGGGTATTAGTGGTCGATGATGAAGACCGTGAAAACGAAGGCGATATGATCTTTGCCGCTGAAACCTTAACCAGCCAACAAATGGCGCTGCTTATTCGCGAAGGCAGTGGCATTGTCTGTTTATGTCTAACCGACGAACAAGCGAACGCCTTAAACCTTGCACCTATGGTGCAGGATAACTCAAGTCAATTTGGTACGCCGTTTACGGTCAGTATTGAAGCCAAACATGGCGTGACCACCGGAGTTTCAGCGGCGGATCGCGTGACCACAGTTAAAACTGCCATTGCGGCCGATGCCAAGCCGGAAGACTTAGCTCGTCCCGGCCATGTGTTCCCGCTGCGTGCTCAGGCAAATGGCGTATTTGCTCGCCGTGGCCACACTGAAGCGACCGTGGATTTGATGAAGTTGGCGGGCCTCAAGCCTGCCGGTGTGCTGTGTGAAGTCACCAATGAAGACGGCACTATGGCGCGCTTGCCCGGCATTATCGCTTTTGGTGAACGGCACAACATGCCAGTGCTGAGCATTGAAGATATTGTCGCTTATCGCCAATCTCTGTTGGCGGCGGCAGTGTAAGCTCTTGCTCCGCAGCAATTAAGGTACGGCCAGTCGGCAGTGATTGTTGATTGGCCGTTTTTATTGTTGCCGCTGGCTAACAAATTCTGTGGGCAAATATGCGCGTTGCGTTTCAGCGTGGCATAATAGCCCGCAATTCGTCATTCAAGAACTCCGAGGTTGTCTATGTCCAAACCACAGGACCCTTGCGCCCAACCGACATTGCTTCATCCGAATGAAGCCCTGCCCAAACTGTTACAGCAAGTCACGACTATTGAAGACACCGAAGCGGTGGCGCTCACCGACGCATTAGGTCGAGTGTTGGCGGAAGATCTCGCCAGCAGCATCGAAATGCCGCCGTTTGATAATTCCGGCATGGATGGTTACGCCTACCGTTTTGCCGATTTGCCACAAACCGGCACATTAAAGCTGATCGGCCGCTCTTTTGCGGGTCATCCGTTTGATGGGGAATTTGAACCCGGCAGCTGCGTGCGCATCATGACTGGGGCAGAAGTGCCTGCCGGTTACGATACTGTGCAGATGCAGGAATACGCTCAGGTTGATGGCGATAACATCACCCTGGAGCCGTGCAAACAGCAAGGTGAAAACGTGCGCCATCGCGCGGGTGAGTTAGCGATTGGTCAGAAAGTGCTAACAGCGGGCACCCTGATCCGTGCCGCGGAGATGGGCGTGATTGCCACCATTGGTCTCGCTTCTGTGCGGGTGTTTCGCCGTGTGAAAGTCGCTTTCTTCAGCACCGGAGATGAGCTGCGCCCACTGGGCAGTGAGTTACAGCCGGGGCAGATTTATGATTCCAACCGCTATGCCATTAAAGGCTTGTTGGAGCGTTTGGGCGTCGAGTGGATTGATTTAGGCGTGATCAAAGATGACCGCGAGTCGATCCGCGATGCTTTCCGTCAAGCGGCATCAATGGCCGACATGGTGCTGACCTCCGGTGGCGTGTCTGTTGGTGAAGCCGACTTCACTAAGCAAGTGCTCGATGAAGAAGGCAAAATCACCTTTTGGAAGCTGGCGATGAAGCCGGGTAAGCCATTTGCGATGGGACATATCGGCAGCGCTATCTTCTGCGGTTTGCCGGGGAATCCGGTATCGACGATGGTGACGTTCTACAAGCTGGTGCTACCGCTGCTGCATAAATTGCAGGGCATGAAGCCTGTGACGCCGTTACAGCTGCAAGCGACATTGACCAGCCCGATTGGCAAAAAGCCGGGCCGTGTTGAATATCAGCGCGGAATTTTGAGTCGTGCCGAAGATGGTAGTTTACATGTCTGCACCACTGGCTCGCAGGATTCATCTCAGATGAGCTCGATGCACTCTGCCAACTGCTTTATTGTGTTGGAGCAGATGCAAGGCAGTGTGGCTGCCGACAGTGTCGTTACGGTTGAACCCTTTAACTCTGTGCTTTGCTAACCCCCAAGGTCGCGATAATGGATGAGATCCTGTCTGATAGTGAACTGATGCGTTATAGCCGTCAGATCTCCCTCAAAGGAATGGACATTGACGGGCAGGAATTGCTCAAACAATCACGGGTATTGATGATCGGCGCGGGCGGCTTAGGTTGTACCGCCGCGCTGTATCTGACCGTGGCCGGTATTGGCCATCTAACGTTGGTGGACTTTGACACTGTGGATGTGTCCAACTTGCAGCGACAAGTGCTGCATACCGACGCTAACGTTGGCCAAGCCAAAGTCGACTCAGCCAAGGCGAGTTTGCTGCAGCACAATCCACACCTTAGCATTGACACTATCAATCAAGTGCTGGATGACCCAGAGATTGATGCTTTGGTGGCGGAACACACGATAGTGGTGGATTGCACTGACAATCTGATGGTACGCAATCAGCTCAATCGAGCCTGCTTTAAGCATAAGGTACCTTTGGTATCTGCCGCAGCTATTCGTATGGAAGGGCTGATCACAGTATTTAACTATCAGGCCGCACAACCCTGTTATCACTGTTTCTCCAGTCTGTTTGGCGAGCAGCAATTGAGCTGTGTTGAGGCCGGCATTTTGGCACCTGTGGTCGGCATGATGGGCTGCTTAGAAGCGACTGAGGCGATTAAAGTGATCACAGGGATGGGCAAACCGCTCTATGGCCGTATTTTGATGGTCGATGCCATGACCATGGAGTTTCGCGAGATGAAACTGCCGAAACAGCCCAACTGTGCGGTATGTGGCCACTAAGTAGCCGTGTCCGCAGCTTACTAAAGGTCGCCATCGGCGACCTTTTTTACTGCCCTAATTTGCTCAGGTGGCAGTGTTAACGTTATTGAGACCTACCAAGGTAAAGTCAGCCGTCAGTCGTAGACATTTGTGCTAAAAATCGCGATGATCCGCGCGCTCGCATGTAAAAGGAATTTAACGACATGGAAAACACCGTATTTGACCGCCGCGACACCAACGACAAGGTGATCGGCAGCCAACTGTATAACCTGATCATCGGCCTGACCTTACTGTGGGGCTTCGCGATTAACTACCTGATGGTGCAAACCATCGACCCAAGTATTATTATCTCCGTCCCTCCGCTGCTGTTCTTTGGCGGTTACTTCGTCTGCTGTTTTATCGGCATCGCCATGTTCAGCAAATCTGACAGTCCGGTGGTGAGCTTTATCGGCTACAACTTGGTGGTGATCCCGTTTGGCTTAGTGATCAACGTCGTGGTTAGCGGCTATGACCCCATGTTGGTGGTAGAAGCGATGCGCATTACTACGCTGGTAACGCTGGGTATGATGGTGCTGGGCACTTTATTTCCTGCCTTTTTCGCTAAAATCGGCCGCGCACTGTTTATCTCACTGTTGGTGGTGATTGTGGTCGAGTTGGTAGAGATGTTTATCTTCAACGTGCACCACAGCATTCTCGATTGGGTCGTGGCGGTGATCTTCTGTGGTTACATCGGCTACGACTGGGGACGCGCTAATATGATCCCCAAAACCGTGGATAACGCAATTGATAGCGCCGCGGCGCTGTACATGGACATCATCAACCTGTTCCTGCGTATTTTGCGCATTCTCGGTAGTCGCCGTTAGCCACCGCTGGTGGAATCGTGACCAACAAAAAAGGCTCCTGCAGGAGCCTTTTTTGTTATCGATGCGCTATCGTCCACGCATGGGTCAAAGACAGTACACAATAGTGTGTGCGATTGACGGGTTAAGATCTCGGGCCGATAGCTATCAAATAGGTTTTGCTATTTCTTGGCCGCCGCTAATGCCTGCTCAAGCACTTGCTCAGCATTGGCAGCGACGTCATCACCACAGGCTTTTTTCATCAAACCAACAAAGCTTTTCAGCTGCTCAGGCGTAATGCCATTGTTCATGCTGATGAAGTAGTGGGCGCCTAACTGGCTGTTAACCCCTTGCATATTGGCCAGTGCTGCAATGGTGGCAACTTCACGTTGTTTCCATGACAGTACACCGCGCTCAAAAATATCGCCAAACAGGTGTGCTTTCAGGTATTCGTCAATTGCAGGAGCAAAGTCAAACAGTGCGCCTTTAACTTCACGACCAACCAATTTAGTTTGGTTAGCACCGCCAATTTCTAGGCTGGATTTGCCTGCAGGAATAGGTTTTCCGGCTTCACCTTCGGTGTCGTTAATACCTTTGCTCTTACGTTCTTCCAATACTTTCATAAAGGTGCCGAGCGCATTTAAGCTGCGTGGAAAGCCTGTATATGCGTAGAGCTGCACTAGCACTTCTTTAATTTCGTTGACGGTAAGCCCGGCATCTAAACCCGCATTCAAACTGGCTTGCAGCTGGTCAATTTCGCCAGCAGCAGCGTGGGCTGCAATAGGGATAATCGCTTGCTCTTTGGTATCAAATTCTGATGTCATCGCGTGTGCCTCCGTAACGCAAAATATTGAGATGAATAGCAACACGAAACTGTTGAGCAATTTGGCTATCTTCATAAAATATCCTTTTTATTCGATGTCAGACAGCTACCACCACTGTACCCGTTGCCATCTATTTACAGGGGATTGATTGTTCCTACTCTATGCGCATATTGTCAGTAGGTGCTAGCCTATTCGTGTTGTAATCATTGCCTGATCTTACAAAGTAATGCCTCAATGATAGCGCACCGCTGGCCGCTTTGGGCGAGTATGAACTTAGTTTAATTATTGAGATGGCATTGTTGAATGAATTCAAATTGGCTGTTTAATTAATGGTTAAATCACCACAGACAATTAACATCTTGGTGATTGTAACTCTGCGTCCTTATTACTTAAAATGCTCAAGCTAAGTTCGCATTGTGGCCGACAAGTTTATCGATGAAGTGAGTTGTTATGATGAAAAATGAATCTCAATTTTGCAGCGAGTCAATGCAATCGGCCTCTGCGCGATTAATTGCGTTAATTGACAAGTGGACCGCGGCAGATTCGCAGTTTGTAACAGCGATCCCCGGCTTAAAATTGACGCGTTTTACCGCCACTACTCCGTCGATAAGTTATACCCATCAGCCCAGCTTGTGTTTGATCGCCCAAGGTCGCAAAGGTGTCCTGCTCGGTGATAAACACTATCTGTATGACGCCAGTCAGTTTTTACTGTCATCGATGGAGTTGCCGGTTATCGCCAATATTGCCGAAGCCAGTGTTGAGCGCCCCTATTTGAGCCTAGCACTGGAGCTGGATCTGAAAGCATTGTCGGAGCTGATTATCGAAGGTGAGTTTCCGCTCGCCAACGTGCGCCAACCGCAGACCGCCATCAGCGTTGGCGTGTTGACGCCAGAATTGCTCGACGCCATTGTGCGCCTGTTAAGTTTGCAGGATGAGCCGCAAAGCATTCGTATGTTGGCACCGCTGATCACCCGTGAAATCTATTATCGCTTGCTGAGCACTGAGCAGGGCGGTCGCTTGCAGCAATTGGTGGCGGCAGGAAGCCATAGTCATCAGATTTCTAAGGCGATTAGCTGGCTAAAAAGTAACTTCACTGCATCGTTGTCGATTGATGAACTGGCGTCAGATGCGGGCATGAGTAAGTCGGCGTTTTATACCCATTTTCGCGCGATTACCTCAATGACACCGCTGCAGTTTCAAAAGAAATTGCGTTTAGGCGAAGCGCGGCGCTTGATGCTGACGGAAAACCTCGATGCCATGTCGACCAGCTTTCAGGTCGGCTATGAAAGTCCGTCACAATTTAGTCGTGAATACAGTCGCTTATTTGGGGCGCCGCCGTTGACCGACATTCGCAAATTAAAAGAGAGCGACGCCGCTTAGACAATCCACTCACTCATTACCACGTGGGTTTTGATTTTGCAGATCGCAGGATGTGCATCAATCGCTTCGCGCACCTTGTGTAGCCGTTGCATGGTGGGCACATTGACGAAGATCAGCAAATCCATTTCGCCGGAGATGCCATGACAGGTGATGATCTCCGGAATCGCCCGCAGAAAATCTACCAATTGCGCGCAGCTCTTCTCTCGGTGTTGTACCTCAAAGTAGGCGCTGACCGCCTCTTTTTCTGCTTCGCTTGTCAGCACTTGGTAGCCACGGATCACCTGCGTTTGTTCGAGCTTTTTAATACGCTCTGAGACTGCGCTGCGTGAGAGATTGATGCGCTCGGCAATCGTTGAGACGCTCATGCGCGCGTTTTGCCGCAATGCGGCGATGATGGCTTGGTCAAATTTATCCATAAATAACTCTCGACAGAAAGGCGCTAATGCCGACGAATCGTCGGCCAATTCGACAATAATCACGGCCAAATGGTACAGATTGCGCGATTTGAAACCGTTATACTGCCGTTATTAATTGAGCACAGTAATTTAGCAGATGAATCAAACCACAGGAACCATTGGTCGCTGGCAGGGCGCTGGCTTGATGGCCACCACACTGCTGGGCACCGGCGTGTTTATTTTACCTCAGATGACCATCGATATTGCCGGCGCAGGGGCGCTGCTCGCATGGGGATTACTGACGCTTGCGATTATTCCTATTGCGCTGGTATTCGCGCGATTAGGCAGTAAATATGCCCATGCGGCAGGCCCTGCCTATTTTGTCGAACAAGCCTTTGGCAGCTTGCTTGGTCGCGCCGTTGGTTTGTGTTTTTTGTTGATTGTGCCGATTGGCGCGCCTGCTGCCATTCTTATGACGATGCAGTTTTTTAATGCATTGGTGCCGATCTCCGGTTGGGTGGAAGTGGGCTGCGAACTTGCGGTATTAGTGTTGCTGCTGGTGGTCAATTTGCGCGGTATTCAGGTGTCTGCCAAGGCACAACTGCTGCTGACATTAGCTATGGTCGCGGTGGTGGTAGCGATGTGCGCCTCAGGGCTGCTGCATCCAGAAGTCGTCGGCAAGCTAGAGCACCACAGTGTTGAAACGGCAACGATGTTAAAAGCGCTCGGCATTGCCTTTTGGAGCTTTCTCGGTATTGAGGCGATGACGCATCTGTCAGCGGATTTCCGGCAGCCATCTAAAGACTTAGTGCCCGCGATGATGACAGGTACTGTGTTAGTGGGTGCTATCTACCTCGCCTGTAGTTGGTTGTTACTGCAAATCGATACCGACGCGCCAGTGGCGATGATGGGGGCTTTTGATACCTTGCTCGGTGGCTATGGCGCTGCGGTAATTGGCGGACTAGGGATTGCTTCCGGGCTGGCAACAGTGAATGTGTACAGTGCCAGTGTGGCGCGTTTGCTGTGCAGTTTCAGTGAACAGGGGATTTTACCGGGTTGGTTTAAACAACGTAATCAACATCAGGTGCCAGTACGCGCATTGGCCTTGGTACTGCTAGTGATGGCGGTGGTGATTCTGGTGAACTTCCTTGCTGGCGTCAGGCTAGAGCAGCTGTTGTCTTGGGCGAATGGCGTGTTTGTCGGCATTTATCTGCTGTCGATGTTGGCGGCGCTCAAATTGCTGGATAAAAGCGCGCGGCCGTTAGCCCTGTTCAGCAGCCTAGTGTGTTTAGTGCTGGGCTACTCTTTGGGCTCGGCGATGATTTATGCGGTGGTATTGCTGGTGAGTTTATTGGTGTTGCTGTGGTGGCAACAGCGGGTCAAACAGCGGCATCCACCGAAAGCCAGTTACTCATAAATTTTCGTCGCAGGCCGTAAAAGCTGACCTATAGTTAATCTTCGAACCTGTCATCGGAGAATAGCAATGGGAAATGCGGAAATTATCAGTCGTGTCGAACAATTGCCGCGATTGCCGAAGGCGATCAGCGAGTTGTTAGATACAGTGAATGACGATAATGCGGCGATGGAACTGCTGGCGGAAAAGGTCTCTCATGATGCGTTAATCAGCGCCAAAGTCTTGCGTATGGCCAACTCGGCGCGCTTTGGCCGTAGTCGCGAAATTGGCTCGATCGATGAAGCGGTGATCCGGCTTGGTCAACAACCATTGCGGATTCTGGTGACGGCATCGGCGATCACCTCAGCGATTCAAGTGGCACCCGGCATCAGTCCGGTGGAGTTTTGGGGGCGCGCTTTTGAAGTCGCCTTCTTTAGTCAGGAATTAGCCAAACGTGCCAAGCTGCGCGGCGATACTGGTTTTACCTGTGGCTTGCTGCATAATGTTGGAGAGCTGCTGTTAGCCTTGTTAGAACCCGCAAAATGGCAGCAAGTGCAAGCAGCGGTCGCCAAAGGGGCGGATCTGCAACAACTCTGTATGCATTTGATTGGTACTGAACCTGCCGAAGTTGCTGCCACGTTGGCGGCTGAGTGGCGTTTTTCCGATGAGCTAGTGGAAGGCTTACGTTACCAAAACGATCCGGTGTTGGCTGAAAAGCGGTCGCAATACGCTCAGATTATCTTCTTGGCTAAATTAATTATCGATGGCTGGCCGCAGGGACCGCAGGAGGAACGCACCAGTTGGTTGGCGCAAGTGGCTGATAAATATGGTGTAAGACTGCAGTTGGATGGTTTAGCCGTGAAACTTGAATCACTGGTAGGTTCAGGAGTGGAAATGGCCAAGCAGTTGGGCTAGTGCATATATCTCCGTCAGCTTACACAATCAGGCAATGCTAGTGTGGCATTGCCTGATTACGCAGTTGGATCAGCTCAGAATGCTTTAGATAGAGCAGATCTGAACAACGGCGAATAATCTGATCTTCATAACGACACAACTGACCATCGGCATAGGCAATCTGCCACATTGCCAATACCAGTTGTTGTTTCTGCTCGACCGAGAAGTTGTCATTAATAATCGAGGTAAACTCAAACAACGAGGTGGCATTCTGGCCGCGTTGGGTTGCTTCTGCTACTAAGGCGTCAGCTTCTGCGCTGCCAATTTGCAGGGTTTTCTCTAGCAGTTCGGGCAAAATCGCGGCTTCTGCTCCCGACATCTGTTCGTCAGCAAACACCACCTCCATCAGCATACAAGCCGCCGCCAACTTGAGTTGGTGTGCTTGTTCCTCAGGGCTTGGAGTGTCCTGTAGCTCGCGTAAAAACTGCTTTAATTGAGCGATCATACAACTGCTTCCATAGCGAATAGGTGAAGTTTAGAAACGGAAAACCGCGTTTGAGTTCCATTAAATTACATTAATGCGCTTAACCCTTGGCTTAATAGAGAAGCGGTACCTTCACCACCCTGTGCCTGCAGGTAGTTTTTCAGAATGTCGACCATAGGTGCGGCTAACTCTTTGGAAATTCCCAGCTTAGAAAAGGCGTCATACACCATAGCGCTGCCTTGCAACGAGCTGCCCAAACCACCCGCTTTTGACAACAGACCACTCATACCTGAGTTGCTGTCGGTGCTCGGTGTTGCGGCTAGCAAACTATCGACGTTCGGAATGGCACTGGAAATCTGCCCAAAATCGCTGCCGCTCATATTCGATTGCGCCAAGGTTAACAGGCTGCCGAGTCCGCCTTCCGCTTGTTGCTGATTCAAATTCAGCTGTGACATAACGCTACCCACCAAGTCACTTGATTGTGCTTCGGTTTGCGTCTGCGGCTCAGTCGTTTGAGCGGTTGCGGTTTGTTTGAGCTTAGATGAGATGTTGTCCAGTAATCCGGCGTTAGCAGCCATCGGCAGTGACAGGGCGGCTAACAGTAAAACAGAGGCTTTCATTGGGAAACTCCTTTATCCTGTGAATGGCTAACATTCTAGGCATAATTGCGTTGCCGATGCACGATTTTCCTGTTAGGTCACGCCTAAAGCCAATTTCCGCGATGCATTAATGGCGGATTTTCGGTATTCTTGGGCTCGTCCAATTTTTTGCTAATAATCATCTCTGGAAAGCTGAATGCCACTCTCCTCCATCTTCACCGAAGCCTATTATTTCTTCCGTAACCACCTGTTACAGATTGCGTCTTTTGCGGTGCCGATTCTGGCATTGGAAATCGGCCTGCAACTATGGTTGGGTAAAGCCATGGAGCAGATGGATCAACAAGCTCCGTCGTTTAGCGGTGGTCAAGTGGCGGTGGTCTTGACCATCTTGTTGCTGTTTACCCTGCTGATTGCCGCTTTGACCTTGTTTATGGAACTGCGCACCGCCGGGCATCAGCCTACGCCGCAAGCGGTAATTAAACATAGCATTGGCTTTATTCCAGGATTACTGCTGGCAGGGGTGTTGTCAGGACTCGCAATTGCCGCGCCGACCATGCTGTTAAGCGCTTTTGGCCCGGCAGTGGTTATCGGTTTGGGGATCAGCGCCTACCTTGGCGCGCGTTTTTCTTACGTGAATTTTATGCTGGTGGTTGAACATCTGTCGCCGCTGCAAGCGATTCGAGAAAGCTTTGTGTTCAGCCAAGCGATTACCGGTAAAACCATCGTGGTACTGCTGATGTATCTCCCGTTTATGCTGGTGGAATCTGGGATTGCCAAGCTAGTGCCAGACGCGCCGTTTATCGTAAATCTGGTGATTAAGACGCTGGTTGGCTTTTTTAGCTTGTACGTCAATGTGGCGCTGTTCCGCCTGTATCGGGTCAATCGCCCGTTGCAACAGTCGTAACGGAGACGGCCGATGCTCGATGATGTGCAGTTTGTAGCGAACCTTGCGCCAGAGCTTGCCGAAGAATATCGCAGCGCTAAGCGGTACGTGCATGACGTGCCAACGCAGGCGCTGCTACATGTGCGCAGTTTTGCGCATCGACTGACATCGCTGCTTGCAGCGCCTCATCAGCTGAAATTTGACAGCCCCAATCTTTATGACCGCATTGAGCAGCTAAACCGTCAACGTCTGATTGATGTGCGCATTACCCGTGCCTTGCACCGTTTGCGCGCGGATGGCAATCGCGGTGCCCATCCCGAAAAATATCACCTGTCGAATGATGCGCTCGCCAAGCTGGCACACAAGGCGCTCAGCGAAGTGCTGAACGTCGTCACTCTGGCTTATCCACGCCTAACTCAACATGAAGCGCCAGAGTATCAAATCGCTGAGGAGCGTGAGCTTGATAGCCGAGAACTGAGTTATCGTGCGGTGATGGAGGATGACCATCAGGCGCAGTATCTGTTGGGCATCGCCTTTAAAAATCGCGCCTTGATGCAAAAGGCAGAACAAGACGGCGATGTTGCCGCGGCCGATCGTCTGTTAGCCAAAGCTGCCTATTGGTTTGAACAGGCGAGTGAAACGGAAGCGCAGGCAAAATTTGAATATGGGGTGTCGCTGTTACACGGCTATCGCGGTAGCACGCAACCCGAACAGGGCGAGCAGCTGATCGCTGCTGCGGCTGAACAGGAAATCGCCGATGCAATGGCGTTGCTGGGGTATTTCTACATGGTTGGCAGCCACTGTTTTGAGGTCGATTTAGTCAAGGCGCAGAGCTATCTGCAAGCCGCCGCTGCCGAAGATCAGACAGAAGCGATGGCCAATCTTGGGGTGTTGTTCTATCAGCAACAGCAACTCGAACAAGCTTTTCATTGGATTGCGCAAGCCGCCAGAAGTGGTTACCCACATGCCCAGTATCATCTGTCGTTAATGTTAGCCCGCGGCGAAGGTTGCAGTGCTGACAGTGTTGCCAGTGAGCAGTGGCTGGCTGAAGCGGCTGAACAAGGCCAGCTGGACGCCATGTTGGCGCGAGCTCAGCATATGCTTAACGATGAACATTCATTTGGCAGTGATCTTTCTCAAGCAGAGCAATATCTGCGAGAGGTCATCCGTTATGATCAACGCGTGGCCGCCATGATTGAACTGGCGATTGCACTGACTGACGGCAGTTTTGGCCGTATTGATGTAGTTGAAGCCGCCGCGTGGTTGAAGATGGCTAAAGGCCGTGCGGATGATAATGAACTGGCGGTTATCACCCCCTTGATTGATTCGTTATTGCAACAAACGCAAAGCGTGTTGCAGGTGACCGGTAATGCGGATGAGCGCAAATCACTGCAACGTGCGCTGGAGCTTCTGAGCGAGTGCTAGTCCAGTTTGGCAAAGCGTTGCAGCACATATTCCACTAACATTCTTACCCGTAGCGGCAGATGGTCGCGATCCCGATACAACATAAACAGGGTTCTTACCTGACTGCGCCACGCTGGTAATACATGGACCAATTCACCTTCAGCAATCATCGGCAGGGCAAAGTAGTCTGGAATGTAACCGATCCCCAACCCTGACTTGACTGCATGGGTCAGCATGGCAATTTCGTCGACTTCTAACCTTACCCCTTTTTGCGGGTGGTAGTCATAGGCTTCGCCGCTGGTTTTATGCTGCAGTTGCCAAGGGATCATCGGTCGACATAACACCAGCGGATGACCACAGAGTTGTGCCGGAGTGTGGATGTCGCTGACGTCATACTGCGCATGGGCACAAAGAATAAAATGGATATCTTTTAGCGGCCGTGCAATCCAGCTTTCTACGATTGGGCTGCCGACGCGGAACACCACATCCATTGCTTCAGCTTCGATATCGATCAACGAGTTAGAGAAATGCAGATCCAGCTGGATATCGGGATACTGCTGTAAAAAATCGTAGAAGATCTGCCGTAAAAAGTAGGAACCTGAGTTAATCGGGGCGGACACCCGCACCTTGCCGCAGGGACGATGTTTCTCGCGATGTAGGTCTTCATCAATATCGTCGAGCTCTTCAAACAAGGCGGCGCAGCGTTGGTAATACTGCTCTCCGGTATTGGTTAAGCTAACCCGATGAGCATCGCGGTTGAGTAACCTGAGCTGCAGGTCACTCTCCAATTGACGGATGCGACGGCTTAAGGTCGACAGCGGCATTGCCAATAACTCTGCTGCCGCTTTAAAACTGCCTAAGCGGGCGACAGCGCAAAAACAGCGCAGATCATCGAGCGAATAACTTGATTTCATTTTTGGAATCTATCGTCTTATTTTTGCCTGTTTATCCGAATTTTGAAATCAATACACTAGCCTGACTGTTTTGACAAGTATTCGGAGTGACGATGAAGTCAGACTCAATTTTAAAGGCGGTGTTGCTGCTGAGCCTCTGTACCTTTTTTTGGGGCAGTTGTTTTCCCATTGGTAAGCATGCTCTGAATGAAGTTCACGCACTGACTTTGGTGTTGTGGCGCTTCGTGATCGCTGCGCTATGTTTAGCCGTATATCTGCGCTTTACCCGCAGTGCCAAAGTGCAGCTCAGTTTTTGGCAATGGGCTTGGGTTATTGCGGTCAGTGCGATTGGTGTCGGCGGACTAAATTTGGGGCTATTTACTGGTCTAAGCTACACCAGTGCCACTAACGGCGCGCTGATTATGGCGCTCAGTCCACTCACAACATCCTTGCTTAGCAGTGTTGCTCAGCGACGTTTGCCCAGCCTCATTCAGGGGATTAGTCTGCTGGTGAGCCTGACTGGGGTGCTATTGGTGATCACCAATGGTCATCTCGCCAGCTTGTTGGATTTACAGATTAATCATGGTGATAAGCTGATATTTTGCGGCATGTTAGCCTGGAGTTTCTATACCTATTTCAGTCAGGGCATCAGTCGTTGGATGGCGGTGATTCCCTACACTTTGGTGGGCATGGTCAGTGCAGCCGTGGTGATTGGTATCATGTGTCTGGCATCACCAGAGGTGCAACCACTGACGGAACTATGGCATAGCTCAGCATTGGGATTGACCGAAGTTGTGTATGTCGGCTTGTTTGGTACAGTGGCGGGTTATCTGTTGTGGCTCAATGGTGTACAACGTTTAGGCTCGGCCACCGCCTCACTTTACTTCAACCTCGTGCCCATTTTTGCGGTATTAACGGCGTTTGTGATGGGACAGGCGGTCACGCAACTGCAGTTGCTTGGCATTCTGGTAGTGGTGATGGGATTACTGCTGCCACGGATTAAGCTGCCGCAAAGAAGCACGCCGCAGCGTTGTGGTTCGTTTGATTAAAGCGGTTGTCGTGTTTGAGCGTCAGTCCTGATGCTCAAACACACGGCCTTTGTTTGGCCAACGGCTGTCTCGTTCAACGTGAGGGGTGCGGCGGTAGATGTCACGATAGCGACTATTGCGTGGGCGGTAACTCTGCCATATCTGTAGCGCAAAACTGCTGACCCGCTGGCGACCGACGAATAAAGATATCGTTAGCAGTACCAAGCTCAGAACAAACAGCACAGGTAGTGCTAATACCAGTAAACCGAGAAACAGCAGACTGAATAGCATGCCGAGTGCAAACGTCCACAGAGACGACTGACTATGCCGAAGAGAATAGCGTTGCATAATAATCTCGCTGGTTAACTGCCATTGGTAATACCGAATATGGACACTTAAGCTTAAAGTTTTATTAAACTACGCTATTTGAGCGACTGCTAATCGTCTTATTCGTCACAAAAATGCTATCTAAAACCGCAGAACCCGCTAAACGAACCTACTGTGTTCGTTGCCAATATCCGCAATCAGCCTGTGTTTGTGCCGCCATTCAACCGATGGCGGTGCCACAACAGCTGCTGGTGTTGCAGCATCCCTCTGAAGTCAGCCATACCAAAAATAGTGTGCGTTTGTTGCGTCTGGCAATCCCGCAAACACAGGTTGTGGTGGGCGAGAGTGCCACGGACTTTGCCGCATTGCGGCAGCAATTGCAGCAGACTGCTTGTGCCCTGGTTTATCCAGCGGATCAAGACGCGGCGGCTCCCTTAGCTAAGATTGCAGCAGATTCGCCTATCAAAACCTTAGTGCTGCTTGATGGCACCTGGCGTAAAGTGCATCGCATGCTGTGTTTAAATCCTTGGTTATTGCAGTTGCCGCGGCTGAGTCTTGATATCCAGCATGGGAGTCAGTACCGCATTCGTAAGGCGAAACGCAGCGACAGCTTATCGACGCTGGAGGCAGCGGTGTTTGCCTTAAAGCAATTGCAACCGCAGTTGGATATTACGCCTACGTTGAACTTGTTAGATGAACTGGTGGCGCAGCGGCTGGCGCGCATGCCAGCCGACGTGCGTAAACGCTATTAGTGTTTATTGCTGAGTTGGGCGTTGGTGGTGTGGTGAAAGTGCGCCATGGCAAATTCTTGTGGATGCAGCGGATAACCAAACAAAAAGCCTTGTGCCGAGCCTTCGCCCATGGCCAATAACATCTCTTTTTGTTTATTGGTTTCAATACCTTCGGCGACAAAGTGCAATTCGAGCGCTTGGCTCAGTTGCACAATCGCCTGACACAGCTGCTGGCCGCGGCGGTGGTACAACTCGCGGGCAAATTCGCCGTCAATCTTGAGACTGTCAATCGGCATATTGCCCAGACGACTCAGTGATGAGAAGCCTGTACCAAAGTCATCAATGGCGACCTTAATCCCCATTTTCCGAATTTTGGCCAGCGTAGCGCGTGCCTGCTGCGGGTGGTGCAGCAACACCGACTCGGTGATTTCCAACATCAGCGCGCTTGGCGGTAATTTAGTGTTACGTAGCACTTGTTCGACCTGACCGATAAAATCGAGATGCTCAAGTTGCAGTGGCGATACGTTCACTGAAATAACAAACTCGGGAGACTGCTGTTCACGCCAGCGCGCCGCCTGAATACAGGCCTGCTCCAACACCCAATTGCCCACCGAGACAATCAGCCCGGTTTCTTCCAGCAAGGGCACAAAATCTACCGCTTCAATCAACTCGCTCGGTGTTTTTTGCCAACGTAGCAGCGCTTCGGCCCCCAGCAATGAGCCATCCGAAAGATTCACAATCGGCTGATAATAAAGGCTAAATTGCCCCAGACTCAGTGCGTGACGCAGATCGCCGAGCAGCTTCAGACGATGCTCGGCTTCTTCACTCATGCTGCTATCGTAAAACATAATATGATCAGCGCTTTGCTTGGCGCTGTACATGGCGGTATCGGCCTGACTCAACAGGAGCGAGGCGCTGATCCGCTCGCTGCCAAAGAGGCTGATGCCGATACTGGTGCCGAGATAAAACTTCTGTCCCTGCAATTCAAAAGGTGTGTCGAATAGGGTCATGATCTGCTGTGCAAATTGCAGCACTTCTTGTTCATCGTGGCAGTCGGTGATGATCAGGGTAAATTCATCACCGCCCATACGGGCGATATCGGCTTTCTCGATGCAGCCAGCTTCCAGTCGTGCCGCCACCATTTGCAAAATCATATCGCCGGTGGAGTGACCAAAGCAGTCATTTACATGCTTAAAGCCGTTAAGATCCATAAACATCAGTGCGCCCAGCATCGCATCGGTACGCTGATGGTGTTCTTCTAACGCCGCTTTAAGCAGCTTTTTCAGATGGCGGCGATTTGGCAGGCCGGTCAGCGAGTCATACATGGCTTGCGTGGTTAGTCGTGCCTCCAACTGTTTGCGCCCGCTGATATCGCTAAAGATGGTAACGAGATAGCTGCCGCCGAGTTCATCATTAAAGCGGCGGCTGTTTTGCCAAGCCGGAAACTGTTTACCGTCGGCGCGTTGGCGTAATACTTCACCCTGCCAGAAATCACGCTCGCTGAGTGCCAGTTGGCACTCTTTGAGATGAATATCGCCTGCAACATCGAGCAGCGTCAGCGATTCGCCCATCAACTGCACCGGGCTGTAACCGGTAAGACGACACAGCGCCTTGTTAACCGCGATAATGGTGTGTTGCTCGTCAGTAATGGCCACCGCTTCGGCGCTTTCTTCGAGAATATTGGCCAATACCGCGCGGGGAATGGCATCAAACTCGCGGTTTTTCTCTTGTTCTTGGCGCGGTTGAGCGCGGCGATTAAGCGCTTCAAAGCGAGCCAGAATCATCGACTTACCGTCGTACATCACCGGATACAGAGACAAACGTGTTGGCAGCTCTTTACCGTCGCGATTCAGGTGCAGCCATTGTTGAGTGTGCGATTGTAGTTCAGCATCATCCAGCAGCTTACGTGCTTGTTCTATGCTGCTTTGACCATTGAGTTGCAGCCGCGGCGAGAAGTCGTACAGTGCGGCGCCAATGATTTCGTTACGCAGACAGGCAAAATAGGCCAATGCCGCTGAGTTGGCCGCCACAAATACCAAGTCGTCGATTAACGCCAGTGCGGTATCGTTAGGCTGAGCACGCCACAAGTCCAGCTGCGACTGCATGGCGCTGTCTATTTCTAGTCGCTGAAGTACTTGGGTCCAGTGGATCATTCGGGGTCTCCGCTAAGCCCCCGAGTCAATGGAGCTCTGTCTGAGTAAAATGGTCAAAATCTGAGTAGCAAAAAATATACAGATTTACGCGCTATCTCAATCAAAAAATTGATTTTATGTAGAAAAACGCGATTATCGACTAACTGCTGAACAAAATGTGTGACTATGATTGAATATGTTGCTGTCATTGGGTGAGGGAAGGGTAAATGATTCGAATCTGTTTGGTGTTATTCAGTTTTCTGCTGAGCTCGACACTCTTTGCGGCGGAATTGACCGAGGTGGGGCGTCAGGTTGGTGACAAAGCAGCGAAACAGGTGCAACAAACTGAGAATTTGCAGTTACTAAAAGCCAAAGCCGCCGCGCAGCAAACAGAAGCGCGTGAGCAAGCGATTTTGCAAAATCAACCTTCCAGTCCTTGGCAAGCGCAGCAACGTGCCAAAGCACAGCAGCAGTTTGATGAACGTAAGCAGCGAGAAGCTAAATATTTGCAGCAAGCCAAAGATGCCGCAGCCAAAGAGCAAAAGATGGAAAAGCCAAAGATGAAAATCATCAAGCGCAAAACTGAGTAGTTTGGCTCTGTCCCCACCAGAAAGCGTTATTTTTATCCCCTTCAGCAGCAAAAGCTGCTGAATCACGCTACAGAAACAATTTGCGTTACAAATTTCTTACCTTTAGCAACGGTGAAACGGTTGCCTAATCAGCTATCTGCTACCAAGATAAGCCGCAGACTTCGTCATATTTTCAAGGAATACACGATGAAAAAGACGCTTATTGCGTTACTGGCTGCTGCCGCGCTATCCAGCCCGCTGTTGGCTCAAGCAACGGACGCCAGTGATATTCACAGCTTTACGCTGCAAAACGGCATGAAGATTATGGTGTTGCCCGACAGCTCCATTCCTAACGCCAACATGTATCTGTTTTGGAAAGTCGGTTCGCGCAATGAGCATCCCGGCATTACCGGAATTTCCCACTTCTTTGAACATATGATGTTTAACGGCTCCAAACACTTTGGCCCTAAAATGTTTGACCGCACCATGGAAGCCGCTGGTGGCGCCAACAATGCCTACACCACAGAAAACGTGACCGTATACACCGATTGGTTTCCTTCCAATGCACTGGAAACGATTTTTGATCTTGAAGCGGACCGCATTGCCAATCTTGATATCGATCCGAAAATGGTCGCCAGTGAGCGTGGCGTGGTTGCGTCTGAACGTACCACTGGCTTAGAAAACTCTAACTGGAGTGCGCTGCAACAACAAGTTAAAGGTGTGGCGTTCCTCGCGCATCCCTACAGCTGGCCAGTGATTGGGCACGAGTCAGATATTCAGGCGTGGACCCAGCAGGACTTGGTCGACTATCACAAAACTTACTATGCACCGAATAATGCGGTGGTAGTGATTTCTGGTGATGTCACCGAAGCACAAGTAAAAACGCTGGCCGATAAGTATTTTGCGCCTATTGCTGCGCAAACACCGCCAGCGGCCATTCGCACGGTAGAGCCGGAGCAAAAAGGTGAACGCCGTATCTTTGTTAAGAAAGAATCAGCGGCAACGCCCAATGTGATGCTGGCCTACCATGTGCCCGCCACTAAAGATGCTGACTACTACGCACTCGACCTGCTGACCTCTATTTTAAGCGACGGTAATAGCTCGCGTTTATCTCGTGCGCTAGTGGATAAACAGTTGGCACTCGATGTTGTGACTTACATGCCGATGGCGTTTGACCCTAACTTACTCTACGTCATGGGCGTAGCTGCGCCAGATGTTAGTGCCGACCAACTGACGAATGCCTTAATCGAACAAGTTGACTTGATTGCTAAGCAGGGCGTGACGCAGCAAGAGCTGGATAAAGCCAAGAATATCAAGCTGATGAACTTCTACCGCAATATGGAAACTATCGACGGTAAATCCAATACCGTGGGCACTTACGAGTTGTTCTTTGGCAGTTATCAAAAACTGTTTGATGCACCCAAAGCCTATGACAAAGTCACTCTGGCTGATATTCAGCGCGTGGCTGAAACCTATCTAAAACGTTCTAATCGTACCGTTGGCGTGTTAGCCGCCCAAGAGGAGGCCGATCAATGAGTCACTCTATTTCCTTAAAAGCCTTAGCCCTGACCGTCACCGCTATTGTCGGCCTGTCCGGCTGCCAACTGATGGGTGAAAGCCACTCTGCCAAGGTCGTGGTATCACAAGATACCGGTAAATTTGTGCTGCCAGCTTATGAGACTGTGTCTTTGGAGAACGGTTTAACCTTGATGCTGATGCCGCAAAAAGAGGTACCGCTCATTAATGTGCAGGCGGTTGTGAAAGCTGGCGCTATCGATGACAGCATTGCCGGGACTGCGGAGCTAACTGCGCAAGCGTCATTATTAGGGGCGGCCGGTAAAAGCAAACAGCAATTAGAGCAGCAGATTGACTTTCTCGGGGCAAATCTCAACGCTGATGCTGATAAAGATGGCAGCTATTTCAGCGCCGACTTTATGAGTAAAGATGCTGATGTCATGCTGGGACTACTGGCAGATGTGATGTTGCGACCAGACTTCGATGCCAGCGAATACGACAAACTTAAGCAACGCACCATCGCGCAACTGTCGCAGGCAAAACAAAGTCCTAAGTCAGTGATTGGGCGCTATTTTGCTAAGCAGATGTTTGCTGATAACCCGTATGGCAATGCGGCCGACAGTAACTCAGTCGCCGAGATCAGTCTGGCGCAAGTACAAGGCTTTCATCGCCAGAATTATCAACCGGGCAACACCGCTATCGCCGTGGTGGGTGATTTCGATGTAGCACAAATGAAGCAAAAGCTGACGGCGCTATTTGGCAATTGGCAAGGCGATTCGCTGGCCGCTACCGCAGCGCAGATGAAGCCCGTCTATGGCCCGGCAAAAAACCGCGTGCTGCTGGTAAATAAATCCGATGCCATTGAAACCACCTTTTTGATTGGCGGTTTAGGTGTGACCCGCAATAACCCGGATATGGTCGGCATTTCGGTGGTGAATACGATTTTGGGTGGTCGTTTTACCTCGTGGCTGAATGATGAACTGCGGGTGAATAGCGGTTTAACCTATGGCGCGCGTTCCGGTTTTATCAGCTATAAAAATGCCGGCCTGTTCCAAATCAGTACCTTCACCAAGGCGGCAACCACCGAGCAGGCGATAGATTTGGCACTGAAAACCTATCAACGTCTGTGGGACAAAGGCATTGATGCTGCCACGTTGGCATCTGCTAAAGCCTATGTAAAAGGGCAGTTTCCGCCAAAATACGAGACCAGCGGTGATTTAGCCGGCTTATTGGCCAACATGTATCTCTATGGTTTTGATGCGTCTTATATCAACGACTTTCAAAAGCGCGTCGACAGCCTGACGGTTGCCGATACACAGCGGTTGATTGCGCAATATTTCCCAAAAGATAAGTTGCAGTTTGTGTTGATTGGTAATGCGGCCAATATCGCGCCGATTGCGGCGAAATACGGTGATGTGACCCAAGTGGATATCAAAGCTGTTGGCTTTGGTAGCTAGGTTCGTGTAACTGTACACAAAACGCCAGCCTTCGAGCTGGCGTTTTTGTACCGCAGACTCAGAGTACCGCGTTAGAAAAAGTCACGCTCCATATCATCCAGCATCTCAATCGCTTCATCGTCATCAGCTTCTTCCAGCAGATCACGCAGGTAGTACACATTACTGTGTAGCAAAAACAGCGGGTCTTTCACTGGGCCGAGCCCGGCGCGCATATCTTGCGCTTTCTTCTCAAAATGGCGCCACAGCGCGTTATCCTGATTACCGTTTTGAATATGGGACAGCACCCTATCGAGCATGGCGTCACCTAAGGCCATGCGGTCGCCTTCGGCGTTTTCAGAATAATAGCGTTCAGTGGTATTGCTCATAAGGTATCTCCGGTGATCAGCATGCTCACAGTCTAGGCAGCACTATCCTGCATGTCTGTCAGCTAGCTGACAATTGCGGCTTTTTATCAAACGCTTACAAGGCGGCGATATGACTGAGCTGGCGGCAGTTGCATAAACGCCATTGATTACGTGACAGTTTTTGTACCAATCCCTGCCGTTGTAGCTCAGACAGCAAACTCGATAGAGTTTGTCGCGAGGTGCCAATCAACTGCGCCGTTTGTTCTGTGGTCAGCCTAAGCTCGACCAAAGGTTGCTCTGCTGGTTGCGCCACCTGTGCGAGCAGATAGCTGGCCAGTCGTGCTCGCACGTCACGAAATACTAAGTTTTCAATGGTGTCGATACAGCCCGACAGCGTCTGCGACAGTACCCGAGTAACCGCACCGGTAAGTTGCGGATGGGCCGCAGCGCGCTTAGCGAAGCTGTGTAACTCCATCACGTTGACTTGACTGGGTTCCAGCGCTTCAACAAAGGCACGGGTATGGGTGCTGTAGACATCTCCCGGTTGCAGTATCGTCAGGGTAAACAGCTTGTCGCCGTAACAGAGATAGACGCGTAAGCGGCCGCTGCGTAAGTAAAACACTTGATTCTGTTGTGACTGTGGCAAGCTGAGCAGCTCATTGTTTGCCAGCTTGCGGCAATGACAATCATCAAACAGGGTTGCCAGCTCGTGCTCGTCAGGGTGCTGAGGTTCGTTAATCTGCATCGGCGATATCTTTTTGAAAGCCACAATAGCGAACAGAGCAGCAAAGCTAATGCCAACAACTGATTTATCTAATTAATTGAAAAATAATAACTTAAGTATTATTGCAACTAAGCCAATTTAGCGTCATTGTCGTAAACCATACAAGCCCCTATTGTCGCCTGTGCTGTCAATAGGTGCGCGGCCAACATGCCGCCATGATTCACGCTAAACTTGAATGAATGTCGTGGTGACAGGAGTGTAAATGCTTCGGTCTTTGACCTTATCGCTGGCAATATTACTCTGTTGCAGTAGTGTCTTTGCCCGTGAAATTCGCTACCCCAATGTCGATAGCCTCGGTGAGTCGGCGCTCGGCTACGCAGTGCTGAAATTGGCGCTGTCTAAAGTCGACGGTGATTTCCACGTCGCGCTGGATCGCAGAAATGCCAGCGCTAAACGTATTCTGATGATGTTAGAGCAGGGCCAAATTGACGTAGTCGATGGTGGCTTTTCGATTCGCACCATGACACGCTTTCAACCTATCTATCTGCCTTTAGATATGGGGCTAACCGGTTGGCGCTTGATGGTTATTCATAAAGACTTGGCAAGCCAACTGGCGAAAGTAAACACTTTGGCTGAGTTGCGAACCTTTACTATGGGGCAGGGCGTATCTTGGTATGACGCTGACATACTCAGGCATGCAGGTTTTACGGTTAGTACCGCCCCCAGTGTGTTGAGCTTATTACGCATGGCGCGCATGAAACGCTTTGACCTATTGCCATTGGAAGCACCGGCGGTTTATCGCTTTTTAGATCGGCTCGGCGAGCATGATCAGCAACTTACCGTCGACAAACACCTAGTGCTGATATATCCCTTCGGTCGCTTTTTCTCGGTGCGACGTGATGACACTCAGTTAAAGCAAGCACTTGAGCAAGGTATGGAAGCAGCGTTGGATGATGGCAGTTTGTTGGCATTGTTGAAGACGCATCCACTGTCTCGCGACGCGTTTGAACGTGCCGATCTGGAACACCGGGTGCAAATTCGTATCGATACGCCCAATCTCACCGAAGGATTTAAGGCGATCCCGGACAAATGGTGGTATCGCCCCAACGTGCATTGAGGGAATTAGTTTATAGTGATGACTAATATTCTGTTTATCTGTAGTCGCAACAAGCTGAGATCTCCTACCGGAGAAGCCGTATTTGCCAGTGAGCCAGGGATAGCGGCCAGATCTGCGGGATTGGCGCCGGACGCAGAAGTGAGGCTGAGTTCAGAGGATATTGAGTGGGCTGATATCATCTTCGTTATGGAAAATTCTCACAAACGCAAGTTGCAGCAGGGATTCAACAACTGGGTAAAGAACAAGAAAGTCGTTTGTTTGGGAATTCCTGATAAATACGATTTTATGGATGCTGAGCTGATTGAGATTTTTAAAGCCTGTGTTCCTAAGTATCTGTAATGAAAACTCAAGTTGCGCTGATTTGGTCAATATTGTTATGTAATCTGCCGCACACAAGTGCGCGTGTCTGCTTGGCTAATCACACAATTTGTATCTGAATCAGCGATAGAATCAATCGTTTCTTATCGCTAAACCTTTTCTAAAAAACCGGGTATTATCTTTAATAACCTTACAGGATGTAAGTTTATTAAAGAGAGATGACCCATGAAAACGTCCATACTAATGCTCACAATCTCGGCGCTGAGTGTAGGATTTTCCGCCGCTGCAGAACCCATCCAAATTATTCAACCTGCCAAAATTACCGAACCTGAAAAAGTTGAGCTGGGCAAAATGCTCTACTTTGAGCCACGGTTGTCGAAATCAGGTTTTATCTCCTGTAACTCATGCCATAACTTATCGATGGGTGGGGTAGACGCAATTCCAACCTCAATTGGGGATCGTTGGCAGCAAGGGCCAATTAATGCGCCAACAGTGCTTAACGCTGACTTTATGCTGGCGCAGTTCTGGGATGGACGTGCCAAGGACTTACAGGAACAAGCGGGCGGGCCAATCGCCAATCCGAAAGAGATGGGCTTTACTCACGAGCTCGCGGTGAAAACCGTTGCTTCCATGCCAGCTTATCGCCAAAAGTTTGCCAAGGTCTACGGGTCTGAAGCGGTAGATATCGACAAGATTACCGATGCGATTGCGGCATTTGAGAAAACCTTAGTCACACCAAACAGCCCGTTTGATAAGTATTTAAATGGTGATGAACAGGCGATTTCAGCCGATGCTAAAACTGGTTATGAGCTGTTTAAATCTCATGGCTGTGTCGCTTGCCATAATGGTCCGGCCGTGGGTGGCACCTCCTATATGAAGATGGGCTTAGTCAAGCCGTTCCACACCGATAACCCAGCGGAAGGGCGTAAGGCCGTTACCGGTAAAGAGTCAGACAAGATGGTGTTTAAAGTGCCAACGCTGCGCAATATTGAGCTGACTTATCCCTACTTCCACGATGGTAGTGTTTGGTCGCTGGCGGAAGCGGTGAACACTATGTCGGAACTGCAAATGGGCCAAAAGCTGACTGAGCAGGAAACCGCGCAGATGGTTGAGTTCTTAAAAACCCTGACGGGTGAGCAGCCGCAGATCGTGTTGCCCATTCTGCCACCGTCGAATGAGACTACTCCGCTTCCTCAACCTTTTAGCAAAGGTTAACTATAAAGAAGGGCTGCTAGGCAGCCCTTCTTTATTTTTGATGTCACTATCTAACTAGCGCGCCAGCCACTCACCTTGTTGGTATTGCCACACCTGTTGCTGTTCATCCAGTTGATAGATAAACAGCCAACCGTTATTAACCAGTGAGGCCACATCCTGGTGACGATTGATGATGGTTGCAATCGCTTCTTTTGGCGCTTGAATATAGGCGCTTAAGCGCACGGGTTGATGACGATATTGTTTGCCGTCGTGTACCGACTGGGTCGATAAACCGATACGCAGATCACCCCCATTGCCTTCAAATACGCCGATATGACCGCCCACCACATTGTGCAGTAACTTATTGCCGCTACCGTATTTTTCCGGGGTGGTGACAGAAGCAAAATATTGCAGGTTAATCCAGTTCATCACCAACAGTGGCGCGGTCATGATCTTTTCCAACTGAGTGAACAGTGGATCTTCACTGACATGGTATTCATGTAAGAAGGCGCGACCATTAAAGTCGAGATTACGGGTCAGACTACGCGGTGCAATAAAGACGCCAGCGTTGTTGCACAGGCCCCATTCGGGACGCATTTGTGCCCAGCTATTAGCGCGTTTATTGAAAAAGCGCTGTGCATCCACCGCGCTGATATGCGATGCATCAAATTGTGTGCTGCGGTTCATGCGTGCTTGCTGGCTGGCGGCATATAACCATTCACGCCAAGGCGCAGTCGCGGCATCAAATACATCGAGTGCGTCAGTGGTGGTATTGTGCATCGCCGCATAAAACTGGGTATCGGCCGGTACTGTGACGCCAAATTGCGGCATGGCAGCTCTGACCTCATCATCGTTTAGCAACGATGCCAGCACTTTTACGTTCACCTCGCCGGTTTGGCCGCCGCAAGCTCCACAGTCCAGTCCGGAGGCGGTGTGGTTATTACAGGTTTGACTGCCGTGTCCTGTGAGTAATACCGTTTTGGCCAAGCGTTTAGCAATGCCCATCGCTTTGATAATGCCTGCGGCTAGCTCCGCTTTATCGGTAATCGTCAGCGGTTGTTGTTCGCGTGTCAGTTGCCATTCGGCATTGCTGCTCATGTCCTTATTGACCGGGTTGCTGGTGCCCTGTTGCAACACTACCCGTTTGAACAGACTGACCAGTTTCAGCAGACCGCCAGCCTCAACCATACCAAGGTTAGAAGAGGGCTTTTCTAAGCTATTCTGCCAACCTAGCTTAGTCAGTCGCAAAATGCGCTCTGGACGTTTGTGGGTTTGCTTCGCCACCAATGCGGGCGCCAATAAGCCCGGCAGCTGTGGTCGCAAAATACTGCCATCGTGAGTTTGATAGGCGATAGGAATGCCGAAAAAGCCAGCAAAGCCAAGGGTTTCGATTTTGTCACTCTGCGCTTCCAGCGCACGGCGCATTGGCTCAGATCGTACGTCGATGCAGAAAATTGCCTGCAGCTCGGGACGAGCGAGTTCAGCGGCGGGGGTGATCGCTTTCACTTGGTCGATCCAAGCGCTTTGCACGCTCAACTCAAGGGCGCGTTGCCACACCCACAAGGGCGCCAGCTGTTGTTTCGCCAGCTGATAATATGCTTCTACGTGGCTTGTCTGTTGGGCGATGTTTTGCTGGATAGTCGCGGCAATCTTAGGATGTTGCTGCGTGAGCCACTGCATTAATACGGTATCCCACGCCAGCAGAATTGCCGTCAGTCCCAAACTGTGCGGTACCTTCAGCGTTTGTTTGCTGAGGGTAGCTTGCCAGTCGAGCCATGCCTGCCAGCCCGCCCAGCCTGATAGCTGATGTAAGGACGCGCGCATAAAAGCGTAAGCGCCAGCTTGGTCGCACCAAGTCGCTTGCCAATGCGTGCCCACTTGCTCAAACAAAGCTTCAATATCACTTGGCAGGGCGCGGAACAAGGCGAGCAAATCGACGCCCAGCAGGGTTTTAATGCCTTTGTCGCGGGCCACCACTTCTAACCAGCTTTGATAAAGGTGCTCTCCGTTTTTGCCTTCAGCATCAAAGCGTTCAGGGTACTGATGGTACAAGGCAATGAATTGACTCACCTGCTGCACAATCTCTTGCGCCCAGCTGTGCCCCTGTTCTGAGGGAATGGCTTCATCCATCAGCATTGCCAGTGTCTGCCAGCGCACCGTGACATCACTGTCACCATGCTGAATATCTTGTTCGAGCTGGGTCGCAGATAGGGGCGAACCCAGCTCTGCTATCGCCTGAACTAAATGCTGCGATTGGATCTGCTGTCCCCATTGCTGACGAAAGTAGTTTTTGCTCATGAGTCCGGTTTCGCCAGTCAGCACCGCTTGTTCGGCGAAGGTTTGTTCAATACTGTCGTGCCGCTGCGGCCACCAAGGGTTTACCGCCACCGATTGATCCAACGGAAACGCTGGCGCAATAGATGCGGCAACCTGCTTAGCGATGTCGAAATAGGGCAGAGTGAGTTGTTGAACCATCATGATTTTGCCTCAGCATTGACATGGACTTGTGCGCTTTGCAGCGCCTGCAAGGAACTGCTTGGCCACAGTTTCAACGTTAGGCGTGTCGCCCATTCGTCGACATACGCACCCGCATTGAGCCAGATAAACAGGCTTTTAACCCAGCGGACGTGTGGCCAGTATTGCAGCGCCAGTGATAGCGCGAACAAACTAAAAAATAGCAGTGCTACAAAGCTGTCGGCATAAAAATTAAGTGGCGTGTCGAGCCCCATCAGCAGCGCTAGATGATGTTTCGCAAAGGTATATAGCGTGAGTAAACCACTGGCGAACAGCAAGGTAATCGCAATGCGTGGCAGGCTGGCGGCATCCCAGCGGGTCACACTCGGGACAATCAGGGCGCTGAGAGCAAACCACACCAATACCGTCGCGGCAAGACTGGTCATTACCGCAAACTGCCATTGGGCAATCGCGATCATTAGCAGTGAGATAGTTAACGCCAGCGTCCAGTGACGCACCTTAGGTTTAACTTCACCGGCCAGTTTTGCGGCCAGATAATGGTTAACCGTATTGCCGCTGTTGAGGAACGAGAACGACTTGTAAAAGGAGTGTGCGAATAGGTGCAGCAACGCCATCTCGTACAGGCCTAACGCGATTTCGACCAACATTAAGCCCATTTGCGAGCTAGTGGACCATGCCAGTTTTACCTTGACGCTGATGCGGGTGGTGCTGACTAAGCCAGCAATGATGGTACTTATACCCGCCAACAGTACCAGCAACCAGCAGGCAAGCGGGCTCAGCGCTAATACTGGCGCAAAGAACAGTAACAGAATACCACCTAGGTTGACGATTCCCGCGTGTAACAACGCGGACACGGGCGTCGGTGCTTCAACCACTTGAATCAGCCAGCCATGCATAGGCAACTGAGCACACTTAATCAGCGCAACCAATGCCAGTAGTACTGCGGCGAGATTGAGCTGCAGGCTGCCACTGCTCAGCGCAACTTGTTGCATTAGACGGTCGATGTTAGCGGTATGAAATTCGCTATAAAGTGCCACAAAGGCACTCGCCAACAACAACTCGCTAAAACGTGCCAGCAAGAATTTTTTGTGGGCGGCCAGTTGTGCACGCGGACGTTCTGGATAGAACAGAATTAGTCGATGTAGACAGAGACTCACACTCACCCAAGCGATCCAAAACAGTACCAGGTGGTTACTGATAATCACCAGAACCACGGCAGAAATTGTCAGCAGCAGAGCGCGCAGAAAACGGCCACGTTCAGCTTCGCCGCTGAATGCCACCCAGCTGTATCGCACAATGGTGACGCCCAGAATGGCGATCAGACCAAGTAACATCAGTTTGAGCGGTGTCACCAAAAACAAAGAAAACATGACGAGTCTCATACATTTAAACGTGATGCCATTTTGAGTGCATGTTTAAATTAAGTAAAATATATAATAAATTAGAAAACGTTCGTTTTAAGTGAACTATAATGATGAGATTGTCGTCTAGAGCCTAATCCAATGAGCCGACTAAATTACCACCATCTCTATTATTTCTGGCAGGTGGCACGCCAGGGGAATCTGACCCAAACCGCGCAGAAGTTGCATATCTCGCAGTCGGCGCTGTCCTCGCAAATCAAACAGTTAGAGCAAGCGTTAAATGTGCAACTGTTTACCCGCGAAGGTCGTAAGTTGTTACTGACCGAGAGTGGCTATCATGCACTCAACTATGCCGATGAGATCTTCAAAAATGGTGAAGAACTGGAACAACTACTCACCAGCGGAACGACCTTGCCAAGTGCGCCGATTCGCATTGGCATGCTGTCAACGCTGTCGCGTAACTTTATCGAACAGTTTATTCAGCCTCTGATTAATCAAAATGATTGCCGCTTTTCGCTGCAATCCATGAGTCAGACCGGTTTGCTCAATGCCATGGCCGAATTGCAGCTGGATATGGCGCTGACCAATATTCCGGTACGTGGTTCGCATCTGCATAACTGGCAGAGCCGCGTGTTAGCGCGGCAGCCGGTGGCGATTATCGGGCCGCCGACACTGGATTTGAGCGATAAGTTTGACCAGCGCTATCGTCAGCAGCGCTGGGTATTGCCTTACGGCGAAAACCCGTTGCGCTCGGCATTTGATGCTTTTGCTGCCCAATATCAGTTGCGGCCAGAGGTGGTGGCCGAATCGGACGATATGGCGATGTTACGTCTGCTGACTCGTGATACTGGGGCGTTAGCAGTGATGCCTGAGGTGGTAGTAAAAGACGAATTGGACCACGGCGAGCTGAAAAGCTATATGTTGCTGCCCAATGTCTACGAGAACTTCTACGCAGTGACGGCTGAGCGCCGCATCGTCCACCCTAAGCTGGGTATGTTATTGCGGCCGTTAATGTAAGCCGGTGATTGGCAAGGCCGAGCGGTAATTTAACTCGGCCTTGGGATGAGGTTAACGCGCGCCACCAAAACCATGCTGCCGCCACGCTTCATAGCTGATAATGGCGACCGAGTTGGACAGGTTAAGACTGCGGCTGGTTTCTACCATTGGAATGCGGATCCGCTGCTCAGCAGGTGTAGCGTTAATGATCTCCATTGGCAAACCACGGGTTTCAGGGCCAAATAGCAATACATCATCCGGTTGATACACGGCTTCGGTGTGCGGACGGCTGCCTTTGGTGGTGCAGGCAAAAATACGTTTGCCGGCCATGGCGTCTTTAAAGGCGTCGAAGTTCGGATAGCGTTTAACCGAGGTGAGATCGCGATAATCCAAGCCTGCACGGCGCAGTTTTTTCTCTTCTAAGTCAAACCCTAACGGTTCGATGAGGTGCAGTTGGCTACCGTTATTGGCACAGAGTCGAATGATATTGCCGGTATTCGGCGCGATTTCGGGTTCGTAAAGCGCGATATGAAACATGGATTAAGGCCGTTGACATGCAGGCCGCCGATTATAAAACCAAAGCGGCCTTGCTGTCAGGTTAAGATCAACTGATGGGCAACCACAGCGACACTTCCAGTCCGCCTTCGGGCTTGTTACGGGCAATGATGCGGCCGCGATGCGCTGTAATGGCGGCTTCGGTGATGGCTAAGCCTAAGCCCCAGCCGCCACTTTCGCGATCGCGCGCCGATTCAGGGCGATAGAAAGGTTTAAAAATCGCTTCCAGTTCCTGTTCTTCGATACCATTGCCATCGTCATCAATCACAATATTCACCTCTTGCTGCTGCAAGCGTGCGCGAATATTAATGGTGTTGTGGCTATAGCGAATGGCATTGCGCAGCAGGTTTTCAATGGCCCGCGATAACGGCTTAGGGTAGACCGCACACTCCAGCTCTTCCGGAATATCGATGCACAGCTGTTTGCCTTGCTGTGACGCCTCAAACTCACCGTCATCCAGTACCTGGCTGAGGAGTTCCTCCAGCGGCAGGTTGATTTTACTGTCCTGATGTTTGAGTTTTACCCGCGATAACTCTAGGAGCTCTGCAATCATCTGTTCCAGTTGGTCTGCTTCGTACGCGATGCGTTCTGTTTCTTCGATGGCACTGCCTTTCTTGCGTGCTAACGCCAGCGCTAACTGCAGCCGTGTCAGCGGGGTGCGTAACTCATGGGAGATATCGCCAATCAGGCGTTGCTGGCTTTTGACCATCTGCTCCACTGCATCAGCCATGAGATTAAAGGCTTTGGCGAGATCGCCCAGTTCATCGTGGCGATTTGCCGTGGCATCGGACACCCGGCTATTGAGATCGCCTCTTGCCAGTGCGTTCGCCCCTTGCTGCAGCGAATGCAGTGGCTTACCTAAATGCCACGCCAATACCGCACATAAAATCCCGGATGTGATAATGGCCAGCGCTAAGGTGAGCAGTTTATGTTCGATAAAAAAGAAGAACCATGGAATATGCCGTGGTAGATGCAGGGCGCCGTAAAGCGAGTAGTCGCCACTGGCTAACGAGACCTTCACTGGCCCAAAAAACACTTCACTCTTATGGCGAAAACTCTGTGGCTGATCCAGCTTTTTGGCATCGCGCAAAATGTGTTGCAACCCTTGTGATGCTTCTGGTGCGTTGAGCACTTGCGCATTGCTGTCGAGGACAAAAATATAGAAGGGAATAGGTTTAAATTTCTCGTGATCATCGGGCGGTGGCGTCAGGCCGTCATCGCGCGGTGCTTCTGCGGGCATGATGCCATCTAATTCTTGGCGAAACTTACGCCGAAATTTGTCGTTGATCGGATAAGGGTCGAAGCGCTGGGTAAGCCGTTCAGGGTGATCTTTTAGCTGCTCGGCGTAGCTGTAAACTTCATATTTTATCGGGTCTGGCACATCAAAGTTTTGGTGAAGTTGTTGTAATAACGGCAGTACACCGACGCAGGCAATAATCAAACTGCTACACAGCCAGAAGCCGAGTAGCAGTTTGATAAATAAACGGTTTGGAAGGAAAAAGGCCGACATTAAGGGATCCAGATATAGCCTTTACCACGAATGGTTTTGACTCGTGGGCGGCCATCGCTACGCTCAGGCAGTTTTTTGCGCAAGTTGGATAAGTGCATGTCGAGACTACGGTCAAATGGCATCAGCTTTTTACCCAGCACGGTTTCGCTGAGCTCATCCTTGGAGACCAGCTCACCCGCTTGTTGCGCCAAGGCGAACAGCAGGCCAAATTCGGTGCCAGTTAACATTAACAGTTGGTCGCTGCAAAATGCCTCTTGGCGCGCAGGGTCGAGTTTGAGATCGCCAAATTCCAGTGATGATGTTTGCTGCGCTTCTTGTGGTGCGATATTCGCACGACGAATAATGGCGCGAATGCGTGCCAGCAACTCACGATCATTAAATGGTTTTGGCAGGTAATCGTCGGCGCCAATCTCTAACCCCACCACGCGATCGATTTCATCGCCGCGCGCGGTCAGCATTAATACCGGTGTTTGCTTTTTAGTACGTAGCTCTTTGAGCACCGCAAAACCACTGAGTTTCGGCAGCATTACGTCGAGCAGAATGATGTCAAACTCTTCTGCCAACGCCAGACTTAGCCCAGTTTGTCCATCATGGGCTAATTTTAGCTCAAACCCTTCCAGTTCAAGCAGTTGTGCCAGCAGTTCGGCAAGGCCTAGATCATCATCGACTAATAAAATGCGACTCATAAAACATGTATCTCTATAAATTGCGCGCAATATGACATTAGTGAGTATACCTTGTTATCAGTCAATTGCAGTGAAGCAGTGTAAGTCTAAGTAAAGAATCACATTTTTATGATTAACTTGCTGTGATTTACAGTGTTTTACCGACGTTGGCTGCATACTTACGAATTACGGATTAGACTGAAAAATGTATCAATTGCCCCTGATGAGGAAAGTAAAATGGCACAACTAATGAAAACCGGGTTGCTAGCGCTTATCGCTGGGAGCAGCCTCTTGGCTACTGCGGTTATCGCCGAACCTGAGAAGGATATGGTCCCCCCTGCACCTCCGGCGCCTGCAGCGCAAGATTGCCCACATATGCCAGCGATGCGAGATGGCATGGGCATGGGGCATCATGGCCCAATGTGTGGCGGCAAAATGGGGCCCATGATGAAGCACGGCATAATGGGTAACCGCGGTGGCATGATGCCAATGATGATGCATGGTTTGGACTTGACCGATGCGCAGCGCGCGGACGTGCATAAGCTGCTCAAGGCGCAACATGAATCAATGCAAGCACAACGCAAAGCGCATATGGACGCAATGCAGGCGTTGCTCACCGCCAAAACATTTGATGAAGCCAAAGCAAAACAGCTATTGGCGCAAAAGCAGCAGCAACGTGAACAACACCAGCTAGCACGCTTGAAAATGCAGCAGCAAATCTACAATTTGCTGACTGATGAGCAAAAAGCCAAGTTAAAAGCGCGATTTGAGAAACATTTTGATTACATGGATGCGCCAGACGCACCCCAGCCTGAGTAATTTTTGATACCATAACGCTCATTAAAGTTGAGAATGAGCGAAAGGAATGCAACAACGGGATTACGCTTTTTGGGTAAAGCTCGCTAGCCGCGCTGCGGTCGCAACAGCAACAACGCTGATTGTGATTAAGTTGGCGGCGTGGCTCTGGTCTGGTTCCGCCAGTATGTTGGCATCGGTGACCGATTCGGTGGCTGATGTGATGGCATCATTGGTGAACTTTTTCGCCATTCGCTATGCCTTAGTTCCCGCCGACGATGACCATCGTTATGGCCATGGTAAGGCTGAGCATCTTGCGTCGTTAGCGCAGGCGGCCTTTATTCTGGGCAGTGCCTTTTTCTTGTTTTTGCATGGCGGTGATCGTTTAATTGCGCCTGAGCCTGTGCATCATGCCACTGCCGGGGTGATTGTCTCGATCATCGCGATAGTGCTAACACTCGCCTTGGTCATGGTGCAGAAAAAAGCGCTGGCCGCGACCGCAAGCACTGTGGTGGAAGCGGATGCACTGCATTATCGGTCAGATCTCTTCTTAAACTCTGCGGTGTTACTGGCTTTGGTACTTGCCGAGTATGGTTTGTGGTGGGCCGATGGCCTGTTTGCCGTTTTGATTGCGCTCTACATTGGTTATCAAGCGGCAGAGCTGGGCTATCGCTCAATTCAAGCACTGCTGGACCGCGAATTGGATGATGAAACGCGTCAACAGATTGTGCTGATTGCCACTGAATGTGAGCAGGTGTACGGTGTGCATGATCTGCGGACCCGCCAATCGGGGCAAACCTTGTTTATCCAGCTGCATTTAGAGTTGAATGGTGATCTGCCTTTGCGAGAAGCGCATCGGATTGCGGTGGATGCCGAAGACCGTATCGCGGCGGCATTTCCACACGCTGAGGTGATTATTCACCAAGACCCAGAAGACGAAGTGCCTGATACCGTGTTGCGTGAAGAGTTACCTCAAGGTTCGTAATGCATTGAAATAGCAATAAAAAAGGATGACAATGGCATCCTTTTTTATTAGTGGGACTGGCAACACCTAGTCCATCGCTAGCTCTTTCAGCTTACGGGTCAGCGTATTACGCCCCCAGCCCAAACGTTTGGCCGCTTCTTGCTTATGGCCTTGTGTATGTTCTAGCGCAGTTTCCAGCAAAATACGTTCAAACGCCGGTTGGATTTCGGTTAGCAGGTTGCTTTCCCCTTGTGACAGGCGTTGATCCAGCCACAAACGCAGCGCACTTTGCCAATCTAAACTGTTATTGCCAGCCACCGCAGGTGTACTCGGTTCTTTAAACAGCTCGGGTGGCAGATCCTGCGGCAGAATCTCTTGTCCTGATGCCATCACGGTCAACCAGCGACAGGTGTTTTCCAACTGACGCACGTTACCTGCCCAAGGCAGTTGTTGCAGTTTAGTGGCGGTTTCCTTGGTGAGAACTTTCGCTTCGACACCTATCTCTTTAGCGGCAGCGGTCAGGAAGTGACGCGCCAGCTGCGGAATATCTTCGCGTCGCTGCGACAGCGGTGGCAGATGAATGCGAATAACGTTCAGGCGATGGAACAAGTCTTCACGAAATTGCCCTTTCTGTACTAACGACTCTAAATCTTGGTGGGTCGCCGCAATAATCCGCACATCAACCCGCACTGGCAGGTGGCCGCCCACGCGATAAAACTGCCCGTCTGCTAATACACGTAACAGTCGGGTTTGTACGTCCAGTGGCATATCGCCAATTTCGTCCAAAAACAGGGTGCCACCATTGGCCTGTTCAAAACGGCCCTGACGCACATTGGCAGCACCAGTAAAGGCGCCTTTTTCGTGGCCGAACAGTTCAGACTCAATCAGGTCTTTCGGAATGGCGGCCATGTTCAATGCAATAAATGGCTGTTCACTGCGCGGACTATGCTTATGCAGCGCGCCTGCGACCAGTTCCTTACCGGTACCAGACTGGCCGTTAATCAATACGCTGATAGAGGAGCGTGATAAACGGCCAATGGCGCGAAACACCTCCTGCATTGCGGGAGCTTCACCAATGATTTCCGGGGCTTTTAGTTGTGATTCGTCCGGTGGTGGTGAATGCTCAGTCGCATGAGTTAAGGCCCGATCAACTAGCGCAATTGCTTCGTCGATATCAAACGGCTTTGGTAGGTACTCAAAGGCTCCGGCCTGATAAGCGCTCACGGCACTGTCCAGATCTGAGTGTGCCGTCATGATAATGACCGGAATGTGCGGGAAGTGGGTATTGATGCGTTCCAGCAAGGTTAGCCCGTCAGTACCAGGCATACGGATATCAGACACGATCACTCTTGGCTGCGATATTTGCAATGCATCCCAAAGTGATTCAGCCGCGGCAAAGGTCGCACAGCTGATTTTGGCTCCTCGCAAAGCACGCTCTAATACCCAACGTATAGAGCTGTCATCGTCGAGAATCCACACTTGTTCACTCATTTTGCTTCCTCTCTGTTAGCCCTGTGATGCTTCCTGCTCACGATTAATTGGCAGGGTTAAAGTAAATTCGGTATGACCTGGGGCGGAATTACAGTCGATACGGCCACCGTGCAAACGCGCGATGTTATGCGCAATCGACAAGCCCAAACCATTACCATCTTTTCTGCCTGTTACCATCGGATAAAACAGAGTATCGACCAATTCTGGGGCGATACCTGGGCCATCATCGATAATTGACAGTACGAGTGCCAACTTATGGCGCACGGCGCCGATGGTGACCTGATGTGCGGTGCGAGTGCGGATCAAAATATCGCCAGAACGACGTTGCTCCAGCGCCTGCACGGCGTTCTGCACAATGTTCAAAATAGCCTGTTGCATCTGATCTTCATCGATAGGCAGATCGGGAATCGATGGATCATAGTCCTGCCGCAACTGAATATGCCGCGGCAGGGTCAGATTGAGCAGGTTGATCACTTTCTGGATCACCATATGAATATTGATCACCTTGTGCTGCGAAGGCTTTTGCGGCCCTAACAAGCGGTCAACTAAGCTTCGCAGACGGTCTGCCTGTTCAATGATCAGTGTGGTGAACTCTTTTAAATGCTCATCTGAAAGTTCACGCGATAGCAACTGCGCTGCACCACGCAAACCACCCAAAGGGTTCTTAATCTCGTGTGCAAGATTACGTACTAAAAATTGCGCTGCTTGTTGCTGTGCATCGAGCGTCAGCTGCTGATGAATCCGACGTTGTTGATCAACCTGACGTAATTCAATAATACTCAGTGCCTTTTCAGTCGTGACTTCAAGTGGTACCAAGGTGAGATCGACAGTGTGATGCTGGCCGTCGAGCGTCAGCAGTTGTGTGGTATTAACTGTTAACCCTTGGTGTTCTTGCACAGCACTGCGCAATACCTTGGGATCGATCGCCAAGGTTTGTATAAGGTCAGTCAGCGGTTGCTCTATCAGCTTGTGGCTTGATACGCCTAACAGCTGCTCAGCGGCCGCATTGGCATAGCTCGCTTGCAAATCGGCGTCGATAACCAACACCGCCGTGACCAGATGATTAAGCAGGGTATTAGTGTCCATCTGTCATTCCTGAATCAGTTGCACCATAATGGTGCACTATTCTGGTGCAACCCGCAAGCGGCGTGCTAGGGCTTATACTTTAGTCGAAATCGTTATATATTGTTGATTTTTATAAACTTAGATTTCTATTTTCTGATACTAGGTGCCGCAATTGCCGGTTTTATCAGTCCAGCTTGGTGCATATAAATAGTGATAGCAGAGCTAGATGCAAGGACTTTGCCGTTTTGCTGAATTACCTTAGCAACAATCTGGTGCTGACCTCGTTCAATACCATGCAACTGGAATACAGGTGCCGCTTGCGCTTCGGTGGTGGCAACACCATCGATGTAGAGTTGCAGATAGTGACCGCTGGCAAGGTTAGGAGACACTTCGACACTCACAACTAATTCGCCGGGGTTGCTGCGAATAGTGGCATCGTGTTCAGGTGACGTGATTTGTAGTTGGTACTGGATGGCAGGTTGCTCAGTCTTGGCGGTGGGCTCACCAATATTGAGCGGCTTAGGCACAGGGATCGCCACGCTATTTTGTGTATTCTGATTTAGCTCCACCACTTCAGCATTTGGATGTGGTTGGTCGGTGAAATGCACTTTGCCATCTTTATCGACCCATTTGTAGATAGCTGCTTGCGCTGCAATCGAAAATAGAGCTAATACTATCAACACGTTACGCATGGTCATTATTCCATTATGCCTAGTCCTCTCAATATAGCGTATTTTTTGCGCTAAGAGTATCAGCTCGGTGCGATACTATGCTCGAGAATGGTTTGGCTCATCTCTAGGGTGATGTTTTTATGCTCACCTAGTTGGGTCATGCCGCTACGTGCTAGGTTATCGAGTACCGGCTGCAGATCATTGGCATTAATGTCGTAATCACGTAGCCAAGTGCGCAGGCCCATCTGTTCAAAAAATTCCCGGGTTTTACTGATAGCTGCCGCAATCTTGTCATCATCGTTACCATCGCACAGTTGCCACACACGTTCGGCGTATTGCAGCAGCTTGTCGCGTTTGGCATCGCGAAACATCTGCAGCAAAGTTGGCAACACAATTGCCAGAGTGACCGCATGGTCGAGGCCAAAAATCGCCGTTAACTCATGGCCAATCTTATGAGTCGCCCAATCTTGGGGCACACCGGAGCAGATCAAACCGTTATGGCACAGGGTGGTTGCCAGCATCAGATTGGCGCGTATGTCATAGTCGTGCGGATTCGCCAACGCTTGTGGGCCCGTGTCTTTGAGCGTGATCAGCAGGCTTTCGGCAAAACGGTCCTGTACCGCCGCGTTAACGGGAAAAGTTAGGTACTGCTCGCAGACATGAATAAAGGCATCGACGACGCCATTAGCCAGTTGTGTCGCAGGCAGACTGTAGGACTTTTCCGGATCCAAAATCGCAAACTGCGGGAACACTTGCGGATTGCGGAATGAACGCTTGGCTTGAATGCTGTAACGGCTAATGACGCTGCCGTTGTTATTCTCTGAGCTGGTGGCAGGGAAGGTTTGTACCACACCAACTGGCAACGCGGCATTGATATGCTTGCCGTAGGTTTCTAAGATTTCCCATGGTTCGCCCTGGTAGCAGGCCGCGGCGGCCACAAACTTGGTGCCGTCGATGACGGAGCCGCCGCCGACTGCAAGCAAAAAGCCGATATTCTGTTGTTTAATCAACGCAACTGCTGGCATCAACTGGTCATAGTCAGGATTCGCCTGAATACCATTAAATTCAAACAGTGCATAGTCACTGAGCGCTGCGCGTACTTCGGCTAACGTGCCATTTCGTTCGGCACTTTGGCCGCCATAGAGAATAAGCACTTTGGTATCGGCTGGGATCAGCTTAGGCAGTTCGTTAATACTGCCTTTGCCAAATACCAGTCGGGTTGGATTGTAAAATTGGAAGTTGTACATACTGCTATTCCGTCGGGTGATGGCGTATGTCCGGCTCCTGCATAAGAGAAAAAGGACGTTGCCAATTAAGCCACTGATAAAGTTCGGCAATGTCTTGCATCAGCCAGTGATGCAGTTGATCAGCACAAGGTAGCGGTTGTGCCAGCATTGACCAGCGAGGATGCATACGCTGTTTGAACAAGGGCATCCAAGCACTGAGTTGTTGCGCGAGGCTGCTGAGTTCGCCGCGTTGCTGCTGGCGGGCGACCACCACCAGCGTACAGTGAAGCGTCAGCCCAAGCCAGAGGAAACTCTGCCAGTCGGCGAGTTCCCGTTGCGACATATTGGGTTCGAGGCGCATATAACTGACTTCTTGTCCCAATTGCCGCAGCGCGCGGTGCGCCTGCCAACGCAGGGCTCGGTTGCGCTGCCCCTGAGCCAATTGCTGCAGCCATTGTTGTTCCAGATCGATAAAACTGAGCACGTAGCTGTCGATCCAGCGGCGCGTCCAGCTCGGGATAAACAGGTGCATAGCGAGAAAAGCAATCAAGGCACCAGTGAGTGTGTCGATAGTACGGTACAGTGCGATCAAGGGATCTGAAGGCAACAGCAAGGTGATAGCAAAGACCATCAATACCGTGACCCAAAATACGTGGATTTCGTAGCGCGCTTTGTAATAGGTAGCAAAGGCAAGAAATACGACTACGCAGGTAGCTGGCAGCAGCCAGACTCCTGTGCCGAGATACCAGACCAAGCCCAGCGATACTAATGAGCCGATAAGCGTGCCATATAGACGCCCCCAAATGCGCGCCTGCAGTTGTCCCAACGGCGCTACCATTAGCACGATAAAGGCGGTTAGCGTGACCCAAAAACCTTGCGGTAGTTGCAGTAACTCAACCACGAGTTGGCAGATTGCCAAGGTAAACAAAATACGTAATCCATGATGCCATTCGCGCGAGCCTTTCTTCAGTGCTAAACGCCATTGGCTGACAATACTTTCATGATCAGACGGCCAAATCAGTGACAATAATTGACGCCATTCATCATCGAGCGGCGCCGAGAGATCTTGCGCGCGCTGCATCTGCTGCTCCACGGTTTGCAGAATACGCTGGTATTCCTCAATCATCGGCACTTCTGGCAAAGCGTCCCCCTGCTTAACGTAGGCGTGCCAATTTTCGGCAAACTGCAGCAAATATTGCTGCAGTTGAAATTGCGCCTCGCCGCTAGACATCTGCTGCACTCGACCAATTTCTTCCATTGCTTCAATTAGTTGTAACACTGTACGCAACTGCTTGGCGATCTGTTCGACTTCTTCAGTATCCGGCATTTCCAGCAGCCAGTGAGACAACACAGCAATGCTGTCGTCGAGCTGTTCTCGCCTTGCGAGTCGTTGACCCACATTGCTTGCCACAGAATGGTGCAACATATCGCACCAATGGCCAAAGGCGAGTTGTACCTTGCTAAGCAGCTGTTGCCCTTGACGTACACTCAGCCACGGCCCAGCAATCACTGCAGAAATCATCGCCAGCCAGCTACCAAAAGCGGTGGAAATTAGTACCATCTGCCAACTGCTGCCGTTATCCAGCAGATGCAAGGCGCAGATAAGTGAGAAACCCGCGTTATAAGTGAGTAGCTGAATGTAACGGCGTTGGTTGGAGCACAAGCCATAGAGCAAGCCGATGGCGCACAAAAGCGCCACCCCAAGCAGATGGTGATACAGACTGAGCAGTGACAGCGCCGCGGTAACACAGCACACCGTGGCTGATTTGCTTAGTAATTCAAAGCGTTTCGGATAAGCAAGGTTACGCCCTTGCACGCCGACTAACCAAGCTGACACCATCGCATTAACCCCAGCGGTGGTATTTCCTAAAAATGCAAAAAATAGCAGCCCGACCATCATAGGTAGGCCAATACGCAGTCCTTCTGGCAGATCGGCGCGATCTGGCAGCCACTGGACTAAGCGATGTAATCTTTGAGCGAACATGTAATAGGTATGCTGAGGAAGCGAAAAGTAAGAATCACAATGTTACGGCCTTGCAGGTTACGGCACATTGTCACCGCAGAGAAGATTTGAACTGGCTCACAGTTTTTCGCTGGCTGAGCTGCCGTTTTCATCTCGACAAAAGTAGAGCCCCAGACCTAAGTCTGGGGCTCTTTTCTTTTTATAGTCACCGGTGGCTTGACTCACCGACGATTGCAGGGCAATCGATTACAGGCTGTAATATAGTTCAAACTCAAGTGGGTGAACTGTGCGGTTGATTTTCTCAGCTTCTGCAGTTTTCAGTGCGATGTATGAATCGATGAAGTCATCAGTGAATACGCCGCCTTTAGTCAAGAACTCACGGTCAGCATCCAGTGCTGCCAGTGCTACGTCCAGAGACTCAGCCACTTGTGGGATTGCTGCAGCTTCTTCAGCTGGCAGATCGTACAAGTCTTTATCCATAGCATCGCCTGGGTGGATCTTGTTTTGGATACCATCCAAACCAGCCATCATCAGTGCAGAGAACGCCAAGTATGGGTTCGCCATTGGATCTGGGAAGCGAGTCTCAATACGACGTGCTTTTGGTGATGGTACTACTGGAATACGGATAGAAGCACTACGGTTACGTGCTGAGTAAGCCAGCATTACTGGCGCTTCGAAGTGAGGTACCAGACGTTTGTAAGAGTTGGTGCTTGGGTTGGTGAATGCGTTCAGCGCGCGAGCGTGCTTGATGATACCACCGATGTAGTACAAACAAGTTTCAGACAGACCACCGTATTTGTCACCAGCGAACAGGTTCACACCGTCTTTCGCCAGAGATTGGTGCACGTGCATACCTGAACCGTTGTCACCCATGATAGGTTTTGGCATGAAGGTAGCAGTTTTGCCATAAGCGTGTGCCATGTTGTGCACAACATATTTCAGGGTCAGGATTTCATCTGCTTTTGAAGTCAGAGTGTTGAAACGTGTAGCGATCTCGTTTTGACCAGCAGTTGCCACTTCGTGGTGGTGAGCTTCAACCACTTGACCCATCTCTTCCAATACCAGACAGGTCGCACTGCGCCAGTCTTGTGAAGAGTCAACTGGTGGTACTGGGAAGTAACCGCCTTTAACAGTAGGACGGTGGCCAGTGTTGCCATCTTCGTATTCGTTAGCTGAGCTCCAAGCGGCTTCTTTAGCGCCAACTTTGTAGAAGTTGCCTGACATGTCTGAGCCGAAGCGTACATCGTCAAACAGGAAGAATTCTGGTTCTGGGCCAATCAATACAGTGTCAGCAATACCGGTAGACTTCAGATATTCTTCCGCTTTTTTAGCGATAGAACGTGGGTCACGGTCGTAACCTTGCATGGTTGCTGGTTCGAGGATGTCACAACGGATGATCGCTGTGGTTTCTTCGAAGAATGGATCCAGTACGAAAGTATCTACGTCTGGCATCAGTACCATGTCTGATTCGTTAATGCCTTTCCAGCCAGCGATTGAAGAGCCGTCAAACATTTTACCATCTTCAAAGAAGTCGGCATCTACTTGATGGGCAGGAACAGAAACGTGCTGTTCTTTACCTTTGGTGTCACAAAAACGCAGATCAACAAATTTTACTTCCAACTCTTTTAGTTGGTTCAGTACCGATTCAACTGACATTCTAAAGCCTCCGGATAGGGTATAGATTCGGCCCTTAGTTTACTTGGTGTAAGTTCAACGACTGGCGCTATCTTCAATTTCAAGGCCAATAACGAGCCAGAATCGTGCCAGCTTTTTAACACGCTGATATACAAGGGCATGTTCAAATTTGGGGCAGGTTTACAAATCTTATTTGCACTTATTTGGTGCTTTATCGCTCCGAAATGGTGCAAAAATTTGGTTTTGTGGTGTTATTCCGGCTTTATGAAGTTCCATCAGAATGCCGGTGTTCCTGTCATCCCCTCGTCAGCTAGATTAGATGGGCACGGTTACTAAATCAACAGGATCGGCAACGTAACTTCAAAATCATTGTAGATTCTGAAATAAAACGGCCTTTTAAATTTTATGAGATCTAGATCAAAGTTTTTTCTGTTCAATATTATCTTTGTCGAATAGAGCTGTATCAGCAGGCGCAACAAGGTTCTGTGCCAACATAAGTACGCGAACAATTCGATTTGTATGATGTAGTAATGCCCCACAATGGTGATTGTTGCTCCACAAGCGAGAGAAACAAGTTTGTGGGTTATTGGGTGTCGTCTAAATAGTGAATGAGGGCGGACCACTCCATCGGTTTAGCGTAGAAATAGCCCTGAATCATATGCACGCCCATCTGTTTCAGTGTATCTGCCTGCCAGCGATGTTCGACACCTTCTGCGACCACATGTTGGCCTAAACGGGCGGCAATACGTAGCACGGCTTCAATGATAATGGCGCCTTTAGTATCGAGGTTATCCACGAAGGATTTATCAATTTTAATGGCGTTCGTGGTCAGTTCCAGTATCGAGGCTAGCGACGAATAACCGGTACCGAAGTCGTCGATGGAAACCATGAACCCCATGTCCTGTAGCTGCTTAATTTTATTGAGTAGCAGGTTTTTCTCTAGGCTAAATGCCGATTCAGTGATCTCTAAATTGATATATTCCGGTTGTGCGCGACTGTTGCGCAGCAGTGAGGCGACCATGTCGGTAAAATGGTCATCTTGAAATTGGATCAAGGAGACGTTAATGCCCATGATCATGCCGGGGTGCAGTGCATTGAGTTTCTTTGAGGCGGCAAAGGCTTGCTGTAATACCCAAGCGCCAATCGACTTGATCATGCCGTTTTGTTCGGCAATCGGTATAAATTCAGCGGGTGAAATCAGTTCACCATCAATACGCCAGCGCAGCAGAGCCTCCATCGACACAGGCTTTTCCGTTTTCGTCGAAATCAGCGGTTGATACACCAAAAACAGTTCATTGTGTTCAACCGCACGCGCAAGCTTATTGCGCAGCCATACCTCGCGGCTGAGTTTCTCCGCTAACGCATCATTGTAAAAAGCAACGCCGCCGGGGTCGCTGTTCTTACGGTCATACATGGCGATATCTGCATGCTGAATTAACTGCTCGGCAGCTTCGCCGTGTTGTGGGTGCAGCGCAATACCGATAGAGGTACTGACGTTTAGTTCACCATCATTAATATGGTAAGGCTTACCAATCAAACGGATCAGTTGTTCAGCATATTCAGCTAAATGCGGCAGTTGATTAAAAGGCACCGCCACCAAGAATTCATCTCCGCCCCAGCGACATAGGCTAATCGCGTCGCCGCAGAAACTACTGATGCGCTCTGCCACTTCAATGAGCACTTGGTCACCGGCGCGATGGCCGATATTGTCATTGATGTCTTTAAAATGGTCTAAATCCATAAACAGCAGTGCGATCTTGGTTGTCTGCCGATTGGCTTTACTTGTTAAGGCGCCATTTAATTGGGCTAAAAATGCGCTTCTGTTGAGCAGGCTGGTGAGCGGGTCTAGGTTAGACAACTCATAGATCTTTTGTGTACGTACCTGCACCTGCTGCTCCATCTCTTCAAGCAACAGCTTGTTTTCATTTTTGAAGTGAATGGCATCGACAGTGAATTGGTGGGCGCGGTAGCTATTGAGCATTGTGGTGATACAGAATGCGAGCCCGACTAGCCCCATGATAAAGGGAATTTTATTGCCATCGCTAATTAATAGCAGCGAGTAGGGCACGATAAGAATAACGGGATAAATAAGTGCGGATTTACGGTCCGCGCACAGTGCATTGGAGGCACCGGCCGCCATCACAAATACAATGATGGTCATCGCCGATACTTCAAAAATATCCGCCCCATGGTAGAAATACAGTGTGTAAAAGCACCATAAACTGGCGTTGAGCAATACGCCAACGCAGAACAGGCTATTGGTTTGCGTAGGTCTTGCTTGCCGTTGTTGTTTCCAACGGACGAGGTCCATCGCTCTAAAGGCCACTACCAGTAGCATGGTTGCAAACCATGCCAGCTTAGCACTCTGTACCTCTTCTCTGGCAAAGCCAAATACCAAGCAGGTCGCCGCCGCCAGATTCATAAACAGTCCAGAATAGAGGCTTTTGTAGAGTAACGACGAGGTATCTAGCCGATATAACGCTTTCAGACGAGCACTATTCATCCATGAGTCATCCGTGCAGTACAACAAGATGGGTATCCTGCACAAACTAGTAGTTGCGCGCCATAAATTCAAGTCGAGTTTCAGAACGCTGTTTTTCCACGATTTTTTTAGCGCGTTAGCTCACATAACGGGGCTTTTTGACGGCATTATTTAGGTCAATATGTCGCGCTGTAAGCTTGTCCTAACAGCAACTAATTGGCTAAGCAATAGACAAAGTAATATGAATGCAGCATTCCGCAGTGTATAATCGCGCGCTTTCTTCAAGAAACTCTACAATCAAACGGGTTCCTCGCTCGAAGTAATCGCACTTAGCCCCTTTTATGGCTCGGTGCAACAATAGGCGTCAAGATAAAATGTCAAGTGAAATTAAGAACTTAAGAAATATCGCGATTATCGCGCACGTTGACCACGGTAAGACTACCTTGGTTGACAAATTGCTGTCTCAATCTGGCACTCTGGAAACCAGAGGTGAAATGGCTGAGCGCGTTATGGATTCCAATGACTTGGAAAAAGAGCGTGGAATTACCATTCTGGCGAAAAACACTGCGATTCGCTGGAATGATTACCGTATCAATATCGTGGACACCCCCGGACACGCTGACTTCGGTGGCGAAGTTGAACGTGTTATGTCCATGGTTGACTGTGTATTGTTGCTGGTTGACGCGGTTGATGGCCCAATGCCACAAACTCGCTTCGTCACCAAAAAGGCATTCGCACAAGGTCTGAAACCGATTGTGGTGATCAACAAAATCGACCGTCCAGGCGCGCGTCCTGACTGGGTTATCGACCAAGTATTTGATCTGTTCGATAACTTAGGTGCTACTGATGAACAGTTGGACTTCCCAATTGTTTATACCTCAGCACTGAACGGTTTTGCGACTTTGGATCCAGAACAGCAAGGTGGCGATATGACACCGCTGTTTGAAACCATCGTTGAAAAAGTTTCTCCGCCAGATGCAGACGCAGATGGCGCGTTCCAGATGCAAATTTCGCAGCTGGACTACAGCTCTTACGTCGGTGTTATCGGTGTTGGTCGTATCAAGCGCGGTACCGTAAAAACTAACCAACAGGTGACGGTGGTCGGTGCTGACGGTAAAACCCGTAACGGTAAAGTCGGCCAAGTTCTGGGTTACCTCGGTCTGGATCGCATCGAAGCTGCTGATGCTAGCGCGGGTGACATCGTCGCTATCACTGGTCTCGGTGAGCTGAAAATTTCTGATACCGTTTGTGCGGTAGGTGCTGCTGAAGCATTGCCACCACTGACCGTTGATGAACCAACCATGACCATGACCTTCCAGGTGAACACGTCTCCGTTCGCTGGTAAAGAAGGTAAGTTCGTGACTTCACGTAACATTCTGGAACGTCTGGAAACTGAATTGGTTCACAACGTAGCATTGCGCGTTGAAGAAACTGACAGCCCGGACCGTTTCAAAGTGTCAGGTCGTGGTGAATTGCACTTGTCGATTCTGATCGAAAACATGCGTCGTGAAGGTTACGAGCTGGCAGTATCACGTCCAGAAGTTATCGTAAAAGAGATCGACGGTGTTAAAAGTGAGCCGTTTGAACAGCTGACCGTGGATGTTGAAGAAGAGCACCAAGGTAGCGTGATCGAAAAACTGGGTATGCGTAAAGCCGACATGCGCGATATGCAACCAGACGGTAAAGGTCGCGTACGTATCGACTTCATCATTCCTAGCCGTGGCCTGATTGGTTTCCAAACTGACTTCTTAACCGCGACTTCAGGTACTGGTCTGCTGTACCACACATTTGACCATTACGGTCCAGTGAAAGAAGGCGATATCGGTCAACGCGCTAACGGTGTTCTGATCTCTAACGCAACAGGTAAAGCACTGACTTACTCACTGTTTAACCTGCAGGACCGTGGTCGTCTGTTCGTCGGTCACGCTGCTGAAGTTTACGAAGGTCAAATCGTGGGTATTCACAGCCGCTCTAACGACCTGACAGTAAACTGTCTGAAAGGTAAGCAGCTGACCAACGTACGTGCCTCAGGTACTGACGAAGCACAAACCCTGACGCCACATATCCAGTTAACACTGGAACAAGCGTTGGAATTCATCGATGACGATGAATTGGTAGAAGTAACGCCGAAGAGCATTCGTCTGCGTAAGAAACATTTGACCGAAAACGACCGTAAACGCGCTAACCGCGCTTAATTGGTCTGGTCTATTACGAAAACCCCGGCTTGCCGGGGTTTTTTATGCGTCAAAGACAGTCATCAGCGCTGGTAGATTGGTGATTTTTACTCTAAAAAATCATTAAGTTTCAAAAGTTTTAATAGTATCCATAGCTCATTTTTTGTCAGTGTTGTGATGCTAAGTCGCTAAAATCCCCAGCAACTTTCTCTTCATGACCTCGATTCGATGAATACGACCCTGAAAGCTCGACTGTTACTGGCGAGTCTCTTCGCCGTTGCATTGACCTGTGCAATTTTGATTATCTTTTCAATCAATATGTTGCAATCAAAAGCTGAAGTGCAGACGCGCGATAACATTGGCGTGCTGGCCAATACTTTTGCCAGTCTGATTGGTAACGACCTGCATCAAAAACGCGCTGCGGTCACCAGTATGGCGCAGACCATTGAACAGTATCCCGCTGATTTACCGATTGAAGCTTATCGTTTGCTAGTACAACACACCTATCGTTCTCAAGGTTTTATTCTGAGTATGTATGGTGATGCTCAGGGGCGAATGGTGCGGCAGGATCCTGCTTGGGATGCACGCTCCAAGGCCAAGGGCTACGATCCGCGTAAACGCAGTTGGTACATTGATGGCGCGGCGGTAAATGGATTGTCGATGTCATCACCCTACGTTAGCGATACCACAGGTGATTTTGTGGTCACCTTAGCGCATCCGGTGAAAAATCCAGATGGTAGTCTGCGCGGTATGGCGGGGTCTAACGTCAATGTATCGCAGATCGCTAAGTTGGTCAGAGCGCTGGAAGTGCCGGGTAATGGCTACACCATCATGGTGGAAAACGACACGCACATCATCAGCCATCCCGATGCGCAATATAACAATCAGTTTTTAACGGCTTTGATGCCGCAGCTCACGCCGCAGTGGCTTAAGCAAGCAACAAGTAGTGCGAATCTCACCGATATCAGCCTAGATGGTGCGCAAAAGTTGGTGTTCGCCGAGGCAGTCCCCAATAGCGATTGGTCGATGGTGTTTGTGATAGATCGCAGCACCATCATGGCAAGCTATGTTGAACTCAGTTATTGGATGGTGGCGATTGGCATTGGGCTGTTGCTTATTCTGTCTGTGGTACTGACGCTGATCTTCCGCGTGCAGTTCGCCGATTTGGCGCGCTTGAATAATGCGCTGGCAGATATCGCCGATGGCGATGGTGACCTCACCGTACGGATTCAAACTCGTAATCAACATGATGAAATTGGCCAATTGGCGCAAGCTTTCAACCGCTTTGTGGCCAAGCTGCAGCAAATCATCAGCGACGTAAATCAGGCCGCGGCATTGCTGGGCAATGGCGCCCAACAAGCGAATACCGCGGCCCAGCAAAACCGCCAGCAAGTGGACAAGCAGCTCGATGAAATCACTATGGTGGCGACAGCGGTAACGCAGATGGCATCCGCGACCCAAGAGATTGCCGGCAATGCCGAGCTCACCGCTAACACCGCTCACGACTCGGTGCAGTTAGCTGCCGCGGGTGAACAGGCGGTTAGTCAAAGTCGAACGTCGATTGAAGCACTGGCCGCGGAGGTGACTAATACCGGTTGTATTATTGAAGAGCTAAACGTGCACGCGCAGCAAATCAATACCATTCTGGCGACCATTACCGGCGTTGCCGAACAAACCAATTTGTTGGCATTGAATGCCGCGATTGAAGCCGCGCGTGCTGGTGAACATGGCCGCGGCTTTGCGGTGGTTGCCGATGAGGTGCGAGTGCTGTCGCAGCGCACTCACGGGTCGACCCAAGAGATTCAAACTATGATTGAGGCGCTGCAGGCAACGACCATGAAGGCGGTGAATGCGACGGGTCAGAGTCTTGAGCGAGCGCATGAAAGTGTGGCGGATGCGGAGGCGGCGAGTGAACGCTTGCTGCAAATTAATCAGGCGATTACCACTATCTCGGATATGGCGCGCCAGATTGCGGCTGCTGCAGAAGAGCAAACTTCAGTAACCGCTGAGATCAATCGCAACTCTGAATCTATTCGAGAAGTTTCCACCGGGCTGGCGCAGCAACTGGCGATCACTGAACGTGAAGCCGCTGAAGCGGTGCAATTGGCACATCAGCTGGGAGCACAGGTAAATCGTTTTAAGGTGTAAAGACATGGCGTGGCTGGTGGGGCACTACCAGCCACGGTCAGCGTTAACCGCGATGGGTCATCAGCGCCTTACCGTTAGCGAGACAATCGACCATCTTCTTACGCCCCGATTTGACTAAGTTGGCTAAGGTTTGACGCGATACCTGCATCTCAACAGCCGCTTGCTGCTGTTGCATTCCCTGTAAATCGACGAGGCGCAGCGCTTCGAACTCGTCAGGATTGAGTGACACCTGTTCCAGTTGTGTCATCGGAATACCATTTGGTTTAAAGCAACTATCCGCTGGCTGACCACAGATGATACGGGGAATTTTCGGCCGTCCCATCAACGCTCCCTAATAATTAGCATATGCAAACTGTAGCAACAAATATCACAGCCCAGTAAGTCGAGCAAGCTGCAGTAGTTGTTGAATTAGTTAGCGTTGATAAAGCGCTTAACTCATTTGAATGGTTTTCCATGCGAGCAATGAACCGTCACTGTTCTGCACGGTGTTAAACAGAAAGTCTTCATAATGACTGCCATAAACCGTATCACGGCCGCTAGCGAGCGTCGTGTCTTGCGTGCCGCGCGAGGCGTATTCCGGGTGATTATTGCAGATATCAGCAGTCAGACTATCGTTGAAGCAGAACTGCGATATTAGCTCGTCTAAGTTGTTGTTGCGAATGCGAAAGTGCACGTGAATTGTGCGACTGGAATACCAACCTGGGAAACACGTCTTAAAGTTCACTCGGCCATCACTGTCGGTCACTTGAGTGCCACGGAACCACTTTGATGCCAACGCTGCGCTGTCATTGTCGGTGCAAAAGCCCACAGAGAAACGGTTGGCATCAGCACTGTCGCTGGTATCGCCGGAGTAGATGCCGTCGCTATCGCAATGCCAGACTTCGACTTCAAGTCCTGATACCGGATTACAATCGCTATCGATCACCTGCAAGCAAAGCTGCATCGGTAAGCCACCTTTCTCGGCAGAGATATCATCCAGCACTTCAGTTTGAAAATAGCAGGGGCCTTCGGTGAGTGCTTGGGTTAACGCTACACTGCAGGCGGCTGTTGTGGCAAACAGGCTGGTCTCCGGAAAATCCACCACCATCGCTGCCGTGCCACCGGTTGCCCAGCCCGAAGTATTTTCACTGTTAACGTCACTGCCGCTGTCACTCGTGTCACTGCTGTTCGCGTCATTGCTAGTCGTTGCATTGCTACTGTTATTCGTTTCGCTGCCACAGGCCGCTAACAATAAGCTTGGTCCGGCTACAGCAGCGCTGCCAAGTAATTTGACTAGCATGCGGCGCAGAGGGTTGAGTGAGTCAGCTTGAGGCATTTGGCGGCTCCAATGTGATAGTGATATTGATCACTATTTCAGCATTGGAACCTGCTTGGAAATAGGGCTTTTGCAGTTCTTTTCCTTGGTTTGCGCAGCCTTACGCGTGGAGGTGATAGGGGCGGTAGATCTTTACGCTTACTTGCATCAGCGTGACCGAAAACTACCGCGCCTTCATCGCAAAGTTGTATTAATGGCCGATATGGTTCGCCATTTGAATCAACTGCATACGAATAAGTTCTGGTGTTTGGCTGTCCCAAAAGCCGCTGAGATAGGCCGCCAGTGGCAGTACAAACAACAGGCTTAATGTCAGTAACATTACCGTGCGAGCGCTTAGGCTATGGCTTTTACTTACGCCAAAACCCAGTGCCTGCTTTTTAGGGCAAGCGGCGACGCAACGCATACAGGCTTGGCATTCGTCACTACGTACCGTGGTTTTGGTATGCACGATGATATTCGCAGGGCAGGCACGGGTGCACTTATCGCACTTCATCCCGCGGCTTTCAATCAGACAGTGTTCACTGTTACGACGGATCTTCAACGGACTAATAAAACTCAGCAGTCCCAAAATGGCGCCGTATGGACAAAGATAGCGACAAAAGCCTTGGCGACGCCACGTGACAATCAGCAACAGCAGGGCAAACACGCTGAGGGTAATTAATCCGGGGGTGATGAAAAACAGCGCCATCTTCACATCGGCAATTTTATGGTAGTTACCATTCAAATACCCCGGAATGGCAGCATCGGGCATGCTAAAACACACCAAATAGATAAAGGCTGCCAGCAGTAGATATTTCAGCATTCGCAGTGGCCAATCGAGCCAGCGCGGTGGCATCAGTTCCTCTTTAATAAAGCGCTTACGCAGCTTATAGAGCTTCTCGCCGACCAAGCCGATTGGGCAGGCCCAGCCGCAAAAGGCGCGCTTACAGATTAATCCGGTAAGCAATACCACCGCCAACATCACAGCTGCTGCTGGATGGTTTTGATCCCAGATCCCTGCACTAATGCCTTTGAGCTCGATGCCGCCCGCAATCGGCAGGAAGGCATCGACCACGTTGGGGCGTGCTAACCAAGGCGTCATACCCGCTTTGAGCATTATAGTATTGAGAGTGTATTGCAGCGCGACCAGTAACAGTGCCAGAAACAGCAGATGTTGAAAGCCATCGCGCAGCTGATTAATGCGTACTTCCCCTTTTGCCCAAGTAGGCTTGCGCCAATGGAACACAGCTAAGCCGCCCGCCGCGACGACAGTGCCGAGCAACAAGGTGGTACTTGCCGCAATTGCGAGTGCGCCCACTATCGAGGCCAGCGCCACGACAGCGCCATAATGTTTTCCTGCCCACCAAAGCTGACTGGCTGCGTACAACAGTGCCAACATCAATGTCAGAGATTCGGTAATCGTCATAAATAGCAGAATATCCTAAAGTCATGTGGCAATTTTGAACTTAGATTCGGCTGAAGGTTTGCAGAGCAGATAGTGATTTGTGCACCAGATCCAAATATTAGCGAGCGCTTGTTCGTAATCGTGGTGCATTTCACAAGATTGCATTTTTGATTGAACAATGAATGGGCGATAATCTGACAATAAATTGACGATGTTGTAAAAATGTTATTTTATGGCATCGAATCAAACACTAACTAATAATCGCATTGGTGAATCCTTGGGGAGCGCATGAAAAGTCTTCGGCGCGCTGGAGCAGATGTTCTGTTTGGACTGTTTGTTGTGGCGTATATGGTTACTGCATTTTATCTTGTGGAGTATCTGCAGCGCAGTTACAGCCGAGATGTAGCTGCCGAACGCACCCATTATCTATCGCAGCAACTGGCGCTCGTTAGATCGCGTTTAGAAGGCATGGTGACCTCAGAGATCTTTCTCGCCAACGGTTTAGTTTCTTATATCTTTGTTTCGCCCGATTCAACGCCGGAGCAGTGGCAGCCGCTGGCAAAACAGATCGCTGCCTCCGCACCGCATATTCGCAATATTGCCGTCGCGCCGAATAATGTCGTCTCGTTTGTGTTTCCTAAAGTCGGTAATGAGAAGGCATTGGGGCTGGATTATGACGACCATCCGCATCAGCTCCGTACCATTGAACAGGCACGTAAAGCTAAACGTATCTTCGTTGCTGGACCATTAGAGTTGGTACAGGGGGGGATGGGCGTGATTGCGCGAATGCCGATTTTCACCGACCCACCGGAGAATACCCGCTATTGGGGGGTTGCTAGTGTGGTGTTGGACTGGAGTAGCTTAGTGCTGGACGCTGGCGCGTTGGATTTTCCTGAAGGGATCCAACTGGCGATGCGTGGTGTGGATGGCACCGGTGAACATGGGACAGTATTTTACGGCAGTTTGGACACCTTTCAGGCACCGCTAGTGACTGAAAATGTGCACCTTATCAGCGGCAATTGGCAGCTCGCGATAAAGGCGGATGATGCCGCTATATCCTCCTTCAGTGGCAGCAACTATCAAGTGCTGCGTATCAGCGGCTACTCGGTGGCATTACTGGTGTTTATCAGCATAGTGGTGATGCTTAATGCCTATCGCAACGCGCAGCGTTACTCTTATGAAGATGTACTGACTAAACTCGGTAACCGACGCCGTATCATTCAAGTGCTGGAGCGTTTGATTCGGCGCCACAGCAAGTTCGCTATTGTTAACATAGATTTGAATGAATTTAAGATGGTCAATGATAGCTTTGGTCATCCGGTGGGCGATGCGCTGTTGATTGAAGTCGCCAGACGGCTAGAGAGTTCACTGCGCAGTTACGATACCATTGCACGGGTCGGCGGGGATGAATTTTTACTGGTGCTGCCGCGCGTGACGCGTCGCCATGATCTGGACATTATCGGCGAGAAAATTCGTGAACAGGTGTGTAGTACACCGTTTGAATATAAAGGGCTTTCGCTGCCCGTCAGTTTAAGTATCGGCTTTTCCGCCTATCCTGAAGATGGCGAGGATATGGAAGAACTGCTGCACCGTGCTGATAGCGCCATGTACCAAGATAAGCATCGCCATCACCGTCGTCAGGCGTGATCAGCGCGCTGACGCCTTCGCTAAATTTCCTGCTGACTTCTATACTTAGGCGGCGAGTAACGGAGGCCTCGACTCAGTAACTGGGTGTAGCAGTTACCACTGCATGGATCGATTGATTCAAGCCATAAGTGGGGTCGATGAAATACTCAGCTATCAAATATATTTTGCTGTTGTGCCTGATCTGCTTCACCATTTTGGCGACCTTAGCAGTGGAGTTCTTGCAGCATCAAATCGACAAAAATGTGCATACGGAAGCCGAAACCGCGGCGGTACAGCAGCTGCAATTGGTGCGTTATCATCTAGAGTCGCTGCTCAGTAACAAGATGATTGAAGCCGGCAGCCTCGCAGCCTTTATTAGCATCAGCCCAGATTCCGATGCCAGCCAATGGCGCAAACTCGCAGAAAAAATCACCCAGAACAGCGGCTATATTCGCAATATCACCGTGGCACCTAACGATGTCATCCAGTTTGTTTATCCCGTCAACACTAACGAATCGGTCGTAGGACTCGATTTCCGCACTTTGCCATTGCAGTGGCAGGATGTTGAGCGGGCGCGTATCACCCAACGCATGCAACTCACTGGGCCGTTACAACTTATCCAAGGCGGTGAGGGATTGATTGTGCGCTTACCGATATTCACTGATCCACCGGTAAATTTGCATTACTGGGGCGGCTGTAGCGTCGTCTTTGATTGGTCGAAAATGTTAGCCGATAGCGGCATTGCCGATCTCGCGACTAAGTATCAACTAGCGCTGCGGCGAATCGATATCAATGGCATGCCCAGCGACCCTTTTTGGGGCGACGCTGGTGCGTTTCAGCAGCCACTTGCCATTGAGGTGATCAACTTATTTGCCGGGCGGTGGCAAATTGCCATTGGCTTACCCAAGCAATCGCTGCATGGCTGGTGGGGGCAGCAGCTTGTGCGCGTATTGGGATATAGCCTGATTTTACTGACGATTTTTAGCGCCTTGTTGCTGTACCAAATTTTTACCAGCGTGCATCGTTACTCTTATGAAGACATGCTGACTCGTGTCGGCAATCGCCGCCAAGCGATGGCAGTGTTGCGCCAGTTGGCAAACAGTCGCGATCGCTTTGGGATTATCAGTATTGATTTAAATGATTTTAAGCAGATTAACGATCACTTCGGTCATGCCGCAGGTGACAGATTTCTGCAGCAGGTAGCATCGCGGTTAAAGCAGCAATTGCGCGGCTCAGACTTAGTTACCCGCATTGGTGGGGATGAGTTCTTGATCATCATTCCGCGGTTGAAGGATTCAGATGACCTGCAACTGGTGCAGGAGAAAATTCGTCAGGCAACGTGTGCGCAGCCAGTAATGTGGAAAGGTACGGAACTGCCGGTGTCTTTTGCGGTGGGATCGGCGCGTTTTCCTACTGATGCCGACTCCATTAAAGCGCTACTGCAGCTGGCGGATATCAGCATGTATCAAGATAAGCAGCGGGCGAAAAGCCAAGTATCGCCCGCGGCTACTAACCCCGTCACTGAGACTAAGGCTCCATTGACGAAATAAATTTATTCGATTCAGCAATCGAACGGTTCATTTCATTCATCAAGCTGGAGATATCGGCCTGCAAACTTGAAAATTCGCCCTTAATTGAAGCGATTGTTTGGGCGTTAAGGTTATGCTTCAGATACAGCATATTGTCTTTCATTGCTGTCAACACGGGCGCCATTTTACTTTCTGCCCGGCGCATCGATTTCAGCATCTGATTGTAGGAACGCTCGGTTTGCTTCAGCTTGGTCTGGCTCTTTTGGCGCAAGCTGGCTTTGCTGATCTCACCAATTTCATTCTGCCATTCATCAAACAGCGCTTCAGCAACGGATTCGACTTTGTCGATACGACCGCTGACGTCGTCGGCGGCATCTGAGGCTGATTCATACTCATCTTTGGCCTTTTCGTAGGCAACTTCTAATTCGCCACCGTCGTGATTCAGCAACGCCTGCATCTCTTCTAGTGCCGAGCTGAACTGCTTTTGTGCTTCTTCTTGCGATTCTTTGGCGGCCTTAACGCGGTCCACCATGATGTCGCGTTTGTGAATGCCAACTTTTTCCATCGCACCGTAATAAGCGGATTGGCAGCCGGTAAGCAGCAACAAGCTACTGACCAATATTGCACTTAGTATTTTTTTCATGTGAATTCCCCGTTTAGGCGGCACGGAATTTCGCGGCGTCGATAATGCTCCATAAATGCACTATCCCTGCAATGATAGCTGGTACGACCAACCACCACATGGCGTAACCCGCGACAGTAATCACGAAGAATAGCAGTGCGGCGAGAATGCGGCCTTGCACCAGTTGGCCCAGTCCCGGAATAAATACGTTGCAGATAGCGGCAATGACGTTACCGGCAGATCCTTGTTGTGACATGAAATTCTCCTCTTTGGCGTGCGCTGAAATTGATGTATCAGTATCACCTTTGTCAACAGAATGTTATTGTACGCAGATATCGACATTAGGCACAAAGGACAATGATGCAAAGTGCACGATAATATTGATTTCAGTAAATTACGGCCCTTTTTATTTGCCAGTTGGCGTTTCGTTCGTCACTTGCGCTTGCGGCTGCAGCGCGACCAAATCAACATCCGCGCTGGCCATTTAGCCTACGTGACCTTGTTGTCGCTGGTCCCTATGGTCGCGGTGATGATGTCAACGCTGTCGGCATTTCCGGTGTTTAAAGGCGTACGCACGCAGATTGAATCTTTCATCTATGAAAACTTTCTGCCCGCTGCAGGCGATACGGTACAGGTCTATATCAACCAGTTTGTGGGAAATGCCTCAAAGGGCACGGCAATTGGTATTGGTGCCTTGATGGTGGTGGCCTTGTTGCTGATCAGCGCGATAGATAAGGCGCTGAACTATATTTGGCGTTCTAAAGAGAAGCGACCCAAAGTGCTGTCGTTTTCCATGTACTGGATGATTCTGACGCTGGGGCCAATTTTGATCGGCGCCAGTCTGGCGGCCACTTCTTACGTGGTGTCACTGCAAGTGTTCCACGATGCTGATACCTATGGCATTGGGGCATTTTTTGTCGCTCGGCTGCCGTTTATTTTCTCGGTGGCGGCGTTTTTACTGCTCTATACCGTTGTCCCAAATCAGAAGGTCTTTTTCCGCCATGCACTGCTTGGTGCGGTGGTGGCTGCGCTGCTGTTTGAAGCGGGGAAAAAGGCATTTGCGTTCTATGTCACTAATTTCCCGTCATACGAGGCCATTTATGGCGCGATGGCGACAGTGCCAATTCTGTTTGTGTGGGTCTATTTGTCGTGGATGATTGTGCTGCTTGGCGCTGAAATTACCGCGGCAATGCCAGAGTTTCTGGGTGAAAAAACACGGCAGCCACTCACTGAGAGTGAAGATGACCAACAGTGAGCCGTTTGCTGAAACCTGGCTCGATACTGATGAAGGACACTTATTGCACCTGAGTCAGTACGGCAATCCCGATGGTATTCCCGTATTATTCCTGCATGGCGGCCCCGGTGCTGGCTGTTCATCGCAGGAGAGTCAGCTGTTTGATTTACGCCAATGCCGGGTCATCTTGCTCGATCAACGCGGTTCGGGAGAGTCATTACCCAGCGGCGGCTTGCAGCGCAATGATCTATTGTCGTTATTGACCGATATTGAGCGTATCCGTCATTGGTTACAGCTGGAGGCTTGGTGTCTGGTCGGTGGTTCTTTCGGTGCTACATTGGGGCTTATCTACTCAGGGTTATGTCCACAAAGGGTGTTGGCCCAGCTTTACTGGGGACTGTTCATTCCCTCTGAGCAAGGTCGAGAATGGCTGTATGGCAGTAGCGGTGCGGCTAAACGTTTTCCTATCGATTACCACGGCTTTGTCAGTGCCGCTAATTCGACTAAATCGCCATTAAATGTATTGATGGAGCGTTATCACCATGCACTTAACGGCGGAAAGCGCATGCAGCAATGTATTAGCGCGTGGAACCGCTGGGAGCAGGTATTGGCTCAACCCTGGGGGCGATTACCAGTACCCGAGCTAAAGCGTGATGAAGCCACTGCCCGTATCGAAAACTACTTTGCCCTCAATCGTTATTTTGATGCTTACACCTTAATGTTGGCGGGAAGAACAACCTGGCCTGCTCACACTGAAATTGTGCAGGGAAGTCAGGATTGGGTTTGCCCCGACCATCTATTACGTGAGTTTTTAGCGCCAATTGCCAGTGAACGTTATCAGTTAACCCAAGTCGCGGGTGGTTTCCATTCCATCGATGACGTTAAGATGCATGTCGCCATATTTAACGGCTGTAAACGCATGATTGATGCGGCAGCTGCGCAGTTAACCTCAGGAGAATCCCGTTGATCGCCTTAATTCAAAGAGTCAGTGAAGCCAGTGTCAAAGTTGAAGGCGAGGTTGTGGGAGAGATTGGTCGTGGTTTACTGGTGCTACTTGGTGTAGAGCAGACTGATAGCCATGAACTTGCGGAAAAGCTTGCTGCCAAGGTGATGAAGTATCGTGTGTTTGGCGATGACAACGACAAGATGAATCTTAATGTGCAGCAGATTGAAGGTTCTTTACTGGTGGTGTCGCAATTTACACTGGCTGCCGATACCAGTCGTGGCTTACGTCCAAGCTTTTCCAATGGCGCTGGTCATGCTCTGGCCAATGAACTTTATGAACACTTCGTTGCATACTGCCGCCGTGCCGGCATGACCACCGAAACCGGCCGTTTTGCCGCGGATATGAAAGTATCCTTGATTAACGATGGCCCGGTGACCTTCTCGCTGCAGGTCAATTAAGGTTATTCTTGCTCACAGCGTTACTCCTTTCTAAAAATTAGAATGCATTAGCTTGTTTATTGCGCTATTAGTCCGATTTAACTGAAGTTAGACTAGGCTCCATTCAGTGGCGAAATCCCTGTAACGACTTAACTTAATTGCATCGGAGTGAATTATGAGCAACGTATTGTTAGTGAAATCCAGTATTCTCGGTGAATATTCTCAGTCTGGTCTGTTACTGGACTACTTGTCAGCTTCTTGGAAAGAGCAGGGTGCAAATATTGCAGTGCGTGATACCGCTGCAGAGCCATTGCCTGTATTAGATGGTGAACTTGCGGGTGGTATGCGTGGTGGTGATAACCTGAACCAACGCCAACAAGATGCTTTGGCATTGTCTGACAAGCTGATCCAAGAGCTGAAAGATAACGATACTATTGTCATTGCTGCACCGATGTATAACTTCACTATTCCAGTACAGTTGAAAACTTGGATCGACCTAGTTGCTCGTGCTGGTGTGACTTTCCGTTACACTGCTGCTGGTGCAGAAGGTCTGCTGACCGGTAAGAAAGCGGTTATCGTGGCAAGCTTTGGTGGCATCCACAAAGATTCAGCAGAAGATTTCGTCGTGCCATACCTGAAAACATTCTTGGCTTTCGTTGGTATTACTGAAGTTGAAGTGGTGTATGCCGAAGGTTTGAACATCAGCCCTGAACTGAAAGAAAAAGCGATAGCCGACGCTAAACTGGCTATCGATGCGATCGCCATCTAAGGCGATCGTCACCTGCTATTTCGTTTGTTTTTCATCTCACCTAAAGTCAAAAGCGGTAGTTGAGTCCCCTATTCGCTTTCTGGTGCTTGCCCCGTTCCCTTCGGGGCTTTTTTATGCGCAATTGGCGGGAATGGTACTCATCAGATCCTGCAGGGCGCCGCCATTAATCACGCAATCAAAGCCATTGCCTTTTAACAGTTCACAGGCTTGACGGGCACGAATACCGGCACCGCAATACAGCACGATCACTTCAGATTTATTTTGCACTGGCATCCAGCGCTCGAACTGTTCCAATGGCACGTTTTCAGCTTGGGGAAGGTGCATAACAGCAAATTCAATTTCAGAGCGCACATCAATCACTCGCGCACCTTGAGTGATTAACTCCCAGCAAGTCTCACTGCTAATGGGACTGGACAGTCGTGACAACAATGGCAACAACATAAGCACTCCATGAAGAATCCTGAGGTGGGAAATGCATCATAGGACTTTCGGTCGTTGTTCAGAAATTAGCCTTTGGTAGCGGTAGGCGCAATAATGCGCCTACAACTCAGGGCCAGCGACGAAAGATGAGTGAGGTATTGATGCCGCCAAAGGCGAAGTTGTTGCTCATCACCAGCTCGGTCTCTAGGGTTCGACCTTCGCCCACAATATAATCCAATGGCGCACATTCCTCCGCGACATGGGTGAGGTTAAGGGTGGGAGCAAACCAATTATGGCGCATCATTTCGATACTCCACCATGCCTCTAATGCCCCACAGGCACCCAGTGTATGGCCGGTATAACTCTTGAGTGATGAAATCGGTGTGTGACTGCCAAATACTGCATGTGTCGCCTGCGATTCAGCGGCATCACCTCGATCCGTTGCCGTACCGTGGGCGTTGATATAGCCGATAGCCTTGGCCGCTAAGTCAGCGTCCTGCAGCGCCAGTCGAATTGCTTGCTCCATGGTGCTGGCATTAGGCTGAGTGATGTGGGCTCCATCTGAGTTAGTCGCAAACCCCACGATCTCAGCATAGATGGTCGCGCCACGCGCTTGTGCATGTTCTAGTTCTTCCAGCACTAAGGTGCAGGCACCTTCGCCAATTACCAAACCATCGCGGTCCCGGTCAAACGGGCGTGGTGTCAGCGATGGCGTGGCATTACGGGTTGACGTGGCAAACAGCGTATCGAACACCACGGCTTCAGTGGCGCAGAGCTCTTCCGCACCGCCAGCTAGCATCAGTTGTTGTTGCCCATACTTGATTGCCTCATAGGCGTAGCCAATGCCTTGGCTACCAGAGGTACAGGCACTGCTGGTCGGAATAATGCGTCCTTTCAGCCCTAGAAATACGCCGATATTGACTGCGGTGGTGTGGTTCATCATGCGAATATAGCTGGTCGCATCAATGCCACTCATATCGGCGTGCTGCAACATGTTACCGAAGCCAACTATCGGTTGCGGGCTGCCTGCTGAGGAGCCATACGCCACGCCCATGCGACCATCCTGAATACTCGGGTCATCCATAAGATTGGCATTCAGCAGTGCCCGCTCACTGGCGAGCGTGGCCATTTGCGCTACTCGCCCCATCGCGCGTACCTTTTTGCGCGAATAGTGACTGGGCAATTCGAAATCGGTCACTGGTGCAGCGAGGCGAGTGTTAAGGCCATCAAAGCGATCCCACTCTGGCATGTATTGCACGGCATTTTGTTGTGCTTGCAGACGAGCAAATACGCTGGCCCAGTCTTGTCCTAGTGAGGATATCCCGGCCATACCGGTGATGACGACTCTGCGGCTCATAGCATGCCACCATTGACGGAAATCACTTGGCGGGTGATATAGGCAGCGTCATCTGATAGTAAAAAGTTTGCCAGTCCGGCAATTTCCTCAGGCTTACCCATGCGCCGCAACGGCACCAGTTGTTTAACCAAATCATCGGTAAAGTTTTCGACCATCTCGGTATCGATAATGCCTGGCGCGATACAGTTAACGGTGATTTTGCGTTTGGCCACTTCTAATGCCAGCGCTTTAGTGGCGCCGATGATACCGGCCTTTGCGGCGCTATAGTTCACTTGGCCACGATTACCTGCAATGCCAGAGACGGAAGATAAGGTGACGATACGGCCGCCCTGACGGGTTTGGATCATTGGCATCAACGCCGGTTGCAGCACGTTGTAAAAACCATCGAGATTGGTATGGATAACACTGTCCCATTCGTCATCCGTCATGGCTGGAAAGGCCGTATCGCGTGCAATACCAGCATTCAGCACCAGACCGTAATAAGCGCCGTGTTCGGCAATATCCTGTTCAATCGCCGCGCGACAGACCGCGCGGTCAGCTACATCAAAACTCAGCAGACTCACCTGTACACCTGATGCTGCGATTTCGGCGGCAGTTTGCTCTGCGGCATCCTGACGAGAACGGTAATGCAGGGCAATATCGTGACCCGACTGCGCTAACCTGAGCGCAATAGCTTTCCCAATACCGCGGCTAGCTCCGGTCACTAACACTCGCTTACCCATAAAATCTCCCGACTAAAGCGACAGCTCACCGGCCAAATAGGCATCGGTCTGCTGTGGTTGAAATACATTGATGTTGGCGCTGGCAATCTGCTGCTGTGATGCATCGCAAATCTGACAGTCAAAGACCGCAAGCCCAGAATCCTCTTGATAGAGGCGTGCCACGCGAATGTGATAGCGCTGGCCGGCGGCAAATCCTGCTTGGGACAGTGTCAATTTACGACTTCCCAACAGAAACCCAGTGCGGATCGGCTCGCCTCTTTGTTCGGCTTCAATGCCCGCGAGGGCGGCGACGGTTTGCGCCATATATTCGATGCCAACATAATTTGGTACCAGCGCGAGCGCCGCATCATAAAACGGGCTCAGCTCACTGATACTGACACTCGCTTCAAGAAAATCCGTGCGGTATTGCTCGATGCGCTCTATTAACACCATCGGCGGTCGATGTGGTAGAAAATCACACACGTTGCGCGCTGAATAAAGACTACTCATTGGAAACGCCACGACTAAAGATCAGGCAGGCATTGCTGCCCCCAAAAGCAAAAGAGTTACTCATTAGATGTTGAAGCTGTGCCGGCCGCGAGGTCGCGGTGACCAGAGGTAACTCAGGTAAGGTGTCATCGCGCTCACCATCCCATCGATGCAGTGGTAAACCTAAGTCTACATTGATGTCTGACAGCAACAGCCAGCAAAAACCGGCTTCGATGGCACCGGCTGCGCCTAGCGCATGCCCAGTCAGCGGTTTGGTGGAGCTGCATAGCGGCGGTTGCTCGGCAAAAACGCGCATCATCGCGCGTGATTCCATGGCATCGTTTTGCACCGTAGCGGTACCGTGTAAGTTGACGTAATCAATTTGCGTGGGCTGTAATCCCGCCTGGGTGAGCGCGGCCTGCATCGCCCTAACCGCGCCATCGCCTTGCGGGTGCGGTGCCGAAATATGATGCGCATCAGCGGATTCACCGCAACCGGCCAGCAGTACTGGGCCATCACCACGTTCGAGCGTAAACAGCACTGCGCCTTCACCGATATTGATGCCTTGGCGCTGACGACTAAAAGGATTACAGCGCTCATCGTCGATAGATTCGAGAGCATCGAAACCGTTAAGGGTTAACTGACTGAGACTATCAACACCGCCGACAATCACCATGTCACACAGACCACTATTGAGTAGCCGTTGACCGCAGGCAAACACTTTGGCACTAGAAGAGCAGGCGGTAGAAACCGTATAGGCCGGGCCTCTCAGTGCTAAGTAATCACGCAAAAATAGCGCGCTGCTGCCCAGCTCCTGCTGCACATAATGGTAATCATCAGGGAAAACACCGTGCTGGCGATGGTATTTGAGTGCTTGTTCGCCTTTGGCGATACCTGAGGTGCTGGTACCGATGACGACGCCAATCCGATCTGCCCCATAGCTTTTTTTGGCTTGCTCGATGGCGCTCAAGATACTGGCTAAGGCACGCAGCATCAGTGCATTATTGCGGCAATCATATTGGCGCAAGGCGGCAGGAAATTCGCCTAATTCAACCGTCACTTCGCCGACAATGGCACTGCGGTCGAATAGTAAGTTATCGCGCCTCACCATGTGAGTGTCATCGCCATCAAGCAATGCCTGCAAGATAGTGGGCGGTTCTATGCCGAGTGGCGTGCAGAATCCGGCATGGGTAATGGCAATGGTCATATCCGTCATGTCTATTCTAGTGGCCTACGCTAAAGCGGGTTAATGGTCAGTCGCACATCGGCTTGCGGTAAGGTCAGCACCGCCTGGCTATGCCACTTGTCCGACTGTTGATATTCCACCGAGGCGATCAGTTTATCATCACGGCGCAACTGCCGACACAGGGCTTTACCACATTGTTGTTCACTGAGCTCAGCACCGCTGATGGCCTGTTGCAGCGCAGCCTGTGGCCAATACACCAATTGCAGCATCGCCACTAAATAGTCGGCACGAAACTGCTCTCCCAGCAACATGCTTTGTTCACTACTCAATGTATGACCATCAAATTGCAGGGTAAACAACGCCTGTCCCAAGGGCGCTAAGCCGATGATGGTCATGTTCTGCGGCGTTAATGCTAACGACATGGTGAGCTGTTGTTGCTTATCGTAGCGTTTAAGTGTCACCAATTGGGTGAGTTCATCTGCTGGTGGCGCACTATGTTGCCATGGCAGTGGTGCAAGGCACTGATTGACGTCAGCAGCGAGCGTAATACAGCTGTGCTGTGACTGGCGCAATTGCTGACAGCCGCTGAGTAACATCACGATTAATATCAATATCATCCTGCTCATGGCGACTCCTGCAATGTGTCAGCATCAGGCTTACTGAGTACGAACTGTAGCGCTAACAGTAGCGTGAACAGTATGCCTAACGTGAGCGTTTGCCCAAAAGCTGCAATCGCATGCGTTTGGCTAATGCCCAACAAGCCAAAGGCCAATAATGTGGAGATGGCTGACAGCAATACGGCGAGCATAACCGACGCCGTTTGCTGCCCGGCATTGGCAAAAAACAGACTGTAATCGACACCAATACCAAAAACCAAGATCAAGGCTAACGCGTGGAACAGGGTTAACTCAGCGCCGCCCCATCCAAGGCTACCTAGGGTCAGGAGTGTTGTCAGTATCGGCACCAGCGCGATCCGTAATCCTTGGGATTTGCCATAACGCCATACAAACAGCAATGCGGCGATCATCAGCGTTGCCGCCAGCAGCAGCATAGTTAACAGCCGGAAATGGGCCATGGTACGTGAGATATCAGCGACCTTATCCACCAGTGTTATGCCAGTGAACTGCTGCGAAATGTGTGCGATGGCGCTGAGCTGATGAATGCCGCCAAGCAGCACTATGGCGGCATATTCATGCTGATTTGCCAGCCACAACTGCGCCAAACCACTTTGCTGTGCGGCAGACGTTTGCAGCCAGGTGTCGATTTCTAAGCGAGGACTGTGTTGATACTGCTGCGTGAGTGCGGTGGCAATACTGCCATCTAAGCCTAACTGCGGTAACACCTGTGCAAGGTGTTGATAGAGTAGACCTTGCAATTGATGATTTTGCTGCTGTGTTTGTTCACTCGGTACAAAGCGCGACAGCGAGACAAAACTGCCCAATTGCTGTTGCTGCACTAACTTCGTCAGCGGGTCACTGACCTGCTCTAAGCGTGTTAACAATTCCTGCTTGGAATCGGCGCGTACCAGCAGAAACTGGTTATCGGTGCCGCCGCTAAGTAGCTGCCGCAGTTGCTGTTCCTGCTGGGTAATATCCGCCGGGCTTTGTTGTAACTGGCGTACATCGTCATTACTGCTAAGTCGCCAACTCCCCGCCGCAATCAAAATCACCAACAGCCAACACCATGTTGTTGATAAGCGATGTTGCGGCAGGTAAGCGCTAAAGCGTTGTGCCCAGCGTAACGCGCGACTGCGTTGCAGTAAGCGGCTATTGGCCAATAAGGGATAAGCTAGCCACAAGGTCAGCCAAGTGAACACTAAGCCGGAGGCGCAAAACAGTGCCACTTGGCGCATACCGGGAAACGGCGTAAACGCGAGGGCAATATAGGCAATTACACTACTCAGTAATGCCAAACTCAAGGTGGGCATTATGTGTCGTAAACTGCTGACCGCTGACTCATCTCGGCTTGTTTGTTGTTGATGCTCAGCCCGTTGTAATCGGTCGCAATAAAAATGGAAGCTGTAATCAATAGCGATGCCCACTAGGCTGGTACCAAACACTAAGGTCAGCAGGTGCAGTTGTTGAAACGCGGTGAGCGTTACTGCCGTGGCTACGATAAAACTGCTGGTTAATGTCAGTAGTGCAATCGCGAGCGGCATCAGCGAACGAAAACACCAAAGAACTAACAGCATCACACCAAGCAGCGAAATACCACCAATCACACTGATCTCCTGCTTAGCACTTTGGGTGGCAGCCGCGGCGTGAAATAGGGCCCCCGCTGTTAGCACGCTGATATCCTTTGGTAAGCCAGACAAGGCCAGATTCAGCGCGGTGAGCTGTTGCTGCTGCGCTTGAGGATTAAAGGCTGAACCTGCGCCTTTCGCACTGATCACCGCAGCATAACCTTGCCCTGTGGCGCGCAATAAAATGCCATCTTGTTGCTGATAATCTTGTCCGCCCGCGAGTGACTGCAGCCAATCGGGAAAAAGTAACAGCGGATCATTTGCCAGTAATGCACTATTGGCGCTACCAAATGGATTGTAGAGCTGCTGTTGAGCGTTCTCGATGAGTGGTGCAAGTTGTTGCCGTTGCAACAGCTGCCGTTGCTCAGTGGTGAGCAGTTGCATACGGTAGGGGAAATAAAAACTCGCTAACGTTTGCAGTGAGTTTGGAGCGCTGTAGATATCGTCAAAGGCATCACTCTGTTTAAGCTGGTCGATGACGAGTTTGGCCGCGCTAACCGCTACCGCTTGCTGGTCGGCCTGTAACGCTAAATAGATGCGGTTGGCAAATTGCTGTTCTACGCGCGCCTGCGCTTGTTTGACTAACGAGTCTTGGTTGATATTGGGCAACATTGCCAGAATATCAGTTTCAATACGCGCGCCGTGTTGCCATTGCCACAGGCCGGTAGCACTGATCAATATCAGCAAAGCTAACCATAGCGAGAACCCCAGCCGCGCGTTAGGCATTATTTAGCGCCTGCCGCGTTGAATCGTGCTTGCTCAGCGGCGGTTAGCGCACCTTGTTGCACGTTAAGTAATTTGATTTCGCTAACATCTTGCTGCCGTCCTAACATCACTATGCGTTGCACCTCGTGATTGCCCAGCAAGACGATACGAGGCAGTAACTTGCTCAGTTCTGCATCGCTAGCGATTAAGCCTAAACGCCAGGGTTCAGCCGCCGCGGCGGGTTGCAGATAGAGCGTAAAATGTTGCTGTAAAAAATCGATATCAGCGCTCAAGAGTGCTCGCATCAGTTGCTGCAGTAAACTGCCCAGTTGTGACGGCGCAGCACTCGTACTTTGCTGACTGATATTACCCTGGCTATCGACCTGCGTCAGCGATTGCCCCTGCAAGATAAGCGTGGTGGCAAACGGCTGCAGTTGTTGCCAGTAAAAGCCAAGCTTGGGTGAAAACAGAAATTGCCCCTGACTCTGCAGCGGCTTCTTCAAGACCGTCAGCCAACGGGTTTGCTGAAATTGGCCGCGACTGGCTTGGGCAATTTGTAGCTGATGCATCAAATCCGTCAGCGCTGCAGTGGTGGCGGGCTGCTTGAATAATTCGTTGTAGTCGTCAGCTGTTGGTCGCAGCTCTGCGGCGCTAGCAGTGTGGAGCCACATTAACGCCGCTAGCATCAATGGCACTTGTTTAGCGAATTTCGCTATGGTGTTGGCAAAACTGCGCCACCGTCTCCTGCTCATTGTGCCTCCAGATAAGGCGCTAATCGCTCACGAAATACTGCCGGAGTTTCAAAGCATAACTCTTTGCTCTGCATCTCGACCGCCGCTTGAATGCTATAGCCCTTGGTGGTGCGCTCGCCACTGGCAATATCAAAAATCTGATACTGAATCTTCAACCGGTTTTCCCATTCCACTAGATGGGCTTCGATGCGGATTTTCTGCTCAAAGGTCGTGGGTTTGACATATTTGACTTGGGTATCGACGATCGGCCACATATAGCCTGACGCTTGCATCTGGCGATAGCCGTAATTGAGTTTTTCCAGCAACTTACAGCGGGCAACTTCAAAATACTTGAGGTAATTGCCGTGCCAGGTGATACCCATGGAATCGACGTCAAAAAACGGCACCTCCATCTCGACCGTTACGGTCAGTATTGATTTCATTGTGGCACCTCCCATACGGCTTGTTGGATCTTGGCCAATGTATCACGCAGCGTTTGTTCGAGCGGACGATCTTCCTCAACTAATGGCAATTCTGCGGTCAGTTGGTTGAGCAATGTCGACAGCGACGGACTCAACTCCTGTTCACTGAGCTCGGCCTGACGTAGGCGTAATCTGATGCCCTGACTGACGGCCAGCAATGCGGCACTGGCGACTTGTTCGGTTAAGGTCAGCACTCGCAGTGCATCGCGCGCAGCGATTGTGCCCATACTCACCTTATCTTGGTTATGGCATTCGGTGGAGCGTGAAAACACGCTAGCAGGCATGGTCAGTTTCAATGCTTCGGCAGTCCACGCTGAGCAACCGATTTGCACCGCTTTAAAGCCGTGATTAATCACTTGCCGTGGCCCTTGGCTACCGGAGAGATTCGCAGGCAAGCCATTGTTAAATTTCGGGTCCATCAGCAGCGCCATCTGGCGATCCAGCAAGTCGGCTAAATTGGCGACGGCATTCTTAAGCGAATCCATCACAAAGGCGATATGGCCACCATAGAAATGGCCGCCATGCAAAATATGTTCGCCTGCTGCATCCACAATCGGGTTGTCGTTGGCACTGTTCAGTTCGGTTTCAATGAACTGACGCATAAACGGCTGCGCATCGACTAACACGCCGATGATATGAGGCGCGCAGCGGATTGAATAACGATCTTGCAAGCGATTGGCATTACGTGGGTGCTGATGATGTTGCAGATCATCGCGGATCCACTTAGCCACTTGCATCTGCCCCGGATGCGGTTTGGCATTAAACAGAATTTCATCAAAATGATGACTGTTGCCTTGCAGTGTGATGGACGCCAACGCGGTAATCCGCGCACACAGGCGTGCTAAGTAATCTGCGCGTTGATAGGCCAAGCAGGCTAAGGCAGTCATCACCGCTGTGCCATTCATCAATGCCAGCCCCTCTTTAGGGCGCAGTACTAGCGGGGTGATATGCAGCTGCTGATAAACCGCGGCAGTCTCTTGAATCTCATTATTGAACAGCACTTGCCGCTCGCCTTGCAGCACTGCCGCTAAGTAAGAGAGTGGGGTTAAATCCCCACTGGCGCCAACAGAACCTTCTTCGGGAATGAGCGGTACTATGTTGCGGTTAAGCAGTTCCGTCAGGCGTTGCAATAGGGCGTAGCTGACGCCGGATTTGCCTTGTGCCAGCGAATTTAGGCGACAGACCATGACCGCGCGGGCTTGCGCTGAGCTGAGATGTTGCCCCATGCCACAGCCATGAAAACGGGTCAGGTGCAGCGGCAGTTCTGCGACCAATGCTTGGTTAACTGCGACGGTACAGGAGTCGCCATAGCCAGTTGTGACGCCATAAACAACGCCTTCTTCGGCCAGTAAACTATCGATAAATTGCGCGCCGCGTTCAATGCTAGCCACGTATGCAGGCTGGTCATTGAGTTGCACAGAAGCGCCGGCAGCGACCGCCGCAACTTGGGCAATGGTTAACGTTTGTTGGCCAACGATAATCGGGTCAGCAACATGGCTCATTTATCTTCCTCACGGCTCAGCGCGCTATCTTGGCGCCAAAAGTCATAAAAATTAAACCACTGCAGTGGTGCACGTAGCGCCATTTGTTCTAAACGCTCAGCATAAACGCGGCTAGCTTGCTGCAACCTTGCTGCTCGCTCAGCTCTTGCGCCAGTTAACGGTGCCGCAAAAGGTGTTAACTCAACGCTATAACGGCCGTTCTCGCGAATACAAAACAGGGTGTAAACCGGGCAATCGAGTAACCCTGCCAGAATAAACGGCCCTTCAGGGAAGGCAGCGGCTTCGCCTAAAAATGGTTGATATTGCACGCGGCCAATACTGTGGCGTGAGGTGCGATCGGCAGCAATCACGACCAACTCTCCAGCATCAATCTTTTGTTGTAACAACATCGCGGTGGCCGGGCTTAACTCCGATACCTGCAGTAGATTGAGTTGGCTGTCGGGATTGAGCTGTTTAATGAGTTGATTGAAGTTAGCGCTGTGGTCGGTCATCACCATCACATTGACTTTGATTTGTCGCTGATGGATAGAGATAGCGCGACACAACTCAATATTGCCGATATGCGACACCAGTAATACCGCGCCACGGCCAGACGCGAGTTGTGCGGCTAACTGCTCTTTGTCAGGGAAATCGACCTGGCTGAGGGTGATGCGATCGCACCAAGCATCAACACGATCTAAAGCGGCATTACCAAAACTAATAAAGTGACGCAGGCTGTCGCGCCAACTGAGGGATTCGCCAAGATCAGGATGTTGCGGCTTCAGCCGCTTTACGCGTTGTAAAAAGTCTTGTGATGCATGCCGGGCGGCTTTACCACTGACAAAGAAATAGACGATAACCGGATACATAATCAGTCGCGCCAACCAGTGCCCGCCTAAGCGGTAACAGGCCAGCAAAATCTTCATACCGAGCAAGCTGCCGCGCTCACTGATACTGGACCAGTGCTGTGTTGGGTGCGCTGCATCATCAGTATTGGCAAATTTCTGGCCGCTTAATTTGCGGCGCAACATGCCAAAAAGCAACCGCGTGTGCATCTTGCTGATCAGCCAGTTGTCGGCAAAGCCGCGAAAGTGGCTAACGCCGTTGTCCGGGTAGATCACCTTGGTGGGCAAGTGCAATGTGGGGACACCGCGCCAAAACAGGCGCACCATAATTTCAGTATCGAAATCCATACGTTCGCCAATCGGCTCACCGCTTTGCATCAGTTCATGACACGCCGCTAACGGATAAATACGAAAGCCACACATCGAGTCTTGGATTTGCAAGCTGAGGGTTTCAATCCACACCCAAAAATGGGTGATATAACGGCCATAGAGCCGCGCTTTCGGAATCGACTCATCATACTGCGGCTGGCCGCTGATTAAGGCGTGTGGCTGCTGCTCCGCTTTGGCAATCATTAATGGAATATCCGCCAGATTATGTTGGCCATCAGCATCCACCTGCAGCGCGTGTGAATAACCTGCCTGCCATGCGGCATTGAGCCCGGTTAGCACTGCGGCACCTTTACCACGGTTATAGGGATGGGTGATGAGCGTCACCCAATCATGCCGCTGTGCCAGTTCGGTGAGCAGATAGCGGGTGCTGTCATCAGAACCGTCATCCACCAAAAAACAAGGCAAGCCTAACGGCGCTAATGCCTCTAGGGTGGCGGCGATATAGTGCTGATGGTTGTAATTGGGAATGACCAGCGCCAGCTTCATGGATTGGCCTCTGTGCCAAAGGCAATACGGCCAGAGGCGAAGCGACGTTCGCCATCGGTTAAACTGAATTGCAGTTTTTGCTTCGCAACATCGTGTTTGATGGTCAGGGTAACTTGTGTGTTTGGCACAATCAGTTGCTGAAATTTCAAGACTTCAATCTGGGCAATTGCCAGCGGATAACCGAACTGCTGACATCCCATGCGCACCGCCCAATCGAGTTGGACCACGCCCGGCAGGATAGGATGATCGGGAAAATGGCCTGCAAATGCAGGATGATCGGCTGCAATCTGCAGTCGCCAACTGGCGCTGCAGGCATCGCTTTGATGTTCAAGAACGTGAGGAAGTTGAGATTTAGTCATTATCAAACAGCTGCAGTATCTCCTGCAGACGAATTTTTCCTTGAGGATCCTGCGGCAGTTGCGCCGGATAACGCCAACGACGTGGTAGCGTGACCCGCTCAAACTGGTTTAACAGATGATTTTTCAGGGCATTGTTGACGCTGAGTTTACCATTGCTGTTCAGCTCAACTTTACCCGCATCTGAGAGTTCGACTACAGCGCCGAGTTGTTGTCTTTGCCCTTCCAGCAGCACCAGATAACTTTGTGCTACCCAGGGGTGACTATTGAGTAGAGTCTCCATCTGCACCAGCGATAGTCGCTTCTCTTCAATTTTGACGACTCTGTCCAAACGGCCTTCGAGGCGGAATAAGTCTTCGCCTAACAGTGTGATGCTGTCGTCACAGCGTAATTGTTGGTCGTCGGCAAGGTAGGGCGATTTGAGCAGCAGTGCGCCATCGCTTTCATCACGAGCGATTTGCATCGGGGCGAATGCCTTCCAGGCGGTTTCGGCACTATGTTGCCTGCGGTAGGCGATGCCACCCGTTTCGGTGCTGCCATAGACTTCAATGGGTAAGCTGGCAAAGACTTGGCGAATCCCCTGCGCTGCCTCCAGCGGCAGTGGACCACCTGAGCTAAAAATCAGACTCGGGACTTGGTGCTGGCGCTCAAAATTAAGTGCCTTCGGTAAGCGTGTGAGTTGCGCAGGGCTGCTGATAAGACATAGGTTAGGAAATAGCGCCATGTAGTAGCCCAAGGTTTCGGGATACTCGACTAAGTCACTTAAAAATGGACGGCTGGCTGCGAGTGGCCACAAAATCTTAAACAGCAAGCCATAGATATGCTGGTGGGTCACGGTGGCCACGACACTGCAATGTGGCAGATGTTTGGCAAAGGTTTGTTCCAGCACAGAAACTTCCGCATCAAGCTGGCGCAAGGTTTTACGCACCGCTTTGGGTTGGCCACTGGAACCTGAGGTAAACAGCAATAATTCGCCGTAATCTTGTCCCGCTGCCAAGCTTGGCCACGCATAACTCCCGGCGATATTTTGTTTGCGCAATGGCAGATATTCACCACTATCACTGAGCGGTTGATCGGCTAACACACCATCAAATTCGCTTGCCAGTTGGCTGATGCTGCCGGGTTGCGTGTTTGCAGGCAAAATCAGTTGCTTGCCCGCGAGCAAGGCGGCACACAGGCCGACTGCAAATAAGTCACTTGATTCGCAGGCTAAAAGCCAGCGTTTTGCCGGTGATTGCAGCAGCTGCTGGTGTAGCTGATGCACTTGATTGGTAAACAGAGTCCCGGTCACGATATCGTGATGGTTAAAGCTAATCAGCTGTTGCGGCGCCGGACCTTGATCCAACCAAGTTTTCAGTAACTGTGTCATAACCGTCTCTTACGATCTTGTCAGCCAAAAGTGGCGGTACAACCATTCTCCGCCGGCTAATGTGCCTATCAATAGATAGGCAATGAAGCCATTGTAGAGCGTCCATGTCTGTATGCTGCTGCAGGTAGCCGTGTATAACGCTGCACTGCCATTAATGACAAATAAGCCACACCAAAGCCGGGTGACGTTACGCAGATAGGGACGAGCACTATCCGGTAAGTCGGGCTCTGTGATCCGCGCTAAGCGCTCCACCATACAGGGCGTTTTCCACAGCGACCCCGCAAATAGCACGAGCATGGCGGCATTTATCACCAGTGGATAAAACAGCAGCCATTGTTGTTGCTTGGCAATCGCGCTACCTATGGTTAACGCTAAGCCCAGGATTAGCGGCGCAATGAGCGCTTTTACTTGCTGCCTTTGCAACATTAAGCGTAGTAACAATAGTGCTGCGATGACCAGCGCCAGCAGATTACCTGGCAGATATTGCAAACCGAAATAGACTGCAAGCGGATAGCCAAGAAGTAGTATCAAGGTCAGAGCTTGCAGCAATGCGGTCATTATTCCTGAACCAACTGCGCTATCGCATCGACAACATCGCCAACCGTCCGCACGCTTTTAAAGGCTTCTGGCTGGATCTTCTTGCCCGTGATCTGCTGCAGCTTAATCACCAGATCGACTGCATCGATGCTGTCTAAATCTAAATCTTGGTACAAAGAGGCCGTTTCGGTGATATCGTCGGCATCAATTTCAAATTCATCTTGCAGAATGCGACTCAGCATCTGCAGTATCTGTTCACGGTTTTGCATCACGTTGCTTACGTCCGTTGTGATTCGATAAAATTGGCTAAACTGGCCACGCTATAAAAATACTCGCGCGTCGCCTCAGAGTTGGCTTCCAGCTTGACATCAAACTGCTTTTTAATTGCCAAGCCCAGTTCTAAGGCGTCGATGGAGTCCAGTCCTAAGCCGTCGCCAAACAGTGCTGCATCGGTGTCGATGTCTTCAACCGTCACATCCTCGAGGTCGAGACTGTCGATAATCAATTGCTTGATTTCGTTATGTAAGTTCATAGTGCTCATGTAGTCGTTGTCGATAATAAAATTCGAGATCCCGCGTTAGCTGGCGCGCTTGCTTCGCATGGATCACGTCATCCTCTAAGGTGCTGGCATGGAATATTTCACCAGTACTGACCTGCATTTCGATAGTGCGACGCGGGATAGCGTACCAAGGATCTTGTTTGGTTAATCCAGCATTGTGCACTTTTAGCACCACAGGTAATAGAGGTGCAGCGCAACGCAGCGCGATATTGGCTGCACCGCGGGCAAAATCATTGATGACCGCGCCTTTTTGGGTGCGTGTGCCTTCAGGGAAAACAATCAGATTGGTGCCGCGTCGCAGCACCTGCTGGCAATCTTCGAGCAACAGCTCTGCGCTGCGATTGGGAATATATCCGGCTGCGGAAACAACACCGCGTAGGAAAGGATTACGCCATAGCCCCTGTTTAACGATACAGCCTGCATTGGGCATTAAACTGATCAGCACCACTACATCAATCAAGGTTGGGTGGTTGGCGATGACGACCAGACTTTCAGCCTGCTGCAACTGACTAGCACAGTGAGCGTCCACTTTCACCACCTTAGCTAAGGTGAGTAACTGCACCATGCCGCGAAACATCAGATGTACCGCCTTTTGCACCCGCTTGATACGAACATCGGGGCTACCGGGCCAATATTTTAGCAGCGGCAAAATGGTCAGCGAGCTCAGCAAACCGCCAACACCGAACGTTATATAGCAGCCAATACCGGCAAGCCAGCGCAGACAGTAGCGGCTATTCATGCACGGCTCCAAAGCTCAACTGCCACTGTTGTCGTCCAATCTGTCCCGCTATGGGTTGCTGAGTGGCGAGCGCTTGCAGCAATTCTCCGTAGCAGAGGGCTGAATGAGGGGGCTGAGATGCGCCGTGTGTGTCGATACTCAGCTGTGCGACAGCGTTCGCTTCCGCTTCTTTGTTAGTCAGTAGCATGGCTAACGCCAGCGGATACTCAAGTTCATCTGTGTAGGCGTCATAGATGGGCGGCACTGGGTCATCGCCATACACTAACAACACTGGCTTATCGCCGCTTGCCAGTTGGGCATAGGCTTCTACCATTGCTTGCGCCAAGGTTTCACTGCCGGCCGCAATCGAAGTCGATGCTTGTTGGTTACCGCTGACGATGCCAAACAGGCCACTGGCAGTATTGTGTACTGATTGACTAAAGGCGGTAGGAGAGAGTGGTTGTTTGGCAATGATATCTTCTAACAAGCCAATAGTACGATTCAGTTCACCGTGGCGTGAGGCAAAGATTGAATGGCATTGTGGCGGTGCATCGGCAGCAAACGCGACATGCAGCATCATTTTGCTGAGACGACTAAAGCGTCGGCGCTGCATAGAGGGAACTTGTGAGAGTGATGGTGCACTGTTATCGAGCGACTGGGCGGCCGTTGCCTTTTGCCAGTCTCGCCAGCTAGCGTTTTGCTGATATGCTGGAGACCAAGCGCTCCAAGAAAGAATATTGAACTGTAACAGCACTGCTAACCTCGTCGCTTAACACCATTCCCTGAGGACAAAAATTAACATCTCATTCGATGTCGTCGCCGATAGTCGTTATCCGCGAGTGCCAGCACTATGTTGCTGCACGGTTCGGGCGAGTATTCTACACCGGATAAAGTGGTGGTTTGAAGGCATTTTGTTAACGGCAGTGATAACCGTTAACAAAATGCACAATTAAGCAGTGAAGGCGAAAAACAAACGCAGAAATGGCTTAAGATCCATTAATGGTGCTGTGGGCAACAGTGACTACTGGTTCATGATCTCCAGTAGGCGGCGCATCACTTTTTTCACCTTGCGGGTATTCTCTGGCCCCATGCGGATCAGCAACTTTTGCGCATTAGGCAGTGCTTCCAACTTGGGATCAACAAACTGGTAGTTCACACTGATGGAATACAACTCGATAGGTTGCTCAATCACAGGCGTAGCGAGCAATTCTTTCATCGCCTCTTTCAGTCGACTATCGAAGCTCATGTCGGGATAGCCCAGTTCGGCGAAGGCTTGCTCTAACAATGGCGACAGTCGTTTGTAAGTGGTGACTAACTGCTCATCATCCAAACCGGTAAGAAAATCGGCGTAGACATCATAACGATGATAACTATCAGGATTCAGATAGGTTTTATTGGTGATGTCAGTGACCGTAAAGCTCTGGCTTGGCGCCTGCAGTGGACTGGTTTTTCGTGCCAGTTGACCTTGGGCGATATTATCGACGAACACCACAAATTGGCGCACCATATCGCTGTTGTTCAGTAGCGGATCGATTGCCATACCATCAGCCATCGCAATCACTTTGTCATGCACATAGGTGTCGCTTTCATTCAGCTCTGGCAGTGGCTCCGCTTTTGGTACTTCTGTTTCAGCGACTGTAGGTGTTGGTTCTGCTGCTGGAGCGGCCTCTGGCTCTGGCACATTGGCTTCTGTCACTAATGGTTCTGCTGGCGCTGGCTCAGGCAACGCGACTTCAGTACGCGTTTGTGGCTCACCGTCTTGATCATCTGTGCTCCAGAAATAGTATCCCGCACCGACAACAATCAGAATCACTGCTGCAATAGCCCAACCTGTGGCAGCGGAATTGGCACGCTGCGGTTGTGGTGCGATTCTGTCTTCTTCATTGACTTGCATGAAATATCCTTAAATTAAACTCATTGAGCCTCGTGTGACACGAAGTTTCCATTCTGCAAATATTGATTTTGTTGTCTAGCAAGCCTCGACTACACAACAACATTTATTTTCATTCTGGGAGCTTGCTTCAGTGATTATGGTTGCACAATATTTAACCGTGACTGAACAAGCGCTACTCAAGCCTGTACATATTGTTGCCGATCTCCTAGCCAGCGCTCAATAATCGCATCAACATTTTCTGGTACCTGTTGCATGACATGATTAGCCAGCTTTTGTATATGCGGAATTAAGGCTTGATCCCTTACTAGATCAGCGACTTTCATATCGGCTAATCCGGTTTGCCGTGTACCAAGCACTTCGCCGGGACCGCGGATCTCCAAATCCTGCTGAGCAATGACGAAGCCATCGTTGCTCTCGCGCAGCACTCCAAGGCGTTTGGTAGCCGTTTTCGACAGTGGTGCCTGATACAATAAGACACAATGACTGGCGATGGCGCCACGCCCGACGCGGCCGCGTAACTGATGCAATTGGGCTAAACCAAGACGCTCAGGGTTCTCGATAATCATCAGGCTGGCGTTGGGCACATCGACACCCACTTCAATCACCGTTGTGGCCACTAAAAGATTAATCTCGCCCCGCTTAAAACTGTCCATGACCGCTTGCTTATCGGCGCTTTTCATGCGGCCATGCACTAATCCAATCTGCAGTTGTGGCAGCGCTTCACTCAATTCTTGATAGGTATCTTCTGCGGCCTGACATTGCAGTACTTCGGACTCATCAATCAGCGTGCAGACCCAATAGGCCTGACGACTATCTTCGAGTGCGGCTGAGCGGACACGCTCGATAATATCTTGCCGCCGTGAATTAGCGATAGCGACCGTGGTCACTGGCGTTCGACCCGGTGGTAACTCATCAATTATCGAGGTATCTAAATCGGCATAGGCCGTCATTGCCAAGGTACGTGGAATAGGGGTGGCAGTCATGATCAATTGGTGTGGATAAAAGCCCTGTTGAATCCCTTTTTCGCGCAGACCAAGGCGTTGATGTACACCAAATCTGTGTTGCTCATCGATGATGATAAGGGCTAACCGCTGAAACTGTACTTGTTCCTGAAAAATCGCGTGGGTGCCGATCACCATCTGTGCCCGACCTTCACGAATATCCTCTAGTGATTGCTCACGCGCTTTTCCCTTGAGTTTCCCGGCGAGCCAACCGACTTTCAGACCCAGAGGGGCAAACCAGTTGCTAAAGTTTAGCGCGTGTTGCTCCGCGAGCAGTTCGGTTGGCGCCATCATGGCCACTTGATAGCCATTTTCAATCGCTTGCAGTGCGGCCATGGCGGCGACAAGCGTTTTACCTGAACCGACGTCTCCTTGCACCAAACGCATCATTGGATGGGGCTGACTGATGTCTTGCGCAATATCTGCCACTACGCGCTGTTGTGCGCCGGTGGGACTAAACGGCAACGAGGCCAAAAATGGCGTCATTAACTGACCGGTAGTTTTGAGACTGACCGCTTTATCGCGCTCACCGCGTTGTCTCAGTTTCAGCATGCTGAGATTGTGCGCAAGCAGTTCTTCCTGCACTAGACGTTGTTGGGCCGGATGGCTGCCTTGGAGTAACTCAAATTGATCTATGCTCGCTGGTGGGCGGTGCATGATACGGATGGCCTGCGCTAGACTCAGTTGATTGGGTCGTAACGACGCTGGCAGTAATTCGGTTAATGCACCTTCCTGCAGCAGTTTCAGTGCTTGTTCGGTCAGCTTCATCCAACTGGCTTGGCGCAGCCCTTCCGTTGTGGGGTAGACTGGCGTTAACGAATCACTCAGCTTCGCTGGTTCATCTGCTTGAAGAATTTTGTACTCGGGATGGATAATTTCAGCATGCTGATTGCCACGCCGGATTTCACCATAAGCGCGAATACGCAACCCGTTTTGCATGCTGTTACGCTGCGCTGCCGAAAAATTGAAAAAGCGTAAGGTGAGTGCGCCGGTATCATCGCGTACGTTGCACACCAGCATGCGCTTGCGGCCGTTAACGATTTGGGTCGATTGGATTTCCGCTTCAATTGTGCCGTAATTACCAAGGTTTAACTCTGCGATTGGGTAAATACGGGTGCGATCTTCATAGCGCAGTGGCAGGTGGAACAGTAAATCCTGTACGGAATGAATCCCCAACTTATTGAGCTTTTCTGCCATTTTAGCGGCAACGCCTGTGAGTTGGTTGATGGGAAGTTGATCCAGCCGTTGCAAGGTCTGATTACCGGATTACTGTGGATTTATACATATAGTATCAAACCCGGCAGCTTTGACAATGGTGCATTTTTCAACCATCGTCAAAGCCTTAGTGAAAAATCGCCAATTAGGCTGCGGCGTGCGTCACGAGGTAAGCCATATAGCCAACATAGCCCGCTAACAGAACCAAGCCTTCCTTGCGACCGATGCGCATATTGCTCATCGCAAACGGCAACACCAAAATGGCCAGAATGAGCATGACCGAGAAATCTAAGATGCTAAAACCTGTTGCCGCAATGGGATGCACCAGCGCAGTAACGCCAAGAATACAAAGAATATTGAATAGGTTAGAGCCAACGACGTTGCCGATGGCAATATCGCTTTGACCTTTTAGCGCGGCAACCACAGAGGTGACTAGCTCCGGCATACTGGTGCCAATGGCGATAATGGTCAAACCGATCACAGCTTCGCTAATACCAAAAGCGCGCGCCAGTTCAACCGCACCATCAACAAACAAAATGCCACCGCCCACTAAACAGGCGATGCCCACCAGAATCAATACCGCAGATAACCAAGGATTACGCGGGCCGGCTTCAATCTCTTCCGCATCTTCATCGCTGGAAATGCGATAGCTATGCCACAGAAACACCAGTAGTAAGCCAAATAGTACCAGCCCGTCAATCCACCCCAAACCACCATCAATCAGCAGTAACAGCAGCAGGACTGAGGCACCAATCATAATCGGGATATCACGTTTTACCGTTTGTGACTGTACGCCGATGGGGCGAATAATCGCAGTAAGCGCCAAAATCAGGCCGATATTGGCGATGTTGGAGCCGATCACATTACCTAATGCGATACCAGAGTTGCCCGATAGCGCTGATTTAACACTGACTGCTAATTCTGGAGCGCTGGTGCCAAAAGCCACAATCGTTAAACCAATCACCAACGGTGTGACACCTAAGCGCAAGGCAATGGCGCTCGCGCCACGGACCAAGGCTTCGGCACCCACGGTTAAAATGGTAAAACCACCCAAAATTGCCAGAATAATAAAGGTCATAACAGCTTCCACAAGTCTTGTCAGGCTTGAACTCGCCCGGTTAACACGGCGATAGCAGCGTGTTGTTGGACGTACAAAGTCGGCTATTGTGACATATTCTGTCAGAAAGATCCCAACCTTTGGCGGGATCTTTTACTGAACGTGCTACAGCTCATCTTCCCACTTCACTTCTGCTCCGCGTACGCCTTCAACACGGTCGCTGTAGGCTTTTTCAAGCACGTGGCGTTTGATTTTGAGGGTGGGGGTCAGAATGTCATTTTCGATGGTCCAAGGCTCGGTTACCACAATAATGGCATCGACGGTTTCGTGTGACTCCAGATTAGGATTGACGCTGTCGAGCGTTTCTTTCAGCGAGGTGCGCACCTCTTCGCGCGCTTGTAAGGCAGCCCCTTCGGCAAGTTGTACTAACGCCACCGGATGCGGTAGCCCTGAACCAATCACACAGATCAGCTCTACGTGTGGGTCTTGCGCCAGTTTGCGCTCAATCGGCACTGGCGCAACATATTTGCCTTTAGCCGTTTTGAAGTTGTCTTTCACGCGGCCAGTAATACTAACGCAACCATCGCTATCGATTTCACATAAGTCGCCAGTTTTAAAATAGCCTTCTTCATCAAACGCAGCAGCGGTTGCTTCAGGGGCTTTATAGTATTCCCGCATCAGGCTAGGACTTTTAACCAGTAACTCACCTTCAGGCGACTGCTTGATCTTACAGCCAAGAATAGGCTTGCCCACGGTACCAATTTTGCTGGCATCAAACGGGTGATTGATGATGGAGTAGGCACAGTTTTCCGTCATACCCCAAGCTTCGCAAATATCGAGGCCAATACTGTGGTACCACTCGACCAACGACGGCGGTATTGGTGCTGAACCCGAGCCCAGCAGTCGTACTTTATCCAGCCCTAAACCTTGGTGGATTTTGCGCTTTACCAGCCAGCCCAGTAACGGAATTTTGAGTAAGGTCTGCAGCTTCTTGAAGCTGCCGACTTTATCGATGATGTTTTTCTGAAACAGCGTCCACAGCCGAGGCACCGAGAAGAAAACGGTTGGGCGCATTCGCTGCACGTCGGTAACGAAGGTCTCCAAGCTCTCGACAAACGCCACCGGACAACCGGCATAAAAGGATGAGCCTTCTATCGCCACTCGTTCCGTAATATGTGCCAATGGCAGATAGGATATCAGCCGGTCATTACTGTCAGCTTTTAGGTCGCGCACCACTGCGTTACAGGTCCAGCTATAAGCGCCAAAGGTTTGCACGGCACCTTTAGGTTTGCCGGTCGAACCTGAGGTGTAGATCAGCGTCATCACTTGGTCTTCGGTGGGCGCCTCGGCATCAATTAATGGCGCGCCGAGATTTAATAGTTGTAACCACTGATATTGTGCCGGCATGGTTTCGTAGGGCAGGGCCAAGCGCAGAATATCACCACCGACTCCCGGTTCTTGATCGGGCCAATGATCCAATTTACCCACGAAGATTGCTTTGGCACCGCTGTGCTCCAGTACGTAGCGAATGGTGTCTGAATTAGCGGTTGGGTAGATAGGAACACTAATATATCCGCCATACATCAGCGCTAGATCGGTAATAAACCATTCGGCGCAATTCTTGGAAAGTAGCGCGATTTTATCTCCGGCATTGTAACCAAGATGTCGAAGTGCCCCCGCGATTTGCTGAACGGCACTATAAACTTGTTGCCAAGTGTAATCTTTGTATTGTCCTCGCACCGGTTGGCGCAGATAGATTTCACTGCCCTGAGTTGATGCCCATTGACTCAACATGTCGACCGGACTGCGGTAACTGGTTGCCATAGGCGAGCCCCTTAATTATTAGTTTGTTATTGAGTAAGGTGAACTGGCTTACAGCATTCCCCACACCATGCTATTCGCCAAGAACTTTCTGTTTTTTATCAACAAAAGTACCTTACCAAGTATGGAAGGCGCGCATTAAGGCTGCAAATATTTATCGCGGTTTGTTCAGCAAAAAACAGTATGAGGAGATGAGATTTCTAGCATGCGGGCATAAAAAAGGGCACCTCAGTGCCCATTCTTTTGCGTTTACCACTGCTTTACAGTGCAGCGATAGCGTCCATTTCAACCTGAACGTCTTTTGGCAGTTGCTTCACACCGATAGCTGCGCGAGCAGGATATGGCTCGCTGAAGTAACGGCCCATCACTTCGTTCACTTTAGCGAAGTTAGCTAAATCGGTCATAAAGATGTTGAGCTTAACGATATCAGCCAGTGACCCACCTGCCGCTTCACAAACGGCTTTGAGGTTTTCAAACACTTGCACCACTTGGGTTTCAAAATCTTCACCCGCAACTTCCATGGTGGCTGGCACCAAAGGAATTTGACCCGATAGATACAAGGTTGAACCTACTTGTACCGCTTGAGAATAGGTGCCGATAGCGGCGGGGGCTTTGTCGGTTGCAATAATTTTCTTGTCTGCCATAACGCACAATTTCCTTGTTATTACCTGTTACGGGAGGTGCGTAATACTTCGGGCAATACCCGAATACGACGCATCACATTCGCCAGATGAACACGATCACGTACCGAAATCCGCAAATGGATGAGATAGACACGGCCATCGCGTTCTTCGGTACTAATATTCGAAATATTGGAGCCTTCTGCGGCGATAATATTGGTAATTTTCGCCAATACCCCTTGGTGATTCACAATCTCGATGCGCAGGTTGGCTTGGTACTCAGCGCCTTCAACCGTATCCCACTGTACCGGGATATATTTGTCTGGCTCGGTTTGATAACCGCGAATGTTAGCGCAGTTTTCCATGTGCACCACCAGACCTTTACCTGGGCTGACATAAGCCACCACAGCATCGCCAGGAATTGGGCGGCAGCAGTTACCAAAGGTCACCAGCATGCCTTCGGCACCGCGAATTGGCATCAGTTTGCTATCGTCAGCGCTGCGGTTAGGATCAATGTTCTCGCCTTTCAAGCGCTGCGCAATCAGCAAGCCCATGGCATTACCTAGGCCAATGTCGGCCAGCAGCGCATCAAAATTCTCGTGTTTGGTATCTTTGACGACCTTGCTGATCTGTTCAGTCGTAAAGGTTTCCAGCTTGGTGTCGCCCAGCGCATGGTTCAGCAGTCGTTTACCCAATGCGATAGCTTCATCCTGCTTGAGGAATTTGAGCACTTGGCGAATTTTTGAGCGCGCTTTGCCCGTCACCACAAAGTTGAGCCAAGCTGCATTGGGTTTTGCGCCTTTAGCCGTAATGATCTCAACGGTTTGACCGGACATCAGCGGTTGACTCAACGGGTAAGCCTGACGGTTTACGCGAGCGCCCACACAAGTATTACCGACATCGGTATGCACTTCATAGGCGAAGTCGACTGGCGTTGCGCCTACTGGCAATTCCAAAATGCGTCCGTCTGGCGTAAACACATAGATTTCGTCGGGGAACAGCTCAGTTTTGACGTTCTCAACGAACTCAAAAGAAGAAGACGCGCTTTGCTGCAATTCCAGCAAGCTCTGCATCCATTTACGGGCGCGCACTTGTGTAGTCGTGCTGGTAGTTGCAGAGGATGCATCACCGCTCTTATACATCCAGTGTGCCGCCACCCCTTTGTCTGCCATCTGATCCATATCTTCAGTACGGATTTGCACTTCGACGGGCACCCCACGCGGGCCAATCAATGACGTATGCAGCGATTGATAGCCGTTGGCTTTAGGAATGGCGATATAATCTTTAAAACGCAGCGGACGCGGCTTATACAGGCCGTGCATGATGCCGAGTACGCGGTAGCAAGTATCGATAGAGTCGACGATGACGCGAAAGGCATAAATGTCCATCACGTCTTCAAATTTGACCTCTTTAGTGCGCATCTTGTTGTAGATGGAGTAGAGGTTTTTCTCGCGCCCTTTGACCTTGCAGGCCACTTTGGTTTCTTCGAGGCGGCCGCGTATCCCATTTTCGATACTTTGGATCACCTCTTTGCGATTACCGCTGGCGGTACGAACCACTTCTTTGATGACGCGATAGCGCATCGGGTAGTAGGCCTGAAAACCTAAGTCTTCCAGCTCCGTCTTGATATTGTGAATACCCAGGCGGTTGGCAATGGGGGCGTAGATTTCTAACGTTTCGCGGGCGATACGACGACGTTTGTCCGGACGTAAAGCGCCAAGCGTACGCATGTTATGGGTACGGTCGGCCAGCTTGATGAGAATGACACGAATATCCTGCGTCATCGCCAGCATCATCTTGCGGAAGTTTTCCGCTTGCGCTTCTTTCTTGTCGCGAAACTTAATCTTGTCGAGCTTGGAGACACCTTCCACCAACAAGGCGACCGACTCACCAAACAGATTGGCGAGGTCTTCTTGAGTCACATGGGTGTCTTCAATGGTGTCGTGCAGCAAGGCAGCCATCAGCGTCTCGTGGTCGAGACGCATGTCGGCAAGTATATGTGCTACAGCTACCGGATGGGTGATATAGGGTTCACCACTCGTGCGCATTTGCCCTTCGTGGGCATCGCGCGCCACCTGATAGGCCTGCTTGAGTAAATCAACCTGTTCCGGCGCTAAATAGGCGGTAGCGGCTTCTCTCAGACCTTCAAACAGATACAAGTGGTACTACTCCCGATATCGTCGACCTTACAGAGAGGAAGAGTTGTGGCCTTCAGCGATCGCCGCAACCGCTGCGATTTCTGCAGCTTCACGTTCACGAACGCTTTGACGCTCATCGGCTTCCAGAGTCTGACTATTCACCAGACCTTGTTCAATTTCACGCAGTGCGATCACTGTTGGCTTGTCATTTTCTTCTTCAACAAGCGGGTCTTTGCCTTGAACAGCAATTTGACGTGCGCGACGTGCTGCAACCATGATCATGTCAAAACGGTTGCCGATCTGTTTTACGGCGTCTTCTACAGTTACGCGAGCCATGTGTTGGAACTCCAGTGTGTTCGGTGAAAAAATGACGCAAAAGTGTACACGATGACTGTCACTCTGCCAATAGACCCTTAAGCATATCACTGTGGGTGATTGTTTGACTAGCTTGAGTGAGTCGTTGGCTGCGGATAATTGCCCGCAGATCAGTCAGTGCTGTTTCAAAATCATCGTTAACGATGACAAAATCATACTCAAAATAATGGGACATCTCAGATACCGCTTTGGCCATGCGCGAGGCGATTACCTCTTCGCTGTCTTGGCCGCGGCCGGTAAGACGACGTTGCAGCTCGTCACGAGACGGCGGCAGAATGAATACGCCAATCGCTTCTGGCATCTGTTGCTTAATCTGCTGTGCGCCTTGCCAGTCGATATCGAGGAAAACATCAATGCCTTGTGCCAGCGTCTGTTCAATCACGCGGCGTGAGGTTCCATAATAGTTGCCAAATACTTCAGCCCATTCATAAAAGGCTTGTTCAGCAATGAGCTGTTTAAATTCGTCCACTGAGACAAAATGATAATGTTGCCCATGGACTTCGCCCGGACGCGGTTGACGAGTGGTGTGAGACACCGACACCTGCATATCGGCAGGTTGGTCGGCCAGTAGCGCCGCAATCAGCGAAGATTTACCCGCGCCACTCGGGGCGGAGACGATAAACAGATTTCCACGGCTACTCATAGTTACTCAGTCTGCATCAGCGGCCTAAAGGCCAGACGAAAAATAGGGGCGATATTATAGTGCGCTGCGCAATAGTGCGCCAGTACCGCTGACAATTGTGCGCAAATTCGATAGTCTTGCGCCAGTTTTACCGTATCGAAGCGCAACAGAGAGGAAATCGTGTTACTAAGATCACTTATCTGTCTGAAAGGTTATGATCAAGGACTGCGGCATTTGGCGATCAGTCTGGCGGTTTATCTGCTCATTTTGCTGTTATGGGGCATCACAAGCAGTGGTGGCTTTGCCGCTTTTGTGGCGCTGCTGGTTTTACCGATATTATTGGCATCCGCTTGGCGGCGAGTGCGCGATGCTGGACGTCCGCCACTAATGGCCGCCGTAGCGCTACTGCCTTGGTTATTAATTTTGTCCGCCGTGCTCACTATGTCAACTGGGCCAGTATTGTATTGCGCTTTAATACTGGCGTTGGTGCTGCACTTGGGCTTTGCGTTTCTACCTAATGTGGCTGCCAAAGGCGCGCGAGTGCAACGCCATTATGTTCAGGGATATAGCGGCCCGGTAGATCTATCGGTGGCGAAAGCGATGCCGCGGGTAGAACCGACTATTGGTGCTGCCAGCGTCACGCATGATGAACCATTAAATATCAGTACAACCGGTGTCAGCGAGCCGCAACTTGACGCGCATATTGCAGTGACGTCGAACGATACTGGTTTTGCTGAATTGCAACAAAACGTGCGTGCGTTGCTGGCGTGGTTAGCACATTATCGCCAGTGGGTATTGGTCGCGGCGGTTCTGCTGGTTATTTTGATTGGCGTGAGTAGTTGGTGGGTGGCACGCGATGCAGAGCCTGAAGCCATGCCAGTGGCTTCGCAGCCTGTGGTGCAAGACACATCAGCCAGCCGTGAAATCGTGAAGATGCCGGATCATTTCAGCCTGATACTGGAAGGCGACAAGCTGATCATGCAATGGCTCGGCGATACCATGACGCCAGGTAATATGTGGGATTTGGCATCGGCTAGCGGAGATAAACGCTGCGCCGTGATCGCGTTTAACGATGGTTCTGAGTATCGCCCGATGCAGGTCAATATCGTGGCCAACGGTGCGGTAGAAGCGGTGTTTAGTCCGCTGGATACGCAGGCGATAGTCAACGATGTGGCGATGCGCGGCAGCTTCAAACTCTGTGGCTATGATTTTGGCCTCAAAGGTAGTCAGGCCGCACTGCAAGCTAACGACAGTTTTAGTCGTTTATTGAAATAACGACTCGTTGAAACAACTAAGGTAACCCCAATCATGTCGCTTGACGCTCAGCAAATACGGCAGCGGATATTGCCTCATTATGTGCCTACAATGCAGTGCGAAAGTGCGTCGTTAACGCCGTTGGGGAATGGTCACATTAACCATACTTGGTTGCTACGCACAGATACAAGCGCATTGGTATTGCAACGCATCAACACCCAAGTGTTCCCAAAACCTTGGGCAGTGGTCGAAAATGCCGACTTGATTGCCCAGCATCTGCAGCAGCAACAGCAGGCCGGACGTTATGCTTTGCAGCTCACAGTGCCTGTTGCAACGCTCAGCGGTCAGCTCGCGATAGAGGATACTGAGCTTGGCTTTTGGCGAGCGATTTCGCTGGTGGATAACAGCCACAGCATTGAACAAATGCACAATACCGCGCAAGCACACCAAACTGCGGCGGCGTTTGGCGCCTTTGCAGCCGCGTTAGCGGACTTTGACGCGTCACAGCTACAAGCAACCATCAGTGATTTTCGCAACTTAGACGTCAGAATGCGTTTGCTCGAGCAGCAAGTGAACGCCGATCGTCATGGTCGTGTTGCTGAATGTCGGCCGTGGCTGGCGTTCGTTGCGTCTCAGCGTATTTTGCTGACAGAAGTCGCTGACATGGAAGCGCAGTTACCGCTGCGCATCTGTCACAACGACACTAAGATTAATAACCTGTTATTTGACGCTGGCAATAACCCCTGTGCTGTGGTCGATTTAGATACCTGTATGGCGGGTTATTGGATGTATGACTTTGGCGATATGGTGCGCAGTTGTTGTGCCTCGGTAGCGGAAGATTCAACTGAGTTGCAGAATATTAATCTGTTGCCGGATTACTTTACCGCCATCAGTCAAGGCTGGTTGCAAGCCTTAGGCCCACTGATGACACCGGTAGAGCACGATAGCTTATGGCTAGGTGTCAAAGTGGTGACGTTAATGTTGGCGATACGTTTTTTGACTGATCATTTAGATGGCGATCGCTATTTTCGCATTACCCACTCAGGCCATAATCTGCAGCGCGCTATCAATCAATTTACGCTTTATCAGCGTCTGCTTGAACAACAGCATCAGCTACAACCCATACTCATGGCGACATCATCTAAATAACTTTTTATGCAGTAATGGCGATTAAAAAGTCGCTTAAACGCTGAAAAGATTGAATAACTCTGTACGCTTGGTAGTCTAAGAGCAGATTTTACACGGAGTTAACAATTATGACGTTTGCTGAAGCGACCTCCGCGTTCGCCTCTTATGCCTGGGGCCCACATATGCTGTTTTTGCTTGTGGGCGGTGGTCTATTCTTCCTTCTTTATTCTGGCTTTGCGCCGTTTCGTTATCTAAAACACGCAATAAATATTCTGCGAGGCAAATATGATGAGCCAAATGCAGAAGGGCAAATCAGTCATTTAGGCGCGCTCTCTAGTGCAATGGCGGGGACTGTCGGTATGGGCAATATCGGCGGTGTGGCATTAGCAATGGTGGCGGGTGGCCCCGGGGCTATTTTCTGGATGTGGGTTAGTGCCATTGTGGGAATGGCGACCAAATTCTTTACCTGTACCTTAGCGATTATGTATCGCGGTCATGATGATCAAGGCGTGGTCCGTGGCGGCCCTATGTACATCATTACTGAAGGATTAGGGCCAAAATGGAAACCGTTGGCTGTGTTCTTTGCCGTGGTCGGCATGATGGGGAACTTCCCACTGTTTAACACCAATCAGCTAGTGACGATTGTCAAAGAGTGGGTGATTCTCGGCCCTGATAATTTGGGAACAGGCGCGGCAAGCGATCATTTTTGGTTACAGCTGGGGCTGGGCGCCATCATTATGCTGGTGGTAGGTAGCGTGGTGCTAGGGGGGATTACTCGAATTGCCGCAGTGGCCACTAGAGCGGTGCCTACCATGATTTTGATCTACGTTGGCTGCGCGGTTTACGTTATTGGTTCTCACCTTGAGCAGGTGCCCGGTTATCTGGCACAAATCGTGACAGAGGCTTTTTCGATGAAATCCGTTGCTGGCGGCATTCTTGGCACATTGTTGATCGGGGTTAAACGGGCAGCATTCTCAAACGAGGCGGGGATCGGCACTGAGGTGATGGCACATGGTAGTGCCAAGACGGCGCAACCAGTAAAAGAGGGCTTAGTTGCTATGTTAGGCCCGGCAATTGATACGCTGATTGTGTGTACCGCTACGGCGCTGATTATTCTGATTTCTGGCGTGTGGCAGCAAGGGGGCGTCGACGGTATCAGCCTTTCTAGCCGTGCATTTGATCAAACTATGCCGGGCGTCGGGCCTTATCTACTGTTGTTGTGCGTAGTATTTTTCGCCATCACGACGATTATCACCCAGGCATTTTATGGCAGTCAGTGTTTTCGCTTTCTCTGCGGTAGCCGCTATGTGCCAATGTACCAAACCTTCTTTTTACTGACGATTCTGTTTGCAGCAACCACCAGTTTGAGTAATGTGGTTAACTTAATCGATGGCGCTTATGCTTTGATGGCGATTCCTACCATGATTTCTGCGGTGTTGTTGGCACCCAAAGTCAAAGCGGCTGCTAAGCAATACTTTGCTGAGCTTAAACAGCAATAAGCCTATAAATGAAGGGGAAGGAGCGTGGACGGACACTACAGCCAGTTTGATTGGATTGTCTTTGACGCCGATGAAACCCTGTTTCAGTTTGATGCGCAGCGGGGGTTGCAACTGACTTTTGCTCATTACGGCTTTGATTTTTCCGACGCTGAATTTGAGCGTTATAAAGCGGTGAATGTTGCCTTGTGGCAGGCGTACGAACGCGGCGAAGTGGTCGCAGCTGAGGTGCAGGTGCAGCGCTTTGAATATTGGGGCCGACTTCTCAATCAACCACCGGTAATCCTCAACCAACATTATCTCAACACCATGGGCGATATTTGCGAAATGTTGCCCGGTGTCGCCTCCTTATTACAACGGTTAGCGGGCAAAGTACGCCTTGGCATCATCACTAATGGTTTTGCATCATTGCAGCCAGTACGGTTAGCGCGAACGGGAATTGCTGACATCATTGAGATGCTAGTGGTCTCTGAGCTCGTGGGGGCGGCTAAACCGGATGTGGCGATATTTGAACATGCGTTACAACAAATGGGAGATGTATTGCCAGCAAGAGTGTTGATGGTGGGAGATAATCCATTTACCGATATTAAAGGCGGTAATAATGCGGGGATGAAAACCTGCTGGTTAAACGTGACGGGCCGTGCAGTACCTGAAGGTGTCGTACCCACTTGGCAGGTGCCGACGATGTTTCATTTAGAGCAGTTACTGTTTGCCCCAACTGATGTTCTCAGTCGTTAACATGACCAACAAAAAGCCCCATCGCGTGGGGCTTTAAGATTCAGCATGTGGCGATAGACTCGTCTTACTTAGCCGCCCGCTTTTTGCTCTTCAGTGTACTGCATTTTCTGGTGATCTTGACCCATCGCAGCAGCGACTTCAGGTGGCATGTAGTTTTCATCATGCTTAGCGAGTACTTCAGTGGCTTCCAGTTGACCAGGACCAACCAATACGCCTTGCGCTACAACACCTTGACCTTCACGGAATAGATCTGGCAGCAGATCATCATAAGTCACAGTCACTTGGCCGCCTGCGGCATCATGCACTGCAAAGCTGATATGCAGACTCTTTGGATCACGTACTAACGACCCTTCCGTCACCATACCGCCAATACGGATGCGATCACCCACTTTAGGTTTAACACCAGTGTCGACTTTACCGTTAACAATCTCTGACGGTGTATAGAACAGGTTGAGGTTAGAATTCAGTGCATACAGCAGCAAAGAGGCAACCACTGCAACACCCACTACCAATGTGCTAGCTAGCACTAATCTCTTTTTGCGTCTTGCGTTCATTCTTTCGCGCTCCGATGTTGTGCCAAACGTTGCTCGCGCTTGGCTTTAGCCGCAATTTCTTTCAAGACCCGCCCTTTGCGAGTCAGGGTAAAACCGATCAATATTGCCAGTGACACGTAGGCGACGCCGTAAGATAACCATACGTAGAAGCCATAGCCACCCATGTTCAAAAAGTCTGATACGGACTGGAATTGTGCTTGCATCATTTAGCTCCTTCGGCCAGTGCCAGTTCTCTTACCCAAGGGCGCATGCCATTACGGGCCAAGATTTCAGAACGGAAACGGATCAAACTCAAGGCGCCAATCATCACGCCAAAACCAAGAATGTTAATCACCAATGGCACCAACATATCCGGCGGCATGGCGGTTTTACCCGTCATCTTGATTGAACCCTGATGCAGGGAGTTCCACCAATCAACCGAATATTTGATAATTGGAATATTAATTACACCTACTATAGATAAAATACCAGCAGCACGTGCAGCTAACACCTTATCTTCGAACGAAGCGTAGAGCGAGATCACACCTAGATAGAGAAATAGCAGTACCAACTCAGAGGTCAATCGCGCGTCCCACACCCACCAAGTGCCCCACATTGGCTTACCCCAGGTAGAACCGGTCACCAGTGCGATAAAGGTAATCACTGCGCCGATCGGCGCTATCGATGCCGCCATCCAGTCAGCTAATTTGATTTGCCATACCAGCCCAATAAACGCCGCAATGGCCATACCAATATAGGCAGACATTGACATAGAGGCAGCGGGTACATGCACAAAGATGATGCGGTAACTATCACCTTGCTGGTAATCCGTCGGTGAAAATACCATGCCCCAAGTGGTGCCAGTTAACAGCATTAGGATGGCGAGAATAGATAGCCACGGAATAAATTTTCCAGCTAACCGATAAGCCCGTTGCGGCTCAGCATAAGGATGCAACCATTTCCACATATTAGTTAGTACTCACACGTAAAGAGGCACCAATCGCGAACGGTGCCAAAACCAAAGAACCGACCAGCAGCGCAGCAATAATTGCCAGCTGACCATCATAAGGTTGACTCGATGCAGCAAACTCAATTGCCCCGGTAGCAAAAATCAGTACCGGAATATACAGCGGTAGGATCAGCAAACTCAGCAATACCCCACCTTTTCTTAATCCCACCGTCAACGCCACGCCGATGGCACCCAACAGACTTAGAATGGGGGTGCCCAACAGCAAGGTTTCAATCAACGCCGGATAAGCGCTCTCTTCCATATGCAGCAACACGGCTAGCAATGGCGCGATGATGATCAGCGGTAAACCAGTTAATAACCAGTGGGCCAATACCTTCGCTAAAACCAGTAACTGCAGCGGCTGCGGACTAAGCAGCATCTGCTCTAAGCTGCCATCGTTAAAGTCCGCCTTAAATAAGCGCTCCAGCGATAACATAGACGCCAACAAGGCGGCAACCCAGATAACCCCAGGCGCGATACGGCTGAGAATTTTTGCTTCTGAGCCAATACCTAACGGAAACAAGGTCACCACAATGATAAAAAACAGCAGTGGGTTAAAAATATCGCCGCGATGACGCACCGCAATTTTCAAATCCCGCATGAGCAGGGTGAAGAATGCTTGTGTAAAACTGATGCCTCTTTTCATTCGTTCCCTGCTCTATACAAACCGATATTCCAAGCGGATTTTACGTAACCGCTCTTCCGAAATAATGCCCATATCTTGGTGCGTGGTGACGATGACACAGCCACCATTATCGGCATGTTGTAAAAATAACTGTTCCAGTTCAGCCACGCCGCGTTTATCAATCGCGGTAAAGGGCTCGTCGAGGATCCAGATGCGGCTATTGGTGTGCCACAAACGCGCCAATGCAGTACGACGATGCTGACCAGCAGATAGGTGGCCTGCAAGCGCATCCTCAAAACCCGTCAGATTGACGTTGCTGAGAATATCGCGCGCATCAAATTGGTCATAGCCGCTAACGCGTAGATTAAAATAGAGGTTTTCCTCGGCGGTAAGTTCACTTTTTACACCAGCTAAGTGACCGAGATACAACAGATCTTCATTGTATTCATCGCGACATCGAGTTATCGATTCGTCTAGATACATCACTTCACCAGCGTACGGACGGGAAAGTCCGGCAAGAATACGCAATAGGCTGGTTTTACCGGCACCGTTCGGTCCTTCGATTTGTACTATATCACCGCTGTTGATGGTAAAACTCAGCTCGTCAAACAAGATCCGCTCTTCGCGAATACAAGTGAGGCTATTGGCCGACAGCAATGCTTTGGAGTCTTGTTTTGTCACTTAACCCTCGATAAAACACGCACTTTAGGAAACGCGATAATCCTAACATAAAGCTACTTTTGCGTTTACCAATATGGCCAACGAAGTTTCAGCAATGCGATGTGCTTCCAATAAAAAATAACTTTTCTGAACTTATTGTTAAGTTAATCATACATTAGTGTCTTCTTTATCTTTAGATGCTTAGTCGCGACAACATGAGAGATGGCTCACAAAAAGATGTGTTGTCACTAAATTTTGTTGTAGGCTGGAGCAGCAATGGAACAGTTCTGCGCTGGCGAAGGTGCAGGCAAGCTATGTGAAATGAAGCCAGGAATATCACTAATGATGATGAAGATGCGAGTGATTGCCGTGATTGCGGCGGGTTTGTTTTCTGTCGCCACACAGGCGGCAGATGGAGAAGCGATTTACAATAAATCGTGTATGTTCTGTCACGCCAGTGGCGTAGGCGGTGCTCCGCGAGCACACGACGAAGCCGCGTGGAAATCTTTGATGGATAAAGGCATGCCTTCACTGCTGCAGGCCGTCAAAGAAGGTAAAGGCAATATGCCGCCTAAAGCGATGTGCAGCAGCTGTAGCGATGATGACTATAAAGCGTCGATAGAATTTATGGCGAAGAAAAAAGCCAAGTAAGTTGCGAAAGTATTGATATAAAAAAACCGGCAATTGCCGGTTTTTTTATATGCGTATCATCAGTTGATGCGAGCTGGGTTACTGAACTTCAGTATCTAACACCAAGTCGCCAGTACCGCCAACATCAATGCTTGCCAGTTTGCCGCGTAAGTCACCCGCTTCTGGCTTGAGGTTACCGTGTTTGGACAGCACGGCAATCACTTCAACATTTTTGCTTTCACTCAGTTTGACGCTGCCGCCCATATTGGTGGTGTCGTCCAAAACTACCGTCACAGGTAATGCTTTAGCGCTGACTTTCGTTGCGGCAACTGGCACACTTGGACCTTCGGTTGGGCGAGCAAAAACGAAAATCATATCGGTATTGCTTACTTTGCTAGCCAACTCCGGTGACACTGACAGTTTTACCGTCACAGTCTTTGCTGCAGTCTCAGCACTGGCGGCCTTGTCTTCTGCTTTGAGGTTGGCGTGAGTTGCATCGTTTGGCATGGTGCCGTCATTGGCTTGCAGGCGCATCTTCGCGGAATCTATCGCACTGATGATGGCCTTGCGATCAATGTCGCTGCGATCACTTTCAAGAATCTTCTGCCAGCTATCGATCGCTTTTTGATAATCGGCGGTGTAGAACGCATCCATACCAACCAACAACAATGTAGATGGGTCGTGCGGATCCAACGCCAGTGAGCGATCAATCAGTTTCTGCACAATTGGGATCATCTTTTGCCCTGCTTTGTAATAAAGCGCGGTGGCTTTAGGACCGAGCAATTCTGCGTGTTCACCGACCAGACTGATCACTTTGTCGAAAGCAGAGATGGATTTATCAAACATGCCAGCCTGCATATAGGCATGGCCTAAATTGAACCAAGCTTGGCTGTTCTCAGGTTCAGCGGCAACTTGCTGCTCAATCATCTCGACCCGCATCTGCATCAACTGCTCAGGCGACATACCCGCATGAGGGTTCGCTGGCGTTGCCGCTGCGGTGTTTTCCATTTCTTGATAAGCGCCTAAACGCTGATACATTACGCCAGCCACGATAATCACCGCCACTGACATCAGGCTAGGCCAAAGCGCACTTTTACGTTTGCCTTGCTCATTGAATGATTCGTCTTGGCCTTGCTTAATATCTTGCAGCAAGCTGACTTCGAGCTCTTGCTTCAACGAATCAAACTCTTTTTGATCCAATACGTTGTCGCTGAGTTCTTTTTCTAACGCGGCTAAGCGTTCGTTGAATAGTTCGAGGTTGGCCTGCTGACGCACACCACTCTCACCGGCTTCGAGCAGTTTTTTCTGCCGAAAATGTGGGATCCAAATCAGCGCTAGACTCACTAGCACCACAATCACGATGAAAATCCAGAAGGTAGTCATTATTCACTTTTCACTAGGTTGGTGATTACGCGGACGATTGGATGTCGCTGCCAATGGCCCCGAATTATTACGTAAAGATGTTTCATTGAACAGTAATATAACCGCGGGTCATAAATCCAATCGTCATGTTTGGGCACTGGTTCACAGTTCTTATTTTACTTAATAAACGGATGAAACTTCTGCTACAAAGTCGAGTCACAGCCAAGAGTTCTGCCTGATAACCAAGTTTTATCGCGGGAAGCGGAGAATGAGAGCCGAAACCCATATTTGACTCAAAGTGGCAGACATGAACAATAGCAAATACTAAAATGAGCTGAAGCTCAATTAAGTTAAGCTAGTTATAAAAGATTTTTATCAATATTTTTCAATGTGTTGTATGAGCTGTTTAGTCGTGTGTTCGTTCGTCATTCAAGGTGTTTGACAACGAAAACTAAACCTGAGGAATAACCATGATCCCAGAACTTGGACATTTTGCACTGATCATCGGTCTAGCATTTGCTGTGTTGTTAGCAATTGTGCCGCTAGTAGGTGTAGCCAAAAAGGACCAGTACCTGGTGCGCTACGCGTGGCCGCTAAGTTACGGTATGACTTTCTTTATTACCCTGTCGGTTTTATCGCTGGCTTACGCATTCGCGACCGATGACTTTTCTGTCGCATATGTCGCGGCGCACTCTAATTCAGAGTTGCCGATTTTCTTTAAAATAGCTGCTGTCTGGGGGGGCCATGAAGGCTCTCTGTTGTTCTGGGTATTTGCTGTTTCTGTGTGGACTGCTGCAGTGGCATTCTTCAGCAAAGGCTTAGAAGAAGTGATGACTGCACGGGTGCTGGCTATTCTCGCCATCATCACTATCGGTTTCTCACTGTTCATGTTGCTGACTTCAAGTCCGTTTGAACGTCTGATTCCTGCGCCGATGGAAGGTCGTGACCTGAACCCAATGCTGCAAGACGTAGGTTTGATTTTCCACCCACCTATGTTGTACCTCGGCTATGTAGGTTTCTCGGTGCCATTTGCATTTGCTATCGCGGCATTGATGAGTGGTCGTTTGGATGCCGCATGGGCTCGTTGGACACGTCCTTGGACTTTGGCTGCGTGGATCTTCCTTACAGGTGGTATCGCACTGGGCTCTTGGTGGGCATATTACGAACTGGGCTGGGGCGGCTGGTGGTTCTGGGATCCAGTAGAAAACGCTTCCTTTATGCCATGGTTAGTTGGTACTGCGTTGTTGCACTCTTTGGTGGTAACTGAAAAGCGTGGTGCTTTCCGCAACTGGACAGTACTACTGTCGATCTTTGCCTTCTCACTGAGTTTGCTGGGTACCTTTATTGTACGTTCTGGCGTGCTGACTTCAGTGCACTCATTTGCCGCTGACCCAAGCCGTGGTCTGTTTATTCTGTTGCTGCTCGGTATCACTATCGGTGGTTCGCTGACACTGTTTGCCTTCCGCGCCAGTGATATGAACAGTCCTGCACGCTTTGAATTGTGGTCTAAAGAAACCATGCTGCTGGTATGTAACGTCATTTTGACCGTTGCTTCAGCCACAGTATTGTTGGGGACTCTCTACCCACTGCTGATCGATGCGTTGGGCATGGGTAAAATCTCAGTTGGCCCGCCATACTTCAACGCGGTGTTTGTGCCGTTGTCGTTGGTTGCCTTTGTGTTTATGGGCATAGGTCCAATCATTCGCTGGAAGAAAGCGAAAGCCGGCGAAATTAAACGTAAATTGCTGATCCCTGCAATTGTCTCATTGGTGTTTGGCTTAGCCGTACCTTTCATTGCTGGTGGTGAACTCAACCTGTGGGTCGTGTTTGGCATGGGCACCGCACTGTGGGTATTCTTGGCGACTATCCAAGCAGCGTTGACTATCGTAAAAGGTAGCGACGGTAAGGTGAACATGAGCCGTTTAGGTCGTTCACAACTCGGTATGGTGATTGCTCACTTGGGTATTGCCGTCTCGGTAGTGGGTGCCACTATGGTGTCGAACTACTCGGTCGAGAAAAGTGTTCGTATGGGCCCAGGTGTTAGCCAAGAGCTCGCGGGTTACACCTTCCACTACTTAGAAACTAAGAATGTGGCAGGTCCTAACTATACCGCCAAGCAAGGCCAAGTACGTGTGACAAAAGATGGTAAAGAGATCGCTTTCCTGAAGCCTGATCGCCGTCAATATAATGTGCGCACTATGGATATGACCGAAGCGGGTATCGATTGGGGCTTATTCCGTGACCTTTACATCACTATGGGTGACCCAATCAGCAACACTGAATTTGCCGTACGTTTGAACTACAAACCATTTGTACGTTGGTTGTGGTTTGGCGGTGTGTTCATGATGATCGGCGGGTTGTTTGCAGCATCTGACAAACGTTACCGCGTAAAAGCGAAAGACGCTGTTGCAAAAGAAAATGCTGCCGCTGATAAGAAAGCAGATTTGGCATCGGCTTAATTGGATAAAGAGTGAAATATGAAAAAGCTGGTACTTTTTATTCCGTTAGTATTGTTCTTGGTTCTGGGATACTTCCTCTATGCAGGTTTGTATCTGCATCCAAAAGAGTTGGACTCTGCTTTGGAAGGTCGCCCTGTACCTGACTTTAATCTTGAAAAATTGGAAGATCCAAACGTTAAGATCACTAACCATGACCTCAAAGGTCAGGTATATATCATGAACGTTTGGGCAACTTGGTGTCCGTCTTGTAAATATGAGCATCCTTATTTACTGAAGCTCGCACGGCAAAATATTGTGCCGATATACGGTATCAATTATCGCGACGAACGCGAGGCAGCAGTAAAAGAGCTGAAGTTCAAAGGCGATCCATATGCGATGAATATCTATGATAAAGATGGTCGCTTAGGGCTTGATCTCGGTGTGTATGGTGCGCCAGAAAGCTTTGTGGTCGATCATAACGGTATTATTCGTTACCGTTACGCGGGCCCTATCGATATGCGCACTTGGAACGAAACCATCTTTCCAATTATTCAGAAGCTAAAACAGGAAGCTGTGGCAGGTAAAACATCATGAAATCACGGTTGTTCGCCATTTTGGCAGGTATAGCATTAGTACTGGGTGTTAGTCAGCTAGCGAATGCTACGCCGGTTGATACGTATCAGTTCAAAAATGAAGCGAATCAGAAACATGCGATGGAGCTAGCACGCACTTTGCGTTGCCCACAATGCCAAAACCAAGACATCGTGGATTCTAACTCGCCAGTAGCTCGTGACCTGCGTATGGAAGTCTACCAAATGGTAGATGCGGGCAAGAGTGATGATGAGATTGTCCAGTTCATGACCAGCCGTTATGGTGATTTTGTACTGTATAAACCACGCCTAGATAGTAAAACCTATATCTTATGGTTAGGTCCTATTGCTTTGTTGCTTCTAGGTGGACTGATTGCGTTTATCTTCATTCGTAAACAGCGTGGTGCTGTCGCCGTTGAGGAAATCTCCGACGAAGACCAGCAAAAACTCGCCGAATTACTGAAGAATCGCTAATGAAAGTTCACCATCTTCTGTTTGCGTTAACCGCCGCGTTTGCCACTTTTGTGGCAAACGCGTCTGCTAATGAGCCCACTGCAAAGGCAACTGTTGCAGCAAGTTCGACGGCAGACCGCATCAATGTACTTCCTCATGGCTTCCCGTTGAAAACGGTTGCATTTAATGATGCTCAAGGACAAGCACACGACTTTACCCAATACCGCGGCAAAGTTGTGATTGTGAATATGTGGGCGACTTGGTGTCCGCCGTGCGTGCGCGAATTACCCGCGCTTAATCGATTTAGTCAACGACTGAAAGATGACAATGTTGTACTTGTGCCAATCTCTATTGATCAAGTAGAACAACCTCAGGTACGTGCATTTTTGGACGAACGAGGCATGCAGGGTTTCAGCAGTTTCTATGATCCACACATGAAACTGAGTGCGATCTTTCCGCTTGATACCATTCCAGCCACTTTCATTCTTGATACCAACGGCACTTTAGTCGCCTTTGTGAGAAGTTTTGTGGATTGGGATGATCCGAAAGTGGAGAATAAGATCCGCAAACTTGCCGAAAAACACCAAAAAAGCGGCAACGCAACTTCAAAAACGGCCAAATAACGCCGAAATTGCTGAAAAAGATCGCGTATTGTTGAAAAGATCAACAAGCGATCTTTTTTCTTTAAAAAAGGGGTTGCGGAGTTTTTTGAGGTGCCTATAATGCGCACCCACTGAGACGGCACAGCGCGAAAGCAAAGGCAGTTGAGGTGGTGATGAGGAGACTCATCACGAGGCGAAAAATAAGTTTGAAA
>NZ_JPEO01000006.1 GCF_000753795.1 Shewanella mangrovi
AGTGGGTGCGCATTATAGGGACATCAGAAAAGTGCGCAAGCGGAAATATTAAAAATATCTTTCAACAGCGTAATAAATGCACGATTAAACATTTTGATTACACATTGAAAACTAAAGGCAAGCACAAAGGTCTTTACACAATAACAAAACCACCTATCAATTAACTTAATGCTTCTCTTGTTGCTGGGATTCCGGCATAGATTCAGCAGTCGGTATAATAGTATCGACATCCTCATCACCAATAACATCCGAGACTTTTAGCTTTTCTACACTTCTGAGTGTCGTAAAAGGACCTGAGCACGCATATAGATAGAAGAGGCAACAGAGGATTAATGCAGGGTCTACTGAAATCACCACAAATACAGCAACCACCAATAACATGACTAAGAAGTTAACTTTGCCGCGCCAATCGATCTCTTTAAATGAGGCATAACGGAAATTGCTGACCATGAGTAACCCCGTTGCCGCCGTTATCAGCCCAAATAACCAAGACACAGAAGTCGCTTCAACCCCATAGTCCTGTCCAACCCAAACAGAGCCTGCAATAATTGCGGCCGCTGCCGGACTAGCTAGTCCCTGAAAATAACGCTTATCAGCAATACCCACTTGTGTATTAAAGCGTGCCAGACGTAACGCAGCGCCTGCACAATAGATAAAGCAAGCTAGCCAACCTATTTTACCTAATTCAGATAATCCCCAATTGTAGGCAATCAATGCTGGCGCCATACCAAAGGACACCATATCCGCCATCGAATCATATTCAGCACCGAAGGCACTTTGAGTATTGGTCAGGCGTGCCATTCGTCCATCGAGGCCATCGAATATCATCGCGACAAAGATAGCGATGGCTGAAGCCTCAAAGCGATCATTCATCGACGCAATAACGGCATAAAATCCGGAAAATAGTCCTGCAGTTGTAAGCAGGTTTGGTAACAGATAAATCCCTTTGTTTTTTACTGTTGGCATAGAAGAATTTTGCATACACTTATCCAAGACATGTTATAACGATGCATAGTGGCCAAAGATAGCACAGTAAATACTCATCTGTGCATAACCGACGGACGGATTTGAACAATGTTAAGGAACAGTTTGTTAGTCGTCATGCTAGCAATGCTAGCGCTGCCAATCGCCAACGCCACCACTATCTATAAGTGGGTTGATAAAAATGGGGTTGCTCATTTTAGTCAGGACCCACCAGCCGAAGGCGAACAAGTTCAGCAACTCGATGCAGCCAGCATGGAACCGAAGAAAATAGGCACGGTTGCTCCAGAGAGAAGCGAACCTGCTGCAGCACCTGAGACTGCTACGAGTAAAGCCACTGTGCAAAATGCTGAGCAGGCAAAGTCTATTTGTGAACAAGCCACCTTTCAGTTAAATGTGCTCAACACTCACACGCGCTTACAACGTACTGATCCCGCCACAGGTGAAACTGTACAGATGACAGAAGAAGAGCGACAACAGCAAATCGCCACACAACAAGAGCGAATTAAATTGTTCTGTGGCAAATCTTAAGCATTTGTTGGCTATCCCAAACAAAAAGGAGCGCAACGCGCTCCTTTTTAGCATTTTCCCTATTGACGGAAAGTCAGCTCACCTTCTCGAAAATCAACATGGATGGTTTTGCCTGGCAACAACTTACCTTGCAGTAAGCTTTGCGCTAATGGGTTTTCCACCTCTTGCTGCAAGGCGCGTTTCAACGGCCGCGCACCATAGACAGGATCAAACCCGGCTTTGGCAATAAAGTCCAAAGCAGCATCGCTGATGTCCAATTGATACTCTTTTTCAGCCAAACGTTGGCGCAAAGTTTCAATCTGAATCGCCGCAATACTCTTGATATGTTCAGCTTCCAACGGATGGAACACTACGGTTTCATCAATACGGTTCAAGAACTCAGGACGAAAGTGCATCTGCACCACGTTCAGTACTTGCTGCTTCATCTCATCATAAGATGCGGTAGCAAAGTGTTCCTGAATCACATCGGAACCTAAGTTAGATGTCATGATCACCACCGCATTGCGGAAGTCCACTGTGCGGCCTTGTCCATCAGTCAGTCGACCATCATCCAAAACTTGCAGCAAGATATTGAACACATCAGGGTGCGCCTTTTCTACTTCATCGAGCAGAATCACTGAATATGGACGACGGCGAACAGCCTCGGTCAGATAACCACCTTCTTCGTAGCCGACATATCCCGGAGGCGCGCCAACCAAACGCGACACAGAGTGTTTCTCCATGAATTCCGACATATCGATACGTACCATTGCGCCTTCGGTATCGAACAGGAATTTCGCTAGCGATTTACACAGCTCGGTTTTCCCGACCCCGGTAGGCCCTAAGAATAGAAACGAACCAATTGGGCGGTTAGGATCGGCTAAGCCCGCGCGGCTACGACGAATCGCATTCGCCACCGCATCAACCGCTTCACTTTGGCCAATCACTCGCTCATGCAGCGCATCTTCCATATGCAGCAGCTTTTCGCGCTCACCTTCCAGCATTTTTGACACAGGAATGCCGGTAGCTTTCGATAGCACTTCCGCAATCTCAACATCAGTAACCTTGTTACGGAGTAACTGCATATCCTGCATTTCTGCTTGTGCCGCCAGATCCAGCTGTTTTTCCAACTCTGGAATACGGCCATATTGCAACTCAGACATACGGGTTAAGTCACTGGCACGACGAGCCACTTCCAAATCCATACGCGCTTGTTCGAGGTCAGCCTTAATATGCTGAGTTCCCGCTAACGCGGCTTTCTCGGTAAACCACACTTCGTTCAGTTCTGCCGCTTTACGTTCAACATCATCCAACTCGGTACGCAGATGGTCGAGGCGTTTACGGCTGGCTTCATCGTTCTCTTTTACCAACGCTTGCTCTTCCAACTTCAATTGGATGGCTCGGCGCTCTAATTTATCTAGCGGCTCAGGTTTAGAGTCGATCTGTAGACGAATGCTTGAGGCTGCCTCATCGATCAGATCGATAGCTTTATCCGGCAGCTTACGGTCGGAGATATAACGGTGCGACATGGTCGCTGCTGCCACAATCGCCGGATCGGTGATCTCTACGTGGTGATGCAGCTCATAGCGTTCCTTCAAACCACGTAAAATGGCGATGGTGTCTTCCACGCTAGGTTCATCCACCAGCACTTTTTGGAAACGACGCTCCAATGCAGCATCTTTTTCCACATACTGACGATATTCATCTAATGTGGTCGCGCCAACGCAGTGCAGTTCACCACGCGCCAACGCCGGTTTGAGCATGTTGCCGGCATCCATCGAGCCTTCAGATTTGCCCGCCCCCACCATAGTATGCAGTTCATCAATGAACAGGATGACTTGGCCTTCTTCCTGCGACAATTCATTAAGCACTGCTTTCAAGCGCTCTTCGAATTCACCGCGATATTTTGCCCCGGCCACTAACGATCCCATATCCAGCGATAATACGCGTTTGTTTTTGATACCTTCGGGAACCTCGCCATTAACAATACGTTGCGCTAAACCTTCAACGATGGCGGTTTTACCGACACCAGGCTCACCAATCAACACCGGGTTATTTTTGCTGCGGCGTTGTAACACCTGAATGGTACGGCGAATTTCGTCGTCACGGCCAATAACCGGATCCAGCTTGCCTTGTTCGGCGCGTTCGGTGAGATCGACAGTATATTTTTTCAGAGCTTGGCGCTGATCTTCGGCATTGGGATCATCCACTTTCTGACCGCCACGGATCTGCTCGATGGTTTTTTCCATCAGCTCTTTGGTGGCACCAGCTTGTTTCAAGCATTTTGCCAGCACATCACCGCCTTCTAATGCGGCGAGTACAAAGAGCTCGCTAGAAATGAATTTATCGCTACGCTTTTGCGCTAGCTTGTCACACAGATTTAGCAAACGGATCAAAGCCTGTGACAGTTGCACGTCACCGCCAGTACCTTCAATCTGTGGCAGACGTTCCAGCTCTTGGGTCAATAACGAACGCAAGGTACTGACCTGAATCCCCGCCTGCGTCAGCAAAGGGTGGATCGAGCCAGAATCTTGGTTTAACAAAGCCATCATCAGATGGACAGGTTCTATAAACTGATGATCGCGTCCTAGCGCCAGAGACTGTGCATCTGAGATAGCAATTTGGAATTTGTTGGTCATACGATCGAGTCGCATATCCCCTCCTAACAATCTCAAAATAGAGGAATAACTTCGTTGTTTTAAATGTGGGGGTAATTGGGGCTAATTCAAGCCTGAGGAGAAAGAATTTTGCTTGTTCGCTGAACAATTTTGCTGACGAAACCGCTGCGACTTACGCTTTAATCACGCCAGATAAGCGACGCCATGCGGCCAGTAACCGATTCTCTGCGATATGAAAAATAACGCGTATCAAGCGTGTAAGTACAATCACCCAATGAATAGATGTGGACAACACCTGCCGCTTCAAGGCGCAACTGCGCAAGCTTGGCTAAATCAGCAAGATATTTCCCCGCGGAATTGGCCATGGTTGAGGGCTGAAAACACAATGCAGCATTAGGGGTATTAGCTAAAAAAGCCGCCCGCACCTCTGACCCGACTTCAAAAGCTTTTGGACCAATCGCAGGACCAAGATAAGCATACAACTCGCTACCTTGGGCAAATTTTGCCACGCCCGCTTCCAAAATCCCATTGCAGAGCCCGCGCCAGCCTGCATGCAATGCTGCGATTTGCTGCCCGCTCGCATCACATAAAAGTACCGGTAGACAATCTGCGGTCATCACGGCCAATACGGTTTGCGCTTGTTGGCTAAAGGCTCCATCAGCACGCCGATTGGCATCAGAGTCGACATCAACGACATCGACACCATGCACCTGTGTTAGCCACTGCGGCATCGCAGGCAATGCAAACTGCTCTTGCAGTAGCTCTCGGTTGCGAGTCACTGCGATTGGATCATCCTCAACATGGTCGCCTAGATTAAGGCTATCATATGGCGCCTTACTGACGCCGCCATGGCGATCAGTAAAGGCAATATGGACACCTGATGGGATAAACCAGTCAGCGGGGATCAATAGAGCATATCCTCTGGGTGTTCTTCCGTATCTTTACGTAATGCTTTGGTCAGTGCCACCATGTCATCAGGAATTGGCGCTTGCCAGCTCATCACTTCCAAATCGATGGGATGGACTAACTCCAGACGAATCGCATGCAAAGCTTGGCGCTTAAAGCCTTTCAGCACTTCAATAAATTCTGGGCTGGCCGACTTTGGCGGTTTTGGACGACCGCCATAAACTGGATCGCCCACCAACACATGGCCGATATGCGCCATATGCACACGAATTTGGTGAGTACGGCCAGTTTCAAGGCGCAAGCGCAGGCGCGTATGCGCACGGAATTTTTCCGCTACACGATAATGCGTTACCGACGGACGACCACTATGATGCACTGCCATGTGCGTGCGCTTGGTTGGATGGCGGCCAATGGGTTCATCCACAGTGCCACCAGCCGTCATGGTGCCCATGACTATCGCTTCATACTCACGAGTGATGTCACGCGCTTGCAGTGCAGCAACCAGATGGGTTTGTGCCTCAACGGTTTTCGCCACCACCATCAAACCTGTGGTGTCTTTGTCGAGACGATGCACAATACCAGCACGCGGGACATGCTCGATATTGGGACAATGATGCAGCAAAGCATTCATCAAAGTGCCATCATGATTACCGGCGCCGGGATGTACCACCAACCCAGCTTGTTTGTTAATCACCAAAATATGGTCATCTTCATAAACAATATCGAGGTCGATGGCTTGCGCTTCGGCGACTGTTTCTTCTTCAATCTGCGCATTAATTTCAATAATCTGTGCTTCGAGCACTTTTTCTCGAGGACGAGTGACAACCTCGCCATCAATGCTTACATTACCAGCCAGAATCCACTCTTTGAGGCGTGTTCTGGAATAATCAGCAAACAATTCGGCCACAGCCTGATCTAATCTCTGGCCTGTTTGGGTTGCTGATATCTCGCTTTTTAGATTAATCTCTTGCGTCATAGGAACCGTCCCCAAATATTGGGGTCATAGAACTGTGTTAATTCAGTTAAACACGGGAATTGACCATTTTATCGCGAAATGGTGAATTTCTTAACAACAACTTTCAAAAAGACACCAATAGAAGTATGCATATATTTGTCAAAGGCGCTGCCATCGCCTTTTTTTCATTGGCCCTAGCAGCATGTAGTAGCAATCCAGATGACGGTTTTACCGGCAAAGAGACAGTTGATGTGCTCTACAGCCAAGCGCAAACGGCTATGACCAATGGCAACTTTGCTAAAGCAGCAAAAACATTGGAGCAGATGGACTCTCGCTTCCCGTTTGGTGCCTATAAAGATCAGGTTCAACTGGATCTGATTTATGCATACTACAAGCAGGACAGCACTGCTGACGCGCTGGCTAACATTGATAAGTTTTTAAAACTTAACCCGACCCATCCCAACAGTGACTACGTGATTTATATGCGCGGTCTGGTGAACATGCAGGCCGATAACTATTTCCTGCACAATATGTTGAACATCGACCGTACTGACCGTGATCCTCAGTATGCGCAGGATGCCTTCAAAGATTTCAACCGCTTATTACGTAGTTACCCGAATAGCAAATATGCAGCCGATGCACAGCAACGCATGCAGTATTTGAAAGACCGTCTCGCAAGTTACGCGATTCGTGTGGCGGAATACTACATCAAGATTGATGCATGGAGCGCAGCAGCCGTTCGCGCACAAACCGTACTCGAAACCTATAGCGACACGCCTTACGTTGAACGTGGACTGGAAATTATGGCGCAAGCCTACCAAGAACTCGGACAGACCAAGATGCGTCAACACGTATTAGAAGTAATGAAGGCCAACTTCCCTGCCAATGAATTAGTGGCAAATAACGGCTAATAGTTAAACCCAGACTAAAGCCCCTATAACAGGGGCTTTTTTATTGGGATTGTCGCTTAAATCTTTGCGCTAGACGACAAAACCCACGTCTTTGAATCCGCCGGAAAGGCGCATAAATGGGCGCTTTTACGCCATCGAAGCACAGTGCGAATTCTTTTCGAATAAAACTTGCTCAAACGCTCGATGTTTTGAAATATTTCTTAGAAAAGAGTTGACTCAAAACCACAAAAGCCTTTTAATGCACGCCGTCGCCCGAATAGCTCAGTTGGTAGAGCAGCGGATTGAAAATCCGCGTGTCCCTGGTTCGATTCCGGGTTCGGGCACCACCTTTATTTTAAAGGTGTCGGGAAACCGAAAAATATAGTTAAGTACAGTGCAGGTGTGGTGGAATTGGTAGACACGCCAGCTTCAGGTGCTGGTGCCCTCACGGGCGTGGAAGTTCAAGTCTTCTCACCTGTACCAACTATATAAAATCGATTATCCTGAGACTCTGTTGTGCAGGTGTGGTGGAATTGGTAGACACGCCAGCTTCAGGTGCTGGTGCCCTCACGGGCGTGGAAGTTCAAGTCTTCTCACCTGTACCAACTATATAAAATCGATTATCCTGAGACTCTGTTGTGCAGGTGTGGTGGAATTGGTAGACACGCCAGCTTCAGGTGCTGGTGCCCTCACGGGCGTGGAAGTTCAAGTCTTCTCACCTGTACCAACTAAAGACCTCGTTTTTACGAGGTTTTTTTGTATCTAAATTTCGTCATTGGCATCCCTGCCGAACTATCCTCATCAAATACGAAACTGGCTAACCGCGTGATGCAGCCCATCCGCTAGATGCCGCACCTCTTCAGAAGCCGTAGAGTTGTCATTAGCCGCTTGAGCCGACGAGTCAGCGATATCGCGGATTGCCACCACATTGCGGTTAATCTCAGCGGCAACGGTACTTTGCTCTTCTACCGCTGCGGCAATTTGCGTGTTCATATCCATGATTTCGGTAATATCTCCAGTAATTTCATGTAATAACTGCCCCGCCTGCGCTGATTGTTCGGCACTGGTGGTGCCCTGCTGCTGACTTTGGCGCATGATGGTTACAATGCTGCCAGTACGGTTTTGCAGTGTATGAATGATGCCCGCAATCTCTTCAGTCGATTCCTGAGTCCGCATCGCAAGGTTACGCACTTCATCCGCGACCACGGCAAAGCCGCGGCCTAAGTCACCAGCCCGCGCCGCTTCAATCGCCGCATTCAATGCCAGCAAGTTAGTTTGTTCCGCAATACCGCGGATCACTTCCAACACACTGCCAATGGTTTGGCTGTCATGCTCTAATTCCGCCACGACTTTGGCCGATTCATTTAACTGTGCGGCTAACACTTGGATCTGCTCAATACTTTGTTCTACGCCTTGCTGACCAAGCAACGCATTTTGATGACTTTGTGAGGCGCGAGCGGCGGCTTTTTCAGTATTTCGTGCAATCTCTTCAACAGTAGAGCCCATTTCGGTAATGGCGGTCGCCACCATGTCGGTTTCGTTCAGTTGCTGCATCACCCCAGAAGAGGTTTGGCGCGCATTTTTGGAGAGTTGGTCGCATGCAGTACGCATAGTCGCGACCGAATCCAGTACTTGTCGAATGACGTCCTGAAAACTGCTCACCATATTATTAAAGTGAGCCCCAATTTGTCCGAGTTCATCTTCGCGACGGATTTCACAGCGAAGCGATAAGTTCTTACTTTGCTCCACATCGGCAATCGCTTTACTGATGCTATCCACTGGCTTCACAATGCTGCGGATAATGAGAATGGTGCCCCAAAGCAACATCACGGTGATTAACCCGAACAAGATAATGCCCCACATAAAGGTGGCTTGCTGCTCTGCCGCAATACGGGCATTAGCCTGTAACATAAGTTGTTGGGTTGAATCTTCCGTGGCCGTAATGGCATCCCGCAACAGCGCCATTTTGCCTTGGGTTTCATCAAGCCCTAAGGTTTTTTCGCCATTAACCAAAGCCATAAAGGAGGATTTATACTGGGCTATCAACTGGCGAATATTGGCTTTAACATCCTCGTCCAATCCGCTCATTTTTAACTGCTGTAAGAATTTATCGTAGTTACCAGAGAAGGTGTCGACATACTTCATATCGCGCCGCAGCATAAAGTCTTTCTCGTTACGCCTCAGCTGTAACATACGCACCAATAAAGCATTACTTTCGTGTTTGTCTAACAGACTTTCGACCTGATGCACGGCATCACGCAGCCCACCGTAGAGGCCTGTTTTTGGCGTAAGCCCAATCTGTTGTTGCAAAGTCACCACGTCGGAAAACAGTTGTGCATAACGGCTGAGATCACCGTTTAATTTATCCGCTTCGGCAGTGGGAATATCGTAATGCCGAAACAAAGTAGTCAGTTCCTGCATTAACGGGGACAATTGCTGAAACGTGGCTTGATGCTTCTCGACATACTGCATGTCTAGACGGGCAAAGAAGTCTTTTTCGTGTTTGCGTAGCGTCAATACCTGATTATCAAGTTGCTGCACTAACGCAGATGCGCGTGATAGTTCAGACTCAGTCGACGATGAATACTGCTTGAGAATAAACATCGCCACCAGAGCACCCACCGACACCACAGCGCTCAGAACCAATTTATGTCGAATCAGCATAGCTTAATTCCCTGTATAGGTAGAATTTCTGCTGGAGATCAAAACATAGTTCAACGGCGAGATTTCCGCTAAATGTCCGACTATTTTTAACTGAGGGATGCTAACGCGTTAATTCGGGCACAGTCCCCCGCTAACGCGGTATTGAAAAAATTTTTCTACTGTTTTTAAACCATTTAGGTTACTGCCATTATCTAATCTGCAAATTACAACAAACGTTGACAAGGAATCGTGTGACTGCAAGTGCTGCGTTAACCAATAATGATGACGAACAACGACTGGTCCAGCGAGCACGCCGTGGCGATACACAGGCGTTTGAGCAGTTATACAAGCAGCATCATCAGCGCGTTTATGCCTTGTGTTTTCGTATTGCCGGGCAAGTGCCGCTGGCAGAAGAAATGACGCAAGACTGCTTTATCCGCGCCTGGGAAAAACTCGAGCAGTTTCGTGGCGACAGTAAATTCAGCACCTGGCTACACAGCCTAAGTGTGAACCAAGCGCTTACCACACTAAAAAAACAACGGAGTTTCTGGGCCCGTTTTTTACCCGAAAGTTCAGGCGCTGAATCTACGGCCCCAACAACAGAACTGCTCGACAGCATGTTGTTAGACAAACATGTATTGCAACTGCCGGAACGCGCCCGCATTGTCTTTGTTCTGTTTGCCATCGAAGGATACAGCCACGAAGAGATTGCCCAACTGATGCGCACCAGCGCCGGTACCAGTAAAGCGCAATATCACAGAGCCAGAGCATTACTTAAGGAGATGTTGTCATGAGTAAGCCAACACTCGACGAACTAATAGAGCAAACGCCTACCGAACTAAGCCCCGAAAGGGATTTGTGGCCCGACATTGCCACCAAGCTTGAGCAATCAGCAGCATCAAAACCGGCATTAAACGTTTCCTGGAGAGGATTATCTATTGCCTGTTCATTGTTGCTTGCGGCATTGCTGGGTTACCAGTTTTCGCAGCACCGCGTCGACAATGACCCGCAAATGCTGGCAATGCTCGCGACCTTAAAGCAACAGCATCAACAACAGATAGCGCTGTTAGAACAAAGCGGACACTTCGGTCAATGGCAAAAAGCGAGTTTAACCGCGCCACTTAGCCAAGGTGTCAGTCAATTACAAGAAGCCTCTGACAAGATCTATCACGCCTTAGAACAAAATCCGCGTGACCAACAATTATGGCAATTGTGGTTATGGACCCAACAGCGTCAGATTGAATTGCTGACGCAAGGCCAACAACTGCCAACGCAAATGAATTCTGTACAACAAGGACTGCAAATATGAAATTAGCCACTGTATTACTGCTGGTATCAGGGTTGCTAAGCCCTGCTCTATTCGCTGCTCAGCAAGTGGATCAACAAGCACAGCTTAGTGCTGGCGCTAAAGTCGATATTCGCGTGCAACGGGGCAATGTTGAGGTCAACAGTTGGGACAAAGACGAAATTGCCGTTAAAGGCTCTTTGGACGCACGCAGTGAAGGGCTTATCTTTCAGCAAAAGGGCAATAATTTTGTCGTAGAAGATAAGCTACCGCACCGGCTCTCAGGTTCAGATGATAATGGCTCAGCCTTGCAAATTTTTGTGCCTAAGCAGATCAACTTAAAAATCAAAGGGATTTCGGCTAACTATCAACTGCAGCAGCTTGAAGGCAATATTGACACCGCCAGCATTAGTGGCAACATCAAACTTAATACCTTAAAGGGTGATATTAACGTGCGCAGTGTTTCAGGCGATATCAACACCAAAGATGTCGCAGGCAAGCTGATGCTCGAGAGCGTGTCAGGCAATATTCACGACCAAAACAGCAGTGGTTCCGCCCGTTACCGTGTCGTCAGCGGTGATTTAACCTCATCCAGCAGTGCCACCGACTTGTACGCCGACGTGGTATCAGGTAGTGCTGAAATACAACTCAGCCAACTGGACTCATTGGAACTGCACGCCGTCAGCGGCAATATTAAGGTGACCTTGGCGAATATCAGCAACAAGGCCCAATTAGACAGCGTCAGTGGTGATATTGATTTGATTTTCAGCACCATGCCCGATGTTGAATTCAGCATCAATGGTGGTCCAGGTGGCGATATTCACAATAAACTCAGCGATGATAAACCTGTGAAAGCTAAGTACACTGGTGCCGAAAATCTCAAGTTTCAATTGGGTTCAGGCAAAGCAGATTTCTACATCACCACCATCAGTGGCGGCATTACCCTCAAACGCCAGTAAGCAGGTGTAATCTCTTATGCGGATTGATCGACGCTGGCAATTTCGGCGTCGGTCAAATAGCGCCATTCACCGGGAGCTAATGCCTCATCCAATTCAATCTCGCCAATGGCCTCTCGATGCAAATCCGTTACTTTATTTCCCAGCGCAGCAAACATACGTTTCACTTGGTGATATTTGCCCTCGGTAATCGTCAGTACGACTTCGGTAGCGCTCACACGTTCCAGTGTTGCGGGACGCGTCAGCTCTTTTTCACCATTAAGTGCCACACCTTCAGTAAACAGTTGTTCCGCCTCATCGCACAAAGGATCAGCCAGCCAGACACGATAACGTTTGCCGCATTCACGTTTTGGCGAGGTCACTTTATGGGACCACTGTCCGTCATCGGTAATCAGTAAAAGTCCGGTGGTGTCAGCATCTAAGCGGCCGGCAAAATGTAACCGTTCAATGTGCGGTTCATCCAGCAGATTCAGCACACTCGGATAGACTTCATCGACATTGGAGCAGAGGGTCTCAAGCGGTTTATGCAGCATGATGTAGCGCATTCCCACTAAGCTCAGCAACTCACCTTCCAGCGTCACCTGCATCTCAGGATGCAGCTTAAAACCAGCGTCCTTTACGAGGATGCCATCGACAGCAATATCGCCCTGCTTTAATGCACGTTTGGCCAGATTACGGGTTAAGCCAGTCGCCTCACATATAAATTTATCCAGTCGCACGTTCACTACTCATTACAGGCCAAATTATGGTGGCGCATTATCCGCGAAAGCACGCCTAAGAACAAACGCGATAACATTCGATGACAATTTCGCAGCAGGCAATACTTGAGACAAAATGTAATAACAATTTAACATTAGCCAACTGCAAAGCGACAGCCACAGGCTGATAATCAAGATCGCGAAGGCTTTTTGCAGACAATTCAATATTCGCAAAGCCATAAAGGACTAAAAATGAATAAGTTACTGATTGGCGGCCTGTGTGCCACCATGATTGCAGGATTAAGCGCCTGTAATGACGAAGCTAAAGTGAACACGGCAGCGGCTGCAGCGCCAGCACAACAAACCCAAGCGGCGACTGCCGTAAAAGCAGCGCTGACATCAGGCATCGACTTTGCCAATTTTGATAAAAGCGTTCGTCCACAAGATGATTTCTACGACTACGTAAACGGTGGCTGGATTAAGAAAACTGAAATTCCGGCTGACCGTACCTCTGTAGGCGCCTTCTACGATCTGCGTGAAAAATCCAAAAGTGATATCAAAGCCATTATCGAAGATGTGGCCGCCAAAACAGATCTTAAAGCTGGCACTGATGAACAGAAAGTCGCGGATCTGTATCGCTCTTATATGGACACGGCAACCCTGGATAAATTAGGCATCACGCCGCTCAAGCCAGAGTTAGCCAAAATTGATGCGATTAAATCTACCGATGAACTGGTTGCCTATTTTGGTGAAAGCCAAATCATCGGTGGCGGTACGCCGCTAGCGTTCTTCATCGACATCGACTCTAAAGATTCCAGCCGTTACGCCACTCACCTGTGGCAATACGGTCTGTCATTGCCAGAGCGCGATTACTACTTCAACGACGCTGAACGCTTTGTCAAAATCCGTGAGCAGTTTGTACAGCATATGATCAACATGTTCAAACTGGCTGGTTGGGACAAACCGCGCAAGAGTGCTGAAGCGATCATGAAGCTGGAAACGGCGATTGCGAAAGCGCATTGGGATGTTGTGGCAAGTCGTGACAGCACCAAAACCTACAACAAGTACGCACTGGCAGATCTGCAAACACTGGCACCAGAAATCAACTGGAACAGCTACCTCCAAGCGCTGGGTGCTGATAAGCAACCAGACATTATTGTCAGTCAACCAAGCTTTATTACCGACTTAGGTAAGTTGATCAAAGACACAGATATCGCCACTTGGAAAACCTATCTGCGTTGGCACCTGCTGACCAACTTTGCCGGTGATCTCGGCAGTGATTTTGATAAAGAAAACTTTGACTTCTTTGCCCGCAAATTAAATGGTCAGGAAGAGCCTGAGCCACGTTGGAAGCGCGGCGTTAGTAAGGTTAACAATCTGCTAGGTGAAGTCGTCGGGAAAGTGTACGTAAAACGTCATTTCACTCCAGAAGCTAAAGCCCGCATGGAACAACTGGTAGAAAACCTGCGCCAAGCTTATGCAGACAGCATTGATGAGCTGGACTGGATGACGCCAGAAACCAAAGCGGCCGCTAAAGCCAAACTGGCCAAATTTAATCCGAAGATCGGCTATCCAAACAAGTGGGAAGACTACAGCAAGTTGACCATTGCTGCCGATGATCTGGTTGGCAACGAAATGCGTGCTGGTCAGGTAGAGCATCAAAAATCGTTGGATAAACTGGGTGGTCCAATCGACCGCGATGAGTGGCATATGACGCCACAAACCGTAAATGCGTACTACAACCCAACCATGAACGAAATCGTATTCCCTGCAGCAATTCTGCAACCGCCATTCTTTAACATGGCGGCAGATAGCGCCGTCAACTACGGTGGTATTGGTGCAGTGATCGGCCACGAAATGGGTCATGGTTTTGACGACCAAGGTGCCAAATATGATGGCGATGGCAATATGCGTGACTGGTGGACTAAGGCTGACTTAGATGCATTCCACGCAAAAACCGAAGCCTTGGTAGCACAGTACAACGGTTTCTTCGTTTACCCGGATCTGCACGTCAATGGTGAGCTGACACTGGGTGAAAACATCGGTGACTTGTCAGGTGTGACTATCGCTTATAAGGCGTATAAAAAGTCACTTAATGGTAAAGAAGCACCTGAGATTGAAGGCCTTACTGGCGACCAACGTTTCTTTATGGGCTTTGCGCAAATTTGGCGTGGTAAGTTCAAAGAGGAAGCGGTACGTAACCGTGTTGCGACCGACCCGCATTCACCAGCGAAATTCCGCGCGTTAGGGTCTCTGGAAAATATGCCACAGTTCTACACCACCTTTGATGTAAAACCGGGTGATGGCATGTACATTGAGCCTGCGAAACGGGTGAAAATCTGGTAATTGGTTTATCGATGTAAAAAGGCGCTGCAAAGCGCCTTTTTCGTTTCTATTATCACTGTGTTCGCACAAAACTTGTGCCTTTTTGCCAAGCCGTTATACTCTCGCACCTTAACTGCCATTTGAGGGCAATGCCATGCATGAAGTGATAGAACAGCTGCAGCAAGAAAGCGAAACTGTACCCGTGCCGCTGGAGCTTCCGAGCTTTGATCAGATTGTCGAAGCTGAAGAGCAGATTTTGCTGCCGATTCCGGCAGAAGTGAAAGAATACTTGATGTATGCCAGTGATGTGATTGTCGGTTCACTGGAACCGGTCACCGTCGCAGACCCTTATTCGCACACCTATCTGCCAGAAGTCACCGCCTACGCATGGTCCATTGGAGTGCCGCGTCATTTGATGCCGATCTGTCAGATTGGAGATGACTTTTACTGCGTCAATGAAGAAGGCATCGTCTACTTTTGGCAAGACGGATTTCTTGATGAAGACAACGCCTATGAATCATTCTGGCAGTGGGTCGAAGAAGTCTGGCTGCAAAGCTAACCAATAAAGGTAATTGTTATGGCGAAATACGCCCTTAATCCGCTTGAGTTTCAATGCTTACGTTTATCGCTGGGTTTGGATGAAACCAAAGCTGCCGAAGTACTCAAATGCAGCGTTGAAGAGTTACAACAGTGGGAACTTGGCCAACAGCCGATTCCTGAACTCGCCGAGAAAAAACTGCTGGAGATTGATGACACCATTGAGATGCAAGTACTCAATACCTGTGACTCAATTGAAGCCATGTTTAAAAAAGAACCAAAACGTCGTTTGGCATTTGTCGTGTATCCAACTCAAGCACTCTATACGCAATACAACCCTGAATTTATCAGCTTGCTACCCGTGACAGAGTTGTACAACACCGCCGCTTGGCGCATTAAAAAAGAGTGTAAACTGGTGTTGGAAGTTGAGATCGGTTTAGTACCGCTCGACGTCGACAGTTATAAAGCATTTCGTGAACAAGCCGGACTTGGCGAAAGTCGTGAAAGTCGCGCCAAATGGGCTGCTAGCCAATTGTAAGTTTTACGCTGCGAAGGCTATGCAATCGCGGCTCAGTCAAAAGATAACAGCATGACCAATAATGATATTCTGCGCCGTTTGCGCTTCGCCCTTAATATTCACGACAGCAAGATGATCCGCATGTTTGCGCGGGTTCATCGCGAAATGGAGCCAGAGCTGTTACTGGCGCTAATGAAAAAAGAGGACGAAGAAGATTACCGCCCTTGTGATAACCGTACCCTATGCCAGTTTCTCGATGCGCTGATCATCGAAAAACGCGGCATGAAGCCGGGCGCGGGTGTACCGCAGCCAACGAACGAGCTGAACAACAACATCATCCTCAAAAAAATCCGCATTGCATTGCAGTATAAAGAGGAAGATTTTATCGAAATGCTGGCACTGGCCAATTTCCGTTTAAGTAAGTCAGAGCTGTCTGCATTGTTCCGCAATCCGGACCAGAAAAATTACCGCTATTGCGGCGATCAGGTAATGCGTAACTTCCTCAAAGGACTGTCGATAAAACTGCGCGGTAAATAGCCGCGCTCGAGGCCTAACCTAGCGAACCTATCAAGTGACCGTTTTTCAAACGAAATAAAGTCACTAAAGCCTCAAAAACCAAACAAAGGTCACATTTCGTGCTAATCTATGCGCATTCAGATCACGAATCTCCACCTGTCATAAATCTAATAAAAGGTTCGCTATGGACGACAACAAACGCCCGCTCTATATGCCATTTGCGGGTCCAGCACTTCTCGAAGCACCCTTGATCAACAAAGGCAGCGCCTTTACCGAAGAAGAACGTACTTCGTTCAACCTCGAAGGCCTGCTGCCATACTACATTGAGACCATTGAAGAACAGGCGTCACGCGCCTATGACCAGTTCCGCAGTTTCAATAACGCTTTAGATAAACACATTTATCTGCGTAACATTCAAGACACCAACGAAACCTTGTTCTATCGTCTGGTACAAAACCATATTTCTGAGATGATGCCGATTATTTACACGCCAACTGTGGGGCTGGCGTGTGAGCGTTTCTCAAAAAACTGGCGTCGTAACCGTGGACTGTTTATCTCTTACCCGGCGAAAGAACGTATTGACGATATTCTCAATAACTCGACCCGCCATAAGGTGAAAGTGATTGTGATTACCGACGGTGAACGCATTCTAGGGTTGGGTGACCAAGGTATCGGCGGCATGGGGATCCCGATTGGTAAACTGTCGCTATATACCAGCTGTGGCGGTATTAGCCCGGCTTATACGCTACCGATCACCTTAGACGTCGGCACAGATAATCCGCACTTGCTGGAAGATCCTATGTACATGGGCTGGCGCCATAAGCGTATGGGCGGCGAAGAATATGCTGAATTTGTTGATTCAGTATTGGAAGCCATTCATCGTCGCTGGCCTGATGCCTTGATCCAGTTTGAAGACTTCGCGCAAAAGAACGCCATGCCACTGTTGCAACGCTACAAAGATAAGTACTGTTGCTTTAACGACGATATTCAAGGCACTGCTGCCGTGACTGTCGGTTCGTTGCTGGCGGCCTGTAAAGCGGCCAATACTCAACTGAGCGAACAACGTATCGCCTTCCTCGGTGCGGGTAGCGCCGGTTGTGGTATCGCCGAAGCGATTATCGCGCAGATGGTGTCAGAAGGCATCAGCGACGAACAAGCGCGTCGCCAAGTATTCATGGTGGATCGCTGGGGTCTGTTGCAAGACAACATGCCTAACCTGCACAACTTCCAAAGCGCCTTGGCGCAGAAGCGTGAATATATCGAGAATTGGAGCAATTTCTGCGACAACATCTCACTGCTGGATGTCGTCAACAATGCTAAGCCGACCATTCTGATTGGGGTTTCTGGCGCGCCAGGTCTCTTCAGTGAGGAAATCATCAAAGCGATGCATAGCCATTGTGCTCGCCCGATTGTATTCCCATTGTCGAACCCGACCAGCCGCGTAGAAGCAACGCCAAAAGACATTCTCTATTGGACCGATGCACAAGCATTAGTGGCAACCGGCAGCCCATTCGAGCCAGTCGTTGTCGATGGTAAAACCTATGAAATTGCCCAGTGCAACAACAGCTATATCTTCCCCGGTATCGGCTTAGGTGTACTGGCAACGGGCGCCAGCCGAGTTTCAGATGAGATGCTGATGGCATCGAGCCGCGCCTTAGCTGAATGCTCACCACTGGCACAGAACGGCGAAGGTTCTCTGCTACCGCGTCTGGAAGACATTCATGCGGTAAGTAAATATATTGCCTTTGAAGTCGGTAAAGTTGCGATTGAACAGGGTTATGCCCTGCCAAAAACGGACGAACTGCTCAAACAGGCGATTGAAGATAACTTCTGGAGACCAGAATATCGTCGTTACCGCCGTACCTCGTTCTAAACCTAAGGTTGCAAGCAAAAACGGATGCCAAGGCATCCGTTTTTATTTTGGCACAATCACCAAATTAAGCTGTTAGGCCAATAACTTCGCGCATGCTATTGAGCAAACGACGATCGGTGCGGGCTTTCTTCAGCTTCCGAATACTTTCACGCAGCGCATCCTTGGCAATACGGGCGTAGATACCATCGGTATCTTGCTGGGAGATCTCTTGCTCACTATCCGCTTGTTTTTCAGCAAGCTGTTGCCCCACCATACTCAATTGCAACCAAGCGGCAGCAATAAAGAAGCCATGAAAATGTGCTTTTGACATCAGCTTGGTCGCACTGGCTGGCAGCCCCAGCCACGCTTCTTCAAAAGTGGCAGTTCTGTCTGCTAGCAGCTCGTCAAACAAGCTATCATAAGCTTCACGCAAGCCTTGCGGCAGTTTGTCCATCGGTAAAACCGTGGCACAGATGTTGACCGCCGCGGCGTAAGCCTGCTCGCGATATTCAGTGGTTTGTTCGCTCATATGCACTCCCAATAAAAATCGGCGGCAAGTATAGCATTGCGTCGGTGCCAATAGCAGCGATTCACTGCCGTCAGCCGAGTGAATTTGCTATCATGGCGCCAGCTTCGATTTCACCTAACCTGACAGCCGATTGCATGACCAATACGCCATCACCGTTTGATGCCAGCCTTCTCAATCAGCTTGCCCGCGACATAAAACAGTGGGGGCAAGAGCTTGGCTTTGCCAAAGTGGGCATCTGCGATATTGACTTGGCGGCAGAAGAGCCGATATTACAGCAATGGTTGGATAAGGGCTATCACGGTGAAATGGGCTATATGGCAAGCCACGGTATGATGCGTGCGCGCCCGGCAGAGCTGCATCCCGGCACGGTGAGAGTCATTTCCGTACGCATGGATTACCTGCCACCTCAGGCGCGGTTTGCCACCAATCTGAAAGACCCCAAAATGGCATATATTTCAAGATATGCTGGCGGGCGTGATTATCACAAGCTGCTAAGAAATCGCCTAAAGCAGCTGGGAGAAAGAATCAACCAAGCGCTAGCAGCATTCTCTCTGCCGGACAGTGGCTATCGCCCATTTGTCGATTCGGCACCGATTTTGGAGCGGCCGTTAGCGGAAAAGGCTGGCATTGGCTGGACAGGCAAACATTCGCTAATCCTCGCTGAAGAGGCTGGCAGCTGGTTTTTCCTCGGTGAGTTGCTGATTAATCTGCCGTTGCCTGTCGATGTTGCGGTGACCGAGCAGTGCGGCAACTGCGTGGCCTGTATCACCTCCTGCCCGACTGGCGCCATTGTCGAGCCCTATGTGGTCGATGCTCGACGCTGTATCTCCTATCTCACCATTGAACTGCAAGGGGCGATTCCAGAGGAATTACGGCCACTGCTCGGTAACCGTATCTATGGTTGCGACGATTGCCAACTGGTATGCCCGGTCAATCGCGCAGCACCATTAACCGCCGAGCAAGACTTCCATATTCGGCCGCAACTACAACAGATGTCACTGTTAACTTTATTTGCTTGGAACGAAGCCACCTTTCTGAAACAAACTGAAGGCAGTGCAATTCGCCGTATCGGCCATGAACGTTGGCAACGTAATATTGCGGTAGCGTTGGGAAATGCCCCATTTGATGACCAGATAGTCGCCGCGCTTACCACTGCCAAAGTCAGTGCCAGTGCCAGCACACTCGTGCTAGAACATATTGAGTGGGCACTGCAGCAACAATTGCACAAGCAGCAGACGCAAAGTCATGACAACCGCAAACAGCAGCGTCTGCTACGGATTATTGAGAAAGGTTTACCCCGCGACGCCTAACGCGCCTAAGACTCATTGTCTAAGGTAAAGCCGACTTTGATGGTCACCTGCCAATGGGCAACCACGCCCGCCTCAATATGACCACGGTTTTCGACCACCTCAAACCAACGCAGATGGTGTAACGACTGGCTGGCGGCAGCGATGGCATTTCTGATGGCATCATCAGAGCTGATGGGCGAAGAACCGGTTAGCTCAATTATCTTATAGACATGGCTCATATATGACTCCTCAAATGACAGCGACACTCACAGTATAGTCAGTGTCGCTGTGCTTAGGAGTGAGCGGCTAACCTAAGCGACGGCGCAGTTCGCGCGCAGCATTCACCATGTTTTTCAGCGCCGGCTCAACTTCATGCCACTGACGGGTTTTCAAGCCGCAATCGGGGTTCACCCACAGCTGTCGCAGCGGAATACGTTCGGCCGCTTTTTCCATCAAGGCGACCATTTCCGCCTCAGTCGGAATGTTCGGGGAATGGATGTCGTATACACCCGGACCAATTTCATTCGGGTAGTCAAAAGCTTCAAACACATCCAGTAACGCCATATGCGAGCGACTGGTTTCAATAGTAATCACATCCGCATCCATGGCCGCAATCGCTTCAATCGTATCGTTGAATTCGCTGTAGCACATATGAGTATGAATTTGTGTGTCATCATCGGCCACACTCGCACTGAGGCGAAATGCCGCTACTGCCCAATCAAGATAATGCTGCCATTCGCTGCGTTTTAACGGTAAACCTTCGCGGAAAGCGGGCTCATCAATCTGGATAATACCAATGCCAACCCGTTGCAGATCTGCCACTTCATCGCGGATCGCCAGCGCCAACTGCTGCGCAACGGTTTCGCGGGAAATATCTTCGCGACAGAAAGACCAGTGCAAAATGGTCACAGGACCGGTCAACATACCTTTCACCGGCTTTTCAGTTAAACTTTGAGCATAGCTGGCCCACTCAAGTGTCATCGGTTGTGGGCGACTGACATCCGCATAAATGAGCGGCGGTTTTACGCAGCGCGAGCCATAACTTTGCACCCATCCGAATTGAGTAAAGCCAACGCCACTGAGCTGCTCACCAAAGTACTCCACCATATCAGTACGCTCCGCTTCACCATGTACCAGAACATCAATTCCGAGCTTTAACTGGCGCTCAATGGTGTCTTTAGTCACCAACTCAAGTTGCGTTTGGTAATCGTCGGCAGATACTTCGCCCTTGCGCCAGCGACTGCGCAAATGTCTTACCGCTTGAGTCTGAGGAAAAGAGCCGATGGTCGTCGTTGGTAACAGCGGCAACTGGTATTTGCGTTGCTGCGCTTGTTGCCGCACGGCAAATGCGTGTTGGCGCTGATAATCAGCTTCGCTGAGCTGTGCCAAACGCTGTGCAACCACGACATCACGCGCCTGTTGTCTCTCAGCTCTTACTCGCTGACAACGCTGACAGACAAGTTGCGACGCTGCCGCTAACGGTGCAATCAGCAACTGCTGCAGCTCATTCAGTTCCCGCAATTTCTGCTTGGCAAACGCCAGCAAGGCTTTCAGTGATGGCGTGAGTTGCTGCTCAGAGTCGAGATCCACTGGCGTATGCAATAAAGAGCAACTCGGTGCCAGCCATAAACGCTCTCCCAACAGCTCGGCATATGGCGATAGCGTCTCGGCTAACAAATCCAACTCTGCCGCCCATACATTGCGCCCGTTGATAACGCCAGCGGATAGCACTTGCCCGGGTGCCAACGTGTCGGCAAACAATGCCAACTGATGGCTATCTGCCACCAAATCCAGATGGATCCCGGCGACCGATAACTGGCTGATGAGCGCATGATGATGCGCCACACTGCCATAGTAACTGGCAAGTAGCAGCTTCAGATTAACTTGCGACAAAACCTGATAACTCTGACGAATAGCCAGCTGCCAAGCGTCATCCAACTCTAATGCCAGCACTGGTTCGTCGAGCTGTACCCACTCAATACCAAGCGCTTTAAAACGTTCAAGCAGTTGCTGATAAGCCGCTAACAAATCGGGCAACAACTGTAATTTATCAAACTTAGTACCTACCGTTTTTGCTAGGTGCAGATAGCTGACCGGACCAAGAATAACGGGTTTTACCTGATAGCCTAAGGCGAGTGCTTCTGCCGCTTCATCCAGCAGTTGCGGCCAACTCAAGCTAAATTGCTGTTGCTCATTCAGTTCAGGCACTATGTAGTGATAGTTAGTATTAAAGAACTTCGTCATCTCAGCTGCTGCCGCTGGCGTGCCGCTTGGCGCACGACCACGAGCCACTCGAAACAAGGTATCAAGATCGATATCGCCTGCTTGATGACGCTCTGGAATCACCCCAAACGTTGCACTAAGCGTCAGCACTTGATCGTAGTAAGCAAAATCCCCCACGGGCAGGAGTTCAACCCCGGCTTCGGCTTGCCACTGCCAATGAGTGCGACGTAACTCTTCTGCAATTGCCAACAACTGAGGTTGCGTTATCTCTTCGCGCCAATATTTTTCTAAGGCGAACTTCAATTCACGCTCGCAACCAATGCGGGGAAATCCGAGGCTGTTTAATTTCATGAGCAAATCCTTTATCGGTAATGGGATGATCGCCAAAACTGTTTTAGGCGTCTGGACGTCTAGAAGTTTATTATGATAGGCTGCACCCATTCAAACGAATTGCTTTCATCAACAACATGAGCAGGATTCAACCCCATGGCAATGATTGAACTGCGCCACCTGAGAACGGTGCTGGCACTCAAACAAACAGGAAGTTTGGCGGCTGCCGCCAGTAAGTGCTTTGTCACGCAATCGGCGCTGTCACACCAATTGAAAGAGCTGGAATCTCGCATTGAAGCCAAGGTGTTTGTGCGCAAAAGCAAGCCGCTTGCCTTTACCGAAGAAGGATTAAAACTGGTCGATTTGGCGGAAGATATTCTGCCTAAAGTCAGCGCGACCGAACAGCAGCTAAAAGCGGCGAGCAACGACGAACATGCACCATTGCGTATCGGTATCGACTGTCATAGCTGTTATCGTTGGTTGATGCCGGTGATGGCACAGTTCAAACAGCAATTTCCGGATGAACGGCTTGACCTGCTTAGTCGCTATTCGTTTGATGCACTCGATGCGCTTGAGCAAGGGGAGTTAGATCTGGTGCTGACCTCAGATCCCATCGCAAATCATTCACTGCACTTTGAACATTTGTCCGAATTTGAGGTGAAATTGGTGGTAGGCAAAGATACTGCATTAGCCAAGTGCGATTATGTCACACCAACACAGTTGGCAGGCGAAGCTATCATCAGTTATCCAGTACCGCTGTCACGCTTAGATTTAGTGCAGTATTTTCTGGCGCCAGCAGGCGTAGCACCCGGGCCACAAAAAACCTGCGATCTTACCAATATGCTGCTGCAGCGCATCGCCTGTGGTGAAGGCGTCGCCAGTCTGCCAAATTGGTCTTTGACTGAAGCGCAAGGCTTGAGCTTAACCACAGTAAGATTGGGAGAAAACGGCCTGTTCCGGCCGCTGTATGCCGCCATAAGACACGATACTCAAGCGAAGCACAACCCGCTGATAAGCCGGGTCATGCAGCTGATAGCGAACGCGACCCGCACCGAAGCCGTCGCGGTTTAGCCTGAGTTACAGCGGATTTAGCAGTAGACCACGCATTGACAGAATGCGGCGTAACACTAACCCAGGTGAGTTAGCATCGCGGGTTTGTCTGAGGTTATGAGCAATCATAAATTCATGCTTTAGCTCATCATCTAGGCCCAAAGATTCAAATGCCTCTAGCGTGAGCGTTTGCTGCTGAGTATCAATCAAACTTTTGATGATGCTCAGCGGAAAACATTGCTCGGCTTCGGCGTTCATATAGGCAAATGCGGTTAATGCAATAATCTGCCCAAACACACTGAATAGTGCCAGCGTTTGTACTTCATCCGGATCGATACTGACCCCCTGCATCTGATGCAGGCTGTCTACTGCTTCGGTGGCAATGCTTTCCGTTAGACGCCAATAGCCCTGCACTAACTTGCGATATGGCTGTGGCAATTCATCTAAACGCTCCTTCAAATAGAAGGTAAAAGCATAACGATAGATATTCACTTGGCCGAGGCGGATCAAGGCATCTTTTAAGGTGCGATTAGCCGTTTTTACAGACGGTGCCGATGCGCAATTGCAACGCCACAACAAATGAGCGGCTAAGGCGGGATCGGTAGAGACGATATCAATTACATTACGGATATCACCATCGGCGATGATGGCTTTTTTCAGCGGTACTAAGGTTGCTCGGCGACCAATCACCTGTTCTTCGTTGGAAATTATCGCGCGTACCTGAGTCAACACCTGCTGTTCAAGATCTGTCATGGCAATCTTAACCTGCTGTATTTGTCCGTATTAATGCTTGTTCAGTATGGCAGGAATTTACCCATAAAACGCCCCTGAGGGTCAAGTTGATTCGCGCATTCTCGATAACTCACATCGAAAAGGCGCCTTCCTGCTGCAATTTTGCAAAAATTTGTTGTGCTAACTGTTGATATCCGGCGGCATTGAGATGCACAGCATCAGATTTCAGCGCTGAATTACTGAGCAAATCTGGAATGGTGTCATCCATTAGTGGCACGTTAAATTCATCAGCCAGCGCCTTATAAATAGGCGATGCCGACAACAACAAACTCTTTTCAGGTACAGATAATAGCACCACACTGACGCCACGACCTTGAGCCGCCGCAATCATCGACGCTAAATTTTGCTGCAGTTGCTGCTTTGAGTGATTACGCAGAATATCGTTACCACCTTCGAGCAGAAGCAGTAAATCAGGTTGAGTTTCATCAAGCACATCAGGCAGGCGTAGCACGCCCTCGCTACTGGTCTCGCCAGAAACTCCTGCATTGATCACTTGGCAACCACACAGATGTGCCAGTTGCGTTGGATAATCATCGCCTGCACCAGCGCCGACACCAGCAGTAAGACTGTCACCAAAAGCCAACACTGTGGCCTGACTATCCAGAGGCGGCAATGAGGGTTTTGAGCAACCGCTGACACATAACAGCAGTAACAGCACTATCCTTCGCATGGAATTCTACTCCGGTTAACAAGCGGTTAGCGCTTTCATAATGCCGTAAAAAAAGCCGCACTGACAAGCGCGGCTTTACTGACCAAGGAGTCTAGATTCCGTTAAAATCGATAATTCACGGTCAAACGCAGTGCGCGCCCAGTACCAGAGTAGTAACCGTTGCCCCATTCACTGTAATAGCCAGAACTAACATACTCTTTATCAAACACGTTATCGGCACGCAAACTGGCATCCCATTGCTGATAATTGAAGTTAATCGCGATATTGGCTAGCCAGTAGCTGGCAATTTTGTCTCCCGCATTGGCGTTGTCGCCTTCCATGTAGCGGTCGCCCAAATACTGAGCTTCCGCATAGAATTGCCAAGCTTTCGCGAGGTCGACACTGCTATAAACGCGACCGGAATGCTTAGCAACCCAAGAAAGCGATTTACCGTCGTTAGCGCCTTCGGTGAACTTAGCGTTGATATAGTTATATTCAGCGCCGAGTGTCCAGTTACTGAGTACCTGCCAATCAGCAGCAACGCTGGCACCGTAACGACGAGAGGCATCAGCATTGATATTGGCGCCAGCAAATGCGCCTCCCGCGGGTGGCTCTGCGCTGTTGTCATAAACAATTTCATCATCAAGGTCGAGACGATAAGCGTTTAATTTCAACTGGTATTGACTCGCAACCCAGTCCCACCCCGCTTCAAAAGAGTCACCCGTTTGCGGTTTCAGTCCAAATACGTCCGGTGGCGTGTAAGCCTGCTCATCCACTTTGGCAAAGCGGAAGTTTTGCTCGGCACGCAGATAGAAACGTTGCCCCGCCAAGGGACGATAGTTCAGACCAAACTCCAGCGCATGCGCATGCTCATCGAGATCGATGCCATCAGCGTAAACAGCAGCGTCATATAGCTCATCTTTCACTTTGGCATAACGACCACCCACCACGTAATCCAGTTCATTTGTCAGTGGTACTGTCGCCTGCACATAAGCACTGGTGAGCGTTTGGGTGTTGTGACGATCGGTGGAGCTTAGATCAAAATCCGCCTTACCACGATGCAAATCGGCACCCACAACCAAAGTCAACGGGCCTTTATCGGTGGCATATTCGCCAATCGCTTTTGGATTGAACTCCAACAACGAGCGAGTGTTTTGCCCCAGTGAGCCGTAACTTACACTGCTCACCAGCGAGTCAGAGTAGTTAACATCACCAGCCAGTTGCCAATGCTTGCTGACCTGCTGCTGCAGATGTGCCCGCCATGCATCTGTCATCTCATGGATATAATCACCGAGTTGCCATGCACTGGCTTGGCGAGGGTCGGCCTTAAATTCATCCAACGTCAATGCGCCCGGTGTTTGCTGTTTATTATCGTAGTAGCTGCCTTCGATAAAGAACTGACGAGTGCCGTTGTCATAGTGCACGCGCCCCAGCACTGAGCTAGTATCATTGTCATTATTGTGGCGGTAGTTATCGCTGCTGTTATAGTCAGCCGCCAAGAAATAACGCCATTCGCTATTAATAGCCCCAGCAAGATCGACTTTGCCTTCATAGCTATCAAAGCTACCGGCACTAAGACTGATATTGCCGCCAGTGGCATTTGGCGCTTTGGTAATGATGTTAATGACGCCGCCAACCGCTTGATCGCCGTACAACACCCCCGCACTACCACTGAGAATCTCAACTCGCTCAATCTGATTGAGTGGAATCGCTTTAATGCTGGCAGCGGCAATATCGATATTGTTTAAGCGACGGCCATCTAACAAAATCAGCGTGTTATTGACGGCTGTCCCAGAGTTAAAACCGCGCATGGCAAACACCGCGCCGTTATTACTATCTGAAATTTGAATACCTGAACGCCCACGCAGCACTTCGGTCAAATTTGTTGCGCCACTAATGGCGATATCGCTAGCATCGATTACGGTCACATTAGCCGCAATATCAAGAGGCGTTTCTAGCTGACGGCCAATGACCACCATCTGTTCATCTGTTGTTTGTTGCGGTTCTGCCAACGCAGGCAGCGAAGTCGCCATAGCACATAGCATGGCAAGAGAGGTTGGTTTAAATCCCATTTCCTTTTGCTCCTGAAGGGAAACGGGGCATGCGCCACAACCCATGAAGACATGAGTCCATTTCACGTTCTGCCCACCGAAATACGCGAAATACCTTAAGGGCCGGTCTCCGGACTTTGGCTATGCGACGAGCGCGCGCTGCTGACTTTTATAACGCGGTAGCGCGCCAGCATCTCACCATTTACCGTTGCGGGGGCAGTGCCGGAATTTCACCGACTTCCCGATTATCCCGTTACTCACGGGCACCACTAAAGGTTGACTAAATAAGTATGATAATCCCGTAAGGGATGCGCATTATAGACATCTAGGCGGCTAAAAGTCCAACCTATTTATGACCCAAAAAATAATGGGGGTAAGTCATCGACTTACCCCCATTATCAACATGATAATCTTGCGCTTAAACGTTCGTCATCTCAATATCGCTGTCGGCGTCAACGCCCTTTGGATTAGCACCAAACACGTTTTCGCCCGGCTCACTGTCTTGGCAATAAAACACCAACAGCACAATCCAGCCAATAACCGGAATGAGCGCAATCAACTGCCACCAGCCTGAACGACCTGTGTCATGCAAGCGACGAGCAGCAACGGCGATATTGGGCAGAAATGCCGCTAAACCATAAACAGCGGCTAACCAGAAACTCCCCATGGCAGCATCAATAACCTGCAATACGATGGACACAATAAAGCTAATTAAAGCAAACATCCAAAACGCTTTGCGGCGCGCGCGGCCAGTAAAATCAGCGTACTTCTTAAACGCGTCAATGTAATATTCCATTTTATCTCCTTGTGACAGGTGCGCATTAGGCAATTCCTTTCGGTGGCATCCTGCCTGACTACAACTAAACATTAGCCTTTTCAAATGGATAAAAATCCATTGGCGCTAACCATAGCACATTGATTTTTGTAGCCAAGATGTAATGGTCAAATTTACAAGACATAATATGTCTTTTGTACAAAAAGCCGCCTAAATCAGCTGTTGAACCAGTCTTGTTGTTCGCCTAACGCCGATTAAACACCCCATGACTTTGCGATAGCACCAGCCAATAAAACTGGAATCCGCCCAACACTAGTTGGTTGGAAAATACTGCGGGCGAACGTCCGGTCCACAAATCCTCCAACATTAACGGATCGACATAAGCGCTTTGCCGCAGCAGTTCTAACTCTATACGCTGAGGTTCTGCCGACAGGTTGGCGATAACCACCACCTTGTCTGACGGATTGGCGTAGTTGTAGCGTACATAGCCAAATACCGCATCATTTCCCAGCTCCAACAGCTCACGGTTATTGAAGTCAGCAAACGCATCTGTCTGCTTTCTCAGCTCGATCAGCTTTTTCATATCGGTAAACAGTTGTTGCTGAATTGAGCCCGGCTCGTGGCGTTTTTCCATGACCGACCAATCTAGCTTAGGACGATGTAGCCAACGACTATCGGCCGACTTATCAGTATCGCGCTCGTAGTTGTAATCGTTGAGTGTCCCTACTTCATCGCCGTAATACAGCAGCGGAATCCCACCAAACGACATAATCAGACTATGCAGCATCACTATGTGTTTATGGCTATTACGCATGAGCATCTCATCATCGGTTTCGATACCCGCCTGCAACCCCACTAACGATGCTAATGAACCCGAGATACGCGCATCACCGGTTTTCTCGTTTTTACCAAATGGACGGCCGCGCGCGGAGCTGTTATCAAATTCTCCAGTGAAATAGTCCACCAAAAATTTGCGGTGCATTGGCGGGTTATAGCCCACCAAACCAATATCCTTGTCATCGAAGCCAAACCCAATATCGTCATGACAACGCAGATAATTGAGCCAAGTCGCACGTTCCAGTTTGGCCGGTAAACTCTTGAGGCCTTGGTTAAGTAAGCGCGCATTTTTGGTGGCTACCGTTTCCCACAGCAGTGCCATAAAAGTCGCGTTGTAGGCAATATCACACTCTTTGGCGACAACTGCATCTTCACCAAAATATTTAATAATTTCAGACGGTGAGACGATCGCTTCGGCAATAAAGATAACGCCCGGCGCCACCACCTGGCAGCAATCTTTAAAGAGCTGCAAAACTTTGTGCGCTTCGGCTTCATTTTGACAGGCGGTGCCGATTTTTTTCCACAAGAAGGCAACTGCATCAAGGCGCAACACATCGACGCCCTTATTGGCCCAAAATAGAATCACGTCCAGCATTTCCATAAAGACTTCTGGATTGGTGTAGTTCAAATCCCATTGATATTTATGGAAAACAGTCATAACCCATTTATTCACCTGCTCATTCCAAGTGAAATTACCCGGGTCAGTCTCCGGGAACACTTCCGGCATGGTTTGCTCAAACATATCGGGAATGGTGCGATCGTCAAACATGTAGAAATAGCTTTGATATTTGGCATCGCCTTGCTTCGCCTTTTTTGCCCATTCGTGCTGATCTGAGGTGTGATTCACCACGATATCGAGCGCAATCAAGGAGTCTTGTTGGTGCAGCCCATCAATAATCTCCTGCAAGATCTTATTTGAGCCCATGCGCGAATCGACTTTACGGAAATTACTGACGGCATAACCACCGTCACTTTTACCTACCGGACATTCGCAAATCGGCAGAATATGCACCAAATTAACGCCAAGTTCGGCAAAGTAATTTACTTTGTCACACAAGTCGCCCAAGTCTTTAGCAAAGCCATTGGCATAGAGTGCCATCCCCACCCAGCGCTGATGCAGAAACCAGTTGTGGTCGGCCTCGCGCTGACGGTCAACCTGCTTAAATTTGGCATCACGCTCGCTATAGTTGCGCGCCATCACCTCAACTAAGCTCTTGAGCTGTTCTTCAAAATCGCGACGATTACCATAAAGCTTATTGAACAGTGAATAGATGGCATAAAAGTTAGCGCCAAGTCGACTATAGAAAAACCGCAGATCAGTCGCATTGATGGCCGGTTTAAGTTCGTCGAGGATGCGGTTCAGCAGGGTATGGGATACCTCTTCATACATAGTGAGCCCCTTGTCCTAAAGAATTAGATCATGCCCCAAAGGCATTTGAAGTCGCCGTAAATTGCGGGATTGTCAGACACCGCCCCCTGTTGCGTGACAATAAAGCCAGCAAACTGCTGAGCTCGTTCTAACACGGTTTCCCATTGCCAGTTGTGTAACATGCCGAGCATGACGATTGACGAAAAGGCATCACCGGCGCCAACGGTATCGACGACGGTCGCTGTTTGCGGCGGCAAACTGTGGGTAATGATCTGCCCCATTTCGTACACCAAAAACGCGCCATCGGCGCCTAGCGTGACGATCAAATTGGCAATGTTATTCGCCAGCCGGAAATTACGCGCTAGCTCCTGTAGCCATTCAATATCCTCTTGGGTCTCTTCTACCTGCGACAATAAAATCAGTTCTTGGCGATTGAGTTTGACGCAATGTGCACCATGTACTTCGGCCAGAATCCACTCCAGCTCCCACCAAGGATCGCGCAAGTTGACGTCAATAAAGGCTTTCTGTCCCGGCCAATCCCTTAGCTGTCCCAGCGACTCGCGACTGGTGCTACAACGGGCAGCTAATGTGCCATGGTAGAACAAGTGTTCACCTATCGGCATTGACAGATTCTTAGGTTCGATATGGTCATAGGCGGTGTCCAGCACAAATTCATAGCTAGGTTCACCGTCTTGCAGCGTGATCTGCACCCGTCCGGTTTCATGCAATGGGTCCACCGCTACACTGTCCGTTGCCATCTGCCACTGTTGCATTTTTTGCAGAATTAAGCGTCCGCCATCGTCATCACCAACGGCAGAAATAAAGCGCGGATTGACACCAAAGGCTTGTAGATGCCAAGCCACATTAAACGGGGCGCCGCCCAACAACGGCTCACTATCAGCGAAGCAATCAAACAGCACTTCGCCGAAGATATAGATGGGTAAACACTCGTTCATTGTTCATCTTGCTCCACTGTTAACCAGCTTTCTAGTTCTGGGTAAAAATACAGTAGCCCTTCCACAATCCCGGCACTGTAATATCCATTTAGTCCAAGAGATTCATCGCCTTGCGCGACCCATAATGTTTCCTCAAGCCCGGCAATTTTGCTGCGAGTCATGGCTTGCAGCACCACATCAGTAATGGCATTTTTTACCAGCACTGACGGATAAGGACTGACTAACACATCTAAATCATTACCACTGTCGCCGCTGAAAAATACCGCATCATCGGAAAGCCCGAGTTCAGCAACGAGGAAATCAATCGCGGCCCGCTTGCCTGCATTAGCGGGCAGCAGATCGAGTAAACCTTCATCCGACGTTTCATCAACACTGGCAATCAGATTAACCGGCCACGCCAATTCAGCTAAACGGCTTTTGACCTCGTCTAACGCCTTGCTCAAGGCCTTAGCTGGGGTGATCTGATAGCTTAACTTGAACGGCTTTTGTCTCGCGTCCTCTTGCAGCTCCAGTAGCGTAAACTCACCCAATAACGCTGCCAGCGCCGAACTTTCGCCCGGCCATTGCGCTTCTAAATACTGCTGCCAACTCGATAGTGGCAGGTAGCTGTCACCGCTTCGCACATAAATCATGCTGCCAACATCCGTGATGGCGTAATCTGGTAACGGCAGTTGGTAGTCGCTAATCGCCTGTTGCATCAAGCCTAAATCGCGGCCGCTGACATACGCCAATTTGCAATGTGAAGCGCTAACCAATGTGGTAAACAGGCGGCGGGCATTATCGGATTCAGGCTGCTCACCGTTGGGTAACAATGTCCGGTCGAGATCGGTACAGAGCAACTCAAGCACAACATGCCCCCTCTTCCTCTTCAAAGAATTTGTAATGCTCTATCGCTTCGAGGATGCCAAGTGCGTTGGGTTGACTGGCATAGAAAATCTTATGATCTTGCTTTTTGGTGGTGCTAATAGCTTCATGGGCGCGGTTACTCACCACCACCGACAGGGTGTTGCCGGTAATCATATCTTCATCGCTCCCCGCCCCGGCAGCAACCAGCACATGCTCTAATGGAATGCCCCAGATTGAGGCCACGTAACGCAGTGCAAGTCCTTTCGATACACGTGAAGGCGTGATATCCAGATTCTGTCCCGCAGTGATAAATACGTTAACGCTCTGCTCCTCTTGGCGTAACAACTTCATCAGTTTGTCGCGGGTTAAGCTGTCTTGATACGCAGGGTCGATATGAAAGGAGATTTTAAATTTGCTTTGCTCCGACTCATCCTGCAACGACAAGCCTTCCACTTTACGCAAAATGCGGCGAATTGCGCGCGGGTTCCAATCATGATCGACGTGTTCTTCCCAATCGGTGCTGACTTCCAGTTCTCGGCCATAATGGATCTGCGACCCTAGACTGCTAATCAAAATATCCGGTTTAGGAATACGGTACTTTTTCAATACCTTCAGCACGGAATCGAGACGTCTTGCGGTGGCGATACCAAACGCCACTTCTTTGCGGCGATCGCGGATCAACTGACAAAACTCTCTGAGCCCGGTTGGGTTACTCAGTAGGGTTTTATCCAGATCGGAGACGATCATGCGATCGGCAAAACGCGACGCTTTGACAATGGCGGGGGAATATTGCTGAGGCTTGTGAGCGGCCACCAGCGGCGTAATCTGTTTTAAGTAGGCGCGCGCATGGGCGTTCCAACTATATTTAAGCGCCACGTTTTTAATACCGTTGGCCGAAAACGTACGCCACATATCGCCATCAAGCAGCAGGTTTTTAATGGCATTACCCAGATCCCGTGAACTCAGCGGATCTACTAACAACCCTGCTTCGCAGTTCTCTACGATATCTTGCGGCCCACCGTTTTCGGTAGCAACAAAAGGTAATCCCGACGCTGCAGATTCAAGCAACGTCAAACCAAACGGTTCAGTGAGCGCTGGATTGATAAACACGCCGCGCGCATTGGCCGCCATGCGATAGATAGCAGGCACTTCAGATGGTAGATGTTTCTTCGGCACGGCGACCTTACCGTAAAGGTCGTAGTAATCGATTAATACCAGCAGCTCTGATAACACCTCTTGCGCCCCATTATCCATCTCGCGAATATCGTCGCGATTACCGGCAATAATCACCAAGTTGGCCATTTCACGCAATTCGGGGGATTCGCCATAAGCCTGCATTAGCGTTGCAATATTTTTCCGCGGATCAGGCCGAGATAATGCCAGAATCATGGGTTTGTCGGGTTCATCTAGAAAGCGGCGTATAGCGCTGGTGATCTGTGTGGGGGCTTCACCCAATTCCGGCGGATGAAACAGGCTTAAGTCAGTGCCGGGCGGAATGACGCGCATACTGTCCGGCGAGTAATAATCATAAAGCTCGTATTGCGCCTCAATCTCCTGCTTAGTGCTGGTGATCACCAAGGAGGCATTGGCCAGTACTTGTTCTTCAGCTTCAATACGACGACGCATGTTGTAACGTTTTTCCACATCACGCGACACCATGCCCGACGCCATTAAGCGCTTGCGCTTATCTCGCCCTAGCGAGTGTCCGGTATGGACCAACGGGATCCCGGAAATATGATTAATTTGCGTCGCCACATAACCCGCATCGGCATAATGGCTATGCACCAGATCTGGCATGCGCTCTTGTTCGTGAAAGTATTCAAGGAGATTATCTGAGAAGGTATCGAGATGCTCCCAGAGCTTCTCTTTAGCGAGGTATTGTTCTGGGCCGCAGTCAATTCTGACGATACGCGCACCATCTTCATCTAGCGGTTCGATAGGAATGCTGTAATCACAGTGGACTTTATCATCCACAATTCGGCGAGTAATCAAATCTACCCGCTCAATTCCGGGTTGACGCGCTAGCGCATTAGCCAAATCGACGACATATTTGGTTTGGCCGCCAGTATCGGCGTCCCGTCCGAGTTCCAGATTTTTGCCACGAATAAGCCCGTGAACGCTGATTAACGCTAAATAAAGCCCCGGGCCTTCCTGTTGTAGCTGCATAGACTTCTTCTCCGTAAGATGAGTCGAATATCACGTCAGGTTATTTGTTCTACAACCGTTATATTTCGCGAAATATGTTTTTAACCTGTGTTCGACTTCTATTCCAAAAAAGTTCTGACAGCATAGGGTTTGCGCCTGCAAATCCCCAAATGACAGAGATAGTAGAGATTATGCATCGCTGTAATGATTACCCTGCGATACAGGATAATGATGACAACGTTCAAAAAACGACCGCTTTACGACCGTTTTTTCAAGCTAACACAACAAATGCGGAATTACCAAATCTGCACTGCCTCAAAAAGCCGAACAATTCTGCATCATGATGAGCTTATTAACTTAGGCAAAGGCTGGTGAAAAATAAGCGACACATTATTAATTTTATTTTAATTTTCAGATTATTATCAAAGACATCAGTCAGAAGAGCTTGCGCCTCATTTTGTTTCTGATGTGCTTAGTCATAGGGAATAAGGTGAGCTAGGCAAAAGTTGCTAGAGATAAATTAGAATTCAGAACAATCATGCCGATGGGAAAGATTTGCAGGCAGTCAAATATCGCCAATAAAAAAGAGCACCCAAGGTGCTCTTTTTTTCACTAACGAAGAGTGAGTAATATTATTTGCTAGCAGCAGGTGCAGCTTCTGGCGCTTTGAAATCCAACAGCTCAACTTCGAAAACCAAGGTTGAATTTGCAGGAATAACATCACCCATGTCGCGGTCACCGTATGCCAATGCTGATGGGATCACGAAACGATATTTCGCGCCTTTTGACATCAGTTGCAAACCTTCAGTCCAACCAGCGATAACGCGGTTCAACGGGAATTCGATAGGCTCGCCACCATTTTTCTCAGTGCTGTCAAATACAGTACCGTCAATCAGCATGCCTTTGTATTTCACTTTTACCGTGTCTTCAGCTTTCGGCTTATCACCTTCACCCGCTTGCAGCACTTCGTATTGCAGACCAGATTCTGTGGTTACAACACCTTCTTTCGCTTTGTTCTTTTCTAAATAGGCTTTGCCGTCGGCCAAGTTTTTATCTGCAACTTCTTTGACTTTAGCGGCGCGTTTCTCACCAACGACTTTATCTAAAGCTTCCAACGTGCTCTTGATCTCTTCGTCAGTCATTGCTGACTTACCATCAAGACTCTCTTTAAAACCCGCGACGATAGCGTTTTTATCAACGTCAAAGCCCAGAGATTGCTGTTCTTTAACATGTTGTGCCACATAACGTCCAACAGAAGCACCGATGCCATAACCTTGTTTTTGCACATCCGTTTTTAATTCGGTTTTTGCCGCTGGCGCTTCTTTTTGTTCTTGATTGCACGCAGCCAAGCCAACCACAGCCAGTGCTACCAACGAGTATTTCAACATGCTCTTCATTCAATTCTTCCTTAGGACTTGGGGCGGTTTCAGATAACCTACAATGTTAAGAGGCGCTCCACTCTATAACAGTTATCTTCTTTATTCAAAATGGGATAATCTCATTAAAGGTATTGGTCGCCAACTCTATTCTTCCAGCATAAGGCAAGCAAAACAGGCGAGAGTTCATGAATTTGCTCCGATTGTTTAAATTTTCCACGTTTGCACTGTTAATTTCGCTGATTTCAGCCTGTTCTCCGGCAGGCAAACCGATCATGAACCTGAGCCCAGCGGGTAATTATGCTGCCGCACTTTCTCAAGATGGCTCGCTGGCGCTGGTCAGCAGCAGTCAAGGCATCACCCTTTGGGATGTTGCGCAGCAACAAGCCAAGTATCAATGGTGGCAAGGTGATCGACGTGACAATGTCATCGCAGTTGCTCTGTCTAACAACAATCAATTTGCCGCGACACTCAGCAGTGATTCTGTGGTGCTCTGGCAACTCAGTGATGGCAAATCGGTGGGATGGTGGTCTATCGACGGACAGGCACAATGTGTCGCCGTGGCGAACAGTGGTCAGCTACTGGTTGGCACGGCCAATACCAGCGTATTTTATTTGTCACCCCGCCGTGACCGGCTGATAAAATTTATGGGGCATAGCGAAAAGGTGAATAGCGTTGCCTTGACTGCTGACGGCAGCCTAGCACTCACTGGCGGCAACGATGCAAAGGCGCTGCTATGGCGCACGACGGATGCCAAAGTTGTTCAGCAATGGAACACAGAATCACGGGTGTTAGCGACGGCTATTTCACCTAGCGCTAAGCTCGCATTTGTCTCCGACAGTACCGGCAACGCTTTTATTTGGGACATTCCCGGCCAACAGCGTATCAGTCGTCTGAAAATCACCACACGACAAATGAACTTTACCGCTATGAGCTTCATCCAAGATGAACAGCAATTACTTACCGGCACCCCAAACCGCGAATCACAACTATGGCAGGTAAAGAACGGAGAAAAGTTAGCCAGTTGGCGCGTAGCCACACCGCCAAAGCCACAACCTCCGGGCGCAGTAGTCTACGCTGTGTCACAATGGGATGGTAACGGCATTCAAACTATCAGCTCCAGCGGTTTGCTGGAACGCTGGCAACATCCATAGCAGAGGTAATAATGGAAGGACTGGGCCAAAGAGTCGAAGATCTGGAAACCAAACTGGCATTTCAGGAAGCCACCATCGACGAGCTCAACAACGAAGTGATTGCGTTGAACAAAATTGTGGCTGAGCAACAATATCAACTACAACTGATTGTGACCAAACTCAAAGCCATTGAGCCGAGTAATATTGCATCACAATCTGAAGAGACGCCTCCCCCTCATTATTGATGGAGAAAAACCATGTTATCCATTGCAATTTACGGCGAAAAAATACTTAACCAACAGGCTGAACCGGTAACAGTATTTGACAATCAACTGCACACGCTCGCAGATGACATGCTGGCGACCATGCAGCAAGCACATGGTGTTGGTATTGCCGCCCCGCAAGTACACCGTTCATTGCAGATGTTTATCATGGCGTCGAATCCGAATTCACGCTATTCCGATGCGCCAATGATGGCACCACAGGTAGTGATCAACCCCCAAATCCTGCAAACGTCAGTAGAGCAAATAAGGGGGGAGGAAGGCTGTCTATCGCTACCGCAAGAGCGTTGTCAGGTTGCTCGATTTGAATCGATAGAAGTAAGATATCAGGATATCTCCGGCGAGTGGTGCCAGGAATGGCTGTCAGGATTTGTCGCTCGCATTTTCCAACATGAATTTGACCACCTACAAGGTATTACTCTCAGAGAACGGATGTCGGAACAAGCATGATGTTGAAACGCCTGAAGGAGCTAGGCCACTTAGGAGTTATCCCGCCGCTGCTATTAGCGCTGTCGGGGTGTGCCTATCAAGGTGTACTAACCAGTTACCCCACCACGCTTGCACCAATTAAAGCTGAACTGGACAGCAGCGCGCCCGCAACAGCAGTCAATGAGTTACAGCGTAAACTCGATTCTGCAGACAAGCTGCTATATGCCGAAGAGACTGGGCGAGCAGCGCAAATTAGCGGTGATTTTGATGGCAGCATTCACTACTTTAAACAGGCCATTAATGGCTATCAAAAGCTAGATGATCGTGCCCTCGTCAGCTTATCGAATGTTGGTGCCAACAGCGGCAGTTACTTCGTCAACGACAAGGTAATCCCCTACGAAGGCAACGCCAGTGAACGCATCATGGTACACCAATATCAGGCACTGAATTATTTGTTTATCGATGACATACGAGCCGCCCAAGTCGAGCTACGCAAAACTAATGAGTTACAAGCTCTGCAACAACGGGCCTTAGAGCAAAATGATAAACAGGCACAAAAACTGGCCAGTGGTGAAATCAGCAATGAAGTGAATCGCCTAAAAGCCTTGGGAACAACACCGCTGAATCCCTCCGGCTATTACGTGACAGGTTTACTGCACGAGCTATTTAATCAACCTAACGACTCCTATATCGATTACCGCAAAGCCGCCGAACTTAATCCTGGCAACACTGCGCTGCAACAAAATCTGCTGCGCTTAGCCCAGCAACTCAAGATGCCACAGCTTGAAGAATTCAGTGGCCGTTGGGGCGAACCTAAATTACCAAGCAGCAGCCAAGGCCGTCTGGTGATGATGGTTGAACGCGGCTTTGTCGCCGCCAAAGAGAAGTTTTCTTTGACGCTGCCAATCAGCGATAAATTGATGAGCATGTCACTGCCAACCTACCGCACCATTCCGGAGTTGCCCAACATTCCGGTCGGAACGATAGGTGCAACCACACTGAACTTTTCTCAGCTAAGCAATATCTCAAGTGTGGCAGCCGCAGAATTAAGCGCGCGCTTACCAGATATTTATCTGCGCCAAGCGGCACGACTGGTCACTAAGACATCACTTGTTAACCAAACCGATCGCGACACGCCAGCCGCCATGCTCGGTAATGCCTTAGTACAGATTTTTAATGTGGTAACCGAACAAGCGGATCAACGTAGTTGGCTCACCTTGCCAGCACAGGTGGATTTGCTTGATAACTTTATTCAACAAGGCCAATATCAGCTGCACTACGGAGCCCAACAGCAAACGGTGTCGATAGCCGCTGGAAGGACTACACTGGTATGGGTAGTAGATACTGGCAATATGGTGCGTTTTTATACAAAATCGCTGTAACAATGGAAATATGGGAACGGATATGAAACAACTGAAGCTGATCTTTATCGCCGCGATGGCTTTGGGACTGACCGCCTGCGCCAACAAAGTTGAGTATGGCAATGCTGATGCAGTAGAAACTGTGAATGAGAATTTCGGTTCAACTGATCTGCAAGCTATCACAGACAAAATGGTCGACAGCATGCTGACCACGCCGTCAGTGATGATGCTAACAGCCAACAACAAACGCCCTATTATGTTTGTCGATAGCGTCAAAAATAAAACCTCTGAGCACATCGATACTGAATCGGTCACTGACTCTATCAGCACAAAATTGCTGCAGTCAGGAAAATTCCGCTTTATCGATATGACCAAGGTTGACGCAGTCCGCAAACAACTGGATTACCAAAATAACGCAGGGATGGTTGATCCATCTACGGCGATTAAGTTTGGTCGCCAAATTGGTGCGCAATATATGCTGTACGGCAACTTGTCGAGCATCGTTAAACAGCAAGGCAGCACCAAAGATGTTTACTACAAAATGACCATGCGGTTAATGGATCTGGAAACCGGTTTAATTGAATGGGCGGATGAAAAAGAAATTCGCAAAGAGCGTTCAAAAACTCTGTTTGGTCTTTAATCTAACAGACACAAACAGTTAGTGCAGAAAGCCACCGCAAGGTGGCTTTTTTGTAACACTTCACTTTTGGTGAAAAGCACGATTTACGTTACCTTATAGCGCTGGAAATCCATTTGTTTTTATCACAAAAAGGACATCAGCGTGAACTCGCTTCGACAGATTGCAAAAAGCAGTGCGCTACTGCTCACTATTTCTTGGCTTAGTGCCTGCGCGACCTCCCCTACTAACACCCCCGCTCGTACAGATAATCCTTATCTGACCGAACAACAAGCGATGGCACGTTCGGCGCGTGTCAGTGATGTTAGTTACAAGTTACGTTTCAACTTAGATGGCAGTGAAAAGTTCAGCGGTGTGACTGATCTGAGTTTTCAACTGCAGGATACCAACAGTCCACTGACCATTGATTTGAACAAAGCGACCATTACCCGTTTAGTCATCAATGGCCATCCACTGTATCCAAAATATAACGGCTTGTTTTTGGCCATTAATCCGCAAATGCTTAACAGCGGTTTGAACCAAATCCATATTGAATACAACCGTCCACATTCCACCAACGGTGAAGGTTTACACCGCTTTGTGGATCCGGTCGATGGCAAAGTCTATCTGTACTCGCACTTTGAGCCCGCTGCCGCACAACAGATGTTCCCTGTATTTGATCAACCGGACTTAAAAGCCACTTACGAGCTGACAGTATCGGCACCGAAAGATTGGCAAGTGATCAGTGCTACCCGCGAAACGGCTATCGATGCAAACGGCGATAAAAATCTGTGGCATTTCCCGCTCAGTCCTAAGCTAAGCCCATACAACTTCGCGATGCATGCTGGCCCATACCATATGTGGCAAGACAACAGCGGCAAATATCCAATGCGCCTATTTGCTCGCCAATCGGTAGCAAATCAAGTCCATCCGGCAGATTGGTTCAAGTACACAGATGCGGGTTTGCGTTTCTTTGATAACTACTTTGGCATCAACTATCCATTTAAGAAATATGACCAAATTCTGGTGCCTGATTTCCTTTATGGCGCGATGGAAAACGCAGGCGCAATCACCTTCGCAGAAGGACGCTTCCTGTACAACGCCGAGATGACGTCAGAGCAGAAGCAGCGTCTTGCCGGCGTTATCATGCACGAAATGGCACACCAATGGTTTGGTGACTTGGTGACCATGAAATGGTGGAACGGCCTGTGGTTGAACGAGAGCTTTGCGTCATTTATGGGCACCATGGCAACCGCCAAAGCCACCGAATTTGATTACGCTTGGCGCAGTTTCTATGCCGGTGGCAAACAAGGGGCGTATGAAAAAGACAGCAGAGTCACTACCCACCCGATTGAGGTGCCAGTACCGACCACTGCGAACGCATTTGATAACATCGATGCGATCACCTACCAAAAAGGTGCGTCGGTATTGAAGCAATTGCGTCACCTGCTGGGCGACGACGTCTTCCAAAAAGGTGTGCAAAATTACCTGCACCAATATCAGTGGCACAATGCGACACTGCAGGACTTTATCGGTAGCCTCGCGAAAGCCGCTAACCGCAATCTTGAACAGTGGACGCAGGATTGGCTCTATGCTGCTGGGGTAAACTCACTGCAGGCGCAATATACTTGCTCCGGTGACCGTATTGATTCATTCAAGCTGCTGCAATCAGTGGCAGAAACTGGTCAGCCAACACTACGCGAACAAAAAGTTCAGGTAGCGTTGTTGGTTAAGGGCCGTCACGAAATGCACCTGCTCCAAAAAGTGCCAGTCACCTACCAAGGTGCAGAAACCTCTGTACCATCACTGATAGGTGCTCAATGTCCTGATCTGGTTTATCCAAACTATGAAGATTGGGGCTTTGTGAAAGTGCAACTGGATCAACGTTCATTTGCCACTGCCCAAGCGGATTTAGCCAAAGTAGCAGATCCGTTTCTGCGTTCAATGCTATGGCAAAGCCTGTGGGACGGTGTAACAAGCGGTGCATTGCCGTTAAATGATTACCTCGACACTGTATTCGTTAACCTGCCGAAAGAGCATGACTACACCATTGTTGGCCAAGTATTGGGGGCGCTGCATCGCAGTAAATACTGGTTGGAAAGCATGCAATCTTTGCACAGCAGCTATGCCGCCAGTGCACAGCGCGCTATGGCACAGATGAGCCTGCGTTTAGCGATGGAAAATGTGGGCAACAGCGATATGCAGCGCCGTTGGTTTGGTGCTTACATCAGCTTCGCCAGCGACGATATGTCATTGTCACATCTGAAGCAGTTGCTGCAAGGTGACGCGACCTTAGACGGCATTACCCTCGATCAAGATACGCGCTGGAATATTATACGCCAGCTGAATCGCTATAACTTCAAAGGTAGCGAGCAATTACTGCGTGCAGAAGCGAAGGCAGACCAAAGTGATTCAGGCGAAAAAGCGGCGTTAGCCGCGCAAGTCATTCGTCCTGATGCAGCGGTAAAAGCCGAATGGCTGCGCCGTATTACAGACGAATCGGCACCTTATCCGAAATTGCGTATTGCGATGAACAACTTGTACCCGCCAGAGCAAGCACAGCTGCAACGACAAACCGCTGCACAACGTCTGCAAACGCTGGCAGAAATGGACAGCACAAAGGGCCGAGTGTTTATGCGTACCTACGCTCCGAACTTGATCCCACAAGATTGTACTCAGGCATCCGTGGCTGATTTACAACAGACCATCAAGGCGAATCCTCAGCTGTCGACCATGACGATGCGCACGCTGAAAGAGATTGCACAGGGCGAGCAACGCTGCGTACTCGTCAGTGAGAAGATGACGCAATAATCCCGCATCAACACCAAAAAAGCTGCCAAATTGGCAGCTTTTTTATTAGGAATAATTGGTACAACAGCGTTAATCAACTGGCGACGATGTCGGCTTAGATGCAGCATTTACGTTAGCGTCACTAGCGCTGTTCGCTGGTTCGTTATGCACAGGAACCGGTTCCCCATGAGCCTGATGGATCACTACGGTTTCACCAATCTTGTCCTGTATGCATTGGCGGTTGTTGTCCCAATACACCTGCAGGAAACCAACCAGCCCCGTCGCAATACCAGCACCATAGCCACCATAACGACCAAAGGCGCCCCACAAGGATAACGGCTCACCATTGAGCCGCACCACACGCAGGCCCAGCACACGTTTGCCCGGCGTCTGCCCACGCCACAGTGCGGTAAATAGGGTGAAGTAGAGTGCAGCCCAACTGAGGCCAAGACCGAGGTCAGCAATGACGCCTTTGACCCAAGCGATTAATGATGGTTTTTCCGCATCATGCCGATTTAGATTTAATACCGCAGGCGTCGACTCAGATGCCGAGGACGCATCTTGCGTCACGGCCGATGTTGGCTCAGCGCCATCTGAGTTCGCGGCAGAACTGAGCTTAGGCGCAAGCAAGCGCTCGACATATTGTTGCTTCTGTTGGTTAGAGAGAAAGGCAATGTCATCGAATAGAGAGTTCACTAACTCGTTTCGCGCAGCGGGCTTTCCGGCGTATACCGCATTTAATTGCTCTTCAAGGACTGGAATCTGATTATCGATACAGGCGCTGTCTGAGCAACTGTCTAGCTTTGCCGCCAATAATACAATGGCACCGGTACGCGCTAATGTTTCGACATTGCTGTTACTCACCAACCCCGAATCGTCGTCTTTTTTGTCATCGGTCAGTTCACCCACAAAACTTAACACAGTGACAAAAATCACTACCGCGCTGATAACGCGTAACCAACGTCTGGCCCAGGCTGACACCACTTGTTCATGGCGCTTGCTCAGCACCCAAGTCGCCACGGCCGCTAAAAACGCTACCAATACTCCTGGCACATAACTCAACAGTCCAACAAGCAGCAGATCTAACAACATCGCCAATGCTCGACGCCAAGGTTTTGCTAGCCGCATCCCCAGTAACTGTTGATCAATTTTAAATGCAAATGGGGTGACAATCGCGCGCGTTTCTTTACCTGCACGCCATGTCGCCAATGCCGATTGATAGTGCTTGTCCTGAGAATTCACCTGCCAGTTCCTTGTGCCCATGCATATCGTGCAACGTTAATCTTTTTTCCAGTCAATATCCTACTGTGATCTCACCGATGAACGGTAACTTTTTCCTAACATTTACCTCGCAGGCGCAATATTAGCGCCACACTTGCCCGCTTAAGCTGAATCACAGACATAAAAAAAGAAGCGCCAAGGCGCTTCTTTTTTAGAGATGCAATAAGCGTTAATCAAACAGATCACGAATATTGCGAAAATCGTTCTTGCCCTCTGAAATCTCTTCCGGCGTTAAGCCTGATACTTCGTGCGGGAACACCAACCATTCATCAGACGAGTGAATGAAATAGTCTGGTTTCATTGGCACAGCAGTATTTTTTGGCTTGTAATATGGGCACGCAATGCGGATATCTTTTGGCAGATTCAGGCGCATGGTTTGCGCCAGTTTTTCTTTCAACGCATGTACGCTACGACCTGAGTCAAATACGTCATCAACAATCAGCAAGCCATCATCGGCGTTAGCGTTTTCGATGATGTAATGCAGACCATGAACTTTGATCTCTTTGCTTTGCTTATCGGTACCAATACCGTAGTAAGAAGACGTACGCACGGCAATGTGGTCAGTTTCGACTTGTTTGTAATCAAAGTATTCCTGCACTGCGATACCGATTGGAGCACCACCACGCCAGATCCCTACGATAAACTGTGGACGAAAGCCACTTTGGTAAACCTGAGCAGCCAGTCGGAATGAATCCTCTAGCAGTTCCTGAGCTGTGATATAGCGTTTTTCGATCATCGCCACGACCCCGAATGTTAACAAAGAGATAATTTGCCGCAGTGTCATGCGGACAGACAAGGCGCATTGGCTACGCGCCTTGGGATGTTGGGCGCGAATTCTAACGCAAATCCGCCGCCGATGCTTCGCTTTATCGCACCACTTTTGTGAGACGCGGCAAATTAATGTGGGTAGATGTTCGCCAATCGCTAAATTTGCCAACCTTGCACTACCGCATCAAAGGTAACGCATTTATAACGAACATTGAAGCCGCTACTTTTACGGCGCATTTGCTCAACTTTATGTTACGTCCTTGTGAGGTTATGCCTGCGTCAACGCGGGTTTGATACATACCTCATCGCCCCTTTCTGCGTCAGTTCACATTTTGGTTGCACTCACGATCCACTGTGGCATAGTAGAAAAAATCGACTTTCAGGATGAATGACGCCATGTTGCTTGCTAAACCCGCCATTGCTGAGAAAGTTCAGGAAGCGAATGCCGACATCAAATGTCTGCGCGAAGACAATCCGCTGATTTGGCCACTGATGACGCTCTTTAAGACATCCGTGCGCAGTTGGAAAGTGCATCATCTTGCCACTGAGCTGCAGCAACGCGGCCTCATGCATCACCTCGACGACTCTCCCGAAAAAGACCTGTTCAAACGTAATTTTTTACTGATGAATGCCCTCTATGAATTACAAGAAATGCTGCTGCCCGAACAATGGCTACAGGTCAAATCGATGGACATTCAGCTATTTCGTTTAGCGCCATCTAACGTGCTATTGCTGCAACACCAAGACCAAGCATTAAGAGAATATTACCTTGACTGGCGCAACTACGATACCTGCGCCAATGTGGTTAAAGAGATGCTGGCGTCGTTCTGGCACTCCTACGAAAAATATATTGGTGCCAATCCCAAACGCCTTGCGCATATGGATGCGCTGAAAGTCATGGAGCTGGAACTTGATGCCAGCGATCGTGATATTCGCCGCCAATGGCGTAAACTGGCGCTGCGTTGGCATCCTGATCGCCCGGACGGCGATGCAGTAAAATTCCGCCAGATCTGCGAGGCTTGGCAGGCGCTCAAAGCCAGCTGAAACCTGTGCCATTTCACAGTTATCACTAAAAAATCATTGTTTAATATTGGATTAAGTCAAAATACCTAATCTCAATCCAATCAAGCCTATTAGTTCGCGAAATCAAGGAGTCTATTTTGCTGAAACCTGCTCTGGCCGTGCTACTCCTCGCTGGTGCCTCTGTTACTGCCCACGCCACAGAATTTGTTGAAGGTAAACAATATGTTCAGGTGGCTGACAAAGCGAGTGACACTCCCAAAGTCACTGAGTATTTCTCGTTTTATTGCCCACATTGCAACATGATGTCGAAGAAATACATCACTTTTATCAAGGCGAAAATCAAACCGGAAATCGCCTTTGATGATGCACATGTCGACTTTATGAATAGTGCGATCGGCACTGAAGTGATGCGCTCACTGGCTGTAATGAAAACGCTGGGATTGGAAAAGCAACTGACACCTGCCATGTTCACTGCGATTCAAGGCGAAGATGAACACAACCATAATCACAAATCCACTATCCAAAGCCGTGACGATATCAAGCAAGTATTCGCCACTGCTGGCGTAGATGCCGCGCAATATGACCAAATCGCGGATAGCAGCGAAACCACCGATATGATCAATAGCTGGCGCCAACAACAAAATACCTTCAGTATTGATTCAATCCCTACCTTTATCGTTAATGATAAATACCGCATCAATCTGGAAGAGATTAAGTCGATTGCCGAGCTGACGGAGCTGATGGACTACCTCGCAACCGAGAAACCTGAAAAGAAATCAGGCGGTAGCGTCGGTTGGTTATTTTTAGCCTTTGCTGGCATGGCGGCCATTAGCCGTCGTCGTCTCAGTTAATGATTAGATTCACCAGTAAAAAGGCCTCAATTGAGGCCTTTTTTGTGTGCATGTATTCGCTGTCTTCAATTACCCAGTAAACGCTGCCACCACGACTTTGGTTTGCCGCAGTTAGCCGCAGGGTGATAGCTGTCGGCTAAGGCAGGCACCTTTACCACAGAACCACAATCTGCGCCCATCGCAGCCCCGGTATCACGGTCAAAATAGCCTTGAACTATGCCATTTTCTGGTGGCAATCGCAGCGACAATGGCGCCCGATTACGCAGAAACTGACGATAAACCGCCATGGCGCCACTGCTGCCATAGAGCGATGTTTTACCATTGTCATCACGACCCACCCAAACAACAGCGACGTTACGTTCATCTATGCCAGCAAACCAGGAATCACGGCGATCATTACTTGTGCCTGTTTTCCCCGCAAGGGTGACATAAGGGAAGGCTTCACCGAGTTTTGCCGCCGTGCCAGATTCCACCACTTTGGTCATAGCGTATTGCACCAGATAATCGACGCTCGGATCTATCGCCTGATGTTGCGCTAAGGCTGTCGCAGTAATCGGCTGATTATCTTTATCCAGCACTTGGGTCACTGCCGCCAACTGACGGTAACGCCCTCGAGAAGCAATGGTTTGGTACATTTGCGCCACCATCAATGGCGAGCCATTAATCGCGCCAAGCAACATCGACGGATAGCGGTTGATATTGTCCTGCCAGCCTGCCTGCTTCAGTGTCGTAGCGACTGCATCAAGCCCCAACGCCATTCCTAAGTTAACCGTGGGTACGTTCATCGACTTTTTCAGTGCTGTCAGCAGTGGCACTTGGCCACTAAACTGGCGGTCATCGTTTTGCGGTGACCAGGTTTCGCCACGTTCGTTGGTCAGTGTAATTGGCTCATCTTTCAATGGCGTCACCAGATTGTAATGCCCAGGCTGCGACAACGCTGTTGCATAAACAAACGGTTTCACCAATGAACCAATGGGACGACGAATATCGCTGGCGCGGTTAAAGCCGTAATAAGAAGGCACACGATCTCCCACCATCGCGGCAATTCCAGCCGAATATCGGTCGCTCACCACCATGCCGGTTTGCAACTGATATTTTTCAGCATTGAGCGACGTTAAGGTTTGTTGTACCGCTTTCTCTGCCGCTTCCTGCGCCAACGGATCGAGTGTGGTGTAAACCTTAACTCCCGATTGTTTTAACAATGCTTCACCGTAGCGATCGCGCAGCTCTTGCTTCACTTGCGCAAAAAACGCCGGCAGCTTTTGATGCACTGGCCGCTCGGCATCACGTAGCGCTAATGGAGATGATGCCGCTAGCTGATATTGCTTAGCGGTGATTTTGCCGCCTTCCATCAACAGTCGCAGCACCAGGTCACGGCGTTGCTGCGCCCGTTTCGGGTAACGCCACGGGTTGTAATATGACGGACCTTTAATCACCGCCACCAAAAAGGCCTGCTGCGCTAAGGTCAGCTCACCGATTGGCCGCCCAAAATAGAACTGAGAGGCCAACCCCATACCATGAATGGCACGGCTATGATCTTGGCCCATATAGACTTCATTAAGATACGCTTCGAGAATTTCCTCTTTGCTATAGCGGAAATCAATAATCAATGCCATCAAGGCTTCGCGCACCTTACGAATGAGCGAACGCTCACTGCTAAGGAAAAAGTTTTTCGCCAACTGCTGAGTTAAGGTCGACCCGCCCTGTACAGTGCGGCCAGCCGTAATATTCACCATCGCTGCGCGCAGAATTGCCAACGGATTGATCCCAAAGTGTTCATAGAAGGTACGGTCTTCAGTCAAAATCAGCGCTTCTATCACCATAGGTGGCATCTCGGCTGTTGGCACGAATAACCGGTCTTCGCCGTCACCTGTGACAATCCTATCGAGCAGCACAGGCTCAAGATGAAACACTGCCAGTTGCCGACTATCTTCAGCACGGTTCACTGAGGTGACGCCGTTACTGTCAAAACTGATCATTACCCGCTGCTCGGGTTGTTTGCCCTCAGGGTGCAAGAAAGGACGACGCCATACGTCCACTTTACTGCTTGATGCGGAGAACTCGCCAACCTGACGAGGATTGGCCACCTTGCGATAGCCAAGCAGTTTTAGCTCATCAATCAGTTGTTGGTGGCTCACCGGCGCACCGGGATAGATCGACATAGAACGACTGAAGATCTGCGCTGGCAAATACCATTTTTGCCCTTCAAATTTGCGCGCAATGATTTGATCAAGATAGATGCTGTAAACCACCAGCACTGCGATAACCACTAACGCGAGTTTCCAGCCTATCGACCACAGCTTGCGCCAGACCGATGGCTTTGTTGATTTGTTAGCGCGCGGCTTTCCCTGAGTTTTTTTGGTTGTTTTTGCCATTAGTTATTGCTGAGCCTACTGATTCAGTGTGCGTTTTTTAGTGAATTTAGTTGCTTGCGTATTAGCCGGATCATCTGGCCAAAGATGCTTAGGATAGCGACCACGCATCTCCTTTTTCACCTCCACATAAGGCCCGGCCCAAAAGCTGGCTAAGTCAGAGGTTAATGCCAATGGTCGCTGTGCCGGAGATAACAACTCCATCGTGACCACCAGAGTATCGTTTAATAGTCTTGGGCTGTGCGCCATACCCAGCGCTTCTTGCAGGCGAACGCTAAGTAATGCCCTGCCCGCATTGTCATAACGAATTGGCGCGCGTGTTCCCGTCGCCATCGGCCAAAGCTCCGGTAGCCATTGGTCAAGCTGCTGTCGCTTAGACCATTCCAGCGCATGCAGTAATGTACTGCCGATATTAAGTCCAGCTAACTGAGTGACATTGCGAATATCGGTCAGAAACGGCGCCAGCCAAATATCCAGATTGTCCAATAGCCAAGTGTCATCCATGGCGTTGAAACTCGCATCGACAGATCTTGCAATGGCCAACCTGTACTGTAGCTGTCTTGTGCGCTCATCCATATTAAGCACCGACAAACCTTTACGGCGAATATAGCCAATAAAACCGCTCACTCGAAGTTCATCGCTGAGTGGCATGGTGTCCGTTTTAAGAATTAACTTGCCAAGGCACAGTTGTCTTTCCGCCTGCATACGGCCACGTTGTTCATGCCATAATGCAACCTCTTGCCATCGGCACAGATAGGCAAGTTCTTCGGTAAACAAGCTTTCAGGCAATTCACACGCAAGCCAAACACGGCCAGCACTGCGACCTTGTTGTTCTTGAAAATCCGCCACCACTAACCAATCAGCCTGATTAAGAGCATCGTGCTGCGGCAATTCCACCCCAGTGCCATTAGCCAATAAAAAGCCCTGTTGGCCACGAGCTTTGGCAATGCGATCCGGAAAAGCGAACGCCAGTAGCATCGCCACATCATGTCGGTTAGCCGCTTGTACCAATTCACTCGGTGACAGTGTCAGATGAAAACGCTGCAACCAATTACGACACAAACGTCCGGCTAAACCAGAGGTAGCACTGGCGAGACAGCGCTGAATATCACAGCTGTTCGAACTGACATTGCCATCCAGCAAGGCCGCTAACAAACAGGCTAATCCCAGCAATTGCGGCTGTTGGCGGCTTGATGCCAAAGCTTGGGCTTTAACCAACATATGCGCTAAGCGTACCGACGCGCCCAAGCCGTAAGCTTGACGTCCAAGCGCTGTCATATTGCGCTGGCTATCGACTAAGTCAAGATTTTGCAGTAATTCCCAAGCGACACTTTCGTTGGCAGCATTAGGTGCGGTTAACAGCAGCAAGTCACTGATCGACTTAACGCCCCAATTCGCTGCTTCAAACGCCATGCCCAGCAGATCGCTGGTCACGATTTCGGGCTCATCAGCGTTCAGTAATCGTTCTTGTTCCTCTAGGCTCCATAAGCGCAAACAAAATCCCGCGCTCAAACGCCCCGCGCGGCCACTGCGCTGAGTGGCAGATGCTTGGCTTATGCGCTTTAAGCTTAAGCGGGTGACCGCAGTTTTAGGGTTAAAACTGGCGTGTCGCTTATAACCGCTGTCGACCACCATAGTAATGCCGTCGATGGTCAAACTGGATTCTGCGACATTTGTGGATAGCACCACTTTCTGCTGCCCTGCGCGCGCTGGCGCAATCGCCGCGTCTTGCTCAGCAGCGTCCAGTTCACCATATAGAGGATAAATAGCTACATGCGCGGCCACGCGCCCGTTTAGATACTCAGCTAACTGCAGAATCTCACGTTTACCCGGTAAAAATGCCAGCAGCGAACCTGCAGCTTGCTCCGCCGAAGCCCCTAAAGCCTGTGCCGTATCGACCTGTAGTAACGCGGTGATCATTCTGCCCATATGCAGTAACCACTCGGGCATCGCACTTGGGCTTGCCTGCACTTTGGGTGCCTGATAAGCAATAGTGACGGGAAAACTTCGCCCTTCACTGACCAATTTCGATGCCAGCGGCATCAGCTCTGCCAGCGGTAAACCTTGAAGGGTGGCTGACATTGCCACAATGGTCAGATCATCGCGCAGCGATTGTTGTACCTCTAGCGCTAATGCTAAGCCTAAATCTGTGCTCAGGTGCCGCTCGTGGATTTCATCGAAGATGATCATCGCCACACCATCCAGCGTTGGATCTTGCTGGATCATGCGCGTTAGAACACCCTCGGTGATGATTTCAAGCCGCGTGTTAGCACTCACTCGGCTTTCACCGCGGACACGGTAACCTATCTGCTCGCCTAATGCTTGCTGACGTTGTTTTGCCAAAAAATGGGCGATGCTACGAGCTGCGACTCGACGCGGTTCCAGTAACAGAATGCGACCGTCAATTTCGGGCCAATCGAGCATGGCATATGGCAACGCCGTCGATTTACCTGCACCGGTAGGCGCTTCAATGATCAATTGTCGTTGCGTTGACAGGGCTTGGCGCACAGCTGGCAACAGGACTTGAATGGGTAGATGTTCCAAAATCAACGATGAGTGACGAGAGAAAGGCCTAGTGTAACCAGTTTGCTAGTGACTAGCTAACGCAGTGGGTGAATTGTTGGGCAACTGAGTTACTTGAGTAATGAGGTTATTTGGGTCAGCGGCATCGGCTTATGAATCGCATAACCTTGAGCGTAATCTACGCCAATATGTTCAAGCTCGGTGAGGATTTGCGCTGACTCGACAAACTCAGCCACAGTCGCAAATTGCAACTCTTGCGCGAGCTGGCAAACGGCCGCCACAATGGCTCTGTCGGCATTATCTTGGCAGAGATTCACTACAAATTGCCCATCAATTTTCACGTAATCTAATGCGAGCTTTTTAAGATAGGAAAATGATGAAAATCCTGCGCCAAAGTCATCCATCGCTAATTTGCATCCTAAGCACTGCAACATATCTAACAGCTTACAAGCTTGCTCCACTTGAGTAAGCACTGCAGTTTCAGTAATTTCAAAACACAAGGTTTTCGCCAAATCGGCTTCGGCAAGTAGTTGTTTCTCCAACCACTCCATAAACTCGTGGTCACCGATTGAGGCCGCAGACAGGTTGACCGAAATCTGTTCACATTGTTGCCAAAGTTCAGGATGGGTATTTCCCCAGCGCAGCAGGTTATCGATCACCCAGCGATCAACTCGCGCCACTAAGTCGTAGCGCTCCGCCGCCGGGAAAAATACGCCCGGCGACAGCAGTTCACCGTTGTCACGTTTCATCCGTAATAAGATTTCTAAATGTAGCCCGTTTGCGGGCCGATTCACGGCACGGATTTCCTGAAAGTAAAGCTGAAAGCGGTCATTGGCCAGCGCCTCAATAATCTCCAGTGATGCCGTCATCTCGGTATAAAAACGCTTAAAGCGATTGTCGCGTTCATCGTAAACTTGGTATTGATTGCGTCCGGCATCTTTAGCTAAACGACAAGCGGCATCTGCCTGCGCCATTACGGTATAGATATCGTCCTCTGAACGCTCCATGGGCGCGATGCCGATGCTGGCAGAGACTTTATGCTCACGTCCTTGCCAGCTAAATTGATGACCACGGATCTGACTACAAATACGCTCGGCAATCACGGTAGCAGAGTCACGATTACACGCATGCATAAGGATACCAAATTCATCGCCGCCGAGTCTGGCCACAATATCCCCTTTGCGCACCAGTAACTTAAGCCGCTCGGCAATCTGGCAAATCAGTCGATCGCCGGCCATATGGCCGCTCATATTATTGATCACGCGAAACTGGTCTAAGTCGACAAAGGCAATACACACTGGCGTTTGATCATGTTCCATCAACAAACGCTGCAGCAGATCTTCAAAATGGGTGCGGTTGGGCAGTCCGGTCAGTGCGTCATAATTTGCGTGAAACGATAGTTCTGAGGCGAGACGCCGTCGCTCGCTAACATCTTCGGCAATCACAATCAGGTTGCGGCGGTCACTTTGCGCAGGGTACAGCCCCAAACGTTGCCACGTCATCTCGGCGGCATGTTCAATACCAACTTCGCACCAAGCCTGTCCGAGCACGCCGTCACGCACCATAGCTAATGTGTCGCGCAGGTTGTCGCGGTCTTCCTCGCGCACCGAGCGTAATAGGTTGCAGGAATCACCGTTCAGCAACGTTTGCTCAGCAATGCGGTTCATCATCACCAGTTCATCACCTCGATTCAGTTGAGCGCAGGCCAGCGGTAACTGATGAAATAACTCGTGATAACGCCGCTCACTGACAAGTAATGCCTGTGCTATTCGGGTTAACTCCATTGCCGCAGCAATTAACGTCTGTGACTGTTGTAATTGCTCAATGAAGTGCTCGCTCCATTCACACTCCTGCTGACAATTCACCGCGCCAACGGCGATATGTGTTTCCCCCAGTTTTACCGGAGGTAACACCAACAGGCTTTTGACGTGCCATTGGCGCAGCATCTGCTTTTCAGCAATGGCATCTTTGGGAAGTTGCGACAGCGATGTTAGCGAAAATAGCTTAGGCTGTTTAACCAGCGCGCGAAAAAATGGCGTATGCCCGAGTGCCCATTCGCGAACGCCCTGACCCGTATTAAATTGAGATTTGAGATAAAGGTTACGCGCCACTAAGTAGCCGGGCGTGACAACGGGCGACAAAACAAATACACCATCACAGGCCAATTGCGCCGAAATTAATTCGAGTGCACGGTCAACATTTTGCTCAAGCGTCACCAACGGCGCATCGTCAAAAAGTTGCATCAACGTTTGCTGTAACGAGGCCGTGACCTGCTGCGCCATATATGCCCTCCTTGATTGCGCTGAAACCGAGACATTCCCTGAATTACAGCCTAGTATAGTTAGCGCAATTTGGTAGCAGAGTTGAGCGATGCCGACGAATAATGATGCTGTGCAGCGACTTTTTTTAGGATTTTCATTCGAACAGGCGCAAGTCCGCCAGTTAACTCAGCTGCAAGCTGAGTTGGCGCACGCCGATGGCAAGCCTGTGCCCTCGGAAAACCTGCACCTGACCTTGCTATTTTTAGGAAATGTCACAGCAACAAACCGTCAGCGACTTGAGACGCAGATTCAACAGCTGGATTTACCCCGGTTTCAGCAGCCGTTAACGCGGCTCAGCTTCTGGCCAAAACCCAAAATCCTCTGTCTAACGCATGATGAAGTGAATCGCAGTTTGCTGCAGTTGCAGCAAACTATCAGCCATATTGCGGCTGATTTACTGACGTTGCAGCAGCATTCGCAGTATCGCCCGCATATCACCCTTGCACGCAAAGCAAAATTGCCTCCCGACTACGATGCAATGCAAGTCCCGACACTCACCTTGGCACCTCGGGAACTCCATCTCTATCAGTCAGTCAATTTAGGCGACGGCGTGCAATACCCTATTCTGCACAGCTGGCCGCTTGGTATGTCACTGGCTAACTAACGTCGGTAAGGCGTTTTTCCATCAGCACACTGGGCAGATTAATGCCTGCTGGAGAGTGGTAGGTTTCGTTTCGAATAATGCGATAGCCACACCGCAGATAAAAGTTAGCGGCATTTAAACTGGCATCCAGCGACAACACCTTGATACCGCGGGCGACGGCGAGCTGTTCTAAAAACGCTAACATTTGCGCCCCCAGTTTGCGTCCCATATATTCCGGTGACACAAACAGTCCTTCTATTTTATTACTATCCTCATCAAGCATCCCAACGGCCACCAATTGTTGGTCTTGCTCTAAGCCGTAAAAGCCACGCGTCACTAACTCAGCAAAGCCCGTTGGCGTTTCGTCTGGGGTCCAAATTTCCAGCGTTTTGGCGTCGTAGACTTCAGCGCATCCGCGTAAGATGGCGGCATTACGTAGTTGCCACACCTCATCCGTGTCGATTGCACGCAACTTTCGAATGGTCACAGCTTCTCCTTTATTACACCAATAAAAACGCCCGGCGATGCCGAGCGCATTTAATAATGGATTACAGCAGCTTAAACAATCTGCGTCGAATTCCTAAAGTTACTCACTATCAAGCAGTTGCGCAATAGTCAGCATACCGTGCGTCGTCGCACCAGCGGCCCACATAGCTGATGCGTTATCTTCAAACGCTGCGGCAAGGTCGATGTGCAACCAATCCGCCTGCGGGGTCACGAAACGCCACAAGAATCCGGCGGCATTTGAAGCGCCACCTGGACCACCGCCTTTAACTGCACGACTATTGGCGGTATCAGCATATGCCGACGGGCAAGCATCCTGATGCCAAGGATCTAGCGGCAATGGCCAAACGTTTTCAGCCACTTCAGCAGCTTTCTGTTGTGTCAACGCCAACACCGCAGGTTGTGGTGAAAAAATCGCATTATATTGACTGCTCACCGCCATCACTGCAGCACCGGTAAGTGTGGCTGCATCAATAATAAAGCGCGCACCAGATTCACTCGCGGCTTGCAGGCCGTCAGCCAGTACCAGACGCCCTTCCGCATCGGTATTGACGACTTCTACCGTAGTGCCATTTTTATAGGTGAGAATGTCTCCGAGTTTATAGGCATTGCCACTCACCAAATTTTCAGCGCAGCATAAATAAAGTTTCACCCGCTGTTTCAAACCACGTTGAATCGCCAAACCAAGTGCACCCGCCACCGTTGCGGCACCGCCCATATCGGCTTTCATGCCCAACATGCCTTCTGAACTCTTAATGCTGTAACCACCAGAGTCAAAGGTAATGCCTTTACCAACCAAGGCGACGGATACCGGAGCATCGGTATCAAACGGGTTGTAATCCAGCTCAAGCAATGCAGGTGATCGCGTACTACCGCGGCCAACCGCATGAATACCAATCCACTGCTGTTGCAGGAGTTCATCACCACTAATAATACGGTAGCTGACCTTTTCTGGTGCTAATGAACCTAACCATGCGGCAGTGTCACTGGCGAGCTTCACCGGGTAGAGGTTCTCAGGCGTGTCATTCGTCAGTTGCCGAACGAAGCTAGCACTGATAGCACGCTGTTTAAGCTCATTGATTTGGGCAGCATCACCACTCCACTCGACTTGGAACCCACCTTTAGCGGTCACAAAACCTTGGTAAAAACTCCATTGACGGTCAACGTCCCAGCCATTGCCCGCTAACACAACGGCTGACAGCCCTTGGTTACGCAGCTTTCGTGCCGCCATTTGGATCTGCCTTAATGGCATAGCGGATTTTAAATGGATAGTCGCTGTTTGCTGCTCAAAGCTGACATCAGCTTTGCCCCAATAGGCTGCTGGCGCGTCATGAGACAAGACAACCTTAAATAATTCGCTCATCGGATTTCCTTTCATCACAGATGAAAAATGTGGCGACATTGTACAGCAAATTGTGAGGCTTACCGAATAGCGGCCGCTATCGGCACAAGATTGTCTGTAAAGCTGCCGACTGTTAGGCTAGCCCTCTTTATTCTGCTGGGAAGCCCCGGATGCATTTTGAACCACCACTGCAACGAGGACGGCTACTAAAACGCTATAAGCGTTTTTTGGCTGATATTGAATTAGCTGATGGCAGCGTCACCACTATTCACTGCCCGAACACAGGCTCAATGAAGAACTGCCTGTTTCCTGGTGAAAGCGTATGGTTTAGCAGCTCAGACAATCCCAAGCGCAAATATCCTTATACGTGGGAACTGATGCAGACTCCCAGCGGTGACCTGATTGGAATTAATACCGGCCGCGCCAATCAGCTTGCCGAAGAGGCGATTCGCGATGGCATTATCAAAGAACTGAAAGGCTATAAAACGCTTAAACGCGAAGTGCGTTACGGCAGCGAAAATAGCCGTATCGACATTATGCTTACAGATGGTGAGCAACCCGATTGTTATGTTGAGGTCAAAAGTGCCACTTTATTAGAGGGAGAACATGGCTTCTTTCCTGATGCTGTCACCGAACGTGGACAGAAACACCTGCGAGAATTGATGTCTGTGGTCAATCAAGGTCAGCGCGGAGTGCTATTGTTTATAGTACAACATACTGGCATTCATGATGTGGCAGCGGCACGACATATTGATAGCGCCTATGCTGAATTGCTCGAAACCGCCCTTTCTGTGGGAGTAGAAGTATTAGCATATTGTAGTGAACTGAATTACAACGAATTTAAGGTCACTCGCAAAGTGCCATTTTTACGTTAAATCGAAAAGGAAATACGACAAAAGTTGACGGCATTACGATTTAGCAAGCATATTCAAATATATTGTTATTGAAATGTGGAAATGTTTGCCTAGGTATTCATATTCTGCTATAGATAGCGGCCGTTTCTAGAAAACGCCCTATGACGCAAACGAAAACAGGAGATGCGTTATGCCTGAAGGCACTAAAACACTTGGTGTACTCGCTATCGCTGGTTTGAGCCCTTACCAGGAATCTCCCGGTGAGGAATACATGAACCCACAGCAGTTGGGTCATTTTAAAACCATTCTCGAAGCCTGGCGTAATCAACTGCGTCACGAAGTGGATCGTACCGTTACTCATATGCAGGATGAAGCTGCTAACTTCCCTGATCCGGTCGATCGCGCAGCGCAGGAAGAAGAGTTCAGTTTGGAACTCCGCGCTCGTGACCGTGAACGTAAGTTGATTAAGAAGATTGAAAAAACACTGCAAAAAATTGAAGAAGACGATTTCGGCTTCTGTGAATCTTGTGGTGTTGAAATCGGCATCCGCCGTCTCGAAGCTCGCCCAACTGCCGATCTTTGCATTGACTGCAAAACCTTAGCAGAAATCAAAGAAAAGCAGATGGCTGGTTAAGACGTCGCTTCCGGCGGGACACATTTGCGTTGTCCCGCTAGCACGTTTGTGTCTTATGTCCGATAAGATGTTCTCTTCCTACGTTGGTCGTTTCGCCCCCTCTCCCTCTGGTTCTCTCCATTTTGGTTCTCTTATTGCCGCTGTTGGCAGTTATTTGCGTGCTCGAGCCTTAAATGGCAAATGGCTGTTGCGCATCGAAGATATTGATCCGCCGAGAGAAGCTGAAGGCGCCGCCGATGATATTCGTCGTACGCTAGAGCTGTTTGGTTTTGAGTGGGATGAGCGAGTGTTATATCAAAGCCAACGCTTTGATGCGTACGACGCCACCATTCAAACCCTGCTCGCCGAGCATCAAGCTTATTACTGCCACTGTAGTCGCAAGCTGATACAGCAAGAGATGCATGGCATCTACAATGGACATTGTCGCCAGCAACAACATACCGATGGTGCGGTGCGCTTGTTCAACCAACAAGCGGTATCTACGTTTGATGATCTGCTGCTTGGGACTATTGAGGTATCAAGCGAATTTGCCAGCGAAGATTACATTATTCAGCGTAGCGATGGTTTATATGCCTATCAGCTCGCTGTGGTGCTAGATGATGCCTACCAAGGCGTTACCGAAATTGTCCGCGGTGCTGACTTATTAGAGGCCAGTTGCCGCCAGTTGACCCTGTATCGGCAACTTGGCTTACCTGAGCCAAGCTTTATTCATTTGCCACTTGCATCAACTAAGCCCGGCTTTAAGTTATCAAAACAAAATCATGCGACAGCCCTCAATAAAAAGCAGCCACAAGCAGAGTTAGCTGCCGCGTTAGCATTTTTAGGCCAACCGCAAGTGGTGCTAGATACGCCGCAACGTATGCTGGCACAGGCAGTAGAACAGTTTCAATTACTAGCAATTCCGAGTAAAACCGAAATACTCATCGGCAACTGATATACTCATCGCGCCACAATTGGTATATGATAGCGGCCAGTTTTTTCCGCCGATTTTGTGTTAATTATTCAGAGGTGTACTATTTTTCGCCGTATCACGCAGTTCTGTAAGCAGTTGTTTGACGACGCTCAGACGGCCAAAAATCCCCAATCTACCCATGAAGATGGTTCGCTAAGCCTGGAGATCATTCCCCGGGACGGCCACAATATATCTCGTCGCCAAATCAGCGAAAATGCGCTCAAGGTGCTGTATCGACTGCATAAGGCTGGCTATCAAGCCTACTTAGTTGGCGGCGGCGTGCGCGATCTGTTGTTGGGACACCAGCCAAAAGATTTTGACGTAGTGACTGACGCCAAGCCGGAAGATATCAAAAAATTATTCCGTAACAGCCGGTTAGTGGGACGTCGTTTTCGTTTAGCGCATATAATGTTTGGCCGCGAAATCATTGAAGTCGCGACCTTCCGTGGTCATCACACTGAATCTAATGAAAAGATTTCGAAAACTAATGCTTCCGGTCGACTACTGCGTGACAACGTTTACGGCAGCATCGACGAAGATGCAGAACGTCGCGATTTCACCGTGAATGCACTCTATTACAACATCGGTGACTACAGTATTCGTAGTTACGGTGGTGGCATTCAGGATCTTAATGCGCGTACCCTGCGTCTGATCGGCGATCCCGAAACACGTTATCGCGAAGATCCGGTACGTATGCTGCGTGCGGTGCGTTTTGCCACCAAACTCGGGATGCAGCTTGATGAGCACACCGGTGCACCAATCAAACAACTGGCACCACTACTAAAAGACATTCCAGCAGCGCGGATGTACGAAGAAGTACTTAAGCTGTTCTTTGCGGGTAAAGCGGTACAGAATCTGCGAATGTTGCGCGAATATCATTTGTTTGCACCGCTGTTTCCCATTGTAGAAGCACAGCTCAAAGATGAGCCTAAAGGCCCTGCAATGCGCTTGTTGGCAGAAGTGATGCAGAATACAGATGCCCGCATCGCCGAAGATAAGCCTGTTACGCCAACCTTCTTTTATGCTGCGATCTTGTGGTACCCACTACAAGCACGCGCACAAGATATTGCAATGGAAAGTGGTCTTAGCCCCTATGACGCGATGTTCGCCGCCATGGGGGACGTGTTTGAGCAGCAATGCCAAACCATCAGTATTCCACGCCGATTTAGCGTACCTGCACGTGATATTTGGCAGCTACAACAACGCTTTGAACGTTCCAAGAATGGACGCGCCTTTAAGCTGCTAGAACATCCGAAATTCCGTGCCGCATATGATTTGTTGCTGCTAAGAGCTGCCGCAGAAGGTGGCAACACCGCCAAGCTAGCCGAATGGTGGCAACAGTTTGTCGACGGCGATGACGATCAACGTCAACAGTTACTCAAAGGCAGTGGCAGCAGCCGTAGTGGTCAACGCAACCGCAATGCGCAGCAACGCCGTCGTCGTCCGCCACGTCGAAACAGCAATAAAGCTAATGGAGCTGCCGAATAATGGCACAAGTGTTTGTCGCACTTGGTGCTAATCTCGACCAGCCAGTGCAACAACTCAATTCAGCCAGCCAAGCACTGGCTGAATTAGCCGACGCCAACAGTTACCGCATATCAAGTTATGTACAATCCAAACCGATGGCTGGCATGGACCAACCTGACTACATTAATGCGGTCGCGAGTTTTAGCACAATGCTTGCTCCGCTGGCATTGTTGGACGCATTACAAGCGATAGAAATTGCCCATGGCCGTGAGCGCCATGAACGTTGGGGGGCTCGCACTCTCGACCTCGATATACTGCTGTACGATAATTTAGAACTGCAGCATCCTCGGCTCACCATCCCCCACTACGATATGCAACAACGTGCTTTTGTGTTGTTGCCCTTGTATGAATTACAGCCAGAGTTGCAATTACCCGATGGTACTCAGCTTGCGGCACTTATCACTGAAGTGATGCGTCAATCACTGCATCCTTTACAAACGCCTGTCTGAGTTTCGACAGCGAATATTTGCGCCAGCCTTATAGTTGGCATATAACACTGTTCACTCTTGCATTAGAAGATTATTTTTATGTCAAAAGTCACTGCTGCTACCCTGCTGAAATACAAGCAGGAAGGAAAAAAGTTCACATCACTCACCGCTTACGATGCCAGCTTTGCCGCTGCATTTGATGAAGAAGGGATCGATGCGCTGTTAGTGGGTGATTCTCTGGGCATGGTGCTGCAAGGCCATGATGACACGCTACCAGTTACCGTTGATGATATTGTCTACCATACTCGCTGTGTACGTCGTGGTACCAAACGTGCGTTACTGATTGCGGATATGCCATTTATGTCATACGCCACACCAGAACAGGGCATGGAAAATGCGGCTAAAATCATGCAGGCCGGTGCCAACATGGTGAAATTAGAAGGTGGCGAATGGATGTTAGAAACCGTCACTAAGCTTACTGAGCGCGGCATTCCCGTCTGTGCCCACATTGGCCTTACGCCACAATTCGTCAACGTGTTTGGTGGCTTTAAAGTACAAGGCCGCGACGAGGATAATGCCAAACGTATTCTTAACGAAGCGATCGCCTTTGAAAAAGCAGGTGCTCAACTCATCGTCTTAGAATGTATCCCGGCTAAACTGGCGAAAGAGATCACCGCAGCAGTACAGATCCCAGTGATTGGCATCGGTGCCGGTAAAGATACCGATGGTCAAATCCTCGTAATGCACGATGTATTAGGTATTTCCAGCGGCTATATTCCACGTTTTTCGAAAAACTATCTGCTTCAGACCGGGGAGATCCGCTCCGCGATTCGCGCCTATATCGAAGAGGTGCAACAGGGTGTATTCCCAGGTGAAGAGCACATTTTTAACTGATTCAGCAGGACAAGTTCATCATGTTAACCACCGCTAAGGTTGAAGAGATCCGCGCTCGTATTAGGTGTTGGCGCAATCAAGGCGAAAGCGTCGCTTTCGTTCCCACTATGGGCAACCTGCATCAAGGCCATATCACTCTTGTTAAGGAAGCGAAGCAACGCGCTGACCACGTAGTGGTATCGATTTTCGTTAACCCATTGCAGTTTGGACAGAACGAAGATCTCGACGGTTATCCGCGCACCATGGAAGCAGATCAGGCCAAATTGGTGGATGCTGGCTGCGAGATGTTGTTTGTCCCCACGCCGGCCATCATGTATCCCAAAGGCTTGGATAAGCAGACCTTTATCGAAGTGCCCGGCATTTCGAGTGAGCTTTGCGGTGCAACGCGTCCGGGGCATTTCCGTGGTGTTGCCACTGTCGTATGCAAGCTGTTTAATATCGTACAACCGGATATGGCACTGTTTGGCCGTAAAGACTATCAGCAACTGCAAGTCATTCGCACTATGGTGGAAGACCTGTCTTTGCCGGTGGAAGTGATTGGCGTCGATACCGTACGCGAAGCCTCCGGCCTGGCAATGAGTAGTCGTAATGGCTATCTAACAGCTGAAGAGAAAGCCAAAGCGCCCGCGTTAAAACAAGCGCTGGATGCCTTAGCCGTCAGTATCACTGCGGGTGAGCCAATTGATAACGCCATTGCTCAATGCAAAGCGGCGCTGACACAAGCTGGGCTGACGCCTGATTATGTCGAAGTGCGCCACGCTAGCACGCTTGCGCCAGCCACTGCTGACGATACACAATTAGTCGTACTTGCAGCGGCGTATCTGGGTAAAGCACGTTTGATTGATAACCTGCCATTTACACGCTAAGCAAATGATTTTGTTAAAAAGCCTCGCAATTGCGAGGCTTTTTTATTGCTGATAACTTTTCATTTTCGTCAAAAATGTAAAGGTTGCCAATTTTCTGGCGCGTTAACATGTTGCTTTTTTGCTAATTGTGCTACAAATTGTTTTTTAACAGACAGATTTCTCTTGGTGAAAGGAATGAACAGCCTGAGCAACCGTCTCCCATTTTCAGTAACCTGCGCCATTGGGATGTTGGCGGGTTTACTCACGCCTCTAAGTAGTAGCGCCGCAGCCGCGAGTTTCTACAAGTGTGAAAATCAGGACAAAATCGTATTTAGCCAGCAACCTTGTTCGGCGGAATATAAGGAACATCGACTCGATTATAAATATGGTGTTACCACGGTTACCGATTCTGATGAAGCAGCAAAAGATCCGATTCAGAAACTGCTCGAAAACCGCAGCCTCACTCAAGATGAGTTTGTGCAGCAGATTGACCAGGAAATATTTCGCTTACAGCAGCAGAACAGCTACCTAGAACTCGTCCGTGACAGTGAGTTGAAAAAGCTGGAACGACAACGTTTTTGGCACAAACAAGAGCAAGATGACCAAGAGTTTCAGCGACAAGTCACGCAGTTGAATAACTTCTACGACGAGCAAGAGCGCTACAACAACAATAAACTCGCCTTGTTGTTGCAGCACAAAGAGGATGCGCTCGGCAAGGCAGACTAACTGCGCAGGCCGATACCACGAGATACCAGATAGTAGGCAATACCCCACAGCGCAACACAGAAAAAGCCGATAATAATCAGTGAGGTGGTAACACTGATGTCGGCAAAGCCTAAGAAACCAAAGCGGAATACGTTAATCATATAGACCACAGGGTTCAGCTTAGACACGCCTAACCAGAAATCCGGTAATAGCGACAGTGAGTAAAATACCCCACCCAGATAGGTCAGCGGTGTCAGCACAAAGGTTGGAATAATGCTGATGTCATCAAAGCTACGGGCAAATACCGCATTGATTAAACCGCCTAGAGCAAACAGCATCGAGGTCAGGAACACAGTGAGAACAACCAGTAACGGGTGCTGAGGCTGAAAATCCACAAAGAACATCGCCACTAAAGTGACAATCAAACCGACCAACAGGCCGCGCGCCACACCACCAGCAACATAACCGGCAATCATCACCAGATGCGGCACTGGCGCCACCAAAATCTCTTCTAAGTTACGTTGAAACTTCGCACTAAAGAACGACGACGCCACATTAGAGTAGGAGTTGGTAATCACTGACATCATGATAAGACCGGGTGCGATAAACTCCATATAAGACACGCCGCCCATCTCACCGATACGACTGCCGACCAGATTACCGAAAATCAGGAAGTACAAGGTCATAGTGATGGCTGGCGGCAACAATGTCTGGATCCAGATACGGGTAAACCGAGTGATCTCTTTGATTAGAATGCTTTTAAAGGCGATAAAGTACAAACCTCTCATGCCTTACCTCCCTTGGCGTTTTCCACCAGTTCCACAAATAACTCCTCAAGACGGTTGGTTTTATTGCGCATTGAAAGCACCTCAATACCTTGCTGCGTTAGCGCTGCAAATACCGCATTCAGTCCTTGGGCTTTAGCCACATCGACCTCAAGTGTCGTGGCATCCAGCAGACGGCCTTCCATTCCACCCAACTGCGGCACGCTCTCAATAGCTTGCTCAAGGTCGAGAACAAAGGTTTCCATGTCCAGCTTGGCCAGCAACGCTTTCATGCTGGTGCACTCCACCAAAATCCCCTTATCGATGATGCCGATGTTGCGACACAACATCTCGGCTTCTTCAAGATAGTGCGTGGTCAGAATAATGGTCACACCTTCGGCATTGATCTCCTTGAGGAATTCCCACATTGAGCGACGTAGTTCAATATCTACCCCCGCCGTAGGTTCATCGAGGATCAGCAACCGCGGGTTATGCATCAAGGCCCGTGCAATCATCAGACGACGTTTCATACCGCCCGAAAGCTGCCGTGCTGCGGCATTACGCTTTTCCCACAAATCCAATTGCTTAAGATATTTCTCTGCTCGCTTAACCGCTTCTGCGCGCGGCACGCCATAATAACCAGCTTGGTTGACCACAATTTGTAAGGGGGTTTCAAATTGGTTGAAGTTAAACTCCTGTGGCACTAGGCCAATACAGAGTTTGGCTTGCTCTAAATGGTCATCAATATCAAGCCCGAAGACGCGGACCTTACCGCCGGACTTATGCACGAGCGAACTGATAATCCCTATTGAGGTCGATTTTCCCGCCCCGTTAGGGCCAAGCAGCGCGAAGAAGTCTCCCTCTTCGACCTGCAAATTAATGCCTTTAACGGCTTCAACGCCGCCTTTATAGGTTTTTTTTAGGTTGTCCAGTTCCAACGCCAGACTTTTCGTCATGTCGTGTACCTCTGTCGAATGAAACAAAACTCCCGCTGAGTGCGGGAGCCTAAAACTGAAGAAGTGAAAATGCCGAGGTGGCAGAATTATTCTTGCGGAATTACCTTAGCGATGTAAGGCAAATTGCGATATTGCTCGGCATAGTCGATACCATAACCTACCACAAATTCATCTGGGATAGTGAATCCCACAAAATCGACCGGTACATCGACTTCACGACGATCCGGCTTATCGAGTAAGGTACAAATAGCCAAACTCTTAGGTTCACGCAGGCGCAGCATCTCGCGCACTTTATTCAAGGTGTTGCCTGAGTCAATCAGGTCTTCCACAATCAACACATGACGGCCATCGATATCTGATTGCACATCTTTAAGAATTTTCACGTCGCGACTGCTGGTCATAGCGCTGCCATAGCTTGATACCGACATAAAATCGATTTCCACATGGCCTTTGATGCGACGGCACAAATCCGCCATAAACACCACCGAGCCTTTCAGCAACCCAACCATCAACAGCTTATCGCTGCCTTCATAATGCGCGTTGATCCGCGCTGCTAACTCATCCAGTTTTTGATCGATTTCTTGCGCAGAAATCATCATTTCTGTGGTGTGTTTCATAGCCATCTCAGTCTTGTGAAGCCTGCTGAGGTGTGTTGTAACCCCAACGTCCAGTTAATGTATGCGCAATGCCCAAATGATCGAGAATGCGAGCGACGACGAAGTCTATCAGATCTTCGATCGATTTGGGATGGTGATAGAAGCCGGGCGCGGCTGGCATGATGGTCGCACCTAAACGGGTCAGATTCAGCATATGCTCCAGATGGATGGCATTGAAGGGGGTTTCCCGCGGCACCAAAATCAACTGACCGCGCTCTTTAAGCACCACATCAGCGGCGCGTTCAAGCAGGCTATTACTCATACCTGTGGCAACCGCGGCAAGAGTGCCAGTTGAACACGGGCAGATCACCATCTGCTTAGGGGCGGCAGAGCCAGACGCTGGCGATGAAAACCAATCATCTTTGCCCAACACTTGTAACTCACCCGTTTGCGGCATGATGGCTTTTAACTGCGCGGTGGCCTTTTCTGGCGCCGCACTCAGCTTAATATCATTTTCGGTGGCCAACACCACCCGTGCAGCACTAGAGATCATCAAATACACGCGATAATCAGCAACGAGCAGACACTCAAGCAGTTTCAGGCCATAGGGCGCGCCCGATGCACCAGTCCAAGCTAAGCTAATGGTTTTGCTCATAGAGTCCCCGCAAATTTGTGCTGCAGTGCCTCAATAATTTTGCCATGCACACCACCAAAGCCGCCGTTGCTCATCACCACAATCGCATCACTTGGGCGCGCTTCAGCCACCACCTCTTTGATTAAGCTATCGAGTTCAGCATAGACGCTGACCGGAAGTTCGGCTTGCTGCATCGCCCCCTGCATATCCCAATGCACATTATCAGCTTGGTAGAGATAGGCGATATCAGCCTGAGCCATTGATGCTGCCAAGGTGTGCTGATGCACGCCGCGCTTCATGGTGTTTGAGCGCGGCTCCAGCACCACTAAAATGCGCTTATGACCGACATGAGCACGTAAACCTTGCAAAGTCGTGGCTATCGCCGTGGGATGATGAGCAAAGTCATCGTACACGGTCACATCATGGACATTGGCTAGCAACTCCAGCCGACGTTTAGGTGGCATAAATCTACTGAGTGCATTTATGGCATCTTTTGGCAGAACGCCGACGTGTCGCGCCGCGGCAATCGCCATCAGCGCATTCTCCATATTGTGACGGCCGAGCAGCGACCATTCGAGCTCGCCTTGTAACTCACCATTCAAACTAATCGAGAAGTGCGCGCCGTCTTCGCTAAGTGGCGCAATATGCCAGTCACCACGATTATCTTGATGGCTAAAAGTTTCCTGTTCGCTCCAACAACCTTGAGCGATCACATCACTGACGGCTTGGCTATCGGCAGGCCAAATCACTCGGCCAGATTTAGGCACCAAACGCAGCAAATGATGAAACTGCTTTTGAATCGCGGCGAGGTTGTCAAAGATATCGGCATGGTCAAATTCAAGGTTATTAATCACCAAGGTGCGCGGCTGATAATGTACGAACTTAGAACGCTTATCGAAAAAGGCGCTGTCGTATTCATCGGCTTCGACGACAAAAAATGGTGAGTCACCAAGCCGTGCCGACACACCAAAGTTCAGGGGAATTCCGCCAATCAGAAAACCCGGTTGATAACCGCAGTCCTCTAACACCCAAGCTAACATACTGGCAGTCGAGGTTTTACCGTGCGTTCCCGCTACCGCCAGTACCCAGCGCTCCGGCAGAATATGGTCATGCAGGAATTGTGGCCCAGAGGTGTAACGCATGCCCTGCTCTAGCACAGCTTCCACACAAGGATTACCACGACTCATTGCATTGCCGATCACCACCAGATCCGGTACGGGATCTAACTGCGCAGGGTCAAATCCCTGAATTAACTCAATACCTTGCTGCTCTAGCTGGGTGCTCATAGGCGGGTAAACGTTAGCATCTGAGCCAGTCACCTTGTGGCCCATGGCGCGCGCTAATAAAGCCAAGCCGCCCATAAAGGTGCCACAGATACCAAGAATGTGAACGTGCATGCATAAATCCTGCTGAAAAGTCTGAGGCTTATTCTAGCGATACCAATGCGGCTTGTCAGTGAATGTGCACTGACTGGAACGGATAAATTATAAATAGAAGTAAAAACATCTAGACGGCTAAATTGACAAAAAAGGTGCTTTTTTTTATGCTGGCGCAATATTGGCAGTACTGTCTCAATACGCTGTCAGACGAAAAATAACCCCCTTCAGGTGAGCACCTGAATATAAAAGAGAATCCGTTTTGTCTAACGATACTGCCGTGCCAGTAAAAGGCTCATTTATTGCGCTATTGCCGCTACTGATATTTTTGGTGCTGTTTATTGGTGCCGGTGTTTATTTTCAGGCTGAAGGTGTGGATTACGCCTTCTACCAAGTGCCTGCGCCAATTGCGATTATTCCGCCAATTATTTTGGCCATTATCATTTCTAAACAGAAACTTAATGCAGCCTTAGAAACCTTCATGCGCGGTATTGGCCACAGCAATATCATCGCCATGTGCTTGATCTATCTGTTGGCTGGCGCATTTGCGGCCGTAGCTAAAGCCACTGGCGGTGTCGATGCAACCGTTGCCTTGGGATTGCAATTTATTCCGGCACAGTACCTGCTGCCGGGATTCTTCATTATTGCGGCCTTTATTGCGACGGCGATGGGGACCTCCATGGGCACCATTGCTGCCGTGGCGCCGATTGCATTCGGTGTTTCAGAAGAAGCCAATATTTCCCATGTTTTAATGGCGGGCGCTGTCATGTCTGGGGCGCTATTCGGTGATAACTTATCGATTATCTCGGATACCACTATTGCCGCAACGCGTACTCAAGGCTGTGGCATGAAAGAGAAGTTTCGTGAAAACCTGGTGTTCTCGATTCCTGCCGCCATTATTACCCTGCTGTTATTTGCCTTTGTATCAGATGGTCAGGCACAGATCACTGCACACCAAGTTGATTTCATGAAGGTATTGCCCTATCTGAGCATCTTGATCTTAGCCGTTGCCGGACTCAACGTGTTTGTCGTGTTGATGCTTGGCATTGTGCTCGCTGGCACCGTTGGCATTGCCACCAGCGATTATGAGTTTTTGAAGTTCACCAAAGACATCTATCAAGGCTTCAGCAATATGCAAGAGATCTTTGTGCTGTCGATGTTTGTCGGTGGTTTAGCCGCGTTGATGCAGCAACAAGGTGGACTCGCGTTTGTCAGCGGTATTATTGAAAAGCTGATTAGCCGTTTTTCAAGCAAACAAGGTGATGCCTCATGCCGCGCCGCCGAACTGGGAATGGCTGGCATTGTCGCCATGACCAATGCCTGCGTCGCCAACAATACCGTTTCAATTGTGGTATCTGGTGAAATCGCTAAACAGCTAGCGCAAAAGCATGAAGTGTCAGCTAAACGCGCCGCCAGCGTGCTGGATATTTTTGCCTGTATTATCCAGGGGCTTATTCCATATGGCGCCCAAGCGCTACTTGCAGCGGCTAACTTTAAAATTTCTCCGCTGCAGGCCGTTTCATGTGTCTGGTATTGTATTATACTGGCCGTAGTATCGCTGACGGTGATTATTTTTCGCCCAAGAAGCGATTGATTTTTAACAATTAAATTTTTTGCCAAGGGATGGCAGGCTGTTTTTATTCGGGCGATATTTATGTCAGCTTACGAGCCATTCCATCAGCATGATCTTAATCGATTTGCTTATTACTCATCTGTACTCGGTGTTGTAATCGCCGTCATGGGTATTCTTCTGTCGGTGTTTGCTGCCATCCATCAACATGGCAGCAATGTACTCAATATGCGCATCGACCAACTGGGTGATTACCTCAATTCGCCACTTGCCTACGTGTTTAATATCTCGCTGTTGTTATGCGGCGCTTTCTTTGCGTTTGCGATGGGTGGCTTAATTCGCCAACGCTTTAACCGCAGTACCGATGTGCTCGCTATCTTTGGCGCCATTACTGGCATTGGCTTAATGGTAACTGGCTGGTATCCCTACAATGACATTAAGCCCCATCAGGTGGGTGAAATGATTTATGTCAGCGGCAGCATTCTGGTGTTTGCCATGCTGATTTACAGCTTTTTTTACTGCAAGACACTGTGTGGCCCGATTACCTTGACGTTGAGTATATTGGGATTCATCACGGGGGTAGAACTACTCAGCCACGTCAACCCCCACGATTTAGACTATCAGGTGTGTAACAGCAGTGAATGCGCACTTTACCCGGTGATGTGGGGCCACTCGCTAATGGCTATTTTCACAGCACTGTCGATGGCGGCAACTGTGATACGGCTTGGGCTGTCACGTGAAGCCAACGCCAGTAATTTATGATGCAGTCCCCCGATAGCGTTAACGGCGTCAGACTGGCGCATTTTCTCGCATTAGCGGGTGTATGTTCCAGACGGCAGGCAGCGCGTTTAATCCAACAGCAACGCGTCAGTGTCAATGGCACTATCGGCGTTCATCATCAACGCATTAGCTTAAGTGACCACGAGCCAATTACGCTCGACGGCCAACCGATTACACTCAAGCATCACCCTATCTATTGGCTGTACCATAAGCCTATCGGCATCGACTGCCGTCTACTCGACAATGATGCCAGCAGTCTGCGGCATCGCTTGCCCGCCAGCACCCATTGCTACCCCGTCGGACGGCTCGATAAAGATTCGCGCGGCCTATTATTGATTAGTAATGATGGCGAGCTAACGCAGCGACTAATGCATCCGGCATTTGCGCATCAAAAGCACTATCAAGTTCGCGTCGATAAACCGTTCAATCACAATTTTCTTGAATTGATGGCAGCTGGGGTAGATTACGGTGAGGGGCTCACTAAAGCCTGTGAAGTTCGACAACTCGGCCCAGAGCTATTTGCTATTACTCTCACCGAGGGCAAAAAGCGCCAAATACGTCGTATGTGCCGCCACTTTGGGTTTCGAGTGATTGATTTGCTACGTACTCACATCGGCGAGCTGGCACTAGGGAAGTTGCCTGAAGGCTGCTTTCGCGCGCTGACGGCAGCAGAAATACAGTTACTCAACACTCTCAAAGTTGCTGTATAAAAAAGCCCGCAAACGCGGGCTTTTTAGTGAATACAACTGCGAATTATCTATTGATTTTTGGATCTAACTCGCCAGTTTGATAACGCTTATACATGGCTTGTAGCGATAATGGCTTAATCTTCGACCCCATACCTGCAGTACCAAAAGCTTCATAGCGTTCAGTACAGATTTCCGCCATTGCATCCATTGATGCTTTGAGGAACTTACGAGGGTCAAATTCGCTTGGGTGCTCCGCCATAAACTTACGAATAGCCCCAGTTGATGCCAGACGCAGATCGGTATCAATGTTGACTTTACGAACGCCGTGCTTAATACCTTCAACAATTTCTTCCACTGGCACGCCGTAAGTTTCTGGGATTTCACCACCATATTGGTTGATGATTTCCAGCCAGTTTTGCGGTACTGATGAAGAACCGTGCATGACCAAGTGAGTGTTAGGGATACGCGCGTGGATCTCTTTGATGCGGTCGATACGCAACACATCGCCTGATGGTTTTTTGCTGAACTTATACGCACCGTGGCTGGTACCGATAGCAATTGCCAAAGCATCCACGTGAGTATCGGCAACGAATTGCGCCGCTTCATCAGGGCTGGTCAGCAGTTGGTCATGGCTCAGAATACCGGCTGCGCCGACACCATCTTCTTCACCGGCAGTACCAGTTTCCAAGCTACCCAAACAACCGATTTCACCCTCTACCGAAACACCACAAGCGTGGGCAAAGGCAACGGTACGACGAGTAACATCGACGTTGTAGTCGTATGAGGCTGGCGTTTTACCATCAGACATCAACGAACCATCCATCATCACTGATGACATGCCGAGCTGAATTGAACGCTGACATACGTCAGGGTGAGTACCATGATCTTGGTGAATACACACTGGAATATCAGGATACTGTTCCAATGCTGCTGCCATCAGATATTTTAAGAATTGTGGGCGAGCATATTTACGCGCACCGGCTGACGCTTGCACGATAACCGGGCTATCAGTTGCTTCTGCGGCCTGCATAATGGCGCGCATCTGCTCTAGGTTGTTTACGTTAAACGCTGGAACGCCGTATCCGTGTTCCGCCGCATGGTCCAACAATTGACGAAGGGAAATTAGGGACATCTCTTCTTATCTCCATAATGAGGTGATGGTCAATCACCGATGTCATTATTTAAATTGTGTTGCCCTCGGCAAAGATCTGCCTGAGCGAATGGTTATTGCTGCTAACGGTCATTGCCGCTGCTTATCGTTATAAAATGCTCCCGGTCATTGCCGGGAGCTTATGGTTATCTTTTTAGTTGCCGCGTGCGGTCAGCATCGCCACGGCTGGCAGTTCCTTGCCTTCGAGGAATTCCAAGAAAGCGCCACCACCAGTCGATATATATGACACTTTGTCAGCAATCTCATACTTATCAACCGCAGCTAAAGTGTCACCACCACCCGCGATTGAAAACGCAGCTGATTCAGCAATCGCTTGCGCGATACGCTTGGTACCTTCACCAAACTGGTCAAATTCAAACACGCCCACTGGACCATTCCATACGATGGTGCCCGCTTCCATGATGATTTTAGCCAAGGTTTCAGCACTGTCTGGGCCGATATCGAAAATCATATCATCATCAGCCACATCACTTACCGCTTTCAATGTTGCTTCCGCTGTTGGGCTAAATTCTTTACCGGTCACAACGTCGGTGGGTACTGGAATATCACCGCCACGACTTTGAGCATTGGCGACCAAACGCTTAGCTTCATCAATCAGGTCAGCTTCATACAGAGATTTACCCACACCATTGCCAGCGGCCGCGATAAAGGTGTTAGCGATACCGCCACCCACTACCAGTTGATCAACGATTTTTGACAGGCTTTCCAATACGGTAAGTTTAGTTGAGACTTTAGAGCCACCCACAATCGCCACTAAAGGACGCTTTGGATTGTCCATCGCTTTGGCAAGCGCTTCGAGTTCAGCTGCCAACAGTGGGCCAGCACACGCGATTGGCGCGAACATACCAACACCGTGAGTTGACGCTTGCGCGCGGTGCGAGGTACCAAAGGCATCCATCACATATACATCGCACAGGGCTGCCATCTTCTTCGACAGCGCTTCGTCGTTTTTCTTCTCGCCTGGATTAAAACGCACGTTTTCAAACACGACAACTTCACCAACAGCTGCGTCGACACCATCCAGATAGTCTGTTGCCAGACGTACTGGACAATCCAGTGCTTTTGCTAGGTAATCAACCACAGGTTGCAAAGAGAACTCGGGGTTATATTCACCTTCAGTTGGGCGGCCTAGGTGTGACATCACCATCACAGCTGCGCCTTTCTCTAGCGCTAGCTTGATAGTAGGCAGTGAAGCACGCAGACGTGCATCACTGGTCACCACACCAGCAGCCACAGGAACGTTCAGATCTTCACGGATGAGTACACGCTTACCCTGCAGATCCAGTTCCGACATCTTAATAATTGCCATAATTTCAACTTCCTTAATTACACAAAAACAATTCGGTTTTCGTTAGCGCCGCCATCCCTGCCACGCTTGAAAATTCTGGGCGAATATCGCCTTTACTGCTCGTTAGCAGCAAACATCGCCAAACTTGTATCGAGCATACGATTGGCAAAACCCCACTCGTTGTCGCACCAAAGCAACAACTTAATCAAATGCCCGTCACTCACGCGCGTTTGAGTGCCATCGACAATGCTTGAGCGTGGATCATGATTAAAGTCGCATGATACCAAAGGCTCGTCGGTAAATCCTAAGATCCCTTCCAGCTTGCCACCAGCCGCACGTTTCAATACTTCATTGACTGTCTTAATATCAACCCGTTTTTTCACTGTCAGCGATACATCAATGGCAGTGACGTTAACGGTGGGCACTCTTACTGAAATGGCTTCAAACTTATCTTTCATATGCGGCAGAATGCGTTCAATTCCGCGAGCAAGTTTGGTGTCCACCGGGATAATTGATTGACTGGCGGCTCGGGTACGACGCAGATCATCGTGATAAGCATCAATCACTTGCTGGTCATTCATTGAGGCATGAATAGTAGTAATCGCCCCACTTTTGATTTCAAACTGGCGGTCTAGCTCAGCAATCACCGGAATAATACAGTTGGTCGTACACGAGGCATTGGAGACAACGCGATGGCTTTGTTGAATAAGTTCTTCATTAACGCCATAAACAATGGTGGCGTCGACATCAGCGGATGCCGGATGACTGATCAGCACTTTCTTCGCCCCGGCTTGCAGATGCGTTTCGCAACTTGCTCTGTCATGCAGAGCACCAGTGGCTTCAATAACTAAATCAATATCCAGTTCCTTCCATGGCAACTGAGTAGTATCAGCCTGATGCAACAAAATAATGCTGTCGTTACCAATCTGCATCTGTTGTTGATTGAGCTCAGCACGCAGCGCAAAACGGCCATGAGTGGTGTCATAGTTGGTGAGATGAACCATTGCTTCTGGCTTGGCCAGTTCATTAATGGCGACCACTTGGATCTGCTGCCGCTTACCTGATTCATACAGTGCGCGCAGCACCGACCGGCCAATGCGACCATAACCATTGATTGCCACTCTGATCATTCGTACGACTATTGCTCCAACAAAGAGTAAATACAACAACGGCCTATCATATGACAGGCCGTTGTAATTGGCGAGACGCCAGCTAACACTTCAGCATATTTTTACGCAAACAGCGCTTGTGCTTTAGCAACAACGTTTTCAACAGTGAAACCGAACTCTTTGAAAAGTGCTGCGCCTGGCGCAGACTCACCAAAGGTGGTCATGCCCACAACGGCACCATCAAAGCCAACATACTTGATCCAGTAGTCAGCGTGCGCTGCTTCAATCGCCACGCGTTTGGTCACAGCTTTAGGCAATACCGACTCTTTATAGGCTGCATCCTGAGCGTCAAACTCAGTGGTTGATGGCATAGAGACTACGCGTACCGCTTTACCTTGTTCGGTCAGAGCTGCAGCTGCATCTACCGCTAACTGCACTTCACTGCCGGTCGCAATCAGAATCAAATCTGGAGTGCCGGCGCAATCTTGCAGCACATAACCACCTTTTGCTACGTCAGCCAGCTGTGCACCAGTACGCGCTTGCGCTTGCAGGTTTTGACGGCTGAAGATCAGTGAAGTTGGCGCATCACGACGTTCAATCGCAGCTTTCCACGCAACCGCGGTTTCTGCCGCATCACATGGACGCCATACCGCCATTCTTGGGGTCATTCGCAGGTTAGCCAGTTGCTCAACAGGTTGGTGAGTTGGGCCGTCTTCCCCTTGACCGATTGAGTCGTGGGTGTAAACGAAGATGTTTTGAATGCCCATCAGTGCCGACATACGCACCGCGTTACGCGCGTATTCCATGAACATCATGAAAGTTGCGCCGTAGTTGATGAAGCCACCGTGCAGCGATACACCGTTCATGATGCCGCTCATACCAAACTCACGTACACCGTAAAATACGTAGTTACCGGCTGGATCTTCTTGAATGCCTTTTGAGCCAGACCACAAGGTCAGGTTAGAACCAGCGAGGTCAGCGGAGCCACCGAGCAATTCCGGCAACAACGCACCGAAGGCACCAATTGCATTTTGTGATGCTTTGCGGCTAGCAATGCCTTCGCCTTTCGCTTGGCATTCTTCAATGAAGGCTTGTGCTTTTGCTTCGAAATCTGCTGGCAGTTCACCTTTAATCACACGGCGTTCATATTCTGCCGCCAACTCAGGGTAAGCTTTTGCGTACGCGGCAAATTTTTCATCCCATGCAGCTTCGTTAGCTTTACCGACTTCTTTGGCATCCCAACCCGCATAAACGTCAGCAGGGATTTCAAACGGCGCATATGGCCAGCCCAAGAATTCACGTGCTGCGGCGATTTCTTCTTCGCCCAGTGGTGAACCGTGGCAATCATGGCTACCAGATTTGTTAGGTGAACCAAAACCGATGATGGTTTTGCAGCAGATCATGGTTGGTTTGTCAGTCACGGCTTTAGCCGCTTCGATTGCAGCACGAATCGCATCGCTATCGTGACCATCCACATCGGCAATCACATGCCAGCCATAAGCTTCGAAACGTTTTGGCGTGTTATCAGTGAACCAGCCTTCAACGTGACCGTCGATAGAGATACCGTTGTCATCCCAGAACGCAATCAGCTTACCCAGACCCAGAGTACCGGCCAGTGAACAGGCTTCATGGGAGATACCTTCCATCAAACAACCGTCGCCGAGGAAACAGTATGTGTAGTGATCAACGATGTCATGACCATCACGGTTAAACTGTGCCGCCAGCGTTTTTTCAGCAATTGCCATACCTACCGCGTTGCTAATACCTGCGCCCAGCGGACCTGTAGTGGTTTCAACACCTGGGGTGTAACCATATTCTGGGTGACCAGGGGTTTTTGAGTGCAACTGACGGAATTGCTTCAGATCTTCAATTCCCAGATCGTAGCCGCTTAGGTGCAACAGCGAATAAATCAGCATTGAGCCATGGCCGTTCGACAGTACGAAACGGTCTCTGTCTGACCATTTTGGATTATTCGGATTGTGCTTTAAAAAATCGTTCCACAGCACTTCAGCAATGTCTGCCATGCCCATTGGGGCGCCTGGGTGACCTGATTTTGCTTTTTGAACTGCGTCCATACTGAGTGCACGGATAGCGTTAGCGAGTACTTTCCGAGAAGACATGCTCTCTCCTGCTTATGTGTGAGGTCTTAGAGGATAAAATGTGATGTGCATCATTTTCACGCAGAGTGACTAATGAATCAAATAAATTTCAACGTTAACTTATTGCGCTTTAGTCATAAAAACATACAAATGACTATAAAATACACAACATTATTGAAATCTTATTAACAAATACTAATTTCCAATCGAAAATATCAGACCTGCATCACGCACAATCTATTCCCTCTATTACCGCTGTCGACGGAATGTTCAATAATTTGCACAGTAGCTAATGCACAATTTCTGACATTGGGGGTGTTATCAGCCCCAATTTTGATTAAAATAGCCGTCTAGATGGAAAAGCATCTAAACTGCTTTTACCGCGTTACACTCACTAACGAGATTTTCCCTATTATGGCAAGACACCTGTTTACCTCTGAGTCGGTCTCAGAAGGACATCCAGATAAAATCGCCGATCAGATTTCTGATGCGGTGCTCGACGCCATTCTGGCCCAAGACCCGAAGGCCCGCGTCGCATGTGAAACCTATGTCAAAACTGGCATGGTAATGGTTGGAGGTGAAATCACCACTTCTGCATGGGTTGATATCGAAGAATTGACCCGTAAAACCGTTCGCGAAATTGGCTACACCAGCTCAGAAATGGGTTTTGATGCCAACTCTTGTGCGGTACTGAGCGCCATTGGTAAGCAATCGCCAGACATCAACCAAGGCGTTGATCGTCAAGATCCAAAAGAGCAAGGCGCCGGTGACCAAGGTTTGATGTTTGGTTACGCCAACAACGAAACTGACGTGCTGATGCCAGCGCCTATCACTTACGCACACGCACTGGTAAAACGTCAGTCTGAAGTACGTAAAGCAGGCATTCTGCCTTGGTTGCGTCCTGATGCAAAATCACAAGTCACCTTCGCCTACGATGAAGGCAAGATTGTCGGTATCGATGCGATCGTGTTGTCAACGCAACATGGCGAAGATGTCTCCATGAAAGAGCTGCAAGAAGGCGTGATGGAAACCATCATCAAACCTACTCTGCCAGCTGAATGGTTGAACAAAGACACCAAATATTTCATCAACCCAACCGGTCGTTTCGTTATCGGTGGCCCAATGGGTGACTGTGGTCTGACAGGCCGTAAAATCATCGTAGATACCTACGGTGGTATGGCACGTCACGGTGGTGGTGCGTTCTCAGGTAAAGACCCATCAAAAGTTGACCGTAGCGCAGCATATGCCGCACGTTATGTAGCGAAAAACTTGGTAGCAGCGGGTCTGGCTGACCGTTGTGAAATCCAAGTGTCTTACGCAATCGGTGTGGCTGAGCCTACCTCTATCAGCGTAGAGACCTTTGGTACAGGTAAACTGCCTGAAGACAAATTGGTACAACTGGTACGTCAACACTTCGACCTGCGCCCATATGGCCTGACTGAAATGTTGGATTTGGCTCGTCCTATCTACCAAAGCACTGCCGCTTATGGCCACTTTGGGCGTGAAGAGTTCCCATGGGAGCAAACCGATAAGGTTGAAATCCTGAAAGCAGACGCAGGCCTGTAATTCAACAGTCACTACGATGCTAAAAAATAAAGCCGCAGCGATGCGGCTTTATTTTTATCTGATCCTCAGCTCAGCCTGCAAACACTTTGCTAATAACAATGATCAAAATGGGCGTTCTCCATCGTCATAAACTGCAATTGCATCTCAGACAAGGCCACCACTTCTAACTGACTTATTTGCTCAACCAACTGGGATGGCATGAGCAATCTGGGATTCGCCTTTGCCGCATTATCAGCACCGCAATCCAGCCAAACATCATCCAGTTGTACGGCAAAGTGATGCCGTTCAGCATCGACAAGCCTCACCTCATACACTGCGGATGAGCGTTGTTCTAGCGCCAGTTGCGAGAACAGATATCGCGCTAAATCATAGCTGGATAACGGCAATTGCTGCAGTTGAGCCAAGCTAGATTCGAGTCGCTGATGCGATGATAAATGAGTCATTTCGGCCTTCTCCGATGCCATAACGCGTATTTCCTACGTAGCTAGTCAGCCAACAGCAGATAGAAGTCTCGTCCTGCAAGTGTTTGAAAATCAACAATGCGCATCTTTGCATGCTGACAATGCGCCTTAATTGAACGTTCATTATGATCGGCAATCAAGGCAATGACTTGGCCATTCGCCTCAGTCTCGGCAGCATCATAAAGTTGCTTAAATGCCCCTGTTCCTCTGGCGCGATTATCAAGCCATACAGGACCACAAACGTGCAAACTGCGCCAGTCTAACGCAACCTCATCATGTTGATATCGCTGTTGTAGCTGCTTATATAGTGGGTTTTTCAGGTGGAACTCAAAGCGAGCAAACACCAAATAGCCTAGCGCAATTTGGTTATCAAAAATCAACCAAATGGCGCGCTGTTTTATCAGCGTGTTCAACTGCTGCTCATCAAAAAAGTCGCCAGATATGCCGTGTCGAAGCTCAATATCTGAAAATTCATCTGAAACGGCTAACTTTTCCAACGTTTTTATTACGGCAACATCATGTATATCAGCGCATCTTACTTGCATAACATATTAATTTTTCGACCAATTACCTAAAAACCTACTCGCCACACACTTTAGCGTGAAGCTACGGAATAAAGTTGCAAAATAGCAACAAAATCACCACACTTACCTGTAACTCAATAACATAGGCGAAACACCTTATGCTGCCCGATACAGTGAAACCAGGAAGAAGTTTGCTGGAACAAGACAACCACGGACTCAACCTCGTACGCTGGATGCAACAGTGCGAGTTAATGAAACACTATTATCAGGCAGATAAAGTTTTTGTGCTGCAAAAAACTGATGCGGGTTTTGAAATTATTGTCAGTGCTGCAGACAGCGGTTTGCGCTTTGCTCCCGGTAAGCAGTTTGAGTTAAACAGCCCAATCCTACAAAAAATGACGTCGAGTAGTGTTGAAGGGCTTAATCTCGATCTCACTAAAACCGTTTCAGAAGAGCTACCGAAAGAATATAGCAATGCGCTGTGTATCCTATCACGCCCGGTAAGCTGGCCGGATGGTTCTGAATTTGGCTGTCTCTGCGTCGTCAATGCTCATGCAAACGAAATACAGAATGTGTCGCCTATGATGCTGGAGCCGTTTCAGATTCTTCTGCAGCAAGATCTGGCATTGTTGTGCCAAAACCATCGTATTGAAGCACTGTCGATGCGCGATCAAACCACAGGTATGCTCAACAGTTATGGATTCATCATGATGGCACCAAGGCAGCTCAACCTTGGTCGTCGCTTTGGTGCGCATTGCGGCATTATCTTTTTCGAGCTGTTGCCAAATGGCGATGTCGAGCAAGAGGTCCAAGAACGTGGTCATCGCGAACTGGCAAATCTGCTACTTGGAACCCTACGCGCTGCAGATATGGCGGCACACTTTGATGAAACTAAATTTGTATTACTGGTGTTTATCGATATGGAGCGCGATCTGGAACATATTATTCGTCGCGTTGAAAAGCAGTTTGCCCAATCGCCAATGCCGCTAACACTTGATTCCAGTGCCTGCTTCTTCGCCCCAGACTCCACTGCCAAATTAGCGCCAATGCTCGAAAGTGCTCAGGCCGGGCTCAAATCATCTGAATTTGCTCCCTTTAAACATGACACAGAGTAGCAACATTGATAGCAATGTTGCTGACAAACTGTACCTAGGCCTAATAAAGGTGCTTTAAGCACCTTTTTCGCTTTTACTTTGCGACAAGAATTGCCAAACTAGCGGCCAGCCTTAATTTATTTTTCGTCCCATGCAAAAAGCTGTAGTCGTCATGGCGTTGGTTGGACTCATCAGCGCCTGTCAGTCAAATATTAGTGGTCCACAACTCGCTGCAGATCTGCTTGGAAAATGGCACATTAACGCCATCAATCAGCAGGCAACCCTCAACTATAGTACGGCTTATCTCGCCTTCTCAGCAGATGGTGTACTGAGTGGTAACAATAGCTGTAATCAGTTTGGCGGCCACTATCAGCTACAAGGCAACCAGCTCAATCTCAATGCTGAACAAGGTACGCTTAAAGCATGTGTCGATGCCTTGATGCAGCAAGAGCAGCAATTTAGCCAAGTCTTGCCACGAATTACACAACTGCACATGCAGGATGATAAGCTCACCTTGCTTGACGCCAAGCGTCATCCGATACTGCAATTGACGCGAATACAATAAAAAAACGCCCGTTAACTGGGCGTTTTTTTATTGTATCGAGAGAAACAACTTGGATTTATTGAGCTGCTCAGGCATCAAAGCGAATTTCGTCCGCTAAGTCGAAACGCAATGGATACAAAGCTGCTGGCGGTTCATCACGTTCGACGATGTAATCCCAGTAGTCATTATCAAATTGGTGGAATAGCCCGGACTTTTTAATCTCTTCACGGTTAATCGACCACCACCATATAGGCGCCCACAGACCGACAGTAACTGTGGTCAACACAAAGTGCAGGATATTGGTCCAAAAGAGTTGGTTATCTGCTTGGCTTGATTCTTCTATTCTTTTCACAGCTTTGCCCCGGATTGACTACATCAACAACATTCCCGTACCTGCGGGTCACTGTCCGTTTACTATACAAGTATACAAAGACATAGACTTTAGTCTAATAAGAATTTGCTATAACCAAATGCAAGGTTTCAAGTTTGCACCCAAGCGTGCGCACTGTTAGATTGTCGCCATTCAAATCTCATCACCAAGAACACAGTAGTATGTTGATACGTAAGGGAACCCAACAGGATTTAGCCGATATTGTCGCATTTAATCAGGCCATGGCATTTGAAACAGAGGGATTAAGCTTAGATGCCGATACCCTGATCACCGGTGTGCAAACCCTGTTGCAACAACCCACGCGCGGCTTTTATCTGGTGGCGGAGCATGAAGGTGAGATCGCAGCGTCATTGATGGTCACGTTTGAATGGAGTGACTGGCGCGCCAAAGACTATTACTGGATCCAAAGCGTCTACGTAAAACCCGCTTTTCGTCGGCAGGGCTTGTATCGCGCCTTATATCAGAAGGTTAAACAGCTCGCGGACGCCAATGGCAGTGCGGCTAGTTATCGCCTTTATGTCGAACACGACAATCACGTTGCTCAAAAAGCCTACCAACAGCTAGGTATGGAGCAAAGCCACTATTTAATGTTCGAAGAAAAACCGGAGTAATGGGCCATGACAGATAAAGTTCATATTGTGGTCGGCTCACATAACCCGGTGAAAATTAATGCCGCAAGAGCGGCTGTGGCGACGTTGCACCCAGAAGCCAGTATCGAAGTAGAAGCGGTCAGCGCCCCGTCAGGAGTTGCCGATCAACCGATGACGGATGCTGAAACTAAGCTAGGGGCCATTAATCGAGTGGAATGGTGTCGCGAACACTATCAAGCTGATTATTATCTGAGTATGGAAGGTGGGGTCGATTTATTTGAACAAGGCCCAGCGACCTTTGCCTATGTCACCATTGCCACCGACACACAGCTTTGCGTTGGTCGTACTGCACACCTGCCATTGCCACAGCAAGTGTTCGACAAACTCGGTGAGCAAGAACTCGGCGATATCATGGATGCACTGTTTAATACCGTGAACGTCAAACAGGCTGGCGGCGCTATTGGTTTGCTGACTAACGGAAATGCAAATCGTGAGAGTATTTACACCGCGGCGTTAGTTCTGGCGACAGCACCATTGCGCTACGCTGAGCTATATTGATTTGCTCAGCTTGCACTTGGGGAAAACGCAGGCTATGTTTTGCTTCATTCAGTGAAAACTTGTTCAGAAACAGCCAAGATGCCTGACCGCTCTCATGTAATTCCGCCCAAAGGACTAACGCCGGAAAAAAGCGCGTGGCGCTGGCGTGTATCTCCAACAATTGCCATTCGTCCGATGACCACTGCCGATAATGCCGCTGTCGCTCAGCTGATTCGTGCAGTTTCTGCTGAATATGAACTCACGGCAGATAAAGGCTACAGTGTGGCCGATCCCACTCTGGATAATCTTGCCGCGGTATACGCGCCGGAACGTCATATCTACTTGGTGGTGGAAAAAGAAGGCCATATCGTGGGTGGCTGCGGTATAGGTGCACTGCAGGGATTTGACGATACCTGCGAACTGCAAAAAATGTATTTTTTACCCGAAATTCGTGGACGCGGTTTAGCAAATGCGATCAGCAAGCTATGTATGAATTTCGCCAGCCGCTGCGGCTATGACAAGATCTACCTAGAGACCACTTACCTACTCCCCGAGGCTCTCAGATTGTATCGCCATCTAGGCTTTCGTGAACTACCACAGCATTTAGGCAATACTGGCCATAACGCTTGTGAAATTCCGATGCAGATGTCATTAGTCACTGTATAAAAATAAACCAGCCAAACGCTTAGCTACTGGGCAGCCTTCAAAAAACTTGCTAGCTTGAGATCCTATCTAAGCAAAGGGAGTGTTTGATGGAGTATCGCCGAATCCCCCATACCAACCTTGATGTCAGCCAGTTGTGCCTCGGCACCATGACATGGGGTCAACAAAATAGTCAGGCGGACGCATTTGCGCAACTGGATTGCGCCATTGGTGCAGGGATCAACTTTATTGATACTGCCGAGATGTACCCAGTACCACCCAAACCGGAAACCCAAGGTGCCACTGAAACCATTTTGGGTGAGTACCTGCGCAGCCGTAAAAATCGCGACAAACTGATCATCGCCACTAAGATCGCTGGGCCTGGCCGCTGCGATTATATTCGCCCCGATATGGCGTTGGATTGGAACAATATTCACGCCGCGGTGGATGCCTCGCTGGAACGGTTAGGTATCGATACCATCGACCTGTACCAAATCCATTGGCCGCAACGCGATACCAACTTTTTTGGCGAGCTGTATTACCCAGAAAATCCCCGCGAAACCAAAGCCTCGATTCTGGAATCACTGGAAGCGCTAGCGGAAGTGATCCGCATGGGCAAGGTGCGCTATATCGGCGTGTCGAACGAAACGCCATGGGGCATAATGAAGTATCTGCAACTGGCAGAAAAACACAGCTTGCCGCGTATCGTCACGGTGCAAAATCCCTACAGTCTTTTGAACCGCAGCTTTGAAGTGGGCATGAGTGAAATCAGCCACCGCGAAGAGTTGCCGCTGCTGGCCTACTCGCCGCTAGCGTTTGGTACGCTCACCGGCAAATACCTCAACGGCCAACAACCGGATAATGCTCGGCTGAGTCTGTTTAAACGTTTCTCGCGCTACACCAACAGCCAACAAGCGCTCAAAGCCACTGAAGCCTATGTCACGCTGGCGAAAAAACTCAATCTCAGCCCGGCGCAATTGGCGCTAGCCTGGGTTAACAGTCGCCCCTTTGTGGGCAGTAATATTATCGGCGCCACCAGCGTGCAGCAGTTAGAAGAGAACATCGGCAGTCTGGATTTAACCTTGGACGAAGAGGTGTTGCAGTCACTGAAGCAGATTTCCGATGAGTTCCGCCTGCCCTGCCCGTAAATCGAATCGCGCCACGCACGGCTAAAGCCCTTGCAATAGGCGGCAGAATCTTTGAAGATCTGCCGCCTATTCTTTTGTTGCAACGCTGAGCACTGATCCATGAACCACGCTGCTATTCGCGCGCAGTTTCCGCTGCTGACCTTATGCCAAGGTGACTATCCGCTGTGTTATCTCGACACCGCCGCGACCGCGCAGAAACCTGAATGCGTAATAGCTGCCATGGATAACTACTATCGCCAGCAAAATGCCAATGTGCATCGCGGTTCCTACCAGTTATCTGCCAGCGCCACCAGCGCCGTAGAAGCGGTGCGCGACCAGTTGGTAAGCTTTATCAATGCTTGCGCACGACAAGAAATCATCTTTACTCACGGCACCACCGAATCACTCAACCTGCTGGCTTATGGCTTAACGCCGCACTTGACTGCTGGCGATGTGATTTTGGTGGATAGCGCCGCCCATCACGCCAACCTTGTGCCGTGGCAACAACTGGCACTGCGCACTGGCGCAATCGTTGAACCCATTGCGCTGGATAGCCAGCAACGGTTGAACATCGAAGCCTTTAAAAGCCAGCTCGCGCGCAATCCAAAACTGGTGGCGCTGAGTCATGTCTCCAACGTGCTCGGCACCGTGAATGATGTCGCTCAGCTTTGCCAACTGGCGAAGCACGCGGGCGCAATTACAGTGGTCGATGGCGCGCAAGCGATTGCTCACTTAAACGTGGATGTGCAGACCATCGGCTGCGATTTTTATGCGTTTTCCGGCCACAAAATGTATGGTCCAACCGGCGTTGGCGTGTTGTGGGGCAAGCTCAGCGAACTCGAACAGTTAACCCCGATGCTGACCGGCGGCGAGATGATCAAAACCGTGAGTTTCAGCGGTACCACCTTTGGCGCGCTGCCGCATCGGTTAGAAGCGGGCACACCGCCGATTGCCGAGATTATTGGCCTTGGCGCGGCGCTTGAGTTTCTCAAGCAACATGCCAACAACGACAGCCACGCCCATGAGCAACACATGCTGCAGCTGCTGCAGCAAGGCTTGGCCCAATTGCCAGAAATCGAGTTATACGGCGCCCACAGCGATAACTGCGGTGCAGTGGCGTTTAATGTGCGCGGTGAACATCATCAAGACATTGGCGCGCTGCTAGATCAGCAAGGCGTAGCCATTCGCTGCGGCCATCACTGTGCCATGCCGTTGATGGAACTGCTACAACTCAGCGGTTGCTGCCGCGCATCCATTGGCATCTACACTAACGAGCAAGATATTCAGCAGTTTTTAGCGGCGCTGAAGCAAGCCCTTGAACTGCTGAATGAGGATTTTTAATCGTGACTGACGCGTTACCCATCCTGCCCGCGGCGCAATTTAGCGCCTTTTATCAGCAGCAAGATAAGCTACTGAGCGCCCGCGATAAACTGGCGCAGGCCAGTAACTGGCAAGACAAATACCGCTTGCTGATGCAACTGGGCAAACTGCTGCCGATATTGGAAGATTCGTTGAAAACGGAACACGCGCGAGTTGATGGTTGTGAAAGTGCCGCATGGTTGTATCACTGTGAAATCGACGGCCAGCACTTCTATCTGGCGGACAGTGAAGCGCGCATCGTCAAAGGTTTGATTGTGTTGCTGCTGGCAGAAACGAACGGTAAATCCAGCGCTGAAATTGCGGCGTTTATGCCGGAGCAATACTTTGCCGAACTTGGCTTGGCCGGGCAGCTTAGCCCATCGCGAAGTAACGGCCTATTTGCGTTGGCGAGTAAGCTGCAGCTGTTGGCCCTGTAAGCTTCGACAGCAACGAGTGCGCATCGAATAGCGGCAGAAAGTTAGTTAGCACCAGAAAGAAAAAAGCCATGACAAAGGAGTAGTATTTTTTGTCATGGCAAATATGGAACCGCGCTTTGGTTACAATGGACTGTTACAACTGATGGTTACAACAGTTTGTTGCAATGGAGTTTTGCAAAGGATTAAGGTGCCACCTCATCTGCTAACAGCAGTGGGTTCACCGTGGTTGCGTGGAAGCCTTTTTCAGCTAACTTAGCATCCAAGCCCATAGAGGCTAAGTCATCTGCAACGGCGTCCATTTGTGGCGCAAGGTTTAAAAACAACATCTTAGTGTACCCGTCACAATCGTCGCAGCTTTCAACGCGGATCGGCGCTTGATGCGACTCAAACGACCATAACTCCACGGCTTTTGACTGATTACAACTAGTGCAGTGCGCCCGTACGTAATGCCATTCACTATCACACAAGCTGCAATGCAAGTAGCGCAGACCTTCGCGGGGTTTATCCACCACCACGCTGGCCACTGGATGGCTACCGCATACCGGACACTTGGTTTGCTGCTTGATCTGATTCACATCCATACGTGCGATAACTGCAGGCGCCCAATGGCCCCAGTACACCGCCAGTGCGGCCCATATGAACAAACGATACTCGGCTGGAACTTGGCTAAAATGGCCACGCCATAAGCAGTTGCCCCACTTTTGCAACTGCTCCGGCGTTTGGCACATTAACCGTTTTACTACAGGCGAAATACTGCTTGGCACTTTGTCCAGTAACTGGGTTAGCAACAGCTGTAATTGCACAATCCAGTACTGGTTGCTCCCGTGACCTTGCAGCGGCATCGCCTGATTCACGTTGACCTCAGGTGCTGGCCCCATGTCGGTATCGCAAAGGGTTTGCTGGGTTGATACCAAGCTGACGCACAGCGTTAAATAATCTGCCAGCGGCGAATCCTCAGCTAGCTTGGCTAGCCGCTCTGCACGGTGCTGATAAACCGCTTGCTGATCTGCGGCAATAACCGGCTTGATCGCCAAAGGGGATTTATCGGCAAAGCTTAATGGAATCTCGCTGGCAATGGTCATGATTATTTATCCTCGTGATCTTCTAACATCATTGGGTGGTGTTTACGGGCCCAAGCTTTTGACACTTTGCCGTACAACATGCCGGTGATAGAACCTTCAATCCAGCATGCCATCCACACGTGAACCACCAGCGCAATCAGCATCAATATGCCGCAAGCTGAGTGGATCAGGGTTGCCCAGTTCACCGTTTCAGGTGCGAACATTGGCGCAAAGTAGGGTTGCCACATCATGATGCCGGTCACGATGAACGCGATAACGAAAATCACGAATGAGCGGAACAACATTTTTTGACCTGGGTTGTAGTGACCGACAGGTGGAATGTTGTCTTCTTTTTGCAGCAGTACCCACACCACAGCTTTCATCCATGGCAGATCATACTTGTTCCATTTGTTATGGCCGTAGTAGCGCATCAGCATCACCGCCAGCAATGCAACCATCACGATACCGAAGAACGGGTGCATGATTTTTGCCAGTTGCGGCGTGCCCACAATGCCACTCAACCATTGGAACGATGGAAAGAAGAATGAAAACCCAGTTAAAAAGGTCACTAAGCCGACAAACACAATGGTCCAGTGACACAGACGGTCAATGAGTTTGTGACGAACAATCAACTCTTTGTTGTTACTCATTGTTTGTCCTCCTCGGTTTCAGCGGCGGCGTCAACATAGCCTGGCTGATCTTCCTCAACAATGTTGCGGCCTACCGCGATACGGTGCATCAGTGCGAAACCTGCGGTCGCCAGCAAGCCAGCGGTACCCAATGGTTTCAGCCAATCTTGACGGATTTCAGTTGCTGCAGGTACGACAGGATCTGCTGGCATACCGTAAGTTTCTGGCTTGTTGATGTCGTGTAGGATCATCATGTAGTGGGTGCCACCTACGCCGTCTGGGTTATACAGACCCGCGTTTTTGTGACCGCGTTCTTTCAGTTGCGCGACACGTTTTTCTGCGTAGAACAGCATGTCTTCGCGAGTACCAAAGCGCAGTGCGCCCACAGTACAAGTTTTCACACATGATGGTTCCAAACCCACGGCCAAGCGGTCAGAACACAAAGTACATTTGTAGGCTTTGTTATCTGTTTTGCTGATTTTTGGCACGTTGAACGGACAGGCACTGGCGCAATAACCACAACCGATACATTTGTCTGAATCGAAATCCACCGTACCGTTGGCGTGTTGCACGATAGCGCCGCCGGTAGAACAGGCTTTCAAACAAGCTGGGTCAGCACAGTGCATACAGGCGGTGTGGGTAAACTGCCAGCGCAGTTTGTTGTCATCCATCACTTCGTGGTATTGCATGATGTTCCAGCTTTCTGGCGACAACTGCATTGGGTTTTGGTAGCTGCCTTGGAAAGTCCCGACTTCATCACGCAGGTCGTTCCATTCAGAACACGCCACTTGGCACGCTTTACAGCCAGTACATTTAGTGGCATCAAACAGCTTAGTTACTTCTTTTACCGCACCGGTGCGCGCTTGCGCAGACGGCGTGATATCGGTAGTACCTGAGCGGCGGATAATATCTTGAGAAGCCATAATTAGAAGCCCTCCGCTTTCGCAATATTCACAAGGAATGCTTTGTATTCAGGAGTTTGCGTGTTGGCATCACCCACTGCTGAGGTCAGCTCATTGACGATATAACTCTTTTGCGTCAGCGCTTCATAACTGCCGTGGCGCGGAATACCGATGGTGTGTACTTTTTTACCTTGTACCAACATAGGTTGTAGACGTTTAGTCACATACGCTTTGGTGATGATGTGCGAACGTTTAGAAGTCACTTTCACCCAATCGCCATTAGCGATGCCTTTCTCGGCCGCCAAGGTTTCATCGATTTCGATGAAGTGCTGTGGCTGAGTAATCGCCGCCAAACGACAGTGTGTGGTCCAGTTGTTGAAGTGCTCAGTCATTGAGTAGGTAGTACCTACATATGGGAACTCTTCGCTGGTACCGAAGCTTTCACGCAAGCCTTGGAACATACGTGCCACTGGGTTGTTAGTGACTTTCGGATGCAGCGGGTTGCTACCGATTGGTGATTCAAATGGTTCGTAGTGTTCAGGGAACGGACCATCTTTCAACTGACGCAGCGCAAACAAGTGACCAGTACCATCCGCTTGCATAATGAATGGATGGGCTGAATCTTCAGCATTCAACTTGGCGTTGAAGTCAGGTACGTCGATACCTTGCCATTTGCCTTCTTTGTACTCGAGCAGCACACGGCTTGGGTCACGTGGTTTACCGTGAACGTCGCAAGACGCGCGGTTGTACAGAATGCGGCGGTTAGCCGGCCAAGCGAATGACCAGTTAGGGGTAATGCCTTTACCTGATGGGTCGCTGTTATCGCGGCGGGCCATCATGTTGCCTTCTTCGGTCCATTGACCGGTGTAGATCCAGATACCGCAAGCGGTTGAACCGTCGGCTTTCAATTCAGAGAAGCTGTTCAGCAGTTTGCCAGTGGTGAGATCGTAACCGTTCATCTCTTTGGCAATCTCTTCTGAGCTTGGCTCGTGCTCAATCGCGTAATCCCATTTAATGGCTTCGATTGGCTCAGGCAGACGACCACCCTCTTCACGATACAAGCGTTTCAGTTCCAGCATGATGCCAGACAGAATAGCTGGATCTGACATTGCTTCACCCGGTGGGTTGGCGCCTTTAAAGTGCCATTGCAACCAGCGGCCAGAGTTAGCGATAGAACCGCTTTCTTCAGCAAAACAAGTCGTCGGCAGACGGAATACTTCAGTTTGGATGTTGGCAGTGTCAACGTCGTTGAACTGACCCGCATTACGCCAGAAGCTCGAAGTTTCGTTAGCCAGCGCGTCCAGAATCACCAAGAACTTCAGGTTAGACAAACCTTTAGAGACTTTTTGTTTATCTGGCTGAGAGTTTAGGGTGTTTATACCTTGAATGAAGTAACCGTGTACTTCACCGTGCACCATCATGTCGATCTGTTTGCTGATATCGTACTGTTGGTCCCATTTTGGCAACCAGTCATAACCGAAGTCGTTTGCAGCAGTCGCGTGCTCACCGTAGAAAGATTTCAACAGTGATACGGTGAATGCTGGGGTGTTATGCCAGTAGTTAGTTGAACCAGGACGCAACGCTTTTGGTGTGTAGTGGTTCAAATAGGCTTCAAGGTTGATATCGGCGTCGTTTGGCAGTTTCAAATAACCTGGCAGACCTTGGCACAGCAGTGCTAAGTCGGTCGCGCCTTGTACGTTGGAGTGGCCACGCAGCGCGTTCACACCACCGCCCATGATACCCATGTTACCCAGCAGCAACTGGATCATCGCCATGGTACGAATGTTTTGTGCACCCACACTGTGTTGGGTCCAGCCCAGTGCATACAGGAAGGTGGCCGCTTTGTTGTCTACGTGAGTGGCACCAATTTGTTGGCACACATCCAAGTAAGCTTCTTTTGGCGTACCAGTGATGCTAGATACTGTGTCTGGATCGTAGCGATCAACGTGTTTTTTCAACAGGTTTAATACACAACGTGGGTGGGTCATGGTTGGGTCAACTTTGGCGTAGCCATCGTCATCCAACTCATAGAACCAAGAAGATTGGTCATAGGTGTTAGTGGTGTCATCAAAACCACTGAACAGGCCTTCGTTGAAGTCAAAGTCTTCCCGCACGATAAACGGCGCGTTGGTGTAGGCTTTCACGTATTCAACGTTGATCTGTTTTTTCTCAAGCAGGTAACGGATCATACCCAGCAGGAAGGCGATATCAGTACCGGAACGCAGAGGTGCGTAGGTATCAGCCACTGCCGCACTGCGGTTGAAACGAGGGTCAACCACGATCAAGCGCGCATTGTTGTGTTCCATCGCTTCAGTTACCCAACCAAAGCCAACCGGATGCGCTTCTGCCGCATTACCGCCCATCACAATCGCGAGGTCGGTATTTTTCATATCGGCCCAGTGGTTGGTCATCGCACCACGACCAAAGGTCGGTGCCATCGCAGCAGGCGTTGGTGCGTGACATACGCGGGCGATGTTATCTAAGCCCAGCATACCAATGGCACGACCAAATTTATGGGTAACAAAACAACCTTCGTTCGCTTGCGCTGATGAGGTCATCATCCCGAGGCTGGTCAGACGGTTAACGGTTTGACCCTTGGCGTTTTTCTCCACCAAGTTGGCATCACGTTCGTCTTTCACCAAACGTGCGATACGTTTGAACGCTTCATCCCAGCTAATACGTTGCCATTCATTGCTGCCTGGTTTACGTACTTCAGGGTATTTCAGGCGGTGTGGACTGTTAACATAATCCACCAACCCAGCGCCTTTAGGACATAATGCACCGCGGTTGATTGGGTTATCTGCATCACCTTCAATGTGGAAGATGTGTTGCTCAGCATTTTTTCCGTTGCTGCTGTGGCTGTACATCAACAAGCCACAACCCACAGAACAATAGCAGCAGTTGTTGCGTGTCTCTTTAGCTCTGAGCAGTTTAAATTCTCTTACTGCAGCAAATGCCTTTTCAGACATCAAGCCCAGTGCAGAGATGGCAGAAGTTGCAGCTCCTGCGGCACAGAGTTTGAAAAACTGTCGTCTGTTCATTGTCATTTCACACACTCTCTTTTTATGTGCTTTCCTACTGCGGCGAGTGTGCCGCAGGCTTGAGTTTTAGCCTTGTCTAAACTCATGGCACGAGTATCTATAAAAATGACTTCAAATAACAAATAACGACATGTGATAATTATCACATTTAATCACCGAAAGAATTTACACCTGATTTTATTAGATTAACCGGATTATTAAACCTTAAATTAAACAATAAATAGATATTTAAACTAAATTATACAAAAACATATATGGACATTTTGACCGGATAAAATGTCCACCTTGTATCAATGTTACCGTGTCAAAAGATTACAATGTGACATACATCACCAATTAAACAGTTAAGCGCTAGTTTATAGACGAAAATTAGCAAATACTTATTTGTGACATGGTTCTCATATCCCTTACTTTTATTGTGTGAACTCGCATATCAACCAAGCGCATATACACTCGTGTTCCTTGGCAGCTCAGTTCTCCCGACTAAAAAATGCCAATATCGCTATTCATCGTCCAATGCACTTCGATAAAGCAGTGACTCACCAACTTGGTGCATAAGCCCCCCTCCCCAAAACACGACAAATACCATTAAGATGCTGATTTTATTTGATTTAAATATTTGGCACGCTATCTGCTTTATACAAAGTGAACTATAAAACAGGCATTGAAGTCTGTGGCTTAAATCGGAATGTGTAACCTTCAAATTCAGCATGAGTGCACTGAATTTGAAAGTGTCACCGGGTAATGGCGCCCTATGTATTACGTGTAACCACGCAATACATAGGGCGTTTTTTTATGCCTGAAATTCAAAAAATAAGCCCAGTGCCGCGTAATCCTGTGCAACTTGACACTTAGTGAGGAACAGCAACATGTCTTATTTAGAGCCGAGTGAATTCGTTACCAAAATGGTCGACCAAGGTGAGTCTAAAGTTTATATGTCTGCCAAAGATACGCTCATCCGTGCCTTTATGGCGGGGGCTATTTTGGCGCTGGCGGCAGTGTTTGCCATCACTGTGGCGATTAAAACTGGCCAACCACTGTTGGGGGCGGTGCTATTCCCGGTGGGCTTTATCATGCTGTATTTGATGAAGTTTGATCTACTGACTGGCGTGTTCACCTTAGTGCCATTGGCGCTACTGGATAAACGGCCGGGGGTGACAGTTAAACAAGTGCTACGCAACTGGGGACTGGTATTTATTGGCAACTTTGCCGGCGCACTTAGCGTCGCCTTTATGATGTCGTTCATTTTGACCTACGGTTATAACGTCGATGGCGGCGCCATTGCCCACAAGGTGGCAAAAATCGGTGAAGCCCGTACTTTGGGCTACAAAGCGCAAGGGCTTGATGGTTGGCTAACCATCTTTATTCGCGGCATGTTGTGTAATTGGATGGTGTCGATGGGCGTCGTCGGGGCGATGATCTCCAGTTCTGCCAGCGGCAAGATGATGGCGATGTGGATGCCGATCATGCTGTTCTTCTTCATGGGCTTTGAACATTCGATTGTGAACATGTTCCTGTTCCCATTCTCGATGATCATGGGCGGCAACTTTACCTTTATGGAATACATTGTCTGGAATGAAATCCCAACCGCGCTAGGCAACCTAGTCGGCGGTTTTGTACTGGTGGGTTTACCGCTGTATTTTACCCATGTGCGTACCAGTCCTGAACGTATTTTGAAGAAACATCAGGCGTAAATTGCCACAAAAAAAGACCGCCAAAAGGCGGTCTTTGCTGTAATAACACCTAAAGTTAGCGCAATAGCACCAACAAAAATCCAGCGGCCAACATCATCCCTCCGTAACCAAACGCAATATTGCGGTGCTGAGTTTTAAACAGTGCATAACAAGCGCTTTCACCAAACACACAACATAGAACGCCCGCTGTTACCAACGGTGCACCAAGGAGTAGCAACTGATGGCCTACATCCACTGATGCTAAGGGTTCAAGATGAGCAAAACGATAGCCAAAGGCAAAGGCCAAGACGCCCGTTAACGCTATCGCCCCGTGTACCGACCATCGCACATTGCCCGCAATCAACATACCGATCAAAAACACTGCTAATAACATCCCCTCTTCTGCAAATATCATTGCGATGGAGGTGTGTTCGGCGGCAAAGCCACACAGTAACAACACCGAAAAAGTCAGGGGTAATGCCCACAGTGCTCGACCGCCAATTTGCATCGCCCAAATGCCAACACCCACCATAAACAACACAGTTGCGATGAATTGCCAGTTTGGAAATTTGGGCAATTCCGGTGACAGGGATGGTGCTACAGAAAACCATAGCAACAAGGCAATGAACAAAGTAATTGGAAGCCGAAACGGATGGTCGCTGAAAGCGGAGAAGTTGCGCATACATACCTCTTGTTGGCCTGTGATACACAACTACACCTTAGAAGAGTTTGTCGATAACAGATTTGACCTAGTTCAAAAAAAAGACAATACCTTTACATGCGAGCAAATACTTTAGTCTTAATTAAGACGGCCGATTAACAATCGCTATTCAGCAGAGACAAACGTTGCTCCCGCGGTTTATGTGGCGAGCTTTCCCCAGTCGCGACTAACTCACCTCCCTCAAGATGAAACTGAATATCCCCCATCCAATCTAAACGGCCAAGCGGCTTCAGTTGATAGCGTCCAAGTGGACGCGGACACACTCGTGACACATAGTGATAAGCCGTCCCAAAAGCACCAGGATCTGCGGTGTAGACGTAAAATGGTTGCCCATCTAGTGAAAACTCTTGATGAAAGTGTTCAAGGTAACCAGCGGTTGGCAGATTTAACATCACCCCAAGCAACACAAAGGGCAGTTGTATGAGGCATAACCCTGTTAATACTGAGACAGGTATTATTGGTCGTTTCAGCTTTGGCTTGAGGTATGGATATAGGGCTAACAGCACAGTCCCGACAATAAACAACATGCCCAGTTTTAGCAGCAATAGATAAGCCCGCGCATAAGCGGTAAACATCGGTGACTGCCAGTTAAGCCCCCAAAGTGTGCCAGGATATAACGACTCCAGTAATGGCAACACCACCAAACACCAGAGCAAAATCCATACGCGATACTTCACCATCCATTGCCACATAAATTTCTAATCCCTTACATTACCGCCCGCGAGCGTTAGCTACGAAAATCAAAGGTAACGACTATATCCCAGCCAAGCTGAACCTCGGCATAAATTGCCATGAAAAAAGCCGACAATAATGTCGGCTTGTTCGATGTAATCACAGCTCAGCAATGACTCTCTATGCGTTACAGGCGATTACTGCCTACCACCATCATTTCGCATTTCTGGCAGTCGAACACCAGCTTCAAGGTATCCTTACCGACTTCAAGTACCATAGGTTCCGCTTTAATCCCCGGCGTTTCTTTCGGACACAGGTTAAAGCTGTAGCGTAAACAGTGCTTGGTTATCATCAAGGGCGCATCGTTCAGTACTTGGTTCTTTTCGTATGCCGCATCAACTTCAATCACGCCATGCTGCTTATAAAACGCTTCCGCTTTATCGTTCAGCACATTACCAAGGAAGTTCAAATGCTTTTGCGGGAACTGCGCGTCTGCGCTGCGCGGCCATACCGGCGGACGTTGATAATTGTCGATTCGATATTGCTCGAACGCCTCAATCGCTTCACGGCGCAGCGCATTGAGCTGCCCAGCAGGTACAAACCAAGGCTGTGAGGTGGCAATATCGACCTTGCGGGCGTGATAACGGGTGCCACCCAGCTTGGCCAAACCTTTTTGCTGTTGGGCAATGGTTTTGTCAGCATCATTGGCTGCTTGCTTGTCGAGCGCACTGGTCAGTTCAATTTGGTGGCCGTGATCGTCTTGAATGCGCACCCCCAAGCCATTGTCGGTATCAAACAGGGTGATATCCACTTCAATCAAGCGCTTAGAAGATTCTTTGCTGAGAATCGATTCAAAGTCATGGTCAAGGTTACGGAACAGCTCCATACCCACGCGCAGATCGGCAGGAACATTTCCAGCCAGATACGCCCGCTTACCTTCAGCACGGTTAACGCGCAGCCCACTCAATTTAGCATCGGAGTGGATTGCTTTTTCAAAATCGATGGTGAAGTAACATAAGCCGTCGCCATTATGCAGTTGCTCGACTTCGCTCCCCGTGTGATCGACGTCCAACCAATCTTTACCAATCGCAGTAACTTTACCTGCTGGTTGCCCCAGATACTTAGGGGTGCGGAAGTCGTTTAAGCCACCGTGGCGTTGATTGACAAAGTAGTCGGTCTTACCACGGTTAAACGTTTTATCTGGATTTGGCACAAAAGTGTATTCGCAGCGGCCATGGGATGCTGCCTGCAGCGATGAATTACGCTCGAGAATTTTATCCAACTGCTGACGATAATGCGCCGTCACGTTCTTCACGTAACTCACATCTTTTAAGCGACCTTCAATCTTAAATGAGCGAATACCAGCGTTGATCAGCGCATCTAAGTTATCGGTTTGGTTGTTGTCTTTCAGCGATAGCAGATGTTGGTTTTCGGCCAGCTGCTCACCATCGCGGGTTTTCAGATTACATGGCAAGCGACACATCTGCGAGCACTCGCCACGGTTGGCAGAACGCTTCGAAAATGCATGGCTTAAGTTACACAAACCTGAGTAGCTGACACACAGCGCACCGTGAATAAAGAACTCCAAACGGGTTTTCACCTTGGCGGAGATATCGGCAATTTGCTGCAAGCTAAGCTCGCGCGCCAACACCACCTGCGAGAAGCCCACTTGTTCTAAAAATGCGACTTTATCTGGAGTGCGGTTATCGGTTTGGGTACTGGCATGCAAGGCAATTGGCGGCAAATCTAGCTGCAGTACGCCCATATCCTGCACGATAAGCGCGTCTGCGCCGGCATCATACAGTTGATGAATGAGCGTACTGGCTTGCTCCAGCTCAGCATCAGACATAATGGTATTCAGCGTGACAAACACCTGCGCGCCATAGCCGTGGGCAAATTCACTCAAACGGGCAATATCACTGACGCTGTTACCAGCGGTTGCTCGTGCGCCAAAGGCTGGGCCACCGATATACACAGCATCTGCGCCGTGACGAATGGCTTCAATACCGTAGTCGGCATTTTTGGCTGGCGACAACAATTCCAATTTGTTATCCAGAATGATGTCTTGAGATGGCGTGTAAATCTGCACCATGTTGAGAAGCTTCCAATATTAGCGAAGCGCGGATTATAGCAAAAAAGTGCCTAGGTCACAGTATTCAATCAGCACCGTTGCGCCTTGCAACGAGTGCGACTCTTTTCGCGACAAATCCATCTGCAAACAGCACAACTTAAGCTTGAATTAATAAAAGCACCAATAATCACTATTAATGACATTACAACATTGTTTTTAAATAAAAATATCTGGATTATTTATCAAAAAATCTTGCTTACTACAGGTCAAAACCGCTAGTTAGCTAGCAGTTTTGCTGCACTAATTTTGATTTTACAGTGAGTATCGGTAAAGTGTCGCGCGACCGATTCTATCTGCAACGCTGAGTCGCAGCATTCAGCCTGGAAAGAAATATGACAACAAGTAACCAGTACACAGGTAACGATCTCTCTGAGGTAAAACAGTTGGGTATGTGGGCGTCTATCGTCAGTCTCAGCTACGTCTTTTGGCTTGTCGGCGGCATGGAGCTGGTCGAGCGTATCGCCTATTACGGCGTGAAAACCAGTTCCGGTTTATATGCTAAAGCGCCCGAGTCTGCAGGCGGCCTAGGCATCAGCCTATCCGATTACGGCATCATCGTGTCGGTATGGGCATTTTTGCAAACCTTTGTGCCAGTATTTAGCGGCGGAGTTTCAGACCGTGTTGGCTATAAAGAAACAATCTTTGCTTCCACCATTATTAAGATTAGTGGTTATCTCTGTATGGCGTGGTTTCCCAACTTTTGGGGATTTTTAGTTGGCGCCATGCTGCTCGCAGGCGGTACGGGTATCTTTAAACCCGGAATTCAGGGCACATTAGCACTCTCAACCCAACGTAATAACTCGTCTATGGCATGGGGGATTTTCTACCAGGTGGTCAATATTGGTGGCTTCCTCGGTCCGTTGGTGGCGGTGCATATGCGCCAAATGTCATGGGATAAGGTGTTCTATGCCTGCGCCGCGATTATCTCACTCAACTTCCTGTTTCTATTGGCCTACAGAGAACCTGGCAAAGAAGCACGTTTAGCCCGTCAAGCCAAAATCAAACGTGGTGAAATCAAACAGGAATTTTTATGGAAAGATGCTTGGCATGAACTGAGGAAACCTATTGTACTCAACTATATGTTGGTGTTTGCGGGTTTCTGGTTTCTGTTCAATTCGTTGTTTGATGTGTTGCCCATCCACATCTCCGAATGGGTCGATACTAGCGTCATCGTCACCGGCCTATTTGGCGAACAAGGCACCTCAAATGGTGTACTGCAATTCTGGCTTGGTTTGAATAACGCTGGCACTAAGGTGATGCCTGAGGGCATGCTCAACCTCAATGCAGGCATGATTATGACCAGCTGTTTCTTAATCGCCGCTATCACCGCCAAGTATCGCATTACCACCGCAATGCTGGTCGGTTGCCTGTTCAGTATCTTTGCCTTTGTACTGATTGGTTTTACCCATGCGGCGTGGTTCATTGTGTTGGCGATTGCCATGTTTTCACTGGGTGAGATGATGATCAGCCCAAAGAAAAACGAGTTTATGAGTAATATCGCGCCCGAAGGCAAAAAGGCGATGTACTTAGGTTTTGTCATGCTGCCACAAGGCATAGGTTGGAGTTTAGAAGGCTACTTTGGCCCCAAGCTGTATGAGATGTTTGCCTCAAAAGAGCTGTTCTCCCGCGAATTGCTGGCCGAGCGTGGCATGCCGCAAAGGCAAATTGAGCAAATCCCACAAGGGGAAGCCTTTACCAGCTTAGTCAGTTTTACTGGCGAGCAGCCAAGAACCTTGACCGAGTTACTCTATCAAACCCACAACATCGGCTATGCTTGGTACATCATCGCCGCCATCGGCACTTTCTCTGCGGTTGGCATTTATCTCTATGGAAGATGGTTATTTAAGCTGCAACGGGCACAAATTACGCATTAAAACTACATCTTTTAGCTAATAACCCTCCTATGACTAAGACAATGTGCTACATTTTCAAGCATATCTTTTGGTCATAGGAGTGTGGCTAATCATGTGGTTTACTGCTAAATATCGACAGCGGATTAGTTCTTTAGAACAACAACTTGCAAGCCAACAATCTCACCACCAGCAGCAAATTGCCGAGCTGCATCAAACTATTCAGGAATACGAACAAAACCAACAGACGCAAGCGGCCGCCAGTCACGGCTTTGCAGAAGCAATGGCTTGTCAAATCATGGGCGGTGAGATGTTGCATTCAACCCGTGAGGCCATGCTCAATAACTCAGAAAATTTGCAGCATGAGAATCAAAATCTGGCGCAAATGAGCGCGGTATTTGAACAAACCAAACAGGCCGTTATCCACCTCAACAGCCGCGCTAAAGATCTTAATAGCCACTCACAAAAGAGTCGGCAGTCAGTTTCTCAGCTCAGCGACAGCACCAATAGCATCAGTCGTTTTATTACTGATATTCAGGCGATTTCAGAGCAAACCAACCTGTTGGCATTAAACGCCGCAATTGAAGCTGCACGCGCCGGAGAAGCGGGACGCGGCTTTGCCGTCGTTGCTGATGAAGTGCGCAATCTTGCCGCCAAAGCGCATGAAGCCAGCGATCAGATTGAAAGCTTGGTGAAAGAGATCATGCAACAAGCACAAAATATTCAAGACGTGTCTGGCCATACCTTTGAATGTGCTACCCAAGTTGCCAGCTCATCCGATCAAATCGACTCGGTGGTGACTCAGGTGCTTAACAACGCAGAAAAAATGCAGCAAGTCATTGGTCATAGTGCCACCATTGCCTTTCTGACCACCACCAAACTTGACCATGCCGTATGGAAAAACCACATCTATAAGCTGATTGAACAACAAGACATGCATGAAGCAGTCAACACGCATCAACAGTGTCGTTTAGGGGAATGGTATTATCGTGGTGAAGGCGCCGAGCAATATCAAACTCTGCGCGGCTTTCGCGACTTAGAAGCACCGCACAAATTGGTGCATGAGTCTGGCAGCAAAGCGCTCAGTGCAAGACGGAATGGCAATATTGCCGAAATGGTACGGCAACTCAAAACAATGGAAGATGCCAGTTTGCAGGTGGTACAAGCGATAGACCAAGTGATATATCACGCCACCCGCGACTAATCCGCAAACAGCTACGCGATGGTGATTTACCGAAGCATCATCGCGTTAGTCACTTATTTTCCAAGCGCAGCGACTGAATCTGTTACATCAAATGTATTTGCGAAATCCTTCAGCTGTACTTTATTTATAAGCTGTGATCGGCAAATAGAAAGTTAAGGACAACAAATGATCTCCATTGCGAAGCTCACCTCATGGTTTGACCATCTCAGTGTCAAACGAAAGCTGCAACTGATGACCCTGCTATTCATTGCCGCCATCGCGATTTTAATTACCTACACGCTACTCTCAATCAAGCAACAGGAAAACGATGCTCTGGTGATCAACATTGCGGGGCGCCAACGCATGTTGTCACAGAAGATCACCAAAGAATTTTTTCTCGCGCTGCAACTGGCCAAGCAAAATGACAGCAAAGTGAATTTGTCTGCCGTCGAGAAATCTGAACAACTGTTTGATGTTTCTCTAAATTCATTGACCAATGGTGGCACCAGCTATCTCGATTTGACGATGAAAAATGCGGTCACCCTTCCCGCAGCACCAGCAGCAGTGGCAACGCAACTCGAACAAGTGAAACAACTGTGGCAACAGCAGAAAAGCAGCATCAGCAAGCTCGCACAAACCACCTATAGCGCCGCCGATTTACAAGCCTTAAGCGAGCTAAGTGTGCAAGTGCTGGCAAATATGAATAAAGCCGTGGTGATGTTGAGCGACGACTCGGAAGCCAAAATTGCCGCAATGGAGCGCAATCAACTACTGATCACCAGCATCTTTTTAGCGGTGGTGATCCTGCTGTCGATCATCATTCGCAACAGTATTCTTAAGCCATTGCATCAAGCATTGCGTACCACGAAACGTATCGCCAACGGCGATCTAAAAGATTATGAAGAGCAGTCCCATCTGGATAATGAATTGGGAGAGCTAACCGCCAATATTGAGCATATGCGCATCGCACTGCACGATGTGATTGATGTGGTCCAAAAAGAAGGACGGCAGATGGCCCACTCGGCGCACCAAGTTTCTGATGTATCAGAAGAGATTTCGCATAGCAGCATGCTTCAGCAAGAAAACTCAACCCATGTGCTTTCAGCAATCACCTCACTGCTCGATACCTCAAAAGTCGTCAGCGATAATATCGACAACACCGCCAAACTCTCGCAAAGCACCCTGAAAACGGCGCAAGATGGCATTCTGCTGGTGAACGATAGCATTGCCCAACTAAGCGATGCCGTGGTGTCAGTAAATCACACCGCTGAGCAGATGGAAGAGCTTAAAAACTTTACCGAGCAGATTAGTGAAATCACTGAATCGATTCGCAATATTGCCGAACAAACCAACTTGCTGGCACTCAACGCTGCCATTGAAGCCGCTCGTGCAGGAGAACAAGGCCGGGGGTTTGCAGTGGTTGCAGATGAAGTGCGCAACCTCGCCGCCAGAACCTCCAGTTCCAGTACCGAAATCTCAGAACTCATCACCCAATTAACCAGCAAAGTCAGCACCTCAGTCAACTCCATGCACCAAGTGGTAAACGCTGTGCATCAATCACAACAAACGTCGCAAAAAACCGTCGAGTCTTTCACCAGCATGTCAGATGGTGTCAGCAATACGACCGAGCGCGCTAATTCCATCGCCCAGCTAAACCAGGAGCAGGTGAACAGTCTTGAGTATTTGAATGACAAGCTGCAGGAACTGTTTATGGTACTTGAGGAAAGTAGTGGTAAAGCGAAAACCACCTCTCTGGTTGCCAGTGACCTGTATGAAATTTCGGAGCAACTAGATAAGCAGCTGCGTGGCTTTACTACCGAACAAAGCGAGTCGATTCCAATGGCGCAGAATGAGCAACGCCGCACACCTCGCGCCGACAATAAGTTACGTGCCAATGTGATTCAAGGAGCGCTGGTCGGCGAAGGTTTGAGTAGTGACATCAGTATGGAAGGTATGAAGCTGCGCTCCAGCGATAAGTTTTCAGAAAAAGACCCAGTAGCAATTGAATTTCATCTGCCGAAAGACTTCGCCAGTAGTGCCAGCAAGCTGCGCGTAACCGCAAGAATTGTGCACACCGCCAAGACCCAAGACCACTATAGCTACGGGCTAAGATTCCAGGACCTGTCCAATACTAGCCAACAGCAACTGAAACAATTATTTGCTTACTTCAAACGGCCATACCGATACAGCTAAGTGGGGATAACGAGCGATGCAAAAATGGCAGCCTTGACTGCCATTTTTCTCATGTAGCGCAATGACGTCAGCCAGTAACCACGGCTTGTTGTGGTACTAAGCGCGATAGCGGCTTTTTGGCTTCACTGTAATGATTCAGCTCCAGACGGCCATCAAGATGCTCTATCACTGCAGTACAATTTTCTACCCAATCGCCGGTATTGATATACAGCTTGCCGTTTTGCTCAAGCAATTCGGGAAAATGAATATGGCCGCACACAATACCATCAACATCCGCCTCAATAGCACGTTGCAGCGCCGCATTACGAAACCGCGCCATGGCGCGTTCAGCTTTGCTGGAGCAACGTTTTAACATGCGTGCCACTGACTGATATTGCCAGCCAACACTGCGGCGGAACAGGTTCCAGATACGGTTTAGAAACAGCACCAAATCGTAAGCACGGTCGCCAAACCAAGCCTCCAACTTGCTGGAACATAATAGGCGGTCAAACTCATCGCCATGCAACAGCAGCAGTCGCCCGTGATGCGGACTTTGGTAGATGTATTGCTGATGAATTTCAATCAGATCAAACGCGCCGCCCACATACTGCCGCATCTGCATATCATGGTTACCGGGAATATAGATCACCTTGCAACCGTTGCGCGCCCGCTGGCGTAGTGTTTCAAAGACTTGCTGATGCGTTTCAGGCCAATAATGGCGTCGACTCAACGCCTGCATATCGACCACATCGCCCACTAAAAACAGTTGTTCCGCGTGATGTTTTTCAAGGAAGGCAAGCAGGTATTCTGCTTTACAGTGTTTTTCGCCAAGGTGTAGATCAGAAAGCCAAATCGCCCGATGGTAGGCGGTAAATGTCTGCGTCATGCCCAACGATTCCTTGCTGTATTTTCGGCAGCAACAGACTAGGCATTAGGTTTTACAGCGCCGTGACATCCACTTGATGGTTTTGTGACAAGGTAAATATTAGTGCTGGCCGGAGGCGTGTTTAGCTGCTGTGGATGTGGTGCTGGCTTGCTGGGATATCGAGCTGTGGTTATCAGGCATCAGCCATTGATGAATGGCATCTTTATGTGCAGTAAACATATACACAAACACACAAAGCAGGATCGCGGCTGCGATAGTAAATGGACATTTTAACCGTTGCATGAACAATTCCTTTTGCCTGAACCAGTTAATCGCCAAATAGCACGACTACAGTACTTCAGGCTATTTGCTGTGTTAAACACCATGTAAAACATCATGCCTAAAAGGTGAAACATACGCAACAATAAGTAACATTAAAAAAACAACGCCACGTTAGCAGTGGCGTTGTTTCAGACTGATGTGCTAGCCACCAAAATCATCCAGCAGGATGTTATCACGCTCTACGCCAAGGCTTTCCAGCATAGCGATAACTGAGCTGTTCATGATAGGAGGGCCACACATGTAGAACTCGCAATCTTCCGGTGCTTTGTGGTTTTTGAGGTAATGCTCGTACACCACGTTGTGAATAAAGCCGGTGTATCCAGTCCAGTTATCTTCTGCCAGCGGCTCAGACAACGCCAAGTGCCAGTTGAAGTTATCAAACTCGGCGGCCAGTGCATCAAAGTCCTCTTGATAGAACACTTCACGCAGTGAACGCGCACCGTAGAAGAAGGTCATCTTACGACTGGTTTGACGAGTTTTCAGTTGGTCAAAGATGTGCGAGCGCATTGGCGCCATACCTGCACCACCGCCAATAAACACCATTTCGTTATCGGTTTCTTTGACAAAGAACTCACCAAACGGCCCAGAGATAATCACCTTATCACCCGCTTTCAGGTTAAAGATGTAAGACGACATCTGTCCGGGTGGCACTTTATCGTTTGGCGGTGTCGCAATCCGCACATTCAGCATAATTCGGCCCTTCTCGGCCGGATAGTTGGCCATGGAGTAGGCGCGCATCACCTCTTCATCGACTTTAGAGACGATGTCAAACAGGTGGTGTTTTTCCCAGTCTTCACGGAATTTTTCAGGGATATCAAAATCCTTGTAATGTACCGTATGCGCAGGTGCTTCAATCTGAATGTAGCCGCCAGCTTTGAATTTGACCTCTTCGCCTTCTGGCAGCTTCAGCAGCAGCTCTTTGATGTAAGTCGCAGTTGAGCGGTTAGAAATTACCTCACATTCCCACTTCTTAACGCCAAAGATCTCTTCTTCCAGCTCCAAGTCCATGTCAGATTTCACTGCCACCTGACAGGCCAAGCGACAGCCTTGCTTAGCTTCTTTCTTGGTGATGTGTTCCAGTTCTGTTGGCAGAATATCGCCACCACCAGATTTCACATGCACGCGACATTGGCCGCAGGTACCACCGCCACCACAAGCTGATGGCACAAAGATATCTTTACTGGCCAATGCGCCCAGCAGCTTGCCGCCGCTCGACACAGTGACACTCTTGTCGTCATCGTCGTTGATGCGCAGGGTGACATCACCACTTTCCACCAAACGACTTTTGGCAAACAGAATAATTATTACCAGCAGGCATACCACCAGGGTAAACATGCCGATGCCATAAATCATTTCCATCTGTATGTACCTTCTGTTGATTGCCTTACAGGGTGATACCAGCAAATGACATAAAGCCAAGCGCCATCAAACCTGTGGAGATAAATGTAATACCGATGCCTTGTAAGCCTTCTGGGATATTGTTGAACTTCAATCGTTCACGAATACCTGCCAGCAACACAATGGCAATCGCCCAACCAGTACCAGCTGCAGTGCCGAATACGACCGATTCACCAAAGTTATAATCACGGTTTGACATGAAGATAACCCCAGCGAAAATTGCGCAGTTCACGGTCAGCAGCGGCAGGAAGATCCCCAGCGTTTGGTACAGTACAGGTACGTACTTATCCAGCACCATTTCCAGAATTTGCACCAGTGCGGCAATCACCCCGATAAAGGTAATCAGCTGCAGGTAGCTCAAATCCAGATTAGGCAGCCCGGCCCATGCCAATGCGCCCGGTTTCAGTACCCAGGTGTAAATCAACTGGTTCACCGGCACAGCCAGCAGCATCACCACAATAACGGCAACGCCCAGACCAAACGCCGTAGACACTTTCTTCGATACCGCCAAAAAGGTACACATACCGAGGAAGAACGACAGCGCCATGTTGTCGATGAAGGTCGCCTGAATAAACAGATTAATATAGTGTTCCATGTCGGCTCCTTACTTGCGCTTACGGCGGGCAATGTTAACCACCCAGATAATCACGCCAATCAAGAAGAAGGCGCTTGGCGGCAACTTGAACATCTCATTCGGCAAATACCAGCCACCGTTGGCCACGGTTTTGATAATCTCATGGCCAAACAACGAACCAGCACCAATCAGCTCACGAACAAAGGCGACCGACAGCAGAATAAAACCGTAACCCGCTGCGTTACCAATAGCGTCAAATACAGACAGTAGTGGCGGCTCTTTCATCGCGAAGGCTTCAGCCCGGCCCATCACGATACAGTTGGTGATAATCAAACCAACAAATACCGACAGCTGCTTAGAGAGATCTGGCGCGATATCTTGCAGCACCATATCCACCACAATCACCAAAGACGCGATGATGGTCATCTGCGCAATAATGCGCACACTGTTAGGAATGAACTGACGAATCGCCGAAATAAACAGGTTGGAACACACCAACACAAAGGTTACCGCCAGTGTCATGACCAATGCGGTTTGCATTGAGTTACTGACCGCAAGCGCCGAGCACACCCCCAACACCTGCATGGCAACCGGGTTGTTGGCGAAGATCGGTGAAACAACTAAATCACGGGTTGATAAACGTGCGCTCATGTTACACCCCCGCCGCTTTTAACTTTTGCAGCAGTGTTTCGTAACCCTCTGTACCAAACCAGAACTGGATAAGCTTTTGCACACCAGCACCGGTACGGGTTGCACCGCTGACACCATCAACACCATTGACATCATCTGGCGCCGCACCACCTTTAACAATTTTCAGCGCCACATCGCCGCTGTTGTCATAGATCTGCTTGCCATGCCAAGTAGTACGCCATTCTTCACGGTTAACAAAGTCACCAATACCTGGGGTTTCACCGTGTTCGTAAAACACAATGCCTTCAACGGTATTCAGGTCTTTTTCCATGCCAATAAAACCATAGATAATTGACCACAAACCTTTACCGTAAATCGGTAACACCACAGTTTGCAGTTGACCTTGGTCGTCGTTCACTTTGAAGATACGAATGTTGTTTGCGCGGGTTTTGATGCGCGCGATATCTTTATTAATCGTGCTAGAAGTCTCTGGATTGATCGCCGCCATGCGGGTATCAAAATCAAGCAGATCTTCTGCTGGCACTTGCTCACCACTGTCCAGATTGACTAATACCGGGGTGACTTTGGCCTTAAAAATATCGCGGAAGTTATCATGGGTGACGCCTTCAACATTGGCTGCCACCAGCACGTTACGCATCAGTTCATCGCGTTGCTTGGCGAGCTTACGCTCTTTGAGCACATCGGCAGTGCCAGTGATCATGAAGGAACACACAAGGCACAGCACAATGGTGAACACCATAGTGCCCACAATACTGTCTTTATTGAATGCCATTACGTTTCATCCTCCGTTTGATATTGAAACGTGCCACCAGCGAGTCCATCAACGGCGCCCACAAGTTGGCAAATAGAATCGCCAGCATGATGCCCTCAGGCATCTTGACGTTAGCAACGCGGATCACTACGGCCATAAAACCCACCAACAAACCAAACATCAGTTTGCCCGGACGGGTATAAGCGGTCGTCACCGGATCGGTCGCCATAAACATCATCCCCAGAGCAAAGCCACCTGTGACCAGATGCCATGTCCAAGGCATGGAGGAGTAAACGTTTTTCGCATCGCCAAACAGGTTGAATGCAGTTGCAGTCACGATCATGCCCAGCAGTACACCAGCCACAATGCGCCAGTCAGCTAAACGAGTGATAAGCAGCACACAACCACCCAGCAATAAAGCCAAGGCACTGGTTTCACCCACGGCGCCCACTTCAAACCCTAAGAAGGCATTCCACCAGTTAGCATCGGAAAATGCCTGATACCAGCTGTAGTCAGCCCCCGCGAAGCTCAGCTTCTGTGCCAGTCGGCCACCTTTAGCGGCAATTTCCAGCGTGGTAGCACTGGTATAGCCATCAACGGCCACTAGCTGATGCGCAGTGGACACTTCAGTTGGATAGGCAAAGTAGATAAAGGCAAGACCCGCCAGCGCAGGGTTCAGGAAGTTATATCCCATACCACCAAATAGCTCTTTCGCCACCACCACACCAAAGCTGATGCCCATAACGACCAACCACAAGGCGATGTTGGCCGGCATACACAAGCTAAAGAGTAACGCAGTAACAAAGAAGCCTTCATGCAACTGCTGCTTCCGTACTTTGGCAAACACCACTTCCCAAAACAGCGTGGTAACTAAGGCCGCTAAGTAAATTGGCAGGTAGTAAATCACCCCATATACCACCAACCCAGCAACACCGGTTTCGGCAGATAAGGGACCAAACAGCGCGGCAAAAATGGCCTGATGCCAAGTGTCAGGCAGCTTAGCACCACCCGCCAATGCCAACTGCGCTTGCAGACCGATGTTATAGATGGCAAACAGAATGGCCGGTAGCAGGCACATGCCAACGATGGTCATGGTACGTTTAACTTCAATCGCATCACGCACATGCACTGTATCTTGAGTACTGCCACCGTGGCCGATAAACAGCGAACGGAAAAAATCCTTAATCGTGCTACCAGGCGCGTAATAGGCGTCCTGAGCACCGGGTTTATTGGAGTTACTCATTAACCTTCCCTCTCGATGATCGTCAGACAAGCACGCAGCTCCTGACCGAAGTCGTACTTACTTGGGCAGACAAAGGTGCACAGCGCCAGATCTTCTTCATCCAGCTCCAGAGCGCCCAGCAGTTGCGCTTCATCGGTGTCACGCACCACCAAATCACGTACCAACAAGGTCGGCAGAATATCCAACGGCATCACTCGGTCGAGCTGACCAAACGCCATCATGGCACGCTTAGCGCCACCAACATGGGTGGTCATGTCGTACAACTTGCTTGGTAGGAAACGAGAAATAACGGTACGAGTGATGGAGAATTTATCGGCGCCGGGACGCACCCAAGGTAAAACGCCTTGCGTGTGATCTTCTTTGAGCACTGACAGTTGCAGCTTAAAGCGGCCAAGGAAATCCAGTTCATCTTCAGCCTTATGGCCGGATAACACTGAACCGGATACGACTCGAGCAAGCTCAACATCTTTGATCTGTCCGGCCACCAGTTCACTGGCTCTCGCACCAATCACGGTACGGATAAGACGAGGATCGAGCACTGAAGGACCTGCCAACGAAATCACGCGGCTACTGTCCAATTGCCCTGTGGCAAACAATTTACCAACCGCAATAACGTCTTGATAGTTAATGTGCCAAGCCTGACGCTCCAGATTCACCGGCATCAGATGATGGATATGGGTACCCACCAAGCCTGCTGGATGCACACCTTGGAAACCATAACTTTCAACACCGTCGATATCACTGCCCGGCAGCGAGTCCTTACCGTCGTGACACAAGAACACTGTGCCGTCGGTCAGTAACCGCAGCACCTTGATACCATAAGCAAAATCATCGGCCGCGTCGTTAATCACGACACGAGGGTCAGCCGCCAACGGATTGGTATCAACAGCGGTAATGAATAAGCCAGCCGGAGCAGAGCCCGGTTTTGGCGCACGGGAGAATGGACGGGTACGCAGTGCTGACCATAAACCGCTATCGAGCAGCTTTTGCTGCACCGCTTCACGGTCTAGCGTATTGGTCTCTGCCGCACCGAAATCGATGGCGTCATCACCATCACAATCGATAACAACAGATTGCAGCACGCGACGTTCACCACGGTTAACCGCAGACACAACACCTGCAGCAGGGGCGGTAAAACGTACACCCGGATTGCTTTTGTCTTCGAACAGCGCCTGGCCTTTTTTGACCCGATCACCAACTTCTACCAACATGGTTGGCTTTAAGCCAACATAGTCGCTGCCTAAAAGCGCAACTTGTGAGGTAGTGGCGGCCGGTTCAATGATCTGCCTGGGCGCTCCAGAAATGGGCACATCAAGGCCCTTTTTTACTGTGATTACACGCTCAGAAGTACTTGACATTGCGGATCGCTCTCAAGATTTTAGGAAACTGTTCACATGGTATATTCGCGTCAATAAATTTTCCGTCATCTAAATCACAGAAGCCTAAAAATTTGTAATATAAATACGAAAATCGCACTAATTTTCAGCTTTAATCGACATAGCAGCTTAAAAAAGCCGATTTATTACGTTTTTTTATTTCATAAAGAACGTTTAGCTACTTTACTGAAACTTACTTTAGCATCTGTGAGATGGCGAAAAGTGCAGTGCAGCTGAAGGCATTGCAGCGAAGAAATCATGAAACTCGCGGCAAGTTTGGCACTCCAGCTCAGCTGCGGGTTAACGAAATAACCACTCCCTGTATTTCTCCCCCACTACGAAGCAAAAGCTAAATGAGTGCCACCTAAATCATCCGGTTATGCGAAGCGGATCACGCCAAAAACTTGATGCGGATCGCCAAACGCCGCGTTTACCTCCCTTGAGGTATATTCCCGCACATTTTGTAAGTTCTAGACTTTTCCTAACTTAACAACAGGGCGAGCTAAACACTGCCCATAAGTCGAGGACTGACGTCATGTCTCACGCAGCCGAAGCGGAATTCCATATCACCAGTCTGGTGATCCACGCAGCCATTGCTGAGCAACAGCAACTCACCACCATCCTCAATGGGCTGGCCGGTACTGAGGTACATGCCTGTACTGCCGACGGCAAATTGGTGGTCACCATCGAAGGTGATTCGCAAAAACAGTTACTCGACCAGGTTGAAACAATTAACGGCCTCGCTGGCGTCTTGTCCAGCAGCCTGATCTATCACCAAGTTGACAATGTCAGCCACTAAATAACATCAAGAAAAACGAGGAAACACCATGAGCATTAGTCGCCGCGAGTTCCTTAAAGCCAATGCTGCTGTCGCCGCCGCCACAGTCGTTGGCGCCACGCTGCCGGTAAAAATGGTCGAAGCTGCTGAGCAAGCCGATAACATCAAATGGGATAAGGCCCCTTGCCGCTTCTGCGGTGTAGGTTGTTCGGTATTGGTCGGCACCCGCGATGGCCGCGTTGTCGCGACCAAAGGCGATCCAGAAAGCCCAGTTAACCGCGGACTTAACTGCATCAAAGGCTACTTCCTGTCGAAGATTATGTATGGCAAAGACCGCCTAACCACGCCACTGCTGCGCATGAAAGATGGCAAATACGATAAAGAAGGCGAGTTTACGCCAGTCTCTTGGGATGTGGCGTTTGACACCATGGCGGAGAAATGGAAACACGCCATTCAGACCAAAGGCCCAACCTCAGTCGGCATGTTTGGCTCCGGCCAATGGACCATTTGGGAAGGCTACGCCGCTGCGAAATTGCACAAAGCCGGTTTCCGTACCAACAACATCGACCCGAACGCACGCCACTGTATGGCTTCAGCCGTAGGCGGTTTTATGCGCACTTTTGGTATCGACGAGCCAGCCGGTTGTTACGATGACTTTGAAGCCGCTGACCACTTTGTATTGTGGGGCGCGAACATGGCCGAAATGCACCCAATTCTGTGGGCACGTTTGTCTGGCCGTCGCTTGAACAATGCCAACGGCAAAGTGCACGTCCTGTCGACCTTCCAAAACCGCTGCTTTGACTTGGCCGACAATGCCATCATCTTCCGCCCGCAGTCTGACTTGGTGATTTTGAACTTTATCGCCAACTACATTATTCAAAACAACGCGGTGAACACCGAGTTTGTTAACAAACACACCAAGTTTGCCTTGGGTACCACCGATATCGGTTACGGCCTGCGCCCCGATCATCCGCTGGAGAAAAAAGCCAAAAACCCAGGGAACGGCAAATCTACGCCAATCAGCTTTGATGAGTACGCCAAGTTCGTCAGCAGCTATACCCTGGAATACGCTAGCGAAATGAGTGGCGCGCCAAAAGAGCAACTGCTGGAGCTGGCTAAGTCTTACGCCGATCCAAACGTGAAAGTGATGAGTTTGTGGACCATGGGCATCAACCAACATACCCGTGGTGTGTGGGCCAATAACATGCTGTACAACATTCACCTGTTGACCGGTAAAATCGCGACACCGGGTAACAGCCCATTCTCACTGACCGGCCAACCATCGGCCTGTGGTACTGCCCGTGAAGTGGGCACCTTTGCCCACCGTCTGCCAGCCGACATGGTGGTAGCGAAAAAAGAACACCGCGATATCTGTGAAAGCGCTTGGGGACTGCCAACAGGCACAATTCCACCGAAACCCGGCTACCACGCCGTATTGCAAAGCCGCATGCTGAAGGATGGCAAACTCAACTGCTACTGGACCATGTGTACCAACAACATGCAGGCGGGACCTAACATCAACGAGGAGATCTACCCGGGCTTCCGTAACCCAGCCAACTTTATTGTAGTGTCAGATCCCTATCCAACGGTGACCGCGTTAAGTGCCGATCTGATTCTGCCAACCGCAATGTGGGTTGAGAAAGAAGGTGCCTATGGTAACGCTGAACGTCGTACCCATATGTGGCATCAGCAAGTGAAAGCACCCGAGGGAGCAAAGTCAGACTTGTGGCAAGTCGTGGAGTTTGCCAAACGCTTTAAAGTCAGTGACGTCTGGCCTACCGAGTTAGTGGCGCAAAAACCAGAATACGCCGACAAAACGCTGTACGACATCCTGTTTGCCAACGGCAAAGTTAATCAATTCCCAAGCAGTGACTGTAAAGGTGAGATGAATGATGAAGCAGCAGATTTCGGCTTCTACATTCAAAAAGGCCTGTTTGAAGAATACGCTGCCTTTGGTCGTGGCCACGGTCACGACTTAGCCAAATTCGATGCCTACCACGAAAGCCGCGGTATGCGCTGGCCAGTAGTGAACGGTCAGGAAACCAAACGCCGTTTCGTTGAAGGCTCAGATCCTTATGTCAAAGCAGGTGAAGGCTTCCGCTTCTACGGTAAACCCGATGGCAAAGCCGTCATCTTCGCCCTGCCTTATGAACCTGCGGCAGAAGAGCCAAACGAAGAGTTTGATCTGTGGCTGAGTACCGGCCGCGTATTGGAACACTGGCACACCGGCACCATGACCGCGCGCGTCCCCGAGTTATATCGCGCCTTCCCCGATGCACAAATCTTTATGCACCCGGAAGATGCCAAAGCCCGTGGCGTAGCACGCGGTGATGAAGTCATGGTGTCATCTCCTCGTGGTCAACTCAAAACGCGAGTGGAAACCGATGGCCGCAACAAACCGCCGCGCGGTGTGGTGTTTATGCCATTTTTCGACGCACGTCAGTTGGTCAATAAGCTGTTGTTGGATGCGACCGATCCACTCTCCAAAGAAACTGACTTTAAGAAATGTCCGGTGAAGGTAGTGAAAGCCTGATAGTGGCTGAATCAACACGCTAATTTGCCCTCAACAGGCGGAGATAGAATGATGAAAAAATTTATAACTGTTGCTGCACTGCTGATGTTATCAGCCTGCAGCGGCCAACAAAATCAAGCAGCCACTGCACCGGTAAACGTGCAATCACTGGCCGGTAACCAACCAGTGCCTGTGACTCAGGACGCTGCGGCAATGGCAAGTTACCCTAAAAAAGGGCATGCCATTAGCCGTAACTTTGCTGAGCAGCCACCGCTGATCCCGCACAAGGCGGATTACAGTATCAGCTTGGATCGCAATAGCTGTATGAGCTGCCACGCGTGGAATAAAGCCGAGCGCATGAAAGCCACGCCGGTGGCGAAATCGCATGTAATTGATGCGCAGGGCACGCTAAATGGTAAGAACTATTTCTGCACGCAATGCCATGTGCCGCAGGCCGACAACAAGGGTGCCTTAGTCGGTAACAGCTTCAAGATGTAACGCGTCAAACATCGTCTGCTGGTGATTCCTGGCAGCGGACGATGACCGTTTACCGCATCAAGGAATGACGAGGTAACGGGGGAAAACGATGAGACCATAGTCAATAACGCTATGGCCTCATCTTCTTTATCTGACAGTCCCTGCTAGCACTTACGTAAAATCGCCACCCGAGGCGCCTGCCACTCAAGCAGTTCAAAGCCGTATTGCTGACAAATCCAGTCATACGTCTGTCGATGGAAAAAGCTCACATGAGTGGGATCGCGGGTGTAGTGCCAATCATAGAAGTGTTCAAACGACAGCCAGCTATCGGTCATCACACCAAGCAAGCCATCTTTTGGCAACAGGCTGGCCAGTTGCTGCAGTTCAGTTGCCGGTTGATGAAAATGCTCAAAGCATTCGCTGCAGACAATAAAGTCGTACTGATGTTTAAGGGGTATCGGGAAAAAGTAGGGATCGTAGTTATCACAGCTAACCTGCTGCTCAGCAAAGAGTGTTGGCATAGCGGGTCCTGGGCCACAGCCAAAATCCAGTCCTTGCATTCCGGCGCGCAGATATTGGCGCATTGGCGTAGCTAAGCGTGACAAGAACTTCAAATAACCGACATCTTCGGGATTATTTTCGTGGGTCGCATAATAGGCCTGCTCCTCCGCTAGACTCAGGTGGCATTTAGGTGCCATAAAAATCAGCTGACAATGGCTGCAATGGTAGTAGTCACGTTTTACCCGCGTAGCAACTAACTGTTTTTCCTGAGTATCACCACAAAGTGGGCATTTGAGCATCAATGTCATCACGTTCGCCAATAAACTGCTATGGCGCACACTTTAGCATTTCTGCGGCTGTAGCTCATCTTTGTCAAAATCACGCTTCGGCGAAAAAATAACGACAAACAATGAATCCCTACTGAGTTTATGGTTATAATCCCGCGCCCAAAGGAGCTTAACGCTAACCTCAAGTTAAGTTTTCCTATTTAGTTGTGCGCCCAAGGGCGGACGTTAATCGAGATAAAAAGAGATTTAACCATGAGTGAACTGCCGAACTGCCCAAAATGCGAATCTGCTTATACCTATGAAGATGGCAGCATGCTGGTATGCCCTGAATGTGGCCATGAATGGAATCCTGCAGAAGCTGCAACGGCCGACGAAGACACACTGATTGTCAAAGATTCCAACGGCAATCTGCTCGCTGATGGCGATACCGTTACCGTGATTAAAGACCTAAAAGTAAAAGGCGCATCGAACCCGCTGAAAGTGGGCACTCGCGTGAAGAATATTCGTCTGGTGGAAGGTGACCACAATATCGATTGTAAAATCGATGGCTTTGGTGCAATGAAACTCAAATCTGAGTTCGTTAAAAAAGCCTAAGGCCGCAAGATCCAAGTCGTGAATGACGTGATCGCGTAAATATTGAGTATAAAAAAACACCCGGGTTTTCCGGGTGTTTTTTATGCGTGTTTCACGGTTTTTGGTGTCAGCACGTGAGAGCTGCGTTGTGATTTAGTCACGTCTTTTTTGGCTTTGGCTTCAACTGGTGCAACCGCAGCGTCAAATAACGCACTAACCCAACCACCTTGATAAGCTTTCATGGAAATACCCCTGTCAATTTATTCGACTAAAGATTAATATCTGATACCGTAATAGGTAAAATGAATTAAATTGATAGTAGGGATGCCCAAATAGCATGAATGTTCCAATCAAGACGTTACACTGCTTTTTACGCCTCGTAGAGATTGGCAATTTTACCCGTGCCGCGGAGCAGCTATACCTGACGCAACCGACTCTGAGTAAGATGATCCAAAGGTTAGAAGAAACCTTGGAGCAGCAGCTACTTATCCGTAGCAACCAGAAAGTGGAACTGACACAAGCCGGACAGCTGTTTCATGCCAGTGCCTGTCAAATCATGGGCCAGTGGCATCGTATGGAACAAGATTTGGCAAACCTCAGCGGCTTAAAATCGGGGCATCTACGCTTAGGCGTGTGTCCAATGATGAGCAGCCTCACTATCGATTTACTCACCGAATTCCGTAAAGCCTACCCTGGTGTCGAATTGCAGATGCAGGAGTTTGGTGGCTTTGGCAGCGAACAAGCCCTGCTGGCCGATATGATCGATATCGGCTTTACCGCGCTGCCAGTGACCCACACGGAACAACTCTCCTCAACCCTGCTGCAGGCCTATCCACTGAAAGTCTGCCTGCCGCAACACCATCCGTTGTCAGAGAAAGAGAAGATCAGCTGGCACGACTTGGCCCAGTATCCTTTCATTGTGTATAACGATGACTTCTCGCTGACCAAACAGTTCTCCCGCATTACCCGCGAGCTAGGCATCAACCTCAATATCGCGTTTCGAAGTGGTCAGTGGGACTTTATTGGCTCTATGGTGGAAGAAGGCATGGGTCTAGCAATTATGCCGGAACCTATTTGCCAAAAACTCGGCAGTAATAAACTAATCTTCAGAGCAATGGAGCGAGAGCTGACTTGGCAGATCGGCTTAATCTGGCGCAACAATCTACCCCTAACGCCAGCGGCAGATGCCTTGCTGACGTTAAGTCGTCGCACCATTCTGCGCAAAACTAACTAGTCGTCGGTATCACCAACACATTACAGCGGATGTGATGCAAAATCGCTTCCGCGGTATTACCGATAACCCAGCCCATTAAGCCCTGCCGCTGACAAGCCCCCATCACCAGATATTGGCTGCGTAAACGACACGTGAGTTGATACAGGCACTGCGCCGGATCGCCACAGATAATGTGGATCTGCTCTTTATCCAGACCTAAATCATCCAACAGGGTTTGGTGGCGTTGATAAGCCTCCTTCACCAGTTGCTGCATGTTCAGCACTTCCAGATCGCGAATGATCTTCGGCACCCGCACAATATGGGCGACATGCAATTCACTGCCGGTGGCTTCGGCCAACTGCCGACCTTGCTGCAGGATCTGCTCGTTCAGCCTGAGTTTTTCCGGCTTAATCGTATCGAGATCCAGCGCCAGCAAAACGCCGCTACCTTGGTTGAGTGGATTTTCGGTGAGCAACATCACCGGGACTTTGGTGGTACGCAGTAAATGCCAATCGGTTGGCAACATATGGTCACTTTCGCACATGCCTTTGACAATTAAATCGAAGTCATTTTCCTTCGAATAATTAACGGCGTGTTCGCATAAGTACTTATACCAGGTGACATTCACCGGTACATCTTCAGCGCCCATTCGCTGCATCTTCTCTGCCATCTGACGTTTTTTATGCGCCAGAATCTGTTGTTCAGCTTCTTCATAAACAACGGTTTGCGGCAAAGACTCATAACAATACGCAAATACCTGTGGCTCTTTATTGAGTAACTTTGCTAGCTCAACTCCTTTTGCGATGACATCTGTTTGCGCGGCTTCCTGCGGTTCAATGATAAATAACTTACTCATATGTGACTCCCGCAATTTGCACGGTTTGATGAGTGGAAATCGCGCCACTCGTTTGTGAGGAATCTCACATTCCTCCCTATACTAAGTGTAACAAAGCAGGGAAAAAGCGGAGGAAAACCGTGGCAATCGAGACGCTGTTGATGGCGTTGTTTCTCATCTTGCTGGTTTCTCGGCTGTTCGGAGAGTTGTGCCAACGTGTTGGTTGGCCTGCGGTGGTGGGCGAAATCAGCGCTGGTATTATGCTTGGTCCCTCGCTCCTTGGCTGGCTACATCCTGAGCCAGTATTGGCCAATATCGCTGAACTGGGTGTCATACTGTTGTTGTTCAGTATCGGCACCGAAACCTCCATTAAGCGCCTGTATCATTCAGGGCTACAGATTATTCTGGTGGCCGTTATCGGGATCATCCTGCCACTGCTGATGACCGGCATAGTGGCCTATTACGCGATGGCATTATCGCCCTTTGCCGCATTGTTTTATGGCTGTGCACTAACCGCCACCAGCATAGGTATTTCGGTCAGTGTGCTGAAAGATACGCAACAGCAGCAGGAGAGTTGTAGCCACATCATTCTCGGCGCGGCGGTGGTCGATGATATTGTCGGCGTGATCTTGCTGAGTTTATTGTTCACCTTCGCCAACGACGGCAGTGTTGCACCACTCCCCATGCTAAAACTGATACTCACCCTACTGGCGTTTTTGCTGCTGGCACCCGTGGTGGGACGCGGCTTAATCTATCTACTGCGTTTTTTAAGCGGCCATGCGCAAAACCTAGGTTACGAAGCGGTGGTGATGCTCAGTCTTATCTGCCTATTTGCCTGGCTGGCCCACCATGTAGGTGCGCCGGCGTTATTGGGCGGCTTTTCCGCTGGACTGGCGCTGTCTCGCCAGTTTGTCAGTCCGTGGCAACGCTACCTGCAAAACCCGTTTCCGTTTACCAATAAGCTGGAACACGCCATGCAACCGCTGACGGAAGTGTTTGCGCCGATATTCTTCGTCTATGTTGGGATCAGCGTTGACCTTAGCCAACTGGCGATCGATCAAAATAATCTGTTACTGCTGCTGTTAATGGTGATCTTGGCAGTGTTCGGTAAGCTGCTGGCGGGCTTACCGCTGCAGTGTGGTTGGCGCGACAGAATGATTGTGGGGTGCGCCATGGTGCCACGCGGAGAAGTGGGCTTAGTGTTCGCCCAGTTTGGGCTGCAGTTGGGCATTATTTCCAACGGTGTATTTACCGAGTTAGTGCTGGTGATCATTGCCACTACCCTGCTGGGACCAGTGCTGCTAAAACGGCTGCTCATTGCCAAAAAAAACGCATAAAAAACGCCACAATCTGCGGCGTTTTTAGACGAGGATTTATCGCTGTTACTTGAGTTTGCGCTCAAGGAAATCGGTAATGGTTTTATACAGATGGGTCTTCACCTTATTACCACGCATCGAGTGTTTTGAGCCCGGATAGGTCATCACTTCAAATAACTTACCGTCATCTTGCAGCGCCTTATAAACGCGGGTGCTGTTCTCAAACAAGACGTTGTCATCGGCCATGCCGTGATACATCAGCAAACCACTTTGGTAATTTTTCACATACGGCATCACGCTGCTGAGGCGGTAGCCTTCCGCATTGGTGGCAGGGTTACCCAGATAGCGCTCAGTGTAGTGCGTATCGTACAAGCTCCAGTCGGTCACTGGCGCACCACTTACGGCTGCGGCAAAGTAATCTGGCGCTTTAAACAAACACATCAGTGCCATATAACCGCCGTAGCTGTGGCCGTAAACCGCAATGCGTTTACTATCGACCCAAGGCAAAGTGCGCAGGAAGTCGACGCCTTTTTTCTGATCGTCCACTTCAGCCTCACCGAGGTGCTGGTAGATCACCTGCTCGAACTTAGTACCGCGATGGCCTGAGCCACGGTTATCCAACTGGAATACCGCAAAACCTTGCTGCAAAAGATATTGAGTGAAGTAATCCTGACTGCTCCACGAGTTAGTCACCAGCTGTGCATGCGGGCCACCATAAACACGCACCAGCACTGGATATTGCTTACTGGCATCAAAGTTCACTGGCTTGAACAGGCGATAATGCATGCGTTGGCCGTCTTCGGCTTTGATGGTGCCAAACTCAGGCAACTGCCACAGTCCGGCATAGTCATACAGTGGATGCCCCGGTTTTACGGCGTTTTCTTCTACCCACGCCAAACGTTTACCGCTGTCGTCATGCAAGGAGATCTGTGGTGGCTGTGACAGTGAGTCAAAGTAGTCGAGATAAATGGCCTTATTGTCGGCAAATACAGCACTGTGCATACCGGCTTCAGCCGAGAGTTTAGTAAAGCCCGAGCCATCAAACTTCACTTTATAGAGATGCTTTTCTACATCGCTGTCTTTACGACCAGTAAAGTAAATCCACTGCGCCTTTTCATCCACATGATCAATGCTGTCTACCGCCCACGCGCCTTGGGTCAGTTGCTGTTTCACCTTGCCTTTGCTGTCAAATAGATAGATATGGCTAAAGCCATCACGTTCTGAGGTCCAGATGAAATCGCCGTTTTTAAGGAAATTGAGGTTATCGTTCAGATTGAGCCAGATATCATCATGCTCATGCACCAAGGTCACTGGCGCTTGATTAGCGGTCACATCCACGACTCGCAGATCTAAATTGTGCTGATCACGGCTCTGCCACTCAAACGACAAGTGCTTGCTGTCAGGCAACCATTTAGCGCGCGGTTGATAGATATCGGTTTCTTTACCGAGATCAACCCACTTCACTCGCTTATCTTTTAACGCAATCACCCCAAGCTGGATCAGCACATTAGGTTTACCTGCATACGGATAACGCTGCTGCGTCAGCTTGATACCGTCGGCATAGATTTCGTTGCGCGTTACCAGTTCCACCGGCGTTTCATCGACACGGTTAAAGGCAATGGCAGATTCATCGGGTGCCCACCAGTAGCCGCTCATCTTGCCCATCTCTTCCTGCGCCACAAACTCAGCCATGCCGTTTTTGATCGCGCCACCACCGTCTTTAGTCAGCTGCGTTACTTTGTCGGTCGCTAAGTCGAGTAGCCACAGGTTTTGCCCTTGTACATAAGAGACAAAATGGCCTTTTGGTGACAGCTTGGCATCGGTGATAAAGTCATCGCCAGTCGGCAGCAACTTGGCTTTGCCATCTGCCAACGCATAGTAATACAGCTTGCCGGACGCGGGGATCAGCAACGCCTTACCATCATCCGACCAAGCGTATTCCATGATGCCTTCGCCAAAAATACGCTGGCGTTCACGACGCGCTTTCTCTTCATCCGACAACTCACCCTGCTGCAATTTATCAGCATCAAGCAGCAGACTGACCTTGCCGTTAGTCACCTCCATCTGCCACAAATCATAAAAATGTTGGTTGTCTTTACGGCCGACCAAAAAGGTGGCGCGACTCCCATCGGGGGAAATCTTCAATTCGCGTGGACTGCTACCTGCCAATGCCGGCGAGTCATAAAGACGATCGACCGTGAGCGGTGTAGTGCCACCGACAAGGCTTTGAGCCTGAGTAAGTGTGCTAACAAATGTGAGGGGAATAGCCATAAGTACAGAGAGTATCCTGATTCGATTCATTATTATTTTCCGGATAGAGCAAAAAATCGTGCTGCTGCGCAGCAAGTGAACCAATATTCTGCCCTATTTTGTCCTTGGCAGACAAACAATAGCCAAATCGGGTATCATTCACACACCGAGATTTGTCCCTCATGGAAACAAGGAAATAGTATGCAAACGCTGGCTCAAGCCCTTGCGGAAAAAGCCGTTCCGGATTCGCTCACTCATCTAATTAACACCTTAGCTGCCACCTCAATTAATATCAGCCAAGCCGTCCGCCGCGGCGCACTGGCAGGCGTATTAGGCAGCACTGACCACGAAAACGTCCAAGGTGAAACCCAAAAGAAATTGGATGTGATCACCAACGATATGCTCAAAGATGCGTTAGCCGCCGCGGGTAATGTACGCGCGCTGGCATCCGAAGAGGAAGATGAGCCGGTAATTTGCAGTGATAGCGGTGATTTTCTGGTGTGCTTTGACCCACTCGATGGTTCATCCAACATCGACATCAACTCACTGGTGGGGACAATCTTCTCCGTACTGCCAGCACCTGAAGGTGACGTAAGCGAGCAAAGCTTTTTGCAATCGGGCCGCAAGCAAGTAGCTGCAGGCTATGTGCTCTACGGCGCCGCCACCATGCTGGCACTGACCACGGGTAAAGGCACGCAGTTGTTCACACTGGACACTGACCGCAACGAATTTTTACTGACACAGGATGCCGTCAGCATTGCTGCCGACACCGCCGAGTTTGCCATCAACATGTCAAACCAACGCTTCTGGGAAAGCCCAATGCAGAGTTATATCGATGACCTACTGTTAGGCAAAGCTGGCCCGCGCGCAAAATCATTCAACATGCGCTGGATTGCCGCCATGGTCGGTGATGTGCATCGCGTACTATGCCGCGGTGGCATCTTCACCTACCCGACTGACAGCAAGAATCCAAACAAGCCGTATAAACTGCGTTTGATGTACGAAGCCAACCCAATGGCATTTTTGGTCGAGCAAGCCGGCGGCAGCGCCAGCACTGGCTACCAAACCATTCTGGATATTGAGCCAGAAGCGATCCATCAGCGTGTGGCAGTGATCTTAGGTTCAGCCAACGAAGTGGCCACCTGTTTGCAATACCACAAGTAACTAATACTAAGGCAACGGCTTGTCAGCATTGGCAAGCCAAGCTTTCGCGCTATAATAGCCGCCACATTGATATTCGCGCCGTGATACGGCCAAGATTACACTGTTAAGTGAAAGGATACTTACATGAGCTTAAATGCTGTGCCTGCGGGCAAATCTCTGCCAGATGATATCTACGTTATTATCGAGATCCCACAAAACCACGATCCGATCAAATACGAAGTAGACAAAGACACAGGCGCTTTGTTTGTTGACCGTATGATGACTGCGCCTATGTTCTACCCATGTAACTACGGTTACGTGAACCAAACTCTGAGCTTGGACGGTGACCCAGTTGACGTATTGGTTCCAACTCAATACCCACTGCAACCAGGTAGCGTAATCCGCTGTCGTCCAGTGGGCGTTCTGAAAATGACTGACGAGTCAGGTGAAGACGCTAAAATCGTTGCCGTACCACACGACAAGATTTCTAAAGAATATAAGCACATCAACGACGTTGAAGATCTGCCTGCACTGCTGAAAGCCCAGATCAAACAGTTCTTTGAACACTACAAAGATCTGGAAGAAGGCAAATGGGTGAAAGTTGACGGTTGGGAAGATGCTGCTTCTGCCCGTGCTGAGATCCTGTCTAGCGCAGAACGTTATAACGAAGGTAAGTAATTTACCTTTCGTTGGTGTTCGATGGAAAAAGCCCGCTTTGCGGGCTTTTTTGTTGCCGGTTGGCAACGGGTGTTGCTGATTGGTTTTCGTGTTTGTCGGTGACACTTGGCGTTGCTTGCCAGCACTGATGTGCTAAATCGCCTGCAGCGGGCTTTGATTTTATGGCTTTCAGCCATTGCAAACTTCGTTTGCGAAAGTCGTGGAACTACTCGTTCCACACCAGAGGATAAGGGGGCTAGACGGCTTCGCCCCCTTATCAATCCCCCTGCCACCCCGACGTCGCGAAACGCTACGGCGCTTCTGGTTTGCCATTTTCGCAAATCGCTCTGATTCGGAATCCATTCCTCACCATCGCTTCTCGATATCCATATCTCGATTGCTCAATGGCTGCCCAACGCACCTACGCCGCGCCGAGGGGTAATCGGAGTTGCTTGAAAGTTCAGCGTATTAACCGATTTGAAATTGGTGGCTATTGCCTCCAAATTAACACCACTCTTAGGGGCAAAAATACATAGCGACAATGACAACTGAAGCGCGAGCAGCCTATGTATTTTTGTTCCGGCGAACGTAAAGAGCGATTACAGCGGCTTGTTAGAGGGCTGTGTACTCTTTAATTTTGTCGATGTAGGCCTGAGTCAACTCTGATTTATCACCAATACCTGCTATTTGAGATGCAGCGAAAAGGCCTAATGCCCCTGATACTTTAAGAATTGAATCGAGCTCTGATTGCTCATAATTTGAGCCCAACTTACCTTCTGAATGCCTTCGACAAACTTGGTTAAAGCCAGTATGAGTAAAATCGTTTAGGAGTTTCCACACCTTTTTCTTGAACTGGGAAAGTACCCCATCAGGATCACCAATTTTATTTTCATATGCGTCAATTAGCTCAAAAAACTTTGGCTCAACTATCCCTTTTTCAAATTTCCTTAAATCTGATTCCGAAGCACACTTATAAAGCCAGACTCCACGAACCAAAGATTCGAAAAGCACTCTTAAGATAGAGCTCATAGAACCGTACAGTTCCGCTCTGTATAAGAGCAAAATTGCAGCTTGGTGCTCTAATGCAACATCAAGGCAACCAAGAGCTAAGGACGAACGGGCATCATTTGGCAATTTAAACCCTGTCGAATTCTCATTAATCCAATGTATTAGTTCATACAAATGTTCATCTGCGCTCAATGTTCAGCCCTCTGTCGCCCTATTAAGGAGCGAGCAACGTAGTACCCAAAGTCGCCGCATACCACCTTAAAAACTAAAACCAACACAAAACAAAAATGCCACGCATTGCGAGTTACTCTTAAATAGTTTGTTATCTGATTAGTACGACTCTTGCACATAACTATCATCAATGACTGTTGTGTTACACGTATTACAGCGCCACACCCCCATAGCAAAACCACGATTGATCAACCGAACTAACTTGTTCTCACTATCGTAACACTGCTGACAAAAAGGCCCCTGTCGCTGACCATCTTTTACATGAAAGTAATATGGCTCATCCCACTCCATATTTTTTTGCTGTTCGAACACATCTTTAAGAGCTGACAATTCGTTATCTTTGCTTAACACAAGCTCCCTGACTTCAGCTATTTCCATCTTCGCATCAGCTAATGCACTAATAAGCTCAGCAAGTTTGTACTTTATTTCAGCTTGCTCTAGCGACTTATCGCCATCTTTAATGATCTTAGCTAAATCTACCGCTGTTTTTATACTCGTTAAAGCAGCACTAATTGTTGCTAAATCTGTCATACATTCTCCCATCACAGAACAGTTTATTACACGATATTATGTCGGAATTAATCACGACACGGAGTCGCATTTCACTCATTCTCACAGCTCAACTTATGCGCATATGCCACTGAACACAATAGAAAAATGAGCATATTTTGGTCTAGATAACAGAGTAAGGTAGCCTTGTTCGACTCAATCTCGAACGGGTCAGCGTTCACATGCGGCAGATCAGGCAACACCAATTCCCCTTGGCGCAGCGCAGGTGCGTTGGGCAGACATTGAGCAATCGAGTCAAGGACGACGAGAAGCGATGGTGAGGAATGGATTCCGAATCAGAGCGATTTGCGAAAATGGCAAACCAGAAGCGCCGTAGCGTTTTGCGCCGTGGGGCGTCGTCGGGTTTCCAAAGGGCGGGGGACGAGCATCGCCCTTTGGCTCTGGTGTGGAGCGAGTAGCTCCACGACTTTCGCAACCTCAGGTTGCAATCGCGCAGCGATAATCTTGCCAAGCGCAGCTTGGTATGGCGAAGCCATAAATCTTTCGCAACCGCAGGTTGCAGAAATCCTACCTCGCGAAGCGAGCAACTTTTGCTACAATGCCGCCAAATTCAACTGGGGAACAACACATGACACAAGTCGATGTCATCATCATCGGTGCAGGTGCTGCCGGATTAATGTGCGCAGCGCAGGCAGGCTATCGTGGCCGCCAAGTAACTGTACTCGATATGGGTAAAAAGCCTGGGCGCAAAATTTTGATCAGCGGTGGTGGCCGCTGCAATTTCACCAATACCAATGCAAGCCCAGCAAACTACCTGTGCCACAATCCCCACTTTGTTAAATCCTGTCTAAGTCGCTATAGCCAACAGGATTTTATTGAGCTGGTTGAGCGCCACGGTTTGCAATACCACCACAAAACCTTGGGGCAGCTGTTTTGCGATAATTCCGCGCAAGATATCGTCGATATTCTGCTAACCGAATGCGATTGGGCTGGGGTGAATATTGAACTGCGCAGTGAAGTGCTGTCGGTGAATGCTAATGATGGCGGCTATCTGGTGCAAACCACTCAAGAAAGCTATCAATGCCAGTCGCTCGTGGTTGCCTCTGGCGGGCTGACCATGCCGAAATTAGGCGCGACGCCGATAGGTTACAAAATTGCCGACCAGTTTGGCCTCAAGGTGTTTCCTACCACGGCGGCGCTAGTGCCGTTTACCTTGCATCAACATGATAAAGAGCGCTTTGCCGCGTTGGCTGGCATCAGTATCCCGTGCAGCATCAGCAGTGAAAATGGCACCAGTTTTAAAGAAAACCTGCTGTTTACTCACCGTGGCATTTCTGGCCCAGCCGTGCTGCAAATTAGCTCGTTTTGGCAAGCGGGTCAGGCGGTCAGCATTAACTTGCTGCCGGAGCTTGAGCTGAAAGCCCAGTTGCAGCAATGGCGTGAAACTCAGGGGCAAAAATCACTGAAAAACTGCCTTGCCAGCGTATTGCCTAAGCGTTTTGTCGAGATACTGTGCGACAGCAATGTCATCCCTGAGGCGAATGTGAATCAGCTCAGCCATAGCCAAATCGATGAGTTACACGCCACCTTGCACGCGTGGCAAATTAAACCTAACGGCACTGAAGGCTACCGCACTGCGGAAGTCACTCTAGGCGGGGTGGATACCGACGAGCTGAGTTCAAAAACCTTTGAAGCGAAAAAAGCGCCGGGGCTGTATTTCATCGGTGAAGTGACCGATGTGACCGGCTGGCTCGGCGGCTACAATTTTCAGTATTGTTGGAGCAGTGGCTTTGCCGCGGGTCAGTTTGTGTGACTCATCTACCGCGCGGCAAGCCAGCTTGCATCAAGCGGCGATGGCTTGCTGCGATTGCAGCTCAACGAGGCGCTGACAAATCTCCGCAAAGGTTGGTCGCGCCATCAAATCCTGCCGCAAACACGCTGCCACTAACGCACTCAACTGCTGTTGAGCATCATCATTAAGCAAGTCACAACGTTCAACCAGTTCTTCCAGCAAACAGCCGAAGGCCCTGACTTCTATACGCGCTAAGAGCGCAGCGAGTTCTGCATCGGAAGTATCGTAAAAGGACGCGGCGCCGTAATCACTCAGCAGGGCATCACCGTCAGCGGTGGTGAGAATATTATGCGCGTACAGATCGCCATGCATCATGCCCTGTTGGTGCAGATGCTGCGCAGCGCTGGCAATCGCAGTGGCGATATTGAGCATCACCGTAGGCGAAAACTGCTGTTCCGGCGCATACACGTCGCGGGTACACGAGGCTAAACTCGGCGGCCCAGCCAAGTTAGCAAAATCACTGGGTATCAGTTGCATCACCAAGCCATCGGTGTTTTCTGGATGCTGCGCTACACGACCAAGCGTTTGCGTCAGCGCAGGATGGTGCCCCGCTTTAATGGTCGATGCCATTTCACACAGCGGCAAACCATCACTGGTCATCGCGCCTTTAAACAGCTTCACCGCCACTGGCGTGGTCGTTGCAGCGCTAGATAAGTCTGCGCGATAAATCAGCCCAGAAGCGCCCTCACCTAGCAGCTCGTTCACCGCCAGTTGTTGCCAGTCGATGGCAGGCAATGGCACGTTCAACGCTTCAGCTTCCAACTGCGCGCTGAGCGGATTGCCGGCATACGCTAACCACGTCAGACGCGGCAGGGAGAAAAGCCATTCGGGTAGCTGTTCGAGTTGATTGGCGGCAAGGCGAATTAACTCTAACTTGTGACAGTTGGCTAAGGTATCCGGCAGACTGACCAACTGATTGCCCGCTAGCATCAGTTTTTGCAGTTCAGCGCAGTCACCAAGATTATCTGGCAGTTGTTGCACACAGTTATCGGTCAAAATCAGCCAACGCAATTTTGGAGGCAGTGACGCCGCTGGCACATCCATAATCTGATTCGACTTAAAGCCCACCATACTCAGCGATTCACAGCGCCCTAACACTTCAGGTAACTTGGTGAAGTTATTTTGCGAGCAAAAGATCACTTTCAGCTTGCTGAGTCTTGGCAAATCATCCGGCAGCGAAGTCAGTGCGTTACCGCTGAGATCGAGGATTTCCAGTGAATCCGCTAACGAAAAAATCTCCTGTGGAAACTCGGTTAAACCACAAGATAGCGTTAGCCGACGAATCCCTTGCAGCGCTCCATCGCGCAGTTGTTCAAGTGTGTGCATCATTAACTCGATTAAAAAGAAACCCGCTGAAGCAGGCTGCTGACAACAAAACAGCGGCGGCAGTATAACTTAATTAGTTCTCAAATTGGGACAGCCACTCACAACACACAGAATTATCAGGCCACACCAATTCGCCGAGCTTGCCGTCAGCAAATTGCAGGCAAAAAAAAGCCGATGGGGGAACATCGGCTATAAACGCAACATGAAGACCTGAGATACTCTCAGGAAAGTAGGTGCTCGATTGCTCGAGCGTGACCACTAAACTCTGGGGAAGCCGTGGTCAAAATGGGCACTAACAAAAAAGGGTTAGGAAAAAATCCAAGCAAAGAACGGCGCACAAATCACCATCACAATGCCCGCAAAAATCATCGTCAAACTGGCCACCACACCTTCTTGCTGACCAATTTCGGTGGCTTTTGCAGTACCAGAGCCATGCGCACTGGCACCTAACGCCACGCCTCGCCCAAGCGAAGTGTGGATGCGAAATAATTTCATCAACGGCTCACCAATCACCATGCCGATAATCCCCGTGAGCATCACCATCAAGGCGGTTAACTCAGGGACACCACCAAAGGCACTAGTGGCTTGCAATGCAAATGGTGTCGATACCGAACGCACCAATACACTGTGCACTAACTCTTCTGGCAACGGGATCACACGTGTCAGCAGCCAGGTAGAGGTTAAGCCAAACATCACGCCGGCAATCACGCCGCAGGTAATGGTCAGTGGATACTGACGGATCAATTTACGTTCACGATAAATCGGTACCGCAAAGGCAATCGTCGCCGGCGCCAATAACGTCACTAACCAATGCGTGTATTCAAAGTAAGTTGGCAGCGGAATTGACAACAGCACCACCAGCAACACCACCACAACCGGCGCCAGAATACTCGGCAGCAACCACCAAGTTTTATGGCGTTTATACATAGCTTTCGCGATGTAATAACTGCCAACGGTGATAGCTAAACTGATCAGCGCTAACAGCGTTGATTGGTTCATTCGCCAGCCTTATCTTTGAGCGCCTGCTGCTCTTTGTTGTGTTTTGCCATCTGCCGTTTCAGGTGCAGCTTACGCTCGAAGCGGAACACGCGGTCCACCACAAAGCCGGTACCTAACAACACAGAAATCACGCCAAGCACAATCGTCAGCAGGATGTTAAAACCATATTGTTTTAACAGCGCTTCGTACTTAATCACCGAGATCATTGGCGGAATAAAAAACAGCAATAGATCGCCAATAAACCATGCCGCGCCCACCTGAATCGCCTTTTCAGGGATAATTTTGAGCGCTAGCGCCAACAGCACCACGGCCAAGCCAAGTACACTACCGGGAATAGGTGAGTGTACTGCTGTTGCCACTGCATGCGCCGCCCACGCAAATAAGCAGATCACGGCAATTTGCACAATCGCCAGCGAAAGCTGCTTGCTTTGCTGCCGTAAATTGCCAAATCGAGCTGCTGAGTGAGCCAGTTGCATCATGGTTCTCGTTAAAAATTGATAGCGCAATTGTAGGGTGCTATTTTAGATAAAAAAAATGAATATTATTAATACAAAGCATTCCAAAGGGTTATATTAGTGGATCTTAAAGTTATTCGCTACTTTGTTGAAATCGTCGATCACGGTGGCTTTGCCAAGGCGGCGGAGGCGATTCATATCACCCAACCGGCGCTATCAAAAGCCATTACCCAACTTGAGGCTGACTTAGATTTAGTGCTGCTGGAGCGCGGTAAACGCGGTAGTCAGTTACGCCCTACAGCTTCTGGCCAAGTGGTGTATCGCTACGGTAAATCCCTACTGAACACCCGCAGTGAGATGCTCAGCGAATTGGCGGCGCAGCGCAGTCTGCTCACCGGCGAGCTGCATTTAGGTTTGGCACCGCTTGGCAGCGCCGAACTGTTTACGCCAGTGATCAGTCGCTATCGCAGCTTATATCCCAATATCAAAATGAAGCTGTTGGTGCGTGGCGGCAGTGAGCAGACTCAGAAGCTGAAAAAGGGCGAAGTGGAACTGGCGACCGGCATTATCTCGCTTGATGATGACTTTGAGGGCTTCTGTATTCGACGCGATCCTATGATGGTGGTGCTACCGCAGCAGCATCCGTTTGCGAACCAAGAGCTACTTAGTTTGCAGCAGCTGACCGAAGATCCGCAGATCATCTTTAACGAAGAATATGCGCTGCATGACTTAGTGCTAAATGGCTGCGTGCAGCGTGGTTTTATGCCGAAGATTGTCACCAAAGTAAGTCACCCCGACTTTGGCGTCGCCTTGGTCGCGGCGGGCACAGGCACTATGATCATGCCGCGCTTTTTAGCGACGCGCCATCAAGTGCCGGGCGTGGTCAATGTACCGCTCAATCCGGCGGATTTGATGTGGGAGCTATCTATCTACTGGCGCAAAGGGCAAATTCTGTCGTTTGCGGCGCAGGCAATGGTAGAGCTAGTACGAGAGTATCATGTCGATATCAAAGACTAACCCAACCACCACGCCGTTATTGCGCTTGGGCATGGCAATGTGGTCATTACCACAGTGGCAACGTTCGCTGTTACAGGCGTGCCCTACGCCAGCCAGTAGGCTCGCGGCCTACGCTGAAAAGTTTACTACCGTTGAGGGCAACACCAGCTTTTATGCCCTGCCCGATGCCAACACTGTCGCCATGTGGGCCGACAGCGTACCGGATAGCTTTCGCTTTACCTTTAAACTGCCAAAGACGGTTACCCATCAGCTCATGCTGCGACATTGCGATACTGAACTAAGCCAATTTTTTCAGCGCATGCAGCCACTGCAAGCCCATACCTCAATTTGGAAAATTCAACTGCCCGCTACCTTTGGCCCCGAGTCATTAGTGGTATTAGCCGACTTTTTACCGCGGCTTCCCGCGGCACTGCAGTTTGCTGTTGAAGTCCGCCATGCGGCATTTTTCGCCAAAGGCGCCGCCGAGCAGCAATTGAACCGCTTACTCATCGACAACGGCTGTGACCGCATCATCATGGACAGCCGCCCTATTTTTGCCAAACCTGCGGTTACCGAGGTCATGCGTGATGCGCAAACTAAGAAGCCACGAGTGCCAGTGCATGCCATTGCCACCGCTGAGCAACCTGTGGTGCGCTTTATTGGTGACCTGATACAAGCCAACAACGATACCTTTTTTGCCCCGTGGCTGAGTAAATTGAGCCAATGGTTAAATGAGGGAAAAACACCGCACCTATTTGTTCACACCCCGGATAATATTCATGCGCCCGAGTTGGCACATCGACTTTATCAGCAGTTACAACAACATATCGCGACGCATCTTAGCTGGCAGTTAACCGACTTAATCCCGCTGCAAAATGAGGAGCAACAAAGCCTGTTTTGATAACAAAAAAGCACATTGAAAATAGTGCTTATCCACGGCGCGCGCACTTATTTGCGACTATGCTGAAGTGACCCATCCAATTTGCTTCGGAGCAGATCATGCTTTCGCAGGCACAAGTGTCGCAGTTGCTGTCGCTACTGCCAGTTCCCACCTTCTTACTTAACGCTCAGGGTGCGTGTTTACAACGCTTCGGCCCGCAGGCGGCCAGCGATTGCGTCGATGCCTTTCTGCCGCAAGACACGATTGCGAAAGTCTACCGCGCAGAAAAAGCCCAATGGCTGATAAGTCAGTTGCAAGCGGCGCTGGCGGCGAATGCCCCGTTGGAAGTAGAGTTCTCTATCAGTCAGCATGATCGGTTGCAGCCTCATCCAGACAGCAGCGACAAACGTTGGTTTAGCGCCAACCTGCAAGCGTTGGATTTTAGTGTGCACGGTGAAAACTTAGTGCTGCTGATGCTGCACGACATTAGTCATTATCAGCAACAGGTACAGAAGTGGGCGTTTTATGACGAAGTGGATCTGCTGTCGCACCTCTATAGCCAACGCCGCATGAGTAAAGAACTCTCCGCGCACTTTAGCCTGTATCACCGCCATCATGCGCCATGCAGCTTAGTGCTGTTTGAATTGGACTGCTTTGACGAACTGCAACAGCAATGCGGTCACAACCTTAGCGACAATATTATTGAATTAGTGGGGAAGATTTGCGTGAGCGCGATTCGTCAGGAAGACCGGGCGTTTCGCTATCATCACAATGGCTTTGTGATTTTAATGCCGCATACCGATACCGAACATGCATGGGGGCTTATCGACCGGCTGCGTAAAGCGTTGCATCTGCAGCTATTAGAGATGGATTTGCCCCAAGCGTGCACCTCTATCAGCGGTGGTTTGAGCCAATTTCATCATAACGACCAACGCTATATGGAAGTGCTTAACCGAGCAGACACGGGCCTGCTGCACGCCAAAGAGTTGGGGCGCAATCGTATCTGTTTGGAACATCTGCATTGAGGTCAACGACTCTTATCACGACAGATTCAGATATAAAAAAACCGGTCATTTGACCGGTTTTTCTTTAGTTCACTGCAACTTATTGCGCTTGTGGACGCATCGCTGGGAACAGAATCACGTCACGGATGGTGTGGCTGTTGGTGAACAGCATCACCAGACGGTCAATACCGATACCTTGACCCGCGGTTGGTGGCAAACCGTGTTCCAGCGCAGTGATGTAGTCTGCATCGTAGAACATGGCTTCATCATCACCCGCGTCTTTAGCGGCAACCTGTGCTTTAAAGCGGCTGTCTTGGTCTTCAGCATCGTTCAACTCGCTAAAGCCGTTCGCTACTTCACGACCACCGATGAAGAATTCAAAACGATCGGTGATGAATTCATTGTCATCGTTACGACGCGCCAGCGGTGAAATATCTGCTGGGTAGCCAGTGATGAAGGTCGGTTGCATCAGCTTAGGCTCTGCAGTTTCACCGAAGATCTCTTCCAGCAGTTGACCACAAGTCCAGAAGCTTTCGATTTCCAAACCGACTTCTTTACCCAAAGTGCGCATGAAATCCAAATCTTTCACCTGTTCGTAGGTCATCGCTTGGATTTTGGCATTGTTTGGATTGTAGTGTTGAATCGCTTCCAACATGCTCATACGGGCGTATGGGCCGCCGAAATCAATCACATCTTCACCGTATGGCAGCTTAGTGTCGCCCGTCAGTTTCAGAGCGATAGATGACAGCATCTCTTCAGTCAGATCCATCAGGTCTTTGTAGTCAGCATACGCCATATAGAATTCCATCATGGTGAATTCTGGGTTATGACGTGGCGACAAACCTTCGTTACGGAAGTTACGGTTGATTTCAAACACACGCTCAAAACCGCCAACTACCAAACGCTTCAGGTACAGTTCTGGCGCAATACGCAGGTACATATCAATATCCAGCGCATTGTGGTGAGTGATAAATGGACGTGCTGAAGCACCACCTGGGATGACGTGCATCATCGGGGTTTCAACTTCCATAAACTCTTTGCTTTCCATAAAGCTACGGATAGCACCAACCACTTGTGAACGCATTTTGAAAGCGTTGCGTGATTCTTCGTTGACGATCAAGTCAACATAACGCTGACGATAACGCATCTCTTGGTCAGTCAGACCGTGGAATTTTTCTGGTAGTGGACGCAGTGCTTTGGTCAGCAACTGGTACTCTTCCATGTTGACGTACAGCTCGCCTTTACCAGACAAGTGCAGTTGGCCTTTAACACCGATGATGTCACCGATATCCAAGCCTTTATAGTTTTCTTTCAGCTCAGCTTGTACCGCTTTGTCGGCATAAGCTTGAATGCGGCCAGACACATCTTGCAGTACCAAGAATGGACCACGTTTTGCCATAACACGGCCAGCAATCGCTGCGGTGAAGCCCAGAGACGCAATCTCTTCCTTGCTCTTATCGCCAAATTCAGCTTGCAGCTCAGCAGCCTTATGGGTGCGGCGAAAAGTGTTAGGGTGACCGTTAGCCGGACTGCTAGTGCGGATTTGATCCAGCTTAGCGCGACGTTCCGCGATCAGTTTGTTTTCATCCAAATGTTCAGTCATTTTCAGCGTCTTCTCTGTTACAGCCCTGATTTGAGGCTGGCTTCAATAAACTTGTCTAAATCACCGTCAAGAACGGCTTGTGTGTTGCGGGTTTCGACACTGGTGCGCAAATCTTTAATGCGCGAATCGTCCAGTACGTAAGAACGGATCTGGCTACCCCAGCCGATATCCGACTTTTGATCTTCCGCCGCTTGCTTCTCAGCGTTCTGCTTCTTCAGTTCCAGCTCGTATAACTTCGCTTTCAACTGCTTCATCGCGGTATCTTTGTTTTTGTGCTGCGAACGGTCATTCTGACACTGCACCACAGTATTGGTTGGCACGTGGGTAATACGTACTGCTGATTCAGTACGGTTAACGTGCTGACCACCCGCGCCGGAAGCACGGTATACGTCGATACGCAGATCGGCAGGATTGATATCGATGTCGATAGAATCGTCAATTTCAGGGTAAACGAACACTGAGCAGAACGAGGTATGACGACGACCACCTGAGTCAAACGGTGACTTACGCACTAAGCGGTGCACGCCAGTTTCTGTGCGCAACCAACCGTAAGCATATTCACCGGTGAACTTGATCGTGGCACTCTTGATACCGGCCACATCACCGTCGGATACTTCGATAAGTTCTGGGCTATAGCCATGGTCTTCGCCCCAACGCAAATACATGCGCAGCACCATGTTGGCCCAGTCTTGCGCCTCAGTACCGCCTGACCCCGATTGAATATCGAGGTAGCAATCAGACGCGTCACTATCACCGGAGAACATACGACGAAACTCCAGCTCAGCTAGACGTTTCTCGAGTTCTTCCAGTTCACTGCTGGTTTCGTTAAAGGTGTCTTCGTCTTCTTCCTCAACCGCCAGCTCCAGCAAACCTTCCACGTCTTCAAGACCGGATTCTAAGTCGTCGATAGTTTCGACCACGGTTTCCAGTGCAACGCGTTCTTTGCCTAGCGATTGGGCACGTTCAGGATTATTCCAAACCTCAGAGCCTTCAAGCTCTCTGACTACTTCTTCGAGACGCTCTTTCTTGGCGTCGTAGTCAAAGATACCCCCTCAGGAGTTCTGTGCGCTCAGCCAGCTCCTTGATTTTGTTTTTGACAGGATTCACTTCAAACATGTGATTTCAATTACTCGATTGGAATGTAACTTACGGAATTATGCAAACGCCGGATTTTAACTCAAAGGCGTGTCAAAACCTATGCCACGGCTAAATTTAAATCGAAAAAAGCCACAGTTAATGGCAAAACACGGGATGGAAACGCACAAGTGCTTATTAAGGCATAAAAAAACGGCGCTCAAGAGCGCCGCTTATCAGGATGAATTAACTGCCTAGACGCGGAATTGATTTACCAAGCTACCTAGCTTGTCACCGCTGGCCGACACTTTTTGACTCACATCTGCCGCCAGTTTGCTGGAGGCCATCAGTGCCGTAACAATCTCTTGAATCGCATAGACATTGCGATTGATTTCTTCAGTCACCGAGCTTTGCTCCGTGGCTGCTGTGGCGATCTGGGTACTCATATCATTGATGCTGGTCACCGATGACGTTACCGAGCCGAGGCTATCAGAAATCAGTCGTGACGCAGATACACTGCGTTGGCAATTTTGCTGACTTTGCTCCATCGCTGCAACAGCGCTAGTCACCAACGAATGCAGCTCATTGAGCATCTCATTGATTTCCAACGTACTCGCTTGGGTACGGCTGGCAAGATTACGCACTTCATCAGCAACGACGGCAAAACCGCGGCCCTGCTCACCTGCACGCGCCGCTTCGATCGCAGCATTAAGCGCCAGCAAGTTAGTTTGCTCAGCAATACCACCAATCACAGACAGAACACTATTAATCTTTTGCGATTGCTCATTCAGCAATTGAATATGCGATGCCGCATTGTCAATTTCACTCATCAATGCGGACACTTGGGTCAGAGAATCATCGACACAATGCTGCGCTTTGGCAACTTCAGCCGTTGCATCGTGGGTTGCATCCGCCACTTGATTGGTGTTGGCCGCCACTTCTTGCGCAGTGGATGACATCTCAGTTACCGCTGTCACCACCTGATCAGTTTCATGGTTGTGGCTAGCAAGCTGACCGGCAATCATCTGGTTTTGAGTGTGAATTTCGTGGGATGCATTAACCACATCATTGGTCGCATCAGATACGTCGCGAATAATATGCTGCAGTTTTTCCACAAAGCGGTTAAACGCGGTGCCTAGTGCAGCAATTTCATCGCTGCCCGTCACAGGAACGCGGCGGGTTAAGTCCCCTTCACCTTGGGCAATATCATTGAGGTTGTTGAGCATATTATTCAGCGGTGTCACCATGCGGGTGCTGAATATCGCAATGACCACGGCCGTGATGGCAAACAGGATCAAGGTGGACAGAGTAACAACCCACAACTTGCTGCTCATTTCCTCTTCGGCAGACTTACGATAAGTCGCAACCGCGGCATCAATATCATCAAAGTAAGCGCCGGTGCCGATAATCCAATCAGTACCTGGCACAGTTGCGGCATAACCTAACTTTTCAATCAGCTCAGAGCTACCTGGCTTTTGATAATAGAAAGTAAGGAAGCCATCGCCTTGGCTGGCAGATTTGAGCAGCCCCTGCACAATCTTGATCCCTTTAGGATCTGTCATGTTGATCTGTTCGGTGCCTTCTAACTTGGGTAACAAGCCATGAAACACGTTACGGCCTTGGCCGTCATACATGTAGAAGTAACCCGCTTTGCCAAATTTTGCATCACGCAGCGCCGCTTTAAAATCACCGCCTTGCTGGCGTTGGAATACCACTATCTGTTTGGCAATCTCAGTGACATGCACTAACTCTTGCCGTCTTTCGTTAATCAATTTGCCACGAAAATCCGCCACCGAACTTTCGAGGGTTTGCAATTCCATATGCCGGGCAAAAAGTGAGGTAACAAGAGTAACAATGATAAGAGGTAGTAGCGCGAGTATGAGAATTTTAGTTCGCACGCCCAAGTGTTTCATACAGGTTTCTCGGATACACGATTAGATAATCCTAATTATATATTGAAACGGCGAGTTCCAAACTAAAACTTTGGTACAAGAGCAAAGTTTGTAGAGCAAACACACAAATTTTAGTTTCATAAGCATATAAAATTTCAAAGTGATAGCTATTTAGCATTTTTTGTGCTTAAAAATTGCTAGCGATGATAATTTAACCAAGCTTACGTTGTAGCAATATTAAAACTTCATAGTGATCTGTGTGCGGAAACATGTCGAAGATCTGGGCGCGCTGACATTGATAATCATCAAAATGACGTAAATCCTCAGCCAGCGTTTTAGGGTTGCAGCTGGAATACACTATATACGCTGGCGAAAATTCATTGAGCGCGCGACTCAGTGCCGTCCCTAAGCCACGTCTTGGCGGGTTAACAATCACCGCATCCGGTACTTGCTGCTGCCGCTGACCATCAGCAAAAGTCGTCGAATCAAGCGCCTTAAATTGAATATGCTGTAGCCCTAATTCTGCTGCGGCTAAGCTGGCGCAAGCGATCGCTTCTGGCTCAATTTCAATCCCAGTTAAGTGGGTATCAGGCGCAGCGCAATGCAGCCCAAAGCCCCCAACACCGCAAAACAGATCCCATAAGCTGTTGAGTTGTAAAGGTGCTAACCATCTTTTAGCGGTAGCGTAGAGCTGCTCTGCAACCTCTGGATTGGTTTGAAAAAAGCTTTTCGGGCGAATATAGAGTGGAATATCGTTAAAGACTTCCCGTAACCGCGGCTCGCCGAACAGCCAAATTTCCTGCTCACCTTCCAGTCGCGCCATATGTACCGGCTGAATATTGGCGGTGACCAATTTGATTTTAGGGAATTCATGCAGCAATGCGGGCAGTTCCCGTTCGATACGGGCAATCGCTTGCTCTGAGCGCAACACAAAACGCAGCATAAATTCCCCGCTGTGGTGCGCTTGCGTCAACAAAATAAACTTGAGTTCCCCTTTAGCCTTGTCGACCCGATACGGCGGAATTCCCGCTCGCTGAATAAAAGACTCTAAATGTTGTAACAGTTGCTGCATTGAAGCGGGATAGAGTGGGCAATTCACCAAACTCACTGGTTCACCGTTTGGACTAACAATCCCAAGAATCGGTTGATGTGCGGCACCCAGCGCCACCATTTTAGCCTTGTTGCGAAACGCGAACGCCGGGCCAGAGATAGGGAGTTCCCATTCAGCTACAAAGTAAGGCGCCAGTAGCTGTTGCAAAGCATGCTGCTTGCGCTGTAACTGCTCCGCTAACGGCAACTCTATAAGCTGGCAGGAAAGACACTTGCCCTGTTGGTAAAATTCGCAATGTTGCGGCTTGTTCACTCACTTAACCTTTTTGCAGACGACACTGAAAACTCGCCAGCGCCAAATTGGCGGCAAATGTACCTTGTTTACCGCAGAAAATCACGCCTGCGTCGAGCTGCAGACTAAGACTGACTCAGCTTTTGGGTGACTTGATCGCACAGTTGTTTGAGTTCAGTTAATTGCTGTACCTCTAAGCCGAGCAGACAATACATCTGCTCTGGTACTTCAACCGCGCGCTGCTTAAGTGCAACGCCAGCGTCAGTCAGTTCAATCACTCGCACGCGCTCGTCCTGCTCGCTGCGACCTCTCCGCAATAAGCCTTTACTTTCTAAACGTTTTAACAACGGTGTTAGCGTGCCGGAATCAAGATGTAATTTCTCGCCCAAATATTTCACACTCGCGCCATCGTTTTGCCACAACACCATCATCGCCAGATATTGCGGATAGGTCAGATCCAACGCCTCAAGTAACGGCCGATAAGCGCGCACTATCGCGTTAGCAGCACTATAGAGAGAAAAACAGACCTGATTATCGATACACAACAGCTCTTCTACCGACATTTGCGACATAGCAGTGACACCAAAGCACAATTAAATTGCACACAATATACTTGCATTTGTTGGTGATATCGAATTAATATTGTGCACAATTTAATTTTACACAACCAATATTAACAACACTGGAGTGCACTATGCTTTATCAAACTTCTGCGACCGCCAGCGCCGGCCGTCAAGGTCATGCTGAAACTGACGACAAACTGTTATCAGTCGACTTAGCCTATCCGAAACAGATGGGCGGTAATGGTGCTGCAACCAACCCGGAACAACTGTTTGCCGCCGGTTATGCGGCTTGTTTCTCCAACGCCATTCTATTTTTAGCCAGCCAACAAAAGATCAAACTGGCTAAAGCACCGGTCACCGCCACCATTGGTCTGTTCAATAAGGAAGACGGTGGCTTTGCGCTCAGCGCAGCATTAGCGGTCGAACTAAACTTACCAACCGAACAAGCACAACAGCTCGTGCGTAGTGCGCACCAGATCTGCCCTTATTCCAATGCGGTAAAAGGCAACATCGACGTCGTACTCAGCGTCAACGGTAATCCGCTTTAAGCCGGATGGCAGACGGGGCCTCCGATACTTGTAACTGATGACCAGTACTCGCTTATCGCAGTGAGTTTACTGGTCATATTTTTGGCGCAACACGGGATTCCAGCGCTGTTATACATTTCGTCAAAATTACGTCTAATATATTGTTTTTTATAAATAATATATCAATCAAACTTTAACTATTAGCGTTTGCTTTTCTAATGCATTTGATCTAATTTCTTCTGCTCGCAAAGGTGAAATTCGTGTTCACAAGGAGAATTAGTGATGCGTGCTATCGCGCTTAGTACAGTATTAATACTGTTGTTGTCTGAACCTGTGATGGCGTCATGTGATGGTCAGCAGCAACTCGGACAAGTGGATTACCCATCCAATAGCTCCTATTTCAATGCCAAAGCGTCTGCCAAATTAGATGAAATAACCAAAGAGACCCAAGATAAGGGAGATGGTTATCTGGTATTGGAATTTAACCTGTTCAAAGTGGCAGGTGATAAGAAGCAGCAACAATACGATATGTGGCTGGCTAACCGCCGTATTGATCGTGTTAAACAATATTTATCCAAATTACATGTCGCTAAGCCGATCGTCACTCGTATAAAAACTGCCGCTGCAGCAGAACAGCGACAAGTCGAAATTTTGTGGTGTGCACAGCCCTCAACCACCGAGCAACCTGTAAACCACTAACCATCCTTAGCCCCTGCTATCTCCTGACAGGGGCGGTTCAACCATCAAGGTTATAAGCGGAAACGTCCAACCTCTTGCTGCAACGACTGCGCTAACGCCGACAGCTGTTGTGCCTTTTCGGTAGCTATCACCGACTCATCAGACAGATTCAATGACACCTCGCGAATCGCCTCGGTATTACGGTTGATTTCGCTAGTAACCGAGGTTTGTTCCTCCGCGGCGGTTGCGATCTGACTGGCCATGTCAGAGATCTGATGAATTGCGTTATTGATCTGTTCTAAGCTGGCGCTGGCCGATTCGGCATCCTGCACACTGGTTTCAGCCATGGTATGGCTGTGGTCCATTGAGGTAACCGCTTTAGACGCGGTACGCTGTAGTGTCTCAATCATCGCTTGGATCTCTTGCGTGGAGGCATGAGTGCGCTGCGACAGCACCCGCACTTCATCCGCCACCACCGCAAAACCGCGCCCTTGCTCGCCAGCCCTCGCTGCTTCAATCGCTGCGTTTAATGCGAGCAGGTTAGTTTGCTCGGCAATACCACTAATGGTCAGCAAAATGCTGTTAATTTTCTGCGAGTGCTCATTCAGCTCACCAATAATCTGGCTAGCGTTGTCGACTTCCTCGGCGAGACTACGAATCGATTGCTGACTCTGGGTCACTTGTTGCTGGCCATTAACTGCCAGCCCCACCGCATCTTGCGCGGTCTGCGCAGTGAGTTCAGCATTACTGGCGATTTCTTCGGTGGCGCTGGCCATTTCAGTCACGGCGGTGGCAACCATAGTGATCTCATCCTGCTGCACCGCAATACTTTGATTATTCTGCTCCGCGGAGCGACGCGTATCTTGCGATTGCACACCCAACTGCTCGGCAATCTGCCCCATACGACTAATCATGCCATGCAGATGTTCAACAAAACGGTTGAAGCCGCCAGCCAGCACGCCTATTTCGTCATAATCCTTTTTTACCGCAATGCGTACAGTCAGATCGCCAGCGCCTTGAGAAATATCGTTCAGTGCTTGAGAAACGCGTTCTAAGTCGCGGAACTGCGCCTTAAACACGAGGAACAACACCACGCCGAACAGCACTAAGAAGCCGACACCGACCATAGACATCATCCAGGCTAACGAGGTCGCCGCTGACATAATGCTGCCTTTATCCAGCACAAACATCAGTGCCCAATTGGTGTTGGGCACATTTTGCACGTAGAAAAGTTTGGTCGAGCCTCGGTAAAAAAATTCGTCGAGATGATCCGATGCGGCGCGCTGACTCAACCAGCTACTGGTAAATGCTGCATTGGCGTCAGTGATTGGCTTGCCGTTCATTTCGCTATTGGGATGACTAATCACCAGCCCATTGCGCTCAAGGAGCACGCCATAGCCATCGCCGGGAAGTTTTAATTTGCGTACTGAATTGGTCAGTTCTTCAATCGCGAGGTTGGCCGCTGCCGCACCAGCAAACTGACCATTTTGCATCACAGGTTGCGAGATGGTGACCACTAGCTGCTTCATGGTGGCACTAACGTACGGCGAAGAGATAAACATGGCTTGAGTTTCTTTAGCGCCTTTATACCAGGGCCGAATCCGCGGATCGTATCCCGCCACATGCAGGCTTGGGTCCTGTCGATGCATATTGCCCTGTTCATCACCATAGTAGGTTAGGCCAAAATCCATCGCCTCGTGCATCTCCATTAAGTAGGGTGTGACATCCTGCCCGGGCGACTTTTCAATGGTTTTCCCCAATGATTTAACCGCATTCTCGCGATCGAGCATCCATTGGCCCACGCCAGAGGCAAAGGTGTTAATCAATTCCCGAACTTCCCGTTCGGTGCTATCCATAGCATTACTGCGAATAAAGTAGGAAGACATCCCTACCAGCAGAATTACGGTAAACAGTACCGATAATGTACTGGCAGCTAATAAGCGGACTTTTAACGTGGTTCGCATCATGGTTCCTCGGGTGGATAGATAAGTCACAACTAGTGGGCACTAAGTTAACTAACACTAAGTTTAGAAGGTAAAAATACAAAACACCTACAAAGTCACAGACAATCAATAGGTAAAGCCGCAGAATGACGACCAGTAAGCGCAACAAGTAGTGGTCATTTATTTCGGCATCTGCTGAATAAAGTTGATTTCTAAATCATTTCGTCGTCGAACTTGGAACCATAACGACGAAACCGACTTAAAAAGGGTTGTTTTATGCTGAAGAAGCTAGTGCTGGGACTAACTTTATTGATGGCGGCCATAACCAGCGTGATGGCCGAACCTCAGGCATCAATAGCGTGGCAGAAAGTAGATAACGACGGCAATCTCAAAATCCCGTTGTATTTTGTCTGGTCTAAGACCTGCCCTCACTGTAAAGAAGCACATCCATTTATTGATTCACTGTCTGAGAAATATCCGTGGATCGAGCTACACAGCTACCGCGTTGGTGATGAAGGTACGGCTGAAATGTGGCAGGCATTGGCGGATGCAACCAATAGCCCAAGCCGCTCAGTGCCATTTCTGTCTGCTTGCGGTAAAACCGTTATCGGTTACTCTAGCCGCGAAGTCACCGGTGAGTTTCTACTGAATCGGTTGAAGAAGTGTTATCTGGAAAATGGTGGCCAACTAGCAGCAGAAGATATGCCAACCAATGACAACGCCGCGCCAGCGCCAGTCGCCGCGTCTGAAGGCGAGTCATTGTTTTCCACCTGTAGCAGCGATGGTGGCGACGGTACCTGTGCCATCGGGGCGGAAGATCCTGAAGTTCAACCGGTCGAGCTGCCGATTATTGGCAAAGTAAATCCTGACAGCATTTCACTGCCAATCCTGACGTTGGTACTGGCAGGCGCTGACGCCTTTAATCCATGCGCCTTCTTCGTATTGCTATTTTTATTGTCGATTATGGTGAACGCTAAGAGTCGTGGCCGCATGTTGTTAGTTGGCGGTATCTTCGTCTTCTTCTCCGGCTTCATCTACTTCCTGTTTATGACCGCCTGGCTGAATATCTTTGAACTACTAGGTGCCAGCAGTGATGGTGGCATTATTATTCTGGTTGCCGGGTTACTGGCCCTGGTGGCGGGTGTCATTAACGTCAAAGAGTACTTTTTCACCAAAGGTGAAGTCAGCTTGTCAATGACAGCGGAAAACCGTACCAGCTTGATTAAGCGCATGGGTAAACTGTCGAGTGCCTCCAGCTTAACCGCGATGATTTTCGGTACCACTGTGTTAGCTATTCTCGCCAATGCTTACGAGCTGCTATGTACTGCGGGCTTTCCGATGATCTACACCAGCGTGTTGTCGATGCATAACCTGCCGACCTTTGAACGGATGATGTATCTGGTGTACTACAACGTCGTCTATGTAATCCCATTAATTGCCATTGTGGTGGCATTTTCAATGACATTGGGCAAACGCAAGTTGACAGAAAAAGAAGGCCAAACGCTAAAATTAATGTCCGGTATTATGATGCTTGGATTAGGTGGCACGCTGGCGCTAAATCCTGCTGCGTTACAAAGCGTTACCGTGGCTGTGGGGCTCATTTTTGGTGCGATTATACTGACCAGTATTATCGTGATATCGAGAAAAGTACTGCAGAAACGTGCCGCTTAGCCGATAAAACTATGGTATGGGTTAGCAACTGCTGATTAAAACTGACTTGATTTTGTACAGTATAGAGCTAACCTAACTGTCTAAGCGATTTACAGGATAACTTAATGGCAATCTCAATAAACTCTCAAGCAGTCACACCTAATCTGGACAATGGAGCCGTCGGTGTGCGAGTTGCGCAATTAGCCAAACAACAACAGCAAGCTGAAGGACAAATTGCAGTTGACTTAATTGAGGCTGCAGCTCCGGCGCCTAAACCAGAAGGTAATCTTGGAAATAACATTGATGTCACTGTGTAAGCAGCGATTGAAATAACAAGTCAAATAAAAAGCCGACCTTATTGGTCGGCTTTTTCTATGCAGATTTGCCGCATTACTCAGCGGATTCGCGAATTAAGTAATCAAACGCGCTTAGTGCTGCGGTTGCACCGCTACCCATCGAGATAATGATCTGCTTGTAGGGAATGTTAGCCGCATCGCCAGCTGCAAATACGCCCGGCATTGAGGTGGCACCTTTGGCATCAATCATCACTTCACCCAAACGGGTCAGTTCCACTTCGCTTTCTTTCAAGAAGCCAGTATTCGGCACCAAACCAATTTGTACAAAGATACCTGCCAGTTCGATGGTATGCGCTTCACCGGTCACACGGTCTTTATACGCGATAGCGTTCACTTTGCTGCCATCACCTAATACTTCGGTAGTTTGCGCATTCATGATGATATCGATATTGCCCAGTGATTTGGCTTTTTTCACCAGCACTTCATCGGCACGCAGGGTGTCAGCAAATTCCAGTACCGTGACGTGTTCAACAATACCAGCTAAGTCGATAGCGGCTTCAATACCTGAGTTACCACCACCAATCACCGCCACTTTCTTACCTTTGTAGAATGGGCCATCACAGTGTGGGCAATACGCAACACCTTTGGTGCGATATTGCTCTTCCCCCGGCACACCCAATTCACGCCAGCGTGCACCAGTAGCCAACACCACGCTCTTACCTTTCAGAGTAGCACCGCTTTCTAACTCGATATTCACTAAGCCATCGCGTTTGATATTCGCCGCACGTTGGCCTGTGATGATATCGACACCGTATTCTTTTACGTGTTGCTCTAATGCCGCTGACAGTTTTGGCCCTTCGGTGTAAGTCACCGAGATAAAGTTCTCAATGCCGACGGTATCCATTACCTGACCACCGAAACGCTCGGCCACAATGGCAGTGCGAATACCTTTACGTGCTGCATAAATGGCTGCGGCTGCGCCAGCAGGGCCACCACCAACAACCAGTACATCGTATGGGTCTTTTTCATTCAGTGCGGCCGCTTTATCTTCGGCCGCGCTGGTATCCACTTTTTCAACGATTTCTTCCAGCGTCATGCGGCCTTGGCCAAAGTGTTCACCGTTGAGGTAAACCGCAGGCACTGCCATCACGCCACGTTCGTCGACTTCTTTTTGGAACAGGCCGCCATCGATCATCACATGGGTGATATTCGGGTTGAGGCTGGCCATCAAGTTTAATGCTTGCACCACATCTGGACAGTTGTGGCACGACAGCGAGATATAGGTTTCAAAGTGGAATTCACCTTTAAGATTGCGGATCCGCTCTAATAGCGCTGGATCGGCTTTCGATGGGTGACCACCCGCTTGCAGCAGCGCCAATACTAATGAAGTGAACTCATGCCCCAATGGCACACCGGCAAAATGCACGCGTGGCGCTTGGCCTTGCGGCGCAATCGACATACTTGGGGTACGTGGATTGTTGCCTTGTTGCAGGGAAATTTTAGCGGACATACCCGCCAGCTCTTGCGCCAGCTCGGTCACTTCCTGAGATTTAGCACTGTCATCACCGGACACGCTAACTTCAATAGGCTGCTTAATGTATTGCAGATAGGTGTCCAGTTGTTGTTTTAAAGTTGCGTCTAACATGAACGTGTCCTGTGAAAATAAGGGTAAGGGAAATCCGGCCTACTGGAGGAAAGAGTGCGTAGGCCGGAAGTACTACAACTTAGCTTGCAGAAGGCTTAGCTTAGATTTTGCCAACCAGGTCCAGTGATGGAGCCAGAGTTGCTTCACCTTCTTTCCATTTAGCTGGGCAAACTTCACCTGGGTGAGATGCGACATATTGTGCTGCTTTGATTTTGCGCAGCAGATCTTCTGCATCACGACCGATACCTTCAGCAGTCACTTCCATTGCTTGGATGATGCCTTCAGGGTCGATCAGGAAGGTAGCGCGGTCAGCCAGACCTTGACCTTCACGCAACACACCGAAGTTGTTGGTGATAGTGGCAGTTTGGTCACCTACCATGTAGTAGTTGATTTTGCCGATAGTGTCAGAGCTGTCGTGCCATGCTTTGTGAGTGAAGTGGGTATCAGTAGATACTGAGAACACTTCTACGCCGAGTTTTTGCAGCTCTTCGTAGTGATCAGCCAGGTCACCCAGCTCAGTTGGGCAAACGAAAGTGAAGTCAGCTGGGTAGAAGAAAACAACGGCCCATTTGCCCAGTACGTCTTTTTCAGAGATGTCGACAAATTCGCCTTTGTGGAAAGCGGTTGCGTTAAACGGTTTGATTGCTGTGTTCAGTGCTTGAGGCATGTTATTACTCCCGTAATCAATGATTAAAAATCAATGGGCAACCCGTTTGCCCTCTCGATGGAAGTAATACTAGTCCGCTTATGTTTTTTGTTAAATCAGATAAAAACTATTGTTCCAATCGGTTTTTTCGAGAAAAGCTACATCACTAACAACTGAAGTAAATGCTGACATATTAACGCCACATCTCAAACTTTGTCAGCGTTTGGCTTAAATCGAACTCCAGTTTAGATGACAGATTTTGTGCCAGTTGCTTGAGTCCCGCCTGAGTAAACACCTGTGGCCGTCGCGCGGCAAACACCACCCAATTACCACTACCGGTCAAGCATGCCCGCACATCGGCAAAACGCGATAATAGTTGCTGTCTCAACTCTTCATCGGTACGCGCTTCTTTCCAACAGTTGAGCACCAGCAGACCGTTATCTTTCAGCTGATATAAGCAGTTATCAAGAAATTCGGCGTCACGTTGCATCTCCGCCATACCGTCACCATGAAACAGGTCACTATAGATAACATCCACCCGGCGATCATCACGACTGGCCATATACTCAAACGCATCTTGCTGCACCAACGTCAACTTCTTCGACAGTGGCAGCATGAAATATTGCTTGGCAATATTAATCACCGACTCGCGTAATTCCACCGCAGTAATCTTGATGGCAGGATCGAATTTGCGCAGCGAATGTACTAACAAACCGCCGCCAAGTCCTAGCACTATCACTCGTTTAGGAGTGCCGTATAATAGCGACATCAACATCGCTTTTAGGTAGGTGTGTTGTGGCTGGTGCGGCGCTTTTTTATTAAGTTTGCTTTGTTCGTCATGGAAACCAAAAGTGAGAATGCGAGTATCGCCGAGCTCCAGAACTGCAACACTGCCGTACTCATCTTCCGTTGAGGCCAGCAGTTGATAATCTTCCATCAATCTCTCCGTAACTTTACCGGGAATATAAATTGGTTAACATAAAACCTACTTTTAACGAGCAAACGCTAGAGGAATACCGCTCATGGTGACAAATATTTTTATCATCATCCTTTATATTGCCAGCTTTGTGTTAATCCAGCGCCGAGTGAGCAAACTGATCCATGAGTTCAGCGCCAACAAGCACATTAACGCAACCCGAACCAGCTTGGTAAGTAAATTTATCAGCTTGGTGCTGTTTTTCGTTACCATTTCAATGATGGCGATCTCTTTGGGGATTGGCTATCAAGATGTCTCGCTGTTTGTCTCTTCTGCGTTTGCGGTGATGGGCATGGCGCTGGTAGCGCAGTGGTCAATTTTGTCGAATCTTACCGCCGGCATTCTTATTTTCTTTATGTTCCCCTATAAATTAGGCGACAGAATTAAGATTGTTGATGCCGATGTAGATGCAACAGGTATTTTGGAGGAAGTGACCCTATTTCACCTGCTGATCAAGTTGGATAACGGCAACACCATCACCTATCCCAATACTTTAGCGCTGACCCATCCGGTGATTAAGCTCACCCAAGAGCATACAGTTCCATTGCCGCTCACAGAGCAAGCAGCAACGGACGTGTTAGAGAAAAAGCTGGCTTAAAACAGTTCGTTACCACACTTTTTACCGGCAAGTATTTGGCTGACATTGCTCAAAGTGGTTTGGGCAATGTTATCCAAGGCTTCGCGAGTCAAAAACGCTTGATGACCGGTAAAAATAACGTTGTGACAAGCAGACAGACGACGGAACACGTCATCCAAAATCACTTCATTAGATTTATCTTCAAAGAATAGCTCTTTTTCGTTCTCGTAAACGTCTAATCCCAGCGAACCAATCTGCCCCATTTTCAGCGCTTCCATGGCATCCACCGCGTTGAGCAAACCACCACGACTGGTGTTAATCACCATCATGCCCGGCTTCATTTTGGCAAAGCTTTCGGCATTTAACAGATGCTGGTTATCTTTGGTCAACGGACAATGCAGACTGATGATGTCGCTGTTTTGGTAGATGTCATCTAACGACGCATAACTCGCGCCCAACTCTTCGGCCAGCGGGTTATGGAAGGGATCATAAGCCAACACCTCGCAACCAAAACCGCGCAGAATACGAATGGTAGCAATGCCTATTTTACCTGTGCCAATCACACCCACGGTTTTGCCATGCATGTTGAAGCCAACCAAGCCTTCCAGTGAGAAGTTCGCATCACGAGTGCGGCCATAAGATTTGTGGATTTTACGGTTAAGCGTCAGCATCAGCGCAACGGTGTGCTCGGCAACTGACTCTGGTGAATAAGCGGGTACGTTCACCACTTCCAGCCCAAGTCGTTTAGCGGCGTCGAGATCGACATTATTAAAACCTGCGCAGCGCATGGCGATGATTTTGGTGCCGGACGCGTACAACTTGGTCAACACTTCTTCGCAAAGCTCGTCGTTCACGAAGGCGCAAATAACCTCAAACCCTAACGCCAAGCGGACGTTCTGTCGACTGAGTCGATAATCAAAAAACTCGATATCAGCGCCAAAGTTTCCTGCTTCATTGGTTTTGCTAAAGTGTTGGATATCGTATCGCTTGGCACTAAAAAAACCGATTTTCATAGTTGTGACTCACTTCAAAAACAAGAATTGTTGAGCAGTGTAGAAAAAATTGCCGATATTGTCTTGAACATCAAACTCAGCAACCGGGAAAACATGAACTGGCGCTCGAAAGCAAAAGGCGAACCATATGGCTCGCCTTTGTCATTACTGGCTAAACAGCAGCCTAATAACCCGCTAAGGCATTATTTTGCTTCAGCAAATTTCGCTGCGTTACGGCCTGCAATACGGCCAAAGGTGACGATATCTGAAATCGCGTTGCCACCTAAACGGTTAGCACCATGCACGCCGCCCGTTGCTTCACCCGCTGCAAACAACCCATGGATGACCTTGCCGCCTTTATTCAACACTTCAGCACTGGTATCAATTTTAACACCGCCCATGCTGTGGTGTACGGCAGGTTTCACTTCAATGGCGTAGTAAGGCGCCATCGCCAGTTCTCGAGGCATATTAGGTCGTTCAAACTGCGCATCTTTGCCTGCTTTGACAAAGCCGTTATAGCTTGCAATGGTCTGCTCCAGCTCAGCCGCAGGAATGCCCATCTTGCCTGCCAGCTCAGCAACGGTTTTACCTTCAGTGACAATGCCCAAATGAATATAGTTCTCGATTTTTTTCAAGCTCTTACGCACTGAATCATCAAAGAACAGGAAGGCACTCTCTCCTTTTTGCTGCAAAATAGCGGCAGATGCCTTATCACGGGTGGTGATTTCATTCACGAAGCGTTTACCTTCACGGTTCACCAGAATCGCACCATTACCACGAACCGCTTCTGTCACCATGACGCCACCAACAGGTGACCAAGTTGGGTGCGCCTGAATGTATTTCAAATCGCGTGTATCTGCTCCGGCGGCCAAAGCAACATCGAGGCCATCACCGGTCGCTCCTGGATGGTTAGTCGCAGCAAAGCCTTTGAGTTTCGGATCGTAACTCGCGACTCGCTCATTATTTTTGGCGAATCCCCCCGTCGCCATCACTACTGCGCGCGTTTTAATGACGTAGTAACCCGTATAGGTACCTTCCACCAACACGCCTTCAACGTTGCCATTGCTATCTTCCAACACACGGACGACACGGCTATTGAAACGAATATCGGCGCCACTTTTCACCGCCGCGTTATACAGCACTTGCGCAACGTGAGCACCGACACCTGCGCCACCGGTTGGGCGGTGAGCCCGGTTAACACTGGCACCGCCCATGCGGCCGACATCACTCATATCGGCGCCCATCGCGGTCAGCCAATCGATAGAATCGGAAGAGTTTTGTGCCAGAATATTCACCAACGCGGGGTCATTGACCTCATGCCCACCTTTCATGGTGTCATCGATCATGATGGAGACTTTATCCTGAATTCCGAGCTTTTTCTGGAACTGTGTTTCCGCGGCATTCATGCCACCCGCAGCAAGTTTGGTATTGCCCCCTGCAATCGGTTCTTTTTCCAAGATAATAACTTTGGCACCGTTTTCTGATGCAGATACAGCGGCAGATAAACCTGCACCGCCTGAGCCCACGATCACCACGTCAATTGATTCACGCGGTCCCGCCGCCAAAGCTTTGTCTTGTGCGTCCTTATGTACATCAATCGGTACGAACTTACGTTGCCATTTTCCACCAAAAGGCATATCGAAACCGAAGCTATGGCAGGCATCACAGTAGGCGACTGACGCTTCATGGCCTTTGTGACAAGCGGTACAGGCGATATCACCAATTAGATGCGATTGATGCGGTGAGATCTTCTTCTTCGCTTCAACATCCATAGCCGCCAGTTCAGCAAGAGCCCCGTGACAACTTACACATTGCTGATTTTCATGGGTAAGATTGTCATCACTGGGGCCTTTTTTGGAAATATGGCAGCTATCACACTCGCCCATATTAAGGTGAAACTTAGCCAAATTATCCACCTCAGCATTTGCAGTGCCGCTATAAAGGCCGAATAATGCAAGGGCTAAGCTGGATACTTTTAATAGTTCCGCTACTTTCATGGAATTCCTCCAGAACTTCATTGCTCATCATTAAGTTATCCACATTAGCAATAGTTGTTATTTTACAATTCGATAATGTGTCTACTCCCAGAAAAAAAGTAGCACCAGCATTAATTAACGATATTTACCTTGTTCACAAAAAATTTAGAAAATTCGTTTTGTAACTAATGTTCACAACAATTTTAAATGAAATATCAGCATCAAATTTTTGAAACTTAAATTTGTATTAAAAAGCGAACAATATTAGATTCACTATAATTAAGTGGCGTTAAAATTAGCTGATGAACAACTAACTTATGTCTAAAAAGCAAGATTATGTTTCGGCCCCTGTTTTTTGGGCGCAGCGGATTATCAAAACCAGTTTGAGAACACTGCATATCGTCGGCGTTTGCGGCGCCAGTGGCGGAATTCTATTTGCAGTGGAGGGAGAGCATTGGTATCCCTACTGGCTGCTAGCATTGATCTCCGGCGCCCTGCTCATGCTTTGGGAAATCATCAGAGAGCCAAGCTGGCTCATCCAACTGAAAGGTGTGCTTACAATAGCGAAAATTGCGCTGCTCGGGGCTTTCTTCCTTATCCCACAATATATGAGCGCACTATTTTTTGGCATTATCGTATTGTCCGTTATTGTCAGCCACGGTCCTGCGGGGTTACGCCACTATTCAATTTATCATCGACGCTGTATCAATCTTAAACATGAGATTAAAGGCTAAGTCCCAAGCGTATTTCATCAGAAAATATTCATTTATTTTTATGATAATTATCTAATTAATAGTTAGCACTGATATTCCAAAACAGAAACGTTAAGTCTGACACTAAAATCACTCATGCTCCCCCCTAAACTACAGCAACACCACGCTAAACTCTTATTAAAAAGCAACGACTTAATTCTTTTATCAAATGTTGAGTGAGTAGCAAACGCCAATAGCCTGCTTACTTTTGCGCTCGCTGCCACAACCCTTTGAATTTGCAATTAGTAACTTCACAGAAACTTACTACACTTTAACCTTTAAGATAAACCTATCTTCACACACCGCAGGCAATTTTAAAGGGAATTAAAGCATGCTGAGCTTTCTTGAAAACATATCTATCGCCGCCAAGCTGATCGTAGGTTTTGGTATAGTGCTACTGTTATCACTGGTGTTAACACTGACGGGCTGGAATGGCTTAAGTAATGTCATTAACTCCAGTGACCAAGTGATTGCAATTCAAAAGCTTAATAAAGTGATTTCAGACACCAAAGCGGCGCGCGAGAATTACTTACGCACTGCGAGCCAAGCCGACCAGCAACTGCTCGCAGATAACATCACACACATGTTATCGCTGTTGAGTTCACAAAAAGCATCAGATACCAATGAGCAGCGGCAAGCGGCTTATCAGCAGCTAATTCAATATATCGAGCAGTATCGAAGTATTTTTGAAAGCCTTATTCCACTCAATCAGGCACAGTCGCAAGCGAAAAATCAAGCGCTCGCCATCACAGGCAATCTCAGTCAGCAACTAGATGATGCTTCAGAAAGACTCGAAACAACCACAGCACCAGACTGGTCATTAATCGCCAATGTAAACGCCCTTAATAGCCATATTCAGCAGTTGCGTTATGACCTTAGGAATTGGTTTGATTCAAGCGATGATAACGCTCAGCTACCCACTCAAATCGCCCAGCATCTGACTGAATTCACCACACACATCAGCGAACTGAATCAGCATGCTAGCGCATTGCATTTAGGCCCTATTAATGACGGCATCAACAACCTTAAACAAAGTCTTAGCCGCTATATCGAAGCCAACCAAGCTGCTGCCAAAATCACCGACGAATATGTAGTAGTAGCGCGAAATATTCGCAGTGGCGTCGATAAACAGGAACACGACGTCATCCAATGGCAGCAGCAGTTGAGTGAACGCGCCCGTTACACTTTAGTCAGCGTTTCGGCAGTGGCTATCGCGCTAGGCATTTTTGCGACCATCATTATCAATCGACTGATTGCTAGTCCATTGCATCAAACCGCGGTTGCGGCAGCGCGAATTGCCAACGGCGATCTGACTAACCCACTTTCTACAAGCCGAAAAGACGAAGTTGGCACGCTACAAAATGCAATTGGAGACATGACCCAAGCATTGACCGTACTCATCACCAATGTCAGTGGTGGCATCGCCGAACTGGCGACGGCCGCGACCCAGCTATCCACCGTCACCGAACAAAATCGTAGTGGTATGGCACAACAACAAGTGGAAACCGAGCAGGTCGCCACCGCAATGAATGAGATGACCGCAACCGTACATGATGTCGCGTCCAATGCAGAACAAGCAGCCGAAGCAACCAGTAGTGCTGAAAGCGTGACGATTCAAGGCAATCGCGCCATGGATGAGGCCATCGAGGTGGTCAATAAGCTCGATCAGGAGCTCAATCAAACGACGCAGGCAATGCAGACGTTGGCCAAGCAAACCGATGGTATTGGCACCGTGATGGAAGTGATTAAATCGGTCGCTGAACAAACGAATTTGTTGGCACTCAATGCCGCGATTGAAGCCGCCCGCGCAGGCGAAGCAGGCCGCGGTTTTGCGGTGGTAGCAGATGAAGTTCGCAGTCTGGCGCAACGCACCCAAGAATCAACAGCCGAAATTGAAACCATTATCCAACAGCTCCAATCCGGCGCGCGTAATTCACTACAAATGATGGAAAACAGTCGTCAAATGGCCAATAACAACGCCAGCAGCTCACAACGTGTCGGCGAGCTATTTAGCCAAATCTCCGCCGCAGTATCTATGGTGCAGCAGATGAATCATCAAATTGCCGCCGCAGCAGAGGAACAAAGCACGGTAGCAGAAGAGATCAATCGTCGTGTATCTCAGGTGAGTGATATCACCAACCATACCGCGGCCTCCTCTAACGAGACGGCGGAAGCGACAGAGCGGCTGGCAGCGCTTGGAGAACAACTCAACGGCGCAATTAAGGGCTTTAAAGTGGCGTAAATCTCACCTAGGCGAGTAACAATGCCGCCATTTTGAATGCGGCAAATGAAATTCATGTGGATCATTGGCGCGACGCTTGACGATAGTGAATGTCTGAGGCAGTGTGATCTACGTCATATAAACATAGAGGTTTACACATGAGTATTTACGACATTGACGTCAACACCATCACTGGTGAGAAATGTTCGCTAAGCAATTACCAAGGTAAAGTACTGTTAGTAGTGAATGTGGCATCTAAGTGTGGTCTGACCGCACAATACGAAGAGCTAGAAGCGCTGTACAAAGCCAAAGCTGCCGACGGTTTAGAGATTCTAGGCTTCCCATGTAACCAGTTTTTAGGGCAAGAGCCAGGCACTGAAGCTGAAATTCAGCAGTTCTGCACCCTAAACTATGGCGTTACCTTCCCGATGTTTGCCAAGATTGAAGTGAACGGTGCTAACCGTCATCCGCTGTATCAGGCGTTAATTACGGCGCAACCTAGTGCGATCAAAAACCCAGCAGGTGGCTTAGCCGCTAAGTTGGGTGAGATGAAGTTACTGCCAAGTGACGACAGCGACATTATGTGGAACTTTGAGAAGTTCTTAATTAGCAGCGAAGGCGAAGTACTCGCGCGCTTTGCGCCAGACGTTACCGTAACATCAGCCGAATTCAAGGCAGAACTGGATAAAGTGTTGGCGTAATGTCGCCACCAGTTTCCAAGACGCTTTAGCAAAAAAAGGACGGCAGATGCCGTCCTTTTTCTTACCTTGATAAATCTCAGCCCTGAAGCCCAAAGAATGCCAATAGGCCATTAGCTTTAATCGTTTGCAGATCTTGCTTTGCTTGCTCATCGCCCAACTCAGCGGCATATTTTGGGTAGCCCGCATCTTTGGCGATTTGAAATGCCTGCATCGCTAACTCTTTGTCTTTGTGCCGCAAATTCAACACGCCAAAAGCAAATGCCGCCTTAGGATGCCCTTGCTCTGTCGCTTGGTAAAAGCAACTCACAATGCTGTCGGCATAATCTTGCTCGGCTAAAAAGCCCGCGCTTACCTCTGCTTTTACCTTGGCAAACAAGGACTCATCTTGCTGCAATAGACGACCTAGTTGATAGAGTCCATCGGCTTGTTGTGAGCGATAAAACCACACAGCTGCTTGCACTTGATCCTTAGCTCGGCCATTGCCGTCTAAATACAGTTTGGCAAGCTGTAGTTGCGCTTCAGCAATTCCATCAGCAGCGGCTTTTTCAATCCAGTGATTGTACTGTTCCATATCGGCGGCACCGCAACTCCCTTGTCGATATAGTGTCGCCAACATCAATGGCGCACGCTTATCTCCGGCGGCAGCAGCTTGCTGCAGATAGCGGCGACCGAGCTCATGGTTGAGAATGTCATGATCGGTACAGTAAAGCTGGCCGAGACGCATCATCGCCTTGATATCTTGCTGCTCAGCGGCCCGAGCAAGAAAATCCAGTCCACGGATCTTATCGGCCTTGTTATCGTGCTTAAACAAAATATCGGCCAACTCATTTTGCGCTTTTAACATGCCGCTATTGGCGGCGCTTTCGAGCTCATCAGTGGCCATCGCCACGTTAGCTTCCCAGGCCAAACCAGAGATTTTGGGGAAAATATAATAGAGATGCGCCAGTTGATAGTGTGCTTCTGCCTCACCATTTTTTGCGGCACGGACAAACCATTTTTCCGCCAATACGGGAGAGTAGTCAGCACTGTTGCGCGTCCAGTAATGTTGCGCCAACGCCAGCTGTTTGGTGGGTGAAAACAGGTAAAAGTCGGCCAATTGTAGCTGTTTGAATCTATTGGGGCCGGGTTGCATCAGCAACAAGGCGACGGCGATGAGCAGCAATAATACTAGAGTGGCAACGCCTCGAAACATCCAGCGTATCATTGGAATCACGTCCTCAAATGTATGACATTTAAATTTTACTAAATCATACGAGTGAAGCACTGGTGGGGAAAAGAAAAATTACGCTTTTAAATCATAGATGTGAAATATATCGACTTTAGCGGAAATCTGCGGTTAAGCACCGAATTTCCGCCAAAATCGGCGCCAGTTAATAGTCAAAACCGGGCTGCGCTTTTACGCCACGGTCAAAAGCATGTTTGACGTTATTGATTTCGCTGACCGTATCAGCCAGTTCAATCAATTGCCGGTGACAATTGCGTCCGGTAATGATGACATGTTGCATCGGTGGCCTATTTTTCAGGGCTGTCAGCACCTTCTCGAGCTCCAGATAATGAAAGCTAACCATGTAGGTGAGTTCATCCAACAACAACACATCAATGCTGTCATCGCTTAGCCATTGCTCAGCCGCTTGCCAGGCTTTCTCAGCAGCAGCGGTATCCTTGTCGCGATCTTGAGTATCCCAGGTAAAGCCAGTCCCCATGACCTCAAACTGCACGCCAGCATTTTCCAACAACTTACGCTCGCCACATTCCCACGAGCCCTTAATAAATTGCACCACGGCAGCATTTTTACCATGCCCTACGGCACGCGCAACCGTACCAAATCCGGCGGTGGATTTGCCTTTGCCATTTCCTGTGAGCACCAACAGCACACCCTTTTCATCGCTGGCCGCCGCAACACGCGCATCAACCGCTTGCTTAAGTTTCTGTTGGCGCGCCTTATGACGCGCTGCCTTTTGCTGTTCGTTGGCCGGCGGCTGGTTTGGATTCTGTTCTTCAGTCACGGTGACATCTCATGAAAATATTGGCAGCTAAGCATAACAAGTTGTATGGATTCAGTCTTTTAAACTAAGGGGTAAACCTGCCACTACTAACGTGACGCGGTCAGCGATCGCCGCGAGTTGTTGATTAAGCCAACCCGCCTCATCGACAAAGCGGCGGCTGAGTTCGCCTAATGGGACGATGCCGGAACCGACTTCATTGCTGACCAGCAGTAGTTCACCATCAAACTGCTGTACTGCCTGACAAAGCCTTTGACGACATTGCGCCATATCCGCCTCGGCTAACAATTGATTGGTCAACCACAAGGTTAAGCAGTCCACCAATACCATGTGATGATGTCCGGACAAACTGCTGAGGGTTTCGCTGAGCGCTAACGGGGTTTCCAGCAGCTGCCACTCCGTCACACTGCTACTGCGTTGCTGCTGATGCTGCTGAATGCGCTGGGTCATTTCATTATCTTCCGCCGTAGCGGTCGCAATATAGATAGCAGATGAGTGGCCAGATTGCTGGACGAGTTGTTCGGCGTAACGGCTCTTGCCACTGCGGGCGCCGCCTAAAATCAGCTGTATCATCCGCCGCTGTTCCGACCAACGAGCAGTAGGATATAGATAGCAAGCTCACTGAGTTGCTGTGCGGCACCGAGCGTATCACCGGTATAGCCGCCAATTTGGCTACGCAGCCAGAATACCAACGCAAAGCGGATAATCACTGCGCAGACAATAAAGGTAACGATTGATGCGGGCGCGACCAGCATCACGACTAATACCCCGGTAAGCAGCAGAATGCCAAGGTCATTTAGACTTTGCTGATGCGCTAAAGGTTTACTTTTGCCGTCGTCGCGGACATAGGCTTCGCTGTAGATAAGGCTCGCAGCGATGACGCGACTGAGTGTATGCGCCAGAATTAACGCAAAAAATGCCGATACCGGATCGTACAACGCCAACTCGGTTAGTAACTCGAACTTCAGCAGTAGCACCAATACCAGCGCTAGCGCACCATAACTGCCTAAACGGCTGTCTTTCATGATGCTGAGTTTGTCGGCAATGCTCCAGCCACCGCCAAAGCCATCGGCGGTGTCGGCTAAACCATCTTCATGAAATCCGCCCGTCAGCAACACGCTGGTCAGCATCGCCAGCACGATGGCAATCGACATTGGTAGCGCCAACGATACTAACCACATCACTAAGGCGGAGACGCCACCCACTATCAGGCCAACCAGACCAAAATAGCGGCTGGCGCGATTCAGGCTGTCGCTGTCTACATTGATTTGCGACGGGACTGGGATGCGCGTAAAAAAACCTATCGCAATCAGTAGCAGTCGCAGTTGTTCCAGCCAGACAGCCCGATCTCTCATTAAGCGGCTCCAGATTTCAGCATAGGCTCAACCACTGAAGTCACACCCGCTTCATCAAAGCTCGCCATTTCGTTGTAAAAGGCAACGGCCGCCTGCAGCAATGGCAGCGCCAGCGCCGCGCCAGTACCTTCACCCAACCGCAAGCCCAAACGCAACATAGGGCGTGCATTCAAACGTAATAGCAAACGTCTATGACCGTGCTCTCCAGACTCGTGCGAGAAGATCAGGTAGTCGCGTACCGCTGGCGCCAGCTCAACCGCAGCCAATGCCGCCACAGATGCGATAAAACCATCGACCAATACTGGCACGCCAAACTCAGCTGCTGCCAAAATAGTGCCGGTCATCTGCACGATTTCATAACCGCCCAAACACGCCAAAATCTGAATCGGATTCGTCAGGTGTGAATAGTGCTCTAGCAAGGCTTGCTCCACAATAATACGTTTACGTTTTAACGCAACGATGTCGATGCCAGTGCCCTTACCGGTACATTCGGCCACCGGAATGCCTGTCAACGCTGCCATAACGGCGGCGGCCGAAGTGGTGTTACCAATGCCCATTTCGCCTATTGCCAACAGGTTACTGCCATTGGCCACATGACGTTCTACCAACTCACGGGCAAAGGCAAAACCTTTATGCACAGTGTCGATGCTCATCGCGGCTTCTTTGTGCATCGCTTGAGTACCGTTACCCAGACGTTGGTTGATGATGCGCGCATCATCCACTGGGGTTTTAATGCCACAATCAATCACTTCTAGCGCCATCCCATTTTGGCGACAGAAAACATTGATCGCAGCGCCACCATTCACAAAGTTCGCAACCATCTGCGTGGTAATGTCACTGTCACCAATCGATACGCCGTAATCGGCAATACCGTGGTCGCCAGCAAACACCAGCATGGTGGGTTTGTTGATCGCTAATTTGTCAGTAGCGGAAGTTAACTGAATACGCCCTAATTGCAGTGCCAGTGATTCGAGTTCACCGAGAGCACCAAGGGGCTTGGTTTTATTGTCAATACACGAGTGTATCTCACTATCAAGTGAGTGATTAACTGGGGATACCTTGTACATACGATTCCATCCTGATTGATTTACTGTCCGCGTCTTCGTAATACGAACAGGAAAAACACACTACCTACAGCCGAGGTGAGCACGCCCACCGGCAATTCCTGTGAAGGCAGTACACTTCTAGCGAGCACATCTACCCACACCATAAACAGGCCACCTACTATCGCCGTCAGCAATATCGGTTGCTGTCCGGGCAATAACAGACGTACCAGATGGGGCACCATCAACCCCACAAACCCAATCCCGCCACAATGTGCCACCAAAGTTGCGGTGATGAGCGAGCACAACAGCAACATTCCCAGCCGCATTTTCACTACCCTGACCCCCAGAGTGTGTGCGGTCTCATCACCACTTAACATGGCAAGGATCTGTCGCTTTTGGCCAAACACTAAGCCAAGTGCAATGGTCACTACGCCTACCGGCAACCACAAACTGTGCCACTCGGCCTGAGCAAAACTGCCCATGGTCCAAAACAGCATAGACTGCGCCGCCAACGGCGTAGAGAAGTACAACAACAAGCTGGTAAGTGCGCCAAACATGAATGACACCGCCACACCGGACAGCAACATACGTTCGACTTGGCTCGTCATCCTATGCCCCGCTAATGCCAGTACCAGCAACACTGACAAACAGGCCCCCAGAAATGCCCCGGCGGGCAAGGATAAACCAGCCAACACTGTCCCACCGGTCAGGGTTATCGCCAACACAGCGCCAAAAGAGGCACCAGAGCTAATCCCAAACAGATAAGGATCTGCCAGCGGATTACGCGTGACGCTTTGCAATACAAAGCCACTCAGCGCTAAACCCGCTCCTGCAGTAAATGCCAAAATGATCCTTGGTAAACGCAGCTCCCAGATAATCTGTTCACGAATGCCGGACACTTGCCCCATGTCCAACCAGCGCTTACCCAGTACATTGAGTACATCCACCACACCAATTTCCGCCGCCCCAAAGCTGGCTGCCAGCAGCGGCGTTAGCACTAACAACATCAGCAGCAGACACCAGCAAAGAGTGCCGCGTCTAGGCTGTGCTGCCAGCAGGTTGTCAGGCGTTATTGGCATCTGTGACAACCTCATTATTCGTCTCACTGTCATTGCTAAAGCCATTTTCGTGATGATAACCATAGTAATAATGGATTAACGGCTTCGCTAATTGCGGATGTGGTGTCACTTTGCAACAGACACCAAACACCTGCGAAATTTGACTCTCCGTCAGCACCTCTTCTGCTGCACCAAAGGCGACACAACGCCCCTGAGACAACAACAACAGCTCATCGCACAGCGCCGATGCCAAGTTCAAATCATGAATTGAAGCGATAACCGTGATCCCGAGACTGCGTACCAGTTCGAGAATCTGAATTTGATAACGGATATCCAGATGATTTGTCGGCTCATCAAGAATCAATAATGAAGGTCGCTGCACTATCGCCCGGGCGATTAACGCTCGCTGTTTTTCGCCACCAGAAAGGTGACTAAAAGACGCATATGCTTTGTCGGCCAATCCAACCTGGCATAACGCTGAGTGAATAGCGTTATTATCCTCCTTGTTATCCCATTGGAAAAGGCCTTTATAAGGGGTCAGACCGGTGGCCACTATTTGCTGAACATTGGTGTTCATTTCGGTCGGAGTGTCCTGTAACACCACCGCCACCGTTTGCGCAAAGGTTTTATGACTTATGCTATTGATTTCTTTATCATTAAGTAGGACTTTACCCGCTTGTGGCTGGTGATAGCGATATAGGCAGCGAAGTAAACTGGACTTACCAGCACCGTTGGGACCGATTAACCCCAGCATTTTGCCCGGTTGCAGCGCAAAACTTACGTCTTGCAAAATCTGCGTGCCGTCGGCTGACCAACTGAGATTTTCTGCCCTGAGGGCAGCATTCATGAGCCACCTCCGCGTTGTTCGCTCATCAAAAAATCGCTTAAGGCTACCAGCTTCACTGAGACTGTCACTCTGTTTCCTGAATAATTAAGAGCTTAGCCTAGGTTTATAGGGCTGATAAACAGAGAAAGGTTAGAAGTTCCAGTGTAGTCGCCCGGAACATTGCCACTCACCATCAACTTCGGACGCAAACAGGCTAATTTTCACAACCGAACCGTAAGGCAAGTCAAACGCATTAAATAATCCGGCAGCAGGTAACTCGCCGGGGCAAATGACATCACTCATAAGCGAGCGGATCACGCCCCCATGAGTCACTAACATCGCATAGTCTTTGTCGGCTTTTAATAACTGTTGCTGCAGCTCTTTCCAGCCGGTAACAACGCGTTGATGAAACTCACGTACGGGTTCACCGTGTGGCGGGGTGATATCAAGAGGGTCTTGCCAAAAGGCAATCAATTCGTCGCTATGACAGGCTTCTAATTCTGCAAAAGGAACGCCGTCCCAATCACCAAAATCAAGCTCAGACAACCACGGCGAGACTTGCAACGAACGCTCAAAAAACTCTGGCATATCATCAACTAACGCATCGGCAAAATCACAACAGCGACGTAGCGGAGAACTGAGGATAGACAGACGAGCACCGTCAATATCATCAGAGATGATGCGCCATGCATCCCACATCTGCTCTTCACCCACAATACTCAAAGGCACGTCGGTTTTACCGCGTAACATCTCACCACCTTCACAGTGGCCATGCCGCATCAAGTATATCGTCAATTTACGGGTTCGGGTCATGCTGGATCCTTTGCTTCAACTCGGGTTCTTGCTGCCAATTTCACCTTGCCGCAGTAACCTTGAATCCGTATCATGGACGTCTATACGTATAAATGTCCAAAACAACCCATTAATTAAGCCTGCAGCCGCATCTAAGATGCCATAATTACGGCGTATGCCGAATGTGATCTGGATCATACAACAATTGTAGGCATTTGTGTCCATGGCATGAAGAAAAGGTTTTTAACGATGGCAACTTGCAAAACCCCGTCAGCGCCGGTTCGACAACAGCTCGAATCTACACTTTCTCAGCGTATTCTGATTATTGATGGCGCCATGGGTACTATGATCCAAGGGTACAAGCTGGAAGAAGCCGATTACCGTGGCGAACGCTTTCAAGACTGGCACTGCGATGTCAAAGGTAACAATGACTTACTGGTGTTAACGCAACCTGACATTATTAAAGCCATTCACCGTGAATACCTTGAAGCGGGTGCCGATATCATCGAAACCAACAGCTTCAACGCCACCACAGTGGCGATGGCCGATTACGACATGCAAGAGCTGGTGACTGAGATTAACTTTGAAGCCGCCAAACTTGCCCGCCAAGCCGCCGATGAAGTGGCCGCAGCGACAGGGATTCCACGTTACGTTGCTGGCGTACTTGGTCCGACCAACCGCACTTGCTCGATCAGCCCAGACGTTAACGACCCAGGTTTCCGTAACATTCACTTCGATGAGTTAGTGACAGCTTACATGCAGGCTACTGAAGCGCTGATCAACGGCGGCGCCGATATCATCATGGTGGAAACCATCTTTGATACGCTCAACGCCAAAGCCGCGCTGTTTGCCATCGATGAAGTGTTTGAAAAGCTCGGCCAACAGCTGCCAGTAATGATTTCCGGCACCATTACCGATGCCTCCGGCCGTACCCTCACAGGTCAAACCACCGAAGCTTTCTATAACTCACTGCGCCACATCAAGCCGCTCTCTTTCGGTTTGAACTGTGCCTTGGGGCCAAAAGAGCTGCGCCCCTATGTGGAAGAACTAGCGCGCATCAGCGAGACCTTTGTTTCAGCGCACCCGAACGCTGGCCTGCCAAACGAGTTTGGTGGCTACGATGAAACGCCAGCAGAGATGGCCGAAGTTATCGGCCAATGGGCCAAAGAAGGCCTGCTCAACTTGGTTGGCGGCTGCTGCGGCACCACGCCAGCGCATATTAAAGCGATTCGTGAAGCGGTGGAGCAGTATCAGCCGCGCGCACTACCCGATATTCCGGTTGCCAGCCGCTTGTCCGGTTTGGAACCACTCACTATCGACCGCAACTCGCTGTTTATTAACGTCGGCGAACGTACCAACGTCACTGGCTCAGCGCGCTTTTTGCGGCTGATCAAAGAAGGCGATTATGAAACTGCACTCGATGTCGCCCGCGACCAAGTAGAAAACGGCGCGCAGATCATCGACATCAACATGGATGAAGGCATGCTTGATGGCGTGGAAGTGATGACCCGCTTCCTCTACCTCATCGCCTCTGAGCCAGATATCTGCAAAGTGCCGATCATGATCGACTCGTCCAAATGGGAAGTGATTGAAGCGGGTCTCAAATGTATTCAAGGCAAAGGCATTGTGAACTCGATTTCGCTCAAAGAGGGCGAAGCCAAATTTATCGAGCAAGCCACCTTAGTTAAACGCTATGGCGCCGCTGCAATCATCATGGCGTTCGATGAGCAAGGCCAAGCGGATACTCGCGCCCGTAAAACTGAGATCTGTACTCGCGCCTATCGCATTCTGGTCGATCAAGTCGGCTTCCCGCCGGAAGACATCATCTTCGACCCGAACATTTTTGCGGTCGCTACCGGCATCGACGAGCACGATAACTATGCGGTCGATTTCATCGAAGCCATCAAAGATATTAAAGCGACCTTGCCGCACGCGATGATTTCTGGCGGCGTGTCGAACGTATCGTTCTCGTTCCGTGGTAACAATACGGTGCGTGAAGCTATCCACGCGGTGTTCCTCTATCACGCCATCAAAGCGGGAATGGACATGGGCATTGTTAACGCCGGTCAGTTGGCGATTTACGATGACATCGACCCGCCACTAAAAGAGCGCGTAGAAGCGGTGGTGCTCAACCTGCCCTGCCCAGTCGCTGATTCCAGTAACACTGAACAGTTATTGGAGATTGCCGAAAACTATCGCGGCAATGGCGCCGGCGCAGCCAAACCTGAAGAACAAGAGTGGCGTCACTGGCCGGTAAACAAGCGCCTCGAACACGCGCTGGTCAAAGGCATTACCGAATTTATCGACGAAGATACCGAAGAAGCGCGTCAAGCCGCCACTCGACCGCTGGATGTGATTGAAGGGCCGTTGATGGACGGCATGAACGTGGTCGGCGATCTGTTCGGCGAAGGCAAGATGTTCCTGCCGCAAGTGGTAAAATCCGCCCGCGTGATGAAAAAAGCGGTGGCCTACCTCAACCCGTTTATTGAAGCGGAAAAAGTTGAAGGCCAAAGCAACGGTAAAGTGCTGATGGTGACCGTGAAAGGTGACGTGCACGATATCGGCAAAAACATCGTCGGCGTAGTGCTGGCCTGTAACGGCTATGAGGTGATCGATCTTGGCGTGATGGTGCCGGTAGAAAAGATCGTCGAAACCGCCCGCAAAGAAAAGGTCGACATCATCGGCATGTCGGGGCTGATTACCCCAAGCCTTGATGAGATGGTGCACAACGTCAAAACCTTCGAGCGTGAAGGTTTGACCATTCCAGCAATTATCGGCGGCGCCACGTGCTCGAAAATTCATACTGCCGTGAAGATTGCCCCGCATTATCCGCACGGAGCGATCTACATTGCCGATGCGTCGCGGGCGGTACCGATGGTGAGCAAGCTCATTAACGATGACACTCGCCAAGCGACTATCGATGCCACGTACCAAGAATATGCGGTGATGCGCGAAAAACGCCTGTCGCAAACCAAACGTAAAAAACTCGCCAGCCTCGAAGCGGCGCGTGAAAACCGCGTGACTCACGATTGGGCAGCGAATCCACCAATCAAACCCAAGCAGCTCGGCATTCAAGTGTTTGATGATTATCCGCTGACGGACTTAGTCGATCGCATCGACTGGACGCCGTTCTTCCGCGCTTGGGAACTGCACGGCCATTATCCTGAGATTTTGGAAGATAAGATTGTTGGTGAAGAAGCCAAGAAAGTATTCGCCGACGGCAAAGCGATGCTGCAAAAAATCATCGACGAAAAATGGCTCACAGCCAAAGCGGTGATTGGCTTGTTCCCTGCCAACAGCGTCAACTTTGATGACATCGAACTCTACAGCGATGACAGCCGCAGCGAGGTATTGATGACCACCCACCATCTGCGGATGCAGATTGAACGGGTCGGCAACCACAACTTCTGTCTGTCGGACTTTGTTGCGCCAAAAGAAACTGGTGTAGCCGACTATATGGGCGGCTTTGCAGTGACCGCAGGTCACGGCATTGATGCGCATCTTGAGCGTTTTGAAGCAGCGCACGATGACTATAGCGCCATCATGCTCAAGTGTTTGGCGGACCGTTTGGCGGAAGCCTTTGCCGAACGGATGCACGAGCGAGTGCGCAAAGAGTTTTGGGGTTATGCCGCCGATGAGAACTTGGATAACGAAGCGCTGATCCGCGAGAAATACAAAGGCATTCGCCCTGCGCCTGGCTACCCGGCTTGCCCCGATCACACCGAAAAAGGCCTGCTATGGGATTTGCTGAAGCCGAATGAATGTATCGATCTCAACATCACCGAGAGCTTTGCCATGTATCCGACCGCAGCGGTGTCTGGCTGGTACTTTGCCCATCCGCAATCGCGCTACTTTGGCGTGACCAATATTGGCCGCGATCAGGTAGAAGATTATGCCCGCCGTAAAGGCATGAGCATTGTTGAAACCGAGAAATGGCTGGCGCCAGTGTTGGATTACGATCCGGAACAATAATCGGCCAGCGCTCGCAGCCAACATCCCCGTTCAAAAGGCACTCCTCAGTGCCTTTTGTCTTTTCAGTACAGCACGACTTATTTGGCCTAAGCATGCATAACTCAATGTTGCCACGGCCACACTCTCAGCGAGATTTGTGCGGCAAAGATGAAATTTTCATGGCGGCGTCATAAATCACTTTGCCAACCGTGGCTTTTCAGCTATAAAGCACGCCAATCGGCGACTATGCTTGTAGTAGCCAGCATTTTGATTTCTTCAGGATGTTCAGTCCTTACTATTCGAGCGTTTACAAAACATGATACAAAGCAATGAGCCGAAAATTGTTATCGGTAGTGATGAGTGGTGCGCGTTTCCTACGCTTAATATCCCCGCCATTAAGGCGCGCGTGGATTCTGGTGCCAAAACCTCATCATTGCATGCCATCAATATTCAGCCTTTTTCGCGCAACGGCGAGCCGTGGGTGTCATTTGAGGTGCATCCGATTCAGGATAACCGCAAAGTCACAGTCCATTGCGAAGCGAAAGTGATCGATCAGCGCATCATCAAAAGCTCCAGTGGCGATCGTGAAAAGCGCTTGGTGATCCGTGTACCGCTCGCTCTGGGTGAACAACTGTGGGATGTCGAAGTGACCCTGACCAATCGCGACAGCATGGGCTATCGTATGCTGCTGGGGCGCGAAGCAATGCATGGCCGTACACTGGTTGATCCGGCGGGACACTGCTTGCTGGGTGAACGCTTATCCGATCAACTTGCCCACTTATATCAGGCACCCGAGATCCGCACTACTGGCCTTAAAATCGGCCTGTTAGCGAGTAACCCGAGCCTGTACAGCAACCGCCGCATTATTGAAGCCGCTGAAAGTCGTGGCCACGAGATCCAGTTTTTTAATATCAAAAACTGCTATATGAAGCTCGATGCCACCCGGCCGGAAATTCACTACCGTGGCGGTTTAGTGTTGAATGAGCTCGATGCCGTCATTCCGCGGATTCGGCCGAGCATGACCTTCTATGCCTGCACTCTGTTGCGCCAGTTTGAGTCGCTCGGCATTTACTGCTTAAACAACTCTGACGCCATTGCCCAATCGCGCGATAAACTGCGGGCGTTGCAACTGTTGCTGGATAATGGTCTGGACATTCCCACCACCGGCTTCGCCAATTCACCACTCGACACGGGCGATTTGATCAACATGGTCGGTGGCGCACCGCTGATCATCAAGCTATTGGAAGGTACCCAAGGTAAAGGCGTGGTGTTGGCAGAGACCCGCAAAGCGGCAGAGAGTGTGATTAACGCCTTTAAGAGCCTGAATGCCAACATTCTAGTGCAGGAATTTATCAAAGAATCGAGCGGCAAAGATCTGCGCTGCTTTGTGGTTGATGGCAAAGTGGTGGCCTCAATTCAACGAGTGGCGGCACCGGGCGAGTTCCGCGCCAATATTCATCAAGGTGGTCGTGCAGAACTGATTAAAATTACCCCGGAAGAGCGCCGTATTGCCATTAAAGCGGCCAAAGCGATGGAGCTAAAAGTCGCGGGTGTGGATCTGATTCGCTCTAACAAAGGGCCGTTACTGCTGGAAGTGAACTCATCACCTGGCCTTGAGGGGATTGAAACCGCTACTAACGAAGATATTGCCGCGAAGATGATAATGGCAATTGAAAAGCAGTTGGCGGGACGACGTAAAGCTGATGCAACCAGTGCTAAATAGTCGATAAGTATCTTAGGAGCGATCATCTGATCGCTCTTTTTTTGAACCTATTTTTGCAAGTGCCGTTACACACCTAAGTCAAAGTTGATGCACTCGTTATAGAGCAACATCAATAATCAGCTTGTTTTTAAGGGGTAGTAAAGACAAAAATTTATTATATTCTGTCTCAAATATTGCTTTCTATAAAACAGAGTAACAAACGTATAAATTTGTTTCATTTATTACATATGAATACGGTCATATTTTATTTTTCCACTGTATCAATTTGTATTACACCCACTTACACAAAATAAAAATAAAACAACTAAAATCAGTAACTTATTATTTTTACAAGCGTAAAGATATTTTTTAAAAACCAATTCCCTCTATAACACTTAAGATATTCAATAAAGCTTCAAAATAAATCACCGATACTCATATTTGGTTAGGTTTAATTTAGTCATCAACAGCAACTAATAAGACTTGGCTTCCAATATAAAACAACAACTTTATATAATGGAGACACCTATGAATATCTCAGGCATATCTTCACTGACGACTATGCCGTCTATCACCAGTTCGACAGCAACCTCCTTGCAAAACCAGTTGCAGGCATTGGTCGGTTCGATTAATTCAGGCGATCTCGCCTCAGCACAAGACAGCTTCGATGCGATTGTGAGCGCCTTACCATCGAGTAGCAGTGGATTTAGTGACTCAGATCCGGTCGGACAATTTCTATCAGCGGTTGAAACGAGTTTAGCGGACGGCGATCTGAGCAGCTTACAAAGTGCGGCTGACACTTTCTCCAGCCTCACCCCACCAACCAATGGTGAAATGCCACCTCCTCCACCGACAGCAAATCATGACAGCAGCAGTGATAATCTACTGAGTTTGATCTCTGCCTTAAACGATGGCGATACGGACAGTGCTCAGAGTGCATATGATTCACTTATCGCCTCTTTGAGCGCTAATGATAGCGAGTCAGACGACAGTGATAATCCGTTAAAAAACGCCTTGTCTCAAATTGGTGATGCGCTGGATAGTGGCGACACAGCACAGGCACAAAGTTACTTGCAAGATATATTGCACAATCTGGCGCCCGGTTCTCTGGTCAACGCCTCAGTATAAACAGCCGCATGCGTATAAAGAATGTCGCTAACCACGTGTAATAATGAGTGTTGGCGGCATTTTTATTGTCTTCAATCCTGCGTCACGCAGCAAGCAACAGGTCTGATCTTATATCGGTGTCCGCTAATATTTTGCCTTTTCCAGCAAGCTGGCTAATGCTTAATCCTTTGCTGTTCTAGCGTTCGGGATTACGGACGATTGCTACAAGCACGAGGAAAGCGGAATGAAACTTCTGGTATGGATAACCGCAGTAGTGACAGTCGGTATGTCATCGGTACAGGCAAAGACAGACAACATAAAACAACGCGTGGAACAGCTAGAAAGCAACGTTAGTCAGTTAACCACCGATCTTCAAAATGTAGAACTCACACCCGGCCCGCAAGGTGAAGCGGGTCCGCCTGGCCCAATGGGACCACAAGGCATACAAGGCACGGAAGGAGTACAAGGGGAAGCTGGTCCGCAGGGCGAGCAAGGTATACAAGGTGATATCGGTCCAATGGGACCGCAAGGTGAGCCGGGCCCCGCAGGTCAGGACGGCGCCACCGCCGACGATTTACAGGCGATTTACGCCGAACTTGAACGCCTGAGCGCTCAACATACAGGCGGTAATGCTAACAATAGTGTTATCGGCAGTATGACAATTGATGGCAATGGTCAGCTGCCTATTACAGCCTTGTCATTTGCTGTCGCACGGCAACTCGGCGAAGCCAGTGGTTCGACATCTCGGATTGGTCGTCTTAACATGGCGGATATAGCGGTGGCGTTAGATCAGGGACGGCAATCGCGGCCATTGTTGCAAGCGTTGCTTTCAGATCAGCCGACCAGTTCGGTCAGTTTTCAATTCACCGACTACCCACAGATACAGCTAAATCTCCAGCAGGTCATCTTCAGCAGCTATAGTGACGGCAACGGCCAAATCTCCTTGACGATATCACCTGCAAATTTCCAATTTAGCTACAACAACAGTACGGTACTTATCGATAATTTGGCCGCTACTCAGCAAGTTCCTGACTGTGCTGCGGAGACGTTTCTCGCCATAGGCCCTCTACCCGCAAGTAAAGAAACTTTCTTACCGATAGACAGCTACAGTGTTGGGTTAGGACGATCGGTTGATTATCTCACGCAACACCAAGTGTCGATACTTTCAGTATCGGAGCTCAACTTCGGTAGCGAACTGCAAGAACCGTTACTTTGTATGCTGGGTAATCCCAACGACATAGAAAAAGTTGTGATCGAAGATCATCAATATATAACGGGTCAGCAGCAGCCAAATAAGATTACGCTTGATCAGTCCATTGCGAGTAGCTTTGCGTTATCTATGTCTTCGGCTGGCGTGCAGACGAGCATTGGCTTGGCATTCAGCCGCATCACTTGGGAAAACGATGAAGGGCAAGTGCAGTATGATTTGACGACGAATACCTCACCTTAAGGCGGGAGAGGTAATGAGACAAAAAAAGACCACCGCAAGGTGGTCTTTTTATACTTGTTCAGCCGTGGTGAGCCTAATCTAGCAAATTCACGTCAGTCAGCTGATACAAACGACGCGGACGTCCTCCGGTCTTGTAGTTCAATACCATTTTAACGACGCCTTCAGATTCCAGATATTCCAGATAACGGCGCACCGTAATACGGCTCACGTTCATGCGTTCACTCATATCATCCACAGAAAAGTCCGTCAGCTTTTCCTCTTTGAGGATCTGCTTCAGCGATTCTAGCGTGGTGGCATCAATCCCCTTTGGTGTTTTACGCACTGGGGCATTGGTACTGCGCTTACCCAAGATCAGATCAATCGCACCTTGGTCAACGGTGTCATGGCACGCCAGTTTTTGACGATACAGTTTGTAGTCGTCCAGCGCTTGACGCACCCGTGACATACGCACAGGTTTTACCAAATAGTCGCTAATGCCCAGCTGGACCGCGTGTTCTACCGTGGTAGCGTCACGTTCAGCAGTGGTCATAATGAAATAGCAGTTGGCACCATCGCGGCGTAGCTTTTGGATCACGTCCAAACCGCTACCGTCTGGCAGGGTAATGTCAACAAACACCAACTGCGGTTTATACAGTTCAAACTGCATCAAAGCGTCAGCGTAGGTTTCGCTCACGGCCACCACTTCGAAGTCGGTGTGCTGGTTAATGGTTGATTCCAGTGCGTAACTCGCTCTGGGATCATCCTCAATAATCATGGTAGTGACTTTCTTCTTCATAGCGCTTGATTTCGCCTTTATCAAGGTAGATGGAGAACAGGGTGGTATTATCTTCAGTGCGTTCCCAGTCGATACTGCCGTTCAACTGATTAACCAGCTCGTTGACAAGATACAGGCCGACCCCGGTTTGTTCCTGTTCATCTTTACTGCTGACACCAAATTCGAGAATATTATCGGCAATCTCCGGCGCTACGCCGGCGCCGCTGTCCTGTACTTCAAGGATAACATGTTGACTGCGATCACTCACATAGATCTGCACCATAGGCGCAGCGTTATGCTTGTTATTGCAGGCGGCTAAAATGCCGTTATCAATGAGGTTTGCTAGTATCGTCGCCAGTTTTTCTGAGACCGGCTTACTGTAATCCTTAAGGATATTATCTTCATCCAACAGGTACTTGACGCCGAGCTCTGCCGCCTTGTTGTATTTCGCCAGTAACAAAGATGCGACAGTACTATTTTGGATGGAGCGGACAATGTTGCCAATAATCCGTTGATGGCCTTTACTCTCACGATCGATAAACTCAATCGCATCATCGTAATGCTGCAACTGCAACATACCACTTAACACATTGAGTTTATTTGAGTATTCATGAGTTTTACTACGCAACAGTTCAGCGTAGTTCTTGTAGTAAATCAGCTCTTTCTTCAGCTCGTTGAGCTGCATATCTGACAGGAAAATGATCACATAACCATGATGTTCCTGACCACTCTGCAATGGGTAAATGCAGACCCGATAATCGAGTTTGCCGAGTTTAATGGTACCGGTAAATTCGCGACCAGTACCCGCTTTAACTATCTGACTTAATGCCGTTGAAAATCGCGCAAGCGGCTGATGAATAAAATCTTTTTTACCCATACTGCCCATGGCAATAATTTTGGTGGCAATGTCGTTGATGGCGGTGATATTGAGGTTATTATCGATAGAGACTATGGGGTCACGAATCGCATTAAAGATACGATCATGTTCCATCAGCATGTTAACAACCAGTTCAGGGTCGAGGTCTTTCATGGTGCGATTCAGCTTAGACATCAAGGTCACAATCAGCATGATGGCCACCAACAGCACCATGATCACCACAATCAATAGATTAGAGTGTTGCTTGATAAACAGGTGTGCCACTTCTTCGTTGAGAATACCGACGCACACCGCGCCGACCACTTTGCCATCGACCATTACCGGCGCAAAACTACGGATCGCTTTCCCCAGCGAGCCAACGGCGTAGTTGCTGTGCTTAATCCCGTTTTCTAAGACGGGAATTAAGTCTTCACCGACAAATTTCTGACCGACTTTTTTCGGATCTGGGTGACTTAAACGAATGGCGTATTTATTGACGACAACAATGAAGGTGACTTCAGTTTGCGCTCGCAAACTTTCGATATAAGGACGAATATTAACGCCGCCATGCTGATTGGCTTCTTCAACGGCATTAATCACGACAGGATCGAGTGCGACAATGCTCGCCATCTCCAAGCTGCGTGTTTCAAGACTTTCATCGTGAGTGGTTTTTAGCAGGTGGAAGACGGTGAAAGACATGAGTGTCAGCATCCAAGCGGTTGCCAACAAAATACTGGTGATGAAGTGCCGTTTTAATTTCATTGGTCGCTTTTTATTAAACGACAATGCATCTGAAACTTTTGCAATAACAGCTGAATTAATCATCAATATAGGAGCCTTACACCCAGAATTTTTCGAGCGCCAAGCATAGCATAGGCATTGATTAACTATAGCTAACGTAAGTAAAAAGGGGCATTTTTTGGCCTGTTCACCCACAAACAATTGGCCGCCAAATACCCCGTCAGGGACTTAGATCAGGTCAAGTACCCAAATAGCTGCCAGTACAGTGAACACTAAAGCGACGAAGTAGCACAGATATTTACCGACAGCACCCACATGGAACTTGAGGTCATGCAGACCGTGGTGTACACGGTGCATGGCGTGCCACATTGGCAAAGCGATAGTCAGTACAGTGAAGACCGCTCCGACTGGGCTAGCGACAAAGGCCAACAGTTTGTCGTAGTTCAGGTCAACCAGACCTAAGCCATGTAGCGGTAGCAACAGGCCCATCAGCAATACAGTGATTGGGGTAACGATAGCGAACCAAACACCACCGGCACCAAACAGGCTCCACCAGATAGGCTCATCAGAACGTTTTGGAGAATAATTAAGCATGATGGTCTCCTATTAAACCAGCAACATAACAGCGGTAGAAAACGCCAGAACAACAGCCCATTGCACAGCAACTACAATGCCTTTAGACACAGGCTTTGCACCGACTTTAATTGGCATCACTTGTGGCATCATGCTGAAGAAGGTCTTCGCGTGATACAGCGCGCCAGCCAGTGCCAACAGGTTTACTACCAGCACGATTGGGCTGGCAGAGAAAGCTACCCAGCTTTCCCATGCCGCTTTGCCATCAGTCAGTGAGTACAAGCCCACCAACAGGTTCAAAGTGAACAGAATCAACGGAATGATGGTCAACTCACGCACCATGTAGAAACTGAAACGACTAGTCTCAGCCCACCAAGTGCGGTGAATCGGACGGACATAAGGTTTACGGTTTTGCATCTTATGTGTCTCCTAAGGTTTCAACATGGCAATCAGGAAGTCTTTAGTAGACTCCACTTTGCTTTGGTTAACAGCAGCTGCTGGATCAACGTGTTTTGGACAAACTTCTGAGCAATAACCTACGAAGGTACAACCCCAAGCGCCGTTATCACCGTTGATAAGCTTCATACGCTCTTTCTTACCATGGTCACGGTTATCCAAGTTGTAACGGTGTGCCAAGGTCAGTGCTGCAGGGCCGATGAACTCTGGGTTCAAACCAAACTGAGGACAGGCTGCGTAACACAGGCCGCAGTTGATACAACCAGCGAACTGCTTGTATTTCGCCATCTGCGCTGGGGTTTGCAGGTTTGTACCGTCTTCTGGCTTACGATCGTTACCGATGATGTAAGGCTTGATAGCTTCCAGACGTTCCAAGAATGGGGTTTTATCCACCACCAAGTCTTTTTCGATAGCGAAGTTATCCAGCGGCTCCAGTGTCATACCTTCTGGGTAATCACGCAGGAAGGTTTTACAGGCCAGCTTAGGTACTTTGTTTACCATCACACCGCAAGAACCACAGATCGCCATGCGGCAAGACCAACGGTAAGACAGTGATTTGTCCAAGTTATCTTTGATGTAAGCCAATGCATCTTGTACTGAGGTAGTGTCATTGGCTGGCACTTTGAACGCTTCTAAATACGGCTCGTCATCTTTGGCTGGGTCGTAACGAAGGACGTTAACAGTTTGCAACTTATCCATTACGCGTTCTCCTGTTGTTTGGCAGCATCACCGTAGAGACGTGCTTTAGGCTGAGATTTAGTGATTTTCACATCGCCATACTTGATGGCTGGAGCGCAGTCGCCTTGGTAAATCGCCAGCGAGTGCTTCAGGTATTCTTTGTCGTTACGCTCGGTGCAACCTTCGTCCAGACGTTGGTGCGCGCCGCGAGATTCTTTACGGTTGATGGCAGAGTGCGCCATCGCTTCTGCCACATCCAAGCCAAAGCCCACTTCGATTGCGTACAGCAAGTCAGTATTGAACACTTTGTTCTTGTCAGTGATTTCGATGTTTTTGTAACGAGTACGCAGTTCAGCCAGCTTATCAACAGTGGCTTGCATGCCAGCTTCGTCACGGTAGATACCACAACCGTCTTCCATGCTCATGCACATTTCGGTGCGGATGGTAGACCAGTTTTCAGTACCTTTTTGCGCCAGCAGTGCGTCAATACGCGCTTCAACCGCTTTGGTTTGCTCTTCAAATGCAGCGCCGTTCCAGCCTTTAAACTCAGCGACACGTTGCACTGCGGTTTCACCCGCTAAGCGACCGAATACCACCAGTTCAGCCAGTGAGTTAGAACCCAGACGGTTAGCACCGTGCAGACCAACAGATGAACATTCACCGACCGCGAACAGACCTTTAATACAGGTTTCGGTATTGCCGTCAGTTTCCAGACCGCCCATGGTGTAGTGTGCGGTTGGACGAATTGGGATTGGCTCTTTTACTGGGTCAACGTTGACGTACGCTTTAGCCAATTCACAGATGAATGGCAGACGTTCGTGCAGGTAGTCAGCACCCAAGTGACGCAAGTCCAAGTGCACCACATCACCCAGTGGATGTTTGATGGTGTTGCCTTTGCGTTGTTCGTGCCAGAAGGCTTGTGAAACTTTGTCACGTGGACCCAGTTCCATGTATTTGTTTTGTGGCTGGCCAACTGGTGTTTCAGGGCCTAGGCCGTAGTCTTGCAGGTAACGGTAACCGTTTTTGTTGACCATGATACCGCCTTCACCGCGGCAACCTTCAGTCATCAAAATACCGGTGCCTGGCAGACCGGTTGGGTGATATTGCACAAATTCCATATCACGCAGAGGTACACCGTGACGATAAGCGATTGCCATGCCATCACCGGTTACGATGCCGCCGTTGGTGTTGAAGTGATAAACACGACCTGCACCACCGGTTGCCAGAATCACTGATTTGGCTTTGAAGCACACCAGCTCGCCTTCCGCCATAGACACAGCGATAGCACCTTGGACTTCGCCTTCTACAACCACCAAGTCCAGCAGGAAGTATTCATCGTAACGTACGATGCTTTGGTACTTCATTGAGGTTTGGAACAGGGTGTGCAGCATATGAAAGCCGGTTTTGTCAGCGGCGAACCAAGTACGTTCGATTTTCATACCGCCGAAACGACGCACGTTCACTTCACCGTTTTCTTTACGGCTCCATGGGCAGCCCCACAGTTCCATTTGGATCATTTCGCGAGTGGAGTTTTTAACGAAGTATTCAACTACGTCCTGCTCACACAACCAGTCGCCACCGGCTACTGTGTCGTTGAAGTGGTTGTCTAGGCTGTCCTCTTCTTTAACGACTGCCGCTGAGCCACCTTCGGCCGCAACAGTGTGAGAACGCATTGGGTAAACTTTAGAAATCAGTGCGATGTTCAGTTCTGGGTTAACTTCTGCAGCAGCAATCGCTGCACGTAAGCCAGCGCCACCAGCGCCAATGACCGCTATATCTGTGGTTATCGTTTTCACAATCAACCCTCCAGCAGGATGTAAAATTCGGTGTTCCAGCGAGCCTTGTGGCTCGGCTTGTCATTACTCACGAGTGCTTCAGTGTGATTTACTGTTTTTTGCCTGAGCACTCTCAGAATCCGGTTGAAAACCCGTTACCAGCACCTCTATGGAGGTGACGCTAGGCGCTTGTGTCAGTGTCCGCATGCACAAAGAATCGGGGCATTCTGTGGTGATGGTGGCGTGTTTTTCACGACGCTTACCTCACCTCCTTCAGCTTTCGAGGCGAGTATAACAACGGCGTAAAAATGGAAAGTTGGGGCGGGTTACATTGAAACTAAGTCGTACTTTTGTAACTTATAAGCGCTTTAATAATATTAGTTTAACTGTTAAAAATCATTAAGTTAATTATGAGTCGCAGCAAATTAGCTTAACAAAAGCAGCCTATTTACCGTATGGCAAACGGTGATGTTTTTCATGAGAACTGCCAGCGTGTGATCGACCTCTCAGGCGTTGGCCGCAAAAGTTACGCGGCAGATCACGGATTTGTTCAAAACGACAAAATGTACTGAAAAGCGCCATAGAAGCAATGATGAGAGTTTTTCATGTAAGTGCATCAAAAGAGACCCGCCAACACGATCACAAAGCGACTAAAATTCACGCGACTGATACTAAACCTCATGCAACTGACACAGTTGACTTCATGTGAACTGATACTTGAACCGTCAGTGAAGAGCTAGCACTACACTTGACCAGTGCACTATGCTGATGCAACACGAGTAGAAATATTGACCATCTTGGAAAGTTGAGTCCCTATTCGACATAGTCTGCTATGCCTACCGTCACTTGCGCTTGGCATTGTGAATGCCCACCAGAATCATCCATAGGAATCAGACAATTACCATTCCCCCAACGGGGTAAGCATGTGATAATTTTACGACTCCGACATCATGCAGGAAAACAGGATGAGTTCGAACGCAGCTGAGTATCAGTTTTTAAACAAGGTTTTTGATGATCTATTTCCCATTTGCCGTTCTATTTCAGGGCCGGGATTAGAACAATCTATCGCATATTTCAGCCAGTTCATGCCGCTCACCATGACCAAGGTCGCTTCAGGTACTGAGGTGTTTGATTGGACAGTACCGCCTGAGTGGCATTTTCAACGAGCTCGCCTGTGGGGGCCGGACGGCAAATTAATCTGCGATTCCCAAGTCAGCAACCTGCATGTGGTGAACTACTCCGAACCGATTGAGGCCGAGATGACGCTTGAGCAGTTGCAGCCGCATCTGCACTCAATTCCGCACCTTGCTGATGCGATTCCCTATGTCACCAGTTATTACCACCGCACATGGGGGTTTTGTCTCAGCCAGCAGCAACGTGAGCGGTTAACTGCGGGAGTTTATAAGGTCAAAATCGACAGTCACTTTGATGAACAAGGTGGTGTCCCATACGCGCAAACACTACTTGCCGGGGAAAGCGAACGTGAAATTTTACTGAGCAGCTATTTGTGCCATCCTTCGCTAGCAAATAACGAACTAAGCGGCCCGTTGGTGTTGCTTGGGCTTTATCGTCGGATGCAACAATGGCCGCGGCGTCGCTTCAGCTACCGCTTTCTACTCAATCCAGAAACTATCGGGTCATTGTGTTTTTTGTCGCAGCATCATCAGCATTTGCAGCAACATTTGGAGGCGGGATTAATTCTCACCTGTCTTGGCGGCCCAGCCACCAATTTGCGTTATAAAGCGAGTAAGCGGGGTAATTCCTTGTTTGATCGTTACATAGGTAAACTGGCGGCAACTGGTGACTGGCGCATGGAATCATTTACGCCGCTGTACGGCTCGGATGAACGCCAATATTGCGCGCCTGGCTTTAACCTACCTATGGGGCAAGTCGCGAAGACAGTGTATGGTGTTTTCCCGCAGTATCACAACTCGCTCGACGATAAAGCCTTTATGGATATGGGCTCAGTCATCGACTCCATCGACCAATTGGAGCAGTTGCTGCTCAGCACCGAAATCTCGGGCAAAGCGCTCAACCTCAAACCTTATGGAGAGCCGCAACTCGGCAAACGCGGCTTGTATCCGAATATCAATACCCCGATAAATCGCCACACATCCAGCGACCAACTGCTTGATGGCCGACAGGAGCTGAACGCGATTCTGACGGTTTTAAGTGAGTCAGACGGGAAGACTTTCATGCTCGACATTGCCGACAAGCTCAAGTTACCTTTGGCAAGCTTACGGGGCGTAATTGAAAAGCTCGAACAACATCAATTAATTAGATTCAATACAGGGAAAACCCTATGAGCATAGTCTTTGTGTGCGGCAACCATCCTCGCCATGCCTACATCGCTCGTTGCTTAGCTAAAACCGGCAAACTCGCCTATGTGATTATCGAGCAACGAGAACAGTTTCTCCCCAAAGCTCCTGCACATATTGAAGAGTCACTGCGCACGCTATTTGATCACCATTTCAGCGAGCGAGAGCGCGTTGAAAATGACAGTTTTGGCGCGGTGCAATGGCCAGACGTACCGAGCTTATCTATCGGAGTAACTGAGCTTAATAGCCAGCCAGTGATCGATATCATCAAGCAACATGCAACCGACCTGCTCATTTCCTACGGCTGCCACAAACTCAGCCAAGAGTTACTCGACAGTGCGCCTAAACATAAGTGGAACTGTCACGGCGGCTTGTCGCCTTGGTACAAGGGCGCCATCACCCATTTCTGGCCGAGCTATATGTTGGAACCGCAGATGACGGGCATGACAGTGCATCAGCTCAGCAACCAGCTTGATGCTGGCGCGATCATTCACCAATGCACCGCGCCCTTGGTGCGTGGCGACACGCTACACATGCTCGCTGCACGTGCTGTCATCGCGCTTGGCGAGGAACTACCACAATTGGCAGAACTCGCCATCAGCTCAGATGCTATTCCAAGCCAACCACAAACTAGCAACGGCATGCTATGGCGCGCCAGCCAGTGGCAACCGCACCATCTACCACTGATTTACCAGCATTACCAAGATGCGATAGTCGATGCTTATCTTGATGGAAAACTCACCCAAAAAGCGCCGCAGCTATTTCGCCAGTTTTAACAAAGTGCGGTATCGCATACGCTTGGGCGCTATTCGGTCCCCTCATGGCGTAATGCCAAACTGACCATTACAGGTGCATGGTCGCTGGCATAATCATCATGAGGGTGTTTGGGTTTAATGAGATGTTGATTAAAGATGTGATATTGGCTGACTTGTCCCAGACTATGTTGCTGCTGACAATCAAATTCTTGGCTGAGTAAAATATGGTCCACAATTGAGCCGCGCGCACCGTGGAAATGACTGACACGTTTTGGCTTATCTGGCGCACAGGCGACCGCCAGCGTCTGAGCATCCTGCAGCTGGAAATGGCGTAAATGACACAGTCGCTCTTGCTCATTAAGCGCTAATAACCCGGTGGCGTGCAGATCACCACGATAAAGCTGATCTGGCGCGGTCAACAGTCCACGTAGCTCGCTACTGTCGATCGTCGCGTTAAAGTCACCCACCACCACGACCGCATTGCCGGTTTGCGCCCGGCGCTCCAAAATCGCCTGATATAGCAGCATGGCTTCTGTGCCACGCTTGACCACTGAAGCCCAACGACCAAGGGCACTGCCCGCCAGCGCAGCGCTGTAGCCTTCGAGATTCACATCCTGATGACCTAACATCGCGCGCGGTGACTTAAGGTGTACCACGTACATATCTGTGGTACCAATTTCCGGTATTTGTATGGTGGCACGCAGCATTTCCCGGCTAGGAGTAAACTCCTCGTTAACGCCAAAACGTGCAGCTAGCGTAAAGTCGAGCGGTACTGAAGCGGCTTCGGTAATCTCAAATCGGCTAGCGAGCATCACCACACTTTGATTGGCAACATAGCCACTTACAGATGGCGATCCCGCACAGGCAAAGTGTTCATACCCATGTGTCATTAACTGTATTTGCAACGCTTCCGGACTGAAGACTTCCTGCACTCCCAGCAGCGCAGGCTGGGCTTGATCCACCCAGTCAGACAACCACTGCGTTTTTAACTGCCATTGCGCCTGCGTGTAGATGCTATCGAACTCATGATAGGCCAGCGGTGGTTCGGCATAATTAAACAAATTTAGCGTGGCAATACTGACATCAGTGGTCATAAAAAACGATGCTTAGTAAAAGAGTCCTCTATTGATCTTAAGCTGCCTAGCCATTTTGTAAAGTCACTGATTTTTATGACCGACTCGATAGAGTTATCGCGAATGATGCGGGTAAAGTGTTTATGAATAGCTTGCTTTGTAAAGGGCCACGATAGCTTACCGGTGACGGCTATGTTTCGCCTAAAACTGCCTATAATAATGCAAGCTAGGAAGCCGTTTGTTTGGCTGATGTAAGGGGAAATACCATGAAAGTGCACGATATTATGACGCTCAATCCAGTATGCATCAGCGATGCCGCCACCATCTACGATGCCCATGCGCTGATGCAGAGCCGCGGCGTACGCCATCTGCCCGTTATCTCCGAAACCTCTGGCACGCTGGTCGGTGTGCTAACCCACAAAAAGATGATTGCCACGGTCATGAGCCTCTACAATCGCTATGGGGCTGGCGCATTAGACCGACGTGAGCGTCATATGCCGCTGACCGAATTGGTTGAGACTGAGTATCCGGTATTGTTTAGTGATACGCCGCTACTTGAGGTGGTCGATTATTTTATTCAACACAAATATGGGTGTTTACCGGTCACGGATGCCGATGGCAAGGTGCAGGGAATCATTACTTCGTCTGACTTCGTCAGCCTTTGTAAGCAGCTATTGCAAGCACAATAACGTCATATTCGCGGATAGCGGCCACAAAAAAGCGATGCGCTAGGCATCGCTTTTTTAGACTAAACACCGTTTAGGATAACGGTTCGACGCTATTTATCACGCCTTTATAGCCCGTTTTATCAATCGCTTTAATCAGCAGCTCGGTATCAAAACCTTCTGGCACAATGACGTTGGCCTGACGGGTTTTCAACGACGACTTAGCTTTAATCACCCCGTCGGTCTTACGTAATACCTGGTTCACTACCGTGACGCACAGTGGACATGTCATCGCTTCAACGTCGATCACTACTTTGACATTCGCCGCCCAAGTGAGTGGTGACACCAGCAACATCGCTAATATGAGTAATCGTTTCATTCAAACAACTCCAACAACCAAGGTAAGACGTAAGGATACAGCTGAAATGCTAAGACAATGGGGACTGTTATCCAGTATGCCACCAGCATTTTGGTGCGACTAAAACGGCCAGTACAAATCGGCCGTTTAGAAAAATACAGTCGCCAAAAGCCCATAATAATCAGCGCTGAGGATAACAGCAGCATCGGATAATGCAGCCAAGTGTACTGCTCCAAACCCGACAAGCTGGCAGCTGACACGCCAAACACTAAGTAAACTAGTGGGCCAATACAGCAAAGACTCGACGCTACCGCTGCCACAATGGCAGCGGCCATGGTCGCCAATAATCCTTTAGAGCTGCTCTGTTGAGCGATAGTCATAGGCAAAAGCTTTCGGATCGTAGAAGTTGATTGGGTCACCATCAACCTCAGCATATGGATAACCGAAGTTATTCAAGGCGCCTTGTTCTGGCGCTGGCGCTAAGGTGAAATCACGCGCCCAGTTAAAGCCAACCCAGTTCATTTCCCAGTTACCAAACAGATATTCATTCACGGCTTGGACTTCAGGTGCACTATGTTCTTTATGCTCTTTCAGACGCATTTTGGTCACATCGGCAGGGTCTACCGGCACCCAGCCAAAACCCGCCAAGAAGAACATAGCGCGACAGTGTTGACCGCCACTTTCTTTCGCTACATTGTGCTCATCGGCACTGCCGAAGGCGCTAGAGTATTTACCCATTTTGATGCCACGGCCCAAACGGATACCAAACATTTCACGCGCAGGAATACCTGCAGCACGAGCTAAAGCAACAAACACTGAGTTGATGTCGGTGCATTTGCCGCTGAGTTTACCGCTTTCCAGAATGGTACGCACGTCACCAGTACCGCAACCAATCACATCGTTATCGCGGAACATATTTTCGCTGACCCATAAATAGATTTTATGCGCCTTTTTCAGTGGATCAGTTTCGCTGCCAACAATCTTGTCAGCCGTGGTTTTAACAATACCATCGGTAGGAATATGAGTTGTAGGTTGCAGATAGCGCTGCACATCTTCTGGATAACGGATTTCTGTGGGTGTGCGATAGTGTTTCAGCGCGCCACTTGCCGCAGGCTCCCAATCTTCAGTGCTGATATCCAGCTCCACGTTCAGATTCATTGGCTTTTTAGAATCCGCCCAAGTCACAAACAGGGTCTTTGCCCCGTAACTGTAATCCATGGTGATATAGGCATCATCAAAATTACCTTTGTATTCCACCTTATTAAGCTGTTGGAACTCAGTATTTTCTGGCAGCGGGATCCACAGCTTAACTTTACCTTCAGAGCCCATTGGCGGCTTCACATCATAGGCTTGGGTCATGACGAAACGACGGCGACCGCCTGCTGAATATTGTGTAGTAACATCAGTAGTTGCCGCACTGGCCATCACTGGAGCAACCATACCAGCAGCAGACATCACTGCCGCACCTTTCAAAAAATCACGTCTTAACATGTAACCCAATCCTTTTTCTCATTCGTGGGAAATAAAACTTGGTTTCAGGCTCCGCTCAATGCGTAGCCAAAAATAATCTATCTAGCGCAAATCATGCATCTAGTTTAGTGAACGCTGAATTTCTAGCACGAACCGCTTAATTGACCTAGCCAATTACTATGTGCAAAAGATAAATAATGACATCAGCCACAGCCTAAACACTCGACGGCGACATTTTGTCGCACTGGTGACGAATCTAAGCTGCAATGACACGGTATTTGGACAAATGCCAAAACCGGACAAGAGAGTATCAGTGACGTTCAAACCTGCTTTAACACTGCATGTTTGCGCGAGCGGCACAGTAGCATGAGCCTCAACTGATTAACACTAACTGGATCATACTTCCGCTACAGCGAGTTCAGCTGTTCAAGGCCTACACTTAGCGCAGGCCCACTTCCACATCTTGAATAATAAAGTTACCGGTATAGATGTCGTGTGACACGCCAAGCGGCTCAATAGCGAAGAACTGCTTATGTTCATCACTTAAGCCTTCAAAGCCGCCGATGACTTGGAACAACCAGCTCTCGCGATCCCAAGGCAGCGCCTGCGTTGACAGATAGTCTAACGCCGACTGATTTTGCCCTGACTCAATTACCGCGCAGAAATACGCTTCTACCGCTTGTTTGAGCGGATTATCGGGAATATCAAACTCTTCTGCGGCAGAAACTTCTACCGGCGTTGGCGCTGATAACGGCGTTTGCTGTTGTTCGCGGCTAATGCTGCGAATCCCCGCCACTAATTGCATCAACTCGGTTTCATGTTGCGCATTGTGCACATCGACAGCTGCGGGGGCCAATAAGGCTTCCGCCTGATTAAATAGCTGTGGGATCTGCTTGTGGGCGACGTGGTCAGCCACTTCATAATCGGGATGCAGATCGGTATAAAGCAACCAACCTTTAAGTAAACGGGTACGGCCCTGAATTTGCCGAAAACGGCCGAGCAATTCCAGCAGTCGCCCCTGCACCACACTTAACTCTTGAGCACAATTGGTCAGGGTTTCTTGTAACCCCGTTACCAGCAGCTTACGCAATTCGCGCACATCACCGGCTAACTCACTGAGTTCAGCAAACTCAAACATCTCCAAGCCGTTAAGCAGTTCAGACACCTGACTTTGTGCCAGCTCGTTTTCACGAATTTTGGCATTCAGCGAGCCGACATAACCAAATTCGTTATTAATGCGCCCCCACAATACCCGGATGGAGTAACGCAGACTTTCGGTAAAGCTGTAGACCTGCTCTGACAGATCGGCCAAATAAGCCTCTGCTGCGCTGTAATCCACACTAGCGCGCGCTTCGCGATAATGTCCGGCCACGGTTTTAATCGTCGCTAACGCCGAGCCCACATTCGCGTTGATCTGGCGGTTCCGTTCATCTTTGAGGCCATCTTCCAGCATGGCCCGCACATTACGTGATAAACGCAATGACTCATTCGGCTCTGGACGCCACAAAATGCCACTTTCGGTCAGTTTGGTGACCGTGGAGGGCTCTAATGCTTGCTCGTCAACACTGCCACTCAGGTACGCATCCATCACCAGCTCGGCATTACGCCCGAGCAGCCGCAGCAGTTTTACCCCCGACTGATGCAGATTATTGCTCATATCAGCTCCCGTTGACTGGCCGTTTCTGCCTGCGCTTCTAAGCTCAGGCTCTCCGTCTCATCAATAAAGCGGATCACTTCGTAGAGATAATCCAACTTACCGGTGGCAATAAAGATCTGCTTTTCTGGATTAGGTTTAATCAGATAGCCAAGCTCAACCAAGCGCTTGAATACCAACTTAATCTGACCATCAACGGTACTGGCGCTAGAGCCAAATAAGCGATATTGGCTCAGCTTGGCCAGCTGCTCACGAAATGCCGGCGTGTCTTCAATGCGGGTTTGCAGCTCGGTAAGCCGCACCGGTGCACCTTGCGACAATGGCGCGTCCTGACCACTGGCTTCTTGCACTAACACCAACCATTCCACCAGTGGGATCAGCGAATGACAAATTTCACGAAACTGCTGCGAAATCACTTTGCGTTCATTGTCACCGAGATTGACGTAGCCAGCGAAAAACACCTCGCCTTCTGCAGCTTGTGCCACGGTGCGGTTAATCTGGTTTAAGTAACTTTCTACTTTGTCTAAGGTTGCCGGGCTTTTCAGCGCACGCCAGCCATCTTCGAAGGTGGTGCGACAAATAAATTCACCGCGCAGCAAACGCTCTATCAGCTCACCGGTTGCGATCATTTCACTCATTGCACAGCTCCTTCGGCGGCTTGACGTTGTTGCAGCATGGCCGCAATAGGATCAGCTTTAGGCTTCACAGTTTGCAGCTTGCGGGTTTGTTTGTTGATGATGTAGCGGTTGGCGAACAAGCCGAGCACTTCCGATTCTGGATTCGGGAACGCGCCCAACACGCTGATATCATTGTTTTCACAGGCATCGAAAATCTTCTTCACGTTGCTGTGGTGTAATGTACCGAGTTCGTCAATCGGCCAGTGAATGGTGACGTTGGCTTTTCCGCGCAGCAGGCGGGTAAAGGCCAGCAGGAACTTACACAAAATCAGATACGCCATACCGTGACTGGAAGATTCATTGAGCTGGCGATCGGTACGGATCACCAAATCAGAATTGCCCTCTTTCAGACGTAGCTCGATTTCCAACAGTTTGGCAATACCGCCAGACAAAGCTGAACGGCCAATAATATCCAAGGCACGGCGCATGCTGTCGGTGTAATGCTCATCGGGCAATTTGCTAAAGCCATCGGCTTTCCAAGCACGGAAGGCTTTGACAAAGGTTTCCAGCTCAGGCCAGAACTCTAACTCACTGATACGCGAGCGAATGCGCACCGCAGAATCCGATACGCCGTCGAGGAACAACTCTTCACCGACTTCGCGAGTAATGCGCGCACTCTGCGACGCGATGCGGCGGTCGATATCGGCCAGCACATCATAAAAGGCTGTCAAATCAACGCCGAAGATACGTCCTTGCTCGCGCAGCGCGGTGACCGATTGCGGCACCATCACATTCAGCAGCTGTTCCAGCTCCGGCACCAGTTTGTGGTAATCGAGCAGACGAATGCCTTTATCGGTAACAAAGCTCGCGCCTTCGCGGGAACGTTCCCACGTTTCTGACAGGCTGGAGCCTGATTTGCTGGCAATGACCTGATCGAAATGGTCGACATACTGTTTTACCGAGGTCAGCAGATGTTCGCGTTTTAGCAGTAACTCTTCGCCCTGACGCAGACGTTCACCGAGGTTACCCGGCGTTTCTTCAGCGGTTTTCGGCAGCTTCAAATCACTCAGCTTACGCAGCAAACTGCGCAGCTTGGTGAGGAACTCTGAGGCTTCTACCTGCGCCGCGTCCGACTGCCGTCGTGCCGCTTCCAGCTGTTGGCGTTTATGTTTCACTTCATTGGCGCGTTGTTTGAGCTGCGCGTCTAAATCGGCCACAGCCTGCTTGGCTTTGGCTAAATCCGTCACCAGTTTCGGTTTACGTGCCAACCACACGTGTTGGTACCAATCGTCATAACGCAATACATCGCTACGACGCTGCTCAGCACTGGCAATCTGTCCATCCAAATCACGCATCTGGCGCTTCAGCGAGACGATGTCATCTTCGTTAATGCCACGCGATTTCAGCTCATTGCGATACCAGCTTTCACAGGCTTTTTGTTCCTCTTTGGCGCGCTCGCGGCGTTGATTAATGCTGTCACGCAGCTGCTGTAACTGCTGCTCGATTGCGCCAGTGACGTCTTGCCAATAGACCTGCTTTTCCATGCGCGCTTCCAGCGCTAACTCTTTTTGCTGCTCCAACCAATCAAGATGTTGGTTATTGAGCTGCTTCATTTCATGGTCAAGCTGCGTCAGCTGTTTGCCAGCTTGCGCTTTACGCTCGGCCAGCGCTTTATTGATCTCGGCTTGGGTGTTGCGGCGCTCTTCAAACAAGCGGCGCACGTCATCGCGCAGGTTTTTATAGCTGGTGCGCGCAAAGGTCAGCTCGCGATTAAGTTGCTCCAGCGCACTGTTGGCTTCGACGAGCTGTTCTTCCGCTTGCTCTTTTAGTTCTTTGGCATGCGTCAACGCTTCTTCAGCACTCGCCAGACGCGTACGCAATTCAGTTTCACTGGCTGCGTAAGCCGGCACGTCAATCGCTTTCAGATCCAACTGCAAACCAAATAACGACTCGGTCGCTTCACCTGTGACCGGATGCAGATCGGTGCGATACAACAATTCAGGATTAATCACCCGCCCCAGTTGTTGCTCCCAGCCGGGTTGTTCTCGACGCAGAAACTCCAGCAGCGTGTGTGACTGCGGGAACAGCATCTGCTTGATCTCTTCCAGCTCATTCTGACGATCATTAACACGCAATGACGCCAAACGCAGTGCTTCGCTAGCCTGCTCGCGCGCCGCTTTGAATTTACGCTCGTCGCTGGAGAGACGTTCAACTTTGCTGTTGGCGGCTTCCTGTTCGGCGTCGGCGCGGTCAATCCGCTCGTCAAACACCGCCAACGACATCTTCTCGTCTTCGGTATAGGTAACGCTGTCGACCTTCATCTTCAACTCGGCGGCAGTGAGTTTTAACTCATATTGCTGCTGTTGATGACGCTGTTTACCCGCGTCTAACTGCTCGCGCCAGTAGCGATCCAACTCGGCCATATCGTCGCTGGCCACTTGCTTTTGCTTATCGAGCGCTTCACGCTGTTCATCTTGTTCGCGGTGCAGTTTCTCCAGTTCGCGGTTGAGCTGCTCACCAATTTTACTGCGGCGGGCATTATAGGCCGCTTCCACGTCTTGGTGTTTTTCGGTCAGCAATTTGTGGCGTTCAGCCAGATTGTCTAAATCGCTGCGCCAGTGCGGCAACTGCTCCAGATTGGCTTTGGCTTGCTCGATGTCGGCATCCAAATAGGCCGCTTGCTGGTTTTCGATGCTATCGAGTTCATGCTCAAGGTTATTGGCATCACCTTTGGCAGCCGACAGCTCCAAGCTCAATTCATCACGCTGCTCTTTCCACTGCTCATCGAGCATTTTCAGCTGTAGATTGAGTTCATTGGCGCGGTTTTGTTCAGCTTCAGCGCGCTCGGTTTGCAGCACTTCATCGTGGCGATAACCACCGGCTAAGCTCGCTAAGCGCAGTTCAGCCGCTTGCAGCTCGTTAAACTCTTGATCTAACTTTTCAAATTCTGGGCGGATTTTATCGAAGCCCGCAATCAACTGGCTCTCACGGATCCATGCTTCAACACGCTGCGGATTGATGCTGGAAGTGGGCGGGTTGACACCGTCTTCTTCCAAAATAGCGGCGATCATCGACTTGATGGTCTCCATCTTGCCTTCTTTGGAATGCACCGCTTTGGCGAGTTTTTCGATATGACGCAGTGAATGATCCGCTTCGCACAAGGAGAAGATACGGGCATAGTTGCGCAGCTCGGTGCGATTGGCGCCGGTACTTAGCAGGCTGCGATCGTTCTGGATAATGGCGCGAAATTCGCGAGTGTTGAGCTGATTAGTAAACGGCACATTGAGCTTGCTAAAGACACCGCGCAGCTCCGCCATGGGATAACACAGAATGGCATCACCATTACGGCTTTTAACGTAATCGTCCAGCTCAAAGCCTTTGGCCACGAAACGATAGTTAACCCCTTTGCCATCGCCCGCTGACGCCAGAATCGCTTGATATAACAAGCCATCGGCTTTTTGATATTCATAGATGATATAGCTCGACTCGTGTGGCAGATACCAACGTTCAAAGCTGTCACGAGTGGATGGCACAACACGGCTGGGATATTCGCCGTAAAATACCGGTACCAGACGTTGTAAGGTGGTTTTGCCTGAGGCGTTAGTACCACAAATATTGGTGTGGCCATCTAAACGCAGCTCAACCACACCAGGAAGATGAGTATCAATCAGTATAATTCTGATAAGGCTTGGCATAATTATCCTTATTGTTCAAAAAGATGACATTCCTTTTTGTGTTTTCTATGGCATCTTTTGCAAACGGTCTGAAGCCGCCCGTAAACGCAAGCTTACTAAAGTAATCAAAAGCATTGATCTTGGCAACGCAACCGCCGCAGAACTGCCGCTCACGCAAGCAATTCCGCGAAAAATGTTACGTTAATGAAATGGAGGATTAATCGGGCTTGAACAAGCCGATAACTTCACCGTTGGCTTTTTGGCTGACTTTTTGTTCAGTTTGCTGTTCGCGATAATCACACTCGACACATTCGACAGTTTCAATACCGTTCTCTTTAAACAGCACAATGCTATCTACCGCGTTACATTTAGGGCACTTAGCACCGGCAACAAAGCGTTTTCTGGTCATTTTGAGCCTGATGGTAATCAATTTGATAGCGCCATTTTGCCACATTCACCGCGCAAGCGGCAGCTTTTCATTCGCCGCGGCGCTAGCACTGGCTGCCGCGACTAAGCTATCATCGGCGCTTTAATTGCCTATTTGTAGAACCAGCGCTGTAGATGATCACCATTTCCCAAGCAGAACTTATCCGTGGCAGCAAAACGCTGCTGAGCGAAGCCTCCATGACGCTTTATCCCGGCCACAAGGTGGGTTTAGTCGGCGCCAACGGCACCGGCAAGTCGTCGTTGCTGGCGTTAATCATGGGGAAACTGCAGTTGGACAAAGGGGAAATCCAAGTGCCAAGTCAGTGGCAAATTGCCACTGTGGCTCAGGAAACCCCGGCGTTGGATGTATCAGCGTTAGAATATGTGTTGGATGGTGACCGCGAATTCCGCCAGTTGGAGCAACAACTCGCCGTGGCCGAAACCAACAATGATGGCCATCAAATTGCTGAGCTACACGGCAAGCTGGATGCGGTGGGCGGTTATAGCATTCGCGCTCGCGCTGGCACCCTACTCGCTGGCTTAGGTTTTAGCGAAGAGAAACAAAGCAATCCGGTGAGAAGTTTTTCCGGTGGTTGGCGTATGCGCCTTAACTTGGCCCAAGCGCTGTTATGTCGCTCGGATCTGTTGCTGCTTGACGAACCAACTAACCACTTAGACCTCGATACCATGTTCTGGCTGGAAAGCTGGCTCAAGAGTTACCCCGGCACCTTAGTGCTCATCAGCCACGACCGCGATTTTATCGATGGTGTGGTCGATGAAATCATTCATGTAGAAAACCAGCAGCTCAATTATTACAAAGGCAACTACAGTGCCTTTGAACGTATCCGCGCCGAGCGCATGGTGCAGCAACAGATTGCCTTTGAACGGCAGCAACGGGAACGCGCGCACATGCAGTCGTTTGTGGATCGTTTCCGCTATAAAGCCAGTAAAGCCCGTCAGGCACAGAGTCGCTTAAAAGCGTTGGAAAAGATGGCTGAGCTGATGCCAGCCAAGGCCGACAGCGAGTTCCATATGGAGTTTTTGGCGCCACTCGCGTTGCCCAATCCGTTGGTGGCGATGGAAAAAGTGGCCGTTGGTTATGGCGATACTACCATCCTGAATTCAGTGCATCTGAATCTTGTACCCGGAGCACGTATCGGTTTGCTGGGGCGCAATGGTGCCGGTAAATCGACGCTGATTAAGTTGCTTGCGGGTGAACTACAAGCGCAACGCGGCAAGTATGAACCCAACCCCGGACTGAGCATTGGTTACTTTGCCCAACATCAGATTGAATTTTTAAGCTTGGATGATTCACCACTGATGCACTTGCAGCGTTTGGCCCCAAATGCCCGCGAACAGGAGCTGCGTGACTTTCTTGGCGGTTTTGGCTTCCACGGTGATATGGCGTTAGCGCCAGTACGGCCATTCTCCGGTGGTGAAAAGGCGCGCTTAGTATTAGCGTTGTTGGTGTGGCAGCGCCCTAACCTGTTGCTGCTCGACGAACCGACCAACCACTTAGACTTGGACATGCGTCACGCGCTGACGCTGGCACTGCAAGGCTTTGAAGGTGCGATGGTGATTGTATCGCATGATCGCCATCTGTTGCGCCTCACCTGTGATGATTACTATTTAGTCGACAATGGTGAAGTGGAAAGCTTTAACGGCGATCTGGACGATTATCACCAGTGGCTGCTGGACGCAGCTAAAGCGGCCAAATCGCAAGCCCAAACCGAAGTCGAAACACCGAAACCACAGCAGGACAAAAAACAGCAAAAGCGGATTGAAGCGGAACTGCGGCAGAAGCTGTCGCCGTTGAAAAAGCAGCAAAGTAAGTTAGAAACTGAACAGCAAAAATGTAATCAACGCTTAAACGAGTTGGAACAACAACTGGCTGATACCAGTTTGTATGAAGCACAAAACAAAGCCACCTTGACGCAAATTTTGGCCGAGCGCACACAACTGAGCCAACAACTTGAAGAAAGTGAGATGGAGTGGCTTGAACTGCAAGAGCAAATAGATGACATTGAAACGGAAGCATTCAATAGCTAACGAGTGCTGTAGTTCAATTATTAAGGCAGGGATAAGCAAGTGTTAGAGGAACGGGTATTTGATAGTTCGCTCTGGAGCGACGGCGAGCGGTTGTACAGCACAGTGCAAAACACCTGTATTACGCTGCAGGATGAGTACGGCTTAGCAGTCAATTTGCTGCTGTTGGCTATCACGCTGGACAAACGCACTATCGCTTTAGGGGAAGACTGCTGGCAACGATTGCAGGATGAGTTTAACAGTTGGCAGCAGCGCTTTTTAGCGCCGTTCAGACAGCTACGACGACTTTCAAAGACGCAACTGCAAGAGCAGGAATATCGCCGCATGTTGGATGTCGAGTTGATGTTAGAGCGCAATGGTCAAAGACTTATTCTCAACAGGCTTAATCAAGACTGCTCTGTCTATCCTTATCAAGCGCCACACTGGAATCTCAACTGCTATCTGTCGATGTTTAATCTCTCAGCTGAACAGTTCCCCGAGTTACTCGCCGCCCGCTAGACGAATACCAGCAGCAGTTGTCGAAGCCGATATAGCATCGGCTTCATGTTACACTCTCCATCAACTCTCTATTTGCTCTATCCACGGTAGCCACTGCCCGTATGCCACAAACATTTAAAGCGCCCTGGTGGGCAAAAAATCCGCATGTTCAGACCATTTTGCCCGTCATGACAAAACCGCCGATGCCGGCATTAAGGCGTGAACGGCTCGAACTCACTGACGGTGACTTTATCGACTTGGACTGGCTCAGTAACTGGCATGCTGAGGCACCGATTGTGATCATAGTGCATGGCTTAGAAGGCAGCGCTAAATCGCACTACGCAAGGCGCATGCTGCATCGGTGTCAGCAACAAGGCCTCAATGCCGTCGTGCATCATCATCGGGGCTGCTCAGGTGAAGATAACCGCTTGGCGCGTAGTTATCACAGTGGTGACACTGCCGATTTACAGGCCACTTTAGCGCTGATTAAACAACGCTATCCACAACAGCCTTTACTGGCGGTAGGTTACAGTTTAGGCGGAAATGTCCTAGCAAAATATCAGGCTGAGCAACAGCAACATAGCCTGCTTCAGGCCGCAGTGGTCGTGTCTGCCCCCTTAGCGCTCGCCAGTTGTTCACGCAAACTGGAGCAAGGTTTTTCACGCATCTACCAACGCTATTTACTTAAGCAGTTGCAGCAAAAAATGCGGCTGAAGCTGCAACGCCATCAGAGCATCACCAAGATGGATATCGCTGCATTAAACACCTTCTATCGCTTCGATGACCAGATAACGGCGCCATTACACGGTTTTCGCGATGCGGACGATTACTACCAACAATCCAGCGCAAAACCACTCATTGCTCAAATTTGCCAGCCAACACTGATTTTACATGCTGCTGACGATCCATTTATGAGTGAGGCGGTGCTATTAGATAGCAAGCAACTGCCAGCGGCAGTAGAGTATGAATTATGGCCCCACGGCGGCCATGTCGGTTTTATTAACGGCGGAACTCCATGGCGCCCGCAATACTATTTAGAAAGCCGAATTATCCAATTTTTACAGGAGCATTGTGATGTTAGTGCCTTTTGACGCGCTGCAAAGCTTACCGCAAGCCACCCTCGACAATCTGATCCATGAATATCTGCTGTCGCAAATAGAAGATGGTAGTTTTGTTGAATTGGATAGCGATACCATGCAACAAGCAACCGCTAAATGCATGATGATGCTTAAGAAAAAAGAGCTATATGTGGAGTACAGTGAAGATGATGAATCGATCGCGATCCGCAGCCGAGAGGAGATCTCACGCCGCACGCCGATCAGCGAATGATTGACCTAGGCCGCACACTACCTTATAAGTTAATACCGCCTGATATGCTGTTTTACTCATAAAGCAGCGCATCTCCTCCCTCGCACATGCAAATTAAACGGTATAGAAAATGTCTGTAAAACATCCGATTATCGCTGTTACAGGTTCCTCAGGTGCCGGTACAACGACAACCACAACTGCGTTTAGCCACATCTTCAGACAGCTGGGCATTAACGCGGCATATGTGGAAGGTGACAGTTTTCATCACTATACCCGCGCCGAAATGGAGGTGATGATCCGCAAAGCCAAAGCGGAGAATCGTAACATCAGTTATTTTGGTGCCGAAGCTAACGACTTTGCCCGTCTAGAGAAATGTTTTGTTGATTATGGCGCCTGTGGCGTCGGCGAAACCCGTGCTTATCTGCATACTTTTGACGAAGCGGTGCCTTACAACCAGATGCCCGGCACCTTCACCCAATGGCACCCACTGCCCGACGACACCGACATGCTTTATTACGAAGGGCTACATGGCGGCGTAGTCACGCCTGAGCATGATGTGGCACAACATGTGGATTTGCTGATTGGGATGGTACCAATTGTAAACCTTGAGTGGATCCAAAAGATTATTCGCGATACCTCGGAACGTGGTCACAGCAAAGAAAAGGTGATGGGCTCTATCGTGCGTTCGATGGAAGATTACATCAACCACATTACGCCGCAGTTTTCCCGTACGCATATTAACTTTCAGCGGGTTCCGACGGTCGATACCTCTAACCCCTTTAGCGCCAAAGATATTCCTAGCCTAGATGAGAGCTTTGTAGTGATCCGTTTTCGCGGTATGGATAATGTCGATTTTCCGTATTACCTTCGCATGATCCAGGGCTCATTTATGTCACGGGTGAATACTTTGGTCGTGCCGGGCGGCAAGATGTCCTTAGCCATGGAGCTAATTTTGACTCCATTAATCCGCGAGCTCATGGAAAAACGTAAGGCCTGTTTAGCCATGGAAGCGTTGGAGGCACAGGCGCGAAATAAACCCGATCCACAGCCAGGCAATTAATGTTGGATTAAGTCGTCATCCGTATGCTGAGCAGCATCAGGATTTCGTTGAAATACTGATAGATGACATACTCAGCTATCCGGATTCCCCCACCACAATCTGTCTGTTAACTGAGTATGTCATCATCCCACTTAACGCTTATTCGAGCGGTAAAATCTCCCGATAAGGTTTGTGATTACGGTAATCTTCTAACCGTTGGCGAAACTCATCCTCTTTATTTTTAAGCTGATGGTTAGCACTCAATTCGAGTTGTACCAGCGCTTGCTTTTGCGTGGCGACCGCCGAGACAAAATCGCCCATTTCCGCATAAGCGGCGGCAAGGTTATCGAGAAATGTGGGATCAGCTTCATTCGCTTTTAACAATTCGGTCGCCAGCGCAACGGCGCGTTCACCATCACGAAACTGCTGCTCGGGACAGGTCGCTAAAATCCAAGCCACATTGCCCATCGAGACCTTATCGCCAGCATCAGAAAAGTAATGCACCGCCTTACCACAATCGCGTGCAACGCCGGTTCCACCCGCCGCATAGACAAATCCAAGTCGGAACTTGGCCCAGTGATCCCCCGTGTCCGCCAGCTTGCGATACCAATGTTCCGCGGTCGACAAATTACGCGCAACAATGCGGCCTTCAAAGGTGAGATCAGCGAGCGCACGCTGTGCATCGGCATCATTGGCATCAGCCGCTTGTCGCAGCAGCCCCATGCCTTTATCTATGTCCTTTGACATATAACGACCCGAGATATACATCAGCCCAAGCAGGTACTGTGACTGCGCATCGCCGCGGTCGGCATTGAATTGGATCAGCGCCACTCGGCCAGCAACCACCTCTTGTTGAGGCTGCGGTAAACGAAATGCTGAAGCTGGCATCGATAGCATCAATACACTACCTAGCGCGCAATAGATAAGAGCAGAATATCTCAAGCTGCGTCCTCTTAAATCATCCGGTGCCGTTCAGTTAGCCAGATTTAACAATTAAAGTCGAGCCACAAACGACGAAAACTCAGATCCAAATTGCGTCATCTTTTTCAATCAATTTGTCTATCGGCATGAGCGCTGCAAGTGGTGATTGTGACTTGACTTGCAAGACAGAGATCCGAGTTGTGGTTTTAACGAGTAATCATTGACATATATCACTAAAGTATCAAAATGGTTGCGTTAATTGACAAACATTAATAAGGAGTGAGTCAAAACGGCCAAGAGTTCTGGGGAGCAACTGTCGATAATTTGACTCGCTTTAGTTATTTAGCATAACCTAACTTTACTTCAATCAATCGAGGAACACAGGCATGGCTCTGATTGGTAAGCCAAAACCAGATCCAACGCTGGAATGGTTTTTATCTCACTGTCACATTCATAAGTATCCAGCCAAAAGTACATTGATCCATGCTGGCGAAGATTCCGATACGCTTTACTACATCGTAAAAGGATCTGTCGCTGTATTGATCAAGGATGACGAAGGCAAAGAAATGATCCTGTCTTATTTGAACCAGGGTGATTTCATTGGCGAACTAGGTTTGTTTGAAGAACAAGCAGAACGTACCGCTTGGGTACGTGCGAAACAGGCATGTGAGATTGCCGAGATTTCCTACAAAAAATTCAAACAACTCATTCAAGTTAACCCAGAAATTCTGATGAAGCTGGCAGCACAGATGGCACACCGTCTGCAGAACACCAGTCAGAAAGTGGGTAACCTCGCATTCTTAGACGTGGCTGGTCGTATCGCGCAAACTTTGCTGCACTTAGCGCAACAACCAGACGCAATGACACATCCAGACGGTATGCAAATTAAGATCACCCGTCAGGAGATCGGCCAGATTGTTGGCTGTTCACGTGAAACTGTTGGCCGTATTTTGAAGATGCTGGAAGAGCAAAACCTCATCCAAGCACACGGTAAAACCATCGTAGTATATGGTACTCGCTGATAGCTTCAGTTTGAGTTAATGCTGCAAATCTAGAATGGTCAGAATGAAAATTCTGGCCATTTTTATTTAGTGGAGCACCATGACACGACTGAATTTAGTGCAATATTTCAGCCTGCTGACATGCGTTGCCTTCACCAATTTTTCGGCACTCGCCCACGACCAAGCCCATCCATTAGAACCCGACCACGAGTTAGCCAAATCTTTAGTCGCCTCGGGCATCATCCGCTCTTTAGATCAAACTCTTGCAGAGCTATTGCGCCACTGCAATGCTGAACTACTTGACGCCCACTTATATCAATCTGATGGGGAATGGCGTTATGATTTATATATCAGGTTTCGTCAGGGCATAGTGCAAAGCCTGATAGTAAATGCCAGTGACGGCACACTGATAAGTCCTGACAAGTTACCAGGAGATTGTTTACCCGATGAAGCTGCTGCTCGTTGAAGATAATGAATTACTGGTCAGTGAACTGACTAAACAACTGAAAGCTGCTGGCTATGTTACCGATGTTGCAGCCAACGCTATGGATGCCGATTATCTACTGAAAGAAAGTCCTTATGACTGCGTCATACTGGATATCGGTCTACCTGATGGCAATGGGCTTGAGCTGTTACAACACTGGCGCCAGCAAGATATTAGTACCCCTGTGATTATGCTCACCGCGCGTAGCCAATGGCACGAAAAAGTAGAAGGCTTTAATGCGGGTGCTGACGATTATCTGGGTAAACCATTTCACACGCAGGAGTTGCTCGCCCGTCTGCAGGCGGTGATCTCACGCAGCAATGGCCGCGCGACTGCGCCCAACAAACAACTCAGTTTTGGCGGCATCACGCTCGATGAATCAGAGCAAACGGTGGCGGTCGGCGAACAGCGTTATGAGTTGACCGCCATGGAGTTTCGCCTGCTACGTATTTTCTTACTTTCACCGAAAAAGCTGTTGTCTAAGAATCAATTAAGCGACAAGTTGTATCAGTTTGACGATGAAAAAGAGAGTAATGTCGTTGAGGTGTATGTAACGCATTTGCGCAAGAAACTCGGCAAAACAGCCATCGAAACTCGTCGCGGTCAGGGCTATATTTTTCACGGCATTCAATAAGCTATGATGTCCATCCGCCTTAAGCTCACCATCTGGCTCACCTCGCTGGTGATGATAAGTTCATTGGTGAGCTTAATCTATATTGAGTCGATGCTGCGCCAAGCTTTTCACGACTCCATTATCGATCGCCTGCGCGAAGATATTACCCAGGTGGAGATGGCCACCCAAATCAGCGCGCAGCAAATCAGTGTTGATGCCAATGTGTTGTCAAGCTTCTACAAACCTGCCTATTCGGGACGTTACTACCAACTCAACGTCGGTAATACCGAAATTCGTTCGCGCTCGCTGTGGGATCAACATCTGAACGTGCAACCACTTGAGGCCGGTAAAACCCGAGTATGGCAAGCAAAAGGCCCGAAAAAACACGATATTCAGCTATTATCGATTGGCCTGCCCACTTCATCGGAAACCGGCAATGCTACGCTCACCGTCGCACAGGATCTCAGCATCGGTCGTAAAGTGTTTCGCGAAGTTTATGGCACCAAGTTGCTCGGTAATTTGGCCATGTTAGCAGCGATGATTATCGGCATTTTTATCATTTTGCATCAGTCTTTTAAGCCCATTTCCGGGGTAAAGCAGGCGTTAGCCAAATTGCGTCAAGGCGAAACTAATTCGCTCGATATCAGCCAAATGCCAGCAGAGATTAAACCACTGGCGGAAACCTACAATGGTCTGTTGGAATATACCGGGGTCCAGATCCAGCGGAGTCGTAATAACCTTGGCAACCTCAGCCATGGGCTGAAAACACCGCTGGCAGTGATGCGACAACAGGTAGAAGTGTTAGCACTTAAAGACCCGCAAACCGCACAGGTGCTCGACCAACAATTGCAGCAAATCCACAATATGATTGAGCGCAAGTTGGCGGCAGCACGTGCCACTGGCGATATGTTACCTGCGGCGCAAATGGTATTGCCGCGAGACATCGACAGTCTTTGCAATACGCTGCAGAAGGTGTACCACCATAAAGCGGTTCAGTTAAAGTTCGATCTATCTTCACAAATCACTCGGCTGCCAATTCATCGCGAAGATGGCATGGAGCTGCTTGGTAACCTGCTCGATAACGCCTTTAAGTGGGCGTCAGCGCAAGTGCTGATCCGCGTCTGGCCACAGCAAGGGCGCATCTTTATTAGCGTTGAAGATGATGGGCCCGGCGTACCTGAGCATGAGCTGGATAAAGTCACTCGTCGTGGTAAACGTCTAGACGAAGAAGTCGCAGGTCATGGTCTTGGACTGTCAATTGTGAAAGATATCGCCGAGCAATATCAGTTTGAGGTTCAATTTGACCGTAGCCCGGCACTTGGCGGCTTACGCGTTAGCTTGAGCCACACTTAACATTCTTAGCTTTCCCAACAGCGCTTCTGCATCAATAACCAGCACTAAGTATTACAATAATATCCATTAGATATTTTGAATGAAAAACGCCTAACTTTGATTTACATCAGCAAACGTAACAAAGTGCAGCGTTATGTTTGGGGCTCTTTTTACAATTGTTAACCTATTTTGTTAACGAAGGAGCCCACCATGAAGCTCTTCCAATATGCTTTCCTATTTTCAGCAATATCAGCTGTGACGGCATGTGGCGGCAGTAGCGATACTGTCGACACGAAAGAACAACAAGCAGGCCTGATATCGATTGCACTATCAGATTCACCCATGGCGGGAGTCTCGGCCGTGCAATTGCAGCTGGGTCAATTGATGATGACTGATGCTAACAACGTTGAACACAGTTATTCGCTCAACAACATGACCATCAATATGCTCGACTATCAGGGCAAAGCGAGCATAAATGTGGTGGATAGCTTGCAGATCCCCGCAGGCCAATATCACAACGTCTACATGACGGTAGTGCAAGGCGATGGCAACAATGGCTGCTATGTTGATGATGGTCAAGGCCGCCACGCCTTAACCGTCGAAGATGGTGTGCTCCCCATGCAGAACTTCACCATGCTTAATGCCGAAAATCATACTTACACCATGGAGGTTAACCTGTACCAAGGACTGCATTATGGACAGCAGTATGGTTATCAATTGGCACAAGACGGATTGAGAACTGTGAACAACTTGCACATGGGACATATGCTTGGCGACGTCGATCCACAATGGATTGCCAGTTGTGAAGCAGCAAACCCTGATGCCGTTGCAGCGAATGGTAGTTTTATCCATCTGGCCTATATCTATCCGGCTGCGAGTGTCACCGATATTTCACAGATGGGCGACGTTTATGCCTCGCCAGCAGCAGGGATGACAGCTCCAATGGCTGTCGCGCCTATTCACTTAGATGATGACGGTAACTGGTATTTTGGCATGGGTTATCTGCCAGAAGGCGAATACCGTGTTGGCTATAGCTGTTCGGGTAACTTAGATGATCCGCTTACCGATGACACCTCGAGTGGCCAATTCAATATGTTTGCCGATGCGGGCACGGTAACAATTGTTGCTGGTGCAACAGGTGGCACAGATACCTATGTGCAATGCGGCATGATGGGAACAGGCAATGGTCATTGGGGTGGTATGGGCATGGGAATGGGTGGCGGCTAATCATTTCCAAGTAACTTACTGATAATAATACCAAATAATGATATCACCGATTAACGCCGCCCGCTGCTGAGGAAACGTGCCCAATCAGCACGTCCTTGCCGTAAGGCGGCCGTTGCAGCCTGCGCATAATCGTAGGCAACCGCGATCTGTTCCACCTGCCAACCTTGGGGCTGTTGCTCAATAATGGCGTAACGCGCATGCGGACTGTAATTCTCAATGGCATGTGCCACTGGCAAATCATCGGTATATGCTGGCAATCCCACACTGCCAGGATTCACAATCAATTGCCCGGAGCTGGTTGTTACGGTACGTGGTAAATGCGTATGTCCACACAACACCACTTCCGCACGCTGGCTTTTGAGCAGCCGCATAATCTCCGCATCACTGCGTATAACGGCATGACCTTGTTGGACATCTTCCAGCAAATAAATCAAATCATCGTCGGGCGTACCATGGCAGATAAACACCTCTGGTGTTAGTTGCAAACTTGCTGGTAAGGTTTGCAACCAGCGTAATGGTGCATCTCCTAACTGCTGCAATATAAATTGCAGCGTCGGATTCATCTCCAGCTCTTGTGCGGTTGCTTGATAGATTTGCCGATCTTGATTACCGCGGATGGTGATTAATGGATGTTGCAGCAGTAATTCATAAGTCGCTAACGGTGCAATCGGCCCATAAAGTATGTCACCCAAGTTGACGACTATATCGACCTGTCGTTTAGCGATATCCTCAAGCACAGCGTGTAACGCGTAAACGTTACTATGAATGTCTGAAATTGCCGCAATACGCACCATAACTCCTTATCGGATCTCTGTTTGAGTTATTCAGCTTTGGATAGAGACTTAGCATCGAGATGCGCTGCCAGTAACACCATAAACCTAAACAATGACTTTATTTTTAAATCGTAGTTGGCTTGGCTGTCCGCCTGTACGAGTTTGCTTAATGTCTTCATTTTGGCATAGGCATTTTTCACCATATAAGTGCTGTCCTTACCGATATATTTTTTGAATTCATCGAAATCGCCAATCGTCGTCGATGTCACAAGGCGTCTATCCAAGGTCAATCCCTGCGCTAACGCGTCATCAAACGCTTTGTGCTCTAACCCTGCAACAATTTGCTTAGCAGGCAATTGCGCCTTTAACGCCTCGGCCAAAAACAGCAGATTACTTTGTATTTCAAACACTAGCGTCTGCTGTTTATGCTGCCGCGATTGCCAGCGAGAAAACTCCTTTTCGACAACATCATATAGCTCTTTCCAAATACTCATGGTGTTCCTTGCGTGCGTAGCTGGCCCATAGATAACAGTTAACGCGTATGACTCAATCTCAACAACTCAATCGCCATAATGCCATGATTGCCATTGCAAAAGCAGTAATGATGATGGTTAACACTCAGATAATAAATCCAAAAAAAGCTCCTCAACAAGAGGAGCAAAAGGGCTTTGGAAGGATGAAAAAATTAGTGACTGGCGCCGGGGTCAACCGCATGCTGCGGTTTGGGCGATAGCCAAATCGCAAACGCGCCGACCGCAAAGATCGCCGCAATCCACATAAAGATCTGATTGGTGGCAATCATCGAGCTTTGCTGCTGCAGCATCCAGTTGAGCGAGTTAAGGGTTTGATCGTGACTCATGCCGCCCGCCTGCATCTGCTGCGCCGCCACGCCAACACGGTCAGTCAACCCTGATAACTCGGAATGCACATAGGTGGTTTCGTTTTCCCACGCTGTATTCACCATCGAGGTAGCAAAGGCGCCGGAGAGCGTTCGAATAAAGTTGAACAAACCAGCTGCGGAATCCATCTCCGCCGGTTTAACACACCCAAGCGCAATCGCCGTCAGCGGCACAAAGAACAGTGGCATACCAATCCCTTGGTAAAACATCGGCATGCTGATCTGCCAGAAGGTCATATCCATATTGTTGCCCGCTCGCAGCCAGGTCCATAACCCGAGCCACAACACGCCAAAGAACACGAACGGCCTTGGGTCGAACTTACTCACCGCCGCAGCAATCGCGGGCGCGATAAACACCGCAATAATCCCCATGGTGGCGGTGGCGTAACCCGACTCAGTCGCGGTGTAGCCCATGTAGATCTGCAGCCACAACGGCGTGATCACTGTGATGCCGAAAAACGCCCCAAAGCCTAAACTCAAGGTCAGCATGCTGGCGGAAAACCCGCGATGGCGAAACACCCGCAGATCCACCACCGGATTGCGCTCGGTCAGCTCCCAAATCAAAAATGAAATAAAGCCAATCAGCGCGATAATCGCCAGCACGGTGATGCGAGTCGATTCGAACCAGTCGTGATCTTTGCCTTCATCAAGCATGATCTGCAGCGCGCCAACCCAAACCACCAGCAGCAACAAGCCCATCTTATCGATAGAGGCTTTGACCGTTTTGGTTTCAAATTTAGCAATGATCTTCCAGCAAGCTAAGCCCGCCAAAATCGCCAATGGCACTTTGAAATAAAAGATGTAGGGCCATGAGAATTGGTCACACAGCACGCCGCCCAAAATCGGCCCCATGATGGGCGCAACCAAGGTCGTCATACTCCAAATACCAATCGCCGCATGGCTTTTGTCTTTGGGGAAGATGCGGATCATCAGCGTTTGCGACAATGGCATCATCGGGCCGCCAGACAGCCCTAAAAATACCCGGCACGCCACCAACATGGTCATGCTGGTCGCCATACCGCACAGCAGCGAAAAGACGCCAAACATAATCAAACAGGTGACGAACACTCGCACCGAACCAAAGCGGCGCGATAGCCAACCGGTGAGCGGCACCGAAATCGCTTCAGCCACCGCATAAGAGGTGATTACGTATGTGCCTTGGCTGGTTGAGGTACCGAGACTACCGGCGATATTCGACACCGACACGTTGGCGATAGTGGTATCCAAAATCGCCAAAAAGTTTGCCATTGCCAAACACAGCACCCCACCAAACAGCGCGAGGCCGGTTAGCGGCGCCGGCTCGTTCGGCACAGGCGCAGCGGTTACATCGGTCTGAGTCATCAGTGCCAACCTTAGCCTTCAGTTGGCAGTTGACGATCAGCCACTGCGGCAATCGCATCTTTATTTAGCGGCGCAGCGGTATCAATGGTCACTTCCATCGACAACCCCACGTGCAGCGGATGCTTAGCCAACTCTTCGGGATCTAGCCCGATCCGTACTGGCAAACGTTGCACCACTTTAATCCAGTTACCGGTAGCGTTTTGCGCCGGAATCGCCGAAAACGCTGAGCCCGTACCGCCAGACACGCCGGTGACTACGCCGTGATAGACCACATCATCACCGTACAAATCCGCAGTAATTTCCACCGGTTGGCCGACTTGCAGCTTACCAAGTTCCACCTCTTTGAAGTTGGCATCCACATGCATATTTTGCACAGGGACTACCGCCATTAGAGGCTCGCCCACTTGTACCCGGCGGCCGACTTGCACGCTGCGCTGCGCCACAATACCACTGACGGGCGCGTGGATAACGGTGCGTTCCAAATCGATTTTGGCTTGCTCAAAACGGGCTTTGGCTTGCAGTACTTCTGGGTTGGTTTCTACAGTGGTATCAATAATATGCGCAGCGTTGGCTTTCTTATTGCCGATGGTAGATAAGCGGTTTGCTTTCGCTTGGGCAGCGGCGGCTTTAGCAGCATTCAGATTGGCTTGGGCTTGAGCAAATGCGGTTTTGGCATTACTCATCTCTTCGCCAGATACGGAGCCGGATTTAATCAGGTTTTCGCGCCGTTTAAGATCCAATGTTGCGCGGGCAAAATCCGCTTGGGCGATGGTCAACTGCGCTGCTGCACGTTGTTGATCCGCTTCGCGGGCAGCCACTAATGCGGCTAAGCCTTCATCGCTAGCGATATAGCCTTGCACGCGGCGTTTAGCCAAAGCCAAATCAGCGGTCGCGCGATCAAACGCCAGCTTGGCATCGCTGTCGTCAATCACCACCAACACATCGCCTTTGTTAACCCACTGGGTGTCGACCACATTCACTTTGGCCACAATACCGCCCACCGCAGGCGTAACCGCCGCCACTTCGGTCGCGGTATAGGCGTTGTCGGTCGCGATGTAGCGTGAGCCGATAAAATACCAATAGGCGGTTGCCGCCAGTGCCGCCAACACAATCACAGCAACTAACACGGTAAACCCTTTTTTGCGCGCAGATTGCGCACTGGCAGCATCAAACGGCTGCTCTACAACTTCTTGAGAACTCATGAAACTTTCCTGTGATTAAGACTGCTGAGATTGATAACCGCCACCCAGCGCATGCACTAGCGCTAGGTCGAGCGAGAACGCCCGCGACTGCAAATTCACTAACGCCCGCTTACTGCCAAGCAATCGGTCTTCGGCGGAGAGCACTTCCAAATAGGTGGCTAGTCCGCCTTTGTAGCGATTGCTGGCAATTTGGTGCGCCACTTCCGCAGCATCAACCGCGGCTTGTGTCGCAGCTATTTGCCCATCCAGCGCTTGGGTACTGGTGAGCACATCGGCTACTTCATTGAGCGCATTGGTCAGCGTTTGCTGGTAGCTCGCCGCCGCTTGGTCAAATCCCGCTTCCGCCGCACTTAATTGCCCTTCGAGTCGACCGCCAGAAAACAGCGGCAGATAAATTGCCGGGCCAACGCTGCCGGCATCATTACCGCTATCAAACAGGCTATTTAAGCCAAACGCCTGCACACCGACAAAGGCCGACAAGCTGACATCGGGATAGAACTGCGCTTTAGCAACACCTATTTGATAGGCAGCAGCTTCGGCGCGCCACCGAGCGGCGGTCACGTCAGGACGATGCGCTAGCAAGCCCACGCCCGCATGCTCAGGTAAACCGAAAGTTTGCTGCAGCTGAATGGCCGGACGTTTGATGGTTAACGCCGCATCAGGCCCGGCGCCCAGCAGCGCGGCAATGGCGTGTTGTTGCAGGGTGATAGATTCCTGCACCGCCAACACCTCCGCTTGCGCGCTATTGGCCACCGCTTTGGCTTGGCTGGCAGTGCCTTGGTTTTCTAACCCGTTGTCAAACCGCTGGGTTAGCAGCTCAAAAGTTTGCTGACGTACATCAAGCGCTGCTTGCACGGTATCGAGGTTGGCGTACAAACGCGCAAGCTCTGCATAGGCATTAGCAATCGCCGTGGTCAACATCAATTTCGCAGCTGCTTGCTCTGCTTTTGCTGCGGCTAATTGCGACGATGCGGCGACGACAGCGCTTTTGTTTTTGCTCCAAAAATCGATGTCGTAGCTGAAGTTCAGCGTGAGCGAGCCGTAATCATTCCAGTTACGTGGCGGGTTATAGGCTTGATAGCGATAACTGACTTTGGACTCAGACACCGATGCAGCTGCACCGACTTGCGGCATTTCGGCCGCTCCCACTTGTTTCGCCGCGGCTTTGGCTGCGGCTAAGCGCGCACTGGCCAGTTTCAACGTTGGCGCGTCGTGCAGCGCTTGGTCGATCAAACTGTCCAATTGCGGGTCTTGATAGCGCTGCCACCAAGCGGCAGTCGGCCAACTAATTCTGTCTTTATCGGCAAACGTTTGCGCGTATTGCGGCGCGACGGCGGTTTGCATGGCATGCACTTGCTCATCGGCATCATGCAAGGCGCACCCATTGAGCCCTAAAGCCCCAAGCACCGCTAGCGTGGTTAAGGCTAACCGCTGCAGCTTGGGACATGTGTGATGAATCACATCAACCTCCATAACTAAACTGTACCGTACAGTTTATATTCTTGACAGCACCAACAAGTCAAGCGAAACTCGTTCACAGAAAAAGATGATGGACAGCGAAGATGCGGGTAAAAACGGAAAAAAAACGGCTAGCAATCATTGAGATAGCAAAAGAGGCTTTTTTCAGCCAAGGCTTTGAAAAAACTTCAATGTCGTATATTTCGCAGCAACTTGGCGGCTCCAAAGCCACGCTCTATAACTACTTTTCATCTAAAGACGAAATTTTTTATGCCGTAATGGAATCTTCGGCCACCGAACTGATCGCAAATGCGTTTAACTCACTCAACAACGCCAAAGAGATCCGCGCCAGCCTGATCGCCTTTGGTATCAACTATCTTGATTTGATTCTGACGCCGGAAATTATGGCGATTCAACGCATGGTGATGGCGGAAGCAGGCAAAAGCGATCTGGGCAAAAAGTTCTATGCCAAAGGCCCAAAACGCGGTTGGGATGAAGTGAGCAAGTTTCTAACCTTACGAATTGAGAGCAAAGAGCTACGCGCTGATATCCAGCCATGGCATGCGGCGATGCAACTCAAAGGGTTATTGGAAGCTGAGTTGGTGATGCCCTACTCGCTCGGCGCCATTGATAAACCAACTGCAAAGCAGATCCGCGATATAGTCGAGCGTGCGATTGATGCGTTTTTAACTCTAAATCAGTAACTTTTTATCACTCACTAGGCCATGAAAAAACGCGCTCAATCGGCGCGTTTTTTAGTTCCATCAATCACTGGCGCACTAAACCGACGCGCTCAGCCCTCGGTTCAAGCTTTAGCACTCACATTCGTATTAGTGCTCTCAAAAATCTTATCAGCAGACGCCTCAACAAAACCACGATAGAGAGTGCCGTCAGCTTGCGGATAACGCAGCGCAAATTCATAGAAACAACTTGGAATGGTGTGGCCGCCATCATCAAACGCCACTGGAATTTGGTCAGCCATGGTGGATGATTGCTCCAGCATCACCGCAGGTGAACCTTTCACTTCACCGCCGGCGCTATTGAGCACAATGCCGGCGTGTTTCAGAGTGTCGTTCACCGCCACAATCGAGTCGTACAGTTTGAGGTGATTCACTGACACGGTAAAATGATTGGCGCGATAACCAAACGCAGCCAGCCAAGCAGCATATTCACTCTCCGCTAACAGCTGCTCGTAGGTGGCAAAATCCAGCGCCCAGTGACGGCCGGAATAGAGAAATTCATCCGCCATCACTGCCGCATCCGCCACTTGGTCCACCATGTTGGCCACAGTTTGCTGCAGCCAAGGGCTGAACTGCTCTACCAATAACTCAGAGATAAACACCTTAGGTTTGGTCGCATCGGGATGCTCATAGTGCTTGGCTTTGAGCTTTTTCTGCTTAAACTCATACTCGCCCGCCGCGCGATACCCCAGCGCTTCAAAGTGCGCCGCCAGCACAGGCAAGCCCACTTTGGGCAGGTTAAAGGTACGCAGCGCAATATGATCGTTAATGATCTCATCATCTTGGGCTAACAGATCGTGTACTTTGGCCGCCGATGGGGTCTGGTGCAAATAATCCTGCCACATGGCCGCAAACAGTGAATCAATATTCTGATGCATAGCAACTCCTTGAAGATCCACCGCATCGGGACAGCAACACGCCGATGCGCACAAAAATTACAGGGTTAAGCCTGGGCTAAGCTTTTCTGGCAAGCTTAGGCTATCCGCTTCCATTGAGGCCACCGGATAGGCGCAGTAATCAGCCGCATAAAACGCACTCGGGCGATGATTCCCCGAATCGCCAATACCGCCAAATGGGGCGGAACCCGCAGCGCCAGTTATCTGTTTATTCCAGTTCACAATGCCAGCGCGACTGCGGGCGAGGAAGTAGTCAAACTCGTCACGGCTGTCAGACAGCAACCCCGCTGACAAACCATAACGGGTGTTGTTAGCGATGCTGATCGCCTCATCAAAGCTATTGTAACGAATAAGCTGCAACAGCGGACCGAAGAACTCTTCATCAGGCAGCCCAGCCACGGCTGTCACATCAATCAGCCCAGGAGATACTAACCCTGTACCTTCGGCAAGCGAGGTCATAGTGACTAAGCTGGTACCGCCAAGTTGCTGCAGCTGAGCTTGTGCCTGCAACATCGCCTTGGCAGCGGTAGCGGAAATCATCGCCCCCATAAATGGCTGCGGCTCAGCATTCCACGGCGCGACGCGGATCTGCTTAATCGCACTCACTAACTCGTCGATTAATGCATCGCCTTGCGTGCTTTTTGGCACCAACAGACGGCGCGCACAGGTGCAGCGTTGTCCGGCTGAGATATAAGCTGATTGAATAATTTCATGCACTGCAGCTTTTGAATCGGCCACATCACGCACGATCAATGGGTTGTTACCACCCATCTCCAGTGCGAGAATTTTGCCCGGACGACCACCAAATTGCTGATGCAGCATCTGGCCGGTGCGTGAGCTGCCGGTAAAGAACAAGCCATCAATGCGATCGTGCGCCGCCAAGGCTTTGCCAGTGTCGACTTCACCTTGCACCAAGTTAATCACCCCAGCAGGTAAGCCCGCTTGTTGCCACAGTTTTAACATCAACTCGGCAACGGCAGGTGTCTGCTCCGACGGCTTAAACACCACAGTGTTGCCCGCTAAAAGTGCAGGCACTATGTGACCGTTGGGCAGATGGCCGGGAAAGTTATACGGCCCAAATACAGCAACGACACCATGCGGTTTATGACGCAGCACAGCGCGCGCTGCAGGCAAGTCGTTTTCGGTAGTGCCGGTGCGTTGTTGATAAGCTTTGGCTGACAGCGCGATTTTGCCAATCATGGCGCCGGCTTCAGTGGCGGTTTCCCACAAAGGTTTACCGGTTTCTTCTGCGATCAGCGTGGCCATCTCATCACGATGTTGCTCAAGCTGCGCTTTATAGGCTTCGACAATAGCAATTCGCTTATCAAAACCCAGCATAAACCAGTCAAATTGTGCCGCAGCTGCTGCGCTTACAGCGCTATCCACCTGCGCCGCAGTGGCCGCATTGCCTTGCCAAATCTGCTCGCCATTGGCGGGATTAAACGACGCCATGGATGCGCCTTCACCTGCCTGCCATGTTCCGTTAATCAGCTGTGTCATAACCAAAATTCCTATATTGCGAGCACTCGCATAGCTTGCCCAACGTCGAGCAGCAGCGCTTTAGCAAGTGCGGGTGAAATGTTCACAGTGTCGCTGTCTTCATCAATATGCAGCGTGGTGAGTGTGGCGCGGAAATCGTCGAGCAAGGTATTGGCGACGATATACTGAACCTCGCTTTCAACCAACGCTTTGCTGATGTTGACTGTGTATAAACGACTTTCTTTGACCGAGCGAATGTCGTCTCGAGAACACTCAACCGTCGGGCCAGCGTCAAAGATGTCGATATAGTTGCGCCAGCGGAAACCTTCAGCTTGTAACATACTCAGCGCCGGACGAGTATTGTGGTGTACTTCGCCAATCACTCGCTGCGCAGCTTCCGGCAATAAGCACACATACACAGGACTGCGTGGCATCATCTCTGCCATAAACGCCTTTTGCCCTACACCGGACAGATAATCAGCTTCTGTAAATTCAATGCCTAAAAAATATTCTTGCAGCCAGCCGTAAAACGGTGAGCTGCCGTTTTCATCACTAATGCCGCGCATCTCGGCTATCACGGTTTCGCCAAAACGTTCAGGGAACTGCGCCAGCAGCATAAAACGCACACGGGATAGCAAACGCCCATTAAGCCCACGGCGGTAACTTTGGCGTAAAAACAGGGTGCACAACTCAGCGGAGCCGGTGTAATCGTGGCACAGGGTAAGCGTCTCGACTTCGTTGCGCACCCCGATTTGGCCAGAGTAATAGACCTCTGTACCAAGACGATAGTGATAAAAAGCATCCTGTTGGCCTACCGCCGCTTCAACACCACAAGTACCGACAACATCGCCGCTGTCGGTATCTTCTAACACCATCAAGTAACCTTCATCGCCAGGATGAGTAATATGCTTACTGAAAGAAGCTTCAGAACGGGCGATGCGGTTCGCTAATAACTGATCATTTACCGGCAGTGAAGTGAAGCCATGCCCCGACTCCACGGCGATAGTTTTGAGGGCGTCAAAGTCGGTATGGCGAATTGGCCGAATGATTAACATGGTCAATATCTCCCTAAATCCCAACTACAGCACGGGGGCATGAATGCCCCCGGCGGGATCGATATTTCGCCGCAATAATGCGTGAAACATCTTACGCAGTCACAATCTGTGCTACTGCGGCTTCAAAGCGTTTCAGACCTTCAGCAATGTCGGCTTCTGGGATGATCAACGATGGGGCAAAACGCACCACGTTAGCGCCCGCCACCAGCGTCATCAGACCGTTATCGATAGACGCTAACAGGAAGTCGCGGCTACGGCCCTGGTATTTTTCATTGAGCACGCCACCGAGCAACAAACCTTTACCACGGATTTGAGAGAACACATGATACTTGTCGTTAATGGCGTTCAGACCATCGCGGAACAACTGCTCACGTTGCTTCACACCATCAAGCACTTCTGGGGTGTTAACGATATCGATGACCGCATTACCCACAGCACATGCCAGCGGGTTACCACCATAAGTAGAACCATGAGTCCCGACTTTAAAGTGGGCAGCAATCTCATTGGTGGTCAACATCGCCGCCAGAGGGAAACCGCCACCAATCGCTTTAGCGGTGGTTAAAATATCTGGCGTAACATCAGTGCCCATGTAGGCATACAGATCGCCAGTACGGCCTACACCGGTTTGTACTTCGTCAAAAATCACTAACGCATTGTACTTATCTGCTAATTCACGCACTTTGCTGAGGAATTCAGGTTCAGGACTGATAATACCACCTTCGCCTTGCAAAGGTTCAATCATAATGGCGCAGGTGCTATCCGACATCGTCGCTTCCAACGCCGCGATATCATTGTATGGAATATGAGTGATGCCCTGAGGTTTCGGTCCGAAGCCATCAGAATAGGTCGCTTGACCACCGACGCTTACGGTAAAGAAGGTACGGCCGTGGAACGCCTTATCAAAAGCGATGATTTGATCTTTGCCTTCACCATATTTATCAAAAGCATAACGACGTGCCAATTTGAGTGCGGCTTCGTTAGCTTCGGCGCCAGAGTTGGCGAAAAAGACTTTGTCAGCAAAGGTGGCATTAACCAACTTAGTCGCCAATGCCAAAGCTGGCTCGTTCGTCATTACGTTAGAAAGATGCCACAGCTTTTCGCCCTGTTCTTTCAATGCTGTAACCAGCGCAGGATGACAATGTCCAAGCGCCGTTACCGCAATACCACCAGCAAAATCGATAAATTCTGTTCCCTGCTGATCCCAAACGCGGCTGCCTTCCCCTTTTACTGGGATCACAGGAGATGGTGCATAATTAGGCACCATAACTTCATCGAATTGCTCGCGGGTCAACTTCATTTCTACTGTCATTATTGCTAATCCTTTCTTTACAGAAGGTGGCTTTATGTACGCTTCTGTCGCAGTGTTACCAATGGTTTTGATCGAATGCTACTGCGAGTGTGCGTTTTGTTTATGTGACATTAATAGCCAAATTGTGATCAAAACACCAGATTGATTACAGAGGCTGACAGCACTCACACCACCAATTTGAATAACAAATTGATTTAATAACCTAATGAGGCGGTATTAGGCTGATTTAGCGGCATAAATAGTCACAAAAAAAACACAAACTCACCAAAGTGTTTAATTATTCGATAAAGTTGAATAATTATACAGATAGTAGCAGTAGCGACTATAAGAATGAAGTTCTGTTGTAAGGAATTTTACGGGATAATTGGGTGACGCATGGCAAGTTGCGAATACAGTTCACACCGCATCTGTTTTACGGAAATTCTGTGCGCTCAGACGAATCACTTCCTGTTCAGATAATTCATAGTAGCGATACATCAATTGACGCTCATTGAAACTCAGTTGCTGCACTTCTTCGAGCATCAAACATTTGGCATAACACGCCGCTTTCGCAATCAGTTTGGCATCGTCAGTTAAGTCAAAAACACCTTTGGTTTCAGTGAGTTCACGCAAAACCTCTACAGCTTTAGCATCGCCGAACCCCAAGCTTTCAGGTAACTTCCAAGATAACGCCAGACTTTGCTCAGCAATTAACGGCCACACCTGGGCTAATGGAAATTGGCACACAGACACCGCATCATGCAACGCACTGTCTTGTTCAGTAGCTGCTTCACGCATCCATGTCTGCCTCAGTTGTTCAAACAGTCCGGCACTCACACCTAACATGACAGACATACCTAATTGTTTCATCAAAGCTATGGCGTAAAACAGACTGTGTTCCTGATGATGTAACTGCGCTAATGCGCGCGCGGCGATCCCCTGTAGCTGCGAGAAACGCCAGACTTTACGGTTCACCCACAGTAAGCTCGGCGACGGTGACAACCAATGCCGGCAGAGATAGTAAGGAATATAGACGCGCAAATTATCTAAACCGATATAAGCCAATACCAGCTTGAGATCTTGCACTTGGGTATCAGAGTGCTGCGGACGCCGTGCCATAAAAGAAGGACTATTGACTATGGTCGTCAGGTCACGCCCCAACCAACCTATTTCAGCAATCACCGGACGCAAACGATTAAGATCTAAGCGCGGCGAGTTCAGTAGTTCCAACAGTAACAGCTGTTTATCTGAAACATTACTGTCTTTCAGAAACTGTTGTGGTTGCGACAAGCAATTGCCTAACTCGCCCAACAATAGCTTGGTCAATTGCTCACCTAGCTGTTCAATCAGTTGTTGTGCTTGTTGCTTCTTCTCAAGCCGTTTTAACGCAGCATCACGCTCAACTTCGAGTTTGTAGGCTAGGGCTTCCAGCTCACTTTCCAGCGGATTCAACGATGCACCGCGCTGCTGCCCGGAAATCAATTGCTGATAAAAACGCTGTTCAATGTCGTTAATGGCGGACGGTTTCGCACCGCCGACTATGGAAGCAACCAAAATTCTTCTTTCCTACAAATCGTTAACCCTGACTCAACTGCTATTCTAACTAGTTAATTTATCGGCCTCACCTGTTTTTATTGTAGGTAACCTGCGCAAAGTTGCTGTTTTGTGGCGGCGATTTAAAGTGACGAAATGTTATTCAAAAAAAATAGGCTCCCCTTGGGAGCCTATTTTGAGACAAAAACGCTAGCGATTATGGTTGCTTGGGTTTTACGTCAGTTTCAAACAGTCGGAAGATACGACGGTATTCATCTAACCAGCTTGACGGCTGACGGAAGCCATGAGACTCCACCGGATAGTACGCCATGTCAAAATTAGGGTTTTCCAACTCAATAAGATGTTGCACCAAACGCACACTGTCTTGGAAGAACACGTTGTTATCAACCACGCCGCCCAAAATCAACAGATGGTTTTTCAGCCCTGCGGCAAATTCAATAGGGGAACTGCGGTTGTAGGCAATGGCATCATCATCCGGCATATTCAGAATGTTGGAGGTATAGCCAGTATTGTAATGTGCCCAGTCTGACACTGGTCGCAAGGCCGCACCGGCTTTAAACAGGTCTGGCGCGCGGAACATCGACATAAAGGTCAGGAAACCGCCATACGAGCCACCGTACGTACCCACACGTTTGGCATCGATATTGGTGTTTTGCACCATCCAGTTCACACCATCTTGCAGATCTTCCACTTCTGGGTGGCCCATGTTGCGATAAATGGCGGTACGCCAGTCACGACCGTAGCCTTTAGAACCACGATAGTCCATGTCGAGGACAACATAACCTTGCTGCGCCAGCAGGTTGTTGAACATAAACTCGCGGAAGTAACCGGAGAAACCATAATGCACTTCCTGCAAATATCCAGCACCGTGGTTAAACACCACTGCGGGGTATTTCTCAGCACGTTTAGCGTCAAAGTTCTTTGGCAGATACAAGCGCGCATACACCTTGCCAGCACCATGACTTGATGGCACCTCGATGATTTGTGGCGCTTGCCAAGGATAATCAGCAAAGGCTTTGCTGGTGTAGTGAGTTAACTGCTTCAGTTCACCGCCAATCGGTTGCAGATAAAGTTCATCTGGTTTAGTCAGCTTTGAAGCCGTCAGCAGCAGTGCATCGCCGGCTGGACTCAGTTCGTAATCCAGCGTACCGGTCCAATGAGTTAGCTGCTCATTTTTACCGCTAGCAAGATTCACTCGGTAAACATTATATTTGCCAGGATGCGCTTTATTGGCCTTGTAGTAGATGTATTGCGCTTTGGGCCCTAAAGTCAGATCGCTCACAACATAGTTGCCATTGGTCAGCGCTTGCTCTTTTCCGCCTAACGGCTTGGTGTAAAGCTGAGAATAACCGCTTTGCTCGGACAGATAGTACAGCGTGTTGCTGTTTGGCAACCAGCCAAACTGGTTGTGGTCATAGTTGATCCACGCATCATCATGCAAACGATGCTGTGTGACAAATTTGCCATTTTGCAGATCAACGGTGGCGAGCCAGCGGTCTTTATTATCAACCGCTTCTAACATCACGGCTAATACAGGCTTATCCTGCTGCCATTGCATCGCACTTTGCAGCCAGCTCCAGTCTTCAATTAAACGGATCTTACGTACTGTCGGCTCACTGTCGTAATCTTTACCTACTGCCTTTGCGTTCTCGGTTTTGACCTTAGCCAGCACATCCTCGTCGTAACCGGTTAAGCCTTCCAGGGTGACATCCTTTTGGCTGTGTTTAACCAAGTCCAACACTACAAAGCGTTGCGCAGGTACATCATCTTCCGCCACGCGCGCTCTTGCAGGCACCGCCTCAATATGACCATCGGCGTTGATATAATCCGGCATAACGTCGCTTTGCGAACGACCTGTGTAGTTCTTATCTTGTAACACTAGGAATAGATATTGACCATCTGGTGATACCGTCAGCTCTTGCAGCGCATCTTGTTCGCCGAGATAAAATGGCTCTGCCGCCATGGTCGGGTCGACGGCACGCAAGGCTTTTTTATAGTCTTCGCTAGCTTTGGCATTCGCATGTTCTTTGGCGATAAATTGAATTAAACGCGCTTGTTGCTTGGCCAAGAAAGTACTGGGTTCTGTCACGCCCTCAGGTGCTTTGGCGAAGCGAATATCGGCCAACACCGACACCATGCCAGTGTGAGTATCGATTTGGAAAACTTTGTCACCTTGCCAGTAAACTAAGTCGCCGCTACTCAAAAAGCTTACACCATCAATTCTATCGGCTTGGCGAGTCAGTTGTTGTACGACACCGCTTTTGAGATCTTTCACAAACAGATTGTTTTGATATACGTAAGCTTTGCGCTGTTTATCTGCGCTATAAACACCTTGCTGCTGCGATGCTTGATGCAGTTGTGCTAATGGCAACTGCTGAGTATCACCAGTGGCAAGGTTTAATTGGTAATAGTCGCGCAGCGGCGATGCGCTTTTAGAGCGAGAAAATAGTACCGACTGGCCATTGTCACTCCAATAAGCACCTTCTGGGGCTAATCCCATCCAATCGGGATCTGCCATAATCTGCTTCAACGTTAATGGCTGCTCTGCCGCTGGCGGAGCCACTAACGCAGGTGTATTGACGACCGCAGCGACACTGCTGCTAGTCGCAGCTTGTTCGGCACTGGTCGTTGCACAACCAGAAAGCACGGCGAGCGCAATTGCACTCAAGCCAAGTTGGCGAAGGTAACAGTTCATTCCATTTCCTTTTGTAGTTTTTAGCCCAGGCGCATCGGCCTTTGGGAAATAAGATCGCAACAAAGCGCCATTTATACCATAGCAGCGGCAAGGCTAGCGCATTGTTGGCGAGGAAACTTGTAAGAGCGTGTTAGCAAATAGCATTTATTGGGCGAGAAAGTTTTGCAGCAGCGCATGCCCCGATTGCGTCAAAATGGACTCAGGGTGGAACTGCACGCCAAAAAGCTGCAACTCAGGATGACTAATGGCCATAATTTCATGACCATGCTGAGGGTCATCAAACCATGCATCTTCGATAAAACTGTTCGGGACTTGGTCAATCAGTAGCGAGTGGTAACGGGTGACTGTGAGCGGCATAGGTAATGTTGAAAACAACCGCTGACCATTGTGGTGAATTGCCGACGTTTTACCATGCATCACGCGTTTGGCACGAATAACCTGGGCTCCGAATACTTGTGCGATAGCTTGGTGACCAAGACAAACCCCCAAGATAGGTAGCTTACCCGCATATGCTTCAATAGCCGCGAGCGAAATACCGGCTTCATTTGGGGTACAGGGACCGGGAGAGATGACGAGATGAGAAGGCATTAGCTCAGCGATTTTTGTCACTGTGATCTCATCGTTACGCACAACGTGCGGTTGCTGACCAAGCTGCTGAAAATACTGCACCAAGTTATAGGTGAACGAATCGTAATTATCGATAATCAGCAGCATATGATCGCCTAGTTACTCAACTCAAAATAATGCGGCGGCATTGTATGTGATTCGAGCCAAAGAACCAACGGTTAACCTTGCCCAGCGTTAACGGAAAAAATTGCGTTCGCGTTAAGGCAATTGTAGACAATATTCTTCTGCGCCTAGTTGCCATATAGGCCGCTTTTGCATCGCGCAGACAAACCAAGGATGTTGAAGCCACGCCGCTAACCAACGTTGCAGGTAGGGTAACTTCGCCGCAGCAAATCGCGGTTGTTCAACAAATGCGCATTGACGGACAAACGGCATCACCAATAGATCAGCTAGGGTGATTCGACCCAACAAATACACTTGCTCGTGGCTCGCTAATTGCTGCTCTAATTTTTCGAGGAATACCAAAGCTTGTTGCCAATAATGAGATTGAGGTTGCTCAGGAAAACGATCGAAATACTTATAGCGATCGAGCCAATATTTAAACTCATTATCATTCTGCGCTAACAACTGCTGTAGCCATGTTTGCTCTGTTGCAGTTAGCTGCAGCAACTGATGAGGGTCTTGTTGTTGCAATGCCCACAAGGCGATATCAGCACTTTCTTCCAGTACAGTCCCATCAGCCAACTGCAACACGGGGACGGTCGCTTTCGGCGACAAGGCTAACATGGCAGCTGGCTTATCCTTTAGCTCAATTTCACGTACTTGTACCGCAATTCCACTGGCCAAAATTGCCAAGCGCGCCCGCATCGCATAAGGACAACGGCGAAAATTGTAGAGTAACGGTAATTGAGACACGCCTTAACCTTCCACAGATTTGAGCGAACGTAAAAACAACCCAATGCCACCGACAAGCAGCACCAAAATAACGATCAAATCAAAGCTGGTCATGTTGCGCAGATGAAAGTGTACCGATGAGATGACGCCAAAGATGAGGGCAATCAATGAGCCTACGGCGAGCAACCAACCAAGGACATTGCGGCTGTTATAAAACACTAAGCCGACACCAAACATGAAAGGGATCATAATCATGCCACCAGTGATCCCCCACTGACTGCCGAGAACACCGACCCCATAGAGCCGCGCGCCCAAACCAAAACTGGATGTCACACTGATGGCACTAAGTAGCAGATAACCACCACCACAGATCATCGCCAAGCCGAGGAAAAATTGCCCTATTCCACCTGATGTGCCGCCTGCACCTTTCATCGATAAGCCCTTGTCATCATTTTGTATAACATTGATTCTAACCAACTCATCATGCAGTCACAATTATTGCTCGCATGGTTTGATAGCAAGCGTTAGTGCATCATACAGCAACAAAAAAGCCAGTCTGAGACTGGCTTTTTTGAATAACTTATCGCTACTTAACGACGGTCAAATGAGCTCGGCGTTTGGCCTTATCCTCTTCCGACGCTGCCTTGGGCTTACTCTCCGCAACCACATCAGTTGCTTCAGACTCCACCACATTGAGCATGGCGTCTTCGCCATCTTCGAGCAGATAAGCATCTTCCATATCGAATACTGTACCGGCGCCATTTTCTCGAGCGTAGATGGCAACAACAGCCTGCATTGGCAGAATCAACTGCTGTGGTACTCCACCGAAACGGGCACTGAATTCTACGAACTCATTCCCAATTTGCAGATTTCCCACTGCTGACGGTGCAATGTTCAATACAATCTGCCCGTCTTTCACGTACTGCACTGGTACCTGAGTTCCCTGCACTGTGGCATCGACCACTAGGTGCGGCGTTAGATTGTTATCTAACAGCCATTGGAAATAGGCGCGCAGCAGATACGGGCGACTTGGCGTCATTCCTTTCATTACAGCCCCATGCGCATTTCGCGTTCAGCTTCAGTCAAAGACGCTTTAAATGATTCACGCTCAAATACGCGAGTCATGTAGCCTTTGATCTCTTTTGAAGCCTTGCCATCGAGTTCGATACCCAATGCTGGCAAACGCCATAACAATGGGCCGAGATAGCAATCAGCCAGACCAAACTCTTCACTCATGAAGTAAGGTACTTCTGCAAACACTGGCGCAATCGCCAAAATGCTTTCCAGCAACTCTTTACGCGCTTGGTCAGCACGGTCATTAGTGCGAATACGCTCAACTAAGCTGTACCAATCTTTTTCGATGCGGTGCATCATCAGACGGGTTTGACCACGTGATACTGGGTAAACAGGCATCAATGGTGGATGAGGGAAACGCTCATCGAGGTATTCCATAATGATGCGGCTTTCATACAACACCAGTTCACGATCAACCAGTGTTGGAACTGAGTTATAAGGGTTCAGTTCAAGCAAATCTTCAGGCAGTTCATTAGGGTCTACCTGCAGCACATCCACTGTTACCCCTTTTTCAGCCAGTACAATACGAACCTGATGGCTGTACAAATCATCAGCCCCGGAAAACAGGGTCATAATAGAGCGTTTATTGGCAGCCAGAGCCATCGATCCCCTCCAGATTTCATAAAATAAACGCAAACATGAGCCAATTTTGCTCAGTTCGCGCTCTTTGGATGCCGTATTTTACCACTTTTTGTAGGCTTTAGTGTACATCCTTCCAATATTCTTTCTTTAACCACCACGCCAACAGTAAAAAGAAGGCGAGATACAGCAATACCCAACGCCCCATTTGCTCACGCTGAGCTTTGATAGGCTCGGCAGCATAGACCAAATACGCGGTAATATCTTTGACCAAGGCGGCATACTCTTCTGCCGACATTTCCCCAGCTTGCGCAGGATTAACAGCGACGACTTTAGACACTGTCCGATTCTTCTGCTGCTGTTGCTCAATTTTCGGTGTTGCTAGTCCTTGCTCATGCTGCAACACATGCGGCATTGCCGTATAAGGCATCAACAGGTTGTTGACGCCAAACGGACGTTTTTCATCTTGGTAAAACGACATTAAAAAGGTGTAGACCCAGTCTTCACCGCGCACACGACTAACGAGCGTTAAATCAGGAGGCGCCATGCCAAACCAGCGAGTGGCTTCTTTTTCAGACATGGCACTTTCTATTAGGTCACTCGGTTGAGCACCTGTGAACATCAGTTGCTTTAGCTCTTCTTCTGTCAGCCCAAGATCATCAGCGACACGCTGATAGCGCTGAAAATGCGTGCTGTGGCAAGATGCACAGTGCGTTTGAAAGGCCTTAAAACCACGTTTTTGCGCGGCAACATCTTTGCCATCAACGTCTGCGTGTAATAACTCGACATCCGCGGCAAAACTGAGGGCTGGCAGCAACAGTAAGATGACGACAAATATTTGCTTCATTTAAATGTCACCCTTTCCGGCACCGGCTTCGTTGGCTCTCGTTTGCTGTACCACCAAAGGGCGATAAAAAAGCCAAAATAACCACAGGTGAACACTCGCGCGCACCACTTCAGCAGGGTATTTTCCGGTAGTAAACCAATAACCCCCAACGCAATAAATGACACGGAAAACTGCATCAAATTGAACTTGTGATAGCCGCTGCGATAACGCACCGATTTCACCTTACAACGATCTAACCAAGGCAGAATAAACAGCAAGGCTATCGATAAACCCATGACGACAATGCCACCAAGTTTGTCAGGTACTGCGCGTAACATGGCGTAGAACGGCGTAAAATACCAAACGGGCGTGATATGTTCTGGAGTCTTCAACGGATTAGCCGCTTCAAAGTTTGGACTCTCCAACATAAGTCCACCGCCTTCTGGCATAAAGAACACAAAAAAGCAGAACAGCATCAAAAAGCCCGCAATCCCCAAGACATCTTTTACTGTGTAATAAGGGTGAAATGGAATACCGTCGAGCGGCCAGCCATCGTCATCTTTGTACTTTTTAATCTCAATGCCGTCAGGGTTATTTGAGCCGACTTCATGTAATGCAATCAGATGCAGGAAAATCAACACCACCATAATCAGTGGTAACGCAATCACATGCAGCGCAAAGAAGCGGTTAAGCGTGGCGCCGGAAACCACGTAGTCACCACGGATCCACAGTGTTAGGTCATCGCCAATTACAGGAATTGCGCCAAACAGCGAAATGATCACCTGTGCGCCCCAGTAGGACATCTGTCCCCAAGGTAACAGGTATCCCATAAAGGCTTCAGCCATCATCACCAGAAAAATCAGCATGCCGAAAATCCACAGCAATTCTCGAGGCTTTTGGTAGGAGCCATAGAGCAAACCACGAAACATATGCAGATAAATCACAGCAAAAAACGCAGTCGCGCCGGTGGAGTGCATATAGCGCAGTAGCCAGCCGTATTCGACATCGCGCATCAGATATTCAATGGAGGCGAATGCACCTTCAGTGGTTGGCACATAACTCATTGTCAGCCATACACCAGTAAACAACTGGTTAAACAGAACCAACAGAGCTAACGATCCAAACAGATACCAAATATTAAAGTTCTTAGGTGCCGGGTATTGTCCTACATGCCGCTTATAGGTCGCGGTCATGGGAATACGATCATCCAACCATCGAATCAGACTTTTCATGGTTATCGTGTTTCCTGATGAGTGCCAATCACGATACGACCATCATCAAGATATTGATGTGGTGGCACGACTAAATTAAGTGGCGCAGGCACGCCCTGAAATACCCGCCCTGCCATATCAAATCCAGAGCCATGGCAAGGACAGAAGAAACCTGACGCAATGCCTTCAACATGGTCAGCGAAGTTATCTGGCTGATAGGTCGGCGAGCAACCTAGGTGGGTACAAATACCCACAGCAACAAAGATTTCAGGTTTAATTGAGCGCCATGGATTCTGCGCATACTTAGGTTGCTGTGGCTCTAACGACAAAGGATCACGCAAAAGATCATCATGCAATGGTAGTGCATCCAACATTGCTCGTGGACGCCTGACCACCCAAACGGGCCGGCCACGCCACATGACCTTGATCAATTGACCTTCTTCAAGCTTACTAATATTGACCTCAACAGGTACTGATGCCGCTTTGGCTTTGGCGGAGGGATTCCAAGATTTGATAAAAGGCACTGTAGCGGCAGCGATACCTGCCCCACCGACCGCAATAGTCGTTATTGCCAGAATGCGTCTGCGTCCGAAATCGGCCGAACTGCTCATCCATTTATCTCCGCAGCGCCACGCATACAATGAGAAAAGCGCTTGAATTAGGGTTGCTATGACTCGGCATTATAAGAAAAAGTACTCAACAATTCATTTGAAAAAGTGATAAAAATCACGCATCAAGCACATAAATATTGTCGCGCAGCCACAAAAAAGCCCAGCTTCAAGACTGGGCTTTTGACTGACCGATAAGCTTACTTATCACCGTCTTTAAGGTACTTAAAGAACTCACTGTCAGGTGCAAGCACCATCACATCGGATTTACCAGCAAAGCTTGCTTTATAAGCTTCTAAACTACGTAAGAAACTATAAAACTCAGGGTCCTTATTGTAGGCATCAGCGTAAATTTTGGCCGCTAATGCATCACCTTGACCTTTCACGATTTCAGCATCACGACGGGCATTAGCCAGAGTTACCACCACGTTAGCATCGGTACGAGCGCGAATTGTTTCCGCTTCCTCTTTACCTTTTGCACGGTGCTCTTTAGCAACAGCCTGACGCTCTGCGCGCATACGTTGGAAGATACTGTTACTTACATTGTTAGGCAGGTTAATTTGCTTAACGCGTACATCAACCACTTCAATGCCTAAGTCTTCAGCACTCTTCGCCGCATTTTCCAGAGCCAAACGTTGCAGCTCGTCACGGCTTGAGCCTTCCACTTTGCTGTCTTCGCTAATGCCGGAAACAATCTCTTTGATTGTGCGTTTACCGAACTCAGTACGCAGATCACTGTTGATCTTACGCTGCAGCAACATCTCTGCATTCGACTTCATACCACCGTTGGTGGCTAGGTAGAATTTTTCAAACTCTTTAATGCGCCACTTAACGTATGAGTCAACCATCAGATCTTTTTTCTCTGAGGTAACAAAACGGTCGGCAGCACCATCCAGCGTCTGAATGCGCGCATCTAAGTAACGGATTTTATCAATCAACGGCACCTTAACGTGCAAGCCAGGGCCATAAACTCGAGTAACCGGCTTACCGTCAATGTTGTCTTTCAATACTTCACCAAAGCGCGACACGATAGCGCGTTCACCTTCGGTAACCACCATCAAAGACGACAGACCTACACCAATCACAATGGCGACAATAATCAGTAATCCCCGCATCGATTATTCCCCCCGACCTTGACGCACACGCGCTTCACGCGGAATACGTCCTGTGGTTGACATGTAGTTACTGTTTGACGAATTTGAAGTGCTATTCGCCGACGAACTACTGTAACTGGTAACTGAATCTGGCTGCATGACATCGGTATCAGATGACGTAGATGCACGCTTATCCATCAATTTATCTAACGGTAAATACATCATGTTATTGCTGTTTTTACTGTCGACCAGCACCTTGTTGCTATGGCTATAAACTTCCTGCATGGCATCAAGATATAAACGCTTACGGGTTACTTGTGGCGACTGCTTATACTCAGGTAACAATTTATCGAACCGCGCGGCAGCACCTTCAGCATCCTGCACGACACGCTCTTTGTAAGCGCGAGCATCTTGGTTAATACGTTGTACCTGGCCACGAGCTTTAGGTTCAATTTCGCGTTCATAAGCTTCCGCTTCGCGGATAAAACGCTGCTCATCTTCCTGCGCTGAAATTGCATCGTCGAACGCTTCTTTCACTTCTTCCGGCGGACGCGCTGGCAAAAAGTTAACGTCAACAATGGTCAAACCCAGTTTGTAAGGTTCGATAATGCGTTCAATTTCAGCCCAAGTGTTATCACGAATGGTGGCACGGCCTGTCGTCAGAATATCATCCATCCGCGAATGACCGACGACATAACGTAATGCACTGTCTGTCGCTTCACTCAAACTAGACTTAGGATCCACAGCACTGAACAGATAGCGATAGGCGTCCGTCACTTTGAACTGCACGTCTAACTCAACCTGCACCACGTTCTCATCAGCTGTCAGCATGCTGCCAGAAGCTGGAATAGAACGTACGGTTGAGACGTCTACTGGCAACACAGTATCGACAAACGTCGCTTTCCAATGCAGACCTGGCCCCACTTCACCAATGTGCTGTCCAAAACGCATAACCACGCCGCGCTCTGCTTCCTTGATGGTATAAAAACCCGATAGCCCCCAGACAACAAGGGCAATTACCACCACAATCAACAGTGCACCGAGGCTGAAACCAGCACCACCGCCTGAACCACCAAAGCGCTTCGACAATTTACGAAACACTTCATCGACATCTGGTGGTCCTTTATCGTTACCACCTTTATTTCCCCAAGGATCATTACCCTTGTTACCGGGCTCATTCCAAGCCATTTAACACTCCATAACAGAATGAATACACAGGGTTATCTAATAACTGTATCTGTTTCCGCTTCAGCTTCAATAATAAAGCTTTCAAGCTCGCCTTCGCTTTGCTTCACTAAGCGATTCCAATCCGCTTCGGGCATTTTGACACTGAGCAAACAATTGCCCTCGTCGTCATATGCCTGCTGTTGAATCGCTTCTAGTCGGAAAAACTGACTTACATATTTACCTGCACTCGCAGGCAATTTTAAATCTAAATCAACAACATGACTGCCAATTAACTGTTCGATTGCATCACGCAACAGCTCTAAACCAAGCTGCTGCTGCGCAGAGATCCACACTCTAAAGGGCTTACCTTCTGCATCGACATCAATTTTTGCTTGTGCTTCCTCTAACAAATCTATTTTGTTACAGACGATAAGCTGCGGAATATCTCCCGCATCAATGTCAGCAAGTACGTTTTGCACCTGAGCAAAATTGTCGTCCATATTGTCATCGGCACAATCGACCACATGCAGCAGTAGATCGGCTTGACGAGTTTCCTGCAACGTCGCCTTAAACGCAGCCACCAACTCATGAGGCAAATGACGAATGAATCCTACAGTGTCCGCCAAAAAGACAGCATGATGCTCCAGATCCAACTTACGTAGTGTTGGATCCAGTGTAGCAAACAGCTGATCGGCTGCATAAACTGTTGACGATGTTAGTGTGTTGAAGAGCGTTGACTTACCAGCGTTGGTATAACCGACCAACGAAACAGTCGCCATGTCACTGCGCTGACGTGCACGGCGGCTTTGCTCACGCTGTTTATCGACTTTTTCAAGCCGGCGGTTAATGTATTTGATACGCCCCCGAAGCAGACGGCGGTCGGTTTCCAACTGGGTTTCCCCAGGACCACGAAGACCGATGCCCCCTTTCTGACGCTCAAGGTGCGTCCAACCACGAATAAGTCGGGTCGACATGTGGCGCAGCTGTGCTAGCTCCACCTGCAACTTCCCCTCATGCGTTCTCGCTCGCTGCGCGAAAATATCAAGAATTAACGTAGTGCGATCCAGTACCCGGCAATGGCACAGTGCTTCTAAGTTACGTTCTTGAGCTGGCGTCAGCGCGTGGTTGAAAATCACCACATTAGCTTCGGTAGCAGCCACTAACGCTGCTAACTCCTCAGCCTTACCAGTACCAACAAAATATTTGCGATCAGGCGCTTTACGACTTCCTGTTATGACACCGACTGAATGTGCTCCTGCCGATTCCACCAACAGTTGCAACTCAAGGAGATCTTCTCTGCTGTCTTCATCTGAAAATTCCAGATGAACCAGAACGGCTGTCTCCCCCGCCTCATAGCGTTCAAACAAGAAGTAAGCTCCTTAAATATTACTGTTCACTGCTGTCTTCATGCTGGCCGTTATAACCAGACTGACTACCTTGATGGCTACCGCTGCCCATGTTGAATGGACGTGAAGGTACCACTGTTGAGATGGCGTGCTTATAAACCATCTGACTTACGGTGTTTTTCAGCAAAATAACAAACTGATCAAAAGACTCTACCTGCCCCTGCAACTTAATACCGTTGACCAGATAGATAGAAACAGGAACACGTTCACGGCGTAACGCATTCAAGAATGGGTCTTGTAATGATTGCCCCTTAGCCATTTTTTATTTCCTTTTTACTTTATATTAATCCAACAGTGACACTTTCTTATTTAGTTTTAGTATTATACAGCAAGGGCCATTAAGCTAGCGGCTTTGGCGTATAACCGTAACTAAATTACTGTTTGCACCGCTTTCGAGCCAATGTAAGTTTGGCCACCCCCGCAACCATGTTAATTGACGCTTTGCCAATTGCCTAGTGGCGGCTATGGCTTTTTCGGTCATATTTTCACGGTCAAACTCACCGTCGAGATACTGCCAACACTGGCGATATCCCACACATCGCATCGACGGTAATTCTAAATGTAAACCTTCTCTCGCCCGCAACTGCGTAACTTCATCGATAAAACCTAACGCTAACATCTGCTGAAAACGTTCCGCAATACGCGCGTGCAATACTTTTCTGTCTGATGGCGCAATAGCAAACTGCAGCGCCTCATAAGGAAACGCGTCGGCCTTTGTTTGGGTCAACTCGGTTAGCGACTTGCCGCTAATGCGATACACCTCCAACGCTCGAGATAAACGCTGAGGGTCGTTAGGATGGATCCTAGCTGCCGACACAGGATCCACCTCGGATAACTGCTGATGTAACGCCTGCCAACCTATGCTCTCAGCTTCCGCTAATATCGCTGCTCTGACCTCTTCATCGGCACTGGGTAATGGTGATAAACCCTCCAGCAAGGCTTTGAAATACATCATCGTGCCACCGACTAATAACGGCGTTTTTCCTCTTGCGAGAATATCTTCTATTTCACGCAAGCAGTCGGCACGAAAGTCTGCAGCCGAATAGCTTTCACTGGGGTCGCGAATATCAATCAATCTATGTGGCGCACGCGCCAACTCAACGGCCGATGGCTTTGCAGTGCCGATATCCATGCCACGATAAATCAGCGCCGAATCTACCGAGATGACTTCACAATTGTGTTGCTCTGCAAGCGCAATGGCTAACTCGGTCTTACCCGATGCCGTTGGCCCCATCAGCGTAATAATTTGGGGCTTCGCTGTTACCGTCAAACCGATTCGCTCATCCACTGTTGCCAAGGTAATGACTTGGCCATTTTAAAAATCTGTTGTCGCTGGGCGTCATCTATTTGCATCAACTGCTGCCAAACAACCGCCGCCGAAACGAAACCGCTTATACTCTTGGTGGCGATCCATTCGGCGATATCACTCAATGAATGCTCACCGTCTGCCAACCATGCCAGCAATGCGGGTACAACTTGTGCAAGCTGGGTGTCCCGTAGATATGGGGGCACTTTTTTGATTATCAACTGGCGCTGTCGCATGCCGACAACAAAGCCTAACTGTTCGATCAATGTGGCGCGCTGTTCTAACAGCTGTTTAGCGCTAGTGTCCATATCAACAGACACTGGCATTAATAGCGGCTGCATCGGCAAGCCCGATGTCAGCTTTAGCTCGATATCTAACTTAGTCAAAGACTTAGCAACCTGCTTTACTGCCAGCAAGCTTAGACGATGCTCGTCGGTCAACACCCAATAGTCACCGTCTAGCAGAGGTGGCATTGCGGCAACAACATTTGTTTCGTCCGCGGCAATGGTCTCCTTGACCGCAAGCGACGAACTCATTAATGCGCCATAATTCCGCACTGCCGCTTTGGATGGCGAACTAGCACCATATTGCCGCGGAGCTGAACCAAGGTTGAACGAGCCATGGCTCTCTCGAACCGTTGAGCTCGACGGACGATATTCACCGGTTTCATAATCAATTTCAGCAGCTTTGCGACTTGCGCTGTAGCTGTCATCAGCGCCGCGATCATAGGTGGGCTGGCTTAATTGCGACTTAATTAATGGCGTATCGGCTGTAGGGGAAAGTGACCAACATTGTTCCAATGCCGAGGATAATCCCTGCAGCACAAAATCATGCACAAAACGCGCTTCGTGAAAACGTACCTCATGCTTAGCTGGATGCACATTAACATCCACTTGATGCGGGTCGACTTCAAGCATCAAAATATAACCAGGCTGCTCCACTTCGGTTAATCCAGCAAATGCTTGCTTTACCGCGTGGGTGACTAGACGGTCGCGGACATGGCGGCCGTTAACATAAAAATAGTGCGCATCGACCAGTTCTTGCTGCATAGGTGATTGCAGATAGCCGCTAAGTTTTAACCCTTCATGTTCGCAATTCACTCTAACCGCCTTCTCAGCGAAGGCTCTGCCACACACTTGAGTCAATCTTTGCAGGTATTGGCTTTCGGTTACTGCAGGACGGTAATTGCGCATCTGCTTGCCATTGTTTTTCAGCGTCAGATGGATCTCGGGGCGCGCAACTGCGATCCGTTTCAGCCACTCATCAATATGAGTAAATTCGGTTTTATCACTTTTTAAAAAACGACGCCGCGCCGGCGTATTGAAGAACAGATCAGCAACTTCGATGGTGGTGCCTTGTGGATGGGCAGCAGGCATCACCTTTACGGCCATTTCTGAACCTTCCGCATAAGCTAACCAAGCTTCATTTTGTGCTGCCGTCTTGGACGTCAGCGTCAGACGGGCCACGGAACTAATACTGGCCAGCGCTTCGCCCCGAAAGCCAAAACTTAAAATCGCTTCCAAATCATCAATTGTGGTTAGCTTTGAGGTGGCGTGACGCGACAAGGCCAAGGCCAATTCATCTTTGGCAATGCCACTACCGTTATCCTGAATTTTAATCAGCTTGGCGCCGCCCTTCTCAATCTCAATATCAACGCGTGTCGCTCCGGCATCCAAGCTGTTCTCAACCAACTCCTTCACTACGGAAGCCGGACGCTCAACCACTTCACCCGCGGCGATTTGGTTTGCCAGTTGCGGCGGTAACACACGAATAGACATGGAGACCTCAGGCTCTAGGAATGACCAGTTTCTGGCCAATCCGTAGCATATTGGATTTAAGGTTGTTGGCTTTTTTAATCGCGGCGACCGACACATTGTAACGCGCCGCAATCACCGACAGGGATTCGCCACGACTGACGCTATGGTTGATACTGGCGCTGCGTGCTAGAAGCGTACCTTCGGGGGGATAATGCTGAAAATAACTGATAATCCCGCCATAAATGGCATTCGCCAACTTTTGCTGATGATTACTGCTTCGGAGCAGCTTCTCTTCCGTCGGATTTGAGATAAACCCGGTTTCAACCAACAGCGACGGAATGTCGGGCGATTTCAATACTGCAAGGCTGGCGTATTCAGGACTGCTTTTGTGCAATTTAGTGACTTTCCCGAGACGGCTTAGAATATCATCCGCGACTCTAAACCCTGCCGAACGCGAGTTGTCCATCGACATATCGATCAAGGTACGCATCAAATACTGTTCGCTGTCGGTATTTTGCACAATTTCACCAACACCACCGAGCAGTTCCGATACTTTCTCGCTTTGCTCCAGCAAACGCCCCATCTCAGAGTTTGCCCGCCGATTAGATAACACCCATACGGATGCGCCGCGCGGTTGCGGCGAAGTAAAGGCATCAGCGTGAATGGATACTAACAAATCAGCCTTACCTTTGCGGGCCAGTTCGGAACGCCGGTTCAAGTCGACAAAGTAGTCGCCTGATCGGGTCATAATTGCTTTCATGCCACGCACGGCGTTTATCTCATCGGCAACCCGCTTAGCAATCGCCAATGCAACGCGTTTTTCATACATCCCTGAAGGACCGATAGACCCAGGGTCATCACCACCATGGCCAGCATCAATAGCGACAATAATGTCGCGATCATCCTGAGGTTGACGGTCACTATCTTGCTTAATCGTGGTTTTACGGCCGGACTCAAAGTCGACGACAAGGCGATCACCATAAGGCCCGGTCGGCGGTAATGAAAAGAGATTGGCATTCGCTGCTTGTTTGAGATCAATAACAAGCCGCAAAATGCCTTTTTTAGGCGGTTTACTAAAACGCACCCGCTTAACGAGTTGACTGTTATTACTCAGATTCGCCAGCGATAACTTACTGCCTTGATGGGTACTATCAAGATCAATGACTAAGCGCTCAGGATTATTCAGCGTGAAGTATTTAAAATCTGGTTTATTTCCTAAGTCAAAGACCACACGTGTAGAATCTGGTGCCGCCCAGATACGCACACTATTAAGTGTATTGGCGGCAAATGCCGCTGCGCTAAATAGGGATAAAAGCGCAGTTATGGCTATGGCATAAAACGAGATGTTATTAGCTTTCGGCATTGTTATTTATGTTATCTAATAGCACCTTGCCAGCGGGAGACGAGGCTTCTAGGGTAATTTCTCGCCCAGTATTAACATATTTAATATGCAGATGTATATCCGCTGGCGGCAAACAACCAACACCTTTATCAGGCCATTCGACTAAACATAGGCTTCGATCGCTGAAATAATCACGAATCCCCATAAATTCCAACTCTTCAGGATCGCTTAATCGATAAAGATCAAAGTGATAAACATCGATATCGGCAAGCTCATAAGGCTCGACCAGCGTATAGGTAGGGCTTTTTACTGCGCCTTGATGACCTAAGGCTTGGATAAGACCTCGACTCATCGTGGTTTTGCCCGCCCCTAACTCTCCTGTTAGATAAATCACCAGCGGCGGTTGAATAGCTTGCGCCAAAGTGCGACCTAGGGCGACGGTTTCAGTTTCATCTTTCAGCTGCAGTACAAGCGGTTCACTCGACATTGTTTTACTTCCATTCTGCAGCGTTCGCTGCTTTTACACGGTATTCACTAAACGACGGATCCAAGGAAACAGATCGCTCGCTAACATGCCGCGCTCGCCATCCTCCGCGGCTTTGTCCGCCGCTTCACCATGGATAACCACAGCAGCGATTGTCGCGCGTGATAAATCAAGTCCCTGGGCAATTAGCGCGCCGATTATACCAGATAACACATCGCCGCACCCACCGCTTGCAAGCCCGGGATTTCCCACCGGCGCCACATAGACACAATCCCCATCACAGATAAGCGTGCCCGCCCCTTTTAACAGCACCACCCCACCGTATCGCTGCTGCAGCTCTCGAACCGCAGCAAAGCGGTCTTGCTCTACCTGTTCAACGTCAACCGCTAAGAGACGTGCGGCTTCACCGGGATGCGGCGTCAGCACCCAACGCGTTTCACGCCGAGGTTCTTGGCTAAGCAAATTTAACGCATCAGCATCCAGTACCATAGGTTTGTCGCTGAGTCCAACTGCCTTGAAGAGGTTATAGCCCCAATCTTGCTTGCCAAGTCCAGGCCCCAACACCAGCACCTTAGCCCAGCCAAGACGTGAATACACCTCCATATCCACCAGCTCACATCCCCGGAACATCAATTCCGGTCGGTTGCTATTGATGGTTAGCTGGTGTTCAGGCCGACTGACGACTGTGACTAATCCAGCGCCACTGCGCAGACAAGCTTCACTGGCCAGTCTGACGGCTCCTGCCATACCATAGTCACCGCCAATAACAGTAACGCGGCCACTGTCACCTTTATGACTGTCGCGAGCTCTCGCAGCTAGGTTTCCGGCGAGATACTCATACCCTACTCGCTTTACTTCGGGTTCAGGCAAAAACTCACTAAGTCCAATATCAGCAAAGTAGAGTAAGCCAGTGCAGTTCCTTGCTTTGCTAGTGAGTAAACCTTGCTTCATGGCGCCCATACAGAGCGTGAAATCGGCGACGATAGCATTACCTGTACCTGTATCAGCGTTAATGCCTGAGGGTAAATCCAAACTGAAGACGATGGCTTTACTACGGTTAATGCAAGTCACCAGCGCGGCAACATCCTCACGTAATTCGCCACGCACACCCGTACCTAGCAGCCCATCCACAATGACATCAACATCGGCGAAATCGGCCTCGGTGTCAGCAACGGCATAATCATGCGCTTGCAGCAACTGCCATGCTTGCTGCCATTCAGCGGTTGCACGTTTTCCACTATGAACCAGCAAGCTGACATCAAACTCACGCTGCTTAAGCCAGAAATAACAAATAAGCGCATCAGCACCATTGTTGCCTTGCCCGGCAATGACCACAATACGACTCGTTGCAGGAATGCGCTGTTGCAGTAATTCAAATGCGGCTAGTCCGGCCTGTTCAACTAATTGAAACAAAGGTGCCTGATGGTGCTTCGCCCACGCTTGCTCGGCATCGCGGATCGTCGCAGCGTCATACAATGCGGTTGGAAGATGAGATAAATGTTGCGCCATATAAACTACTCCACGAAGCCGAAGGTTCACGCCTGAATATTGCGTTGCCTAACCTTGAGTGTGTAATAAATAGAGCTTGAGCCTAGCAAGTTCCAGCATAGCTCAATATGACTTTGGTCATTATCAGAAAGGTTAATTTACCAAAGCATGAAAAAAGCCCGGTCCAGCCGGGCTAAAATGTGCAAGTTACGGGAGTTAAGCGGTAAAAATCAGATATCATCCATGCGCATGGTGCTGTGGACCAAACGTTGCTGATGGATCTTCTGTACTCGTACCAAATCTTCCAGTGCGCTTTTCACATCAGCCGCTGAAGATGAATTGGCAGTTTTTTCTAACAGGCCAATCAGCAGATTGTCTAATTCCAAATGTAGCTCCAGCACATCATCGTCATTCATCGTGGCTGGCAACATAGCGTTTTCACAACGCTTGCTGAAGTCTTCAAAGACAAAGTCCTTGTACCAACTTTCAAGAATACGTTTAGGCGCTTCGTCAATGTAATCTTCCAGATGGCGGGCAACACCTTTTTGATGTTGTTCGAAGTAATCCAAGAGCAGTTTGGTTCGGGAAGAGTCAGCTTGTTCGTTCAATCTATGATACAGCTTGGCCATATCTAAGTGACATTCAGCAACATATTCAAGTAGTTCACGCAGTTGTTGGATACGCATTCCGCACCCTCCATGACTTGCAGCGTTAACGCCGCTGGTTGATTTACTCTACGTCCATTATGTAAGTAAAAGTCTAAGGATTACATGACACTTGTCATACTTTTTAGGTCATGAATTTCGCTACATTAGCGAACACGTAAGAATCTGGCGATAGATCACGAAAACTAAGGTCGACTGCATCGTTAGACTAAAATTACAGCTAAAAATTAGTTGTTTTAGTGGGGAATTGAAAGCATTTGGAGAGAAAATTTGGAGCGACATATCGGGTTCGAACCGATGACCTATACCTTGGCAAGGTATCGCTCTACCAACTGAGCTAATGTCGCATCGAAACTTGCTTGATGATTGGAGCGACATATCGGGTTCGAACCGATGACCTATACCTTGGCAAGGTATCGCTCTACCAACTGAGCTAATGTCGCAATCATCAATATTCAGCAGTATTGGAGCGACATATCGGGTTCGAACCGATG
>NZ_JPEO01000007.1 GCF_000753795.1 Shewanella mangrovi
GCATTCAACCACTCTGCCACCCCTCCGAACGGGAAAAATAATATCGCTTTGGGCCGTTGCTTGTAAACCTATTTTTTAGTGCCTTGAATCAATTGGTTAAGCGATATACATCAAGGTGAAATATTGATCTAAATTCTATCGTTTTGCGCATAGTTCGCTTGAGTTAGGCGTAAGAACTGCGTAACTTGCACAGTTGAAATCTGTTCACACCAAAAGGAATGCATATGCTGTCTGAGCAATCATTTGAGCTAATTGAGCTGGTTGCTAAGCTAGGAAGCTTTACTTCTGCGGCCAATCATTTAAACAAAGTCCCTTCAGCCATCAGTTATGCTGTGAAACAGATTGAAGATGAACTCGGCGTTGAGTTGTTTGAGCGCCATCACCGCAGTGTTAGTTTGACGCCCGCAGGTGAACACTTTGTGCATCAAGCTAAGTCAGTGATGCAATCGATTATCGGGCTAAAGCAATCGACGCAAGCGGTGAATAAGGGCTGGCGACCGAAAATTGCCATCGCGCTGGATGGCATCGTGCGTGAAGATGGTATCAGCTTCCTAGTCCGCGAATTCTACAAAACGTTTTCCGACGTAGAGCTGCACATTCACCGCGAACAGGTTAACGGTTGTTGGCAAGCACTCAATGAACAACGGTGTGATATTGCGATTGGTGCAGCCTCCAATATTCCTGTCGGCGGGCCTTTTGAACACAAGGACTTAGGCGAATTACGTTGGCAGTTTGTGGTAAGTGCACAACATCCCCTCACCGTTGAAACGCATATTACAGCTGAAATGCTGCAAGAATATGCCGGAGTGTGTGTTAGCGATACTGCAGCGGATTATCCTGAGACGCGATTGGGCCTTGCACAGGGGCAACGTGCGTTGTCGGTGCCAGATTGGATTCGCGCCATTAACTGCGTCAAAGACGGATTGGCTGTCGGTTGTTTACCTCGCCATTTGATCACCCCTTTTTTGCAGAATGGCAGCTTGGTAAACAAACCCTGCGATCTTAATATTGCCGACACACGTGCATTGTTAGTGTGGAATCGCAATGTACAAAATGAGGCCATGCGTTGGCTGATCGACTATTTAAACAACGATCAGCGCTTGGTCAACAGTTGGCTTTTGCCAAATTAACCTTATATTCAGACTACCATTGCAGACTGATTAAAGCTTTGTTCATGGAACCTAAGTTAGACTTATCGGTCTGAAATAGTAACAATTTTAATTACATTGGTAGCATAGGAGATCACGATGAATCAGCATGCAACCTACTCTATTAGTGCTTCAACCGAAGTCGTCAACAAGATGCTTCGAAACACCTATATGTTGCTTGCCATGACGCTGGCGTTTTCTGCAGCGTGTGCCGCGATAGCAACCGCTATCGGTATTTCACCATTAATGTCGTTAATGTTTTCCATCGGTGGTTTAGTGCTGCTGTTTGTGACATTACGTAAAGCCGATACAGCAGCAGGTCTTGCTTGGATTTTTGCCTTTACCGGCTTAGAAGGCGCATCGTTGGGGCATCTGTTGAATGTCTACGCTGGCTTGGCTAATGGCCCTTCGCTGATTATGCAGGCACTGGGCTTAACTGCTGCCGTGTTCGTGGCGCTTTCTGCTTATGCAGTCACCACGAAGAAAGATTTCTCCTTTATGCGGGGCTTCTTGATCGCAGGTCTGGTCGTGGTAATTGTGGCGGCATTGATCAATATCTTCTTAGGGAGTCCAGTGGTATTTATGGCGTTGAATGCCGGTGTAGCACTTTTGATGACCGGGTTTATTTTGTTTGATACCAGCCGTATCGTAAACGGCGGTGAAACCAACTATATCCGCGCCACTATCTCGCTGTATCTCGACTTTTTGAACCTGTTTATCGCGATTTTGAACCTGTTGGGTGTCAGCAACGACGATTAATCTGCGTTTTAGCGTATTCTGAGTTAAAATGGCGCTCACTATTGAGGGCCATTTTTTTATGCCTATTGTTTATGCCTAGTTTTATTATTCTGCTTTCATCATCAGCGATAACGCCTGCAAACGGCTTAAAAGCGATTCAGTTTGCTGAATCTGCGTTAGCGCTGGGCCACACAATTCACAGCATCTTTTTTTCAGGCGATGGCATCAGTCATGCTAACAAGTTGCAGCAAGTTTCCAGTGACGAAACCGATATCAAGCTACGTTGGCAGCAGTTTGCCGCAGAGCATGAAATCCCCTTGATTAACTGTACGACAGCAGCCAGTCGTCGTGGTGTGCTGAGTGAGTTGGAAGCAGAAGAACTTGGCCTAAACGCGAATCAAAGTGACTTATTTCACTCTGGTGGACTGGTTGAACTGGTTGCGGGTATTACTAAATCACATCGATTGGTGAGGTTTTAATGAAGCAAATCGCCGTCATATTTCGCACCGCGCCGCATCGAAACGGTAAAGCTCGCGAAGGGCTTGAGTTTGCCCTGTTGGCAGCAAATTTAGATCAGCAGGTCAGCCTCATCTTTTTAGATGAAGGCATTTTTAATCTGTTAGCTGCACAGCAACCTGAACTTATTGGTAACAAAGATTATATTGCCAGTTTCAAAGCGGTAGACTTTTACGATATCGAACCTGTATTGGTTGCCGAGGAAGCATTAGCCAAGTTCTCGTTAACCCAAGCGGATCTGCTCTACCCAGCCAGTGTCAGCAATGCTGCGAGCATTCAGCAACATCTGCAATCCGTTGATGAGGTATTAGTGTTTTGATTCTGCATCATTTTCAAACATCGCTTTGCAGCGATAATGCTTTCACAGCAGCACTGCCGCTCATTGCTAATGAAGACTACTTACTGCTGAGCAGTGACGCACTTTATGGTTTGCTCAATCCAACAGTTCAATCAAAACTGGTGGGTTATGCTGTGTATGTGTTAGCTCAAGATTGTGAAGCGTTAGGCTTAACAGAAAAACTCTCTGACTACACAGCGTTGGATTACGCTGGATTTGTACAATTGACGTTAAAAAGTGACAAGGTAATTACGTGGTAAATAGTATCGACTTCAATGGGCGTCAAATCGAAACCGACGCACAAGGATATCTGCTCGATGTGAACGATTGGCAACCTGAGCTGGCGCCTGTCATCGCGGCGAAAGAAGAGATTGAACTGACCGACGCGCATTGGGAAGTCATTCACTTTGTTCGTGACTTCTATCTGGAATATAAAACCAGTCCAGCTATCCGCGCCTTAGTAAAAGCGATGGGACAGAAATTGGGTGCCGATAAGGGCAACTCCAAATATCTCTATAAGCTGTTTCCTGTAGGACCGGCGAAACAAGCGACTAAGATCGCCGGTTTACCTAAGCCGGCAAAATGTATTTAGTTTACTCTTGGGTAGACAAACAAAAGCCCCGTTAGCGTATTCGTTAACGGGGCTTTTTAATCTCAACTATTCCGGTTTCGCCACAACGGCTGCAATCAAATATTTTCCAACACTAACACTGCAGCTTTACCGAGCGTTGCAAAGATCAATAATAAAAACAGTACAACAACTACGGCGTAGGATAACCTTCTCAAATATCGACTACTGTCATTGTCCATTTAGACATCCTTAACCGATCTTTTCAACTCCTCCCATGTAGGGCTTCAATACGTCTGGCACTGTGATGCTGCCATCAGCGTTTTGATAGTTTTCGATGACCGCGACTAAGGTGCGGCCAACCGCCAAACCAGAACCATTCAGTGTATGGATCAAGCTTGGTTTTTTATCTGATACACCGCGGTAACGTGCTTGCATACGACGCGCTTGGAAATCTTTCATGTTTGAACAAGAAGAAATTTCGCGATAGGTGTTTTGCGCCGGCAGCCATACTTCAATATCGTAAGTTTTCGCAGCACTAAAGCCCATATCACCGGTACACAGCGTCACAACACGATAAGGCAAGCCAAGCTTTTGCAATACAGTTTCAGCGTTGTTGGTTAGTTGCTCTAACGCTTGCATTGAATCTTCTGGCTTCACCAATTGGACCAACTCCACTTTATCGAATTGGTGCTGGCGAATAAGACCGCGAGTGTCTTTACCATAAGAACCCGCTTCACTACGGAAGCAAGGTGTATGTGCAGTCAATTTGATTGGCAATTCAGCTTCATCAAAAATCATGTCACGCGCTAAGTTGGTCAACGGCACTTCTGCGGTTGGGATCAGGTGTAACCCTTGTCCTTCTTCGGTTGCCGGTTTGGTATGGAAAAGATCTTCAGAGAACTTTGGCAGTTGGCCAGTCCCATACAAACTATCGTCATTCACCAATAACGGAACATACGCTTCGGTGTAGCCATGTTCGGTCGTGTGCAGATCCAACATAAATTGCGCCAAAGCACGGTGCAATCTGGCAATTTGGCCTTGCATCACAATAAAGCGAGAGCCCGTCAGCTTAACCGCACTTTTGAAATCTAAACCTTTGACGCCTTCGCCTAAGTCAACGTGATCTTTCACGTCGAAATCAAACTCACGTGGCGTGCCCCAGCGACGCACTTCAACGTTTTCACTTTCGTCACGACCAACTGGCACGGATTCATCCGGCAAGTTAGGCGTGCTTAACGCCACGGCTTGGATTTCGCTCAACAGTTGCGCTAATTCAACTTTCTTCGCTTCTAACTTCTCGCCCAAATCACCTACTTGCGCCATGATCGGTGCAACATCTTCGCCACGGGATTTAGCCTGACCGATCGATTTGGAGATTGCATTGCGCGACGCTTGCAGTTCTTCGGTTTCCACCTGCAATGCTTTACGTTGTTCTTCTAACTTAGTCAGCTTAGAAACATCGAGAATATAACCGCGGTTCGCTAAAAGTTCCGCCGTTGTTGCCAGTTCATTACGCAGATATTTAGGATCTAACATTTTTTAATCTTTATTCGTTATACGCGTGAAAGAATCAATTGTTGCCCTAGGTATACCATCAAAAGACAGATCCCCAGATTCAACGCCACATTCAAAAATGCCTTGAGCAACTCACCAGCCTGGATGAGCATTAAGGTCTCATTCGAAAAAGTTGAGAAAGTGGTCAGCGCGCCCATAAATCCAACGCCCAGTAAGGCTTTAAACTCTGGACTAATATGGCTTGCCTGTGCCAACGCAGAAACTACTCCCATCAAAAATGAGCCAAGTACATTAACAGCCAGTGTACCAAAAGGAAAACTTGTACCAAATAGCTGGATCATAAATATCGAGATCGAATAGCGCAAAACTGCACCGCCTGCACCACCAAGCGCGATTAATGCCAGATTATTCATACCTTTTCCTTACGCTTACCTCATCCATCTGTCGCAGCAGCTGCAACTTTTCCTGCATCCGTTTCTCAAATCCACGATTAGTCGGATGATAAAAACGGCTGTCTTTTAAACTTTCGGGGAAATAATTCTCGCCAGCAGCATACGCCTGTTCTTCATTGTGGGCGTAACGGTAATCTTCACCAGCACCAATAGACTCCAACAATTTCGTCGGTGCATTGCGCAGATGCATCGGCACAGGTTCGTTACCGGTTTGTCGCGCTAACTTGCGCGCCGCAGCATAGGCTTCGTAGACCGCATTGCTTTTGGGCGCAACCGCAAGATAAACCACCGCTTGCGCAATGGCGCGCTCCCCTTCTGCCGGGCCAACGCGATGGAAGCAATCCCACGCATTAAGGGCGACAGTCATTGCCGTCGGGTCGGCATTACCAACATCTTCAGAGGCAATGGCCAATAGCCGACGCGCGACATACAGTGGATCACAGCCGCCTTCTAACATACGCGCATACCAATACAGCGCGGCATCGGGTGCCGACCCACGAATAGATTTGTGCACAGCGGATATTAGGTCGTAATACTGATCGCCATTTTTATCAAACCCAGCGAGTTGCTCTCCCGATACTTGGGTTAACATCTCTTTGGTGAACACACCTTGCGGCGGCAGCATGTCTGCCATCAACTCCAGGAGATTGAGCGCTCGGCGCGCATCGCCTTCCACAGTATCCGCTAATTGTTTAAGAACATCGGCTGGCATTTGCAGTTGCTGTTCGCCTAGCCCGCGTTCTGCATCAGTCAACGCCTGCTTAACAATCTGGCTAATGTCGTCATCAGACAAGCGCTTAATTAAATAAACGCGCACTCGGCTTAGCAGAGCATTGTTAATTTCAAACGACGGATTTTCGGTAGTAGCGCCGACAAAAATTACCGTACCATCTTCAATAAACGGCAAAAATGCATCTTGCTGACTTTTATTAAACCTGTGTACTTCGTCGACAAACAGCAGTGTACGTTGGCCGCGGGATTGCGCGATATTTTTTGCATGTTCAATCGCCGAACGTATCTCTTTAACACCTGATGTCACCGCTGAAATTCGTTCCACATGCGCGTTGGCATAATGAGCGATCAATTCGGCCAATGTCGTTTTGCCTGTGCCCGGCGGCCCCCAAAACATCATCGAGTGTGGTTTGCCTGCTTCTAGCGCTTTTCGCAACGGCTGACCATCGCCAAGAAGATGTGGTTGGCCAACATATTCGCTTAAATCCCGCGGCCGCATTTTGGCGGCAAGCGGTCTGAAGTCCGGCGAAAAATCAAATCCCAAGCTATCCATTATTCATGCGCACCATTGCGTTGGTCGTCGATGGATACACCATCAGGTGCGGTAAATTGAAATATGACATCATCTGCCGAGATGGGCTTTTGCTCACTCAAGCTAAAGCGACTGATATTGCTCTGGTTATCATTGAGTGAAATCTCGCTCAGTTGGTTACCGTTAAAACACACTGAAACCTGTTGCACGCCAGAATCTGCCGTTTTTGGTGCGATGGTAAAGCAGCTATCCTGTTCACTGATATCAAACTGCTGCCAAGATGCTGCATCACGATGTACCAATAGGGTCATGGGCGACGTTGCTATTGCTTGATCCAGCGTTAATACACTGGCTTCTTCTGCAAACGGATTATAAATCCATACATCCTTACCATCAGCGACAATCAATGACTCATCCGGTTGGGTTAAGTGCCAGTAGAAATGATTCGGCTGCGCCAGTGCCAATACGCCACTGCCAGATTGAATCACTTTGTGATTTGCGTCGGTGACGGTTTGTTGAAATTTAGCCTGAAATGCCGGGTTGGCATCTAGCTTCGCCTGTAACTCGCTAGCAGGGGATGCACAGGCTGAACCTGCGACCCAGACTAACGCCAGCAGAGAAAAACGCGTCATGAATACCTCTTTACTTTATGACTTAGGCGGAGGTGGCGCTAACACCTCGCGATTACCGTTATGGCCTTGGGCGCTGACGATACCTTGCATCTCCATGGTCTCAATGATGCGTGCAGCGCGGTTGTAGCCAATCTTAAACTTACGTTGCACACTGGAAATGGAGCCTCGACGGGTCTCCGTCACAAATGCGACGGCTTCATCGTACAGTTCATCGTACTCTTCATCGCCGTTTTCTGCAGCCTCGCCCGGCAACAGTACTTGTTCACCGTCAGATGAACCATTAAGAATTTCATCAATATATTGCGGTTGACCACGCGCATGCCAGTCGTTAACCACAGCGTGCACTTCATCGTCATCAATAAAGGCGCCGTGTACACGAATTGGCACGCTAGTGCCCGGTGGCAAATACAACATATCGCCCATGCCGAGCAGCGTTTCTGCACCCTGTTGGTCAAGAATGGTGCGCGAGTCGATACGTGACGACACTTGGAAAGCAATACGTGTCGGAATGTTCGCTTTAATCAAACCAGTGATAACATCAACAGATGGGCGCTGTGTTGCCAGAATCAAATGGATCCCTGCGGCACGGGCTTTTTGGGCGATACGGGCAATCAGTTCTTCCACTTTTTTACCGACAATCATCATCATATCGGCGAATTCGTCTACCACTACAACGATGGAAGGCAGTTTTTCCAATGCTGGAGCTTCATCTTCCATGCTGGTTTCAGCACGCCACAGCGGATCGTAAATCTCTTCTCCCGCCTCGCGCGCCTTTTCAATTTTTGCATTAAAGCCTTTTAAGTTACGCACGCCGAGTGCAGACATCAGCTTGTAACGACGTTCCATTTCCCCCACACACCAACGCAGTGCATTAGAGGCTTCCTTCATATCGGTAACCACTTCGCACAACAGATGTGGAATGCCTTCATAGACAGACAATTCCAACATTTTGGGGTCAATCATAATAAAGCGGACATCATCTGGTGACGACTTATACAGCAGACTGGTAATCATCACGTTAACACCAACGGACTTACCTGAACCTGTGGTACCCGCAACCAGCAAGTGTGGCATTTTGCCCAGATCGACAACTACTGGCTCACCGGCAATATCCTGACCCAGTACCATGGTGAGGTTGGATTTATTGTCAGTAAACGCTTGGCAGTCCAGTACGTCACGTAAGAACACTGTTTCGCGAAACTTATTAGGCAGTTCGAGGCCAACATAGGCTTTACCAGGAATCACCTCAACAACGCGCACGCTTTCGGCCAGCAGCGAACGCGCCAAGTCTTTAGATAGATTCGAAATTTTGGATGCTTTCACGCCCGGCGCTAGTTCTAGCTCAAAACGCGTGATTACCGGACCTGGATACACCCCAACCACATTAGCAGTGATGCCGAAGTCCGCCAGTTTAACTTCAACCAAACGTGCAATCTGCTGCAATTCATCTTGGCTAATGGGATTTTCTTTACGATTAGGCACATTGAGCAGATCGATGCTTGGCAGCGGATTTTCAGGCTTAGGTTTGACAATTGGCTCTTCGCCGGGGATCACAATAATACCGTTTTCTACCCTCGCCTTTTGCGCATTGAGTTGGCGCTGCTTCGGTGTCGGCGCTACGCCAGTAGAACGTGGTTGCTCAAAAGCGTCATCAAGTACATCGACTGTGACTGGCGCTTCCTCTTCATCGCGCATATGGATGATCGGCTCTACGCGTTCGCTGATCGCAACCGCATTAGCTTCTTCGACATCCTTAGCTTTATTCTTGCGGACAAAACGAGACAGCAATCCGGTTTTTTCTTCATCCGTATCGCCATCTACTTCAGCGTCAGGCTCATCGATAACCGCTGGTTCGTTTTGTGTTTCGCTGTCACGTCGTTGCTTAAACTTTTCAACAACCGACATAAAGCCTTGGGTATCAGATGATTCTTGGGCTGTGCCGAACGATTTCGGTAATGCCGCTATTTTTTTCATTAACCACATGGTACCAAAACCGACCGATTCAACCAGCGCAATCATGCTGATACCTGTCATCAAGGTAAAGCCCGCACAGACAAAACATAGCAGTAATAAGGTGGTACCGAGTTGGTTGAAATACGGCAGCATCGCCTGCCAAATAACGTCGCCGGTTACACCGCCTGCGGAAAATTCATAGATGTCATCAGCGTTCATCGAAGCTAATGCAGCAAGACTGGTCATTAGCAGCAAAAAGCCAACAATACGCAGACCAACCGAGAAATAGTCGACCTTATCGAGCTGGTAACTTCTGCGAAAGAGTAACCAACCTGCGGCAACCACCACTAATGGAATGCAATACGCGGTATAACCCAGAAAATAAAACAATACATCAGCGGTCCATGCACCGACTGCGCCAGTGAGGTTTTTGATATCGCCAGAAAATTGAGACTGACTCCAACCGGGATCGGAAGGATTAAAGCTGCCAAGTGACAGTAAAATATACACAGCAGCTACCCCACAGACGATCAAGCCGATCTCCTGTAGTCGCTGTAATCCGGACAATGTTTTGATGCTATTTCCCTGAGACAAACCGGTATCCATCGATGCGTAGTGAAATGCAGCTAAGATACCAGAAACTTGCTTAAAGTGCAGTGGTACTCAGCCAATTGGAGCAAATAGCATAGCTTTTTGAAGTTGAAGGGAAATTGAACAGAAATAAAGTTGTCTTCAGCAACGATTACTGAAGACAACTTGAGGTAAAAATTAACCGTCTATCGCAATGCGACTGCTTTGTTTGACTTCTTCCATGACGACATAGGTGCGCGTGTCAGATACTGCAGGCAGCTTCAACAAGGTTTCACCTAGTAACTTACGATAGGCTGACATATCTTCTACACGCGTTTTAAGCAGGTAGTCGAAATCGCCAGACACCAAGTGACATTCCTGAATGGTATCTAACAGTTGTACTGCGCGGTTGAACTTGTCAAAAACGTCAGGTGTATCACGACTTAACGTAATCTCAACAAAAATCAGCAATGAAGCGCCAAGCAACTGTGGGTTCACTTGGGCATTGTAACCTTTGATGTATCCCTGCTTTTCCAAACGTTTAACGCGTTCCAGACAAGGGGTTGGGCTGAGTCCCACCCTTTTTGATAATTCGACGTTTGACATACGACCATCGTTTTGCAGTTCGTTAAGAATATTGCGGTCGATTCTGTCTAAGTCTTTAATAGTGCTCTTTTTTATTTCGGCCATTTTTTTAACCTTGTTTTATCACTAAAACAATATTTAATGTTGCGTATGTGTTAACTACAGCAAGATAAACTGCTGAGACAATAATATACTAAAAACCGCTGACACTTTCACATCAGCAGTTAATTATAACAAATATCCTACTCCCGACAGACGGGTTTTACATTTGAGGCTCTATTATGAAGATTGGTGTTCCAAAAGAGATTAAAAACCACGAATATCGTGTTGGCATGGTGCCTTCTGCAGTGAAAGAACTGACTCTGCAAGGTCACGCGGTTTTTGTCGAACAGAATGCCGGTAGCGGTATCGGTTTTGCGGACCAAGACTACATTGATGCTGGTGCGCAAATTCTCGCAACTGCGGCGGAAGTATTCGACGTTGCCGAAATGATTGTGAAGGTAAAAGAGCCTCAAGCAGTCGAACGTGCCATGCTGAAGCATGACCAAATTCTGTTTACCTACCTGCACCTTGCGCCGGACTTGCCACAAACTGAAGAGCTGATCAGCAGTGGTGCAGTCTGTATTGCATATGAAACCGTAACTGATGACAAAGGCGGCCTCCCCCTGCTAGCGCCTATGTCTGAAGTGGCTGGTCGTATGTCAATTCAAGCGGGTGCAATGGCACTCGAAAAATCTCACGGTGGCAGCGGCATGTTGCTTGGTGGCGTCCCGGGGACTGAACCTGCCAAAGTTGTTATCATCGGTGGTGGTATGGTGGGGACTAACGCGGCACAAATCGCGGTTGGTATGGGCGCAGACGTAACAGTATTAGATCGGTCAATCGATGCTCTGCGTCGTTTGAATGTGCAGTTTGGTTCTAGCGTTAAAGCTATTTACTCCACCGCTGATGCAATTGAAAAACAGGTGCTGGCGGCAGATCTGGTCATTGGCGGTGTGTTGATCCCCGGCGCTGCAGCACCAAAATTGGTGACACGTGAAATGATTGCTGCAATGAAGCCGGGCAGCGCTATTGTTGACGTCGCTATCGACCAAGGCGGTTGTGTGGCAACGTCAAAAGCAACAACTCACCAAGATCCAACCTACATTGTTGACGATGTAGTGCATTACTGTGTAGCGAACATGCCAGGTGCAGTAGCGCGCACTTCAACCTTTGCGCTGAATAACGCCACCTTGCCTTACATTCTTAAGCTAGCGAATCTTGGTTATAAAGCCGCGCTTGCTCAAGATAAACATCTGCTAAATGGCCTGAACGTTATCCATGGCAAGCTGACCTGTAAAGAAGTTGCCGAAGCACACGGTATGGAATATACCCCAGTGGCTGCAGCACTGTAATTTACAGCCAGTAATGACTGATTAAAAAAGGAGCCATAGGCTCCTTTTTTCGATTAGCACAATCTTGATTATTCCGTGCCAGTTGCTTTACCCCGCGCGGTAAATTACCTAAAATCCTTGCCACTTAATGAAAGGACGGAGATTCAAATGAGCGAATCCAAACATTGTCAGTTACTGATTCTAGGTTCTGGACCTGCCGGATATACTGCAGCTGTTTATGCTGCGCGGGCCAACCTGAATCCGGTGATGATCACTGGTATGCAACAAGGCGGACAGCTGACCACCACCACTGAAGTTGAAAACTGGCCAGGTGACGCTGACGACCTAACCGGTCCGTTGCTAATGGAACGCATGCAGAAACATGCTGAGAAATTCAATACTGAGATTATTTTCGACCATATCAATGAAGTTGAGTTGTCAGAGCGTCCATTCAAACTTAAAGGCGACAGCGGCAGCTATACCTGTGATGCACTGATCATTTGTACCGGCGCATCTGCCAAATATCTTGGTCTGCCTTCAGAAGACGCATTTAAAGGTCGCGGCGTTTCAGCTTGTGCGACTTGTGATGGTTTCTTCTACCGTAACCAAAAGGTTGCCGTCATCGGTGGTGGTAATACCGCAGTTGAAGAAGCGCTTTATTTGTCGAATATTGCCGCTGAAGTTCACGTGATCCACCGTCGTGATACCTTCCGCTCAGAAAAAATTCTGATCGACCGCCTGATGGATAAAGTCGAAAACGGTAACATCGTACTGCATCTTGATAGCACGTTAGACGAGGTTGTTGGCGATGAAATGGGCGTGACTGGTGCAAAAATTAAGAGCACTAAAGATGGTAGCGTCACCGATTTGGCTGTAGCGGGTGTGTTTGTGGCGATTGGTCATAGTCCTAACACTGATATCTTCGCTGGTCAGTTAGAAATGAACAACGGCTACCTGAAAGTAAACAGTGGCCTTAACGGTAACGCGACCCAAACCAGCATCGAAGGCGTATTTGCCGCCGGTGACGTAATGGATCAGCATTATCGCCAAGCGATTACCTCAGCCGGTACAGGTTGTATGGCTGCGTTGGACGCGGAACGTTTCCTCGACAAAGCTTAACCATAAGCTAAACGTCAATGGAAAAATAAGCCCGACCGGAGGTCGGGCTTTTTCATGCGTGAGGTAGGTTCGCTTGATTAACTCAACCGTTGAGTGCCGCAGTGGTCATCGTCGGTGTCGGTAAGTCAAAATACTCTTCGTTATGGCGCAGCATGTCGAGCAGCTCGTCGATGTAAGCATCCTGTCGCTCAGAATAATTCACTAAGCCATATATCAACTTTTCCGCAGTCAACGGCTCAGCTTGCGCGCGCATATCGGCTCTTATTGAACGAAACAGTCGATAAGCGGCGTTGGAGTTCAGGTTACGCATATAAGATGCAATAGACTCATCAACGCTGGAAAACACTTTCACTTCGTGTATCTGCCCATCACCACGCGACTGAGGTACCAGCCCACAGCCCTCTTTAAAACACCATTGACCGAAAAAGTTAAATCCTTCGCGGGCAAAACGCGAACTACCCCAGCCTGACTCATTGGCCGCCTGAATAAGCACCATAGGTTCTGGGATCACATCCACTCGGCGCAACAGACTTTTTATTGCCGCCAAATCGATGTTACGAATGCCGTACTCGTATTTCTCTGCCAGATTTTGCACACGATACACTTCGGCATTATCTAACGCCAAACCATTTTCAAGATGCGATTTAACTGACTTGAGAAACTTGCGTTCACCTAAAATAATACGGTTTTGTTTACGCACCGCTGGACGTAAAAAGTCGAAAAACGCCTTTTTCTTCGCACTTACATCGTCCATAGCGGAAAAATCAGGAATGAGATTTACGCCAACACGGTTTTGCTTAACCAATGGCGAACCTTGCGAAGGTGACTCATTCAGTGGAATAAATATCACGCGTAACGCGATAACGGCGAGGATTACGACGGTGACCGCTAATACAGATGAACCGACTCTTCCTGTTCTCAAACAGCCCCCTTAACGTTGAGTGGTTGATTCCGGTAACGGCAAATTATAAGCGAGCCAATCAAAATCACAAAATTTGCACTCGCTTTGGCAACTAAAAAGGCCGCAAAAAGCGGCCTTTTTTCATCATTTACTTTATAAATCAAAGTACTTTTGCAATGGCTTGACAGATAACTGGCACGTTGCTTGTGGTCATGCCGGCAACGCTGATGCGGCCTGAGCCGACGATGTAGATACCAAACTCAGTCTTCAATTGTTCAACTTGCTGCTTATTCAAACCAGAGAAACTGAACATCCCTTTTTGGCCAGAAATAAAGGAAAAATCTTGCTCAACGCCTTCTGCTGCCAAGGTTTTCACAAACAACAGGCGCATTTTCGCGATACGCTCACGCATCTCTTTCACTTCATTTTCCCAAATGGCTTTCAATTCAGGCGTGCTCAAAATGGTACTCACAATCAACGCACCGTGGGCAGGTGGGTTTGAATAGTTAGCACGAATGGTACGTTTAACTTGGCTAAAGGCTTTCTCGCCTTCCGCTTGGTCCTTCGCAACTAAGGTCACGGCACCAATACGTTCATTGTATAAGCCGAAGTTTTTCGAGAACGAATTAGCCACCAAAAATTCCGGTACGGCTGCCGCAACCGTGCGCAAACCCGCAGCGTCTTCTTCAACACCATCACCAAAGCCTTGATAAGCGAAGTCAAACAACGGCACTAATTGTTTCGCCGCAACTAACTCGGCAATCGCTTGCCACTGCTCTGTTACAGGATCTATGCCTGATGGGTTGTGGCAACAACCGTGCAATAGTACAAGATCGCCCTGCTCAGCTTGCGCCAAATCACCAAGCATGGCTTCAAAATCTAATCCTTGAGTCGCAGCGTCATAATAACGGTATTCTTTGATTGTCAGACCAGCCGCTTCAAAGATATTTTTGTGGTTTGCCCAGGTAGGATTACTTACCCAAATCACTTTGGATTCGGTGTTATTTACCAGGAATTCGGCAGCGACACGTAGCGAGCCGGTACCGCCTGGAGCTTGTGCAGTAAAGGCGCGTCCTTCACTGATAATGCTACTATTGGCACCGAACAACAATTCTTGTACAACCTTGTTATAAAGTTGCACACCTTCGATGCCCAGATAGTTTTTACTGGTTTCTTCCTGCAGTAACTTCTCTTCAGCAAGTTTGACTGACTTTAGGACTGGCGTCAGACCTGCATCGGTTTTATAGACACCGACACCGAGGTTCACTTTGTCTTCACGAGGGTCTTTTTTAAACGCTTCAGTCAAACCTAAAATGGGATCTGCGGGTGCGGCAGCTACATTGGTAAATATCATCTCGGTATCCTGTGTAATACAAGGTAGGGCTAGTTTGCGACAGTTATATCATTCCTGTGATTGGCGACATAGATCAAGCTCAAAAAACGCTACCAACAACTGAAAAAATTAGCGATCCATTAATAAAAAATGGCTGCGATTCACGAAGAGTAAATTTGCTGGGCCGAAGGCTAACGACTAAAGTCGCAAAATCTCTTTAATGAAAGGAATCGTGAGTTTGCGCTGATGCACCATCGAGGCTTTATCCAACTTATCGAGTACATCAAAAAGTGTGCGCAGATCCCGCGCCAGACGACTCAACAAAAACTTACCGCTATCTTCCGGCAGTTGTAACCCGCGCATCGCGGCTCGACGTTGCAAGGCTGCAAGCTTTTCTTCATCCGCCATCGGGTTCAACTGATAGCTAATTCCCCACTGCATGCGCGAGACCAGATCGGGCAAACTAAAACCGGCATCTGCTGGCGCATTGCGTCCCGCAACAATCAGCGAACAGCTTCCTTGTTCAGCTACGCGATTATAGAGATCAAAAAGCGCCTCTTCCCATAACGGATGACCGGCGATCGCGTCGACATCATCAATGCAGACCAAATCGAGCTGTTCTAATCGTTCGAGTAGCGCGGGAGAAATACTGGCGTGAATGCTGAGCGGTACGTAGAAATTACTACGAGATAATTCGTTAGCATGAGCGCAGGCAGCATGCATTAAATGGGTACGACCGGATTTTTCCGGTCCCCAGATATACAATGATTGACGCTTTTGCCCTTCTGCAGCAGCACCTAACGCCTTAATCAGTTCATCGTTACCCGCTGCGGGATAATAACTTTCAAACGTTTCGTCATCAGGAAGATAAACAGGCAGCGATAGCTGTACTGGATTGCTCTGACTCAATCGATGATTCTCACACTTGCTAATTTAACTTAACCTTTATGCTTGTTACTGCCCAAGCCAGCGATATACACCTATCAATTGGCTATCGCTTATTGGTGTCGCGTAACCGCTTGGCGCAGAGGTACTGCTTACTGGGCTCATACGTTGTTCCAGACGCAAAACGTTGGCGAGATCGTCACGGCTTCCAATCAACTGTAATTGATAGCGCACAGTGTTGCCCTTAATGGACTCAACGTGGAACTGTTTCACCACGGTCAGCTGACTGAAAAATGATTCGATACCGACCAACTGGCTCATATGCTGAATATCGCTAAACTCAATCTCGGCCATGTCGAGAGTGCCAGAATCAGTCACGGCGTATTGCGATACAAAGTAGTCAGAAAGCGATAACATCATTTCTGCAATCGCCTCTTGGCGAGTCTCTGCATTACCACTGCGACTCACCAACGCTGGAGCATATGGGTTAACTGCTGCCGATTTAGAATAAAGCGCTATTTGAAACTGAATCGATTGATCTGGCGCGTTTTCCATATCAGCCATCGCAAAATAGTCTGCCTGATAACGTACAGATGCTTTAGCAACGGTATCGGCAAACATCCCCCTCACATCATTGACGCCGACGGCCATCAGATCATCTAAATCCATCACCGGAAACATTAACGGAATGCCACGGGCATTTGAGGCAAGCGCAAATTGGCTACGCTCATCGGAACTTGCACCATCGGCTAACAATGCGCGTTCACCAGTCCCATCAGTTGCCAGCCACACTAAGGTCAATGGTCGCTGTTTGCCCCACACCGGTAACCCAGCCTGACGTAGTAAACGAATAACTTTGTCATGTTCGAAGGTAGCTTTGAGCTGCAGACCTTCTTCAGTTTTATCGTAGGAATACTGCACTACTAATGATGCAGCGTCTGGCAACGCTGCCTGTATTTGTGGATTGTCTTTTAACTCTTTCGCCCCGGAATTCAACAGCAGCACATTATATAAGGCCTGCTGTAGCGCCTGACCTCGATCTGCATGCGAGCGAGAATCGACAACAACGGTAGATTGATCGAGCTTCGCGATCTCCACGGCCTGGGCGAAATTGGTCGCGAGTGACAATAAAAGTACGGCGAGAATCCCTGATATCTGTTTGAGCATACTTGCTTAGCTGCCTACGATTGCAATGGCGCAAGTGTACCACAGATATTGCGTCAGCAAATCCATCTGCGCTGCCTTTGCGGCTGCTTGCTCAGGAACTGTTATAAAAGCTAACGGATTGGCAGAAATTTGAGCTAAATCGTCAAAAATTTTCTGATCGAAACAGTGCTTGCTGGTAGCATATGCCGATTTTAACAACCAAGGGCAATAATAATGAAAAACCTCACCCTGCCACTACAAGGCGCACAGATGTTGTTCGTCGCCTTCGGCGCACTGGTGCTGGTACCCCTACTAACCGGACTCAACGCCAGCGTGGCGCTGTTTACCGCGGGTATTGGTACACTGATTTTTCAGTTTTGTACGAAGCGTGAAGTACCTGTTTTTCTGGCATCTTCGTTTGCGTTTATCGCACCGATTACTTACGGTGTAAACAAATTTGGCATCGGCGCTACCATGGGCGGTTTGATTGCCGCAGGCTGCGTCTATTTGGTGCTAGCGACTATCATCAAAATTCGTGGTTCCGAATTCGTCAAAAAGCTACTGCCACCTGTAGTCGTGGGGCCAGTGATTATGATCATAGGTCTGGGCTTAGCGCCTACCGCGGTGAATATGGCGCTCGGTAAAAGTGGCGACGGTAAGTTCGAATTGGTTGCTGCACAACCAGCGTTGATCATTTCGATTCTATCATTGGTTACTACCATTGCTGTGGCCATTTTCGCCAAAGGTCTGCTGAAACTGATGCCTATCCTTTCCGGCATTATTGTCGGTTATCTGGCCAGTCTATATTTAGGCGTAGTGAACTTTGACAAAATCACTGAAGCAGCTTGGTTTGCGATGCCAGATTTCGTTGCACCGGAATTCAACTGGTATGCCATCGCCTTTATGATCCCTGCGGCAATTGCGCCAGCAGTAGAGCACATCGGTGATATCGTGGCGATCTCAAATGTTACCGGTAAAGACTTCTTCAAGAAGCCAGGTTTGCACCGCACACTTGCAGGTGATGGTTTAGCCACTATTGCTGCGACGGCACTCGGCGGCCCACCAAACACTACCTATTCTGAAGTGACTGGCGCCGTAACCCTGACCAAGAATTTTAACCCCGTGACGATGACTTGGGCGGCTATTTGCGCCATTATCCTAGCCTTTGTTGGAAAGTTAGGTGCGGCACTGCAAACGATTCCAGTTCCTGTAATGGGCGGTATTATGTGTTTGCTGTTTGGCTCAATTGCGGCCGTTGGTCTTAACTCTATGATCAAAGCGCAAGTGGATTTGAATGAACCGCGTAACCTTGCCATTGTGGGTGTGACCTTGGTATTTGGTATTGGCGGTATGGCATTTGGCATTGGCGATTTCAGCCTTTCAGGTATTAGCCTGTGTGGTATTGTGGCGATTCTGATGAACCTGATCCTGCCACATGGCCATCATAAAGCTTCGCATTAACCACATGCGATGCCCGGTCACAAAAAAGCCACTCGCTATTGAGTGGCTTTTTTATTGAACCGAGAAAACGCTATATGGTTATTCTGGCTTCATCATATCGAAATGACGATACGCTCTATCAGTGGCAATACGACCACGAGGTGTACGTTGCACAAAGCCTTGCTGAATTAAGAACGGTTCCAACACATCCTCGATAGTTTCACGCTCTTCGCCAATGGCGGCCGCTAAGTTGTCTAAACCTACAGGACCACCCATAAACTTATCGATAATCGCCAACAATAGCTTGCGGTCCATATAGTCAAACCCTTCACCGTCGACATCCAGCATATCGAGTGCTTGCTGCGCCACATGTTGGTTGATGCGACCATCGTGTTTCACTTCAGCGTAATCACGTACACGGCGCAGTAAACGATTGGCAATACGTGGAGTGCCGCGTGAACGCATGGCAATCTCGCGGGCACCCAAATCATCTAACGGTAATTCCAGCATTGATGCTGAACGGGCCACAATGGTGCTGAGATCGTCAACATTATAAAACTCTAGCCGCAGCGGAATGCCAAAACGTGCGCGTAATGGCGAGGTTAATGCGCCAGCACGGGTCGTTGCACCTACAAGTGTAAACGGTGGAATATCCAGTTTAATCGACCGAGCTGCCGGACCTTCACCGATCATAATATCCAGCTGATAGTCTTCCATTGCAGGATAAAGGATCTCTTCCACCACAGGACTCAAGCGATGAATTTCATCGATAAACAACACATCGCCTGCTTCAAGATTGGTAAGCAGCGCCGCTAAATCACCTGCTTTTTCCAGCACAGGGCCTGAGGTCGATTTAATGTTTACGCCCATCTCGTTCGCAACAATCATCGCCAAGGTAGTCTTACCCAGTCCGGGCGGGCCGTAGATCAGCATATGATCCAGTGCTTCATTACGGTTTTTTGCCGCTTGAATAAAGACTTTTAATTGCTCGCGCGCCTCATTTTGACCTGTGTACTCATCTAGCAGCTTAGGCCGCATGGCACGGTCAATCAGTTCATCCTGAGGATTACTGTGGGGTTGAATGAGACGATCTGCTTCTATCATGAATGGCTATTCCCTATAACATCGATTTAAGCGCAGCTTTGATCAATGTTTCTGAATCCATACCTTCAACAAAGGCGCTCGATACCGCTTTACTGGCTTGGGCTGGCTTATATCCCAGTGATAACAGTGCCGCAATGGCATCTTCTTCAGCGGTGCTTTCCGTCGGTGCTGGTGTAAAGTTAGATTTGAGCACAAATTCGCGCTCATTGCCGCTTGAAGCTTCCATTAAGCTCTTCAGCTTATCGCGCATTTCAACCAGCAAACGTTCGGCAGTTTTCTTACCGACGCCAGGCAGTTTTACCAGTGTGGCAATATCATCGCGCTCAACACAGCCAACAAACTCAGCTGCTGTCATGCCTGACAATATCGTCAATGCCAGTTTGGGCCCCACACCATTGGCTTTGATCAGTAAGCGAAACAAGGAACGTTCTTGCTTCGTGATAAAACCATATAGTAATTGTGCGTCTTCCCGCACCACAAAATGGGTATAAATGGTGGTGGTCTGATTCAGCTCTGGTAATTCATAAAAGCTGGTGAGCGGCATTTGCAACTCGTACCCTACTCCGTGCACGTCAATAAGTACGTCCGGTGCTTGCTTCTCTACGATAGTGCCCTGTAAACGACCAATCATCGATATCTTCCGTAAGTTCTACTACTGGCTTGACCGCCTAATGCCACCAAGCTTTGACAGGTATGATAATGACATACCGCAACACTCAGTGCATCTGCGGCGTCTGCTTGTGGTTTACCGGGCAACTTTAGGATTTGGGTAATCATATGCTGCACCTGTGTCTTTTGCGCTCGTCCTGTGCCCACCACAGCACTTTTAATTTGTGTGGCTGAGTATTCAGAAACCGGCAACCCAGCATTAGTGGCGGCGACAATTGCTGCACCACGGGCTTGGCCGAGTTTAAGCGCTGAGTCAGCATTCTTGGCTAAAAAAACTCTTTCAATCGCCATCTGATCTGGATGGTACTGACGAATAATTTCGCTAATGCCGGTAAAGATTTGCTGCAAACGTTGCGGTAAGTCGTCGGAAGCGGTGCGGATGCAACCGCTGCCGAGATATATTTGGTGTCGCCCCTGGCACTGGATCACGCCGTAACCGGTGATCCGCGAGCCGGGGTCAATCCCTAGAATGATGGGCATAGGGATTATTCGAGTTTTTCCATCACTTCGTCAGAGATTTCTGCGTTGTGATACACTTCCTGCACATCATCGTGATCTTCTAAGGTGTCAATCAGACGCAGGAATTTCGCGGCAGTTTCTTCATCTAAATCAGATTTGGTTGAAGGCACCATCGTCACTTCAGCGTTTACTGATTCAAAACCTGCGGCGTCCAACGCATCTTTCACGGTACCGAATGCTGCTGGTTCAGTGTAAACGTCGATTGAACCGTCATCGTTCACTTGTACGTCGTCAGCACCACCTTCCAATGCGGCTTCCATAATCGCATCTTCATCAATGCCAGTGTCGTAGCTGATGATACCTTGCTTGGTAAACAAGTAAGCAACAGAACCGTCAGTACCTAAGTTACCGCCAGATTTGTTGAAGGCGTTACGTACGCCAGTCACGGTGCGGTTACGGTTATCTGTCATACATTCAACCAGCACTGCTGTGCCACCTGGGCCATAACCTTCGTAAGTGATGGTTTCCAAGTTTTGACCATCTAACTCACCAGCACCACGCTTAATCGCACGATCAACAGTATCGCGAGTCATGTTATTAGACAGCGCTTTATCTATGGCAGCACGCAGACGTGGGTTTGAATCTGGATCTGAACCACCTTCGCGAGCTGATACTGTCAGTTCGCGGATAAATTTGGTGAACAGTTTACCGCGCTTAGCGTCTTGCGCTGCTTTACGGTGTTTGATGTTGGCCCACTTACTATGACCTGCCATAACTTACTCCTCTTTATTATCGGGATAATGGTCGCCCGATAGATAAACAGACCGAGGTACATGCCTCGGTTTGATTCAAATTAAACAAAAATTATTCTGATTTTTCAGCAGCTTTTTCTGCTTTAGTGACGTCAATACCGAGTTCAACTAACTGCTGCGGATTAGCCAAGCTTGGCGCATCCGTCAATGGACATGCTGCTGTTGTCGTTTTAGGGAACGCCATCACGTCACGGATTGACGTTGCCCCCGTCATCAACATCACCATGCGGTCCAGACCAAAGGCCAAACCTGCGTGTGGTGGCGTACCGTAGCGCAGCGCTTCCAGCAAGAAGCCAAATTTCTCTTGGGCTTCTTCATCAGAGATACCCAAAATCTTAAATACCGTTGCTTGCATATCTTGCTTGTGGATACGTACCGAACCGCCGCCTAGCTCAACGCCGTTCAATACCATGTCGTACGCATCAGATACTGCTGTACCAGGGTTTGCTGCCAATTCTTCTGCAGTTACCGTGCTTGGTGCCGTGAATGGGTGATGCACTGCGTACCAACGGCCATCGGCTTTTTCAAACATTGGGAAGTCAACCACCCACAGTGGTTTCCATTCGCCTTGCAGCAACTCGAAATCTTGGCCCAGCTTCAAGCGCAATGCGCCCATGGCTTCGGCAACCACATTGGCTTTGTCAGCACCGAACAGAATGATCTCGCCAGTTTTGGCTTCAACGCGCGCCAAAATGCTGCTCACAATCTCTTCGTTTAGGAATTTAAGTACTGGCGATTGAATGCCGTCCAAACCGGCATCGATGTCGTTGACTTTCATCCATGCCAAGCCTTTCGCACCGTAAATGCCAACGTACTTGGTGTATTCGTCGATTTGCTTACGAGATAAAGTGGCACCGTTTGGCACTTTGATCGCCGCTACGCGACCTTCTGCATCATTAGCAGGGCCTTTAAATACCGCAAACTCAACGTCTTTCACTAGGTCAGCGACGTCAACCAGTTCCAGCGGGTTACGCAGATCTGGTTTGTCTGAGCCGAAACGACGCATCGCTTCATCCCAGGTCATTTTCGGGAATTCACCAAGGTCGACATCTAGCAGCTCTTGGAACAAACCACGCACCATCTCTTCGGTTTTCGCCATCACCTGCTCTGAGGTCATGAACGAGGTTTCGATATCGATCTGAGTAAATTCAGGTTGACGATCAGCACGCAAGTCTTCATCACGGAAACATTTTACGATCTGATAGTAACGGTCAAAACCCGACATCATCAGCAACTGTTTGAACAGCTGTGGCGACTGTGGCAAGGCAAAGAAGTGACCTTTATAAGTACGGCTTGGGACTAAGTAGTCACGCGCACCTTCAGGAGTCGCTTTGGTCAAAATTGGGGTTTCGATATCCAAAAAGCCATTGCTGTCGAGATAACGACGCACTGCACTGGTCACTTTAGAGCGGAAAATCAAACGCTGTGTCATCTCTGGGCGACGTAGGTCAAGATAACGATACTTCAGGCGTTGCTCTTCGCTGTTGTTTTGGAAATTATCCATGCTCAGCGGCAGCGGTTCAGAAGCGTTGATAATTGTCAGTGCTTTACCCAGCACTTCAATTTCACCGGTACGCATATGCGCATTTACTTGGCTGTCTGGACGAGCACGTACCACGCCCTTAACCTGCACACAGAATTCGCTACGCAGCGAGCTGGCAACGTCGAATACTTCTGGTAAGTCAGGATCATAAACCACTTGGACCAGACCCTCGCGGTCACGCAAGTCCAAAAATACCACACCACCTAAATCGCGACTGCGGTTAACCCAACCTACTAAAGTTACTTCTTGTCCAACGTGAGACTGATTAACGTCCCCACAATAATGGCTGCGCATCGTATTTTCCTTTGTTGCTGCCGGATGGCGCCGGTATGAAAATATAATTTGGGGCAGCATTATATTGAATTAATGCCATTTACCAAAGCCCCTCTATTCCAGACGGTGAAGTATCAAACACTTTCAGGTTTTTGACCATAGCCCACTAGGCCTAGATGCGGTAAGCGTTCAAAATACCGACAACTTAATCCCCGAATACCGAGGTTCTGTAGCTGATTCTGTGAATTCCTTGCTGCCACACCGCAGAAATTTGTAAAATACGCCGATTTTTGAATTTAAGTACCTACCCATGCAATCTTCTCAAGATAATATTTATGCCACCGCGTTAGATAAGGTCGCCGACTTTGTGTTTGATGACCGCGTTGCCGGTGTATTTAGCGATATGATCAAGCGCTCGGTGCCCGGTTATGCGCAGATTGTCGCCGGCATTGGTGACTTCGCCGCCCAGTTTGCCACGCCCAATTCAACTTTATATGACTTAGGCTGTTCGCTTGGTGCTTCAACCTTGAGTATGCGCCGCCATATTGCGGAGCGAAGCTGTAATATTGTGGCGGTTGATAACTCACAAGCAATGATCGAACGCTGTAGCGAGCACTTAAGTGCTTATGTGAGTGATACGCCTGTCGAATTGGTCTGTGCCGATATTCGCGATATTGAGATTAACAATGCCTCGCTGGTGGTGCTTAATTTCACGCTACAATTTTTACCCCCAGAAGATCGCGATACCTTGCTGAAAAAAATCTATCAGGGACTATTGCCCGGTGGTGCGCTAATTCTGTCAGAGAAATTACGTTTTGCTGATGCCGTCATTCAACAAGTCATCGATGCACAACATCTCGATTTCAAACGCGCCAATGGCTATAGCGAGCTGGAAATCAGTCAAAAACGCAGTGCCATCGAAAATGTGATGAAAACCGATACATTGGAAATTCATCAACAGCGTTTTGCTCAAGCCGGATTCCAGCATCACAATGTCTGGTTCCAGTGTTTTAACTTTGCCTCAATGGTGGCGGTCAAGTGATTAGTTTTACCCGTTTTTATAAAGATATTGCTGAAAATCAACTGCAAGGCTGGTTAGAACATCTTCCGAGCAAGCTTGCAGCTTGGCAACGAGAACACAAACATGGTGCTCTGCCCAAATGGGAAAAAGTGCTGGCCAAACTGAATTACCCGACACCTGATAAATTGGACTTTAAAAGTTCTGTCACGGTGGGCAGTGGCGAACAGTTGGCAGACGGTCCCAAAGAGAAGCTTGAGAATCTATTGCAGTTGCTCCATCCGTGGCGTAAAGGCCCTTTTTACGTTCATGGTATTCATATTGATACGGAATGGCGCTCAGATTGGAAATGGGATCGCGTTCTGCCCCACATCTCCTCGCTGGAAAACCGTACTGTCCTCGATGTCGGCTGCGGCAGTGGTTATCACATGTGGCGCATGTATGGTGAAGGCGCTAAGTTTGTCGTAGGCGTTGATCCATCATCACTGTTTTTATGTCAATTTGAAGCCATCAAACGTTTGGCAGGTGAAGATTTGCCAGTTCATCTATTGCCACTGGGCATAGAGGAACTGCCCCCATATGATGCGTTTGATACCGTATTCTCTATGGGCGTACTCTATCATCGCAAATCTCCGATAGATCATTTACTACAACTGCACGATCAACTGCGCGACGGCGGCGAGCTGGTGCTGGAAACCTTAGTAGTAGAAGGTGACGAAAATACCGTGCTAGTACCAAATGATCGCTATGGCAAGATGAATAATGTATGGTTTATTCCATCTGTGGCAGCGTTGGAACTCTGGTTGAAAAAATGCGAGTTCAAAGATGTTCGCTGCGTAAACCTCGACGTCACCTCGCTCGATGAACAACGTGCGACCAACTGGATGCGTAATGAATCTTTGGTGGATTTTTTAGATACGGATAATCCTCAGTTGACCGTAGAAGGCCATCCCGCACCACGCCGAGCTACGTTTATTGCGGTCAAATAGCCGTTATTCAGACAAGGAAGCCGAATGCATAATAGCGGACACGTCAGCAAACTCACCGTGATATTGCTGAGCATTTGCAGTCTCTTCAGCATGAGTCGCTGCGCACTCGCTGAACCGATGGATGCCGTGTCGCTATTTGTCAATCAATGTCTGGATTACAGTAGTGAGTTTCATGCTGATTTTTCCAGTGCAACTGCGCTGGAAAGACAAACGATAGGGCTGCAAAACCTTGTCGACCGTTTGCAATATTATCGGCAATTTCGGTTGTCAGATGACGATAAAGAGTGGTTACTGCAGTGCCAGTTATCAGTCGCCGACACGATGAATAAGCTGTTAAGTAACAGCCAAATGACAGCGTTTATTGCGCGAGAACTGACCAGTGGTGATCCACAACGACAAGCACTTGCTAAACGTTATCGCAATTTTCAAGCGCAGCAGCTGAGCGAAGCCGATAAGTTAAAACTGACCACGGCGAAAACCGCAATTAAGCAGCGTTTGAAAAGCAGCAGTTTCCAACTCGAATTGGGCGAATGTGCATTAGCGCCCAGCGAAAATGAAACTCACAATCGACTCTCAAGCACCATTGTTAAATACCTGCTGCAACAGCCAAACGAGGCTTGCCGTAAAACGGTATGGCAAACCTATCAGCAACGCGCAGTTGAATATGTAGCATCTGATCTCGGTATGCTGCTGCAGATCCAAGAGCAACTGGCCAATCGCCAAGGCTTTGAGCATTACACCGATGCAGCGTTCAGCCATACTTTGCTAGCATCCGCCATCAATGCGCACGACTTTTTAGCAGCCTTAAAGCGCCCCATTAACGTCGCGCCATGGAATATCGGCCAAAGCCTAAAAGCCACCGCTAAAACGAATTTCACCCGCATGACTCGTGCGCAATACTTGTCTAACCTAACAACCACTCTTCGACCGTTGGGAATTGAGCTCGAAACCGTCACGGATAACTGGCTGAGACTATGGCATGAACAGCGTTTATTAGGCGATATCATGCTGGCGCAAGGTTCAAATCATGCCATGCTGCTGCGTTATTCAGTCGTTGGACGTCAGACGGGCTTGGCCCGTCTAACCCTAAAAGACGAGTTCACCCGTATTACTGATCTCCAACAGGCAAACAATGCGGTTGCCGAGGTCCTCGCCATGATGGCGGCTGGTGGCAAGTATTATCTACTGAACAATGTCCACGAATACCAAGATACCAATGAATTAGCCGCGTTATGGCTTAGCGCTTACCTCGATCAGCAGCTACATGCAGCATTTGATGCCAACAGTCGTGAAGCGCTTTTTGACAGCTATCAAACACAAATGGAACGTATTAAAGCGGTTTCAGCCCTTACCTTCTATACCGCCGACGATAGCATCAGTCTGACTACAGAATTTCGGCAGGTCTTTGCGGAGTCTTGGCAAGATGCTGCCGTCATGCCATTTACGTTTTACGGGATAAGTGATTTAGGACCTTTATACTTGGTTCATCTGTTTCAGCAGCAGTTGGCGTACGCCCTGCAACGAGAAACGATGAACTGCAATCCAGCCGACTTGTTTAATGTTATCGTCGTCAACGAAGAGCAGCACAACGCTGACTATCTTATTCACCGTGTTTGGCCTAATGGTGGGATCAGGCAATTTATCGCCCAATTTCACGCAGGCCAATATTCCCCTTCATTATCAACACAATGCAATTTTTGAATTGAGCGTTTTTCATCCGCGCTGGGATAACAAAGCGTTGAATTATTCGATTTTATAGCGCATTATCGGCCAAAAGAGTTCGATAAAATTGTAGATAATGCATAGACCTAAATCCACACTTGAACAATGGCGTATTTTGCAGGCCGTAGTTGATTACGGCGGATACGCGCAAGCCGCAGAGCAACTCAATAAGAGTCAGTCTTCATTGAATCATGCAGTTGCTAAACTGCAGTATCAGCTTGGTATTCAGTTATTGGAAGTTCGTGGTCGTAAAGCTTATCTCACCGAGCAAGGCGAGGTATTACTGCGCCGCTCTCGTCACTTGACCCAAACCGTCACTGAGCTCGAACAACTCGCCAGCAACCTAGAACAAGGCTGGGAGCCATCGTTGGTTATTGCACGTGAGTTAGTGTACCCAATGGAACTATTAACCGATGCCTTAGCCGCATTTCTGCCAGAAAGTCGTGGGACGCGCATTACAGTGGTCGACACCGTTATCAACGGTACCAATGAGTTGATCGTTAATAACCAAGTTGATCTGGCGATCTGTGGTGTTCCACCAAAAGGCTATATTGCTGAACCTCTGTGTGACTTAGAGTTTCATCTGGTTTGTCATCCAGACCATCCACTGGCCTCACTAGGCGAACTTGAAGATGATCGCGAATTAGCGCAGCACCTACAAATTGTAATTAAAGACACCGGGTTGAACCCTTCACAAGAAATCGGCTGGTTAAAGGCTGAACAGCGCTGGACTGTGAGTAATTTTCACGAAGCTAAGGTGATTCTGGCAAAAGGCATAGGTTTTTGCTGGGTGCCGCAGCACTTGATCCAGAAGGAAGTCGCGGCAGGTGAATTAGTGCGTTTGAAAATGAAAGGTGCCAGTACTCGCCGCATTGTGCTGACGTTAGTTGTACCTCAGCGTGATAATCAAGGACCTGCGAGCAAGTTGTTGGAATCTTTGATTCTAGCCAAGCATGCTGATACCAGTGGCGATTTAATGCCCTACATGCTCGTAGAACTATAGTCGCTCGTTGGCTGTTTGCGTCCTTCCAAGTCCACGGTAGGAATCGCGATATTATCCAGCGAAAGGTCGGACTGATTTTCGGCGTTTGCGTTGTGACTTAAGCCATAGGGATTAAGCTTGGCCATAATAAGCGCCTGCCCCATCGGATAACTTGAACCTTTACTTTGGTTGTTTATGTTGTCAGCTTGTCGCTCCGCATTATCGGCAAGCGTACTAGTGATCTGCTGCCCAGCCTGCATAGGTTCACTGGCTCGCTCTACACGCTGCTCTGCCGCTTGTTCTCTGGCATCGTTATATTTACGCATGGCTTCTGCCGCAACGCGTAAATCTGCACTAGAGGGTTCAACGGGCGCCATTGCGGCGGCATATACTTGCTGCATTTTCCTCATCGTGGCCTCAGGATTGCCATTGACCACCGACACGTCAATTTGAACTTCGCCGTCAACCGCATATCGCTTACCATCCGGACCGCGTTGATATTCAAAATTGGGTTGACCAGCATACGTGCCGCCTGTAGCTGCATGCGCTTGTTCATGCGCCCTCACCTCAACATCACGACTTTTCAATTCACTAATTTCTTGCTGTACCTGCGGATCTTCCGCTGCTCCACTTATGGGATCGTTAGCAGCGTTATTCGCATCTTCATCATCTGTTTGTGGGGCTAAACTATTGTCAGTCGCACTTGAAGCCGAATCATTGGTTGATGCGTTATTGGTGCTAACTGAATCCTCACTACTACCGCTATTCGCAAAAGTTTGCCCATGGGTACTGTCTACATTGCCACTACTTGATGTACTTGATGTACTTGATGTACTTGATGTACTGGATGTAGCTGCAGCTTGCAAACTCGCTGCACCAAGAAATCCCTTATTCATACTGACCAAACCATCTCGGGCTGGGGAATGGTCTTTTGTGTTTGACGCATCGCCACTTGGATTTACCACCAAGCGAGCATCGGCGTGCAATGTCTGTGTTGTTACAGACGCGTTTGAATTAGCCGTCGTCGCTGAGAGTTCAACAGTATTCCCGAATTGAGTGGGAGAAGTAATGGCTTGGCTATGTGAATGAACACTTGGAGAATTGTGGTTTGCCGTAATAGGCGAAACTGATGGGCTAGACGTAGCAGGCCCACTCGCTGCCCGCCTGAGACTAAGTTCGGGCAGTGTTGGCGCATTTCCACTAGAAAGCGCCGATAACACCTCACACCTCGATGTCGATAATACTGCCAAGCGTTTCGTTGGCGCGATCAATCACATTAACTGATGCTTCACCTTGGCGTTGTGATTCGAGCGCGGAGACCAGCGCACCTGTTTTATCACTTGATTGTACAGCCTCATTGGCCTGCACTGATGCACTCTCGGACTGTTCGTTTTCGGTCGGACGAGCAACATCAACAGTCGCTTGGGTTAAACCATTTTGCGCACTTTGCAGTCCTTGCACGCCAGCATAAAACGCAGATTGAACTTGCATAACAAACTCCTCGCTGAATTAAGCATTACTTGCTTGCGGGTAACATCAAAAATGAGCATCAAAATTCAGCATCATTAAGTCGCCTAATTATTGTGCAAAAGAACTCGAAAGTACAGACGTTGCGGGCGGTTGCTGGGTAAATTTAGTTACGGTGTTGATTGATACGGTTTTTTAGGGATGACTCGAGTAACCTCTCATCGTCAGTCTTGCCACATTTGAATGCAAACCCCAAATTTTCTGCATAAGGATTAAGCTGAGTCGGCGTTTTTACCACGCGGTAGCAGGTATCACCGTTTTTTACGATACGATTGGGATCTAACGGCGAATCGAGAGAACCGTTTCGTTCCGCTACTGGCACGGTCGGCAGCACTAAGGCATCTAAATTTGGCGTCATATCACTTTCACTTTTATGCGCCTTCTGGTGCTGCGCATAGTTGACGCTCGATTGCACCGCCGCCTGCTGCTGTTGCCGTAAATAGTGGGCAGTCGCATCGCTAACACTGATACTTTGTGGCTCATTGTGAACCACATTTGCGTCTTTTGGTTGGAGAGGTGTTGAATTAACTTTGCTATTGTTCGAAGGGGCGACGTTAGCTTGACCAACGAGGGCTGGATTAGGTTTGCTTTTTTTCGCAGCAGAGTTCGGCACTTGCGGTGTAGCTGGCATTTGATTTGGACGTACTACCTGTTTGCTTACAGTGTGTTTGGGCGCTTGATACAGAAAAGAGCGGATAGCCTGCGGCCTGACGAAACTCGGTGTAACCGTCAGCGCCGTCTGAAATGATAAAAAGACGATTAATACTAGATGCACAACGGCAACTGGCAGCAAAAAACGCCACAGAGCGCCAATATGCAATTGTTTAACGTCAACATTATCAGTGGCGTTTATCACTAGCGTCGTCATGCCATCCTTGCATTTTGTGGTCAATCCGCGTTTGTTTGAACGGAAATTAAGCAGATAGTTCAATTAGTTGCAAGCATACACAGCATCGCAAATGCAAATCTGAATTTTCAGCTTACAAGTGTATTCTAAATTTAGTAGTGTTTACCCCAGCAAGTTGATAGACTCAAAGCAACCTTGGTTAATAAGCGTTCCTATGTCTAACTCTATTGCGTCTGCAGAATATTCAGCACCTTATTCAACCTCGGAAGAGCTGCTTAACAGCATATCTCACGGCATAGGTGTCATCTTGGGTATCGTTGCACTGGTGCTAATGCTGCTCAAAGGTTATTCACAATTAAGCGCTATTCAACTTACAGGTGTTACACTTTATGGCAGTAGTTTTATTCTGCTATTCCTCTGTTCCACGCTATATCACGGCATCTCCGTGCCACAGTGGAAACGTGCTCTCAAAATTCTCGATCACTGCGCTATTTACTTGCTGATTGCCGGCACTTATACGCCGCTGATGCTAATTTCGCTTGGTGACGCCCAAACAGAATGGGTACTGATTGCGATATGGGGGTTAGCGGCGAGTGGTGTGATTTTTAAGAGTTTTTTTGTCCATCGTTTTAAGATGTTCAGTTTATCTCTGTACCTACTTATGGGCTGGTTGTGCGTCGCAATCTTACCACAATTAATCGCGAACCTTTCCAGTAACGGATTTTGGCTATTGGTCGCTGGTGGCTTATGTTATAGCCTTGGCGTTCCCTTCTATGCCATAAAACGTATTCCGTTTAACCATGCAATTTGGCATCTGTTTGTATTGGCGGGGGCAGTATGTCATTTCCTTTGTATCTATCTGACCGTCATCCCCAGCGCGTAAGCTAATCTCAGTGAAAATCGCGAGAGTGAATGGCTAAGCTGGCAATTGCATCTGAAATGTCAGTGAGTTGCCCGGCAATCACGTGTAAAACACCCGCTGAAAATTCGACAACACCACTAACCTGCAAAATTGTGGCGGCTAAAAATGGCCGTCGCTGCGCTTTAGCCGTCGCACTCCAGACGACAACATTGATATGGCCCGTTTCATCTTCAAGAGTAACAAACGTTACACCACTTGCGGTGCCGGGACGCTGGCGGCCAACCACCAGTCCTGCGACTCTGACCACCTGTCCATGACGACAACACCATAGCTGCTCAGCGGTTTGACAACGAGACAACTCCCCGGCAGCTCTTAATAATGCGAGTGGATGTTGCCCTAACGTCAACCCTGTTTGCCGATAGTCGGCCAGCATGGCATCTAGAGTCGTCACTGTTGGCAATTCAACTGGGACTTCTTGAGTTTCAGCCTCCACTAGCAACGGTAACGTGAGTTGTTGGCATGCGGCGAGTTGCCAGCGCGCTTGATGTCTATCACCGCTTAAACTGCTAAAGGCATTGGCACTGGCTAATGCTTCCAGTTCGTCACGCGCAATCCCAAGCGCACTTATCTGCGTTAAGCTTTTAAAAGACGCTTGCCGCGCGCCTAATAGCAGCTTGGCGCTCTGATGACTAAAGCCTTTAACGAGACGTAATCCCAGTCGCAGTGCTATACGACCTTGTTCATCGGCTTCTAGAGTACAATCCCAGTCGCTGTGATTAACACAAATAGGCAGTACGATGCCCTTGTGGCGGCGTAAATCTTGGATCAGTTGCGATGGACTATAAAACCCCATAGGTTGACTGTTAAGTAACGCGCAGCAAAATGCTTCGGCAAAATAACATTTTAAATACGCTGAAACGTAAGCTAATAAGGCAAAACTCGCGGAATGAGATTCAGGGAAACCATACTCGCCAAAGCCGCGGATCTGGTTAAATATCTGCTGCGCAAATTGCAAGCTATAACCTCGCGCCGCCATGCCATGCTTTAATTTCTCTTCAAATTGTTCCAGTTCACCTGAACGCTTCCAACTGGCCATCGCTCGTCGTAGTTGATCTGCTTCCCCACCGGAAAATCCAGCAGCTACCATCGCTAACTGAATCACTTGTTCTTGAAAGATTGGTACGCCCATCGTGCGTTCTAAAACGCCTCTTACTTCATCTGAAGGGAATTCAACCTGCTCTAATCCATCACGTCGACGCAGATAAGGATGCACCATATCGCCTTGTATCGGGCCTGGACGCACAATAGCGATCTGCACCACTAAGTCGTAATATTTGGCTGGCTTTAACCTTGGCAGCATTGAGGTCTGAGCGCGTGACTCCACCTGAAAGACGCCCATACTGTCACCCTGTTGTAGCATGCGATACACCGCCGGGTCTTCCCAAACAATTTGCGACATTGATAGCGGTCGATAGTGTTGGCAGACAAGAGCAAAACATTTCCGAATGGCGGTTAACATGCCTAAAGCCAACACATCAACTTTCAATAGTCCCAGACTTTCCAGATCATCCTTGTCCCACTGAATCACGGTACGTTCCGGCATCGCCGCATTTTCGATTGGCACTAATTCCGCTAATGGTCCCGCTGAAATAATAAAGCCGCCGACATGCTGCGACAGATGACGTGGAAAACCCATCAATCTTTGTACCAGTGGCACCAACCAAATGGCACTTCCTTGTACAGCAACCAACTGTTGCTGCTGCAACTGCTGCTGCCAAGTCTGCTCGTTATCTCGTCGGTCGACACTCGTCAGTAGTTGCTCAATACGTTGTTCATCCAATCCCAGCACTTTGCCCACATCGCGCATGGCACTGCGAAACCGATAAGTGATCACACTGGCAGCTAAAGCAGCACGTTCACGCCCATATTTCTGGTAAATATACTGGATTACCTCTTCGCGACGTTCATGCTCAAAGTCCACGTCAATATCAGGTGGCTCATGTCGTTCCTTTGAAATAAATCGTTCAAACAGCATGTTTACTTTAGTGGGGTCGACTTCGGTAATACCTAAGCAGTAACAAACGACCGAGTTAGCCGCAGAACCGCGCCCCTGATGCAGAATATGCTGTTTCTTAGCAAAGCTGACGAGATCATAAATGGTGAGAAAGAAGTACTCATATTGCAGCTCAGTGATTATTTCAAGTTCACGCTGATACTGTTCCCTTACATTAATAGGCACATTTCCATCAAATCTTTTGAAGGCTCCTTTATGTACCTCTTGGATCAAATATTGTGCTGCAGTTAAGCCTTGTGGGACCAGTTCAGCTGGATATTCATAGCGTAATTCGTTGAGTGAAAAATGACATCTTGCGGCAATCTCAACCGTGTTACTTAGCCAATGCTCAGGAAAACGTTTCTGTATTGCAGCAATACTTTTCATCGCTGTCTCGGCATTCTGGCTGAGAAGATGCCCTGCCGAATGGATATCACATCCATGGCGAATACAGTTCAATAGATCGAGAGTACGCTGCTCGCTATGGTGGTGCATTTGCACATTGCCAGCAGCCACACAAGGCATAGATAACTGCTGTGAAAGTTGCATTAGCTCTTCTATACCCCACGCCTCACCCGCAACCAGTTGGCGTTCTGCCAGCAGGTAGCAATCAATCTTCACACTTGAGCGCACTTGCTGTGCCAATGAGTGTAGCTGTGTACCTGCAGCAGCAATGGTCTGCGCCGTAAGTTGAGCTGTGGTGGCACAATCTGAAAATAGCGGTGGACGCCAGAGACAAATACAATGCCGCAACACAGCAAAATCCGCTAGTGACAACTGATAGTGACCTTTGGCAGCCCGCCGACGCCCTTGCGTGATCAACTGACTCAAACAGGCATAGCCTTGACGGTTTTCCGCCAAAATCACCAACAAGCCTTCCGCAAGATGAAATTCGGCACCAATAATTAATTTAATCTGATGTTGCTTGGCGGCTTCATGAGCCTTAACACATCCCGCCAACGAACACTCATCGGTCAAGGCCAATGCCTGGTAACCCAGCTCTGCCGCCTGTGCGACCAACTCTTCCGGATGTGAAGCCCCACGTAAAAAACTGTAGTTTGAGATAGCATGTAATTCGGCGTACATCAGGACATCCAACCATGTAACCACAACTGCTGTTGTTGGCGGAACACCCAGCAATAACGGCCAGACTGATGGCGCGCCAGATAATAATCTCGGGGCAATTCACTGTCCCAGCCACTGTCAACGCGCTCAGGTCCCCGCAGTAACGTGAGCTCAGATTCACGTATGGGCTCAGGTTCATTGACTAACCACAACGGCCGCAGTGCCAACTCCTGCGGCACATTTACTTGCCCATTTTTATGCGGGGGCCACTGAGATATAGGCTGGCTATGAGTTGCCAACTCAGGTAAAGGATGCGGCATGTAGTTCAAATAGCGGATTCGCTCCTGTCCTAAGCGTGCCTGTAATTTGGCTAACAACTGTGTAAAGGGCTGAGTTGTAGTGTGCGCATCGGTGAGCGACGCGACCGGAATTTCAGGCGTGACAAAATGCTCCGCTAACAAGGTGATATCGGTGACCGGCGCAGGCAACTGTATGCGTTCTAACTGCAACCGACATAGCTGTAATAGACCGTCGGCACGATATTCCCCCAATGGATAGTCAATCTGCAGCGTCAGTGCTGGCAACTCACGCTCACGAAATTGCAGCGTTAGAGTGATTTGGCGCACCGCCAACTGGCGTCCGCGCAAATAGTCCGCCAATTGCGTCAACATCGGCGCGAGCGGGAAGATCAAACCTTGAATAAATTCCACATCGTGAGATAGCAACACAGACAGCCGAAAATTAAGCGGTAGTTCGTAAGCTTGGCGCTGGCAACCAATCCTGCCTTCCAGTTGCATGAGTAAGGTTAATAACGTCTGTCCAAAACGTTTTCCGAGCTCGGCGCGGGGTAACTGTCGCAACTGCTGCCAACAGTTAATGCCCATACTGATGAGTCGCTGTCGTGTTTTTTCTGGCAGAGGCAGCTGCTGCAATGGCAGTTGATCGGGTAAACAGGTAGCAATCGCAGCATAAGATTCCCCCGTCTCTGCAACCGTGTTCGACAGATCTGGTGTTGCCATTTGATAACGGGTTTGCCGGGGCGTAGAAACATGAGGAGCACGATAAGGCTTAGTGACAGGTAGAGGTTTGCACGCGAGTACAGCGGCTTGCAGCGGATGATGCGCTAATGCCCAATGACCACGTAACCCATAGCTGGTTAAACGTTGCTGATACGCTGCTATAAATGCAGCTTGTCCGCCAAACAACTTTAGCATTGAGCCAATTTCGAGGACTAACGTTTCTTGTGGCCAGATAGCGAGCTGTACACTCTGCTGTGCCAAGCTGCGCTGTGCTTCATCACGGACATCATCCACAATTGCTGGCCAGATGCGGGCACTAAAATCATAGTGCCACTGACACAACCATTGCTGTAATCGCTGGCGATCGACCTGCTGCTGTTCTGTCAGTTGTAGCTCAGGTAACAACGCCTGTGCCGTAGCCACACTCAGGCCCGAGTTTACCCCAGCGGCCTGCGCATCAGGGCATGATGCAAGGATTTGCTGAGTTTTCATATCAAACAACGCTTGCGGAGCTAACGCACTAAATACGTCTCCTGATGCATAATGACCACAACCTAGGCTCCACGCGTGGAACTGCAGCAAAAGCTGGGGAAAATGGATCGCAAGCCAGCATTCAGCCATGCTGCGCTCCATGCTGATGTCGATCATTGGCCGCGCTAAGTTGCGAGAGTTCAAACAACGAAGGTAAAGGCTCGGCCTCGGCCGTATTACAGACACGCATGCCTGTTTTAGCGATAGGAGTTGCCATATGACGGCGAGCAAGCTGCATACGCCGCAGCAATGGTACTGCCAAATCGGCTAGAGCAATATCACGCACAGGACTGGCGCCACGACGTTTAAGGATCTGTAACTGCTGGCCACTAGCGGTACTTTCAATAGCGAGTTTTAGTGGCAAAGGATGGTCATTACCAACGGCAGACAGAGGCAGCACGCAAAAGCTTAAGGTATCGCCCTCCTCAGCGGCTAGCTGTAAACGCCGTGCTGCTTTCAGCGAGAGCTCTGTAAACCAGCCGATAACTAAACCGCAGCTACCACTACGTAATGCTTGCTCCATCGCCCATAGCGCTTCTTTAGCCGCGCTAATATCAAGCCATACAAAACGCTCCGGTGGTAAGCGCCATAAGGCGAATGCGTGAGCATTTGGCGGTAGCGGTGGTACAATCAACATGATGGGGGCTTCAGTGTTGGCGCACACTGACTCAAGTAGCGGCAGTAATAAGCCTAAGACCCCAGAACCTGGACCATCACAGAGTAACTCACATACCCCATGCGCAGGCCAATGCGGTAAATGTGCGCGCAATTCATCAAACCCCGAGCTATGGCCCGTCAGCAACCGATTGCCGGGATGTCCAAGCCAGAGATCCTGCCGTGTCAGTAGCGAAGAAATCGCGTGATTTGCATTGAGTGAATTCATACGACACCATAATACTGTGTTTTTATACAGTATAGTATTCACCGTACTCAACGCAAGCCTGTCGTGATAACCTGCTTTACCTGAGCAAAGCGAATTTTTTACAATCAATGTATTCGCAGTAATAGCAACTGAGTTATGTCATCAGCATTTGAAAATGGTTCTGCTAATCTCTCACCTATGCAACGTATTTGGTGGATTGTCGGGATGATCCCCGCTGGCAAGGTGGCCAGTTATGGCATGGTGGCTGATCTCGCAGGCTTACCAAAGCGCGCTCGTTATGTTTCGCGCGCACTAAAACAAGCACCTGATACATTAGACTTACCATGGCATCGCGTGATTAATGCTCAGGGGAAAATCTCCTTTGCAGCAGATTCAGCGCCCTTTCGTGAGCAGAGCCAACGGCTATTGAGCGAAGGAGTTTTGGTGAACCAAGGGAAAATTCGCTGGTCAGACTATGGGTGGCAGCCCGATATTGCCACCTTAGTGATGTCTGTTCCGTTCTGACTGAAGGAGTCAAGTATTGAAGCTGCAGCACGTATTTGCTTGTATCGCATTATGGCCGCTAAGCGTTTTTGCCACGCATGATCCATTAGAGCCGCAGGTGGCCGAATACCATGTGCAATACGGTAGTATTGGATTAGGTGATGCACGCTTTGTGCTTAATGCGCCTAAAGACAACACCTATTTCTATGAAATGACCAGTAAGCTTAGTTTGCTGATTGTTTCTGATGAACGTGATATCACCAGTGAGTTTACCCGCGAAGGCGATCAGTTATTACCTAAAACCTTTGAACATAAGCGCACAGGCACGGGGTCTGATTTTTCCGAGCAGATCCGATTTGCCAAAGATTTAGGCAAGGTATTTACCATCTACAAAGCCAAGAACAAAACCCTGGATTACGAGGGCGCATTATATGACTCTATGATGGTGCAGCTTCAGTTTCGACTGGATTTAAGCCGAGGTAAACAAGACTTGTCTTACGACATGGTCAAAGACAATAAGTTTAACGATTACACTTTCCGCAATCTTGGTGAAGAAAGTGTTATCGTCGAAGGTCATAAGTATCAAGCAGTTAAGCTGGAGGTTCAGCGCGACACCGATAAGCGTCGCACTGTCGTGTGGATGGCGCCAGATTTAGGCTACCTTCCAGTGAAATTTATTCATCAGAAAAAAGGCGATAGCGCGCTACAGCTGACACTCACGCGCGCCCAATTCGGCAGCACAACCTTCAGTGACGATCTCGCCAAGACGGAATAATTTCCACTCACTCGGCTGCATGATGTACCAATTTTCGTTATTGGTAAGCGGCCGAGTTGCAATGATAGACACCACATCGTTGGGTGTGGTTTCAGTATCAAAATCGATCACCACATCGGTATCAATCAACTTAGCTTTACCAAACGGTGCACGTCGTGTGATATAGCTAAGATTATTGCTACAAAAACACATCAAAAAGTCACCGTCAGAAATGATCAGATTAAATACACCGAGCTGACGGATCTGCTCTGCTAAACTGGCAATAAACTCAAATACTGGCTGCATCTCGACTGGCGGAATATCGCCAAACCGAGACGTAACTTGCTCAAGAATCCAACAAAACGCCATCTCACTGTCAGTGCTACCCACAGGCTGAAAACGTTTGGTCGCAAACTTATCGATGTAGTCACTGAGCTGGCCATTATGGGCATATGTCCAATAGCGGCCCCATAACTCGCGGGTAAACGGATGCGTATTTTCCAATGCGACACAGCCACGATTAGCCTGCCGAATATGACTGATCACCACTTCGCTTTTGATGGGATAAGACTTAATTAATTTGGCAATATGAGATTGACTGCTAGGCGCGGCATCCTTAAAAGTACGGCTGCCCTTTCCCTCATAAAAGGTGATCCCCCAACCATCCACGTGAGGTCCGGTAACACCACCACGCTCAACCAATCCGGTAAAGCTAAAAACAATATCCGTCGGCACATTTGCGCTCATCGCCAACAACTCACACATGGTAACTACATTCCCCAAAATCCAATGCTGCTGCCCATTGTAGCCAGTTAGTCCACCAATGGGAAAGCGAGATGCGACTAAAGATTCAAACAATTGTTTGAAAAACGCTTGAGTTCACAGAATTTGTCTATTAACTTTATCTAAAGAGAGGTCTGACCAGATAAATCAGGCCACAAAAGCACTTTATTTACGTAATAACTATAGATAACCCGATTTATCGAGGAGACCTAACGTGACTACCCTAATTTGGCTCATCGCATTAATTTCTATGTTGGGGGCTGCAGCTTACCTCAGGGTTTCGCTCATATCTGCGAGTCTGGCCGCGGCAGCAGTGATTCTACTTGGCAACCTCTTCGGTGCCGTCAGTCTGTGGATGTGGCTACCATACCTACTGCTGGCTGTGCCGCTCAATGTGGCCTCTTTCAGACAAAACTTTATTTCTCGCCCCGCAATGCGTCTGTATCGCAATATCATGCCCGAGATGTCATCGACCGAAAAAGAGGCTATCGATGCGGGTACGACGTGGTGGGAAGCCGATCTGTTTGCCGGTAATCCGAATTGGCGCAAACTGCACAACTACCCTAAAGCACGGCTAAGTGCTGAAGAACAGGCTTTTTTAGATGGCCCGGTCGAAGAAGTCTGCGCAATGGTGAATCAGCATCAAGTATCCCATGAATTAGCGGATCTTCCTGATGAAGTATGGGAGTTTCTCAAATCTCATGGTTTCTTCGCCATGATCATCAAAAGACAATATGGTGGTTTAGAGTTTTCGGCTTATGCCCAATCGCGAGTATTACAAAAGCTGGCGGGCGTTAGCAGTGAATTAGCTTCAACCGTGGGTGTTCCTAATTCACTCGGCCCTGGCGAGTTGCTGCAGCACTACGGCACAGAAGCTCAGCAACAACACTATTTGCCGCGCTTAGCTCGCGGGGAAGAAATCCCCTGCTTTGCTTTGACCAGCCCAGAGGCTGGTTCAGATGCTGGCTCAATTCCTGACTTTGGTGTGATCTGTCACGGGCAATGGCAAGGCGAGCAAGTGCTTGGCATGAAACTCACATGGAACAAACGCTATATTACGTTGGCGCCAATCGCCACCGTACTTGGATTAGCATTTAAACTGCGCGATCCCGAGCACCTACTGGGCGATGAAGAAGAACTCGGCATTACTTGTGCGCTGATCCCAACGGATATTGAAGGGGTTGAAATCGGTCGTCGTCACTTCCCGCTTAACTGTATGTTCCAAAATGGTCCAACTCGCGGTAAAGATGTATTTGTGCCATTAAGCTTTATCATCGGTGGTGAAAAAATGGCAGGTCAAGGCTGGCGTATGCTGGTGGAATGTCTGTCGGTTGGTCGCGGGATTACACTGCCTTCAAACTCCGCTGGCGGCGTAAAAACCATGGCCATGGCTACGGGGGCCTATGCTCGCATTCGTCGCCAATTCAAGCTACCTATTGGCAAGCTGGAAGGGATCGAAGAACCGATGGCGCGCATTGGGGGTAACGCTTATCTGATGGATGCCGTTGCCGCATTGACCACTACCGGTATTGATAGTGGTGAAAAGCCTTCGGTGATTTCCGCTATCGTCAAATGCCATCTTACTGAACGTATGCAGCGCTGCATGATCGACGCGATGGATATTCATGGTGGTAAGGGAATTTGCTTAGGCCCCAATAACTATCTGGGGCGTGGTTATCAGGCCGCGCCGATTGCCATTACGGTAGAAGGCGCCAATATTCTCACCCGCTCCATGATCATTTATGGACAAGGTGCTATCCGTTGCCATCCTTATATTCTGTCGGAGATGGAAGCGGCATTTGAACCTGATGAATTACGCGGACTACGTATGTTTGACCGAGCGCTGTTTGGCCATATCGGCTTTAGCCTCTCTAACTTTGTCAGAAGTTTGTGGATGGGCGTCACGGGAAGCCGTTTTTCCAACGCTCCAGTACAGGATAAAACCCGTCGTTACTATCAACAGCTCAACCGCTTCAGCGCTAACTTAGCATTACTGTCAGATGTTGCCATGGCAACCTTAGGTGGCAGCTTGAAACGTAAAGAGCGGGTATCTGCGCGCCTTGGCGATATGTTGAGTCAGCTATATCTGGCATCAGCAACGCTGAAACGTTATCAGGATGATGGTCGTTTGCATGAAGATTTACCGTTACTGCAATGGGCGGTAGAGGATTGCTTATACCGTTTGCAAACCTCATTAGATGAGTTGCTGGACAACTTCCCAAGTAAACTGGGCCCGGTTTTACGCGCAATTATCTTCCCTTTCGGACGACCAATTAAACGCCCATCTGATCAGTTAGATCATAAAGTTGCGCGCATCATGCAAACACCTTGCGATAGCCGCAGTCGTTTGGGCAATGGTCAATACCTTAAGGCAACGGCGAATAACCCAGTTGGCGTGCAAGAATTGACGTTAAAAGACATTCTGCTGGCTGAACCTCTGTATGACAAAGTGTGCAAAGCTGCCGGCAAACGTTATCCCTTTATGCAACTGGATAAGACAGCCGCTGAAGGTAAAGCGCTTGGTGTGCTTTCAGATGATGAGGTTAAACTGCTAGAACAGGCAGAGCGTGGCCGCCTGCTATCGATCAACGTAGATGACTTTGATGCGGAAGAGCTCAGAGCCAACTGCATCAAACCCCTCACCTCTAAGCACAAAGCTGCTTAACCGCCTTGTTTGGCGATCAAAAAAGGAGACGTTTGACGTCTCCTTTTTTATGTTGAGCCATCATGCCACTAGGCCTGAGCTTCAATCTCAGTCGAGGATTGTTGCGCTGCTTTCTCTTTATCCTGCAGTTCCTTCAGCTCCTTCTCTTCGGTCGCCTTTTTCTGCTGGTGTTCCATCGCTTCTTTAGGAATCAAGCTAATAAGCTCAACACCATTTGGCACAGATGAGGTATCTGTGGTGATCATATGCACCTTACCCGCTCTCATATAAATCAGCGGGATCACCGTTTCACCATAACGTTCCAAGAACATCTGGTAGCTAAAGTTATCCGTTAAGTTGGTACTCTTCAACACCGCATCGCGCGACATTAAGCTCGCGAGTTTAGAGTAAGACACCGATTGGCTAAACAAACACATGCGGCTCAGATAGGACTCTGAAAGCTGGTGACGCGCACTGCCTGATGCGTCAGTGGTATTCACGCCAAATACCCGCTCTGGCCCAAAAATATCTTGGAAGTGGAAGAACACAACGGGATTAAGTTGTTGATATGGGCTCAGAATCAATACCTTACCTATACCACCAAGATCCAGGAAATTATTGGCGTGCTCCGACACTGGGTTACCAAAATACACTTGGATATTATCCATACGCGCTAAACGCACGTTATCCCAGTTGGAATCGGCAATAATCACTTTAATGCCTTTCGACACCAAAATCTTCGCCAACTCACGGGCAAATTTGGAACCGCCAAAAATCAAAATACCCTGAGCAGATCTTGCAGTCACCCCCAGATGCTGCGCCCAGCGTCGAGCTGTCAGCGACTGGATTACCACGGTACCGATGATGATCAGAAAGGCTAATGGCACCAAAATATCTGCACCTTCAGTACCTCGCTGCTCCAGCTTAATCGCGAACAACGAACTCACAGCTGCGGCAACAATCCCTCGCGGCGCAATCCAACTGAGAAACCACTTGTCACGCGAATTGAGTGACGTACCAATTCCTGATATCCAGATACTCAACGGGCGCGCCACAAACAATACAATCAGAAGCAACACCAGTCCCTGCCAGCCGAGGCTTAACATGGCATCAGAATTCAAGCGCGCAGCCAGCAAAATGAATAATGCTGAAATCAGCAACACCGTCAGCGTCTCTTTAAATTCAATAATTGATTGCGTTGCCACACCACGCATATTTGCCAGCCAGATCCCCATGACAGTCACGGTCAACAGCCCCGATTCTTCCTGCAATAAATTGGAACCGACAAACACCCCCAAGGTGACCGTTAATACTGCGGTATTGGTTAGATAGTGTGGTAATAAGTTGCGGCGTAACACCCAGCCCAGCATGTAACCAGCAACTGCGCCCGCACCTAAGCCTATGCCTAACATTGAACCTAATGCAGTCAATACATGCGAGGTCTGGTCTGAACTAACAGTGATGTATTCATACACCAAGACCGCAATCAAGGCGCCGATAGGATCGATAATGATGCCTTCCCAACGCAAAATACTGGAAAGTTCAGATTTAGGACGCACAGTGCGTAGCATCGGCACGATTACAGTGGGGCCTGTCACCACGACTAAAGCACCAAATAACAGCGCCAACGACGGCGAAAAATCAAATAAGCACCATGATGCCAAGCTAATGCATAGCCAGGTCACGGCAGCGCCTATGGTGACTAAGTGAGTCACCATCCGGCCATGGTCACGGATCTCTTTAAAGTTGAGCGTCAACGCGCCTTCAAACAGAATGACCGCAACCCCTAATGAGATTAACGGAAATAGCAGATTGCCAAAAATTTCGTCGGGATCTAACCACCCCAGTCCCGGCCCAACAAGCAGACCACAACAGAGTAATGGCAAAATCGCAGGCAATCGTAATTGCCACCCTAACCACTGGCACAGCAGTGATAAGACGCCAATAAGCGCCAACATAGCAGTAATTTGTTCAATCATTACAGTCCCTTGCTCACATTAACAACGGTGACAGACAACACATTTTTATTTCTGACTGAAAAGGTGGACTTGAAAGAGTATCGACTGGATCACGCTTTAGGATCAATCCCTAGGCGCAATATTCAACCGCAATCTCAGGATATAAGCGTAGAAAACAGCTTAATATGAGCGCTGACTTGGTGTGGCAGAGTACATTACCACAGTGCATTCAACAGGCCGTGCTCTCGAGATCCCAATTAATCATTGCAATCTATCCTGATGGTAATGGTTTGACTAATCTCGGTGTGCACACAAGAACACCCAAACAACAGCTACCAACTTACGCAATTTTTACTCGGTCACGATCACACGTATCAGCAGTTCCTGAGATAAACGGCCGGCGATAGTAACACGAAGCAGAAACGTGATGCTACCCAGCAAAGAAGACTGTTTCCTGCGAAGGCCCATTGCCATAAGCGCTAATCTAAACAACCGCGCTGCCGAGCGTCCACCAACATATCGACCACATGGCGGATTTTAGGCAACATTTGACGATTCTTCGGCCACAAGGCATGAATGGGCATCTCACCGCCAGAGTGTCCATGTAACACTTCACAAATTTTACCTTGGCGTAGATCTTCGCCCACCAGCCACAGCGGCAACTGTGATAGCCCACATCCTGCCAACACCGCGGATAACATTGCATCACCGTCAGACAATTCATGTGTTGGTGGTGGCGTGTACCGCGTAATCTCCCCACTCGGCTGTTTCAGTAACCAAGAAATTGGTTGGCCTCGACGAAAACCGACAATGCATTGATGCTTCTGCAATTGTTCTGGCGTTTCTGGTGTACCAAACCGTTGTAAGTATTCAGGTGAAGCACAAATCACCAGCTTTTGCGCAGTAAGTTTACGGGCAACTAAACCGCTACTGTCTGCCAGCTCGCCGATACGCACCACAAGATCTATGCCCTCTTCGATTAAATCGACAAAACGTTCGCTAAAGGTCACCGTTAAGCTCAAATCGGGATACTGCTGCGCCATGTCCAGCAGCAATGGTAAAATCCGCTTGCGACCATACGCAGCCGGCAGATCGATACGTAGCCGACCTGAAGGCGTTGTAATATGGGAGGTCAATTCAGCTTCTGCTTGCTCCAGAATCTCAAGTGCACTCAGGCAACTTTCCAGATAGCGTTCGCCATCAGGCGTTAAACTCAAACTTCTGGTTGACCGCTGAAAAAGTGTCAGCCCCAGTCGTTCTTCAAGCCGAGCAACACTCTTTCCTACGGCGGATTTCGTCAGCCCTAGACGATCTGCAGCAGCGGTAAAACTGCCTTGTTGCGCGGTCATGACAAACGCATTGATACCACCCATATGATCATTTTTTCGCATAACCTTGTCTCTTAGTTTTCCTGTTTAACCCGGCATCTAATCTAGAATAGCGACGATGCTCAGATAACGGCCACCAGCGTCTTTCAATTGTAAATCACACTTAGTTTGACTGCTGTCACCCAGCTGAATGCGCATTTTATGGTCCGCGAGCATCTGTGCTGTAAGCTCAGCAGCATCCTGCGCAGCCAACGGATTAAAGCGCCTTTTTAACTGCTCAACTATTGCATCCTCTTGACAAAATTGCGTCCACTCAATACCACCGCGCTGCCCTTGATAACCTAACTGAGATAGCAAAGCGAGTTGACGATGTTCAGCAAATGACAGCTTAAAGCAAAGTGCCGGATTGGCAGCAATTGGTGATTTTTGGATCAGCGCAAATTGCGCTGAATCATCACTGGCAAACACGACTTTTGCTTGATAATCGATGATCGCGCCAATCAATTGATCGTGTGCCAAGGCTTGATAAGCCACCTGCATAGTTAACAACGCGCTACTATTATCCAATGACTGCAGTGCAAACTCATGGATAAGGTGTGAGCTCGTTTCTGCAGGCACTTGTTTTAACCATGCCGCGAGTTGCGCTTTGCCATCGGCCAATAAGGTGCGTCTGGCATGGATCAGTCGCACATCTTCAGTGAATAAGTCTAAGTGATCAGTTAACGGTTCAGTCACGCCTTCAAAATATGCAAACCAACGATGCGCAATCTCCTGCGCGGCGAAACGTCTGGCGCTGTTTATCATCAACGATTACCTCAAGTTGTTGAAACTGGCGCCAGTGTATCTCGGCTTATCATCAATAATTGTAGAAATTAATTCTCAATTGAGGCGAAATCAAGCCTGTTTATTCACTTATTTATTCCTTTGATAATACAACCCACGCATTTTAGTGCACAGGGTTCAACAAATAAGAGGTATGGAATGAACAGAAGTGACGTCAAACTATCATTGCTTGATCTGGTCACCATTGGCGAAGGTGCTACAGTCAGCGATGCAATTAAAAGCAGCACTGCGTTAGCCATCGCCGCAGAGCGTTCCGGTTTTCACCGCTTTTGGGTGGCAGAACATCACAACTTAAAAGATATTGGCAGTGCCGCCACCTCCGTAATTTTGAGTCATATCGGCGCTAAAACCGAACGAATTCGCTTAGGCTCCGGCGGTATTATGCTGCCTAACCATGCACCGCTGATGGTGGCAGAGCAGTTTGGTACGTTGGAAGCGCTGTATCCAAACCGTATCGATTTGGGCCTTGGCCGTGCACCGGGTACTGATGCTGAGACCATGCACGCCCTGCGTCGCGACACCCGCAGTAAAGGCATGGATTTTCCTGACATGCTTTCTGAGTTGCAAACTTACTTCGCAGACGTAAAACCAGGCCAGCGCATCAAAGCCATTCCCGGAGCAGGAATGAAAGTGCCGCTGTGGTTGCTGGGCTCAAGCACCTTCAGTGCGCAATTGGCTGCCGCACGTGGTTTACCATTTGCCTTTGCATCGCACTTCGCGCCAGATGCCATGCTCTCAGCCCTCGAGCTCTATCGACACAACTTTAAGCCGTCTGCCCAGTTGGATAAGCCTTATGTGATTATCTGCGTCAACGCGGTAGCGGCTGAATCGCAAGCCGAAGCTGAATTCTTGGCGACCACCGAACTGCAGAAATTTCGCAACCTTGGCCGAGGCATAGAAACCTTGCTGCCAAAACCGGTAAAAGATATGGATGCTATTTGGAATCCGTATGAAAAGCAGCGCATTTTAACTCAGCTGCGTGAATCTCTGTGGGGATCGCCTGGCATGGTACGTCAAGGTATTGCCGAGCTGGCGGAACGTACGGGCGCCAATGAAATCATGCTCAACTCGTGGATTCACGATCCAGCAGCGCGCATTAAATCCCATGAGCTGATTGCTAAAGCTTGGTTCTAGGAGGCCGCATGCAGCTATTACAACCTTATGACTTCGCGGGGCAGCAGTTGGCGAACCGAATAGCCATGGCACCGATGACCCGCGCTCGTGCCACTGAGGGTAAACCAGATGCACTAACGGCTGAATATTATGCCCAACGTGCGAGCGCAGGCTTGCTGATAACCGAAGGCTTACCGATTTCTGCGCAAGGCACGGGTTATTTATATACACCCGGCATTTATACCGCTGAGCAACTAGCGGCATGGCAGCCCGTCACTGCAGCGGTGCATCAAAATGGCGGCAAAATATTCGCGCAACTGTGGCATGTGGGGCGCGTATCGCATCACAGCATTCAGCCTGATAACGGTGCGCCTGTGAGTTCGTCTGGCACCGCAGGTGGCCAAGCATTTGCTTATGACGAGCAAGGCAATCCCGCCAATGTGCCCGCGAGTCAACCCGAAGCATTAACGCTGGAGGGTATTGCCCAAGTGATTAATGATTTTCGGCAAGCAGCCGCCAATGCGATTGCGGCAGGTTTTGACGGTGTTGAGTTGCACGCTGCTAATGGTTATCTCATTGAGCAATTTATCAACCCAATACTTAATGAGCGCGATGACCTATATGGTGGCAACACATTGGAAAACCGCAGTCGCTTGTTATTGGAAGTGGTTGATGCCGTCGTGCTAGAGATTGGCGCTGAAAAAGTGGGCGTGCGCCTGTCACCGTTCAATCGCATTGGCGATATGCCGCTTTACCACGATATTGCAGAGACTTATCTGCATATTGTCGAAGAGCTTGATCACTATTCACTGGCGTACCTGCACATAGCGTTAACACCAGAAACGATCGACAGCGGCTTGCTTGCGCATATTCGTCAGCAGTGGCACGGCACCTTAATGATTGCGGGGGGCATCAATGCCGCACAGGCGGAGCAATTTATTGCCGACAAGCGCGCCGATGTTATTGCCTTTGGCAGCGCCTTTATCGCGAATCCTGATTTAGTTGAACGCATTGCACATCATTGGCCATTGGCGGAAGTGCAACGCAGCTCATTTTATGGTGGCGGTGCTGCAGGTTACACCGACTATCCCCGTTATCAAGACACGCTGTAATTTATCTATTGAGTAGGAATTTTCATGACAACTGCAAACGGCTTTAAGCACGTTGGTTTGATCACCAAACACGCTGGCCAAAGCTTTGAAGAATTTGTTGATTACTGGCTGAAAGTGCATTCAGAACTGGCGGTCCATGTACCCGGTTTACGCAAATACACGGTGAATCCGATTGATCGACGCCTGTATCCAGATTCCCCTATTGATGGTTTTTCGGAACTGTGGTTTGACTCACTTGAGGCAGCACAAGCGGCATTTGAATCTGACGCCGCGAAAAAGACCTTTGCTGACGTGCCTAATTTTGCCGCCAACGTCGCGGTAACTTATATCACCGAGATCCAAAAGGTGTAGCGCAATCATTGCAAGCACCTCGTTAGCGTAAAAATATGTCCCGTGATTGACCAGTGATGTTTCGGCATGACTGGTCAATTTCGTTTAGGGACTTACAACTTCAGTTATTACTTAATTATACCATTGACTGTTGCCGTCGTCGCAAACTATGCGCAGCAATTCATAGAGGAAATGACCATGCATTACACCGGTCCTGTTGTTCGTCCACCGCATGAAGCTAATAGCATCCTGCTCGAAGTGACCGTAGGTTGTACCCATAATCACTGCACCTTTTGTACTTTCTATCACGATACACCGTACCGTTTAGCACCAAAAAGCCAGATAGAAGCTGATCTACAAGAAGCTAAGCGATTCCGCCCCGATGCTAAACGCTTGTACGCACTTGGCGGCGATCCTTTTAGTTTACGCACCGCTAAGCTGGTCGCGCTGGCTGAGCAAATTCATCAGTATTTCCCCGATATTAACATTGCCATGTATGCCCGCATTAGCAGCATGTTTAACAAAAGCCTCGACGAACTGAAGCAACTACGCGCGCTAGGCATTAACGACTTAGTGATCGGTGTAGAAAGTGGCGACGATGAAGTGCTAGCAAGGGTCAACAAAGGCTATAACCGCGCGGACATTATTCGTGAATGCCAAAAGCTTGAAGCGGCTGATATTAGCTATCGGGTTATTTTCTTGGGCGGTTTGGCTGGTAAGGGCAACGGCCAGCGCAATGCCGATAATATGGCGAACGTATTAAATCAACTGCATCCGACCCACATGTATATGACCTCGGTGGCAATTCAGCCTGACTCTAGCATGTATCAAGAGGTGCTCGACGGCAGCTTTGTTGAAGCCAGCGAACAAGAACGTATCGAAGAAACCTTGGCATTAGTGGAGCAACTGGAACAACCCATCACCTTACTCGGCCAGAGTGTGGCGAATCCAGTGAATTTTATTGCCATTTTGCCAGAGCAGAAAACCCAACTGATAAGCGAACTGCAAAACGTGTTACAGCAGTTTTCCGGGCAAGATGAGGCTCATTTAAGACGGCAGCGGGAGCAACTGCGCAATATCTGATGTTTATTGTTGATATCGTGACATGAGCAAAACGATGGAGCTGCTGTGCTAGGCCAGCAGTTCTACTCACCTTAATTGCCTTCCCCCAACATTAACCCAGTGACGCTTGAAGTTTTACTTAATGCCCCAATAAATTAGGTTGGCAAACAACATAGGAAGTTAAGCTGTTCAATCGTGGCGAGGATTAAGTTTCGTCCCTCGAACAACGCTTCCAACCATCATTCTGAGGGTATATGAAACTATTCTATTTTCTACTCGCATTGTGTTCATTTGGCACATACGCGACACCAGCAACAGATAAACTGTTAGAAGCCAACGGCGCTAAGGCCTATTTTGCTAAAAATGAAGGGCGTATCGCTGAAATTGTGCTGGCAAGCCGCCCAGAATTAGCGGCACAAAAGTCGGTTGTTGAGGCATGGGAACAGCAATACTACGCATGGAGTAAAGTCAGCGAAGCCTTAGCCCCCATTTATTCCTCTCGCTTTAGTCCGCAAGAAATTGCCGAACTAACCAAGTTCTTTAAGTCTGGACAAGACGAGGCGTTTTTTAACACCCCCACAGGTAAAAAATATCAACAGCTTAAGCCTGAGATAAATGCTGACTTCACCAAATTTGGCTATGAATACATGCAAAAAGTCGCCCCCTATCTGAACGACATGATTAAACAGCATAAGTCGTCATAAGCCTTGGTTAAGCTGGAAAACACTTACATTGAACAGTGATGCTGCGGCCGTGAGATTAGCGCCGCGACATCTCATTTCAAGCGGTTGCCAATGACGCCATGGTTTTGCGGTAGGTAAGGTAAGCAAAGGTACCTGCCAGCAGATTACCCGCAAATGCGCCGACGAAAATCCCTTGAATACCGCCCAATTGCGCCCCGAGCCAGATACATGGCAAAAACAGCACAAACAAGCGTACGAGCGAAATTAACAACGCCACATATGACTTCCCAAGCGCATTTGATACTGATACCAAAATCATGCAACAACCTAGCGCACCTAAACTAAACGGCACCAACAGCAGATGCTGGCGCAAGATATGACTCACCTGCTCTTCTGCGCTCATCAGATGGGCTAAACCGTCGGCTGCTAACCATGACAAGATACCGATAAACAGTTGCCAGCCCAGTACGAACAAGAGCGCAACCCGCACTAATTGTGCAATCCGCTCTAACTTGCCAGCACCCAACGCGTGGCTGATCATCGGCGGCAGTGACATAGTCAATGCCAACACCACCACAATGGCGAAAAACTCAACGCGAGAACCCAGTCCCCAGGCGGCTACCGCGGCCGCACCAAAACTAGCAAGCAATTTAGTGGCAAGAATGGCGGAAAGCGACGGCATCAATTGGCTCATCACGGCAGGAAAGAAGATATGACCAACCTGTTTCAGCGCCCGTCCGATCTGTAATTCACTCCGGCGTAAGCTGAGCCAATGCGAGTGTTGTAACCGATACGCCACGATCAATATGCCGCAAAGGAACGACACGCAGGTAGCAATCGCCGCACCATTAATGCCCCAATCCAAGACGAAGATAAACAGCGGATCAAGTGCAATATTCAGCACACTTGTCACCACCATCATGATGCCCGGTAACATGGTATTCCCGTTAGCTCGACAAACACTGTAGAGAAAATATTGTAGTGCGCCCAGCCATGCGCTAAGGCCCCACCAAGCCCAATAACTGCTCACCAATGGATGCACAGCGTCGGTAGCGCCTAAAGCTGACAGCAAGGGAAAACGACACAGATATAGCAGCAAACACACGATGCCAATGACCGCGCAGCCCAAACTGACCACGAGCCCCGCCATCTGCTTCGCCACCAGTGGTTGCTGAGCGCCGAGCAATTTAGCGATCAATACTGTAGCGGCGATACCAAAACCAACTTGCACGCCGATAATTACCATCTGCAAAGGCATGGTAAACCCTTGCAGCGCGAGCGGAATAACACCAAGCTGACCGATAAACGCACTATCGACCAACTGAAAACTCATGATAGACAAGACGCCAAAGACCATTGGCCATGTAGCTTTAAAGAGTGTAGCGGCAAGATTTTGTTGCGATAAATGTAGGTTCATATCCATCAAAAATAAGACCTGCTGAATAAACACAACAGGCCGACAACAAGGTGAATGAAATTATGCGGTAGCGTTACCTACATCAAACTCAGGTAGTTGATGCTCACTGAACCAGCCGGGACGATAATCTGTCCAGCATATCTGCCACTGGCCATTGTGCTGACGCCGCGCCCGCAATTGATAGTGTGCACCATACAGCTTTCGGCCGAGTTCATCCACTGCGCGTTCAGGAATAATACGCGCCACAATAAATTTGGCATGTAAACCATCACCTTCATCTTCGACTTTTACGACCTCAGCGAAATGCTGCCACAGCGTAGCCAAATGACGAAAACTCTTAAGGATACCTATTACCTGCTCTCGCCCATTGAGATTGCCTACCGGCGCAAAACCACCCGCAATGTCTTCACTGTAGGCACTTACCAGTAATCCCATATCGTTTTGGTCTACCGCAAATGAATAACGATAATATAGCTCGGCCAGCGCTTCAGATAAGCTATCTGCAGCTGCTGCGTTGGGCAACAAGGCCCAAGGTGAATGCAACTCACTGACAATCACGGGTGCGTCATCACCCATTTGCCAGCCATTTTGACCGGGCGGTTTACGCCAATGCGGTACGAGCGAATTATTACCGTGGGTCCAATTCACTTGTAAGCGAAGTTCATCAAGTTGCCATTGTTGTTGGCGGCTAAAGCGAAAGACTAATGCTGCGCCAAAGATAAAGAATGTGCGGTTATCCGCCTGAAAAATACCATACACATAACAACTTGCCGCCGCATTATCGCCCTCAACGCCAATATAACGATTCGTCATCTGACCATAAAACGGTTTATTATTCGCATCTTGCATCAGCAGATCTGTCATAGCCCTAGCCCCGCTTGCACAACCATGCTGACTGCTGAACAGTTGGCTATCGTCCGCTAAGAGCTGCGCCATCGCTTGGGAGTTGCCCGCAAACCAAGCATCAGTAAACTGGGTCATGATGCTCGCGAGTGCGAGCTTGTCTTTGTTGCTCTCTGTTACATCCATTTCATCTCCCCCCTAACCCAAAGCGGGAATAACATAGCTACCCAGCTCTTCAATCACCGCCTCGGCGGGGCGCGAAGCCGGTTTTAAATTTAATGCTACGTGTTGCACACCCAACGCTTGATGACGTTGCAGGCGTTCGATTAGCGCATTACGGCCAATACGTACTACGTTATAAAAACGCTGGTACGGCGCATTCGGGTTCTCATCTAAATCAAAAAAGGTTGAATAACCATATGCTGGTGCGGGATGGCCATCGGCGGCTTGAGCCAATGAGGCGATAATCTCAGCGATGGCTTTATCATCATCGACCGACCAAATCCACGCATCCACATGTTGCGCGAGCCATTCAATCGGCTGTCGTGACCGCCCCACAGCCATAAGCGGCAAGCGCTGCGGCATTTTTGGATACAGATCTAAATTGCCGTTGAGCTTGCCGTAATGGGTAGTTTGCACCCGCGGGAACGATTCCTGCTGCAGATAGCGAATATATTCAACGGCTTCGCGATACAACTCACCGCGTGCTTCAAAATCAACTCCGAAGGCGGGATATTCTACTGGGCGGTCGCCAGTCGATAGCCCCAGCACAAAGCGCTGGTTGGACAGCAGATCCAGTGACGCCGCTTGTTTAGCAACAGAAATGGGTTCGCGCAGTGGCAAGACGATACCCGCTGTGCCGAGTGCTATTTCAGTGGTGGCTGCAGCTAGAAAGCCGGCATACACCAAGGGATCAAGCATTTGTGCGGCATCACCAAAGTTAGGATCATAAAACGGGACGTCTCTCAGCCAAATACTGGCGATACCCGCCTCTTCCGCCAGCTTGGCCATGCGCACATGTTCTGCCAATGTTGGAAATGGCGAATTCGGATAAGCCTCAAGCGGTGTCAGTAAACCGATGCTGAGGCGCTCTGGCGAAAAAACGCGGCTAAAACTTAGCGGTGCGTCGCTTAAATTGTCGTACATACAGCCGCCTTATTTATCTGATTCAGCGTGCGGCCAGACCACATCTAACGCGGTTTTAGCGATGCGCCACTCACCATTTACCCGCGCATATTCATCTTGGTAACGCCCCACCAGCAAGAACGGGTGTTGTGCGCTTGGGCGGTCAGTCACTAAATCCAACAGATAGCAGCTACCTGTGGCGCTGTTTTCACCGGTAATGATGATATTGTGGTTGGTAATGGCGTGCACAAACGGAAAGTGAGCGCGCTGTTGCGTATCAAACTGCTGATACGCGTCAGCAAGACTCTGCTTAATGGCGGCTATACCTTTCATTGAGCCAACGGTGACCACCACTTCCGCGTCTTCGGTAAAGACTTCGTCCATGCGTTCGGCATTATTGCCATCGAGCAGCTCACTATAGTGTTGACGCAGAATCCGGATCTCTTCGCGATCCAATAACGCACTAATGCGTTGATGTTCGATTTGATTAGACATGAAATATTCCCATTAGTGTGCCTGTTTATGTAGCGTTAATGCCATTCACAAACAGAAGACTGAACTGATGGGAGCTAGTTTATTGTTTTATTTAAGAGAGATAATCACCTTGAATTTCGTTTCATTTACGCAATAAAGTCTACAATTGGTGGTGCAGTTGCGTTTTTTATTCATTCTGAAATAAAAAGCCTTTGCTAGCACCCACCACCAAAGCCCAAATTGGCCACTACATTAACTGACGTTACTCTTCACAGACGGCCGTATGACGAAAATCATCTTGCGTTATGCCGTAACGTTTAATCTTGTTATACAAACCGCTACGAGAGATCCCCAGGCGTTGTGCCGCTACCCGCAAGTTACCTTGAGTTTGGCGTAGCATGGCGATAATTGTCTCCATTTCGCTAGCGCGTAGTTCACCCGCACCAGTTGTTAGCACTGATGGTGTTGCTGTTACAGCAACACCATGCTTAGGGTCGTACTGGCTGTTCAAACAGATGTCTTCCGGATATAACACTGGTGATTGTGAAAGATTCATCGCGCGTTCGATGACGTTTTCCAGTTCACGAATATTGCCCGGCCACGAATACGCTTCCAACAAACTTTGTACTTGCGCAGATAGCACCTTTTTCGGTTTTTTGAGCATAGTGGCGCTGTGCTCGATAAATGCATTAGCGAGCATTGCAATATCGCCATGGCGCTCTCTCAACGGTGGCACCTGAATTGCCAACACGTTGATGCGATAAAACAGATCAGCGCGAAATTGCCCTTGACTCACGGCCTGCGGCAGCTGCTTATTGGTTGCGGTGATCACCCGCACATCGACCATCTGTCGGTTCTGTCCCCCGACCCGAGTCACCTCTTTCTCCTGCAAAAAACGCAGTAGATTAACCTGCGCGGCCAGTGGCATTTCACCAATTTCATCGAGGAAAATGGTACCGCCGTCAGCTAACTCGAACTTGCCGGCTGCGCCACCTCTTTGCGCGCCCGTATAGGCACCGGCCTCGTAACCAAACAGTTCACTTTGGATCAGATCGCGTGGAATTGCCCCGCAATTGACGACGATAAAGGGCCCGGCTCGTCGCTTACTCGCATTATGAATTGCATGCGCGATCAGCTCTTTGCCCGTGCCACTTTCACCCAATATTAATGTGGTGGAATCACTTTGGCTGGCCTGTTTGGCTTGGAAAATCGCTCTATTGATTGCGGTTGACTGACCGAGGATATTGTCAAAAGTGTAGGTAGCCTTGGCACCGATGGCGCGACGGGTAATAGCGCGAGTACGGCAATTATCCCGCACCGAAATGATTTTATGGCCTTCTGCAGTCATGATGACTGAACAGGTGAGCGTTACCCAACGACTGTCTCGCCGCTGACCACGCACCTCAAGATCTTGGCAACACTTATTGCTGGCCAAAATGCTACTCAAGGCTTCATCCGGTGCAACGACCATGCCCAGCGGTTGCCCCACTACATCACTCACGACGTTAAATATATTGCGGGCGTAACGATTGATTGAATAGATGCAGTCGTGGCTATCAAGGATGATTACCCCTTCGTTCAGCACTTCCATTAAAGTTTGCTGTTCTTCGAGTAACTCCGACAATGTAAGCTGCTTTGAAATGGTCGCGGCGGCGGCCTCTAACATTCCCAATGAATGCGAATGTGCACTTGCCCGTGGGACCGCTAAACTCATCACCCCCATCAATTCTTTGCGCGCATTAAAAATGGGCACGGCCGAGCAATGGCTATGATGCAGTTGCCGCAAGTAATGTTCTGGCCCCATCACATAAATCGGCTTTTGTTCTACTAAGCAGGTCCCCACGCCGTTGGTGCCAAGCATCTCCTCAGTGAGTACACTGCCAAGCGGCGTCAGATTTCGACCTGCGGCATATAACACCACGCCGTGCTTATCCGCCAGAATAATATGGCTATTGGCATGCTGAGTGTAAATCAGAAGGTTATTAATGATTGTTGTTGCAGCTTCAATCAATAATCGATTTTGTGCTAATACGGTCGTTAGGCGCTCTTTATCAATACAATAATATTGTGCCAGTTCAGTCGAGACCAGAGCATTTTTACAGCGCTGCCACGAACGTAAAATCATGGCTCTGACAGAATCACCAGCAACCTTGTCATCATTAATAAAGTTATTCCACTGGGTTTCAATATCTTTGGCAATTAAATTAATGCTCTCAGTTAATTGAAATAGTGGGTTATTTTTCTTGCCATTATTTTCGACAGAAACTATTGCCTGATGCCAACGGTGATCTATCTGAGTTAACGGTTTATTTTGTCGACTTTCTAAACTGTTCATTTGGATTTAATAAACTCATGTTATCTTCAAAAAATAAACCATCCATGTGCACTATTTGGACATGTCGCAGCACATGTTCAAACAATATGTCCATAATCTGTTCACGACCTTGACAGTGTAGTGCAATCCGAGTTTCATTAAATTCCGCTCTATGTAGACATAAAATCTACAATAAAGCTAAAATCCCTCAAAAAACCAAATTTTTTACGCGTTAAATGCATTTAACTCCACAATAAAAACCCATCATAGATCACACTAATTAACTTTAACGATATATTCCATGTGACCAAAATCACTCTTCGAATGGATAGAGTTCACTCGTTTTAAAATAAAAAATTCACGTCGATATCAAGCAAGATTTATATCAATATTTGCGTCAATCAACTTGTTAAATATGTGATATTCGACGTGCAATTATGAGTTGCAGATTCCGATATTGTGATTTCATTCAAACTAATACTCAACCAGCAATAAAAACCCATTATTTCACCTTCAACTAAATAACCAAATACCGTTATTTAGTGCCATTTTTCCTGGCCTGCTATTTGCCTTTTAGGGTTGTTCGTTATTTAAAGCGTATTGGCATAACACTAAGGGGTAAAGCTGTTCCACTGTTCTAAGCAAGTAGTGCCTTTATTACTTTGCTGACAATAGACAATGCGCTTTCGAGACGATGCAGCTTATCCCCAATAACTCATAAACAGATCAATGGGAGAACCTTGATGAGGCGATTTAACAAAGCAGCTATCGTGCTGGCCATCGGCGCTACGATGACTCAGCTCAGCGGTTGTGGCGGTGATGATGGCGATAACATCACATACGTACAAGCGGCAGAGGGTACTGTATCTGGCGTAGTGCAGGATGCGAAAGGACTGCCGGTGCCAGCTGCGGTTGTATCTGCAGAAGACACAGGTGGTGCATTACTCCAAACGGCGACCACAGATGCTAACGGCGCCTATTCGCTAACCTTACCCGTAGGCCAAGTAGTCCTTAAGGTCAGCAACGCATCCTATTCCAGCCCTGATGCACAAAATGTCGGCGTACTCTCTGATCACACAGTTAGTGCTAATTTCACCATGGATGCGGCATCGCAATTTTTAGTACAGTTTACTGAGCAAGTTGATCCGATCCAGCCAGTTAACGATAGTTGGACCAGCCCAGGCTGGGCGGTTTATGACAACCAAGGCTACGGTACATCAGCGACCGTTGGCGCTTTGGTTACTGGCAAAATCGACGATATGCCTATCGAATACACATGGGAAAACCGGTTGAATCTTTGGGACTCATGGCATACCGAAAAGGCAGGAACGGTTGAAGGTGATGACGATACGGCACTCGTTACTTTCTCTGAGATGATGAAGAATTTTGAGTCTCGTGTTGACCCTATCCGTGGCACCGAGATGGCAGAGTACAAAATTCCTGATCGTCTAGGACCATTAACCATTTCTCAAGACCGTCGCGGCTTAATCGCCGTGCGCGTACAAGCAAACGATGCCCATGGCCAGCAAGCATCTATTCACGGTGAAATTCACGCGACTAACCGTTTGCTCGGTATTCGCAACGTGGCGCTGGGTGAACGTATCTACCTGAACCGCGGCAACGATGACGATTCACAAGTGTGGTCAATGGTGTCTCAACCCACTGGCTCCACTGCCGAGCTGGTGGATGCGAATTCACGAACCCCCTATTTCTTCCCAGATAAAACGGGTGAATATGATTTCGTGGTTAATGGCCAAACGCTGAAAATCTTTGCCGGTAAATATATGGGGGTTATTACCGGGATTGATGAAGAAGGCAATCCAGAGAGTGATGCCACCTGTACTACCTGTCACCAAGGTGGCGTTGCAGGTGATCAGTTCACGCCGTGGTCTACCACTATGCATGCCAATATTTTCCGTCAGGATGTGGCGATATCTCCTGCCGAAGAAAGTATGTTTTGTGGTCAATGCCACGCCGTAGGGGGTGATATCCAATCTGCACCTATGAACAACGGCTTAGCATATGTAGCAGAGCAAGAAGGCTATAAATTCAGCCGCATTGAAGCGTTGGAAAATCCTCGTACCGATGCGTGGCCAGATATGGTGAAGAACTTCCCTAAAACCGCGCGCATGATGAATATCCAATGCGAAAGCTGCCACGGACCACAAAACTCACCTGCGCACGGCATGTACGACATGGTAGATGGTAAAACGCCTAATCCATTTACTAGCCCACGTATTTCGTTCTCCGCAGAGTTGTGCAGTAACTGTCACTATGAACGCATTCAATGGACGGCATCTAAGACAGTGAGTCCAACCTCTGGCGAAAGCCATATGAACGAGCAACGTGCACTGGAACTGGGTACCGACGCTGATTGTGGTCGTTGTCACTCAGCACAAGGTTTCGTCGCATATGAGAAACAACTGCAACAAGGCAATGTCGGTAAGATTGACGATCCACTATGGTCTTCAGTGACAGCTGACAACGTTGAGCCAGTGACTTGTACCGCTTGTCACGACCCACACGGTAATGGCAATGATCTGCAAGTTCGTATCGATGGTGATACGCCTGACTTACCAGCAGGCTTCAATATGCCCGGCGTTGGTCAAGGCGCTACCTGTATCGCCTGCCACAACACAGCTCAAGGTGTGTTAAGCGATAACAGCGGCGTATGGTTGCACGAAGATAACGATGAACCAGCGCCTGAACAGCAAAACTATAACATCGCCCACGGTTCTCAAGGTGACGTGTTTGCGGGTCGTAATGCTTGGTTCATGGGTAACCAATTACCTATGGTGGCAAAACATGCTGTGATTGATGATTCGTGCGTCAAATGTCACCAGTTGTATAACCCAACCATCAAAGATACACCTGCGTTTGGCAAGCTAACTCGCACTCACCAGTTCTGGATTGATGCTGACAAACTGGATCAGCAATGTAACTACTGTCACGGTAGCTCGATTGATCCGAACACCCCGGTTGATGGTGTTGAGCATAACTCTGTGCCTGGTGAAGCCGTTGATGCTGGAGCCATCACTGCATCGGTTGCAGCAGGCTTAGATAACTTAGCTGAAAAAATGCAAAACGCTGCCTTTAGTCGCTTAACGTCCTTCGATAGCCTAGTGATCAACTACGGTGAAGCGACTGTAGCAGGCAACCAAATTTCGGCAGTAGCGTTAGCCAATGTCGGCAACAAGATTGGCTTGAAGCTGACACTGAGCAGTCCTGCGGTTATCGGAGGCGAGTCAGTCACTGAATTGACTGTATCCTTGGATAAACTGGCTGATGCAGCCACAGGTGAAGCGGTTTATCTGCCAAACAGCAACTTTGTTAAAGGTGCTTGGAACTACTTCTTGATCAACAACGATCGAAGCCAAGGTATCCACAACTTGAGCTTCTCTCAAGCGGTGATCAACAACACTGTTGCTCAAGTGTTCTAATGGGCAAATAAGGCAAACAGCGAATAAGGATTAGGTGCTACCAATATCATTAGACGTTAAATAATCGGATTGCGTCCCGGATGAAATAATGTTGCAGGGTATTGGTTAGCACATTCCTTCCCGCTGTTAAACTTCCCAAAAATAAAGGCCATTCATAGATTGAATGGCCTTTTTACTACCGCGATAACATCTCTACACTTAGTTAATTGTTGGCAATAGTGGTGGCAGCCTGCTGCCACCCTCCTCCGAGCGCCTTAAACAAATCCACTTGTGCATTAGTCAGCGCTACTTGAGCGTCAGCATTGGCAGCACGACTATCGAGCATATTGCGCTGGGTTACCAGCAGATCCACATGGGCAATAGCGCCAACATCAAAACGGGCTTTGTCCAACGAATACGCGCGCATGGCATGTTGCTGCGCCCGCGCTAACGCTTGCTGTTGTTCCGTCACCGCATTGAGCGAGGTCAGTGCTTGTTCTACCTCTTTCAGTGCGGTTAGCACCTGCGCATCAAAACTCGCCACCGACGCCTGTGCTTGGGCTTTAGCTTGCGCTAATCGAGCTCGTGCTGCAGTGGTATTCGGAAAATTCCACGAAATCAGCGGTCCAATTCCATAACTAAAGCTATCGCTGCCTTTTACCACATCATTGTGCAGATAATTGGCCGACGCTCCCAAAGTGATCCGTGGGTACAAATCGGCGGTGGCCACACCAACTCGCGCGATATCGGCGGCTAGCGTTGCTTCTGCTTGACGTAAGTCTGGCCGACGCCGTAGCAGTTCGGTGCCGTCGCCGACTGGCAGCGCAACTGCCACTGCCGGTGGAAGATGACAACTTTGGAGATCGCTTGGGGCTTCTGCAGGCGTTAGCCCTAATAAGGCACTTAATTCAAACAATGCATTTTGCTTAGCCGCTTGCGCCATCGGCAGTTGTGCTTTTACCGCTTCCATTACCGCTTCAGCACTCGCGAGGGCGGATTCCGTCACGGTGCCAGCTTGTAACTGCGCCGCGACAATATCGCGTTGGTTTTGGCTGTTGGCTAGTGACGCTTGCGCCAATTGCAACTGATTACCATAAGCGCACAGGTTGAGATACGCGCGGGTGGTTTCAGCGGCCACAGTCACACGCACCATATCGCGCGCAGCTTGTTCGGCAGCAACATCAGCTTTGGCAGCATCAATCGCTTGGCTGATGCGGCCCCAAAAGTCTGCTTCCCACGCCACCGATAATCCCGCCGATTCGCTCCACTGTTCGTCATTGACGCTTTGCTCGGCATCACCATAACTGGCACCGCCGGAGAGCGTAGTTGACGGCAATCTGTCGGATTTCGATTGTCTTAGCACAGCTTGGGCTCGGCGCAAGTTAGCTTCTGCCACGCGCAGATCGTTATTGGCACTGAGTGCTTGGCTGACTAGTTGATTTAGCCGTTCATCTTGATACAGCTGCCACCAGTCGTTTGGCAATGGTTGCAGTGATTCTTGACCATCAGCACGGCTAACAAAATCACCGCTATTGATCTGCTTCGGCGCATAACCTTGCTTATCTGGCGCGGTATTACAGCCCACCAATAGTATTGGCAACAGCAGTGCCAGGGGGCGCAAGCGATGTTTGGTATTGGTTGATTTTGAATTAACCATGGGCCACCTCACCATTTTTTGCTGCATTAACGGTTTGTTCTTCATTAGCGTCGGTGGCCGATAAATGATGATCATTTTGGTGGTTGGCGGCCAACAAAGTGTAGATGGTTGGCAGTACAAACAGGGTGAACAGGGTGCCAATCAGCATGCCCATCACCACCACGATACCGATAGCAAAGCGGCTCGCGGCACCAGCGCCAGCGGCAAACAGCAGTGGCACTAAGCCCGCCACCATCGCCGCAGTGGTCATCAATACTGGGCGCATCCGCACTGCGGCGGCGTGGCGAATGGCTTCTAGCTTGCTCATTTTCTCATGCAGCTGCATATCGTTAGCGAACGACACCATCAAGATCCCGTGCTTGGAAATCAGACCAATCAAGGTAACCAAACCAATCTGGGTGTAGATGTTGAGCGTGGTGAAACCAAGATATAGCGGCACCAGTGCGCCACACACTGCCAGCGGCACTGTCACCAGAATCACCAATGGATCGCGGAAGCTTTCAAACTGCGCGGCTAATACCAAGAAAATCACAATCAAAGCAAAAGCGAACGACACGGTGAGGCGATTCCCTTCGTGCACAAATTGACGGCTGTTGGACAACCAATCCACCGTGGTGCCATCCGGAAGCGCTTGTTGCTGCAGAAAGTTAACCGCTTGGCCCATGGTTACGCCCGGCATCAATACCGCGGATAACGTCGCTGAGTTCATCTGGTTGAACTGCGGCAGTTTGTTCGGCTGTGGTTTAATCTCCACACTCACTACTGTTGATAACGGCACTAACTTGCCCGCACCGGTGCGCACGTAGTAGTTGCCAAGATTATCTGGTGTAAGGCGGTCGTTTTGCGGCACTTGGGTGATCACATCATAAGAGCGATCAAACCAGTTGAAGCGGTTGATGTAGTTTTCACCCACCAAAATAGCCAAGGTATCGGCAATCTCCGCCATACTTATCCCAAGTTCACCGGCCTTATCGCGGTCGATATTGATGTGCGCTTCGGCGCTATCAAACGCCAAGTCACTATCAACGAAAGCAAACAAACCGCTGCCCCACGCGGCGCCTTTCAGCCCCATCAGGGTTTGGTACAGCTCGCTAAATTCGCCTGATGAGCGGATTACCATCTGCACAGGCAGACCACCGGTAGAAGCTGGCAATGGGCTGTCTTGAAACAGCGAGGTGTATACGCCATCAACGCCTGCGGTCATGCCCGCCAATTGGCCTTGGATTTCATCAGCGCTGCGTTCACGCTCTGACCATTCTTTGAGGATCACGCCGCCGAAACCGATGTTGGCTTCATCATTAGCGATAGCAAAAAAGCTACGCTCAAATTCAGGTAAGTCTTGAAACAGTTTATCGACTTGGGTGCTGTATTTGGCAGTGTAATCAACGTTAGCGTATTGCGGCCCTTTGGTTTGCGCAAAGATGTAACCCATATCTTCTGCTGGTGCCAGCTCACGTTTGGCACCGGTAAACAGCACACCAATGGCAGCTAGAATTACCACCCCCACAAATAACACCGCTGGACGAGAAACTAAGGTTTTATCTAGTAATTTAACGTAGCGGCTGGTCAAGCCTTCCATGTAACGCTCAATCCATTGCTCCAGTTTGGATTCGGACTGACGTGCTTCTAGCAATTTGCCACTCATCATCGGCGACAGCGTTAACGCCACAATACCGGAAACAATCACCGAGCCCGCAAGCGTAAAGGCGAATTCGCGGAACAGTGCGCCAGTCAAACCGCCCATCATACCGATTGGCGCGTAAACTGCGGCAAGGGTGATAGTCATGGCGATCACCGGACCAACGATTTCACGGGCGCCTTTAAGCGCAGCGTTAAATGGCGATAAGCCTTCTTCAATATGGCGGTGAATGTTTTCTACCACCACAATCGCATCGTCCACCACCAAACCGATGGCGAGCACCATTGCCAGTAGCGTCAACAAGTTAAGCGAGAAACCAAAGGCTAACATCAGCGCGGCGGTACCAAGCAGTGACAGCGGAATGGTGACAATCGGAATAATCACTGCACGGAAAGTACCGAGGAACAGGAAGATCACAATCACCACGATAGCGATCGCTTCCACAAGTGTGTGCTGCACTTCTTCAATAGACGCATCAACGAAGTGCGCCACATCGAACTGGCTGACCACTTCTAACCCCGGTGGCGCGACTTTTTGCATATCGTCAATCAAGTTATTGATTTGCGATACGATATCCAGAGGGTTGCCATCTGGCGTTGGTGAAATTGCTACCGAAACCGCGCGGCGGTTAGACGCCAGCATCGCGGAATCGTAGTTCTGGCCGCCGAGTTCCACCGTAGCAACATCTTGTAGACGTACCACGCCTTGGCTGCCTTGTATCAGCACCATTTGCCGGAACGCATCGACACTGCGCAGATCCGTACCCGCGGTGATATTCAGTGCAGTCGCATCGCCCTTCAGTTGCCCCGGTGACGCTTGAATGTTGTTGCTACGCAGCGCACTAGCCACATCACTGGCGGTCATACCACGAGCCGCGAGTTTCACCGGATCTACCCAGATACGCATCGCAAACGATGCGCCGCCCACCACGGTGGCTGACGCAACGCCCGGCACCGAGGTGATCAGCGGTTGCGCTACCCGTGAGATAAAGTCGGCGATTTGCGGTGGCGATAAAGTATCGCTTACAAACGCTAAGTACTGAATCGCCGAAGCACCGTCAGTGATTTTGGCGATCACCGGATCGGTGACGCCTTCGGGTAAACGGTATTTGACCGTTTGCACCTTGGACAGAATCTCGGTCATCGAGCGATCCGCATCAGCGTTCAACACCAACTTGGCGGAGATATGGCTTTTGCCTTGGCGCGAAGTCGAAGTGATGTACTCAATGCCGCTGGCAGTGGAAATCGCTTGCGCAATCGGCGTAGTCACAAAGCCCTGCATCATATCCTGCGTAGCGCCAGGCAACGAGGTGTCGATGGTAATCGTGGCGCTTTCCATCTGCGGATATTGGCGGATGGGTAAGTTATAGGTGGCGCTGAGGCCAATCAGCAAAATCATCAAACTGACGACGATCGATAATATCGGCCGCCGAATAAACAGATCAGTAAAGTGCATATTGCTTACACTCCTGTCGCTTGTAAGTGTTGCACCACAATATCGGCGCCTGGCTGCACCCGGTTCTGCCCGGTAACAACGATGACATCGCCCGCTTGTATACCACTGGTGATCTGAATGCGGTTATCGATACGTTTGCCAATCTCCACTGCGATGATATCGGCCTTGCCCTGCTTTGTAGCATTGTCACCACGGACGACCACGACGCTATAGCCTTGTGCCGAGGTTTGTACTGCGGTAGCAGGTACAACTATCGCATCAATTTGTGCAGGCAAACTCAGTGCTGCGTTGACGTACATGCCGGGGCGCAGTAACAACTCAGCATTTTCAAGTTCGCCTTGGACCAGCAGGTTGCGAGTATCATTATCCAGTTGCGGTTCAATGGCGTGGACTTTGGCACTAAAGTGCTGCTGCGGATAAACGTCACTGCTTAGGGCGATCTCGCCACCCACCTTTACCGCGGCGAAATCCTGCTGAGGTAGCGTAAATTCCACATAGAGTTTATCCAGCGCAGTTAAGGTTACCGCCTGTTGGCCGGGACTCACATATTGACCAAGGTTGATTTGGCGAATACCCAACTGCCCCGCAAATGGCGCAATAATTTGCTTTTGACGCAATTGTGCTTTGGCTGCGGCAACATCTGCTTGCGCTTGAGCAAATGCCGATTGGCGCTCTTGCAACACATCCAGAGATTCCGCACCTGAAGGTGCTAATTGTTGAGAACGTTTAAGTTGATGCGCCGCGTAAGCTACACGCGCTTCAGCAGCTTGCAGCGCCGCTTGCTCTGGACCGTTATACAATTCAAGCAGCAGTTTATCTGCGCTAACTTGTTCGCCCGAATGGAAGTGAATGCCGTCAATACGACCGGCAACATCCGCCGAAAGCGTGACTTGGTTAACCGCTTTTAGCTCGCCAACCGCATTTAGCGCCAAAGGCAACGGCGCAGCGGTCACTTGCATGGCGGTAACGGGCACAGCTTGCGGTTGCCAATGGGCTTGATGGCTTGAGAGATAGGCTTTCCAGTAATACACACCGCCGAGCAGCAGCGCGAGGAAAACCGCAGTAATGATTAATGTACGTGTTAAGTGCTTGTTTTGAGAAACCGGCGCTGGCGGCAGCTGGATACCATTACTCATGTTGACCTCCAACGGCAGAATGGAAAGTCGATGCAGTAATGCAGCGTGCGATTAATACGTCATGACGAAGGGAATAATGTCTACCCATGTCGGCTCCTGAATAAAGTGGTCAGAGATTGAATGAACGCTTGAATGCGTTAGCCGACGCGAATACTATTACCTCAAGTATGGTTGAGGTCAACAGGAATTTTACATCATGGATAGCTCTGGTGCGTTATCAGTGGGCGAAGTGGCCAAACGCAGTGGTGTCGCGGTCTCTACGCTACATTTTTATGAAACCAAAGGTCTGATTTCCAGCACCCGTAATGCAGGAAATCAGCGGCGCTATGATCGCAAAGTGTTACGTAGAATAGCGGTTATCCGTATTGCACAGTCGGCCGGCATACCGCTAAGCGAAATCAAAAGTCATTTAGATACCCTGCCGAATACACCAATATCCGTGAAAGAATGGCGCGAGCTCAGCAGCGAATGGCATGCAATACTCACAGAACGCATCGAAGCGTTAACAACGTTGCGTGATCGTATGGAGGGATGTATCGGTTGTGGCTGTCTGTCATTAACCGATTGCCCATTACGCAATCCGAATGACGTGTTAGCCAAAGAAGGCGCTGGTCCACACTTGCTTGGTGACGAGCAAATAGCGACTCAGAAGACATAATAAATATCGGCGCTGTACTCAGATTGGCAACAGCGCTGCTTACTGCGCCCTTCCCCATGTAACAACAACTGACTGCAACGCCAAACCGGCGGCTAGCAAACAAATTATTCTTGCACATAGCTATTGGCCAATACGCAAAAATGCCGTCCACTTAACATGGACGGCGAAAGTTGCCGCTTGCTCAACCCAAGCGGCGTACCGGAACTGGGATGTTTACCAGTTTAAAAAGGCTAGTTACATAGAGTAACGAATGCCTAAACCAAAGGTGCGGCTGTAGATAGACGCGGTATCGTTCAGATATTCCTTCTCGTAATACTGATTGAAGACTTGGTTGGTCAAGTTAGTGGCGTCAAATGACACAGACAAGTTATCAGTAATGTTATAGTTCAATTGGAAATCTAAGCTTTCCTCAGGTTGACGATATACACCGCGAGGATGCGCAAAGCGACCTGAACCATAACGCAGTAGGAAGTTGTCACGCCATACATACGACAGACGCGCACTGAAGTCTTCTTTTTCGTAAATCAGCACACCACTGTATGAAGTATCTGACACGCCGAATACTCCACGGTGGTCATAACGTTCCAATTCACCTGTATCACTGAACACTGGGATATCTTGGTCAGAATCCAAGAAAGTACCACTCGCTTGAATACCAAAGCCATCCAACCATTGCGGTACATTTTCTAAGAAGTAAACCGCACCGATTTCATAACCTTTCAACACACCATTCGAGGTATTGTCAGGTTGCGACAGGATGTAGTCTTCAATCTCACCAGTGTTTGGATTCGGGAATTGTGTACGACGCAGTGAGCTGAACACAAAGCCTTGAATATCACGATAGAAGTACGTGCCATACACTGAGCTGCCAGAACCGAAATAGTATTCCAAAGAGAAGTCATAGTTTTTCGATTCAACTGGACGCAACGATGAGTTACCGCCGTTAGCATTACCATAACCGACGTTGGTCGTATCTGGATGCAGCGAAATAAAGCTGTTCAGATCGCCAAAGTTAGGACGACGCAGCGTTTCGGTATAAGCAAAACGTGCCAACCAATCTTCAGTCAGGTGATAACGCAACGTCAGGTTAGGCAGGAACTTGGCGCTGGTATTGGTATCTGAGCTGTGCAGCACTTCGCCGACTTCGCCATCCCAATGCCAGAAATCCATATCAGCGCTAGCATAGGTGTAACGCACACCAACTGAACCATCTAAGCGCTTACCAAACAACTCTGTATCAAATTCACTTTGAATATATGCAGCCCATGAAGTTTGGTCGATTTCAAAGTTCTTTTGCATCGTGATGCGACGCAATTGCTCTTCATCAGAGGTGAAGCCCCACAGATCACGATATTCAGCGCGATTATCCCACAGTGCTTTACCACTCATGGCAACCCAAGAACGTGGCAGATCGCTGCGACCATCAAAGAAGTCGCTGTTGGTACCCAACATGCTTGGGTCCAAATCCACTAATGGAATTGCATTAAATAAGTTGGAGTCACGGCTTGAGCTTTCAGCAGTACGTTTATCATAACGAATACCGGTTTTCGCTTTGGTGAAAATGCCCCAATCCACATAGAAATCGAGGTCAGTGGTAAAGGTAATACCATCACCTTTATCTTTACCGCCGTTATCAAACATTGTTGAAGTCGTCCAACGGCTTGGATCTGTCAGATCCAATTTTTCGCCGTACTCTTCAACGTATGGAGTCCATGCCATTACCCCATTATCGTGGTTAAAGTCTGCGTACACGTATGGCATGCGAGTATTGGCCTGCATGGCCACGCCTTCACGTTTATATTCGCTGGTTTGGTAAACAATTTCGGATTTCAGCGTGGTATCCGCATTCAAATCCCATTTACCACCCAAGGCGAACATGTAGCTGTCGGTTTGTTGCTCGCCATAGTCACCGCTGGTGAAAGCACCAGAGTTGCCCCAAGCGCGAGTTTTAATCACGTTGGTGCCTTCAAAGAAGGTAGGCTGAACATCGGTGGCAACACGGTTAGAGTCTGCGTAGGTAAGAATCATGTGGTTATAGCCTTTATTGCGATAACCATTATAGAAAGTTTCAAACACATACTCAGAGGTATCATTTGGTGCCCACTGCAGAGATAAATTCACTGCAGGACGTTCGCGTTTACCTGTGCTATCTGATTGGTTCAGTGCATCACGGCCTAAGTAATACTCGACGCCGTCTAATGTTGCACCAGGTGTGCGATCTACCCCGTGCTCTAGGCCCATTGGGTAGTTGTACATGCGCGCCAAGTTATCACTGCGGAATGGCACAATTGCACCGGCAGAAGCATTCTCGTTGCGGTACTGCGTACGCGCATAAGATAAGTTCAACAAGGCACCGACTTCACCGATGGAAGTATTCCAACGGTTACTTGCCAAGGCACTCACAATCGGATCGGTTTTATCTGCAAGATCTTGATAAACGCCACGGGCGTTCATCATAAATTTAGAACCTTCAAAGTTGAATGGGCGTTGAGTACGCACATTCAACTGGCCCGCAATACCACTTGCCAATTGGCTGGCGTCACGAGTTTTAAATACTTCAACACTTTCTAGAAGTGCCGCAGGAATGTCCTGTACCGCGAGGGTACGCCCAGCAGCGGTAAACATTTCGCGGCCGTTAACGGTAGTGGTCACGTCAGTTAAACCACGAATAGATACACCGCTGACTTCACCAGATGCACGGTCAGTTACCTGCACACCGGTAACCCGCTGCAGCGCTTCAACTACGTTGTTATCTGGGAACTTACCGATATCTTCGGCCACGATGGCGTCAACCACTTGTACGGATTGACGCTTGATATTAACAGCTTTGTTCAAACTGCTACGAATACCAACGACTTCAATGGTTTCCATCTGTTCGTCGGCTTTCTGGGTCTGTTGAGCGGTGACATCTGCAGCAGCATTGTCATCGGCGGCGTAAATGGCCTGACTGAAAAGTGCCATAAAAATGGTACTTGCTAACGTCGTTTTCTTAAACATCTCGGATAATCTCCAACATTGTTATTATACAGAGCCAGCTAACCTTTACGTCTTCTGTCCCTGTTCGTTCAATCAGCAGCGCCATTTAAAGAGTCCCCACTCTATACCAACTTCGCTGCCGAATGCCCCACTTTTGCCACCGGTGGCAATATCTAACAAAAAATATTGCCACCGGTGGCATTTATTTACATAAAAATGTCGAACTAATACTTTTTACAACCAACTTAAATGTAACAACACCCATCGAGCTTTTGTTACAGTTTCTAAATCATATTGTATGTTTTTTGGTTTTTCAATTGCGGATATCTCGAAAGTGCTCAGCATCACATAAAGAAATAAAACCTTTTATTTCATATGGATAGATTATAAAAAAGACAAGAATGAGATGTGATACAACCAAACGTTAGACTAAAGTCTTGTAAATCAATCAGGAAGATTACCCTGTTAATAAATAATTTATATAACAAAATCAATTAGCTAATTCATAACTTTATTCACGATTTTGAAGCAAAGCAATTGAAAATGTATTCGCCATGAGCGTGATTTAAATCACGCTCAATATAATTCAGCGTATTCTTCATTTGTTTTTCAAATAAGAATCAGCATTAACAATTCATAAAACAAGTAATTGAAGATTATCGTCGTCATTTAAAAATACGATTGATTTAATGCGTAACAATAGGGGTTATTCAATTTAGTAAACGTATTAGAGAAGCGTTATGCACAATGCAGCAATAGATTCACTAGTCATCTGATTGCAGACGTGAAAGACGTGTCATTTCACATTAAAGGCGTAATACCGAATTTTTGAGTAACTCAGTCAAAGCGAGCAGACAAGCGCTGATGGTAGGTAGGCTCTGTCAAATGCAGGCACAAAAAAACCAGCATCGATGCTGGCTTCTTGTATCGTTGGCGGAGCGGACGGGACTCGAACCCGCGACCCCCGGCGTGACAGGCCGGTATTCTAACCAACTGAACTACCGCTCCATAACGATCTTATCCTAAGTGGCGGAGCGGACGGGACTCGAACCCGCGACCCCCGGCGTGACAGGCCGGTATTCTAACCAACTGAACTACCGCTCCACTTAGGATGGCGGCAATAATACGAAGCAAGCTATTTTGCGTCAACAGTTTTTTAACCGATTTAAAACCGTTCAGCCAATTTTTAACCAAAGGTGAATTTTTCTCAAAATTCTTAAGCTTAGTTAGCTGAATTTGTTAGGTCATTGGGTGATTTTCAATCAACATTCACAGGTAATACGGGCAGCAAATATGTTGTCATTTAACGGTCCTATCGATGATAAAACGCTCAACTTAACTGCCCAGCAACAGCTAACGCTACTCGTTATCATCCGGCATCGTTAAATCAATATCGCGAATCCCCGTTTTCTGCTGGTTTGCATTCCCCTGCTCCTCTGCGGCTGATTTTTCTGCGGCGGCCAGCGCCAACTTAAGAGTTTGCCGTTTACGCAAGAACAATAACAACCCGGCACCAAGGATGAGCAGCACCAGATTACCTATAATGACTAAGGTAAGCGCAGAACTCTTAGCACTGGCCTCTTCCACCTCAGCTACCGCCGCAGCGCGTGCCGCCATCTCTTCAGCACTTGGCGGTGGTGCTGGTGGTTCAACATAGTTAAAGAAACGTTCCGGCAAGGCTACCACGATTTCACGACCGGTTTTTGTGGTACTAAATAAGGTCCCCTTAATGCGATAGCTGCCGTAATCTCTGACATCGGTTAGCACTAATTCTTTCTTTGCCGCGCCCTCTAAGCGCTCGCTGAGATTCGATTGAAATCCAGCGGGTCCCACGACAGAAAGTTCAAAGTATGATTCTTCCAACTTTAACTGCTCAGCGTCAGCCACAAGCGCCAACTCCCAAGCTTGCTCACGCGGATTTTCTGGCTCAACCACCTGAATATCAGCGGGAATTTTAGACAACACAAACGGTTGCTGATACTGACGTTGAAACACTTCATTCTGTGCTTGGATCGTCAGTAAATAGTGACCCCAAGGTTGATTGAGATTGATATTAGAAGTGAATGTGCCATCGTCCGGCCGTTCATCAAGGTCGGCGCCGTTATCTTGGTAATTACCAACACCAAAAGTGCCTGCCGCAAAATTGGCGTCTTCCTTATCTTGCTGAGAGGCAAAAGTCGCGTTCCACTGCACCATGTAGGCAAGTCCCGGCAAACGCATTTTTAAGTCATCACCGGTTAGCCACGCTTTAAGTTTTAGCCGTTCACCTTGATAAAGTGGTTGCGGAAAAGGTTCTACCTCAATACCGAGTTTTGAAAGGCGGACAATTTTCGAACCTTCCACAATCTTACCGGTCAATTGCCACGGGCCAGGCGTTGGATTTTTGATATTAATCAGATCGCCACTTTCCGAGTCGGTCCACTTAACAGTGTCCGGATGGCGCGAGGAATACCATTTACTGCCATCAGGTTGGATAATCACCACCGGCGCAGAGCCAAAGTCACGCTGTACGACGAGCGTAACTTCCTCAACCATATGATCGATGCGGAAACGGTTTTTTAATTCTGATGCTTGCGCAATGGGCACAGTATCGGCATACGCCGACATCACTGCCAGATTAGCAAGCGCCAAAACACACCAGATCACACCCCGAAAAATTGTCACCAAGTTGCAGTCCTAATGATTAATCGCGCCAGATACATTTACCCGATTTTTTTCCCACCAAATCAAGGCGCTGTTCATGCATACTTAGTTCATCGGCAGAAGCCGAGATCACTTTAAGCGCAGCACGCGCGGAATTTAATCGAATAATCCCACCAGCTTCGCCGCCATTACTTTCGCCGTCCAAACTTAAATTAAATTTCGTTTGACCACCGGTCATCACCAGATAAACATCCGCGAGGATCTCGGCATCAAGTAGTGCGCCGTGATAGTCACGACGTGAGTTATCGATATGATAACGTTTACATAAAGCATCCAGGTTGTTTTTCTGGCCCGGATGCAAAAACTTGGCGATCTCTAATGAGTCCAATATCTGGCAAATGTCTTTTACGACAGGCCCTTGCGGCGTTAGCAAGCGAAATTCATGGTCGATAAAGCTAACGTCGAACGACGCGTTATGCGCGACAATTTCGGCACCGTCGATAAAAGCGGCAAATTCGCCGGCGATTTGGGCAAACACCGGTTCGTTTGCCACTCTTTCGTTGGTAATACCGTGAACCGCAATCGCCTCTTCATCAATCGCCTGTTGTGGGTTGATGTATTGGTGATAGGTGCGGCCAGTCAGGCGACGGTTAATGACTTCGACGCAACCAATTTCGATGATGCGATGCCCCTGATAAACCGGGCCACTGCCCTGATTCATACCTGTGGTTTCGGTATCGAGAATAACCTGTCGCGTCGCATTTGAGATGATATTCATGTATGTTGTCGCTTTTGGAACGGATAAAGCCCTTAAATTATTGGGCTATGTTAGCAAGTTGATGACTGAACTCAAACACATCCAGATATTTACTGATGGTTCTTGCCTTGGTAACCCCGGCCCTGGTGGTTATGGTGCAATTCTTAAATACAAACAACATATCAAAGAGTTGTCTAAAGGCTACAAGTTAACCACCAACAATCGCATGGAATTGTTAGCGGTGATTGTGGCGCTTGAAAGTTTAAAAGAGCCATGCAAGATCACGCTGACCAGCGACAGCCAATATATGCGTCAAGGCATTACCCAATGGATCCATAACTGGAAACGCAAAGGCTGGGTAACCTCCAACAAGACGCCAGTCAAAAACGTCGACTTGTGGAAGCGCTTAGATGCCGCATGCCAACAACATCAGATAGACTGGCAGTGGGTGAAAGGCCATGCCGGGCATCTGGAAAATGAACGCTGCGACGAGTTAGCCCGCACAGCGGCCGAAAACAAACCGACCTTAGAAGACAGTGGTTATCAGCCTTAGTGTTAGTCCAGCGCTTTATCCAAGCGTAAAAAGTTGTCGCAAAACTCTATAAAGGCTTTCGCGAGCGGCGTAAAACTGTGGTGTTTATGCCGCAGCAGATAAAACGGCCGCTCCAGCTGCATGCCAACCACATCGACCACATTGATTTCGCGGCGATTGAGTTCCTTTTCAATCGCGAGCTCTGACAGCACTCCCAATCCTGCGCCCTGCTTTACCGCTTGTTTTATGGCATCTGGTGTGGGAAAGGTATAACGCACTTCGGGACGCAGATTGAGCTTATTCGCGGCGTTGACGAAGTATTCTCTGGTACCCGAACCTTCCTCGCGTAATACCCATAAGGCATCACGTAGCGTTTCCGGATTCACTCTCTGACCTGCAAATGGATGGGCCGGATGGCAAAACACCTTAAGTTTGTCGTGATGCCATGCCGATACATCTATTCGACTATCGAGACAGTATCCCTCAATAAATCCTAGCTCTGCGCGAAACTCAGCAACTTCCCGTATTACATGGCGCGAATTATCAATATTCAGATCGATATTGACCTCAGGATGCAGCTGCGAAAACGCCACCGCGGCCTTCGACAACAGAAAGTTGCCGATGGTGTTACTGGCACTGACACTCAGTGAACCCGCTAACACGGTTGCAGATGGTGTAAATGCGAGCTCGATGGCATCAACCTGCTGTAATACAGATGTCGCCAACGGTAATAACATTGCGCCTTGTGAGTTAAGTTGCAGTCTATTGCCAATGCGTTCAAATAATCGGGTATCAAGTTGCTTTTCTAATTCTGATAGCGCCATTGAGGTTGCTGGCGCCGAGAGATTAACGCGTGCAGCAGCTTTCGCCACTTGACCAGAGCGCGCTACCGCCTCAAAAATCATCAACTGCTTTAAGGTAATGCGCATCTATTTATGATCACTTTGCTTCATATTTCTGCCCGAGAATCCGCCGGTAGCCGCAGGCTGCCAACCGGCTACCCGTTTTTTATTTTTAGGCGCTATGGGTGTTAAGGGAGTATCAAGCTTGCGCGCAATAAACAAATATAAAGACCCAGTGCCGGGCAGTAGGCGTTGCTGCCACTGACGACAAAGCCGCGGATAATTCCAATCCGGCAAAAAAGAATGAAACCCCAGACGTTCATCAGCCACAAGTTGATAGCCCAATAAGCCAAGCCAATCCTTGACCCTCGCTGGCATAAAAAATCTACCATACCAAGGCCAACGGTTTTGATATTGAGGAAATAACTTACCTGTGTAGGCGCTACTGAATGGATTAATACCACAAATCACTAAATAACCACCGCTGACTAACACGCGGTCGACTTCACGCAAAATACGGTAAGGGTCCTGCTCAAATTCCAAAAGCAAAGGCATGAGTACCGCATCAACGCTGCAGGATTTAAGCGGCAGCTGATCAAAGTCGGCGACAACGTCAGCACGATGATCCGGAAACAGTGTAAACGTGTGGTTAATCTTACTCGCGGATGACGTCATCTCTAAACTCAAGGCACCAAGCTTGAGCAGGTGATAGCCAAAGATCCTCGGCCACCACTCTTCCAGCGCATTGTCGACTTCAGCCAACAATTGCGGGCCATTTGGCAAGGCTTCCCATCCCTGCCACAGTGATTCAGTAGTTGAGGACACGTTTAAATACCGGTCTGACCATTCATTTATTGTTAGATTAATAATGGATAGGCCATTGAGGCAAGCCGCACAGTGAGTTAAATTGTGCACTGTGTCACATCAAAATAACCGACAGGAGTTTTTCAATGGCTCAGTCCATTCCTTTTAAGCAATCGCATCAGGGGTTTATCGTCGCACCGATCCCCGCGTTCAATGATAATTATATTTGGGCGATTTGCGATTCATCGGGGAATGCTTGGGTAGTTGATCCGGGTGATGCTTCACCAGTTATTGACGTTTTTCAACAGAAAAACATTAGCTTAAGTGGCATTTTGCTAACCCACCACCATGGTGATCACACCGGTGGCGTCAGTGATTTGTTAGCCCATTTTGGTGATGACATTCCGGTTTATGGTCCTAAAGGATGCCATCCAGCGATTACGCAGCCATTGCAAAACTCAGGCGCGCTAACGCTTGAGTCGAAACACCACAAATTCGATATCTCCGCTAAAGCTTGGCCAACGCCTGGGCATACACTCGATCACTGGGTGTATCTATTAGATGATGCATTATTCTGTGGCGATACGTTATTTAGCTGCGGTTGCGGACGCATGTTTGAAGGTACTCCAGAACAACTCTATCGCTCGCTGGCATCTTTAGATAAGTTATCGCCGCTCACTCGCGTATATGCTGCTCATGAATACACGTTGGCCAACATCAACTTTGCGCTAATCGTTGAGCCGGAGAATCCTGAACTTCAGCAGTATGCACAAACCGTAGCGGCGGAGCGACAGCAATCTAAACCAAGCCTCCCTTCTACCATTGGTCTAGAGAAAGCCGTTAACCCCTTCCTCCATTGCACAGATGATCGTTTACAGCGAGTTTTGCAACAACAATTTCAACAACCCTGTCCAGAACCTGAGCACCGCTTAAAACTTCTGCGTCTTTGGAAAGACAACTTCTAACGAATCCGTTAGAATGCCAAACGGCCGGTCATTGAAATCGGCCGTTTGTTTATTTTTATAAATAACAATAAGTTAAATATTTTCAGCACTTGCTGGTCAACTAATCAATGATTGGGTTACTGGCGGGATGAAGCTGTATTGCCTAGATCCACTTTGAGGTAAAGCGCTTTTGAAGCATTACAAAATCACCACCGCACTTGCGTTGCTGGCGTTGTTGTCTGGTTGTCAGACGCTGCCACAGTCAACCGACAATGTCGAAAACGAACCGATTACTGAAAATACAACCACAGCGCCCGCTGTGCCAGTAGCTGAAGAACAGACCACCGAAGTCGTTGCCATCAGCGATGTGTGGCAACGTTTGCGACAACAGTTGCAGATGCCCATTCCCGATAAGAAGCTGATTGAGCGTTATCGCCAATGGTATATCGCCAACCCTAAGCACCTGCAACAGATTTCTGAACGCGCTGCGCCATTTTTATATCTGATTGTGGACGATATTGAAAAGCGTGGTTTGCCAATGGAACTAGCGCTACTGCCTATTGTAGAAAGTGCGTTTGATCCGTTCGCCTATTCGCCTGGTGCAGCATCAGGCTTATGGCAGTTTACCTCACCGATGGCACGCCATTTTGGTTTGAAAATTAATTGGTGGTACGACGGCCGTCGCGATGTACCCGCTGCAACAGATGCTGCGTTAGATATGCTCGAGTATCTCTACAACAAAACTGGTGAAAACTGGCTGTATGCGATTGCCGCCTATAATACTGGCGAAGGTCGGGTGCTCAATGCCGTCAAACGTAACGAAAAGGCCAGTAAGCCGACCGACTTTTGGTCACTGTCATTGCCTCGCGAAACCGAACGTTACGTACCACAGTTACTCGCACTAGCTGATGTTATCAAGCATGCCGAACAATATGGTATTCAGTTAACCCCTATTGATAATGAACCGGCAATACAAGTAGTGGATATTGGCAGTCAGCTTGATCTTGCTAAAGCTGCCGCCTTGGCCGATATCGATATCACTGAGTTACAGCGTCTCAATCCAGGGTACAATCATTGGGCAACGGCGCCAAAAGGCCCACATAAACTCGTAATGCCAAGTGACAAAGCTGATGCGTTCACAGAAGCATTAGCCGCTTTGCCGAAAGATGAACGTCTGAATTGGATTCGCTATCAAATTCAACGGGGAGATTCTCTGGGTGTCATCGCCAAGAAGAATCGCACCACTGTCGATATTATTCGCTCAGTCAACGCCATTAAAGGGAACACTATTGTTGCCGGCAAATACCTGTTGATCCCAGTGTCGCTGCAAGATGCTGCCGATTATCCACTGTCAGCAGAGCAACGCGTGATTGCGCGCCAAAACCGCAACGCTAGTCGCTACAGCAGCAAGTATGAGGTTAAAGCTGGCGATTCCTTATGGAAGATTGCACATCAGTTTAAAGTCAGCAGCAGTGAATTGGCCAACTGGAACGGTATGTCGGTAAAAGATACCCTGCGTCCTGGGAAAGTATTAGTTGTTTGGCATCAAACAGAAAACCGCAAAGGTATTGTGCGCACGGTGAAGTATAAGGTGCGCAACGGCGACTCACTGGCACGTATTGCGAGCCATTTTAAGGTCACTGTAGGACAATTGGTTAAATGGAACCAACTGAGTCACGAAAAATATCTGCAACCTGGTCAGATGCTCACCTTATTTGTGGACGTTACTCGTTCAGATAGTTAACAAAATTGTGTAAATGTCACGCCTCGTGGCATTTACATGATCCTATTCAAAGAACTGCATAAATATTCGTGTAGATAATGAATCGTTAAAGTAGTGTCACAATTTTGACACTCTAAAAAAACGATAATATCCCTGCCTAAGACAGGAGTGCGCGAAGTATGAAGCAGCAACACATAACAAATATAGAAACCCCCGTACCTGAGTCGTACCGCATTTTGTCGACCACGGATTTAAAGGGGCGTATTACCCACGTCAATGACGACTTTTGTGAAGTCTGTGGCTATGAGACCGATGAGCTCATGGGCCATGGTCACAATATTGTACGTCATCCCCATATGCCTAAAGCCGCGTTTGCTGACTTATGGCGTGATATCAAAGATAAAAAAAATTGGATGGGGATTGTTAAGAACCGCCGTAAAGACGGTGGCTATTACTGGGTTAACGCCTTTATTACCCCAATTTTACGCAACGGAAAAATTGTCGAATATCAGTCGGTGCGCACGACTGCTGAGCCTGCGCTCATCGCGCGGGCTGAACAATGCTATCAAGACATTGAAAAAGGTAAGCTACCGCTACCAAAAATTAACATGTCACTGACGACCAAGGTCGCTGTCGCTTGGTTGCTCTCGGTAATCTTGCTCTGCGGTGGCTTAGCGATAGGCGGTATTTTTAGCGCCGCAGGTGTTGTCGCATCGCTCCTGAGCATGGGCATTTTTCTCCGCAAATTTAGTAGCCGCTGCGCTCGCTTAAAAAGCCTCGCTAATGACGTTCAGGATAATGCATTGCTGCAAGCCATCTACACCAAAGACACTGATGAAATAAGCGCGGCAGAGCTTAGTTTACGAATGCGTAAAGCAGAAGTGATTGCCATTACCGCTCGTATCAACGATACCGGTGAGCATTTAGATAAGAACCTGCAATCACATCAGCAATCAGTTGATAACAACCACAGTGAGTTATCTCAGCAAGCCGCGGCGCTTGATGAGTTAGCGGCAGCCATTAGCCAGATGAAGAGTGCAATATCTGAAATCGCCTCAACATCATCCAATACGGCGATGGATGTCAGCAACTTAGAAGCCAGCAACAGTGAAACCATGACCGCATTACAAGCCAGTCGCGCGGCCAACGCTGAGATGAATGAATTGGTGCACACAGTGGAAGTGCAAATTGAAGCACTCGATCAGCGTTGCTCCACCGTCAACACGGTGCTGGAAGTGATTGAGCAACTCTCAGAGCAAACTAACCTGTTGGCGCTTAATGCCGCCATTGAGGCTGCACGTGCTGGCGAAGCTGGTCGTGGCTTTGCTGTTGTCGCTGACGAGGTCCGCGCACTAGCGCAGCGTTCATCAAGTTCTGCTAAGGAAATCTACGATATTGTGAAAGAGCTGAGCGATAAAAGCCGTGAAGCTGTAATGCAGATGGGTCGTAGCAAACAGCTCGTTGAGCAAAGCGAAAAGCTCGAACAGCGTCTGGCCAGTCAGCTGCATGAAGAAGCACAAACTCTGAGCCGTATTACCGGGAATAGCCAGCAGATTGCGGTGGCAACTGAGGAGCAAGCTTACACGGTAGACCAGTTACATGAGAACACCTGCCGCTTACAGGATGGCTTGAATAAGTTGCGAGATAACAGCCAAAGTGCCACCCATCACGGTGAAGCGTTAAAAGAACAGAGCCGTCGCCAGCAAGAACTTATCGCCCAATTTAACTAAGCCGCCTTAGTCGTGGCGCAAGCAATAAAAAAGTCAGGCATTGCCTGACTTTTTTATTGCTCCCAATGAGCGTTTTATAAAACTTACAACCCAAGTTTTTTCAGCAAACTATCTTTTAACTTGTCTTTGGCTTTATCGGCTTCCTGCTTCACTTTAGATTTCATCAGTGCATCAGTATCAAGACTAAATTTAGGGTCTGTAAAACTGCCTTTAATCGCTAAAGGAATTTCAACGCCCACCAAATCATCCAACTCTTTGCCGCCCTGACCTTTCAGCGAGTTCACCAACGCCGTTGTCAACTTGTAATCAAGTGACTCATCCACAAGGTTGGCATCGCCTTTACCGGAAATGCGAATAAGCGGTGATGCCATCAATAAATCTGGGTTATTGGCAACGCCTTTCGCCACCGTAAAGCTTCCGGTCAAACTGGTGAAGTCGGTTTTCTTCGCTTCTTTATCGGTATCGGTAAAGTCACCTTTCAGTTTTGCCTGAGCAGAACGGATCATCTGCGGAACGTTAACACCGTAAAGTGCACCATTGTTTACCGCAAATTGGCCGTTAGCATTGAGACCTTTTTTGATGTTGTCAGGGATCAAGCTGCTACCCGCACCTTTAATCGCAATATCAGCCGTTCCATCAAGCAGCTCGGTATCTGCAGCATCTTTCAGCAACGCACGAATATTAATCGCCTTAATTTGGCTATCAAAGCTGTACTTCGCCACGGGGTTACGACCATCGACACTCGCGTTGGCTGCCAGCGTACCGTCATAAAGCTCAGCGGATAGCTGCTTCATGTTCATTACGCCATTTTTAAGGGCAATGACCATTTTCCAATTTTTGCTGAGTGTGCCGGCAGCTTTAATGGAGGCAACGTCGAGCTCGAAGTCAGCATTAACCGCTTTCATACCGGTTAAGTCAGGCTCAGTTGCCGCCGTTGCGGTTTGCGTCTCTTTTTTCGCCTCAGTGGTCTCAGATTGCGCTTTTTCTGGCAGCCATTTATCCACTTCTATTTCGCCTAACGACAACTTAGCCGAGATGTGAGGTACCGTTCCGCCATAATTGACGGATAACTTTCCGTTACCTTTAATGTCGTTAACTGCTAAGGACTTGATACTTGTAGTGGCGGTGGTTTTACTGGTATCGACATCAGCGTCCAGCGTCACTGAGTTCGCCACTTTCCCGGTCGGCAATGACGCGCCCTTGGCAACCGTGGTTAACGTAAGATCTTTTAAAGCGAATTGCTGCAGGCTCTTAGCGATCTTCAACTGCCCATGACCTTCACTTTCTACCGTCATCCCGTCTAAGGCGGCACTTAGTTGATAGTCAAGCGAGGCGAATTTATCGAGCGTCAGTTCACCGAGTTTAAAACTCGCCAATTTAAAGATATTTTCGCTACCGCTGCGCTGATCTAGCATTCGCACTTCCGCATCAGTAACACTTACGCCCCCGATGCTCAAATCAGTCAATGTAAGTTGGTCACCTGTCGCCGGAGCAGAAGATGTTTCTGCCGATTTCGCTGGTACTGTCTTAGCACTGTTTCCGCTTAAACCATCAAGACTGGTTTTACCGCTTTTATCGGTAACCAAATTAATGCGCAAGCCATCAAGTACCAATTCAGAGACTTTTACTTGCTTACTAAAGAGCGGCATTAGCTCAACGTCCGCCATAACGTTATTAACGGACACAAACGTAGGTTCACTAAATGACTTTGGATTACCTAGTATCATGCCGCCTGCTTTGATGCCAACTGACGGAAAGAATGTCCAGCCCAGATCTTTTTCAATCTTAAACTGCCGCCCAGTTTGCTTCTCCACCGCTGCCACAATCTGTGGCTTAAAGTCGTTAGGGTCGAGAAATAGTGCTAGGTAACCAATACCTAACACCACAATCGCGACAATTCCAATCAGTATCCATTTTAATACTTTCATCAACGTATCCTTTTTACGCTATCAATTTACGCTTAAGCAAAAGCATCTGGCAGCGCTAACTTTTCAGCACTTACCGCGACACCGTTCGCATCGGCATAAATCATCATACCTGGCTTAAGCTTAACACCTGCCAACTCAATTGTGACGGAAATCTCACCCAAATCCCGCTTTTCGGTTTTTATCGGAACGGCAGCAAGTGCCTGAATCCCAAGGGGCAAGCCTCGCAATGTAGCAACATCACGCACTGCACCGTTAATAATAATTCCAGCCCAGCCGTTGTTTACCGCGGCAGTTGCGATCATGTCGCCGAGCAAGGCTTGGGTTAGATCGCCGCCACCATCGACGACGAGTACCTTTCCATTGCCGGGTTCTGCAAGTCGATGCTTAACTTTGGAGTTGTCACGAAAACAGCGCACCGTTTCTATTTCGCCCCAAAAAATTTCTCTACCGCCGAAACTGCGCCAAGGTAGGAATATCAGTTGCAATTGCGCCGAGTGCGCATCAAAAAGATCGGGCAGTAAATCGAGCACGATGGGATCCTCAACGTTATATTATGGTTAACACAATAATTTTAACGAAACACGCCAACATGCAAGTTGGAAAAAAGTCGAACATCAAATATAAGTAAATATGTTGAGCAGATTTACATAAATAATATAGACTTATCGGGTTACAAAATTTAGACAACTAAAGTTCTATGTAACATCCCCCTTTTCATATTCAGCAAATCTGTGTTGAGTTAAGAGTATAAAATGAATAGTGAGCTTGATTTGCAAAGCGCGATTGCTGCGCTTGACGAATACGGATATGACAAAAAGCTTTCGACGGATTTAGAGCACGCACGTAACAAGCCTCAGATGGTACGTTGTCTGAAATCGCTTGATTACAGCTTACGCCGCATGAAAACTTTGCAGGATGCAGTTAATTCTCTTGTCGAAGAGATGGAAAACGATCAACTTAAGCAGGAACAAGTACAAACCTTTAAATCAAAAGTTATTAACCTCTCGAAAGAACTTAATATGTCTTATGACGAGGTGTTAACTCTGATGACATCTGCTAAGTAATAGCTTCATTAGAAAGCGTTAATTGTTTTATTCACAATTAACGCTTTTTTATTTATCTTTATTATCACGTCTTAAAAGTTTATTTTTCTCTATCTTAGGCTCTGACAGTTCAGTAGATATACTCTATGCTTAAGCGTGCTTTGGACCAATGACAGTTCGTAGCAACAGGGAGTCGCATGGAGAAATTGTTACTGGTAATGTTTGCCTTGTTAGGCGCAGTATTGCTGTTACTCGGACAGCGCCAAACGTCTATTACCGAATATATTCCAGCAGAACGTACCTTTAAAGTTGGGGTGTCCACCTCGCTCCTTTCATCACCGATTATTATTGCCGAACGTCTGGGATATTTTGCCGAAGAAAATCTCGATGTGTTACTCGTCCCTTTTAAAGGGGGAAATGCCTGCTTTGATGCCCTTATTCGCTTTGACGTAGATCTTGCGACCAGCTCTGACTCGGTGATCATGTTTAACAGTCTGACACGCAGTAACTTTGTAACCTTGGCAAGCTTTGCTGAGTCTGACAACGACATCAAACTGATGATGCGTAAATCTGAGGCGATAGACAATTTAGCTCACTTGGCCGGTAAGCGAGTTGGCATGGTGAAAGGCAGTGCCAGCCAATATTTCTATGACACGCTGCTGACCATGAATGGTCTTAATATTGACAATGTCGAGGTCAATATTGCCCCACAAGAACAAGGTGCGGCGCTGATGGCTAAGGCGGTAGATGCTATTTCAATTTGGGAGCCCTACGGCTACAAGTTACGTCATAACTCCCCTTCACAAGTGGTCACGCTGTCGGCGAAGGGCATCTATAGCATCTCCTTTAATCTAATCGTAAGAAAGCCAGACAACGAGCAATATCAACCACAACATATTAGTTTTCTCAGGGCATTACAGCGGGCTAATGAGTTCATGGTGGAGAATCCACAGCAAGCTCAGCAATATGTTGCCGAGTATCTCAAAGTGCCGCTGACCGAAGTCAGCGCCTTGTGGCCCGACTACCTATTCCGGCTATCACTTGATAACACACTGGTAAGCAATCTCAATGCACAAGCAAGATGGGCTATCAATAAAGGGCTAACTGAAATCAGTAGTCCGCCGGATTATCGTCAATACTTAGATCCTATGGCTCTTAATGCTGCTATTCATAAACCTTTGGTACGAACCAAATGAAACTGTCGAAACGACTAAAATTGCTCGTCGTATTTTGCATTACGCTTACTGTGATGTTGGCGTTTGCACTATTTGGTCAACGCAAAGATATGATGCATTCGTATGAAAAAATTAATCAGTTGATTGAAGTGCAACTGAGCATTGATCTGCTGCGTTCCAATTTGTGGTTGTTGCAACAGTTTCAGGATAAGAAAGCCATTATTGAAACCCGTTCATCGTTGGATAGATTAGAGCGGATGATTGCCATCACTTCAGAATTGTCCCTCAATCAGTATGAGCAGCAGCTTCTGAACAACATTCAACGACATGAGAATAATCTCGACACTTTGCTGTCGCTAAGCGAAAAAAATCTAGGGAGTAGCAACGAAGCTAACGCCGCTATCACTAGCAACGCATCGCTTACCGCACGCTACAACATGATTATTCAATCACTGAGTGAAGACTCTTTACGTTTTCAGCAAGTTACTATCCGGAATTCGCAACAATCTGAGACGCGCCATCTCTATTTTAACGCCGCCTTAGTGCTCGCCATCGCGACCTTAGTCACGCTGTTCAGCCTGCAAACGCTGACAAGCTTTAGGCGCAAATTTTTCACGCTTAAAAAAGGCATTGAAGAAGTCGCAGACGGCGATCTGTGCAGCAAGGTGAAGGTACCGCCGGGTGATGAGTTTGCTGAGCTTTGTGATGCATTTAATCAGATGAAAGATGAACTTATGCACACAATGCAGCGCCGCGATGAACTACAACAGGAAGTGGAACAGCAAACTGAGCAGTTACGGCAACAGCAAGATAAATTACGCCAAATGGCGGAGTATGATGATTTAACGGGCATCTATAACCGCGGCGCTGCACAAAACTATATTTCGCTGTCATTAGAACGTTGCCGTCGACAAGAGCTGCAAGCCGCCATGCTGTTCATCGATTTAGATAACTTCAAGCCCATCAATGACGAGTTTGGCCACAAAATTGGTGACTGTGTTCTCGCCGCTATTGCTAGCCGTCTTAAAGATAACTTACGGGCGTCTGATATTATCGCCCGCATTGGCGGCGACGAATTCATCATTTGGCTCGACCCCATCACTGATGAACAGCAACTCGAAAGCGTTAAACATAAACTCAAAGATATGGGGAAAGACATCTTTATTGAAGAATTACAACAGATGCTAGACGTTGGACTTAGCATTGGCAGTAGTATCTTCCCCCAACATGGAGCGTCAATAACTGAGCTGATCAGCCATGCTGACCAGCAGATGTATCTGCACAAGAAAAAGCGCAAAAGTGATCAACAATCTGAAACCGCTGAAACCGCAACTTCAGCGCCAAACAAAGAAATGGCGCCACTTGTGTTTGTAGATTTTCGCTCGGAAAAGTAGCAGTAGTAGAATAATTCCCAAGTAGATACTGGGCTCGATAATTTCTGATTTCACCGACCAATAGTAGTGAATGCCACCCAATACAATAGCTAAGTACACTAAGTTATGCAGTTGTTGCCAACGTTTGCCCATTCGCCGCTGTGCAGCTTTAAAGGATGTCACGGCTAATGCTAACAGAATTAACCACACCGTTGCCCCCACCAATAAATAAGGACGCTTTACTATCTCCTCGCCCACCAGTTGCCAAGCGAACAGTAAATCGAGACTGATAAACGCAGCCAAATGGCAACAGGCATAAGCAAATGACCATAAACCAAGCGGGCGTCGTAACTGCATCAATTGCCCTTGCTTCCATCCTCTTGCTATCGGCGTGATAAGCAAGGTCAACACTAATAGGTTAAGAGCACCTTTACCCAAAAAGTGAATAATATACTGTACCGGATCACCACCCGCCTGCCCTGAATTCACCGCGAGGAACAACCAAATTAACGGTAAGCAGGCCGAAACATGCACCAAAAGGCGAATGATGGCAGCGGTCCGATAGCTTATTCGCATCATTAATAAAATTTCCTTAAATCCATGCCACGATACAAATCTGCGACTTGCTCGCCGTAACCATTAAACATTTGTGTGTCGATACGCTGCGCCGATAACAGACCACCAGCACCGATAAGGCGCTCAGACGCTTGTGACCAGCGCGGATGATCAACTTGTGGATTCACATTGGCGTAAAAACCATATTCATGCGCTGCTAGTTGGTTCCAACTGGTGGGTGGCTGCTTATCCAACAAACGGATGTTGACGATCGACTTAATACTCTTAAAGCCGTATTTCCACGGCAGAACGATTCTCACAGGAGCACCGCTTTGTGGTGACAAGGTTTGGTCATAAAGCCCGACAGCAACAAAGGCCAACTCATTCATTGCTTCATCAAGCCGTAAACCTTCGACGTAAGGGTAATGAATTCCGCCACCCATCAAGCGATTACGTTGTCCCGGCATCTGTTCTGGGTCAAACAAGGTTTCAAAGGCGACATACTTCGCTGAAGATTGTACGCCCGCCAGTTTCAGCAATGAGGCAAGCGGAAAGCCAACCCAAGGGATCACCATCGACCATGCTTCAACACAGCGAAAACGATACGTACGTTGCTCAAGCGGCAATTGACTAAACAACGCGTCATAATCCAGCTGCACAGGTTTATCAACCATGCCCGTAATATTCAGCTGCCAAGGATTCACCTTAAACTGCTGCGCATTTACATAAGGATCTTGTTTGCCAGTACCAAACTCATAAAAATTATTATGGCGGATCACCTTGCTATACGGCGTTTTTTCATCACTCGCCTGAAATGCTTGATTAGCGGTAAACGTAAGCTTGCTGGTAACAAAGTCGGGCTTATCTTCGCCGAAAAGATCAAAGATGCCCGCCTGCACATAACCCGGCAAACTGGCGGCAATACTGCCCAGTCCTAATGTTTTAATGATCTTACGTCGCGACGAAAATACCGCCTGCGGTGTAACTTCATTATCTGAGATATGCCAACTCGGACGTTTGACAATCCCTTTGGTAAATTTTCCGTGTGCCATAACGACTCCCAATGGATTGGTTGCAGATTAAATTACGGTTAACGCTGACAAATAGCGCAATCCTTTACATTGATAACAGATTGTGAACAAGCCGCGCGCAACTAATACGATTTTCACCGTCGTTGCTTGCAACCATAAGATCATCATGCCAATCTGACAACGCGATATTTATAAAGGATATTCTCATGGACCTGGCCGCTACACTTCCCCTGCCATATCTTATTACCTCAGTCGTTGCAGCGACGGCTTTTCTTACAGCATTAATCAGTTTTTTTATATTTCGCCGCCGTATTGATCATCTGCAAGACGAAGAACAGCAACACCTCGAACAAAAGCAAACCGAATTTCAAACCCAATATGGTGTGTTACAGGAAAAATTAGAGGAGAAAGTCAGCCAATTAGGCAAAGCCGAAGCACAAGCTGAACGTATTCCACAACTTGAGAACCAACTCGCCGAATTGCAACGGCGGCTGATGGAAGCTCAGCTTAATTTGTCCAAATCCAATGCCATGCAGCAAAGTCTTACTTCGCGGTTTGAAGTGGAACGCCAAGCGCTGAATGAAAAGTTAGAGTTATTGGAAGACAGTGAACAACGGCTACAGACACAATTTGAAAATCTGGCCAATCGCATTTTTGAAGACAAAACCAATAAGATGCGTAGCGCCAATTCCGAACAACTCAGCGGTATTTTAGGTCCTTTTAAACAGCAACTTGAGGGCTTCCGCCAACAAGTGAATGAGTCTTATGCCAAAGAGCAGCAGGAGCGTTTTTCACTCAAACACCAGTTAGAACAGTTGCAGCAACTGAATTTGCAGATGAGTGAAGATGCAGTAAATCTCACCAAAGCCCTTAAAGGTGACAATAAGGCCCAAGGCAATTGGGGGGAAGTCATTCTTGACCGCGTGCTGACAGAGAGTGGCTTACGTGTTGGCCATGAATATGATGTTCAACAAGATTTGCAAGACGACGGCGGCAAACATTTTAAGCCCGATGTCATTGTGCATCTGCCCGATGATAAAGACGTGGTTATTGACTCCAAAGTGTCATTAGTCGCCTACGAGCAATACTTTAATGCTGACACTGACGAACAACGTATCGACGCTCTCAAACAGCATATAGCCTCGGTGCGACAACACATTAAAGGTCTTGGACAAAAGGACTATCAAAAGCTACATGGCGTTAAAAGCCTTGATTATGTGCTGATGTTTATTCCTGTTGAACCGGCATTTTTGCTGGCGCTGGAACGTGATCCACAGTTAGTCAGCTTTGCGCTAGAACACAATATTATGTTAGTCAGCCCGACCAACCTGTTAGTAGCATTACGCACCATCAGCAATATCTGGCGCTATGAATATCAAAACCAAAACGCACAGAACATTGCGCAACAAGCCGGCCGTATCTACGATAAATTGGTGAATTTTGTCGACGATATGGAAAAACTGGGCCGAGCGCTTGATACCGCTGATCGCAGCTATACCTTGGCGATGAACAAACTGGCCAGCGGCAAAGGTAATCTCATTCGCCAAGCACATCAATTACAACGCATGGGCGGCGAAAATAGTAAGCAGCTGGATGCAAAATTACTGGATAAAGCGCTAGATGAAAGCCATGATGTAGCAGACGACAGCGACGAAGCGGCTGTAGCCAATGTGAGTCAACTTCGTCAAAATTAACGATAGAGCACGGAATAGAAGATGGAAGCTGTAGTATCCCGCAAACTGACGTTAATTCATTTAGCCGTGAGCAGTCTGCTCACGGTCAGTGTTACCCATTCAACGAGCACGCTTGCCGCAGATAACCAAACATTGCGCAAAGCCTATCTTGACGCGCGCAAAGCACAGCAGCAAGGAAAACACGCGCAGTACCAAACATTACGCCAACAGTTGGACGATTATCCATTAGCTATCTATCTCGATTTTCATGATAAACAGGATGATATTCTGCAACTCAAGGGACAAGCTGCTGTTGATGCCTTAGTGCCTTTCATTGGCTCACCGCTCTATGACTCGTTGAAGCATCGCTATTTGGAATATTCAGCCTCGCGCCGTCATTGGGATGACTTTTTAGCCATGAGTCCTGTCGCGCCGCGCTCCGATAGTTTGCAATGCTCATATTACGTTGCTCAGTTTGAAACTGGCCACCAAGATATTGCTTGGAAAGGCGCAGAAACATTGTGGCTGAGTGGACAATCGCAACCCGAAGAATGTGATCCGCTGTTCGATGCCTGGGCAAAAGCCGGACTGCGCAGCGAAGAGCTGGTTTGGCAACGCATCATTCTCAGTTTTGATAATGGCCAAAGCCGCCTGCTGAGTTATTTGGTGCAGCGTGCCACCAGCACTAAACCCTATGCGGAGCTTCTGTATAGCGTCTATCGCGATCCGCGACAGATCCGCCATATTAACAAGTTCAGCCAAGCGATACCCGCTTATGCCGAGATTGTTCGTGGTGGTCTAATGCGGTTAGCCATCAGAGATTTATCACAGGCTACCAAGCTATTTGACCAATACCGCGATGCAGGGCGGTTTTCCAATTCACAATTGACCGAGTTGCAACACTTCCTACTCTATCGTGCCCTGCTACGTCGTGATGAAAAACTGGAACAATATGTCGATGAGCGGTTAGTTAACCAGCCTGATGATGTTTTGCTCACCATGCGTATACGCTGGGCGCTGTCTGAAGGCAATGAAGAAAAGGTCAAACAGTTATTGCCACTGCTCAGCGAGGAAGAAGGTCAATCTGCACGTTGGAGCTACTGGCGCGTTAAGCTGGGGTTAGCTAATAAGGAAGATGCGCAGAAGCTGGCCCAAGAACGTAACTTTTACGGGTTCACTGCAGCCTATGAGCTAGGCCTACCACCGCAACTTCAGATGACAGAAGTGCCCAGCGTTGAAGCTGATTCACAATTACTGAGCGATAAAGGCTTACAGCGTGTGATTGAACTGATGGCGATAGATAAGACCATCGATGCCAAGGCTGAATGGCGTGAATTGATGCAGCGTCATCCTCAACAGCAGCAAATTCAATACGGCGGCTATGCGCTCAGTCGAGGCTGGTACGATCTTAGCGTTGACAGCAGCATTAGTGCTAAAGCTTGGGACTATCTGGCATTACGTTTCCCGGTGGTGCAGTCATCGCTGTACGACAAGTATTCTAGGCGCTTTAGTGCTGATAAATACCAATTGATGTCGATTGCACGGCGGGAAAGTGCTTTTTATCCGTATGCGACATCAGGTGCGGGGGCGCGCGGCTTCATGCAGTTAATGCCGGATACCGCCAAGCGCACGGCCAGCCGTTATAAACTCAAATATCACGGCAGCCGCAGTCTGTATCAACCTGAGATCAATATTCCGCTGGGCAGCGCCTATTTTGGTGGGCTTTTGAAGCAGTTTAACGGTAACCGAGTATTAGCAACTGCGGCATATAACGCTGGACCTTATCGTATCAAGCAGTGGCTCAAACAAAGCAGCGGCAAGTTAGATATGATGGAGTTTATTGAATCTATCCCTTACCGCGAAACCCGCGAATACGTGCAAGGGGTATTTTCCTACCGTCTGATCTATGAACAGCAACAGCAGCTGAACAAGCCATTTTTTACTGAGCAAGAGTTCAAAAATACCTACTAGCTATCAATCGCGACAGATATTGCTAGTCGTCGCTAGCGATGCGTCAGTTATTGTTTTTCAGCTAACTTACTCAGTAACAATAAAGAAGCACTGTAGTAATCGTCGTCCGCTGATAAATCCGCAGAAATCGACTGACCGCTGAGTAACGCTTTTATTGCCAGAATGCCCTGAGACGCAGCATAAGGCGCAACTTCACTGGTACGAACGTCTATCCAAGCCGGTGGTTTGGCGCCCCCCGCGTTCCAGAACTGCTTAATCGATTGCAATGCGGGATCATCACCGAGACCGGCCCAACTAAAATACAGACCGACGCGAATCGCATCAAAACTAAAACGGGTTGGCCAATGCGGTGACGGTGTCATTTTGCCTTTGTTGGTCAGACGAATCCAATCTGCTGGTAATTGTGCATCACCGAATTTGGCTAATGCTAACAGCTGCTCCCCGCTATCAGCTAATGCGCGCCACTTAGGTTGATTATCTTCCGCCGCAAATGCCAGTAGTGCGGGCATCACCCAATACGATAAATTAATATCGATATACCCATTACCAGTAAAACCGTTAAGTCCCGGCAGTAACACCAAATGCCCTGCATACTCGTGCACCATATTATCCAGTACCGCATTGCGTATGCGACGGGAGGCATTGAGATAGTTACTGTTTTGCCATTTACGGCCACCGTTTAACAGTGCCCACGCAATTAACAGATCACCATCCGACGCATTATTACTGTCGGTAATATGGGGTTTCACACTTGGATCATATTTCCAAGAAAACAACGGTAGATCATGCCGTCCTAAAGTCTTCCTTGCCCAACGCCAAAGCTGGTTGAAGCTATCTTGATCATCATAGGCAACGGCTAACAACATACCGTAGCCTTGCCCCTCTGAGTGACTTATGCCGTTATTACCAGTGTCAATTACCCGCCCGTCATAGGCGATGAATCGACTCTTGTACTGTTGCCAATCATCACTGGCGAGCAGATTGGCGCTTACCAACAGTCCCAACAACAGGCTGATGACTCGGATCATGCTTGCTCCTGATTTTTATATTCAAAAATCATTGGGTTGCCTGATTGCATAAACATCACCTTAGCCGTGGCATCCCCGCCCTGCTGTTCTAACACAGCGCTATAAAATCCTTCTAACAGCAGGCTTAAGGCGACATAAGCATGACTGTCACAACGCCCATAAGGTACAGGCGTATGGTAATGTTCAAGATAAAGCTTGTCTTGCTTGAGTCCAATATCGACGTAGCCCCAGTCGAGCTCGTACCAAAAGTCATTGAGAAACTTATTCAGCGCGGCTAATGACGGCTGAACATCTAGCCTTAATGAACGAGCCATCTCCTCACCGGTTCGCTGCATCAATAACTGCTTCTGCGCCGGTTCCAGTGTCGCCAGTACGCTACTCAATGAATCAATAACTAAGCGCCATTGCTTACTACAGTGTTGCTGTTCTAGATAACGCATCGGCTGACTGCCATTATTCACTTTTTACTCCCAACAAATACTTAAGGTACAACTGCGCAGTGGTTTCCTGATAGTTACCGAAGTTATCAAAACCGACTTTGCCGCCTAAGGTAAATGACGAGGAGAACTCATATTCACCTTGTGCATTTAAGCTCATGCCAAACCCTGTTTTACTGGTGGCCGAATAAACCGACTGTTCAACCAAGTCTAACTGTTGCATCAACTCCAGTAAGCGTTGTAATTGCGGCGCATTCGGGAAGTAGGCCGCGCTTTCTTCAGTAAAGCTTTGGAAACCAGGGGCAAAGTTGACCGCAAAGTTATAATTATCATGCTTTTCTGAGTACTGAATTGGGAATGCAACAGAAACAAAGTCCTGCGGGCTGAAATATCCACCGTGGCCGAAACTATAGTGGCCTAAGTTTTTATCAAAGACCTGCAGTGAAACATGTACTCCGGCTTGCAGTTCGCGCTCGTCATTGCTGATCGGACGCAAATAACCACCCAGCGCCAAATCAAAGGCGGAGTTGCTATCCACATAAGTCCCTTTGTACAGGTAACCGCCAAGATTACCGTACATGCCCAGCATACCATCGTCGAATCCGATACCGACGTTAAGACCATTTTTGGTCACAGCGCCCCACGTTAAGCCGGTCATAGGGTCGATCGTGCCAGCGTAGCTGAGAACACTGTCTGTGACACCGCGGCGTTCTAACCCTAAGTTCAGTTGAGTATTGTTACTGATTTGCGGTGTCCAACTGATGCCGCCCACTAAATTGGTTTTCTCAAACCCCAGCGGCGTAGTACCAATATCTACCGCAAAAGAATCGTTACTGTAGGCAAGATTCAATGCGACACCAGCGTCGTGCTGTGCGGGTGGATTTTGCGCTAAATACGCAACATTATTCATCATGCCCTGCATCGCAGTTGCCAATGATTCGATAGCTGCGCGGTTATTGACAAAGTTACGTTGGAAGCTGTCCACTGAAACGGTATTAGGATCTGTGGCCGAGCCCCAGATATTGTCGCCCTCAAGCACGCTGTCCAGCAGTGTGCGCTGTTCGCTGCTGAGGTTGTCGATATCAATACCAAAGCGATTAAATAACCGATACCAATCAGATGTACTCCAATCGCCGAGCGTATTGAGTTGCTGATCACTCAGGCTATCAACATCAACGCCAATCGTCTGCAATAGATCTTGCTGAGTCGCAAGCGTAAATGCACGCCAGGCGCGATTAGCATTTATCTGGTATTGCGCCTGTTGTAATGGCGGAATAGTGTCGTCCACATTATCGAGCAGCGTGCGCGCATCGATATAATCAAATGCCGCCTGCTCTATGCTATCGAGCGCTGTCGGCAAATCATCTAGGTTATTATTTACGGTTTGTGCACCCTCAGCCACCACGCCAGTACCAAAGCGGTTAAAACCGGAAGACAAGGTGCCACCATTGAGATACGTCGGTGTCACGCTGAACTTCAAACGACCATTACCCACTTGGGTTTCCATCGAGGTTGGCGTCGTCACCATCGCCATCTCGCCTAAACCACTTTCGCCGTTGCGAGACTTAAACTCCATCCCGGTTTGCAGCACAGTAGCGTCATCACGTTTGATATCGGCCATCATGGCATCAATCTGTTGTGCTAACGACGGTTCACCCGCAAGCGCCTTACCATCCCAACTGGCCAGCTCCATTTCAGGGGCATCGCTTCCTGGTAACCATTGTGGTCGGCGCCAAGGGTTATCATCCGCATTTTTAGCAGTAGACTTCTGGCCCGCGGTTGCAAACGGGTTGGCAAATCCGGGCTTACTGCCACTGGCCATTAGCCATGGCTGAGCCGGTTCATCCTGGAATAACTGCTGACGCGACTGGCTGAGCAGTTCCATCGCTCGGCTGTTATCGCCTTGAGCTCGTGCCACTTTCGCCGCCAGCAACAACATTTCTGGCTGCTGCGCCTTATCCTGTTTCAGTGACTTGATCATCTCATCAGCTTGATCGAGTTCATCAATCGCAATTGCGGTATCAACTGCACCTTTAATGGCGTCATCACTCTCAGGATTATGCTCCACGGCGTAACGATAGATCTGTAATGATTTTTTGCCCTTGTTGCCAGATAGGTACAAACGCGCCATGGCTAACAGCAAACTTTCATCATTCGGCGCGACACGCAAACGCTGCGCTAACAAATCATATGCAGGCGCAAACTCATCCTGCTGACGCAATTTATCTGCTTTCGCAACCGTGATGGCATTACGAATTTTTTCAATATCTTGCCAATCAGCAGGGGCGAGATCTCGACGTTGCGTCAACTTGGTCAGCAATGTCTCGGCTTCGTCATCGGCGCCCGCTTTAATCATAACGAGGATTTGCTGCAAATAATCGCCAACCGCCGCTTTCGGCGCTTGTTGATTGTGCTGCCGTATCAGCAACAAGGCCATGCCCGGCTCACCGTTATCAAACAGCACGGCAGCCACTTCCCCCACCCCTGATGCTGACTTGGGCGGATGGTTGTAGAGATCCATCATTAATTGACGAGCGCCTTCACGGTCACCCACCGACTGACGGCGTTCGATTTCAGCCAAACGCGCTCTTAACGTCAGACTTTCCATTAATTCGCGTTCGGCTTCGTTACGCTTGGTCGCTGGAATCGCCTGCAGGAACTTAATGGCGTCATCCCAACGCTGTTGGTCTTTGGCAAACAAGGCAGCAACATAGCTGTCGTCATGCGTGCCAAACTGATCCACACCCCGACTAATTAATAGGCGTGCGGCCAAACCTCGGCCAGTTTTGTTCAGCAATCGCGCCAAATCCAACCGCACCCACGGATTTTCCGGTGCCAATGCCGCCGCTTGTCGCAAGGTTGCTTCAGATAAAATGTCAGATTCTGAGGCTGCTCTATCGCGCAATACCATGGCTTGGCTGGAGGCCAAGTCGCCCAACTGGCTTTGTGCCGATTCAGGAAGTTGGCTAGAAAGCGTTGACGCTTCGTCCCAGCGTTGCTGTTGGCGTAAAACGTCGACCAGCCCAATGCGCGCTTGTAGATCTTTATCATCTTGCTGCAGCAGTTTGCGGTAAACCACTTCGGCGTCATCTAAACGTTTCTGCTGCTGTAAAATTTCGCCTTGCAGTATTTTGGCATCATGCGCACGCTTATCATCCAGCTCCGCTAATGGCTGCAGAACAGTAAGTGCTTCGTCATATTGCTTGGCTTTTTCAAGCGAACGCGCCTTAGCCAGCTCGCTGTAGAACGCAGCACTTTGATAGGCTTGGCGCCACTGGCCCTGCTTACTTGGTGCCATCTTCATAGCACGAGAAAGATGCTCAACCGCCGCAGAAAATTGGTTACGTTTCAACTCTATCAAACCAAGGCCTGCAACTGACTCGGCATCCTGCTTATTGATTGCCAGCGCCGCCTTAAATGATGTTGTCGCATTGGCGTAATGGCCTTCACGATATTCTCGGTAGCCGACTGCACGATGACGTTCAGCCTGCTGCATCGGTGTCAGCGTGGTCTTTTGCTTATAATATTCGCCAACCGCCGTATCATTTGCGTGATTCTGCAGATAGGCATCGTACAGCGGCTTATCGTCAGGTGTTGCGGCCAACCATAACAAAGCGTTCCGTAATGCCTTATCCGCTTCGGCGTCTTGTGCCGCGTATTTTTCAAGCATCTTGATGCCTGCACGACGCGTTTCTTCACGATAGGTCAGCACTTCTGCGTAAGCAACGGCAGCACGGGTGCTGTTAGGCTGAGCTTTAGCCAGCTGCTCCAGCCCATTTTTTGCTGGTGTCCAGCCTTCTTTGGTCGCTGACAGTGTTTGGTAATATTCAATCGCAAGGCTAATTGGCGGCGTATCGCCGCTGAACAGTGTTTGATACTTGGCAATGGCATCTTGGTATTGGCCGTTTGCCGCAAGTAGACGGGCTTCTTTTAGTGCACTGTTATCAACATTGGCGGCCTGCGCCACTTTCAGCTCTTGTAAACGGGCATCGTCGGGTGCGATTTGCCGAATTTGACCAGCTAAGCGCTGCGCTTCGGCATTATTTCCTTCTTGCAGTGCAATAAGTGCTAAGCGGTATAGTGCTTCTGTATTGTTTGGCGCGGCCACCAATACACGATTCAACGCATCTTTTGCCAAATCTTGGCGCTGTTTGCCTTGCCAAAATTCTGCCTGCTGGAATAGCGCCTGAATTTCCGCGCCTTGATTGCCGACATCATCTGCTGCAATCGCATGTTGTATCGACGCTGCCAGCGTCGATACTGTAAAAGTAAGGAGGACTAATTTATTCATGATCTTGTTTTTCCACCTTTTGTAAACGCTCGTGAGCATGTCGACGCAGAATTGGGTAAATCAGCGTTGCCGCTAATAGAATACCGCCTAACATCAACACCAGTAATAACAATACATGGCGACCGAAATACCAACGTAAGCTCATATCCCAGCTCATTTCTCCGCTGCCATTTTGTGGCCCAACGCGGAATGCCTTCAACTGATGCGCGTTAAAGACCAACAAATCCCCTCGGGCAGCCTTGGCCGCCTGCGGACTTGAAAGATCTTCAACCACAGTTGGCAGGTGATTAGCGTCACTGTCTGTTGCCACAACAAAAACACGGCTACTATTTTGCGCCGACAAGTAACTCACAACACCAGAAAAGGTTTCCTGACCATCGAGTTGACGTTTAGCTGACTTTTCCTGACGGCCCCAGTCTCCACCGATAATATTGCTCCACGTGTTGGTCAGGCTTGACGGTGTCAATGATAACTTATTATTGGCCACTTCAAATTGCGACGATGTCAGCGTCGGCGCAATGTGCTCCGTGGTGCCCACCACTAACACATCTTTGTCTTTAGCTTCGGCGCTGATATCAAACCCTTGCTGCACACTGACACGGTATGCTGGTAACCCTGTTGACTGCCCCATACGTGCCATCAGCTCTAAAAATGCTTGAACCTCGTCATTTGCAGGCTTAGTTGGCAACATTACCAAGGTTTCCGACAGATCCGCCATCCGCGTAAACGGAAAGCCAGAGCTGACGAAATAAGATAAATTAGGTAGCGCGGTAAAATGCTCTGAACCCGAGAAATCAATGGTTGAAGACGGCAACACCCGGCTGATAATGTTAGTGCCAATGGTTTGCTGACAATCGCTATCTGGATGAACGCGCAGGTCAAAATAAAACTCCAGCTTGTTCTCGCCATAAAGCAAATAAGGCGGAATTTCGATGGTCGCGCGTTGCTGACGAATATCGTTACCCAGCAAGTGCATAACTGACGCCCACACACCAACACTGTTAACCGGTAAAGAGGTCAGATACTTACCGTTTAAGGTCACACTCAATTTAGAACGACGTTCATCAAGCCAATCGCCTTCAGGAAAAAGGTACTGAATTTCCATCTTCATTGGCTTGTTACGCCAGCGGAAAATATCGGGTGGTGCACGAAAGTTAACTTCATTAGCGCCGTGATAAATGCCTTTAGCGGTTAGCGAAAACTCGTCAGTCAGTTCGCCCAGTTTCACCTGTTTACCGGTAGCAACCCAATTTGGCGCATCATTGGCCTTTCTTGCTGGAATAGAGATAGGGGTTACCAGTTGGTGATCGCCCGCCATCTCCGCACCACTGACCAGATAGTCAGCGGCTTGCTTAAGTTCAGTGGCATTGCGCCCCATCACTAGCAGCACTTTGTACAGCGGCGTAAGCGGGTTATTAATCACTCTAAGTTCAGGGCCATTAACCGCTGGTAAGGTAATCCCCGCCAACTTATTGCCGACCACAAAAGCGATGGCATTTTGGTTGGGTAAACTGTTATTCACAACCGGGAAACTGACCTTGCGAAAACGCGCTAAACTTCCGAAATAAGAAGCGACCACAGCACTGCTTTCATAGACTTCGGCAGTAGCATCGTCGGTGATCACCATCGGAATTGACACTTGGCGCATCATGCCCGCATCAAAAAATGGCTCCGGAAAATCACGAAGATTATTTGGTCGCGATAGACGCAGCAACTGCAAATCGATCGCTGAGTTGTTATCAATGATGACTTCATTGCGGTGCTGCTCGGTTAGATCTTCTGTGGTACAGGTGATTGATTCCTGCCCGATAATACGAAACGTCAGATCATTCTCACTCACAATCAGTGCAGGTTGCAGTTTGATATCCGCGGTAAATCCGTCAGCACTAAAGGTATCCAGCTCAATGTTCTGCAGGTGTTGTCCATTAAGCATCACCTCTAAGTAACTGTCTTTTGGAAATTGTGACTGCGGATAGCTGATTGACAACTTTAACGACGCTGCAGCAGCGACTTCATCTTTGCGAATAGAAAAATGCACGCCGATATCGTTGCCGTTACCGCTCACCGAGATGGGGCCAAAAAAACCCGCATCGCGAAAACTTATCGTCTGATCAAACTGGCCCTCAGCGGCCCATGCCCGGTTAGCCACAATTGCCACCGCCAAGCCTATCACTGTAATCAGTGCCAGTCTGAACTTCCAACTGCCAAATAAGCTACGACGCCAACGCAGCCAACCAGAGTTGGTTGAGCCGGATGAGAACAAGCCCATCACTGCACGCAAAACACCGCCAAAAGATTTGAACGGGTTATCCGCTGGATGCTCATGATCAGCAACCCAAGCGTCGGCGCGGCCCATAACAACATTCACGAGTTTCTTACGTTGGCGAATTGGCAAATCACGGAAATGGAAACGCAGATACTGATTATCGGTAGAAACAGTGCTTACCGGAAATAACAGCGCCTTACCATCGAAGCTAATCTCAACTTCCTCAACCATGGTATCTTGGATACTGCTGCCGAGTGGGTTTTTAAGACGCATACCGCCCATCGACAGATCACAGGTTTCGGACCTCAGAGTTCTGCCGTTGGCCATATAAAGTACAGCAGGGAGAGAAATATCGACCCGCACCGTATTGCGCACTTGCTTGGCTTCTCGAGCTACCGCAACGGCGGCCAACAGGATAATAACGTTCAGGCCTGCCCAAACGAGGTTTAATCCGAGAACAAAAGGTTGAATAGCAAAGTCTTCATTAAAGACCATGCGGACACCGCCCCATAAAATCCCTGCGATCAACAAGGCAAGCGTCACTAGATGAGGTCTTACGGCTTCGTAGTCAAAGTAACCATCTCGCAGCAAACCGCCCTTTTCGGTTACGTTAAACTTACCCTTAGACGGATCCCATAACGCCGCGAGTGTTGGACGAATGAGGGCAAATGCCAGTACCGTCTCATAGATTTCACCCCAGAAGCTGTAACGATAGCGTCCTTGCAAAATGGAGTTGGTGTATAACGCATGAAACAGATGCGGCAATGCGTACGCCAGCAATAACTCCGGCGATGCAGCAATAATATTGAGTCCGAACAGCAGATAAGCCAAAGGTGCGGTGACGAACACAAAGCGCGGTAGCGGGAACTGGAAGTGCATCATCGCATTGAGATAACACAAACGCTGTCCGAGTTTCAGACCTTTGCCCAATAACGGGTTGTCGACTCTAAAGATCTGACACATACCCCGCGCCCAACGAGCCCGCTGGCCGATATGTAACGACAAACGTTCGGTCGCCAAACCTGCCGCTAATGGAATCCCCAAAAATGCGGTATCCCAACCTTTACGTTGCAGTTTCAACGCGGTATGCGCATCTTCCGTTACAGTCTGTACGGCGAAGCCTTCGGTTTCATCCAGCGCAGTACGTCTGATGACAGCGCATGAACCGCAGAAAAACGCCGCATTCCAAAAGTCATTGCCCTTCTGCACCGGCCCATAAAACAGCTCACCTTCACCCGGCATATCGATAGAGGTATGCAAGTTACGTTCAAAGGGATCTGGCGAATAAAAGTGATGCGGCGTTTGCAGCAGCGCCAGTTTTGGCTCTTTCAGAAAGGCCCCGACGGTCGCTTGTAGGAACATGCGTGTCGCAACGTGGTCACAGTCAAAAATACAGATGAGTTCCCCGTTGGTCACTTTCATCGCATTATTGAGGTTACCCGCTTTGGCATGATTATTATCGTTACGTGTGATGTATCCAACCCCAGCGGCAGACGCAAAAGCGCCGAACTCTGGACGTCGACCATCATCGAGTAGATATACACGCAGTTTATCTTTGGGATAATCCAAGTTGAGTGCGGCTAAGACAGTGTCTTGCACAATCGCCAGACTTTCGTTGTAGGTTGGCACATAGACGTCAACCGTTGGCCATAGACTGGTATCTTCTGGCAACGGTACAATTTTACGCTCTAGTGGCCACACGGTTTGAATAAACCCGAGCACCAAAATAATCCAAGCGTAAACCTCAGCTAATAACAAGCCGACACCCAAAATGGTCTCCAACGGCGTGCTATATACCAAGGTGTCGGTTGCGCGCCAGCACAGATAACGAGTGGAAATCACCACACTCATCAACAGCAGTACGAGGCGCGCCCATGAGGTTTGAATCCGGCCGACGATCAACGCTAATATTAGTCCTGAAATACCAAATAACGTTTGGTTTTCAACATCTAATGGCGTTGTCACAATCAACAGCACGATACAGGCGAAGGCTAAAATTGCGACGAAATTAAGCGCCTTTATCGGAGTAAAGGTCTTATTCTGCTTTTCCATGGCGACTATCTCTATCTCAGTGAGAACTTCATAGAATCATGGCCGTAAGCATCTGGTAGCATTCTGCTAATACTACGTGCAATATCTTCCAAATCCTGAATCACGGCAGAGGTGGGGGCATATTCAAAAATTGACTGTAATGACGCCGTTGCTTCGGGAATCGCTTCATCACGATGTACCCGTCCTAACAACGCAGAACCCAGTCGATTTTCAAAAAATTCGGCACAATCGCGATTAAGGCGGCTGCGGATGTAAATCTGATTGATAATGTACAAGGCGCGTTTACCCGCCTCAGCACCAAGATAATGATCTTGTCCTACCAAAGGCATAGTGGCAGCGGAACAACCATCTGCCATCAACACGACTACGCCTAAACCATCCATGCGTTTGACAGCATCCAAACCTGAGCTTGGACCAGTAGGCAAATCAACTAGGGTGATACAGCCGGGCTGATGCAGCAATGAACCTAAACGATGTTCGAGAAAATCTGGCTCTTGACGCAACAGCGTATTGAAGCCTTCACGCTGCGCTTTGGTGGCCTGTCCGTATGGCAATAGCCCTACACCACTCGGTGTTTCGATAATATGCTCACGCCAATCGCTATTGTGTTGCGATTGCGCGACTACACCGCGATGCTCGGCTACAGATAAGCCCATATGTAACCGCAGTGAGTTTTGCACATCCAAATCCAACACCACAACCTGATGACCCAAGCGCTGCAACGCAAACGCTAAATTGGCAGTCAATGTGGTACGACCTACACCGCCCTTGGGGGATGTTAAATAAACCAGATTCATCGGCTAACCTTCTTCAAAATGGCACTAAGTTCTGTCGGCTTATCGGCCGCTGTTTTGAGTTCAGCTTCGGTCGAAGACGGCATGCCGTTCGCTGATAAATGTTGAGGCGTGCTGATATCGCGCACAGATTGTACGTTTGCAGCGGCGAATGCCGCTTTGGGATTTGAAGCCAACGTGGAATTAACTGGCTTAGCGGGCGTTTTGGCGCCGTGCATTAACTCATTTAATAGCGGCCACGCAGACGCCATGACGATATTCTTATCACCAAACGCCTGAAAGTTAAGCTCTTCCTGATCTATTTTCGACTTAAAAGCGCCGATATCGTCATAACTATTCATTTGATTGATACACCCTAATGCAAACGTCTTTTTATATGCACGATACTTGATATAGTTCACAAGAATCGTAAATTTGTTTCAGTGTGTCAAAATTCTGACGCTTAGTAAAGTGCTAGCTTCAATATTTACTTTTAACGCTAAATATCTATTTTAAATACGTTTATTACAACCTTGTAACAAATCCAAATAAATTCCCGTTAAATCCGCCAAGGAGATGGCTTTAGTAAATCAATTACGTAAATGGCAAGCTAACCAAATTCAGGCCGTAACAACATAATGCCAAATTCGTATATATGTTCGATTGGCTTCGCGCCAATCGCTTATCGGTCTATTTTATACATGCCACATTAAACACATTGTATAAGCAAATTACTGCTTCAAGTTACTGATTATAAAACTATACTGTTACAACTTTTTGATGAATTACGGATGTTTAGATGCAGCAACAGACTATCGCTTCCATTACCGCGCAATTACAAAAAGTACTGATTGGTAAACCTCAGGTAGTCAAGCTGGCGCTGACCTGTATTCTTGCCAAAGGCCATCTTCTCATTGAAGACTTACCGGGTATGGGCAAGACCAGCTTATCGCAAGCCTTGGCACAAACCTTGGGCCTCAGCCATCAGCGGATTCAATTTACCAGCGACATGTTGCCAGCCGATATTCTCGGGGTGTCGATTTTTGATAAGCAGCAGGCTGAGTTTGTATTTCACCCAGGGCCTATTTTTCGCCAAATGATTTTGGCTGACGAAATCAATCGCGCCAGCCCAAAAACACAAAGTGCGCTGTTGGAAGCGATGGCCGAGCAGCAAATTACCGTCGACGGTATTACCCACCACCTGCCTAAGCCCTTTTTTGTGATTGCCACACAAAACCCATCAGAGCAATCTGGGACTTTTCCCCTGCCGGAATCACAACTGGATCGTTTTATGATGCGGCTCTCTATTGGCTATCCTTCGTTAGCGGCAGAACTCGCCATGCTCAAAGGTGACGATAGTAATATCAGTGCTTTGCCACAATGCATCGATCCGTTAACACTGAGCGAAATGCAACAGCGATGTGCGGCCGTTACAGCATCTGACGCCCTACTCAATTATTTACTGGCATTAGTCGATGAATCGCGCAATCTCACTGAGGGGTTTGGTCTATCCCCTCGGGCGAGTAAGGCGCTGTTAGCCGCAGCAAAGGCATGGGCATTCCTAGATGGGCGAGAATATCTGGTGCCAGAAGATGTGCAGGCAGTATTTACCTCTGTCGCTGAACATCGCATACGTCAGACCAGCCAGGCCCAGGGGGAGCAGCTATCTGCCAAGTTACTGGCCAGCGTGAATCCAATTAGGTGATGTGATGAGCCGTATTATGCAGCGCTGGTTTAGTTCATGGTTAAAACGCCGCATTCCCGCAGCGACGCAACAGACGCTGAGTCACCACAGCATTTTTATTCTGCCAAGCGGCTTTGGCCTGTTATGGATTGTGCTCACAGTGTTGCTGTTTTTGTTTGGCACCAACTATCAAAACAATTTGGTCATTGGCATGTCGTTGCTGCTGGCAAGCGTGTTTATCAGCACCATATTGCATAGCTACCGCAATCTTGCTGGACTGACGCTATTATCCGCAGGCAGTACCCATACCTATGCTGGTCAACAACTTTCTATTCCAGTCAAGTTATACGCTACGAAACCCCTCTATCAACTACAGCTATCGTTTCCACATAATGACGAGCTGCGTGTCATTGAGGTGGGTCAACAACCACAAACGCGTGTACTGTCATTTGCGACGCATCAACGCGGGCCGTTAGATCCCGGAAGAATGCGTATTGAATCGCGCTATCCGCTAGGGCTGTGCCGAGTATGGTCATGGCTAGATCTCAATACCCAGCATATGGTATTTCCTGCACACCACAATGGGCGACTCCCGTTTTCGAGTCTTGATGGAGACAGTGGTGAAACCGGAGCAGCGTTAAAAGGCGTTGATGAATATGCAGGCCTGCGAAGCTATATTCCTGGCGAGTCACTCAAGCAAGTGGCTTGGAAACAGTGGGCACAAGAGCGCGGTATGTTATCCAAAGAGTTCACTACCCCCGAAGGAGAGCCCGTATGGTTATGTTTGCCATCGCAACTCGATAACATGGCATTGGAGCATTGGCTAAGTGTGCTCAGTTTTCAGATCGATGAACTGGCGAAAACCCCCAATCAATATTGGGGCTTGCAGTTGGGGCAGCAGAGAATTGCACCGAGCAACGGTCAGGAGCACAGGTTAATCTGCCTCACAGCACTGGCGTTATTTCAGCTAGGAACGGGCGATGACTGAATCCCACGACAATATCACCCGCCATACCCTGCTTTGGTTATTGATCACCAATATTGCGGTCATTATGCCCTTAGCTGATAAAAGCTCAGTAGCAACGCTGGGGATCTGCGGTATCTGTTTTGTTTGGCGCATTGGTATCTATTTTGGACGAGTTGCTCGGCCACCACGCTGGCTCGTAACCACATTAGCAATAGCAGCCGCAGCAACACTCGCGTTAGTCAGCCGAGAGCTGGGAATGCTAAACGCGCTTATTAACTTGTTGATCTTAGGTTATGCACTCAAATATATCGAAATGCGAGAACGGCGCGACATTCTGGCGATCGTGCTTGCCGGCTTTTTTCTTATCGCCCTCGCTTTTATCGATAAGCAAGGTATCGGCGACACCCTGTTAAGTCTGTTAGTGATCGCGATTAATACTGCTACGTTGCTCAGTGTGTATCGCGGCCAGCAAAACCTGATTTTACAAGCACGCCATGCCGGCGTTTTATTGCTGCAAAGTTTACCGCTCGCGTTAGCGCTATTTATTGTATTGCCAAGGCTTTCGCCGCTATGGTTGGTGCCGCAGAGTAAAGGGGCAACCACCGGGCTATCAGACGAAGTCAGCTTTGGCGATATCACTCAGCTTACCCGCTCGCAGGAACTGGCATTTCGTGTGACTTTCGATGGGCAACCGCCAGCAACCGCGACTCTCTATTGGCGAGCGCTAGTGTTGACCGATTACGACGGACATCGCTGGCGGCAATCAGAACCAACTCGCTCTATTAATTGGTTTCGCCCCTATAACATCGATGAACGGCAGGATCCGCCGAGCGAAAATCAACTGAACTATAGCGTTATTGCCGAACGTAGCGGGCAACATTGGCTATTTGGCTTAGATCGGGCGCAAAGCCAAACTAAGGGGGTTAAACAGCTTAACGATTATCGCTTGGTGTCGGTCAAACCTATCGAGCAAAAGTTTCAATATCAGGTGACCAGTGCCATCGGAGCGCCGTTGAATCGCGTGCCGAGTCGGGTTGAGCTCGACCAAGACCTCTCCGTGCCCGCCAAGCTCAATCCTCAGACGATTGCTCTCGGTAAACAATATGCTGCGCAATATCAAAACCCTCGACAACGTTTAGCGGCGATGATGCAGCTATTTAACCAGCAACCTTATTACTACACCCTTACCCCGCCAGCGCTTGGGCAAAATCAACTGGACGAGTTTTTATTTACCACCAGACAAGGGTTTTGCGTCCATTACGCCAGTGCCTTTACCATTCTAGCCCGCGCTTCAGGGCTACCTGCACGTATGGTGACCGGCTATCAAGGTGGCATTTACAATGCGGATGCTGGCTACATGTCGGTATACCAATACATGGCGCATGCGTGGAGCGAAGTATGGCTGCCCGATAGCGGTTGGGTGCGCTATGATCCCACTGCAATGATCGCCCCAGAACGTATCGAGCAAGGGTTTGACAGTATGTTTGCCGCGGAAGATAGCTATCTGGCCGATGCCACATTTAGCGGCATACGCAATAGCAGCTGGTTTAATGCCATTCGCTTACAATTGGCTAATCTCGATTATTACTGGACGGTTTGGGTACTGGGGTTTAACGAACAACGCCAACAACAACTGCTATCCAAATTACTGGGTGAAGCAACGCCGCTGCGAATAGCCTTGTTTTTAGGCAGCGTTATCACCTTAGTGATGCTGATTATCGCCTGGCATACGGGTATTTTACGCCTGCCGACTCGTCGCTCGCCCATAGATTCTGGCTTTACCAAAGTAGCAAACGCGGCAGCAAAAATGGGCGTTGAACGCAGTATAAGTACTGGCCCAAATGCCTTTAGCGAGCAACTCAAACAGCACTGGCCAGCGCTGGTAACTGATATAGAACAATGGCGAAGCTGTTACTCTCAGCTTAAATACCAGCAAAAAAATTCATCACAAATCAGCCAGCTTAAGAAGAAATTTATCTTCTTAAGTAAATCACTTAGCAAAAAAATCAGGAAAAGCCATTAGTAAACAGAACACATTTGATTGATTATTTTCAACACAAAATCAGTCGCGTTGTGTGCATTCAGTAACTAGTACTCGCAAGCATTGACCATTACAATCGGCATTAGACAGCCAAGTAAGGCGTAACAACAATAGGATCTCGTCTGCCCCTATGTTTAAACTTATTCAGTCCAACAAAATGGAGTTGTTATCGGCCACCCTCGCCGACCAGATCCGCACGCCGTTGCCAGGACAATCGCCGTTAAGCGCTGAGCAGATTTTGGTGCAAAGCCCGGGGATGTCCACTTGGCTAAGACTAGAAATTGCCAAGCATAACAGCATTGCGGCGGGCTTAGAATTCCCACTTCCCTCGAGCTTTATCTGGCAACTTTGCCATGCCTTACTGCCTGATGTACCAAAAGAAAACGCCTTCACCAAAGAATCGATGACGTGGAAGTTGTTATCACTACTACCGCAACTGATAGCACAACCTTTGTACGCACCGCTACAACGATATCTCAGCGCCGAATCATCACAACCTGAGTTAAAGCGCTACCAACTAGCGGCGCGTATTGCCGATATATTTGACCAATATCTGGTGTATCGCCCGGATTGGATAGCCGCGTGGGAAGCCAATGAGCAGCCCTTCGCACTTAGTAGCGAGCAGGCGTGGCAAGCTGAACTTTGGCGACAACTAGTGGCCTTTAATGCAGCGCTGGGACTAAGCCGTTATCACCGTGCAAATCTGCATCAAGCATTGGTGGAAGTGCTAGAGAACGACGCCGTTGAGCTGCCACAACTGCCGGCACGGTTATTCGTGTTTGGCATTTCCTCCATTCCGCCACAAACGCTTAGCGTTTTACAGGCATTGGGACATCGCATTCCGGTAACCGTACTGAGCTTAAGCCCATGTCAGCACTACTGGGGCGATATCGTTAATCCTAAAGCACGGGCACGTATCAATCTCACCTATGGTGAAAAACGTCAGTTACCTGCTAACTGGCAGGAAAATCTGATCGTGGGTAATCCGTTATTGGCTAATAACGGGAAACTGGGGCGTGAATTGCTGGATCTGATGCTGGAGCTACCGCCTGAAGCGATTGAATTGGGCGATGACTTATTCTATGCCGCCGGCGATGACACCTTACTGCGTGGTATTCAGCAAGATATTCTGGAAATGGAAACCCGCGGCCGTTTATTAGGCCCAGACAGCGAACTCTATTTGACCGTAAACGGTCGCCGAATTTTGCGTGATGCTGATGACTCCATATTGCTGCGCAGCTGTCATTCGCCATTACGGGAAGTCGAGACCTTGCATGACCATCTGCAGTGGATACTCGCCAAAGATCCTAGTCTCTCAGCGAAAGATATAGTGGTGATGCTACCCGATGTTGCAGCGTATGCCCCTTATATTGACGCTGTGTTTTCCCGCCGCGAAGGCCAATTTTACATGCCTTATGCCATCGCGGATCGCGGTGCCAGCCAAGAATCGCCGCTTATCAGTGCTTTTCTGGCATTACTCGACATCAATCGCAGCCGCTTTGCACTCACCGAAGTCTTGGCCATTCTCGAAGTACCAGCAACATTGAAACGCTTCGGATTGGATGATGACGAACTCACGCTGATCCGTCGCTGGCTCGACAAGGCAGGAGTGCGTTGGGGCCGTAGTGCCGAGAGTCGAAGTCAGCAGGATTTACCCGCGTTTGAACAAAACTCCTGGGCAGCAGGCTTGAAACGTTTAATCCTTGGCTATGCCCTAGAAGACGAAGCCGAACTCTTCGCTGAACAGCTTGCTGTCGCTGGCGTTGAAGGTCAGAATGCGCAAGCACTCGGCAAACTATTCAATTTTATTGAAAGCATAGACCAGCTTAGCCAGCAATTTGCAGAGCCAGCCGTTGTTACAAAACGGATTCAGCAACTTAGCAACTTGTGTGATGATTTTTATCAGGTGACTGATGACGCTGATACGCAAGCCCTAATGACGATTAACAGCGCAATAGCAAAACTTGAATCAGAATTATCGAATGCTGCATTTAGTGAACCACTGGACAACAGCATTCTGCAGCAATGGTTTAGCAGTCAATTAGATGAATCCCGAGTGGGCCAACGCTATCTCGCCGGTGCAGTTAATTTCTGTACGCTCATGCCCATGCGTTCAATCCCGTTTAAAGTGGTCTGCTTGCTGGGCATGAACGACGGTCTCTACCCCAGAGTACAACATCCAGTTGGCTTTGATCTGATGGCTCAGCAACCACCACGTAAAGGCGATCGCTCACGCCGACTTGATGATCGCTATCTGTTTTTAGAGGCGCTACTGTCAGCACGACAACAGCTATATATCAGCTATGTGGGACGCTCGCAGCGAGACAACAGTCCACGTAATCCTTCAATGCTGGTGGCAGAGTTACTGGAGTACTGCCAATTAACCTGCATTCCTGAAACGCTAGCGGCACAATTTAAGCAGGATTTGCTCTCGGCCGAGCAGTTGGCAATGCTGGAAGACACTCTCGTCAGCCGTCTTATCAAACAGCAACCACTGCAGCCATTTGATCCAGCGCTGTATAAGACAAGGCTATTAGCATCTGACGCGGTGCAACCACTGACCCCCTCGTTTTCAGCACAATGGTGTCCGACGCAAATTGAGCCACCCGCGCCTTTTACGCAAGGAACACCGCTGGTGGCAGAGCAAGATACCGCAACAGACATGGTAGCCAATTTGCAACTCGTTGAACTGCAAGCGCTTATCCGCTTTTATCGCAATCCGGCACAGTACTTTTTTAATCGCAGCTTGAAGTTAGATCTGGGGCTAGCGCTTAACGCCGATGACAACGATGAACCGTTTAAACCCAATGCGCTGCAACGTTATCAATTGCAAGCGTTAATGCTAGATGACGCCCTTGAACAGGATGGAGTACAGCAAAGCCAACTCAGTCAGAAACTTAAGGCCAGTGGTCGCCTGCCAAATGCGCCTTTTGACGAACTGACACTGCGGCAATATCGGCGTGATATTGCGCCTTTGGTGGAGCGCAGCCAATTCTTACGCGGTGAAAAACTCACAAAGCTAGCAATTGATTTGCCATTTCCAGCCTTAACCCTGAGATTACAAGGCCACCTAGATAACCTGGGCGGTAAAGGCTTAGTGGACTTTCGTCCCGGCACAGCGAAAGGACGCGATATTATTCGGTTATTTCTGCGGCATTTAGCGATGAACGGTATGGGTGTACAACGCCATAGCTACCTGCTGGATATTGGCCATTTCCATGCTTTTGCGCCATTAGACGCTACGCAAGCACAAGAACAATTGAGTGTCTGGTTACAACATTTCTTACACGGTCAATCACAACCATTGATGCTGTTTCCAAATACCTCGCTGGCATATGCCATGAGCGATGGAGAGCACGATGAGCGCCTGCAGAATGCTCGCAAGGTATGGGAGGACGGCATGTATCCGGGTGAAGGCAGCGAACCACATTTCCAGCGCAGTTTTTGCTACCCAGATGACTTTACCGAACAGCAGTTTGGCAGCATCGCCATAACGCTGTTACAGCCGCTGAACTCACTCTACCACCAAGGAAAGTTAGAAGAGCTGGGTGACTTTGTCGCTCATGGCGGCGTAAGTGCACAAGGAGTCGCATCATGAGTAGTATCACGACGCCACAACTATTAAATCCGCTGACATTACCGTTGCAAGGTGCAAGGCTTATCGAAGCAAGTGCGGGGACAGGTAAAACCTACACTATCTCAGGTTTGTACCTCAGGTTGCTGCTTGGCATTGGTGTTGATAAGGCGCTGACCTGCGAACAGATATTGGTAGTAACCTTCACCAACGCCGCAACCGAAGAACTGCGCGATCGTATTCGTAGCCGCATTCGCCAGGCGTATCGTGCTTGTCTCGGTCTGCCTGAGTCTGACGAGTTTATTAACAGTCTGTTGGCGCCACTCACTGAGGAGCAACGTCATCAGGCGCTCATTCGCTTAGATCTGGCGTTAAAGTCGCTAGATGAAGCGGCAATATTTACCATTCACGGTTTCTGCCAACGTATTTTGAGTGATTTAGCGTTTGAATCCAGCTTGTTGTTTGAAGCTGAGTTCACGCTGGACGACAGCGAGTTTTTGCACCATGCCGTACGTGATTTCTGGCGCCAGCATTGTTACCCACTGAGCGGATTGGTTGCACAACTCATTTACCAAATCTTTGAAGAACCGCAAAAATTACAAGGTTTGCTGCGGCCCTTACTCGGCAATGCTGAAGCCATTGCCAAACCGCAGCCGATCGCCTTTGATGAAATTGCAGCGCAGCTACTGCCCGCTATTGCTCGTTTAAAACAACGTTGGCCAGCCGAGCGAGAAGCGCTTTGCGAGCAACTATTTGGCTTGTCGCTCAACGCAAGCCGCTATGGCAAACAACCTGAATATCCGAAACTTGTGGCGGCACTGGAAGCCATGGATAGCTGGGCAGCATCTGCACATGAACTGCCACCTAAAGATGGGCTCGATAAGCTATCGCTTGCCAATCTCAAAACCAATAAGAGCAGTGCGTCCGCGCCTAGCGCTGAACAAGTGCCGCTCATGGCACTCATAGATGAAATCAATGAACGGCTTGCCAATGTCGAGCCAGCATTTCTTTATTTGGCCCGAGACAACATCCGTCGTCGCTTTCAGCAACAAAAAGCGCAGCGCAACGTATTAACCCCCGACGATTTGCTCTCCACCTTAGCAACAGCGCTTGGCCACCAGCAGCAAGATGATACTGCCGGACGTCTGCTCGCTAAGGAAATTGCCCAGCGTTTTCCAATGGCCTTAATTGACGAATTTCAGGACACAGATCCGCTGCAATTTGCTATTTTTTCGCGTATTTATCAGCAGTCTTACGCATTGACGGCAAAGCCCGCTGACGTCGATGTTTCACCGTCGCCAAGCACGGCCGCACTGTTGATGATTGGCGATCCCAAACAAGCTATTTACGCCTTCCGTGGCGGTGATATTCACACCTATCTGGCAGCCAAACACACTACACAAGGCCAGTACACGCTGGGCACTAACTATCGTTCCAGCGCGGCAATGGTCGATGCGGTCAATACCCTTTTTACTAATCATACAACGCCTTTTGCCGGAGAAGATATTCCGTTTGAGCAGGTAAAGGTGCCAGCACAGGCGGCACAAAAGCAACTGCTAAGCGCTGATGATAATCACGCGTTACAGTTGCGCCTGTTGGCGGAAGATGCGGAGCATGGCCTCAATAAAGAGACGGCGCGCGAACTACTGGCCGAAGATGCTGCTGAGCAGATATTGAAGCTGCTGCAACATGATAGTCAGTTGCAGGATAAACATGGTTCACGCCGCTTGCGCGCAAAAGACATTGCAGTATTGGTGCGCGATCATTTTGAAGCGCAAGCGATGAAGCAAGCGCTGTCGCGACGCCAGATCGGTGCCGTATTCTTAAGTCGCGATAGTGTGTTTAACACCGTTGAGGCACGAGAACTCGCGCTGATACTGATTGCACTGAACAATCCGCGAGATGAATTTGCACTGCGCAGTGCAATGGCGACGCAGTTAATTGGCCAGAGTATTGGCGATATTCATCAGTTCAACCTGAATGAAGACAGCCGCGCCCAATGGTTAGCACAATTTGAACGCTGGCATCTGCTTTGGAACAGCCGTGGTGTCATGCCTTGCCTGATGCAATTGGCGGCTGACACCGGCATGATCCAGCGATTGCTGGCAACCGACAACGGTGAACGCTGTCTGACGGACCTGCGGCATTTGTGCGAATTATTGCAGCAAAAATCCGCCGAAGTCGACGGCCCTGCGGCCCTACTCTATTGGTTTGAACAACAGCTACTTGAAGCTCAAAATGGCGAAGAGCAACAGTTACGGCTCGAAAGTGAGCAGAATTTGGTGCAAATCGTCACCATCCATAAGAGTAAGGGATTAGAGTATCCTGTCTGCTTTGTGCCATTTGTGAGCTTAGGAGCCAGTAGCCGCACACCGGAGCCATTGTTATATCACCAAGATAACCAGCTTATTTGGGACTTAGCCCGCGAAGAAGCGGGTAAGGCGCAGCAAAAACAGGAGCAGTTAGCCGAAGATCTGCGTTTACTCTATGTCGCACTCACGCGTCCGGTCTATCGCTGCTATCTCTCACTTGCAAACTATTCACGTAAGCTCAAAGCGGGCATTAAAAGTTATCTGCCAGATACCGCTATCGGTTACCTGTTAGGATTTGATAGTGCGGACCTAGATTTTGCCGCGATACAGCAGCATCTCAGCGGTTTAGCCTCTGAGGCGATTTCAGTCGCCAATATTGTGCCACTGCAACGCTCTGGAAGTTTGGCCAATGGCGATGAAGCAAACGCGAGCGTCACGCCACTCACATTGGAGATGCCACCGCAGCTTAGCTGGCGTGTTGGCAGTTATAGCGGCTTGATAAAAGAGTCGCTGCATCAATCCGCGCCCTCGTACACAGAAGAGGTAACAGAGCTACCGCCGCAAACACCAGGCATGGATGACGAAAGTTTTGATCCGCTGCAAGCGTTACAGCCAGTGCCAGAAACCATACCTGCGGCACGCTTTTTGTTCGAGAAAGGCGCCAACGCCGGCTCGTTTATGCACCAAGTACTGGAAGATCTTGATTTTGATGCCGACGATTATCGCGCTGCGGTCAGTGACGTATTACCCAATGCGATGCGCCAGTATGGTATTGATGACGCCCAGCTGCCCATGTTGGTTGAATGGTACCAACAGATCCTGACTGCACCATTGGGAGATGAACAACGCGATAGCGGTCTTAGCTTAGGCGGCTTAAGCGCTCGACAAGCGGTGGCGGAAATGGAGTTTTATCTGCCGGTCAGTGAACTCAATTGCCAAGCACTGAATCAACTCCTGAGTGAGTACGGTTATCAAGCGGGACTCAGTTTCGAGACGCTGCGCGGCATGCTCAAAGGGTTTATCGATTTAACCTTTAGCTACCAAAATCGTTGGTATATTGCAGACTACAAATCCAACCATTTAGGCAACAGTTTTGCTGATTATCATGGCGATAATCTCCATCGCGCAATGTTAGCGCATCGTTATGACCTGCAATATCTGTTGTACACCTTGGCACTACATCGCCATCTGTCCAAACGCCTGCCGGGATATCAATACCAACGGGATATCGGTGGTTGCTATTACCTGTTCTTGCGTGGAATGTCACCCGAATATCCACAAGCGGGCATTTATTATGATCGGCCACCACAAGCGCTAATCGAAGCGCTGGACTCACTGTTGAGTGGTGATGCAAATGATACTGGTGATATACCACCGCCCTCACCTCAATCACCGTCGCAACCGCAACTGGATCTGGAGCTATTCTGATGCAACTAGTCAACACGGCGTTATCGCTGCAGCTCAGTCACCCTTTGCCACAGTTACTTAAGTTTGCCGAACAACAGGGCGCTATCACCGCCTTAGATCGTCATTTTGCGCTGCAACTATGCCAACTCAGTGCAGAAACTGAGCCCATGTTGTTATTACTTCTGACGCTGCTGTCCAAACAACTATCCAGCCAGCATAGCTGCTTACCGCTTGCGCATATTGAGCTGAATAATCCGCTTGCACTGCGCGACGAGTTACACATCCAGCCTGATGATTCAGCAAATGAACCGTTATTTTGCCGCATCGTCAGTGAGGCACAAACCGATACTCAGATCTGCGCTCAGCTCAGTGATATATTGCAGCAATCATCTTTGGTCTGGCAGCCACAGGCCAATGAAACAGACGATGCACTAAATCGGCCACTAGTCCTGCAACAGCAACGTTTGTACTTACGCCGCTATTGGCGTTATGAGCAGCTAGTTGCCAGCAAGTTGCTATCGTTGGCACAAGATAGTGCTATCGCAACCCAACTTGATCAGCAACCAAGATTTTTACAACAAGTGAGTGAGTTGCTTAACGGACTGTTCGCGTCCAGCGATGATGAGATCGATTGGCAAAAGGTGGCGGCGGCCACCACCCTCAGCCGTAATTTATCGATAATCACTGGTGGGCCCGGAACCGGTAAAACCACAACGGTTACCAAAGTGCTACTGCTGTTGTTGTATCTGCAACCGCAATTAACCCTGCGTCTCGTCGCGCCAACAGGTAAAGCGGCAGCTCGTCTTTCGGAATCGATTAAGGGCTCAAAAGCACGCTTGCAAAGCGAGCTCAATGGCGTATTGCAACCGCTACAGCAATCGCTTGCACTTATCCCAGAAGAGGCTGCGACGATTCACCGATTATTGGGGGTTATCCCCGACGATTCGCGGTTCCGCCATAACAGCAGCAATCCATTATTGCTCGACTTATTGATTGTCGACGAAGCCTCAATGGTCGATCTCCCACTGATGGCCAAACTGCTGGATGCGTTACCCGAAAATGCACGCTTAATTTTATTGGGAGACCAAGATCAATTGGCGTCGGTAGAAGCCGGTGCTGTGCTGGCCGATATCTGTCATGGCTTACATGATGGTGAACGCTGGCAGATGCAATATAGCCACCAGCAAGCCGAGCGCCTGAGTCAGCTATGTCGTACGCAACTAGCCGCTGGCAGTTACCAAGGCACATTGGGTGATAGCTTGTGTATGTTACGCCATAGTCATCGATTTAAAGGTGATGCCGGGATCGGCATGTTAGCAAGTGCCGTCAATCAAGGTAATGTGAGCGCGGCCAAGCAGATTTGGCGCCAACAATACGCCGAACTTGCATGGTTTGAACAGCAAGCCGAGATGAATGCCGAGCGCCAGCTACTTGACCATTGTGTGGCAATGTATCGCCCCTATTTGGCTTTGGTACAGCAACAGGCAGAACCACAGCAAGTGCTGCAAACTTTTAACCAATTTCGCGTATTGTGTGCGATGCGCGCTGGAGAATACGGCGTTGATGGTCTCAATCTGGCGATTATTCGGCGACTAGCACAAGCCGAGTTGTTAGCACCGCGACAGGAATTTTATAGCGGCCGTCCGATTATCATTCGCAGTAACGACTACAACTTGGGCTTATTTAACGGCGACATCGGCATTCTGTTACCCGACGCTTCCAGCCAGCGGTTGATGGCATGGTTTGAGCGAGCCGATGGCAGCATGATGCAGGTATTGCCAGCACGTTTGCCAAGTCACGATACCTGCTTTGCGATGACGGTGCATAAAAGCCAAGGCAGCGAATTTAACGCTGTCACCATGGTGTTGCCACCACAACCTCGTGGTGCCCAAGTGCAGCTTTTATGCCGTGAACTGCTCTACACAGGTATTACCCGTGCCAAAAAGCATTTTAGCTGTAGCGGTCGTGACGCTGTGTTTAGCCTCGCCGTAAAGCAGCTGACACTGCGTGCATCCGGCTTGGCATCACGCCTTTGGAGCTAGCGTATTGCGATAACTGACGGCCGTAGCAGGGCTGCAGTTCATCACAACTGCGCTACTTTTGTCGTGGTCCATTAACAGCGCAACGCCGTCGCTGTCGACAAATTCAGCACTAGCGCACAAGCACTTGAATTTACATTAACAGTCGCCCCAGATTACGCCATAATGAGCGGCATTAGGCGCAAGCTAACTTGGCAAGGGAGATTGATTTGGATACTCGGATAAACATTTTACTGCTATGTGGTGGCGGTGGCGCTGAGCATGATATTTCCCTGCTGTCAGCACAATACTTTGAGTCGTGTCTAGCCAGCCGAGCTGATGTTAATTTGATTTGGTTAGCACTCGATGGCAAAGGTCAATATCACACCAAAGACGGCAAAAAATGTGAATTAACCAATCGCCGCGAAATTCGCTTTGATGACGAAACTGACGCATGGCGAGTTGATTACGTCATCCCCTGCATTCATGGTTATCCGGGCGAAACTGGCGATATCCAGTCCTATTTCAATCTGATTAATCTGCCCTACTTTGGTTGTGAGTCTGAAGCCAGCAGTAACTGCTTTAACAAGATCACCGCCAAGATGTGGTTTACAGCTCTCGGCATCCCTAACACGCCTTATCTATTTGTGAATCAAGTGGATGACGAATCTATTCGTCGCTGTGAAGCGGCATTTGATGCATGGGGGTCACTGTTTGTTAAGGCCGCGTCTCAAGGATCATCCGTTGGCTGTTTTAAAGTCGACAAACGCGAAGAGATTGCGCCAATACTCAGCAAGGCCTTTTCATACTCACCTTATGTGATTGTCGAAAAAACCATTCGTGCGCGTGAGTTGGAAGTTGCCGTCTACGAATATCAAGGCGACGTGATTGCCACGAAGCCAGGCGAGATCATCTGCGCCGATAATACTTTCTACACCTTTGAAGAAAAGTATGCCGCGAGCAGTCACGCTACGACCCAAGTGGAAGCCAGCAATCTCTCTGAAACGCAAATCGAGCAGATCCGCGACTACGCTGTACGCGCCTTTAAAGGGCTAAAGTTACGTCATCTGTCACGCATTGATTTCTTCCTTAGCGATGAAGGTGAAATCCTGCTAAATGAAATCAACACCTTCCCGGGACTGACCAAAATCTCTATGTTCCCGAAAATGTTGGCGCACCATGGCGAAGACTTCACTGAGTACCTATTAAATAACATCAAAGCCCAGCTGAGCTAAGCGTTGCTTTAACACATAAAAAAGCCAAACGTGATTGTTTGGCTTTTTCGTTTTTGAATGCTCGATCGTGTACTGCGCTAAACGATCAGTCCGGCGTAATATTCTGGTTAATTTTGAAAAAATTATCGGGGTCGTATTTTTTCTTAAGTTGCTTCAATTTCATATAGTTAGAACCGTAGGCAGATTCCGTCCGTTCCGACTCATCTTGGGTGAGGAAATTGACATAAGCTCCGCCACTCGCAAAAGGTTTGGTCTTGGCGAAAAACTCACGCGCCCAGGTAATGCAAGCCTGATCATCCGCTGCATCATCCCAACGCCCATGCACGTTCATCACATAATTGGCGTCGCGGCTGGAATATGCCATCGTATCTGCCGCCGCTTTCGCCGTTTCACAGCCGAGCGATGCGATAAATATTTCGCATTGAGCAGAAGGTAAGCTTGCCGCATATTCAATGGCCGCATCGATAACACCTTCACTCAGATGTTCAAAGTTATGTGACTTCCAGTAATTTCGTGCACCCGGCGTCAGCAGAGGATCAAACGCCTGTTGCCAAGCACAAAATGGCTGAACACCAATATGCTCACCGTAGGCCGTTGCAAAACTACGTAATGGTGCGATCAGTTTTTCACCGTCGGCAGGATCGCCGGCATAGCACAGTGCCAATACGATAATCTCTTTCCCATGAACCTCCTCAGGTAAAAACGGCAAAGGTGGCGCTTTACGGGCAACCATCCACACACTGAGTTCAGCCGGTGCCGTTTCGGTAAAACGTGCAAACTGCGTTATCACAGATTTCGCCTGTTCAAATGGAAACGCAATGAGGCCGCTGAGGACTTCTGGCCCAAGCGGATGAAGCTGAAACTCAAATTGCGTGACAATACCAAAGTTGCCACCGCCTCCACGTAAGCCCCAGAACAGATCGGCATTCTCTGTATCACTAGCATGCAGTAAGCGGCCATCTGCGGTCACCACATCGGCAGACAACAGATTATCGATAGTCATTCCGAACTTACGGCTTAGCCAACCAAAACCACCGCCAAGTGTTAATCCCGCAATACCGGTAGTTGAGTTAATCCCAACAGGCGTCGCCAACCCGTGTGCCTGAGTAGCTTTATCAACGTCTTCAAGCGTACAGCCGGGAGACACCAACGCGCGGCGAGTCTGTGCATCCACGTTGACGTCTTTTAACAAGGATAAATCTATCATCATCGCATCATCACAGATGGCATTGCCTGCAATGTTATGGCCGCCACCACGTACTGATACCAATAACTTGTGCTGACGGGCAAACTTAACTGCTGCCATCACATCATTTGCACCTGTACAACGGGCGATAATGGCGGGTTTGCGATCAATCATCGCGTTCCAAATTTGCCGAACCTCATCATAGTCTGGGTCGTTTGGGGTCACAATTGTGCCGTGGAAGTGCTGTTTGAAATCATCGATTTCACGTGTTTGAAGGGTGTTCATTCGATTGTCCTCTCATGTTACACATGAGTGTTCACGAACATGGAATCTTGCTAATTCGAACTGCGTTCAGAGTACTCATCACTAGATGTTTTTAGCTTGGTTCTGAGATAGTCCCAACAACGAACTAAGAACTGTTTGAATTTTTAGCCTAGCAGAAAGCCACTATTTCATTAGGTTTTTGTCAGTGTTCCGATCAGTTACTCTCAAGCGTTATCAACTAACCGCTTAACGTTTTTCACATTTTCGTTTGTTCACTGCTGATGTTGTACTATCGATACTGGATAATATGTTGAGGAAACAAGCAAATCGGTCATGGAGAGCAACATGCAATATCCATTTAAAAATCTTGTATTTGAAGGCGGCGGCGTAAAAGGCATCGCCTATGTCGGCGCGTTAACCATCCTCGAACAACGCAATATCATGCCGAATATTGAACGTATCGGCGGTACCTCAGCAGGCGCTATTAATGCTGTGTTACTTGGGCTCGGTTATTCGCTTGATGAGACCCGAAGACTGCTTTGGTCGCTGGATTTTAACCAGTTTATGGATGATTCATGGGGCATCGTCCGTGACAGCCAACGACTATTAGATGAGTTTGGTTGGTATAAGGGTGACTTCTTTCGCCAATGGATAGCTGAGCTGATTGCCGCCAAAACGGGCAACGGTGAATCAACCTTTGCTGACGTGCATGCTATGCGTGCAACTCATGGATTCAAAGCACTCTATTTCGTTTGCACTAACCTCGCCACCTCGTTCTCAGAAGTGTTTTCGTTTGAACATACGCCAACGATCGCTATCGCTGATGCAGTCAGGATTTCAATGTCGATTCCGCTCTTTTTTGCGGCTAAACGTAACCCGCAAGGCGATGTAATGGTGGATGGGGGTTTGCTAAATAATTACCCTATCAAACTGTTTGATCGTAGCTGCTATGTCGATGCGGCTAAATGCCGTCAAACCGATTACTATCAGCGCTTGAATCGCCAACAAGCCGCCTCCAATGCGGCAGCCAATTACATCTACAACCATGAAACATTAGGGTTTCGTCTTGATAGTAAAGAAGAAATCGCGGTAGTTCAGGATCCGTCACAAGCGGTTCACCGTCAAATCACCCACTTTTTTGACTACACCTGGGCACTGATACGTACTGTGTTAGAAGCTCAGCAAAATGCCCACTTGCACAGTGATGACTGGGCGCGCACCGTTTATATCGACACTCTTGGGGTGAACACCACAGACTTCGATATTAGCGATGAACTCAAACAAGCGTTGCTCGACTCAGGGCGCCAAGGTGCTGAACAATTTTTGGCTTGGTATGATAACGCCACACCTAAACCCAATAAGCCAGATATTGTCTCCCGCTAGCTCTCCAAGCGGTGCCGATTAATGGCCAATATGTTGCACTTCACTTAACTCCTGCTCCAGCCGTTTACTTTCGTCTGCACGCGGCTTTGTAAAACGCGCTAGGGCAAGATACAGCACTGGCGTGAGGTAGAGGGTAAACACCACAGCAATCCCCAATCCACCAAACACCACCCAACCGATGGCATTGCGCGCCTCCGCGCCAGCGCCCGTTGAGAGAATTAACGGCAAACCGCCCAAGATAGTCGAAAACAATGTCATGGCTATTGCCCGTAAGCGAATATGGGCCGCCTTTTCGACCGCCTCTCGCACGGCCAATCCCTGATCGCGCAGTTGATCTGCAAACTCCACCAACAAAATAGAGTTCTTGGCTAGCAGGCCAATCAACATCACCAGACCAATCTGCGAATAGATATTAATCGAGGTATTGGTTAAGAACAGTGCCAACAGGGCTGCGGCGATGCCGAACGGCACAGTCAACATCACGACAATGGCACTGTTTAAACTCTCAAATTGCGCCGCAAGTACCAGTAACACGATGATAAATGCCAGCAGGTAGGTGAGCATCACCTCATGCGCAGTTTCTTCAAACGTCAACGCTTCGCCTAAAAACAACATGCCGATATTGTCAGGCAAGGTCCGGTCAGCAAGCTCGCGAATATGCATAACTGCTTGGTCAATTGGAAAATCATCTGGCAGATCCATCTCCAGAGTAATCGCACGGCGCTGCGCCTGCCGATTAAGTTCAGCTGCAACTCCCTCTTCAGAGATGGTTGCTAAACTCGACAACGGCACTAACTGACCTGATTGCGAGCCAACATAAAGATTCGACAGATCGCTGGGGTCGTTTATCGCGCCGTTATGCGCTTGTAACATGATCGGAATCGACTGGTCGCCGACATTCAAATCGGCAATATCATCGCCGTTAATCGCGACTCTCAAAGTGGAAGAGATATCAGACAGTGGCACGCCCAACTCTTCCGCACGGCGGCGGTCAATATTCACCCGCAGCTGCGGTTGTGTGGGTTTGTAGCCAATATCAGGCGTACCCAGTTGCGGGAGATTTTGCTCAATTTCACGACTAAAATCGAGCGCAGCGGCGTAGATTGCGGCATAGTTTTCACCGGTCAGCGCCAGTTGCAAACCGCCTCCCTGCCCGCGCAAATTCAAACTATTAGCGCCAAACGCACGCGCAGGTGCGCCTGGAATTGCAGCTAACGGCCCACGAATTTTATCAATAATGTCTTGCTGCGATTCTTCACGCTCATCCCAATGTTTCAGCGGCGCGGTAATAAACACGATATTCGGATCCCATTGCCCAACCACGGAGTAGATGGAATCAATTTCGCCCTTATCGACATAGGGCAGCAAAATATCTTCCATTTTGCGCGCTTGCCGTTCCATAAAATTAAGACCGACGCCATCGGGGCCGCGGGCGAAGATACGTATGGTGCCACGGTCTTCTGTCGGCAATAGCTCATTCTGTAATTGGGTGTAAAGTAGCGCCGCAGCGCCCGCTGCCAGCACTGAGCCAAAGAAGGCAAGCCATGCGTGGTTAAGCACCCACTGCAAACTCGCTTGATAACCATTGAGTAACCGTGTGCCAAGGCGACTAAATAGCCCATTTTTATCATGTTGCTCTTTAGGTAATCGTGCAGTTAAGGCGGGCACCAACGACAATGCCACAAACGATGAAATGATAACGGCACCAGCCAACACGCCCCCAAATTCACGGAATAGGCGCCCTGCTGTTGACGGCAAAAATGCAATCGGAATAAACACGGCGGCGAGCACCGCCGTCGTCGCCACAACGGCAAAGAAGACTTCGCGACTGCCCACAACCGCAGCCGCACGTGCGCCCAATCCCATCGCTCGCCGCCGCTGTACGTTTTCAGACACGACAATCGCATCGTCAACGATAAGCCCGGTCGCCAGTACCAACGCCAGAAGCGTTAAGATATTGATGGAAAATCCCAACATCCAAATAATCGCGATAGAACCAATCAGCGCCACCGGAATGGACAATGCGGGGACAATTGTTGCCCGCCAGGAGCCAATGAAGATCCACAGGGTGAGGATCACCAACAGCACAGTCAACACCAAACTGGTGATCACTTCTTTCACGGAATCACGAATAAATTCAGCATCATCGGAGGTGACTTGAAAGTGAAGCTTAGGAAAGCGAGTTTTTAACCGCTCCACCATCGCGAGCACTTCATCTGAAATCTCAATGGTGTTTGAACGTGCTTGTCGAATGATTTCAACGCCGATAATAGGTTTGCCATCAAGCCTTACGATCGAATTGGCATCAGCGGGGCCGAAGTACACCGAAGCGACATCACCAATACGAATATCGCCACGCACGACAATGTTTTCTACTTGCTCGGCGGTCACAGAAGTGGCATCGGCACGCACAATCAATTGTTGGTCAGTAGAACGTAAACTCCCGGCGGGTACGTCAAATGGCGCCTGCTCCAGCACATTTGCAACATCGGTCACCGCTAAGTTAAAACTGGTCAGCCGCAGCGGATCGAGCATCACTCGCAGCACACGCTCGCGATCGCCGTTTAAGCGCACATCGGCAACGCCCGGAATACTGAGAAATTGCGGTGCTAAGTCGACATCCACGACTTCCGTCAACTCTTCGAGTTCCATTTCATCGCTCGAGATTGCCAGACTTACCGCACTGGTCGCGTCATTATCCGCTTTAATAATTGATAATTGTTCTACATCATCTGGGAGTTCACGTTGCACACGGCTGACCGATTCGCGGGTTTCATTGGCGGCATTATCCAGATCAATGCCGGGGCGGAATTCAACCACGACCCGCGCGTTACCCTCTTCGCTTTGCGCGCGAATGCTCTTCACACCACTGACACGTGCCGCAGCCCCTTCCAGAATGCTGGTGACTTCGGTATCGACTGTTTCGGGAGAGCCACCGGGAAAGTTGGCCCGTACCGTAACGATGGGGCGATCGACATCGGGCAACTCACGGACTTCTACGCCATTTATCGCCGCAAAGCCGGCAATGATAATCAGCAAATTAAGCACCACAACCAACACCGGACGACGAATTGAGAGTGATGGCAGATCGCTAGTTTGCAGGTAATGTTGCAGGCTCATCAAAACTGCTCCTCAACCACTTTCACCGCCTGTCCTTCACGCAGATTCTGAATGCCTTCGGTAATCAGCAAAGTGTCCGCGCGAAGCTCTCCAGCCACCAAAATGCGACCTTTCAGACGTTGCATAATTTGAATATCAACGCGTGTGGCATGCTGATTATCAACAACCCAGACATAAGCGCCGGTTGCCCCCCATGACAATGCCGCCTCGGGAATCCGCGCATATTCATCACCAACAATTTGCAGGCTAACTCGAAAACTCATGCCGGGACGGAAGTTATCGTCACGGTTATCAATGATGGCACGCGCGCGAATGGTTCGACTGGCGACATAAATCCGTGAATCGAGCTGCGCAATTTTGGCGGGCAGTTGTTCCGCGCGATTATTCCAAGGACGCAATATAATTTCCGCATTCGACGCTAGCAGGTTAAAGGCGGTTTCAGGTGCTTGGAAGTTCACAAATAGGGCGTCACGGCTATCAATGCTGGTAATCGGCGTATTAATGCTGAGGCGATCGCCGACCTCAACATCGGTTAAGCCCACATAACCGCTAAATGGTGCACGCACGATGCGTTCTTCTAACTCAACTTGGGCTTCTTCAAGCGATACTTTGGCAAGATCGCGCTGAGTAATCGCATCATCAAGATCTGTTTGAGGCACCGCGCCCTGCTGGCGAATATCGGTTAAACGTTTAACGGTACGTTCAGCATCGGCCAACTGGATTTTGGCCCGTTCAAGCGCCACTTGTTGCCGTTTTGCGTAAAGTTGCACCAATGCTTGGCCTTCAGTTACTTTGTCACCAGGTTTAAAGTTCACCGCCACCACCCGTTCTGCCACCGCAGGATATAAGACGACTGATTTATCCGCTTCCGCAGTACCGACCATATCAACACGGGTAATTTCATGTTCAAAACTGATGTTTTTGGCAACCACCCTTTTCGCGGGCGCTTCGGCAGCGCTGAGATTAACAATGAAGAGAAATAAGCTGACGCCGAGCATACGTGCGAGGAATTGGTGACTGAAGAGGTTCGGCATTAGGAGTCCTTTTCAAATGAGGCAATGCAAGCACGTTTGTGCGCTAATCCGTTCTTTTATCGCTGAAATACTAAGTGTAGCGGCTTTAATGTTAGACACTATTGGACGACAAGTGCTATTCGTTCGCGGAATCTTACTGACTCTAGCGGATATTCATTAAATCCAAATTAAAATCAGTGTGTTAAACGAGATAGGCAAACCCGATAATGAAGCTAAGTTTGGATTGAAACAATCGAAGGGGTAATCCAAAAGATGACTAATCAAGGCAGCCACTGCTGCCATGATTGTTGGAGATTAGCTCAGAACAAGATGGTGAGCGTAGCGCTACTGACTCAGTACACTATCCCAATATGGCGGATTGCCAAAATAGCCATCAGCAAAATCCAAGAAGCTACGTACTTTGCTGGCCAGCAACTTACGATGCGGATACACCGCATATAATCCCAGCGGCTCAGGCTCAAGTTCCGGCAGCACTTGGATTAAACGGCCGTCCGCTAACGCAGCTCCAGCGATAAAGGTTGGCTGCAATGTAATTCCGGCCCCCGCAATTGCGGCCTGAACCAATACATCCCCATTGTTAGAAATCAGTGCATCGTGACCTTGCGGCCACAACGGATTTCGCTCCATATAGCTATAACTGAGAAATTGGTGTTGTTGCAAATCATCAGCACTCTGCGGTGTACCGAATTCCGCTAAGTACGCTGGCGAAGCGCACATAACTAGACGGATCGGTGCCAGATACTTTGCGATTAATGATGAACTCTTCAGGTTGCCGATACGCAATGCCACATCAAAACCTTCTTCGATGATATCGACTTTGCGGTCATTAAGCTGAAGGTCCACGTCAACATGAGGGTAAGCACGGCGAAAATCGCTCAATAGCCGCGCCATATGGGCGCTGGAAAACGAGACCGGCGCACTTATCCTAAGCAAGCCGCGCGCATCTTCCTGCAAATCACTTAGTTGATGATCTAAGTCATCAAAGTCGTCGAGCAGTTGTTGCGCCCGCTGAAAATAGCGCATGCCGGCCTCAGTTAAGTGCACTTTGCGCGTGGTGCGATTCACCAAGCGAATGCCAACGTTCTCCTCAAGTCGCGACACATATTTGCTCACTAGCTGTGGCGATAGCTGCAACCTGTCTGCCGCTTTGGTAAAGCTGTTTTCTGTTGCCACCATGGCAAAGGCACGTAAAACATCAATCCGATCCATCAGCCAACCCCATTATAAATGCTGCGTTTATAATATTGCGTTGTTAGCCATATTAATCTTCGTCCTGTCACAAAGTAAAGTATCTCCAACGTCGAGAGACACCCGAAAACAGCAAGTTTTAAACACTTTGGAGAAACATCATGAAATCACAATTACTGAACAAATTATTCGCCACCAACGCTGGCGTAGCATCATTGGTTTTGCGAGTACCTGTTGGCATCATCTTGGCGGCACACGGTTCACAAAAACTATTTGGCTGGTTTGGCGGCTATGGCTTAGAAGGCACCGGTCAATGGATGGCAAGCCTAGGGATGACACCAGGTTACTTGATGGCATTACTTGCCGGTAGCGCTGAGTTCTTTGGTGGCTTAGCACTGGTGCTAGGACTTTTGACCCGCCCAGCAGCACTGGTTGCCGCCTTTACCATGCTGATGGCCATCCTGTCGGTCCATATATCTAACGGTCTGTTCCTTGCCAACAACGGTTACGAATACGCATTGGCACTGATGGTGGCGCTACTGACGCTGGCAATACAAGGAAGCGGTCGTTTCTCGGTAGACAGCAAAATTGCAGCACGTCTAGCACGCTAATGTCAAAACGTTAACCAAATTTCCATGTGAAGGGCTCTGCTGCTAGAGCCCTGCGATTTACCAAGGAGCAGATTATGTTAGTAGATGGTGTATGGACAGAAGATTGGCAACCGGTGCAAGCAAAAGATAAGCAAGGCCGATTTATTCGCCAGACCTCTTCATTTCGCAACTGGATTACCGCCGATGGTAGCTCCGGATTTAAAGCAGAAAAAGGCCGCTACCACCTCTATGTTGGCTATATCTGCCCTTGGGCATCCAGAACCCTAATGGCGAGAGCGTTAAAAGGATTAACCGACTACATTGACGTCACGGTAGTCAATCCGCGCTTGTCTGATCAAGGGTGGCAATTTGGTGGCTTTAATGGCGCAGATGCGGATCCGCTTAATGGCGCGGCATTTATTCATCAGTTATACACCAAAGCCGATCCTCACTTTACCGGGCGCGCAACCGTTCCAGTGTTATGGGATAAAAAGACCCAAACCATTGTCAATAATGAGTCAGCAGATATTGTGCGCATGTTCAACAGTGCGTTTATCGAGCACGTGCAACAAGGACCAGACTTGTATCCACAAGATTTGGCTAAGAATATCGACACGCTCAATGAAGAGATGTATAACTCACTGAATAATGGAGTATATCAAGCAGGATTCGCTACAACTCAAGCAGCCTACCAAGAAGCATATCAAGCGGTATTTAGCACCCTCGATATGCTGGAGCAACGCCTCAGTGATGGCAGAGAATTCCTGTTTGGCGATCGGTTTACCGAGTCAGATATCCGCTTATTTGTCACCTTGATCCGTTTTGATGCGGCCTACTATGGCTTATTCAAATGCAATCGAAATCAGATCAAAGAGATGCCTTATCTGCACGCTTATATGCAACGAGTACTCGCGTTAGAAGGAATTAGCTCGACCGTTAATATTGAGCATATTAAGGCGGGGTATTACTCAATCAAAGCGCTGAATCCTACCGGTATTGTACCAGTGGGCCCAGATAAGATTTAGACACCACTTCGTCAGCAACCGCATAATTTTTGGAGTAAGTTATGAAAACGCCAACTATCAGCTTTATTTCTCACGGCGGCGGCCCTATGCCACTGCTCAATGATCCTGCCCACGCGGAGATGGTGAAACATTTACAAGGGCTGACCAAAAAACTAGATAAACCAAGCGCGATTCTGTTGATCAGTGCGCATTGGGAAGAAAGCGTCGCTACCGTCACTGCAGCCGCGCAACCGGGCATGATTTATGACTATTATGGATTCCCAGCAGAAACCTATAAAATTCAATACCCTGCACCAGGCGAGCCGGCGTTAGCCGAAAAAGTGCATGATGCACTGCAAGCGGCCGGAATTCCGGTACGCCAAGATAGCAAGCGCGGCTATGACCATGGTCTGTTTGTGCCCTTGATGTTGATGTATCCAGAAGCTGATATTCCCTGTGTCCAATTATCACTGGTGAATAATCTGAGCCCTGAGCAACATTTAGCTATCGGTCAGGCGTTGCAAGCGCTTGATTACGATAACTTGCTGGTCATCGGTTCTGGCTTCTCATTCCACAACATGCGTGAATTTTTTGCTCAGCACACCTCAGAACGAGAGCAGAAAAATCTCAGTTTTGAACAATGGCTACAACAGACGGTTAATACCAACGATGTGACTGCGGCCACCCAAGGATTAGCCAACTGGAGTCAAGCGCCAAACGCTCGTTATTGTCAGCCGCGTGAAGAGCATTTATTGCCACTACATGTTTGTTATGGGCTTGCCGGACGTCCAGCCGATATCACAGATGATGTTGTTATTTTAAATAAACATTCCAGTTCCTTTACCTGGTTAGGCAAATCACTCGCTTAATTGCAGTAAGTTACCCAAGTTTTGCAGGTGGTTAACCTAAGTTTAACCACCTTGCTTATGACGCTCTCATTCTCAACCGCGGATTTATTGTGGCGTTAATTTGCGCCAGATTTGCGATCAAATTATTTCATCACAGCCGCGTTCACTCGGTAAATAAGAAAACAACATTCCATGTTAATCAATGCATTACCTCTTAACCTTTCACTTGTATTGTTTTCGCTAAATCAGTAATTACTGAGATTCATTGTGATCCCACTATGAGTTTTTAAGCTTACTGTGAGCCGCCTTTTAGAATCTATGTCTACTAATTTACCCAACGACCAAAATCCAATATGTTATACATATGATATTTACTGACGTGGTAAACAAATGAAAAAATCACTTCGACTACTTTCTGCTGTTGCGGTTATCGCCTCAAGCGCATTATTGGCCTTTAATGCTAACGCGGTACAACTCCGTGGTAGTCATAAAGAAAACCATGTGGCCTGCAAATCATGCCATACCCAAGGCATGCAACATGCGGGTACAACCGAAGGCTGCTTAAGCTGCCATCAGAGTTACGATGCCGTGCGCGCACTGACTGAAAAAAATCATCCGGACCTAGAAGTTAATCCGCATATGGATGGACACTTAGGAGAACTCGACTGTACTGATTGTCACCACATGCACAAAGCGTCTGAAGTGGTATGCAACGAATGCCACCAGTTCGACTTTGTTGCGCCGTAATCGGTTGATTTGCGTTTAACCGTATCAAATGCGCTAGAGCATGCTATCCCTGCATCTGCTAGCGCGCTTGATACGCCGAACATCGCCAGCGAGTGTTCGGGAAGTCTCATCGCTGGCATCTCATCATTGCGTATTGTGGAGTTAGCTTATCCACCTTGTTGGCCGGTTTTCAGCTTGCTAGCGCCAGCGCGATTTAACATCGCTGATGGTAAGTTGCTTTTATCCTGTTTCATGGCTCATCCCTGCTGCCCTGAATTTTACGTGGACATTTCGGCAAGGGGGTTATTTTAACCCCCCGTTTTTTTCACGTTTTCATACAAATTTTCGGCACATTCGCTAGCGACGTTTACTCAACACATCTGTTAGGATAATGCTACTTAGGCAAATGCTGATTCAGTATTTGCTCAATAGCCTTATCGACGGAATGCGCTGAATGTTCACCTTTATCGCCAACACGCTGATCCCAGTGTTAATTTTGTTACTCATGGGGTGGGCGTTATATCGTTATAAAATGCTCAACGATGGATTTGTCGAAGCGGGCTCAAAACTGGTATTTAATTTGGCGCTACCGGCGCTATTGTTCCTGTCGATCAGCCAGTCAGATTTTCACCATGCCGCAAACTTACCTCTTATTTTGACTGGCGCTATCGCCACGGCAACGTTCTTCGCCCTGCTCATGCTTTTTTGTCATGGCATTGTAAAGCCTGCTAATGCGCGCGGAGTGGTCATTCAAGGGGGATTTCGCGCTAATATGGGGATTATTGGTCTCGCATATTGTGCCAATACCTACGGCACAGAAGGTATTGCTGTAGCATCGGTTTACCTCGGTTGTATCACCATTCTGTTTAATATCCTGTCAGTATTTGTGCTGAATTTTTATCTCGATGGCCAACGCTCGTTACTGCAAAGCATTAAGGGCATGCTGACGAATCCGCTTATCATCGCCATCGTGCTGGCGTTGCCCTTTTCGTATTTACAGGTGCAACTTCCGCAATGGATGCTCAAAACGGGTCACTATTTTGCCCAATTAACCCTGCCGCTAGCTCTGATATGCACGGGTGCTTCACTGCAATTTCGCTCCTTTAGTGCAGACTGGCTCAATATTGGGATCGCCACAGTGTGCAAGTGTCTGCTGTATCCCGGCGTCATGGTGGCAGCAGCATATTTGATGGGATTCAGCGGTATGGCCTTAGGCATTGTTTTGTTACTGTCTATCGCCCCAACGGCCGCGGCCAGCTATGTTATGGTGCGCAATCTCGGTGGTGACCATCGCTTGGCCGCCAGCATCATCGCGGTGACCACACTGATATCGCTCCCCGTTACCGCCGCCGCCTTTGGTACCTTACGCTATCTGCAGTTGATATAAGCCGTTAGCCGCTCTATTTTATTAAACAGCATACTCTGCTATTTAATATTGGCTTTCCAGGTTGTTCTCCAGTATGAATTATTAATATGCGATTAATACCGCATAAACAGTTGCAAGCAGTCCTATTATCGCTAATGATGTTCAATCTCATTTACTAGCATTTAAGACTAGTGCCCTGTCGAGTCACTAAGATGGTTGGAGAATAGATACATGGAGAAGTTAGCAAAACTGTGGCCCGCAATTTTTCCGCTCAGTTTACTCTCAGTTCCCTTCATATCATCACAAGTGACAAATGGCGTGGTTTGGTCTTATGGCGACTTTATCGTTGCCGCAGTGCTGCTTGGAGGCACCGCCAGTTGTTATCAGTGGATCAGCCATCGTGCTGGCAACCATTTCCCTTACCGCGTCGCCACCGCGTTAGCGATGGTCGCATCATTGCTTTTAGTGTGGGCGAACTTAGCTGTAGGGCTTATGAATACACCAGCGGACGATCATAACCTGTTCTTTTTTAGCGTCATTATGGTGGGTGTGATTGGCACATTGTGGTCACAACGTCGTCCTAGAGGCATGAGCTTTACTATGCTGGCAATGGCAGCCGTATTATTTGCCATTACAGTCGGTTTATCGATTCATATAATGCCGCTCTCCGCGGTTACCCTATCCCCGCAACAGCAATTTTCCGTCGTTTTTTGTCTGAGCATTGTGGCGCTTTATCTGCTTGCGGCGTGGCTGTTTCACCGGGCCACATTCCTGCTTCATTAAACTCGTTAACCTATCATTTTCATCACCCCCAACATTGCGGTTTAGGCAGTTGTATCGCCACAACTGTGCATTACAGTTAGAAAATGTTACCGATTTTTTATGGTGTTCTCCCGCAGATTGCGTATAACTCAAGCTACATATTTAGCAACTTCTCAGGAAAACGATTATGAAAAAAATGTTGCTGCTGGCCTGTGCCGTGAGCTGCTCACTTTCTGCGGCTGAACCGCAATGGGTAAAAACCAGCAATCAATATGCGATGGACGTATTGTCGGTAATGGCACAACAACAGCCAGAAGTTGGGTCTCAACTCGGTATTGAGCAAGTTGATGGTCTAGCGTCTAACCTCTCGCTGGCCGCCGAGCAAAAAGCAAAACAAACCATCCTTGCCGAAATCGTCAAGCTGAGTAACGCTAAAAAACAGGAGCAAGATCCGCGCGTTCAACAAGATCTGCAGATCATGATAGATACCTTGCAACAACAAGTAGACTCAGCAGATATCACCGATAAGTATGCGCTGCCGTTTTATAATGTCGGTGAGTTTGTCTTTAGTGGCCTGCAAACATTACTCGATGACCGTAACAGCCCCGCTCGCATGAAAAAAGCGGTGGAACGATTAAACAATTATGTTGGCGCCAACGGCAACACAGATGTTGCCACGCAGGCGATGCAGCGTACCCAAGCAGCATTGACGAACGGCTCTCTCAAAGCGCCGTACCATGTTGAAGTTGAGCAAGCGATAGCCAACACCGACAAATTCCTCGATGGCACCAAGCAACTTTTTATTGATCATAAAATTGAAGGTTGGCAGCAGCCCTTTGCCACGCTAACAAAGCAGTTACATCAATATCACGATTGGTTGCAACAACAGGTCCTGCCGATAGCCAGTAAAAGCAACGTCATGCCGGAGCCGCTTTATCAATCTGCTCTTAAAGGTTACGGCGTCGATGAGCCGCCACGACAATTGATGCAACAAGCGCTGTTTGAGTTTGCAGAAATCCGAGATGAGATGCAGGTATTGGCAACTGACATTGCTAAACAGCAGGGATTAAAAGACGATGACTATCGTGCCGTCATTCGTGAATTAAAGAAGAAGCAAGTGACCGGTGACCAAGTGTTACCCTTCTTTAAGCAGCGTTTGGCAACCATTGAGCAAATCGTTAAGCAGCATGACATCGTCACGATTCCGAAGCGCCAAGCCAACATTCGCGTAGCCTCAGCGGCTGAAACGGCGGCCCTGCCCGCGGCGCATATGAATCCGCCACGTTTGATTGGTAATCAGGGCGAATATGGTGAATTTGTGCTGCCGATGCTAGATCCTGCGAGTAAAGGCTCAGATTTTACCGGTGAAGGCTTCTCATGGACATTGACCGCCCACGAGGCGCGCCCAGGCCATGAACTGCAATTTTCAGCGATGGTGGAAAATGGCGTTTCTAGCGCTCGGGCTATTTTTGCCATGAACAGTGCCAACGTTGAAGGCTGGGCATTGTACGCTGAAGCGATTATGAAGCAGTACTTTCCAAAAGAAGGCCAACTGTTTGTACTGCAAGCACGTTTGCAACGCGCTGCGCGAGCGTTCCTCGATCCTATGTTGAATTTGGGGATGATGACGCCCGCCGAAGCGGAAAAAGTATTGACTGATGATGTCGTGCTGTCAGATAGCTTTGCCAAGCACGAAGTCGAGCGTTACACCTTCCGTATGCCAGGACAAGCCACCTCCTATTTCTACGGCTATATGAATTTACGCGAATTACGTGTCACCACTGAAATGAAACTGCGTGATAAATTCAATCAAAAGCATTTCCATGATTTTATTTTGGCACAAGGGTTATTGCCGCCGAAATTGCTTAAACAAGCCGTTGAGGATGAGTTCATTCCTTCTGTTAAGTAAGCTAAATGCATTGGTCAGCACTCAGTGTGCTGGCCAATGCAACTATTGCATATTTTCCCTTCCATTTTAATTCCATTCAAGCGACTTAAAATGACAAAATCCGCCACATCAATTGAAAGTCTAGATGGCGTGGATATTTGAAATCTTTTAAGTAAATACCAAATACATTTCAATCAATTAATAAAAACCCGTCAAATTTTTTTGACACTAAAACCATACAAGAATCAACGCGATTACTTGCCCTGTGTTCGATTAACCGGACAATCCTCACCATTACCACTTTAGTCGTAAGGGATAATAATGAAAATTGGCGTAATTGGCGCTGGCGCGGTTGGCGTTGCCGTATGCAACTATGTGTTAGCACTCGGCAATTGTCGCGAGCTGGTGTTACTCGATAAAAACGGGGCTCGCGCCGAAGGTGAGCTGATGGATTTTGGACACGCTAGCTCACTGACTTTTGGAAAAAATATTCGTCTCAATGCGGGCGATGATTACGCAATGCTGGAAAATGCCGATATTGTGGTCATCACCGCTGGCGCACAGATCAAAGCCGACCAACCACGTATTGAACTGGCAGAGGTCAACTCGCGTATCTGTGTCGATATTGCCCGCAACGTTGAACAATACGCACCCAATGCAATTCTCATCGTGGTAACCAACCCCTGCGACCTTGCGGCGTTTTTTATTATCAACAATACCGGATTTGCCGCTCATCAGGTGATTAGCAGCGGTTGCGTCGTAGATACTGCGAGATTGATGAAAATTGTCGGCGATCATACCCAACTCGATCCCAAAAATGTGTTTGGTTACATTCTCGGCGAGCATGGCAGTCACTGCTTTATGCCCGCAAGTATTCTGGGCGCTGGTGGCCAACCAATCGATTTCTATTGCGACAATAATCAGTTACCACGTATCGATCCGCAACAGCTGCTACAAGACGTCAAGCGAGCGGGTTACGAAATCTTTAAACGCAAACTCAATACTACTCACGGTGTCGCCGCCAGTGTCTATCGCATTATCCAAGCAGTCAGTTTAAATGAACACTCAGTGCTTCCTGTCGGTGTATTAGTCGATAACCACTATGACCTGTTTGGTTCAGTGCTCAGCTTGCCATCTGTGATTGGCCGCAACGGCATTGAAAAAGTGCTGGAGCACCCTTTCACGGCAGAGGAGCTGACCGAGCTCAAGCAAATTCACCAACAGATCCGCGGTGTGATTGAATCCGTTGCCAAGATAACGGAACTCAACTGTTGATCCTGCGTTTGTCCGCGCTGCCAATGTAGGTGGCGCACTCACACATGCTATCTAAATCCCCCACGAGTCGCCTGCCCACCTTACCGTGTTGCATTAACAAACATAGTGCTGAGTGCTAGGAGATGTGCATTCAAACGAGATGTTACATTTGTAAAATGCACTTTGCTGAAAATGTCCATGTAGCGCCCTACGCCAATAACATTGTTACTGACATCAAAAAGTCACACACCACATCAAATCGCCATTTTGACCCACCAACAATCTGCCTATCAACACAATAAGTCGTTATAACGGCACCTTACGGATAGTTATCCCATAAATACTTTACAAATCGTTACATAGTTAAAAATGTAAATGAGGTTGCAGTTGTTGCATAAAGTTTGCGAAAGATGATAGAAATCAATGTTCATCGCAAAAATTCTTTAGACGCTTCGGCGATATCTGCGGTGAGTATTTGGACAAAATGACACTATAAAAACTTATACAGGAAGTAGTCTCTTGAAAAACAAAATCGCAATTGCTGTTTCGGCAGCCTTGATGGGTGTCGGTGGTTATACCGTCGCGGCACCTATCCTTAACCCGTCAATCCAAGTCCCCAGTAATCTTAAACATGCTGCTCCTGCCGCTAAAGGTCAGAGTAGTAAAAGCAGCAAACTGAAATTTGTCGAAGAACCAGGATTAGCCAATAAAAAGTACACCTATATCGTACGTTTGGCTGACTCTCCGGTAGCGAGTTATTCAGGTTCCATCAGCGGTCTCGCGGCCACTAAACTTGATAAAGCATCAGTTGCTAAGAGCGCTGGCAAAGGCAAGCTGAATGTTTCTTCGGCCAAAGTGAAATCCTATGTGCAATATTTGAATGCTAAGCAGAGCAACGTCATGATGATGGCTGCTGCCGCTGGTGTTCGTGTAATTGCCAAAGAAAAATTTCATTATGCGTTCAACGGCTTCTCTGCGGAACTAACCCCAGAGCAAGCAAAAACCTTGTCACAACTGCCTGAAGTTGCCTACGTCGAACGCGAGGCTTCTTATCAGTTAGCCACTGATTCCAGCCCTGCATTCGTCGGTGCCGACAAAGTATGGGACGGTACTGCAACTGGCACTGCCGCCATGGGTGAAGGCGTTATCGTGGGCGTGTTAGATACTGGGATCAACACAGATCATCCTTCGTTTGCCGATATCGGCGGTGATGGCTATGACCATACCAACCCTTGGGGTCAAGGCGTCTACGTAGGTGATTGTGCCGGTGATTTCGCTAGCATGTGTAACGATAAATTGATCGGTGTGCGCAGCTACGAAGACATTACCGACGATTACGATGACACCGCTATTTTCGGTGATACTCCACCAGCGAAGAATGGTGAAGACTACAATGGTCATGGTTCTCACACCGCAAGTACCGCTGCGGGTAACGTACTGATTGGTGTGCCGTACGTCACGCCAGATCCAGGTAAAGAAGAAAGCGATGGTATTGTGACCGATCTAGTATTCGATCGCGTTGCGGGTATCGCGCCTCATGCCAACATTGTCGCTTATCAAATTTGTTCTCCCGGTGACACTGATGACACTTACGCAGGTTGTCCAACCTCGGCTATTTTGAAAGCATTGGATGACGCTGTTGCTGATGGTGTTGATGTCATCAACTACTCAATTAGTGGTGGCGGTAACCCGTGGGACAGCGCCACTGAAATGGGCTTCCTCGCAGCCCGTGATGCTGGCATTTTCGCTGCCGTTGCCGCAGGCAATGGCGATCAAGGCCCATATACCACCAGCAAGAGTGCACCTTGGTACACTGCAGTAGCGGCTTCCACGCATCCTCGTGAAATCGGCAGTGCTGTATCATTTGCTGGTGAAAGCTATTTGTATACTGTAGGTAGTGGTCCGGCGATTGCTGAAGACATTACTGCGCCAGTAACCTACGTTGCTGACGACCTTGATGGTTGCGCAGCATTCCCAGCTGATGCATTCAGCGGCAAATTAGCGCTGATCCAACGGGGTAGCTGTAACTTCGCGACCAAGGTTGGCAATGCTGCTGATGCGGGCGCTGTAGGCGTTATCGTCTTTAATGCTGACGGTGATGATTCTCGTCTGACTATGGCAGGTCTAGAAGATTCCACCATCCCTGCAGTATTCTTGGGCAACACAGATGGCGCAGCCATTAAAGCATCGATTGATGCAAACGGAGAGCAATCAGCAACCCTGAGTGCCAAAGTCATCACAGCCGAAGGTCAAGGCGATGTATTGGCAAGCTTCTCCTTGCTTGGTCCTAACAGCTACATCGATGTCATGACACCTTCTATTGCGGCTCCTGGTGTAGATATCTACGCAGCACAAGCGGATCAACATTACGGTCATGATGTCACAGGTCCTGCTCCATCAGACTTCACCCTGATGTCTGGTACCTCTATGGCAACACCGCATGTTGCTGGTGCGGGTGCCCTGTTGAAGTCAGCACATCCTGACTGGACACCAGATAATATTCGTTCCGCATTAATGCTGACGGCAACCACAGCACAAGCGATGACCAAAGCGGATGCAACAACACCTGCTGATGAGTTTGACGTTGGCGCGGGTCGTATTCGCGTTGATCTAGCAGCTGAGACTGGTTTGGTCATGGATGAAGCCGATGATAACTACGTCGATGCGGATCCTGACTTAGGTGGTGATCCTCGCACCCTGAACATTCCGAGCATGACTGACTCAACTTGTGTAACAACTTGTAGTTGGACACGTACAGTCACTGCGACAGGTGCGGGTACTTGGGCGGCATCTAGCGCTGCAATTGACGCGGATTCTGGATTAGCGTTAACCGTCACCCCTGCCACTTTCACACTGGCTGCTGGTGAATCACAAACCCTGACCATTACCGCTGACGTGTCTGATTTGGCCGATACCAGCACTTACGCGTTTGGCCAGCTAGAACTGACCTCGGATGATTACCCAGCGGCGAGAATGCCAATTGCGGTAATGTCTGCACGTAGTAACCTGCCAGCACAAATCTCAATCGAGGCAGGACGTGACAAGGATCAATTCGTCACTACCGGCCTTAAACATCTGGATCTGACCGGTGTACAAGCGTCCGTTTCCGGTTTGAACAAGGCTGATATCTATCAATCAACCGTTGGACAAGATTCTGATGTATCAGACTTCTTGGACGACCTGAGTGATGGCGTTGACTATGTCGGCTACCGCGTACCAGAAAATGCGCAGATGTTTGTCACTAAGCTGAGCAGCGATGTTGCGCCTGACCTAGATCTGTGGGTAATGGTAGATGTTGATGGTGATGGCTCTTTAGATGGCTACGCGGGTTATTCATTACACGCTGGCTCAGATGAAAGTGTCAGTATCACTAATCCAATCCCAGGTGATTACTACATCTTCGTACAAAGCTATCAAGCGTCATCAGCTACTGCTCAAGATCCATTCACCTTGAAGACGACTATCGTCACTGACGAGGCTGATGATAACTTCAGTGTTGACCTAAGCGGTGATAACACTGACTTCTCACTGGCTTATACGTGGGACGATAGCTTCACCGTAGGTGATGAAAGCTACGCCATGCTGGTACTGAGCAGCACTGACGAAACAGCAGATGATGTGTCTATTCCAGTGGTGTTGACCCGTGTAGAGGATGATGTTGTCCTGCCGTCAACGGCAAGTCTCGCTGGAGAATTGGCGCCGGGTGTTACACATACTATCAGTATGCCGATTGCGGCAAACCGTAGCGATGTCGCACGTACCTACACCATCAACGCACTGCTGCCTATGGGTCAAGAAGCCGCTAACGTTTCTGACGGTGGTGAAATCAGTGAAGGTAGTGTAGCGTGGACAATCACCCAAGCGCCGCATGCTGTTGCGACAGCGGCAACGTTTGACTTTATTCCTCGTCAAGCGGGCGACTACACAATGTCAATCAACAACATTGTTGACTCAGCAAACGCAGAAAGTATCTCGCAAGATTACAGCTTCAGCGTTGCAGAAGTCGCGCCTGAACTGGTGATTGAGGGCCCTGCTGAAGTTGGTGAACGTGAAACTTTCACCTTAGACGCTTCAGGCAGTAGCGATGCAAACGCTGACGAGTTGACCTTCAAGTGGGTACAACTTGCAGGTACACCTGTGAGCTTTGATGCAACTGCATCGTCTATCAGCCCAGAAGCTCCTGATGTTGATGACGCCGGTGAAATCCTTACCTTCCAAGTGACTGTGTCAGATCCACATGGCAACAGCAAAACGGATGTTGTGACCGTCAACGTGTACGAAACGCCAAATAGCGGCGGTGCGTTGGGTTGGATGTCTCTGCTGTTGATGCCATTAGTGTGGTTACGTAGAAAAACTGCTTAATAGCAAACGTTAAGTAACAAAGGCTCCCTCGGGAGCCTTTCTTTTTAGACACAACCCGCGCTCAGCTTAGCGTAGCAGCGCAGGTAGGCACTCTCAGCCTTTTCAAGCAGCGAGGCTGGGATTTCAATTTCATCATGTGGCAGTGTTTTAACCACCTTACCGGTATTGATGTTGTCACTGGAATCACCATAACGAGGGCGGCCGGTATTATTAAACTTGTTATAGCGATTCCCCAGCGGGCTAGGCAATGCTAGCCAGTCACTTAGGTCTGCCAACAGCGGTTCAGTGCGTTCAACGAGCTGTTCTGATTCGATAAAAAAATAACGCCCATCGAACTGTTCGGCATAACGTTCGAGCTGCAGTAACCTTTCACAATAGTAGTCAGTCACCTTATCCACACTCTGAAACCAACCTCGTCCCTTGGCCTGTCCCAACTTAACATTACTGCTAATACTTTTACGGGGATCGCGCAGTAAGAATATCAGTTTGTGCTCGACGCGCTGCAATAGCGAGCTACATACCTGCTGCCGATTGTGCAGCAATTTATCTAATAGATACTTCCCTTCAAAGTCACCTTTTAAGTCTTGATAAAGACTGGCACGCATAAATTGAAAGTCACGAGGAGCAAGGTAAGAGCGATGCTGCTCACTGTAACCACATATTTGCTCATGGCTGCCCAAAATATGAGAAAGCACGGTAGAACGACTACGCATATGACTGAAAATAAATAAGTATTTAGTATCACAACGTCGTAATCGTGGATTTGCGACAATGGTAGATAATTCGCCTAGTTTTCTCATCATTTTCATCAGCCAACACACCTCATTTCTTAGCAATCATTGATTGTTATAGCGTGCAAATCGTCATGTCCTGCACGCCAATGCCAACGATTCGAAACGCTAAAATTAGCGCAAAATCATAAGGGATTTAGGTGATGAAAACTGTTAATCATTGTATCTAGCGCCTGTGCTGAACAGCATAAACAGCGCCTTCTTGCTTCTCATTAATTGAGAGCTTAGATAACGGTACTCTGCAGCTTTAGTCTGTAACATTAGCGAAATTACAGCACGTTGAGATTAACCATCTGAGGAGGTACTTAATGGCTTTTGTCGTTAATACGAGTAAGACAAACAAAAACAGCGCCGAAGGCGCTGTTTTTTAAGTTTTAGAAATCTCGTAACTGATTCAAAATCCGTTTTTCTGAGATTGGATATGCTGTGCCTAAGGTTTGAGCGAAACAGCTGACGCGATATTCTTCAATCATCCAACGCACGTTGGCGAGTTCATCTGGTACCGGCAAGGATTTAGGCAGTTTCGCCAGCGTTGCTTTGTACTCTTCGGTGACATTTTGAATGCTGAGCAGATGCAACTTGTCACGGTTCGGATCCACCGGCAGTTTGTCTAAGCGCATTTCAATCGCTTTCAGGTAGCGAATAATGTCATCCAGCTTTTGCCAACCGGTCGCCTCCACAAAGCCTTTAAACACTAAGCTGTCGAGATGGGCTTGAATATCACTCATGGCAAAGGCGATTTCAAAACTGATCTTGCCTTTTAAGCGCTTACGAATGCGCTGATGCGCAGTCAAAATCGCTTCCACTTTCAGTGAAATCTGCTCCGCGGCACTGTTCAAATCTTGCCGCACCGCATCCCGCGCCGCCTCAAACTGTTCAGGCGAGCGCACATCCAGCGCTTGCTGATCCAAAATCTGCTGAATCGCGGCATTGATAATGTCATCAATCAGCAACTGCACTTGGCCAAACGGGTTAAAGTACATCGCCAATTTGGCTTTGTTTGGCAGCGCTTGTTGCAGGTGTTTCACTGGCGATGGAATGTTGATCAGCAGCAGTTTACGCACGCCTTGGCGGTGCTGTTTATTGGCTTGCTGCTCATCATCAAACAATTTGATAGCAACATCTTTGCCCTCGTCCACCAGCGCCGGATAAGCTTTCACTTGATAGTTGCCGCGGCTACGCTGATATTCGCTCGGCAGATCGCCAAAGCTCCATTCGGTAATCGCTTCCTGCTCAATGCCTTTATCGGCCACTTGGCGAATAGCGGTTTTCACTTGGCCTTGCAGCTTGGCTTTAAGGCCATCAAGATCGCGACTTTGGGCAATCAATTTGCCTTTATCGTCTTCCACCTTGAAATTCATTCGCAGATGCACAGGAATGCTGGCGATATCGTAATCTTCTGCCGCCACTTTGGTGCCACTCATGCGCAGCAAACGGTAACTGAGCGCGTCGAGCAAAGATTTCTCAAACGGCTCCATCGCTTGCACGCAGGCTTTGGCATAATCCGGCGCCGGCACAAAGTTACGGCGAAGCGGTTTTGGCAACGCACGAATCAGCGCGACGCATTTCTCTTCTCTGAGCCCCGGCACCAACCAGTCAAAATCTTTATCTTCCACTTGGTTGAGCAGCGCCACCGGAATGTGCAGCGATACGCCATCGTCCTCTTCGCCCGGCTCAAAACGGTAACTCAGCGGTAAACGCAGATTGTGTTGCTGCCATACATCAGGGAAATCGAGCGCTGACACATGGGTGTCATCCCGCTGCATCAGCAAGTCACGGTCGAAGTTCAATAGCTCCGGCGTTTCGCGGCTGGCTTTACGCCACCAGCGATTAAACAGCGGCAGGTTGTAGATACCTTCTGGCACCCGTTCGTCGTAGAAAGCAAACAGCACATCCTCATCCACCAAAATATCGCGGCGGCGAGATTTATGCTCCAGCGTTTCCACCTCTTCCAACAGCTGTAAATTGCTGCTGAAGAACTTATCGCGCAGCTTGAGTTGCCCTTCGGCTAAGCCGCTACGAATAAAGATTTCACGCGCCAACACAGGATCAATGGGGCCAAACTGCACCCGGCGGCGATTCACTACCGTGAGGCCATACAGCACTTGGTTTTCAAAGGCGATCACCGCGCCCTGCTTGGCTTCAAAATGGGGTTCGTTATGCTGCTTCTTGATCAAATGCGCGCCGAGATGCTCAAGCCATTCTGGCTCAATCGACGCCACACTGCGAGCAAACAGCCGCGAGGTTTCGGTCAGCTCGGCCGCCATCAACCATTTCGGGCCTTTCTTCGCCAGCGGTGAACCGGGGAAGATAAAGAAGCGGCGATTGCGGGTACCGAGGTATTCGTTGTTGGCGTCTTTAAAGCCGATTTGACTGAGCAAGCCAGACAGCAGCGCTTGATGCAGCTGTTCGTAATTAGCGGGCTCGCTGTTCAAGCGCCATTTCAAGTCATGCACACTTTGGCGCAGCTGGGCGTACAAATCTTGCCATTCACGAATGCGCAGATACGCCAAAAACTCCTGTTTCACCTGTTTGCGGAACTGACTGCCAGACAGCGCTTGTTGCTGCTCTTTGAGGTAATTCCACAGATTCAACAATGCCACAAAATCCGATTTTTTATCGGCAAAGCGGCGATGGGATTCATCCGCCGCTTGTTGTTTCTCAATCGGGCGTTCACGCGGATCTTGAATAGACAACGCCGCCACAACCACCATCACCTCATGCAAACTGCCGAGCTTGTTGGCTTCTAGCACCATTCGCGCTAAACGCGGATCGACCGGAATGCTCGCCAGTTGTTGACCGAGTTTGGTGAGTTTTAACTGGCCTTTGTGACGCCCAACCGCTTGCAGCTCTTCCAGCAGCAAAAAGCCGTCGCGAATATTGCGCTCATCCGGCGGCTGAATAAATGGAAACGCGCCAATGTCACCGAGGCCAATCGACAACATCTGCAAAATGACTGAGGCCAAGTTGGTACGCAGAATTTCAGGATCGGTAAACTCAGGGCGATTGTTGAAATCGAGCTCGTCATACAACCGAATACAGATGCCGGGGCCAACACGACCACAACGGCCTTGGCGCTGGTTAGCACTGGCTTGAGAAATCGGCTCAATCGGCAAGCGCTGCACCTTAGTGCGATAGCTATAACGACTGATGCGCGCGGTACCTGGGTCAATCACATAACGAATGCCCGGCACAGTTAATGAGGTTTCCGCCACGTTGGTGGCCAGCACAATACGGCGGCCGATGTGCGATTTAAACACTTTCGATTGCTCGCCATAAGATAGGCGCGCATACAACGGCAACACTTCGGTATCACGCAGTTGGCGGCGATTAAGCTGATCCGCCACATCGCGAATTTCACGCTCACCGTTGAGGAACACCAAAATATCGCCGGGGCCTTCCGCGCACAGTTCATCGACCGCTTTGAAGATGCCTTCCATCAAATCCAAATCGTCATCATCGTCTTGCAGCAATGGCCGATAGCGAGTTTCAACCGGATAAGTACGGCCACTCACTTCAATCACTGGCGCATCGTTAAAATGCTTGGAGAAGCGATCCACATCGATGGTGGCCGAGGTGATGATCAGTTTGAGATCGGGGCGTTTTGGCAGGATCTCTTTCATGTAGCCAAGAATGAAGTCGATGTTCAAACTGCGCTCGTGCGCTTCATCGATAATCAAACATTCGTACTGCGACAGCCATTTGTCGTTTGAGAGTTCCGCCAGCAAAATCCCGTCGGTCATCAGCTTGATGTAGGAATCTGGCGCAATCGCATCGGCAAAACGCACCTTAAAGCCGACGGTTTGGCCAAGCTCAGATTGCAGCTCTTCGGCTACGCGGCTTGCCACACTGCGAGCCGCCAAACGCCGCGGTTGGGTATGCCCAATCAAACCACGGGCACCGAGGCCAAGATCCAAACAGATTTTCGGTAACTGGGTCGTTTTACCAGAGCCGGTCTCGCCCGCCACAATCACCACTTGGTTATTGATGATGGCCGAAGCGATTTCATCGCGCTTTTGCGATACCGGCAGTTCGTCGGGATAGCTCACCGTCGGCCGTGACGCCATGCGCTGATTGGATTTTTCAAACGCCGCTTCTGCGCGCTCGGTTAACTTGGCCAGTAACTCAGCTTTTTTAGTGGCATCTTGCAGCGATTTTGATTTGAACAGCTCGCGACGAATGCGGGCCGCATCCGGCTGATAACAACGGGCTAGATATTCGCGAGACAGAGGAGACAACTTGGCGTTCAAAACTCAACATCCAGTAAAAACGAAAACGGCGATCCTACCAAGGATACGCCGTTTTGAATACAGATGAGCACCAATTACATAGTGTAAAAAATGCCTATGCTGGCGCCATATAACATTGTTTCATATAGCCGTTTATTGCAGATAAAACGTTATAGCGATCAATCACCCCTATCACCTGACCATGCTCAACCACTGGGTAAATTTTAGGTTTTTGTCCCAGCATTTGTTCTGCCAGCAACAAAATACTGTGATCGGGTGACACACTTAACACATCGGTGCGCATCCGATCTTTGACCAAATCAGTTAAATCACAGTAATAGCTGCTCTTTAACATGGCCCCCATGCAATCTTGTTGAGATAAAAAACCAACCAGATGGCCATTCGGTGCCACAACAGGTGCTCCCGGCTTATGTTCTTTTAACAGTAATTCCACGGCTTGTGCAATCGTCATTTCGGCAGATAGCTTAACCGGAAATCGATCCATAAAGTCTTCTACTCTTAGTGAGTCCATGTTTCCCCCAAAGAAATCCAATGTCTCAACTAAAAGTGTAGTCGGCAATTATTGATAAAGCTTAGAATTTATCGCTTGGCGTTAGCCTGGCAGAGTTATTCCTCACGCCAGATCATCACGACCGGCTTCTCACCATTCTTGCGACTAGCGCGATACATGCCTTCTGTATTAAACAGCGTAGCGATATTGCCGCGTTGATCGACTGCAATCACACCACCGGTGCCACCCGCTTTAATCAAGCGGCTATTGATGACTTCATCAGCCGCTTCAATAATGGATTTGTGCTGATATTTCACCCGAGCACAAATATCGCCGGTGACGTGATAGCGAATGAAGTATTCGCCGTGACCGGTTGCCGACACCGCGCAAACACCATTTTCAGCGTAGGTGCCGGCGCCAATAATCGGCGAATCACCAATGCGACCATAACGTTTTGCCGTCATACCACCGGTGGAAGTTGCGGCAGCAAGATTACCCGATTTATCCAGCGCCACCGCGCCAACAGTGCCGAATTTATAGTCTAAATCGAGCGGATCGATTTTAGCTTGGTAATCATGTTGCTCTGCGGCTGTGATTTTAGCCTTTGCCTTTAATAACTGCTGGTAGCGATGGTCGGTATCGAAGCTATTAGCGGGCACCAATTTAAACCCTTGAGTTAATGCAAATTCTTCCGCACCGCTGCCGGAAAGCATCACATGCTCCGATTTTTCCATCACGGCTCGCGCCAGATCAATAGGATGCTCGATATGACTTACGCCAGCGACGGTACCAGCATTCATGGTGCTTCCATCCATGACTGAAGCATCCATTTCATGCTTACCATCCCAAGTGTATACCGCGCCTTTCCCGGCATTAAACAGCGGACTCGACTCAAGAATATTTATCGCCTTTTGAATGGCGTCGAGGCTAGTACCACCGTCATCTAAAACTTCGTAGCCAGCATTCACTGCCTCGGCTAACTTGGCTTTATATTCTTTAATCTGTTCATCGGTTAAATTGGCTTTGGATATCGTGCCAGCACCACCATGAATCACGATTGCAAACGGCGCTTCGGCGGCTGAAGAGGCAAAACAGGGCGAAAATAGCGCAAGTGCTAAAGCAGCAGTTTTTATTTTGGTTTTCATTTTATTGCTTCCTTGTTAACAGACGTCCTTTTGTAGCGATTTTCATAGCCAATTACAATCTGTCCCTTGCCTGTATGTAGCGCTAGGGTTCACAATTAGTTTAAGGAAGCTCTTGTAAACCACGGTTATTACATTTGTCTGTTAAACATGCCCTAGCCGCGTTCCCCCTATTCTGCCTATGTAGCTTTAGCAGCTTTTCGTTATCCGCTATGGCCGATGATAAGCCGTTGCTAAAAGTCAAAATCAACGGCGTTGAAGGCGCATTAAAGCGTAACATCCAAGCCTATTTGGGCGACGATCCGGTCACGGATGCGCAGCGCGACGCCTATCTGTTTAATGTTGATGACAGCATTACCAGTGCGCTTGAATCATTGGGGTATTACCACGGTAAATTCAAACAGGATTTAGCGCAGACAGAACAAGGTCCCTGGCAACTACAACTCGACATTACCCCCGGAGAAGTAACGCATCTGCAATGGATCAACGTGCGTATTCACGGGGAGATGTTAGATGACCCAGTGTTTAATCGCTGGTTAAATTCAGTAGCACTAAAGCCTGGCGATAAACTCAACCATGGTGACTACGAGCAAATGAAGTCACAGCTATCAGCCATTGCGTTCGCTCGCGGTTATTTTGATGGTGAATATGAACGAGCAGAAATCCGCGTAAATCGCGATCTCAACACGGCACAGATTAACTTGATATTTAACTCTGGCAAGCGCTATCGCTTTGGCGATATTACGTTTTCAGGCTCAACGCTAGCGCCGGAGTTATTAGATAAGCTAATTCCGTTCAGAGCACATGCTAAATACAATACCCGCCGAATTGCCGCATTGAACCAACAACTGCTTGATACCGGCTATTTCGCTTCAATAAAAGTACTACCGCAGATAGATAAACTCACAGATGGACAAGTCCCTGTGAAAGCCGAGTTAACCCCCAAGCCTGCACATTCATTTCAAATTGGTTTAGGTGCCGATATCGGTAATAGCAGTCAAAAAGAGGTAGAACCTCGCGTCAAATTGATCTGGAAAACGCCTCAAGTCAATCGCCATGGCCACTCGCAGGAAACCAGTTTGGAATGGACGCCTGAACGCCCTAAGGCGTTGTTTACCTATACGATCCCGCTATCACACCCACTAAATGATCAGCTACAGATCAAAGCTGGTATGTTGTGGGACAGTTATGGCGTAAACCAGACGTTTGATGAAGAACGTGGTGAATTTACGAATTCAGGGCAGCTAGAATCCCGCAAAAAGATATTGGGCGTTGCCCGTAATAAGCGCATTAGCGGTTGGTTGTTCTCTTACTATGTTAATGGCCTGCAGGAAAGCTACAACCAATCGGGCGAAGCCTATGATCCTATGTTCGTGATGTTAGGCAGTAGTATCAGCAAAACAGTACGTAGCGATAATACGCTCGATCCTAAAGCGGGTTACCGTCAGCTCTACAGCGTTGAATATACAGACCCAATATTAGGCTCTGATATCCGACTTACGAGGTTAAAGGCGCAGTTAAAGTGGATAGATACCTTCTTTGAAAAACATCGCTTTGTCTCGCGCCTCGATTTGGGCGTAAACCTTACCGCTAGCGGCGAGCTAGCTGAGATCCCGCCATCGCTGCGCTATTTTGCCGGCGGTGATCAAAGCATCCGCGGTTTCAGCTACCAAGAACTCGGTCCTTACATTGAATATACCAATGATGACGGCGTACTGGCTCGGCAAGTTGTCGGTGGCCGTTACCTTGCTGTTGGCAGCCTAGAGTATCAATATTACGTCACCCCCACTTGGCGTGTTGCAGCGTTTGTGGATGGTGGTAATGCGTTTGATGCCGGCCAGCTTGATCCGGTTGTATCGGTAGGGGGCGGTGTACATTGGATTTCTCCGCTCGGACCGGTCAAATTAGATGTGGGATTTGGTGTAAAAGATCCTCAAGTCGATTACAGCACTTGGCGTATTCACTTAACGATGGGGACTGAGCTATGACCAAACAGTCCTCCATACCACCTCAAGACAGAAACGATACGCATAACACCGTTGGTTTACGCGTACGTCGTTGGCTTAAAAATACCGTACGCAGCCTAATTTACGTGCCGCTATTGTTACTACTGATAATAGCCTTGCTTGTCGCTACACCTTTTGGCAGCAATGTTACTGTCAAGTTGGCAAATCAATGGGTTCCCGGATTAACGCTGCAGTATCGAAGTGGCTCACTCAACAGTCATTTATCACTTGAAAATATTCGATGGCAAAATAACAACATTGATATCAAACTCGCCAAAGCCGAATTTGATTGGCGTCCACGGTGCTTACTTAAAGCTGAAGTTTGCGTCGATGCCTTGCACGCTGACGAGATTAATGTTGCCATTCAAACGTATGATAATAATCAAGTTGACGATACCAAACAGAAAGCGAAAGACGAGCTTGAACAGTCCAACTTTGCGCTGCCGTTTAAGATTAGCTTAGGCAACGCTAACTTGAATACTATTGATATCAAAATCAATAAAATGCGCTACCAAGCAGAATCTATCGATATTAATGCCGACTGGGGTCAACAAGGCATCATTGTCCAGCGATTAGTCGGCCGCGAACTAATGTTAGCCCCCGGCAGCGCTGATAAATCGGCGAATGACGATGACACTTGGCCATTAGCGAACTTACCGACTGTGGCTGTCCCCTTTCCTATTCAAGTGAAGATGGCGCGTTTAGAAGGAACCACGCTTGAGCTAGCCGATACTAAAGAGCAGTTTCCGCTATTGGTATTATTGGGACAGATCAATAGAAGTCACCTAGACGTGGCGCAACTGACCTTGGTACATCGCTTTGGCGCCATCTCGGTAAAAGGCAGCGCCGATTTAACGGCAAATTACCCGGCAAAGCTACAAGCGCAAATTGCCATGGAACAACTGCCAGGAAGCGATGAAAAAATCGTGCAAGATGCACAGCTGTCGCTGCAGGGGGATATGGCTAAACTCTCCTTAACAGCGTTCCTCAGCGGCACCCAAAATGCCGAACTCGATGCTGAGATTGCACTAAGCGATCCAGCACTGCCCTATCAAATTAACATCAATCATGGTCAGCTACAGTGGCCATTTAATCAACCGCAATATCGTACCGAGGCGTTAACATTAACCAGTCAGGGATCTTTAGCGGCGCAACAGGCCACGCTTAATGGCACGCTGTTTACACCGTTCGTGGAAGCCGTCACGCTTAACGGCACAGTTCATCACCAACAGCAGCAACTTGATTTAGATAACCTCAATGTTGAAACGTCAGCGGGTAATGTCACATTTAATGGCTTACTAAATTATGCTAAAGGGCTTAATTGGCAGTTAGATGCCCAAGTAGCTGACCTCAATCTCGGGGCAATTAATCTGGTTACACAAACCGGAAAAACGCCCCTCTCACAGGCTTCAACCGCATCAGCGTTTCGTCTACCAGACAGTAATATTGCTGGACCAATCACGAGCAGCGGCCAATACCAGCAAGGCCATTGGCGTATTGCCTTAGAGAATATCGCCCTCACTGGCAGTGCCGATCAACTGCCGTTTGCATTACAAGGTAATGTTAATGCCAGCGACGGTTTTACCCTTCATTCTGATGGATTGACGCTGACTGCCCTTAACAGTCGATTCTTTGTTAAAGGCAATGCTGGCGAATCTTGGGATCTTGAGGGCGAGCTAAAAGTGCCTGATCTCGCGCAATGGTTGCCAAAGGGTTACGGCAATCTCAATGCCAATTTATCGGTCGATGGTGATGCACAGCAGCCGCGAGTTAAGGTAGATGGCAAACTTCTTGCGGCTGGCTGGCAAGGTTACAAAATCGAGGCACTAACAATTGCGGGGCACTATCAACCGCTGCAGCAGCACCAATTTGAATTAGCACTAAACAGCGGTCACATCAGTCTGCAACGAAGGCTGTTAGGACGTCTACAAGGCGAGCTAAGCGGTAATCTTAGTAAGCAGCAGTTTATGCTCAGCTTAGCGGGTGAAAATAGCGTTACACTCACCGGACATAATCAGTATGACACGTCCACCCAAGCGCTCGCCTTAGCAATAAACCAACTGGAAACGAGTGGAAATGCGGGTCATTGGTCGCTCGACCAGCCAATTACAGTTGAATGGGCGCAATCTTCCAAAGCCGGCAGTGTGACTCCCTTTTGCTTGAGCGCGATAGACAATCAACTCTGTCTGCGTAACCAGGTGGATTTGCAGCAACCTAAACTGGATATCAACTATCAAGGCCAACCTAGCAAAGCATTAGCGGCATTTTTACCCAATGGCATTAATTGGCAAGGTTCAGCCAGCATGCGTGCTCTGATCGATTTGCCGTTAAATGCTAAGCCAACTGCGGATATCGCCCTTAACTTTGACGCTGGCACAGTCACATTTACTCAGCAAACGAAAAACAGCGAGACCGTTAACTATCAAGCTGGCAGTATTTTGGCCACATTAACTGCAGATAGCTTCCACAGCGATGTGTCATTAGATGCGGGCGAGTTAGTGAAAGTTGATGCTAATGTCGATATCAGCACAGATCCGCGCCATCAGCTAAGTGGGCAGATCAACGTTAATCGGTTTAACCTGAAGTTTTTTGAGCAAGTAATCCCCCAGTTTCAAACGCTCGAAGGTTTGCTTAGCTCAAACATCATGCTGTCAGGAACTCTTGCCGAACCTTTAATTCACGGTAATGCAGCGCTTACCCAAGCCGCACTAGTGTTGAGCAATAATCCGACTAAGATTGATGAGTTGCTGCTTAACGCTGATTTTGACGGCCAACATGTTCAGTTAGCGGGCGACTGGCAAATGGGTAAAGGTAGAGCGGCGGTAACCGGTGACATTCGTTGGCCAAATGGCAAGGCCGAAGGCAACATCTATGTAAAAGGCAATAAGCTCACCGTTATTCAGCCGCCGTTAGCAATTTTAAACGTGTCACCCGATCTCCAAATAGCCCTTGGCGACACTATTCATATCAGCGGCAATGTCGATATTCCAACGGGCTCAATTACCATTACGCAACTTCCTGCTGGCGGCGTTAGTGTATCGCAAGACGTCGTATTTGATGACACTCAAGCCGAACAGATAGCTCAGCAAGCGAGTACGCCAGTTACGGCCGATATTGGCATCAATATCGGTGACAAGTTGAAAATTGATGGCTACGGGTTAAAAGCCATGCTCAGCGGCACCTTAAACCTGCAGCAGCAAGTGGGCAAGCCAGTCCAAATCTACGGCAATATAAATCTTAAGGAAGGCACCTATAAGTTTATGAGCCAGACGCTGACGATCTCTCGGGGTGAGCTGCAGTTTATTGGCCCACCACAAGTCCCTACATTGAATATTGAAGCGATTCGAGAAATCAAAGACGAAGATATGGTGGCAGGGGTGCGCATTACGGGCAATGCGCTGAAACCCGAGGTAACACTATTTTCTAACCCACCGAAAGAGCAGGCCGAAATCCTATCCTACATTTTGCAGGGTAAAGGCTACGATAGCAGTAGTGACAACAGCAGCATGATGATCGGCGCAGCGATTTCTCTCGGCAGCCAATTCAGCGGTGGCGGCTCAGCCATGGGCAACATCAGCAATACTGCTGCTGGTTTGGTGGAAATGTTTGGCTTTAATAACGTCCAGCTTGATACCGACAACGAAGGTAAAGTCGCCATCAGTGGTTATATTGGCAAAGATTTGATGCTGAAGTATGGTGTTGGAGTATTCACTCCAGGCTATGAAGTCACAGTGCGGTACTATCTGTTATCACAGTTGTATCTGGAGTCCGTCTCCAGCGCGATTGGCCAATCGCTTGATATCTATTACACCTTTGATATTGATAACTAAATATCGTCTCTCTGGGGACACAAAAAAAGCGCCCTAAGGCGCTTTTTCATTTTGAACACTTAGCTATTAAGCGTATACAAAATCAACGTGTTCAATAACTGGCTTGTAAACGTGACGCTGCATAGCTTGAGCACGTACAGGCACTTCTTTACCGTCCAGAACGATAGTCAGAACGCTAGAGTAGAAGTCGTCGTTAGTTTGAACGTTGATGATATCTTTGTGATCAAACACAATTGATACAGGCTCTTTACCAGTACCATAGATAACACCTGGAACTTTACCCTCACGACGCAGGCGGCGGCTCGAACCTTTCCCGATCTCCGTGCGGATAGCGGCTGGAATTGTATAAGACATAACAATACTCTCAATCAATTAGATAAATAGGGGCTACCATTTTCGACCAACGGTAACCAGTGCAAAATGCGCGCGGATATTAACACAACCAATGCGCAGCAACAACAATTAAACCGTTAACTACCAGCGGCGAACCGGTCCGCAGTCAACATGTACAAAACCAGATTTTGGGTAATACCCAACACCACCAAGCTTTAACTCAAGGGCGGCGTGGCGCACATCCTTAAGTGGCACCCCCGGAATGCACAAATCGACCGCCATTCCTTTCATATGAAAGCTTTTCTTTGCAACACCGTTGCTATGCGCAGCCAACATGGCGTTGGTCTTAGGCGAACGATAGCCAGAAATGACATGCACTTCTTTATCGGTGGCGAGCTTTTGCTGCAGTTTATAGATGATATCAAAAACACGTTTATCCATAGGTGCTTCAATATTTTGTCGATGATCACGCATCAGATGATTGAACGACTCCAGAGTCTCACCTAAATACGCGCCCTCTTCCCAATAAACGCCCTGCTGGTGCTCTCCGGTATGGATATTATAGAAACTCAAAAAACGACTTCCTTTCGTTGAGCGACTAGCAAAAGCTTCAGCGGGAACCAGCGACATTAATGCCGCGCCACCTAGGCCTTTGAGTAATTGACGACGTGTGGGACAAGATAAAGACACCTAACAACCTACCTCTACAACTAATGGAAACCGTTCAGAAAATAACCATCTATTGCGGCAAGGTCAAGTAAGAATGTCTGAAAATGGCCATTTACCACCAAAAAGTGACAAAAGCCTCAAAACTACATGTTATCAGTTTGTGTATTCGCCAGAAATTTGACGTTTTTGTTTATGGTAGATATCTGGCCTGAATTGCGCAACTCCTTGATTATTAACCCAAGCTGTCCAGTAAACGATATAAACAGGCAACTTTTGTTTCAGCTTAAACCATTGAGTTGTATTGAAATCATTCTGCATTTGCTGCCATTTGGATTGATCAACTATCGCATGCTGAGCTAACCATTCAGCCAATTGCGCCGCCTTCTCAACGCGAACACAACCTGACGACAGGGCTCGTTTACTCTTGGCAAAAAGCGACTTTTCGGGGGTGTCATGTAAGTAAACATCATAACTATTAGAAAAGTGAAACTTATAACGGCCTAACGCATTGTGTTCTCCCGGTTTTTGTATCAGCCGATACGGAAAATGACCATCGATATCCGCTGCCGCATTAACCTCAGTTAATGCCACCTTCTGCCCCTGATAGTCATACGCTTCAAACGCTTGATGCTGCAGATAATCGGCGTCGGCACGAATGTGTGCAAGAAGATTACGACGCACAATGCTTCGCGGTACATGCCAGCTCGGATTGAGCACAATACTGGAGATCTCGCTTTGTAACATAGGGGTTTGCCGATACGGTAATCCCACGATCACTTTCGACTGCATCACCAATTGTTGCTGGTCAACGAGGGATAACTCATAGGCAGGTACATTTACTAAGATATATTGCGCTGGCAAATTAAACCTCACGCTGGTTTCGGCAACATATTCGCGCGCCAATTGCTTAGCACGTTGCAACGGCGAAACGTTAAGCCAATAGAGTGTTTGCTGACCGATCACCGCATCAACTTTAAGACCATGTCGCGCCTGAAAATGGCGCACAGCTTCCGCGATCGATGCTGAATACGCATAATCAGCGTCACTTGCTAGCGGCATATCGCCTAGCAAATAAAGTCGCTCAGCAATTAATGGTATGAGTCGATGACTATCGCCGGGTCTCAGCCAGCCACCTGGTTCAAGCTGTGGCCAAGGCGCAGTGTCAGCAAGCCGTAATAACGCAGAAACCTTAGTGCTCACTCGAAAAAAGTTGTCGTCAGCGAGTTGTTGGCTGTTAGTGATATCAACACCATGCTGCTGCCAAAACCGCTGCAGTGCCTGCTGCGCCTGATAGGTAATAGTTGATGCTGACTGAGGTGATTGCCGCAAGGGGCCAACATACTGTTGTAGAGCATGTTGTTCAGGTAACAGGGCCAGCAGCTGTAATTGGCTTACCATTGCCTCGCGAACGGACGCAGGCGCTGCGACTGCCGAGGTTGCAGCCACCACATAAAGCCCAATGAATATCCCACTAAGACACTTAATCTGCACAGTCCTGACTTCCCTATTCCAATAGGAAATGAAAGCTGCAGCGAACGCTGATTATTGAGTTGAGTATAGAACAGTGAAAATGACTTAGGGTGTCTAAGATAAGGAACTGCTAAAAAATGGAGGCGCGACCCGGAGTCGAACCGAGATCGACGGATTTGCAATCCGCAGCATAGCCATTCTGCCATCGCGCCTAATAATTTGGAGCGACATATCGGGTTCGAACCGATGACCTATACCTTGGCAAGGTATCGCTCTACCAACTGAGCTAATGTCGCATCAAAAAGAAGGAAGGAACCGTAGTTCACGGCTGAGCATTCTACGGTTTTCACCTGTGCTGTCAATTCAGTAAAACCAGTTAAGTGACTGTTCGCACACTAATTGATCTAAAACTGATTAACCCGCAATCAAATCGTTCCAGGCCGCTTTGATGTAACTCATCATCGACCAGAAAGTGAGCCATGCGGCGACGTACAGCAAGGCATACGCTAGGTACACCATCCAAGTGTCGACCTGCCATAAAAGCCCAATAATGGCCAACATCTGTGCCGCAGTTTTATACTTACCAATCCAGCTTACCGCGACTGCGCCGCGCTTACCTATTTCAGCCATCCATTCTCGTAGCGCTGATATCACGATTTCACGTCCCACCATGAACAATGCTGGCAATGTCAACCACGGGCTATCAAACTGTTCAACTAACAAAACAAGTGCCGTTGTCACCATTAACTTGTCTGCCACCGGATCGAGAAAAGCGCCAAAACGCGTTGATTGCTGCAGCTTACGCGCCATGTAGCCATCAAGGGCATCGGTAATGGCCGCGAGCCAAAATACAAATGCAGAGGCAAAATGCGCCCATGGATAAGGCAAGTAGAACACTACAATAAAGATAGGTAACAGAAATAGCCTAAACCAAGTTAAGGCCATAGGAAGATTAAACGGCATGATAGAACCAACTGATTATTCGCGGATTAATCTTGCCTTAAATTTAATGGGCTCGCAATGCGTCATGTATGGTTTGTGCCATTTCCATACTAATTCCTGGCACTTTGGCTAATTCGTTGACGCTTGCGTTTTTAACTTCCTGCAATCCGCCTAAAAATTGCAGTAATGCTTTGCGGCGTTTTGGGCCAACGCCAGCGATCGATTCAAGCGTTGAAGTATTACGAGTTTTCTGGCGACGATTTCGATGGCCAGTGATCGCAAACCGATGCGATTCGTCACGAATATGCTGAATAAGATGCAACGCCGGCGAATCATCAGCTAAAGAGAAGCTTTCTTCACTGTCCCCAAAAATCAAGGTTTCTAGACCGGGCTTTCGGCTTTCGCCTTTGGCCACACCGACCAACATCGGCACCTTGTCGATACCGACAAACTTGCTATCAACAACAGCCTGCGCCATGCGCAACTGGCCTAAGCCACCGTCAATAAACACAATATCGGGAATTTTTCCGTTACTCGTGACCTTATCAAAGCGGCGCTCTAGCGCTTGCTTCATCGCAGCATAGTCATCGCCCGGGGTAATTCCACTGATGTTGTAGCGACGATACTCCGATTTCTGAGGCCCATCGCGATTAAACACTACGCAGGAAGCAACAGTACTTTCACCCATTGTATGGCTGATATCAAAGCATTCCATCCGGGCGATATTGCCATTGAACTCCAGTGCTTCCTCCAATAGTAGAAAGCGTTCTTCAACGGTGTTTTTATGCGTTAGCTTGGTCAGTACTGCATTAGTGGCATTGGTTTTTGCAAGGCGAAGATAGCCAGCGCGATCGCCTCTGACATTGGTACGCACAGCAACCTTTTTAGCGGTAGCCTCTAATAACAACTCCGTGAGCTCATCCAATTCTTCGTAATCTTCACTCAGCAAAATCTCTTTCGGCACACTGCCATGCACATCGCTGTTGAGATAGAACTGCAACATAAAGGCGCGTAATACCTCGGCCATCTCTGTTGCATCCGGGACTTGAGGATAATAGCTACGACTACCAATAATCTTGCCTTCACGAATAAACAGTAAATGAAAACAAGCAACCCCCGAGGCATAGTGCACACCGATAACGTCCATCTCACCATGCGCTGAACTCACTTGCTGCTGCTCAGCGACTCGACGCAACGCCATAATCTGATCACGAAACAATGCCGCTTGTTCAAACTGAAGCGAAAGCGATGCCTGCTCCATCTGTTCAACTAAGCTCGCAATGACTTGCTGATCTTTCCCTCGTAAAAACAGTTCGGCGAGGCGCACCTGTTGCTGGTAGGCTTCGTCAGAAATCTTGCCGACGCAGGGCGCACTGCACCGCTGCAATTGATATTGCAGACAGGGGCGCGAACGCGACTTGTAGTAGAGATCATCACACTGCCGAATAGGAAACAGCTTTTGCATTAGATGCAGGCTTTCACGCACCGCCCCACCATTAGGATATGGCCCGAAATACTGCCCTTTTTCACGTTTTGGACCGCGATGATATGCCAAACGAGGATGACGATGCTGGCTTAACAAAATATAAGGGTACGACTTATCATCTCGCAGCAGCACGTTATATTTTGGCATATAACGTTTGATGTAATCGTTTTCTAGAATCAGGGCTTCAGTTTCACTATGAGTTACCGTGACATCGATATTGGCAATATGGGAAACCAACGCCTGAGTTTTAACATTGGGCAAATTAGCGCGAAAATAAGAGGACAGACGTTTTTTTAAATCTTTGGCTTTACCGACATAGATAACTTTCGCTTCGGCGTCATACATGCGATAAACGCCCGGTGCAGACGTGACATTACGTAAGAACTGTTTGGCGTTGAACACCGACGACATAATCACTCTCTATTGGCAGAAACACCACGCGAACGCTGATAATCATCTAGATAAGAAAACCTGCCCAAGGCGTGGCACAGGTTTTCTCAATTTGGTACTTAGAAGTGGCCCGTATCGAGCAACTTATAGCGGATGGCTAAACGGGTAAGCTCAACATCACCGCTGATCCCTAACTTAGCAAATAAACGATATCGATAACTGTTGACCGTCTTCGGACTTAAGTTAAGTTGCTCAGAAATCTCATTGACCTTTTGACCGTTGGTGATCATCATCGAAATTTGCAGTTCACGCTCAGATAAGCTCTTAAATGGATTTTCATCAGTATGATTGAAAGAGCTTAAAGCCATTGCATGGGCAATTTCTGGGGCCAGATAACGCTGACCTGACGCGACCTGACGGATCGCTTGAATCATCTCAGGAGGTTTGGCGCTTTTCGTCAGGTAACCTGACGCACCGGCCTGCATCACCTTAGTGGGAAACGGGTCTTCAGTATGAATCGTTAGCACTATAATTTTTGCGTGGGGCTGGTAACGTAAAATTTTACGTGTTGCTTCTAGCCCACCGATACCCGGCATGTTCATGTCCATCAGAATGACATCCGCTTCATTCTGGCGGCTCCACTGGACGGCAGACTCACCATCACCCGCTTCACCCACGACCTTTATGCCCTTTTCGTCTTCGAGGATCCTTCGAATACCGGTTCTGACCAATTCATGGTCATCTACCAAATATAAAGAAATCAACTTGAACCCACCTTGATCGTCATAGGTAAGAAGTCAGATTCTCACCTTTATTAGAGAGGTAATTTAGCTGAAATCCCCCCATTATAAAAGTGCAATAACGACAAAACTGACACAGTAAGAATCCCATTCAGCCAAATGCTTAGCTAAACTACCTCGATGAAAAGTCCAGCCTAATTTTATTGCACAAACATCAGTGAATAGTCAGATGAAACACTACTGCGTAGAAAAGCAAAAACCCGCAACTTATTGCTAAGCTGCGGGTTCTCTTAATATGGCGGAGGAGCAGGGATTTGAACCCTGGATGGGCTATAAACCCATGCCGGTTTTCAAGACCGGTGCATTCAACCACTCTGCCACCCCTCCGGACGGCGCAAATATTATAAGCTGCGCTCATGCTTGTAAACCATTATTTTCAAAATTATGTTCGTCCGCTCAAAAGCTGCGCAACTTAGTGCTTAATCTATCCGAACCGATTAATTTTTCACAGAAATACCGTGGTAATAATTCACTAGCCCTTGTTGGGAATGTGATAAAATTGCCTTACTAAGTTCATCGTTATTGAAAGTATGAAGCCAAATCCCATTGCTATTGCTCAACTGGCACCCTCATTTCCAGCCGTGTCACTCCAAACAGCCGCTGAAGCTGACCAACAATTACTCGGTCAGGCGCGATTGAAATCCGCATTTTCGACCTTTTTACGGCTTAAACATCAGGGGCTGTTCATTGCTGATTTTGATGGAATTCATCGACCTGCACTGATGAAAGGGTTAGCGATACTTGCTGAACAAGAATTCGATTATCTGTTTGGTCGCATTACGCGTGCGCAGTTGTTTGGCGGCACCGAGTCTAACGGAATATTAGCGACTTCCGTTTTATTGTTTATAGATGCTGATTCGCTATTACATAAGCCGCGCTTGTGGGAGATGTTAGTAGAGGCGATGCTGCGCAATGGCTACCAACGGGGTGAGCAATGGCAGCAACTCACTGCTCGTATCATTTTGATTGGGCACGCGGGCTACTACAGTGAACTCCTTCAACTCGAACGTAACTTTCAAAACACGTTTTCTATATTTGGCGATGTGGCGGATGAAGTCGATCTCAGCCAGATAACGTTGGAAGAATATGTCGCATGGTTACAGCAGTTAGCACAATTGACCAATTGTCGCCTCTCATCCTCTGCAGTTAATCCGTTGCTGAATTTCTCCTGTCAATTGACAGAGCACCAACAGCGGCTAAGTTTAGCCTCGCAAGTGTTCATACAGTTGCTACAGGAAGCGACGACCGTTGCTGGCGACGTTGAAGTAACCGGCGAACACATACGATTGGCAAAACAGCAACGGCAATTCCGTCACAATGCTCAGGAACAGTTGTCAGCTCAAAATGTTGATGATGCCTTTATTCATCTCCCCACATCAGGGGAGATGATTGGCCAAATCTGTGGTCTGACAGTAATTGACTCTGGCGACTACGTTTATGGTGAACCAGCACGCATTACCGCGTCAGTCCACTACGGTGACGGTGAAGTTGCAGATATTGAACGTAAGTCCGAACTTGGCGGCAACATTCACGCCAAGGGCATGATGATTCTCTCGTCTTTGATGTATCAAATCTTCGGTCGCGATGCGCCGCTGCACCTAAGTGCTAACATTGTATTTGAGCAGTCGTACCAAGAGATTGACGGTGACAGTGCTTCGTTAGCCGAATATTGCTGCCTCATTTCTGCCATTAGCGAGCAACCTATCGCACAAGGTATTGCGGTAACGGGCGCGCTGGACCAGTTTGGTAACGTTCAGGCGATTGGCGGCGTTAATGAAAAGATTGAAGGCTTCTATAATCTCTGTGAAAGACGTGGTTTAACCGGAGAACAAGGTGTCATCATTCCGCGTTCCAATGTGCAGCAACTTAATCTGCCTGAGCGCATTATTGCGGCTGTAAAAAATGGACAATTTCATCTCTATGAAATATCTCATGTGGATGATGCCATGGAACTACTAATGAATAAGGCGACCGGAAAGCCTGATGATGCTGACAACTTCCCGGAAGAGAGTTTGTACGGTTTAGTTCAGCGCAGATTAGATCGACTTGCCGGCAATGGCGATGAAGAAGATTTTTCGTTGTTCAGCCGTTTACTCAGAAAGTTGAAGCCTGGCAGGATTTAATATGCTGATCGGACTTGTTTGGCTTACACCTGTTCGCTAATCTTGGCACAATTTAATAACGCGTGGTTATAACAATGACAAAAGCTAACAGTTTCAGCAAACAAGAACTGATTGCCTGTGGACATGGCGAAGTATTCGGTAAAAATGCCCCAAGATTACCTATCGACAACATGTTGATGGTTGACCGTGTAGTTGAAATCAACGAGACCGGTGGTACTCATGGTAAAGGCGAATTGATTGCTGAACTGGATATCAATCCAGAACTTTGGTTCTTCGATTGTCACTTTGTTGATGATCCTGTGATGCCTGGTTGCCTTGGCCTTGATGCAATGTGGCAGTTAGTCGGTTTCTTCCTTGCGTGGCAAGGTGCCGAAGGTAAAGGTCGCGCCCTTGGTGTAGGTGAAGTCAAATTCACTGGTCAAGTGTTACCAACAGCCAAGAAAGTCACTTATCGCTTGAACATCAAGCGTACAATTAATCGAAAACTGATTATGGGTATTGCCGATGCGACGGTTGAAGTTGATGGCCGAGAAATCTATGCGGCAACAGATTTGAAAGTCGGTGTATTTAGCGATACCTCAACGTTCTAAGCACCGCTTACAAAGCAATTTATCGCGGGCGTTAGACACAAAAATGCCCTCTTAGGAGGGCAAAATCTGCTATTTGTTAAACAAGCCATTGAGACGCCCGTCTACCCCTTCTCGCCAGCCACCCAGCCATTGCGAGCGTGAGTCTAAGCTTGTATACGGGCAATTTTCTTTTGATCGTCCACCTACACCAGCCTGGAATCCCTTGGAGAAAGCGCGATCCATCCGATCTCTTTTTTGTCTCTTCATGCAAGTTTCCTCTGTTTCAATGTGACATCGAGGTTTAGGTAACTAATGCGTTTGCCAAAAGATGGCGAGTTAACGTGCGCTTAGCGAAATTATCTAAAATGCCCTTCCCTTGATTCAACCTCCAGATTAGGCCAGTACCAAGTCGGAAAAACGTCCCAGCACACGCTATCAAATAAGAAGCTAATCAGCTTGAGCCCATACCACCATCCACGACGGCAAAAGGCGCAATAGAACATAAACCTCATATACAGAATTAGAACGTTTTTCAGCGAGAATCAATCAAAAAATTGCACAAATATTACGCAAAAAGCTTAACTCACTGACGAACTGGCAAAAAAAAATCGGCAACTATTGCCGATTTTTTACATAAACAGTAAGAGGATTAGCGTCTGCGATACCAAACAAGCGGCAACATCAGCAGCCACATCCAGAAAGCGGCACCTTTACGCTGATAGTTACCATCAGCGGCAGTGCCTTCTTCATCTGTGCTATCGTCGATTTCACACGCTGAGCCACTGTTGGTTGGCTTTAACACCACCATACGCGGTACATATCCGGTAACAGGCGCGCCAGTACCATCCAGCTCAAATAACGGATTGCCGTCATCATCTAAGACTAGGTTGCCCGAACTATTCGTTTGATACACCGGGCGTCTTACAAAGGCGGTACCCACAATAGTGCCATCTTCAGTAATTTTATTTGCTTCAACCACGCGAATATCGGCTTCGTAACTAAGATCCGCACCTGTACTATCAGTCACACTAAAAGTATGCTTAGTCCAAGTACCGTCACTTGCTTGCTCATAACCTTTTGAACTACAAGTTAACAGGTCGTTGATGTCGCTGAACTCTTCAGTATTTACATCATAGATAAAACCATCTTGCGGACCATCAAAGTCTTGTTCATGAGAGGTTTCGATAGAACCTACCACCTGACCTTGATTGTTGATGTCTTTAGGATAGCTATTCAACTCGGAGGTATAAGTGAAGAAATCATTTGGGGTAACAGGCAAGGTATCTGGCGAGTTCGTGTCATAGACAAAGAACTTCTCACGGCTGTAGCCGTTGATATATGCCGTATAACTACCAACAACAATGCCGGCGTCGTTGACGTCTACCGCTTTTGAACTACGTACATCATTATTATCGATGACAGGGATCCAGTGATACTGGTAGTTACCATCAGTATCTTGCTGCCAGTAGGCTGCATCATAATAAAGGTCGTCAGTATTACCGTTACGGTATACGTGCGAACGTCCTACCACAACGCCATTGTCATTAATGCCGAGCCCTTGTGCTTGGAAGATACGAGTTGATTCACCTGGATCTAATCCGAGCGGCAGTTGGGTTGCTGTCACCGCATCATTGGCGTAGTTCCAGACAAAAGCACGCGTTTGATAAACAATACGACGAACACCATCGCTATCGCTGAACTGATAGCTTTGCACACATACATCAATCGGCGTGGTATCGGCATTGCTAATGCAAGAGTCGACGCGTGATTCGCTCGCGCTACTCAACGCAGTACTGCCATAACCAGTAATCAGGTTGTTATTGTTGATCTTAGCCGCCACTGACCAGCCACCTAGATCAACCGATATGCCGTCTTCATCGGTATACGTGGTGTATGTTGGGGCAATGGCGAGTTCAGATGCATCAGCGCCATTTTTAACAAAAGCGCGCATTTCATAATTGCGATAGTACCAGTTGTCGATACCGTCGGTACTGCCGGTATACTCGGTAGTTTGCTCCGGCGCTGTCGTAGCACCGACACGAATGCCAGCGTCGTTAATATCATAAAAATAGCTATCGACTGAGTTATCCGTGGTGGAAGGCGTTGTCGTACCGTTAACGGATTCGAAGATAGGTAACCAAGGCGTAGTAGCGTCGTTTTCTAACGCGTGAAAAGTGAAGTTGTTACCGACAATTTCAGTGGTAATCGTATGGACGATAGTACTTTGAGGAGACACACCGTAGTTGTTGTCGATGTAGTCGTTTTGCGTTTCTACGTCTGTATTGGTGAGGTCAGATTTACCTTTCGCAATCCCAACCGCAACACCGTTGGCATTAATACTTTGACCATAACCATTTTGAGAGCCAACCAAGGTACCGTTTAAATCAGCATCTTCGATGTTAACGATCTCATAAACAGAAGCAGCATGTGCTGGTGTGACATGTAAGACTCCGATCACACTCAATGCAACCAACGACAGTGCACTATTCAACTTCATTCAATTGTTTCCCATTGTTATTTACTGAGTTACTTCAATGACTCAAGTTCTTCCCAACGCTCAAAGCATGCTTCAAGCTGCTGTTCCTTATCTGCAAGAAGCTGCAGTTTTTCCGCCACAAGCTGCTGCTCACCGCTATAGAAATCGGGGCTATTCATCTCTTGTTGCAGCGCATCAATTTCGGCTTCCAACAGCTCCATCTGTTCTGGCAAAGCCTCCAATTCACGCTGCAGTTTATATGACAGCTTCTTCGGCTTTACCGCTGCTGCGACGGGTTGAGCGGCAGAGGTTTTCTTTTCGACCGGTTTTGTTTCAACTGGTTCCGCAGCTTCGCGATAGAATCTTGCACCTTGTGATACCGCATCTTGGTAACCGCCGACAAATTCGCTCCAATGACCATTACCGGCATACCACCATGAGCTGGTCACGGTGTTGTCGATAAATTCCCGATCGTGACTGACCAGAATCAAGGTGCCTTGGAAATCAGTGAGCAGAGACTCTAACAACTCCAAGGTCTCAATATCAAGGTCGTTGGTGGGTTCGTCGAGAATAATTAAGTTTGCTGGGCGCAAAAGTAACCGCGCCAGCAACAAGCGGTTTTTCTCACCGCCGCTCAGCGCTTTAACTGGCGTTCGAGCTCGGGCTGGCGAGAATAAGAAATCCTGCAGATAACTGAGGATATGGCGGTCTTTACCATTTACCGTGACGGTGCTTTTGCCCTCGCCCACGTTTTCTTCCACGGTTTGCTCTGGGTCGAGCGCTTCGCGGTATTGGTCAAAATAAGCCACTTCCAGCTTGGTACCGGTACGCACTGTACCAGATTGCGCTTCTAATTGGCCGATCAGCAATTTGATCAGGGTGGATTTACCACAACCGTTGGGACCAATCAGGGCGATACGGTCACCGCGCATCACGCTGACATTGAAGTTTTTCACCAAATTGATGTCAGGCAAGTTGTAGTTTAAGTCTTTCACTTCAAACACTAACTTACCGCTGCGCTCTGCATCAGAGACAGACATCTGCGCCTGACCTTGACGATTAATCCGATCACGGCGTTCCATCCGTAGCGATTTCAGCGCGCGCACGCGGCCTTCGTTACGGGTGCGGCGTGCTTTGATGCCTTGGCGGATCCACGCTTCTTCTTCTGCGAGTTTTTTATCGAATTGCGCATTTTGCTCCGCTTCGACACGCAGCCACTCTTGTTTACCGTCCAAATAGGTTTGGTAATCGCCCGGCCAAGAGGTCGCGATACCGCGGTCTAAATCAACAATACGAGTCGCTACACGCTGAATAAAGCCACGGTCGTGACTGATAAAGGCAATTGCCCCACGGAAGTTAGCTAAAAATTGCTCTAACCATTCAATGGTGTCGATATCTAGGTGGTTGGTGGGTTCGTCGAGCAGCAACAAATCTGGCTCACTCACCAGTGCGCGGGCCAACGCTACTTTACGTTGCCAGCCACCAGACAATTCGCTGAGTTTGGTTTCAGCATCTAAACCTAACAACTTGCAGTTTTGTTGAATGCGAGTATCAAATTGCCAACCGTTCAGGACATCAATGCGTTCTTGCAGTTTTGCCATTTTGGCCAGCTGATGCTGCTGCTCGTCGTCGCTGGCATGCATGAGTGCTGCCGACAGCTGGTGATATTGCTCCAGCAAGTCCCCCACTTCAGCAAGCCCCGCAGCAATGTAAGAATACACAGTGCCACTTTCGGCTTTTGGAGGATCTTGTTGCAGGCGGCTGACTTTTACATCGGTTGCGATATTAAATTCACCATCATCAAGCAGCACGTCGCCCGCGAGGATCTTCAGCAAACTTGATTTACCAGCACCGTTACGGCCAACAATACACACCCGTTCACCAGCTTCGATGGTGAAATCCGCATGACTGAGCAGCGGAATGTAACCATAAGCCAATGACCCATTGTTGATACGAACCAGACTCAAAATATGTTCCTTTTCTTATGCCTTGGCAGTAAAGCTGATCAGCCAAGTGTTATGGATGTGCGGATTACGTTTAAAGTCCTGCGGCAGCATGCGGTCATCCATATTTTCCACGGTCAACCCTGCGTCATTTAGCAGTTGCTCATCCATTTTGAATTTACGTTTATTGTTGGAGAAGATGATCTCGCCACCTTTATTCAGCAGTTTTGACAGCGCCATCAGCAGTTCGCCGTGGTCACGCTGCACGTCAAACGAATCTTCCATCCGTTTGGAGTTACTGAACGTTGGCGGATCGATAAAGATCAAATCAAAACTTTGATTACAGTCTTTAATCCATTGCAGGCAATCACCTTGCTCAAAGCGATATTGCGGCCCCATCAAGCCATTGAGCATAAAGTTATCTTTGGCCCAATTTAGGTAAGTGTTTGACATATCGACCGTAGTCACCGCTTTGGCGCCGCCTAATGCTGCGTGCACTGACGCTGTGCCAGTGTAAGCAAATAGGTTAAGCACGCGGCGGCCATTGGATTTCTCACCAACGAACTTACGAATTAAGCGGTGATCAAGGAACAGGCCGGTATCCAAATAATCAGTCAAGTTCAGTTTGAACTTAGCGCCATATTCCAGCGTGGTCAGCTCCAATTTTTCGCTGTCCAGTTTTTGATACTGATTGCGGCCTTTTTGCTTCTCACGAGTTTTCAGAATAATGCGCTCAGGGTCAATCTCCAGCGCTGTTGGCAGCGACAAAAGTACATCGCTCAAACGACGACGAGTGACCGCTTCAGGGATTTTTGCCGGTGCAGCGTATTCTTGGATAACCACATGACCGGGATAACGGTCCACCGCCACGTTGTATTCGGGAATATCAGCATCGTAAATACGATAGCTATCGATACCCTCTTTCGCCGCCCATTTATCTAACTGTTTTACATTCTTTTTAATGCGATTAACGAACGAGGCTGCAAATTCACTCAGCTCATGAGCTTCTGTAAGTGAATCTTGCTGACGACGGGTACTATTGGCGTGCAAGGTGTAAAGGTTAAAAGCACATTCAAGTGGGCCATTGAACATCTTCAATTGGCGATCGGCTTTTAGTTTAAGCGCAGAGAGAAGTTCTACTTCGCTACAAAGCAGCGCCATCCGCCAGCCACCAAATTTCTGCTTAAGTAATTCGCCCCACTGAAAATACAACTGCAACAAGGTCGACACATTGCCTAAACGCTCACCATAAGGCGGGTTGGAAATCAGCAAACCAGCTTCCGTCGGCGCTTCAGTAGTCAAAACATTAGCGGTATTAAATTGAATAAGATGATCCACACCCGCATTCGCCGCGTTACGTTTGGCAAGTGCGACCATACGTGAATCGATATCACTGCCGAAAAACTTCACTTCACAGTGCTTCTTGCCGACGAAGGCACGCGCTTTGGCATCATTAAGCAGTGCTTGCCAAATGTTGGTGTCATGCCGATGCCAACGTTCAAACGCATAGCGCTCACGCATCAAGCCTGGTGCAACATCACACGCCATGAGCGCAGCTTCAATCAAAATGGTGCCACTACCACAAAACGGGTCAAAAACCGCCGAGGTCTTATCCCACTGGGCGCGAGCCAGCATATTAGCCGCAAGGTTCTCTTTAAGTGGTGCTTCGCCAGTGCCATGGCGATAGCCACGTTGATGCAACGGCGCGCCTGAGAGATTCAACGAGATGGTCAATTGTCCGTGACGGAAGTGAGCATCGATACGAATATCGGCATTAGTGCGTTGAACGTCTGGACGGTTAAGCCCCGCATTACGAAAACGGTCGACCACCGCATCTTTAATTTTTAATGCACCGAACTGGGTGTTGTTGATAAAACCGCCCATCCCGTGAAAGTCGATGCTAAAGGTCGCGCGATTGTCAAATTCGGCTGGCCAATCAATTGCGTAAGCTGCGTTGTAGAGTTGATCGGCATTTTCACAGGCGCCTTGATATAGCACCACGGTGATACGGCTCGCAAGACGACTCCATAGCAATACTTTGTATAAGATTTCCTGCGAAGCACTAAAGTATACGCCGGCAACACTTTCTTTAACGTCAACCGCACCTAACTCCGACAATTCCGTCGCAAGTGTGTATTCAAAGCCCTTCGGCGCAGCAGCAAAACAATTCAACATCAAACAGTTCATCACTAATGGTAATAGCCGCGCATTATAACCCGCCTACAGTGTAAAAAGGTAACAACTTGTCGCCTTTTACGCGTAAGCCACCAAGCCCAACGCGCGCGACGACTTAACGCCCAAGCAACATTTGCAGTGAAATTGAGCAGTTGAACATTGTTTTCCGAAATAAGGTTGAATTCACTCAGCCGTATCGCTATAGTGCGCACCACTTAGACGGACGCGGGATGGAGCAGTCTGGTAGCTCGTCGGGCTCATAACCCGAAGGTCGTTGGTTCAAATCCAGCTCCCGCAACCAATAAGTCTTAAGTAAATTTCAGTCGCGGGATGGAGCAGTCTGGTAGCTCGTCGGGCTCATAACCCGAAGGTCGTTGGTTCAAATCCGGCTCCCGCAACCAATTTACTTAAGCCGTCTATGTTCGCAGTCGCGGGATGGAGCAGTCTGGTAGCTCGTCGGGCTCATAACCCGAAGGTCGTTGGTTCAAATCCAGCTCCCGCAACCAATTAGTCTTAAGTAAATTTCAGTCGCGGGATGGAGCAGTCTGGTAGCTCGTCGGGCTCATAACCCGAAGGTCGTTGGTTCAAATCCGGCTCCCGCAACCAATTTACTTAAGCCGTCTATGTTCGCAGTCGCGGGATGGAGCAGTCTGGTAGCTCGTCGGGCTCATAACCCGAAGGTCGTTGGTTCAAATCCAGCTCCCGCAACCAATGCGAATAAAATGCCGACCTTGGGTCGGTTTTTTTTATGCCTGAAATTCGCCCTACCATCTTCTGACGCTATTCCAGTCTACGATCTACGTTGCGATATATCTCTGATTCAGCACCATAAAAAAACCACCACCAGTAAACTGGTAGTGGTTCTATTAGGCTTGTAACTGCGTGAAAGGCGCTTATTCTTTAGCGTTAGCAGCTTCTACACGACTTTTAAGCTTTTGACCGGGACGGAACGTAACGACACGGCGTGCGGAGATTGGAATATCTTCACCAGTTTTTGGATTACGCCCAGGACGCTGGTTTTTATCACGCAGGTCGAAATTACCGAAGCCGGACAACTTCACTTGTTCACCGTTCTCAAGCGCTAACCGGACTTCTTCGAAAAATGCTTCCACAATCTCTTTGGCAACACGCTTATTTATGCCAAGTGTTTCAAAAAGATGCTCTGCCATTTCGGCCTTGGTAAGTGCCATACTTTAATCCCTCAACGATGCGTTGAACTCGGTCTTGAGTGCTGAAACCACGGTTTCGACAGTGGCAGCAATCTCTTTTTCCTCAAGCGTACGAGCGTTATCTTGTAACGTAAGCGCGATGGCAAGGCTCTTTTTACCTTCCACTACGCCCTGTCCTCGGTATACGTCAAATAAGTTTAAGCCAACCAACTGATTTCCGCCAACTTTTTTTATCATTGACAGAATATCACCCGCTTGAACCGTTTCGTCAACAACAACTGCTATATCTCGACGATTTGCTGGGAAACGGGACACTGGCTTGGCTTCCGGTAAACTGGCGTGCAACAGCGCATTTAGCGACAGTTCAAACACGATAGTTTTACCATTTAAGCCAAACGGCTTTTCTAATGCCGGATGTACTGCGCCGATAACCCCAATCACCTGATCATTTCTTGTGATTTCAGCACATTGCCCCGGATGAAGCGCCGAATGTGATGCTGCTTTAAAACTAAATTCAGCATCGGAAAGTGTCAAGCCAATAATTGCTTCAAGATCACCTTTAAGGTCAAAAAAATCAACCGTTTTGGATTCAAGCGCCCAATGTTCATCGCTTTGAGGCCCCGCGATCACCGCCGCCAGCATTGGCTCTTGGCGCACGCCCATTGGCGCATCACCGTCTGGTACGAATCGTAAACCTGTTTCAAACAGACGCACTCGGCTCTGTTGACGAGCTTGGTTATACCCAACAGACGTTAACAAACCGGTAAACAGCGATAAACGCATTGCTGACATTTCGCTAGAAATTGGGTTTGGCAACACCATCGCAGCTTGCTCTGGATGTACTAAATTTTGCAATTTAGGATCAACGAAGCTGTAGGTTACCGCTTCTTGGAAGCCGCGAGCCACCAACATGCTACGCACTTTAGCTAGTTTGATGTCGCTTTCGCGGTGCTGCGACATATTCAACGAAGCTACCGGTGCGGTGTCGGGAATGTTGTTGTACCCGTAAATACGGGCGACTTCTTCAATCAGATCTTCTTCAATCGCCATATCGAAACGATAGGTAGCAGTGGTTACCTGCCATCCCTCTGCAGTTACATTTACTGCAAATCCGAGGCGTTCAAGAATTTCGGCAACATCGCTATCGGGGACGTGATGACCAAGTAATTTATCTAATTTGACGCGACGCAGTGTGATATCAACCGCTTGCGGCAAATATTCATCGGCTTTCACTTCGACAACCGGGCCAGCTTCGCCGCCGCAAATATCAAGCACTAAGCGAGAAGCGCGATCCATCACTTTATGCTGCAACTCAGGATCAACACCACGCTCGAAGCGGTGGCTAGAATCTGTATGCAAACCTAACTTACGTGCTTTGCCCATAATCGCTAATGGGGCGAAGAAAGCACATTCCAGCACGATATCTTTAGTTTCGGTGTTCACACCTGAATGCTCACCACCGAAAATCCCGGCCAAGGCTAATGGGCCATTATCATCAGCCACCACTAGGGTATCCGCTGGAACAGTGATTTCATTGCCGTCAAGCAAAGTCAGCTTTTCTTCACCGTCACCTAGACGAACTTGCAGGCTGCCATGCAGATTAGCTTTATCAAACGCATGCATTGGCTGACCGAATTCGATCAACACATAGTTGGTGATGTCAACAACAGGATCGATCGAACGAATACCGCTACGACGCAGCTTTTCCACCATCCATTCAGGAGTTGTTGCAGTAACATCAACCTTGTTGATCACACGGCTAAGATAACGAGGGCAACCGTCAGGCGCTTTTACATTAACGCCAAAGGTTTCATCGTGTGAAGCGGTAACCGCGTCCCAAATTGGCGCCGTGACCGTCGCGCGGTTCAATACGCCGACTTCACGCGCTAGACCTACCATGCCTAAACAATCAGCGCGGTTAGCGGTCAAATCAACGTCAATAATGGCGTCATCAAGCTGCAAATACTCACGCACGTCAGTGCCAAGCGGTGCATCTGCTGGCAATTCAATAATGCCATCACTTTCGATGTCGATACCTAGCTCGCCATAAGAACACAACATGCCATTCGATGGCTGACCACGCAGCTTGGCTTTCTTAATTTTGAAGTTACCTGGCAGTACAGCACCAACAACAGCAACACAGACTTTCAAGCCTTGACGGCAGTTTGGCGCACCACAGACGATGTCGAGCAGCTCTTCGCCACCAACATTCACTTTCGTCACGCGCAGTTTGTCTGCATCTGGATGTTGACCACATTCAACCACTTCACCGATAACGACACCGGTAAATTCACCAGCAACACCTTCAACGCCGTCGACCTCAAGGCCTGCCATTGTGATCTGCTGGGCTAATTCTTCACGGCTAATCGCAGGGTTAACCCACTCACGAAGCCAAGATTCACTGAATTTCATATTACTTTAGCTCCGTTATTTGAATTGCTTGAGGAAACGTAGGTCATTCTCGAAGAATGAACGCAAGTCAGTTACGCCGTAACGCAGCATGGTCAAACGTTCTACGCCCATACCAAAGGCAAAGCCGGAGTATTTTTCAGGATCAATTCCAACGCCACGCAGTACATTGGGATGCACCATACCGCAGCCCAAAACTTCCAACCAACCATTCTTACCTTTCACGTCCACTTCAGCTGAAGGTTCAGTGAATGGGAAATAAGATGGGCGGAAACGGATCTCTAAATCTTCTTCAAAGAAGTTACGCAGGAAGTCATGCAAAATGCCTTTCAACTGCGCAAAACTGACGTTTTCATCGACTAACAAACCTTCCACTTGGTGGAACATTGGCGTGTGAGTCATGTCGTAGTCGTTACGATAAACGCGCCCAGGAGAGATAATACGCAGTGGCGGTTGCTCTACTTCCATGGTACGAATTTGCACGCCCGAAGTTTGGGTACGCAGTACCACTTCTGGGTTGAAGTAGAAGGTATCGTGGTCAGCACGTGCTGGATGATGTTCAGGAATATTCAACGCGTCGAAGTTGTGATAACCATCTTCAACTTCTGGACCGTGTTTTACACTGAAGCCAAGTTCGCCAAAGAAAGACTCGATACGTTCAATGGTACGCGTCACTGGGTGCAGACCACCATTTTCCAGTCGACGGCCGGGAAGAGTGACGTCAATCTGTTCCGCTTTCAATTTTTCTTCAAGCTCTGACGCTTTCAACGCATCAATACGTTGACTCAGCACTTGCTGAACTTGCTTTTTAGCTTCGTTGACTTTCTGACCAAACGCGGGCTTTTCTTCAGCACTCAGCGTCGCCATCAATTTCATCAGGTCGGTAATTTTGCCTTTCTTACCAAGGTAATCGACACGAATCTCGTCTAGTACTTTTAGATCTGCGGCACCTTCGATGGCGTTGAGGGCCTGCTGTACGATCTCTGTTAACTGCTGCATCTTCCCTTCCAGTGCATGCCAGCCCAGCGGGCTGTGGGTGTATCTGAATGATATTTAAAGGATGGAAATTTTACGCCAGTCCCCCCCATTTAGCCAGTGACAATCTAAATTAACGAATGAAAACATGGAGTTTTTTTCACCAAAGTCGTAACAAATTCGGCTGCAAGCTCCAGCTAAAAACAAGCTGTGGTATGCTGCGGGCAAATTTTCCGATTTATAAACTGTTTATGCCCAACGCCTCGTCATTACAGCTGCGTGATTACCAACAGCAAGCCGTCGACGCCGTGCTCACACATTTCAGGCGACACCAGTCCAGTGCCGTCATTGTGTTACCTACGGGGGCAGGTAAAAGCATTGTGATTGCCGAGCTAGCACGGGTGGCGCGCGGCAAAGTATTGGTACTCACCCATGTCAAAGAGTTGGTGGAGCAAAACGCGGCTAAAGTTGAGCTACTGGACGATGACTTAAGTATCTATGCTGCCGGGCTCAAACAAAAAATGGTGCACGGCAAGACTGTGGTCGCATCAATTCAATCTGCTGCACGTAATCTTGCGGTCTTTAATGACGCTTTTTCACTGGTGATTATTGATGAATGTCATCGTGTTGGCGATGATGAACAGTCTCAATACCAGACATTATTGGGCGAACTACAGCGCCATAATCCCAACATTAGAGTACTTGGTCTTACCGCTACCCCATATCGCTTAGACAGCGGCTACATTTACAAACGCCATTATCACGGCAAGGTTGGCAGCGAAAACGGCGTATTTGAAGATTGCATCTTTGAATTGCCACTACGTTATTTGGTCAAAAAAGGCTACCTTACGCCACCAAAAACCTTTGATGGCCTGAGTGCTCAATATGATTTCGAGCAACTCTCTAGACCTACTCAAGGGGACTATTCCGCGACAGAGGTTGATGCGCTAATACATCATCAGGGCCGTGCGACAACCGCTATTATTGAGCAACTAATTCAGCTGTCTCAGCATCGCCAAGGCGTGATTATCTTCGCCGCCAGTGTGCGGCATGCTGCCGAAATTATGCAGTTACTCCAAAATGCGTCAGCGGAGTTGATTACGGCAGACACGCCGGCGACAAAACGAGAACTCGCTATTGCAGAATTTCGCGCTAAACGAATCAAGTTCATGGTCAATGTAGCGGTGCTCACCACCGGTTTTGATGCGCCACATGTCGACTTAATCGCTATTTTGCGCCCAACGGCTTCTGCCGGTTTATACCAGCAGATGGCGGGACGAGGGCTACGTTTGGCGCCTAACAAGCAAGATTGTTTGATTATCGATTATGCTGCTAATGGCTTTGACCTGTTCGCACCGGAAATTCCGCAGGCTAAACCGGCAAGTAACGCTGTAGCGGTACAAGTTCCCTGCCCAGAATGCGGCTTTGCCAATACCTTTTGGGGCAAAGTCGATAATGACGGCGATATCATCGAGCACTTTGGTCGCCGCTGCCAGGGGCTCGTAGGCCAGAGTGCAGTTCAATGCCAGTTTCGCTTTCGCGCTAAAATTTGCCCAGATTGCGGTGCAGAAAATGATATCGCCGCGCGTAACTGTAATAGCTGCCAATCGATGATGGTGGATCCGGACAAACGCCTAAAAGAGGTATTAAGCAGCCGTCATCATCACCTTTTTCGAGTCGATACTATGCTGCTGACCGCACAAGATGGTGCGCTGCGGGTTGAGTATATTGACGTTGAAGGCAATCAATTCAGTGAGACCTTTCGTCTGCAAACTGCTGCACAACGACGCGCCTTATATGCCGCATTTTTAAAGCAGCACGACTGTCGTCCGGGGCTAAAACTGGCGCAATATAAAACCGCGGACGACGTTATTGCCGATGCGAACCGCTTCAAACAACCCGATCTATTGTTACTGCAACGCAAAGCAAAGCGCGGCTGGCAGCTCATTGATAAATTTTTTGACTATCAGGGCCGATATCAAATTGGTGCAAATTTTCGCGACTAACATGCATTCCGTCATTCGGCACTGTACTCATATCTCGGGCTGTTGTACTGTTGAGCAAATTTTCAATCAGGAGTTACCATGCACGTTGTTATTTTTGGTCGTCCAGGTTGCCCATACTGTGTCCGTGCGAAACAGTTAGCAGAGCAACTGACAGAGAAGCACGAAGATTTTAAATTCCGTTATGTCGATATCCATGAAGAAGGGATCACCAAAGCGGACTTATCCAAAAGTGTCGGTAAGCCAGTCGAAACTGTGCCTCAAATTTTTGTTGATAAACAGCCTATTGGCGGTTGCACTGAGTTTGAAGCCTTTGTTCGCGAGAACGCGATGCTTTAAGTGGTTAAGTGCTTAAGTTAAGGCGCCTACGGGCGCTTTTTTGTTATTCATAAACACAAAGACGCGATGCATAAACGGCGAATACAAGGAAGCAAGCTAAGGATTTTTATATCATGGTGGGTCGTGAAGGATTCGAACCTTCGACCAATTGGTTAAAAGCCAACTGCTCTACCGACTGAGCTAACGACCCATGATAGGCGTGAATTAATTAGATGGTGGGTCGTGAAGGATTCGAACCTTCGACCAATTGGTTAAAAGCCAACTGCTCTACCGACTGAGCTAACGACCCGTCTAATTGGGTAATATGCAATGGTGGGTCGTGAAGGATTCGAACCTTCGACCAATTGGTTAAAAGCCAACTGCTCTACCGACTGAGCTAACGACCCATCATAGGCGTGAATTAATTAGATGGTGGGTCGTGAAGGATTCGAACCTTCGACCAATTGGTTAAAAGCCAACTGCTCTACCGACTGAGCTAACGACCCGTCTAATTGGGTAATATGCAATGGTGGGTCGTGAAGGATTCGAACCTTCGACCAATTGGTTAAAAGCCAACTGCTCTACCGACTGAGCTAACGACCCATCTGGGATAACCGACAAATCAAAAAAATGGTGGGTCGTGAAGGATTCGAACCTTCGACCAATTGGTTAAAAGCCAACTGCTCTACCGACTGAGCTAACGACCCAACATAGGGTTTGAAATGGTGGGTCGTGAAGGATTCGAACCTTCGACCAATTGGTTAAAAGCCAACTGCTCTACCGACTGAGCTAACGACCCATGCTCAAACTTCACAACACGTTTTTAACTTCTATTTAAGCTGCCCCGCGTTGTGGGCGCCTATAATACCGTTTTCAGTTTCTCATGCAAGCGTAAAATCTGCTTTTTTTATTGTTTGCCTGAAAAACAAACGAGGTGAAGTTTTTTTGGTTAATTGCTGTTAAATCATGGCTTAATTGCCGCCAATTGTTGCTGCGCAATTCGTGCCGCAGCACTGCTCGCATACTCTCTCAACACTTGGTTATAGAAGTTGCGTGCCGCATTTTTATCATTCGACTTTTCAGCAATCATGCCCAATTTCACTAAAGAATCAGCGCGCTTGCCTGACTCCTTAAAATTGCTGACCACATTTTCAAATGCCACTTTAGCTTGTGTCAGATCGCCTTGGTTATAAAGCAGTTGCCCTAACCAGTAGTTAGCATTATCAGCAAAGGTCGAATTCGGGTATTGGCTAATAAAGCTTTTGAATGCCGGAATGGCTGCATCATACTTGCGCTGCTTCAGCACCAGATCTACTGCTTGCTGATAGGCATCTGTTTCAGACAGAGACGAAGGCGTTGAGCCCGTGGTCGCGGTAACACTCTGTTGAGCTGGCACACTGTTAGCAGTGCCGCTGGTGCCCAGCTTGGCGATTTCATCGTAAAGCTGACGTTGACGCTGCAACATTTGCTGAATTTGGTAGTTCTGTTGTTCAGTTAATCCCCGTAAATCCAACACTTCTTGCTGCAGAGAATCAAGACGTTGCTGCATATCGACTTCGGATTGCTGACGCGCTTTGATGATACGCTCCAATCTGGCGATACGGTCGGCGGTGCTACCACCGCCCCCCACTTCTTCTACCGGTGCAGGCGCTGCTTGCGCAGCACCAGTCAGCAACAGTGCAACGGCGATAAGTGATTTTTTCATTGACTCTTACCCTTAGTAAACCAACACTGCACGACGGTTTTTCGACTCACCTTCCTCTGAATGTGTCAGATCTGCAGGTTTTTCTTCACCATAACTGACAATACTCATTTGGCTTGGCAATACACCCAGACCTTGCATGTACTTAGCAACTGCCTTGGCACGACGTTCACCCAGTGCGATGTTGTATTCTGGAGTACCACGTTCGTCGGTGTGACCTTCAATCAATACTCGGACGTTTGGATGATTGGTCAGATAGTCCGCATGCGCTTCCAGCATCTTAGCGTAGTCTGGACGAATTTCGCTGCGGTCAAAATCAAAGTAAATCACGTTGTCCTGACGCAATTCCTGGAACTTCTGACGCTGTTGTTCTTCAGGAGACAACATTGGTGTTGCCCCCCCCATTTCAACGCCGCCATTCGCGCCCATGCCATTTGCGCCGTATTGACCAGCACCGCCTGTGGTGGCATCACCCGCAGTGGTATCAGTTTCTGAAGTCGAGCTACAGGCTGCCAGCGTCATCAGCGGTATAGCAACAGCCAATGTTTTTACAATCTTATTGAATTCCATTATCTATTCCTTTGTTTGAATCGTTCGTTTTATAAAAATGGTGACCAAGCCGGAGACTTAACATCGCCCTCACCCGACGGTAAGCGAGCTTTAAAGCGCCCATCTACGGAGACAGCCGCTAACACCTGTTTGTTGCCATAGGTCGTACCATAAATCACCATAGTACCGTTAGGTGCTACGCTCGGTGACTCATCCAATTTGGTCGACGTCAGTACTTGCATGAAACGTGTTTTCAGATCCATTCGCGCAATATTGAACTTGCCGTTAGTGCGATTGACGAAAATAAGACTGCGCCCGTCTGGCGTGACGGTACCGCCAAGGTTCCATTCACCTTCAAAGGTTAAGCGTGTGACTTTGTTGGTTGCCAAATCCACTTGATATATCTGTGGGCGGCCACCGCGTTCGGAGGTAAACAATAGTGATTTACCATCGGGGAACCAAGACGGTTCGGTATCGATGGCGTAATGATTGGTAACGCGCTTGAGTGCGCCAGTGGCGATATCAACTACGTAGATTTCAGGCTGGCCATCTTTTGACAAGGTTACCGCCAGTTTTGTGCCATCAGGTGAAAAACTGGGTGAACCATTAATCCCTGGAAAGCTGGTCACTTTAACGCGAGTACGACTGTAGATGTCCTGAACATAGATTTCTGCCTTCTTATTTTCAAAGCTAACATAAGCCAACTTACGCCCATCTGGCGACCAAGAAGGAGACATCAAAGGTTCAGGCGAACGCAGCAGCATCTGTTCGTTGTAACCGTCATAATCCGCAATCATCAATTGATAAGCATTGGTTTGGCGATGATCAACCACGACATAGGCGATACGGGTTAAAAAAGCGCCTTTAATGCCAGTCAGCTTTTCATAAACAATGTCACTGATGCGGTGAGCATACTGGCGAAACTGTTCAGCACTAATTACGGTTTGACGGCTATCAAGCAGATATTCACTTTTCGGTTGCGGCCCGGCACCTTGCATCTGCGCTTTGACCAGATCAACCAGATCAAAACTCACCAAATACTGATTGGCACCATAAGGCTTTACGGAACCCATCAATACGGCTTCGGCTGACACATTGCGCCACAGATCCGCGTTAAAATCGGCCAGCTGACCAATGGCGCGCTGTCCAAGTCCAGTTTCATCCAGTGGCTTAAAAGTACCACTGCGGGTTAAGTCCCCCGCAACCACCTCTGAAATAGATGATGGCGCTGGACCATTGCCCTGCCATACAAACGGCACGACGGCGATAGGACGAGCGGCATCAACGCCCTCGGTAATGACAATATCTAATGCTGCGAAAGATGGTTTCACCATCAATACGCAGAGCAACATCAGACCTTTGACAAACGCTTTCATGGGACTCCTTTAATTAAACTCAGGTCTTACTTCCAGGTTAATCTCTTTCATCTGCTGATACACATCAGGCTCTTGCGACACAGGTAAACGACCTGCTTTATTAATCGCGCTTTGTGCCGCACGGCAGACTTGTGGATCACCACTCAGGATACTCAAATTGGTCACAAAGCCGTCTGGGGCCAAGCGAACCTGTACTTTACAGACTTTGCCGCGCATTGAATCATCTACCACTAGATTCCGTTGAATGGTAGAGGTGATCATAGCTTTGTACTTATCAACTTCACTAAGCAGTTGCCGAGAGCGTGCAGCGCTTAGCTGTGCCTGTTCGGCGGCAAGCGCTTGTTGCATTTCGAGTTCTTGCTGACGCTTAGCTTCTTCGGCTTTGCGCTTACGTTCCGCCTCTGCTCGCGCTTTACGCTCAGCTTCTTCGCGCGCCTTGCGCTCGGCTTCCGCCTTTTTCGCTGCAGCCTCTTCAGCTTTGCGTTTCGCCTCAGCTTTTTGAGCAGCTTCTTCAGCGGCCTTTTGTTCCTGCTCTTTCTGCTTACGCGCAGCTTCCGCTTTGGCCGCTTTGTCTTGCTCTTGCTGCTGTTTTATCCGTGCAGCTTCTGCCGCAGCAGCCGCTTTCTGAGTTTCAACTTCTTGCTGCTTACGCTGCTCGGCCAGCTTTTGAATACGCTGTTGCTCTTGTTCGCGCGCTTTACGAGCGTCATCAGCCTTACGATCTAGCTCTGCTTGCCGCTCACGTTCTTTGCGCGCTGCATCGGCTCTGTCTTGCTTGACCTTCTTAACGTAGTCATCAACCTTACTTTGATCGACGGCGACCGCCTTTAACGCTTCAGGTTGCGGCGTATTATTGGCCGATGCCATAGGTGTCGGTTTTGAAGAAAAATCGACATTCATCGCCAAAGCCCCAATCACACCGAGGTGCAACACCGCGGAGATAATGATCGGCACCTTCATATTCTGATTACCGGACACGCTAATTATCCTCCGGTGAGTCAGTCATTAAGCCAACTGAGGGTAAGCCAGCCTTTTTCAATGTCGCCATCAATTGGATGACCTTTTCGTAAGGAATTGCACGATCGCCTTTAACAACAACCGGGCGGTCAGGCTCCACATTTAAAAACGCTACGACTTGCGCGGTTGCATCTTGAACATCCGTAGCCGCTTTAATAGGGCTGGCGCCATCAGTCACGTAGTAAGCGCCATCGGCATCAATCGACACGATGATCGGTGGCTTGCTATCAGCGGATAACGGCTCAGCTGAGGCCTGTGGCAAATCGACTTTCACGCCTTGCGACACAATCGGCGCCGTTACCATAAAGATGATCAACAGCACCAACATCACGTCGATGTACGGAACCACGTTGATTTCAGCGACCGGTCTGCGCCGCTTACGCTGGTATCCTTGGTTCATGCTTCAGTCCTATCGCTATAGGCTTGACGGTGCAGAATACTGGAAAACTCTTCCATAAAGTTAGCGTAAGCCATTTCCAGCTTTTCTACTTGCGTTGAAAACCGGTTATAGGCAATAACGGCAGGAATTGCAGCAAACAAGCCCATCGCGGTTGCAATCAACGCTTCAGCAATACCCGGTGCCACCATCGCTAACGTTGCATTTTGGACTGCGCCCAAGGCAATGAAGGCGTTCATAATCCCCCACACAGTGCCAAATAGACCGATATATGGACTGGTGGAGCCAATAGTTGCCAACAATGGTAGATGGGTTTCCATCTTTTCTAACTCTTTTGACAATGAGATACGCATTGCCCGGTAACTGCCATCCATAATAGCTTCAGGCACTCTATGACTGGTTTTATTCAGGCGTGCATATTCTTTAAAACCCGACACAAACATGCTTTCCATACCAGCATTGCCATCTTGTCTAGCGGATAACTCTTGATAAAACTTATTCAGGTCGACACCGGACCAAAACTTCTCTTCAAATTTAGCCGCATTACGACGCGCCTCACCTAACACTCGACGACGTTGCAGAATAACGCCCCACGAGACAATGGAGAGCGTCAACAATGTCAGCATGACGAATTTCACCAATAAGCTGGCTTGTAAGAACAGTCCAATAAACGAGATTTCAGCATTCACCTTGCGTAAACTCCTGCAAAATGTGGGGCGGGATGGCGATGGGTTTCATTTTCGAGAGCGAAACAGATACAACGGTGACAATGGCGGCGCAATACACCTGGCCATCAGCGTCTACCAATTGCTGGTCAAAAATCAGCGAAGCGCGTTTTGTCTTAGCGACAGTGGTCACCACCTCAAATTGCTGCTCAAAGCGAGCCGCTTTGCGAAAATCGATTTCCGCATGACGCACGACAAATGCTAAATCATCAGCCAACAATTGCTGTTGACTGATACCTAATGCCCGTAACCATTCAGTACGCGCGCGTTCAAAAAAGTTCAAATAGTTAGAGTGATAAACCACGCCACCGGCGTCGGTATCCTCGTAATAAACTGTTATCGGCCAGCGAAACATCTTTCTTGCTCGATCCCTGCCATAAATGAAGCCTACTATACCGATACGGCCAAGGATTGTGAATGGCAGAACGGCAAAGGAAGCACTAAGGCATCCAGTTTATTTTTTTTAAGCTTAACCTTGGCTTAATCAGTATTTGTCGCCTGTAAGACAGATGGGAAATGTCGCTCAGTGTGTCGCACAGTAATTCCGACGTTATTCATCGACAACGGCATTGATGCTGAGTGAATACAGTAGGGAAAACCGCGACAATTGCAAAGCGCTACCTTTATTAGTGAGCCTAGGACAGAAGAAGCTGACGACACTCAGTATATCGTCGAGCGGAGGTGCTTTTGTTTGTTATGCATTTTCGTTACGCAACGTTGGACTAGCGCTATACGAGTGTGACGACAGCCAAGCAAAAATCTGTTAACGGCATCAACAAAAATGGACCGTATTTCGACATAATTTGGCGGCGTGTTTCAAAAAGGTGAAGATTGTGACGAAGCAGTGATTTTAGATGAATTAATTAAATTGATTATTTATGCATTTTTAGAGATTAATCGCTCAACCCCCCCACATATCAGCACTTTCAAGCAATCGATAAAACAATAACTATTAATTTTTCTAATGTGAAACCGCAATTTTTCTCGTTTGTTGAAACCCAAAGGTAGGCCTAGAATGCACCACATGTTGAGAACGAGCTTACCTCTCATATCAATCACAGGCGTGACAGCGGTAATTGATAATTCACGAAAGTTTGCTCTGGTTCTTATGCTTGACTTCCTTCCTTCAATTTGTTGATTGCGATAATTTTAGTTGCCCATTCGTTTGAATGGGCTTTTTTTTGTCCAGTGAAACGCTGGCAAGAAAAGCGGCTTAAACGCCGCTCAACGCTTCTTGACAAAGTTTAGTGATATGTTCCCAGTCACCTGATTCCATCGCACTTACAGGGGCAATCCAGCTACCACCGATACAGTCAACGTTAGCAAGCTTGAGATAGTCACGATAGTTTTCTGGTGTAATACCACCTGTAGGACAGAAATGTACGCCTGACAACGGGCCGCCAAAGGCTTTCAAAGCACCGACGCCACCAGAGGCCTCTGCAGGGAAGAACTTAAAGAACTGATACCCTTGGCTCAGGCCTTCCATCACCTCAGAAATACTCGCTACACCTGGGATAAGTGGAATTGTGCCAGCTTTACCTGCCGCCAGAATTGATGGGGTAGCTCCAGGCGTGATAGCAAACTGCGCGCCAGCATCCGTCGCTTGTTGCAGTTGTTCTGCGTTCAAAATGGTACCGGCGCCAACAACTGCTTCAGGCACTTCTTTGGCAATTTTACTGATGGCATCCAGTGCGCAATCGGTACGCAGCGTAACTTCCAGGACTCGAATACCACCAGCAACCAATGCTTGCGCTAAAGGAACTGCATGCTCAATTTTATTGATAACCATTACAGGAATCACAGGACTCAGCTTAAATACATCCTGAGGCTGCAGCGACCAGTTATTATTTGTCATTATTTTTGTTCCTTAACGCTTAATAGTATTCATCAACAGCACTGGTGCTACGCGCACCGGTTTCTGGACTAGAGAAGCTTGCTCTCATCGCAGAGAACAACTCACGTCCCATCCCATAACGTACATGTCTTAGCGGTACTTTTTCGGCCACACGCTGCGCTAATTCCAGTTCGTCTACCAGTAGCGAAATTTCACCAGTTTCAGCATTAACCCGAATAATGTCACCGTCATGAACTTTGGCAATCAGACCACCATCAAGCGCTTCTGGTGTTAAGTGAATCGCTGCTGGCACTTTCCCCGAAGCCCCCGACATACGACCATCAGTCACCAACGCGACTTTATAGCCTTGGTCTTGCAATGAACCGAGGATAGGCGTCAGTTTATGCAATTCAGGCATGCCATTGGCTTGTGGCCCCTGTCCCTTAACGACAACCACACAATCGCGATTCAGCTCACCGGCTTTAAACATGCCGTCCAGCTTATTTTGGTCATCAATGACAACTGCTGGCGCTTCGACAACACGATGTTCTGCTTTAACCGCAGACACCTTTATCACCGCACGTCCAAGGTTGCCTTTCAGCAATTTAAGTCCGCCATTAGGTTGGAACGCTTTAGTCACTGGCGCCAAAACTTCCGTATCAAGACTTTCGGTTGGGCCTTCAACCCACACCAAGCTGCCATCAATTAATTTCGGCTCTTTGGTGTAACGTTTCAGACCATAGCCAGCCACAGTGTTTACGTCTTCGTGCAACATGCCCGCATCGAGCAGTTCCTTCACCAAGAACGCCATACCACCAGCTGCATGGAAATGGTTAATGTCCGCTTGACCGTTTGGATAAACACGCGCGAGCAAAGGCACCACGTTCGACAGCTCAGAAAAATCATCCCAATTGATAATGATGCCAGCAGCGCGCGCAGCGGCAACCAAATGCATAGTCAGGTTGGTAGAACCACCGGTCGCTAACAACGCCACAATGCCATTTACAATGGATTTTTCATTCACCAACTCGCCGATAGGCGAATACTCCGTACCTAAGCTAGTAAGACGGCACACTTGGCGCGCAGCAGCTTGTGTAAGCGCCAGACGCAATGGATCGTCAGGATTCACAAAAGACGAACCCGGCAACTGCAGCCCCATCACTTCGAGTACCAGTTGGTTACTGTTAGCCGTACCATAAAAAGTACAGGTACCAGCACTGTGGTAAGACTTAGATTCGGCTTCAAGCAGTGCCGCCCGGTCGACTTTACCTTGGGCAAACTGCTGACGTACGCGTGCTTTTTCTTTATTCGGAATACCTGAACGCATCGGTCCTGCTGGCACAAACAGCATAGGTAAATGACCAAAGCTCATAGCACCAATCAACAATCCGGGCACGATCTTGTCACAGATGCCGAGCAGCAATGCGCCGTCGAACATGTTGTGTGACAAACCAACAGCGGTGGCCATCGCAATCACTTCACGGCTGATCAAACTCAGTTCCATTCCTGGCTGACCTTGCGTTACGCCGTCACACATCGCTGGCACACCGGCAGCCACCTGAGCAACACTGCCCACTTCCTGACACGCTTGCTTCAGAATCTGAGGATAGTGCTCGTACGGTTGATGTGCCGACAACATGTCGTTATAGGCTGTCACGATACCGATATTGGCTTTCGTCAGTTGCAGCAGTGCGTTTTTATCGTCTGCCGAACACGCGGCAAATCCGTGAGCTAAGTTGCCACAGCTAAGGGAACTACGATATACCCCCTGCTCTTTGGCTTCGGCTATCGCAGCTAGGTACTTGCTACGATGCTCCTGACTACGGGCAATGATTCGATCGGTCACTGCCTGAATTGTTGCATGCATGAGTTACTCCTTAGGCGCTCCAGAAGACGTCGACCGGAGTTTTGTGCTGTGCTAACACTGCCCGGATCGGCATTTCGGAAATCTCATCACTTGAGAGCGCTTTTTTGTAGACATCGAGTTTTTGCTCGCCCACTAGATGCAAATAGATCTGGCGGCTGTTTAAAATCGCACTTCTACTGAAGGTAATACGCTCATAAGGCGCCGTTTGTGGCTGCACAGCACACAGCAACGCCTCAGTATTTAGCGCAGTATCTAATTGGCTTGCATCTGCACACGGGAACCAAGAACAGGTATGACCATCATTCCCCATACCAAGAATGACAACGTCAAATGGCCGAGGGAAATTAGCTAGCTGCTCCGTCGTCATCGCTACGCCCGCAGTTGCAGTTGCAAACATATTCTTCAGACCGCGGAATTTAGCGTTAGCTGCGCGATGCTGCAGTAGACAGTTGCGCACCATATTCTCGTTAGAGTCATGATGTTCGGGATCTACCCAACGTTCATCAGCAAGCGTAATAAACACTTCACTCCAATCAATGGGTTTCTGACTTAACTTTTCAAATAAGCCGGCCGGCGTTCTGCCACCTGACACCACTAGACTGGCCTCGCCACGCTTATCAATCGCTTCTTGCAATCCAACGGCGATACGGTCAGAGAGCTGTTGCTCCAATGCTTCAGTGTTATCAAATGATTTAAATACCGCTTCTTTGATCATCAGAAAACTCCTTTATTCATCCCACGAACGACCATCTTTGGTGATCAATGCCACTGATGCCACTGGCCCCCAAGTACCGGCTGGGTATGATTTTGGCTTCTCGCCGCTTTGCTCCCATGCTTGGATGATACCGTCCACCCAAGTCCACGCTTGTTCAACTTCGTCACGTCGCACGAATAGCGCTTGGTTACCTGACATCGCTTCTAGCAGCAAACGTTCATAAGCATCGGCAATACGTTCGGTTTTGAAAGTATCAGAGAAGCTCAAATCCAGTTTGGTGGTTTGCAGACGTTGTTTCTGCTCCAGACCCGGCACCTTGTTCATCATCTGAATCTCAACACCTTCGTGCGGTTGCAGACGAATCGTCAGTTTATTTGGTGGCAGATTACGATAGCTTTCGCGATACAAGTTGTGTGGTGGGTTCTTGAAGTAAATAACGATTTCAGAACTTTTCACTGGCATCCGCTTGCCGCTGCGCAGATAAAACGGCACACCAGCCCAACGCCAGTTATCAATATCCACACGCAAGGCAACAAACGTCTCGGTGTGTGAATCAACGTTGGCATCTTCCTCTTCCAGATAACCAGGTACTGGCGAACCTTTCAGGAAGCCAGCTGAATACTGACCGCGAACCGTATTTTCAAACACGTTATCCATATTGATCGGACGCAGTGACTTCAATACTTTCACTTTTTCATCACGCACGCTGTCGGCGTTCAGGTTAACTGGAGGGTCCATCGCGACCAAGGTCAACACTTGCAATAAGTGGTTTTGGATCATGTCGCGCATCTGACCAGCTTTGTCGAAGTAACCCCAACGGCCTTCAATACCGACTTCTTCCGCTACGGTAATCTGTACATGATCAACAGTACGGTTATCCCATTTAGACGCGAACAGTGAGTTAGCAAAACGCAACGTCAGCAGGTTTTGTACGGTTTCTTTGCCTAAATAGTGGTCGATACGATAAACCTGCTTCTCGTCAAAATAGGCAGATACTTGATCGTTAATCACTTTAGATGATGCCAAATCAGAACCGATCGGCTTTTCCAGCACTACACGTGTTTCTGGCGTGATCAAACCTTGCTCATGTAAGCAGCGGCAGATATCACCGAAAATCGCAGGAGGTGTCGCAAAATAGTTGACGGTAACGCGCGTTTTCGGGTCAAGCACCTCATGGAACGCAGCATATTCGTCAACGGCGGTGAAATTAGCACCGACATAGTGGCAGCGTGCTAAGAAACGCTTTACCACATCATCGTTCAAAGGATCTTTAACAAAAGTCTTTAGTGATTGTGTCACACGCTCAATAAACTCTTTTTGAGTAAATTGATCCTTCGCGACCCCAATAACGCGTGTTTCTGGATGTAAGAGATCAGCTTTGTCTAGCTGATATAAGGATGGTAATAACTTGCGCCGGGCCAAATCTCCCTTCGTACCAAAAAGAACGAAATCACAAGCTTTGGTCTCTGATGCTGTCTTGCCCATTGCTTTACTGTCTCCATTGTGACAACGGTTGCCGCGTTACAGTTTCTTGCTGGCAACCGTTCTATTAGGAAATCGAAATACAAAATTTGTTGTAATATAACAACACAATTTTTCGTTTGCACCTAGTATTTAGTCGAACATACTGAAATAGATTCTAGGCATAATGTAATCAAGTCTGATATGCTCTTTTGACCTAAAATCAAGACGTTCTCGTCGGTTTACGCTCTATTTTACTTGCGCGAACAACTAAAGGTGCGTTTTGTATTCTTGTTCACAGCTTTGTGAGCCAAGAATTAAGAAAATTACATAACCAAATCCAGCGGACGTTACAAAGTATGAATACCCTTGAAAAGGTTCAAAAGAACCTGCCTCATTTCAGCAAATCTGAACGAAAAGTTGCCGAAGTGATTCTGGCATCGCCCCAGACAGCCATTCATTCCAGCATCGCCACGCTGGCTAAACTCGCCGATGTTAGTGAACCAACGGTAAACCGTTTTTGCCGTCGCTTAGACACCAAAGGCTTCCCGGATTTCAAACTCCATCTCGCTCAAAGTCTTGCTAATGGTACTCCCTATGTTAGCCGACATGTAGAGGAAGATGACACCCCTGATTCTTATACAAACAAAATCTTCGAATCTTCAATGGCTTCGCTTGATACCGCACGCCAGAGTATTGATGCGCTCGCCATTAATAAAGCGGTTGATGTATTAACACAAGCTAAAAAAATCTCCTTTTTTGGTTTAGGGGCTTCAGCGTCTGTTGCTCACGATGCGCAAAATAAGTTCTTCCGCTTTAATGTACCTGTGGTTTGTTTCGATGATGTGTTAATGCAGCGCATGAGCGCCATAAGCAGCGCTGAAGGCGATGTGGTAGTGTTAATTTCACATACCGGCCGTACTAAATCACTGATTGATATTGCTCGTCTGGCGCGAGAAAACGGCGCGGCCGTTATCGGTATTACGGCAAAGCATTCACCACTAAGTAAAGAATGTACGCTGCCCGTAACCTTGGAAGTACCAGAAGACACTGATATGTATCTGCCAATGGCATCGCGTTTGGCGCAACTCGTTGTGGTCGATGTGTTAGCTACTGGCTTTACGCTGCGCCGCGGCCCACGTTTCCGTGAAAGTTTGAAACGTACTAAAGAAGCCTTGAAAGAATCTCGCATCGAAAAAAACGATCAACTGTAATTCAATTTCCTCTGCCCTTCCGTTATCTTGATGCGCCATTGAGCTTAAATGGCGCATCAACTGTCATCAAAATTGTCTAAACTCACAAAAATAAATTTTGAATCAGATCTGTTTTTTGTTCGTAAGTTTCCTACACTGCGGCATTTTGTATGATAAAATGCGTTCCAGATTCTTTAAACTTAACGGAGTTAACTATGTTCCGCAGAACTAAAATCGTTACCACTCTGGGCCCAGCCACAGACCGGGATGATAACCTGCGCAAAATTATCGCTGCAGGAGCTAATGTTGTTCGCTTGAACTTTTCCCACGGCTCCCCAGAAGATCATATGAAGCGTGCAACTGACGTGCGTACCATTGCCAAAGAACTTGGCAAGCACGTGGCGATTCTGGGCGATCTTCAAGGTCCTAAAATCCGTGTTTCTACTTTCAAAGACAATAAGAAGGTGCAACTGGAATTAGGCCAACAGTTCGTGTTGGATGCAGAGCTGCCAAAAGGCGAAGGTGACGAAACTCAGGTAGGTATCGATTATAAAGAACTGCCTGATGACGTTACGGTTGGTGATATATTGATGCTGGATGATGGCCGCGTGCAATTGCGCGTTGAAGCTGTTGAAGGTCGTCGTGTCATTACCTCTGTTACTGTTGCAGGTCCTTTATCAAACAACAAGGGCATCAACAAGCAAGGGGGCGGACTATCAGCCGCAGCACTGACAGACAAAGATAAGAATGACATTCTTACCGCAGCCAAAATCGAAGTTGACTATCTGGCGGTATCTTTCCCACGTAGCGGCGCTGATTTGGAATACGCACGTGAATTGGCACGCGCAGCAGGCAGCAATGCACTGATCGTTTCAAAAGTTGAGCGCGCTGAAGCGGTTGCTTCTGAAGAAGCCATGGATGATGTCATCAAAGCCTCAGACGCTGTGATGGTAGCTCGTGGTGACCTGGGTGTTGAAATTGGTGACGCGGCACTGGTTGCTGTGCAAAAGCGTTTAATCGCACGCTCTCGCCAACTCAATAAAGTCGTGATCACGGCGACGCAAATGATGGAGTCAATGATCTCTAGCCCAATGCCAACTCGTGCAGAAGTGATGGACGTTGCTAACGCCGTGCTTGATGGTACTGATGCGGTAATGTTGTCAGCTGAAACTGCTGCCGGTGACTTCCCAGAAGAAACCGTTAAGGCAATGGCTAATGTTTGCCTTGGTGCAGAAGCGCATCCAAGTGTGCGTGTATCTAAACACCGTCTTGACCAGCACTTCTCTACCGTAGAAGAAACAGTAGCATTGGCAACTATGTATGCGGCCAACCATTTGGACGGTGTAAAAGCGATTATTACACTGACTGAATCAGGTGCGACACCAAAACTGATGTCTCGTATCAGTTCTGCATTGCCTATCTTCGCAATGACTCGTCATTCGCGCACGCTCGCGGCAATGGCGCTTTATCGCGGTGTGTACCCAGTGCATTTCGACACTACCGCTTATGCTGCTGAAGAAGTTGCACAACGCGCTTTAGAATGCTTGCGTGAGAAAGGTGTACTGCAATCAGGCGACTTGGTGCTGATGACCAAAGGCGATGTGATGGAAACTATCGGTGGAACCAATACCAGCAAGGTGTTGATTGTACCGTAGAACGCCTTCACCTTGATTCACAAAAAAAAGGTACGCAACTGCGTACCTTTTTTATGACTAATTAAAACAACACATCACAGCGAAGCAAAATCATCGACATTAATCGCTGCAATGCGCAGCGCGTTGGCATTGCGTAAATACCCGGCATCTTCTTCTGAGATAACTCGCTGCTGTACCCCTTGCTCAATCAATACTTCGATACTCAGCCCCTTGGCTAAGCGGCCATCCTTTTGGGCTAAACGCAAGCGCTCAAACAAATCACGCGTATCGTAAAGAGCTCTAAAGGCACGCTCGACTTCGGCAATACCCGAACTATCGTCTTCTTTAAACGTCGGGCATAGATAGGTTAAACGTTCCCTTGCCGGTGTCGGCTTTAGCATCTCTTTGACGACACGCTTAGATAATTCATCTGACGGCCCTTTAAACCAATTGCCGAGAGGAAATACCACTAACCGTAATAACCATCCCACAGGACGGTTGGGGAAGTTGCGAATGGCCCCTTCCATCGCCTCGCCCATCTGCCGTAATCGTGTCTCTAACACATGTTTAACTACGGGGAGGTCATCGAATTGTCGACCATGATCTTCAAACAGCTTTAAGGTTGCAGATGCAAGGTATAACTGACTCAGGACGTCACCTAATCTTGCAGAAATCATCTCGCGCCGTTTTAAATCACCACCGAGCATCAACATGGCGATATCGGTAACAAAGGCCAACGCTGCGGAAAAACGTCCGAGTAATTTGTAATAATCACGGGTCTCGCCACTCACTGGAGAGGCAGCAAAATAGCTTCGAGTAAGTGCATGGAACAAAGACGCCCCAGCGTTGCGCGCACTGTACCCCATATGCCCCATCAGCAATGAATCAAAGCGGGTTAATGCCTCTTCGTCATTCGGCATTTGCGCCGCTTCCATTTCAGCCAATACATATGGATGGCAACGCGTTGCCCCTTGGCCAAAGATCATCAAACTACGGGTGAGAATATTGGCACCTTCAACGGTTATCGAAATAGGGTTCGCCATATAGCCATGCGCTAAATAATTTTTCGGCCCCATCTGAATGCCCTTGCCAGACTGGATATCCATCGCGTCGTTCATTATCTGGCGACCCAACTCCGTCATATGGTACTTGGCGATCGCCGTAACGACCGATGGCTTCACTTTTAAATCAATACCGGTGGTCGTTAAGCGTCTGGCAGCTTCTAACTGGTAGGTGTTACCAATGATGCGAGACAGAGCTTCTTGTACACCTTCAAATTGGCCGATAGATAAACCGAACTGCTTGCGTACATAGCTATAAGCAGTGGTGGTTTTGGTGGCTAAGTGCCCGGTGGCGGTAGCAAGCGCAGGTAATGAGATACCGCGCCCAGCCGACAAACATTCCACCAGCATACGCCAGCCCTTCCCCGCATATTGGGCGCCACCGATAATCCAATCTAACGGAATAAAGACGTTATCACCTTTAGTGGTACCGTTCATAAAGGCCATATGTAATGGATCATGACGTCGGCCAATGTCGACACCTTTATGGCGGGTAGGAATTAACGCACAGGTAATGCCTAATTCAACGGTTTCGCCGAGTAGTCCATCTGGATCACGCATTTGAAAGGCCAAACCTAGTACGGTCGCGACAGGCGCTAAGGTGATATAGCGTTTATTCCAACTCAGCTTCAGGCCGAGTACATCTTCACCTTCAAACTCACCACGGCAAACAATCCCGACATCTGGAATTGCCCCCGCATCGGAGCCTGCTTCCGGCCCGGTTAGCGCAAAACAGGGGATCTCTTGGCCACTGGCTAGGGCTGGTAACCAACGTTGTTTTTGTTGCTCGGTTCCGTAATGGGTCAGCAACTCACCCGGCCCCAATGAATTAGGTACCATCACAGTCACTGCAACACTTAGGCTACGGCTGGCGATTTTGCTGACAATGGTTGAATTTGCGTATGCAGAAAACGCTTTGCCGCCGAATTTTTTCGGAATGATAAGCGCAAAAAAGCCTTCGGTTTTTAGATATTCCCACAGCTCTGGCGGTAAATCGCGTCGCTGATTGACGATGTCGTAGTCATCTATCATTTTCAGTAGCACGTTTACCTGATTATCGATAAAGGCCTTTTCTTCCGCCGATAACACAGGTTTGCCATAACTATGCAGTAGCTCCCAATTGGGTTTACCGCGGAATAACTCCGCTTCCCACCAAATGTCTCCGGCTTCCATCGCCTGGCGTTCAGTTTCTGAAAGAGGCGGAAGTACTTTACGGAAAAATTTAAGTACCGGTGCTGAAATAAATTTAAGCCGTACATCTCTGACAAAAAACAGCACAATTATTAACGCGACCAACAGCAATACAATTATTGTCATATCATTACCTGCTCTGTTTAAGCCGACACAGCGACGCCAGAAGCGATATAAGGAATCACTTTGCGAATAACGGTTTCTATATTGTTCTTTTCATCAAAATCTGCGGCGGCGATATCGATCAAAGCATCAGCCGACGCCATGGTGAATACGACTGTGCCCAAGGTGAAATGTAAGCGCCAAAAGATATCGGCACGAGGAATAGTGGGCACACTGGCTTGCACTGCGGTCACAAAGCTTTGCAGATGCTCGCCATAATGCGAGGTAATAAACCAGCGCAAGTGCCCTTGGCTTTCGATGTAGCCTCTGCCTAAAAGTTGCAGAAAAGTGCGAGTGCCTCCAGCTCTGATACTGTTAAGGGTTAACAGCGGTGAAACTAGGGCAGAAAAAATATCAGTCAAGGATGCATGAGGATGCTGCTGCTGCAGTTCTGCAATGGCGTTTGAAGCAGCGGGCATAAACAGATCGAGATAACGGGCTAACACCGCTCGGATCAGTTCACGTTTAGAACCAAAGTGATAATTGACCGAAGCCAAATTCACTTCAGCTTTGCTGGTGATAAGGCGCAGTGAGGTTTCCGAAAACCCTCGTTCAGCAAACAGCTTTTCCGCGGCATCAAGGATCTTAGTTTTCGTATCAATTCTGCTGGACATAGCCACCCCCAACAATTTTAAACATACGTTTAAATTAATTGCTGAGGATAACCTTGTCAAACAAAAAGGCGTGGTAAAGCGACCGTAACAACTTACTATTTTTTGCGCACGCCGCGACTATTCATTTCCCGGCTTTCAATACGCTTAACATTAGATTTTGGCAACATTACGTATACGGCGCCGTAACCGCCTTGATGACGCTGAGCACTATGGAATGCCATCACCTCATCGACTTGGCTAAGCCAATAGTTAACACAGGATTTGATTAATGCCGGAAACGGTTTACTGCTGTAACCTTTGCCATGAATGATTAACACGCAGCGATGGCCACGGGCAATTTGTGCGAACAAAAATGACAGCAAGCTATCGCGTGCTTGTCGCAACTGCATGGCATGGATATCGAGCTCTGCTGCCACCGGATATTGGCCAAGGCGAAAATTTTTAAACACAGCGTCTTGCACACCGGCCCGCTTAAAACTCAGCATATCTTCCGGCTTTACTGGCGGAATGAGGTTTAACGCAAGTGTGAGTCTTTGATGATATTCGCTCAGCTCAGCAGCTGCCTTGCGCGCTAATTGCCCCTCAGTAGGGCCAGTGCGTAATGCGGTTTGCTGTTCCACATCCTGCTTTATGGGAACAACGTCCGCCATCTCCTCCAGAAACAGATCTCTGTCGTCTTGATTCATAGCTACCTTCCCAATCTCTCAAATTGCGCTACACACTTTGTAAATAAATCAGGCTTCTGATAAAAATACGCATCCATTATAGTGGCAGCAATTGCAGATTCTTCGAAATAGTTAATGAAATTCTTACTAACTGCTTTCATTCTGTTCGTTTCAGTAGCCAACCCAGCGTTTGCGCATGTGAAAACTGATACAGATGAAGCAGCCCTAAACGCGATTTATGGTGAGTTTATCAAGGCCTTTAAGGCGCTTGATGCAGCACCATTAGGTAATGTCTATGCCGATGACACCACTTACGTGCCTGAACAACCCAGCGTAGGGATTGTTAAAGGTAAGACGGCGGTGCTAGCGCTCTATCAAAAGTTTTTTGATCGCGTAAAAAAGCGTCGAGCCTCGCTGGAGGTGGACTTTAGAGTCGTGGAACGCATCAGCAATAATCGCAATGAAGATACCGAAATCTGTTACTACATGGTGCGCTACCATCCACCGCAAGATACCGAAGAACCCATTAGTGAATTCGCTGGTAAGCTCGTGATGATGCTGAAAAAGAACGACCAGCATCAGTGGCGCGTGCAGTTAGACATGAGTAATCGTGCTGACGCTAAACACTACTATGATGCAACACCGCATCCTAACTTGTACTACGGCGAGCAGTTTTCGCAACTGCCTGCGCCTATCACTACCGACAAACAAGATAATGTCTATCAGCACAACAAATGAACCTTGTCCTTGCGGCAGTAATTTAGCGTATTCAAACTGTTGTGAAAGGTTGCACACCCACCAAGCCGTGGCGAAAACCCCTGAGGAATTGATGCGCTCACGATACAGCGCATTTGTCCTGCAACAGTTTGACTATCTTATTGAAACTCACCATCCAGCTTACAGAGGTCAACTGAATGTGCAACAGTTGGCAGAATCAACGCCGGCACAGTGGTTGGCATTACAAGTAGAATCTCATGCCATGGCAGGTGATGCCGGAAACGTCCGCTTTTTGGCATGGTATCGCGATAGCGCGGGTATTGACGCTATTCACGAACACTCGAACTTTGTGCAAGAAGACGGCAAGTGGTTTTATACCGATGGCAAAATGCTGACGGTCAAAATGCCTGGCCGCAACGATAGTTGCATTTGTGGAAGTGGTAAAAAATTTAAACAATGTTGTTTAAAAAAGTAAACGAAGTAGAACGCTTGCCATAGCGTTCTAACGTCAGTGAAGTATCGCTGCAGCTTTGGCCATTTCGATAAAGTTTGAAAAATCAGCCTCTCGCAACGCCGGACTGTAGAGGAAACCTTGCGCCTGATGGCAGAAGTTCTGCGTTAAAAACACTTCCTGCTCAACATTTTCAACCCCTTCAGCGGTCAACGAGATATTCAACGCCTTGGCCATAGCGATAATCGCACTGACAATTTCACGGCTTTGATGACTGCTATTGAGATCCGAGATAAACGAACGATCGATCTTCAGCTTACTGATAGGGAACTGCTTAAGATAGCGCATAGAGCTATAGCCAGTACCAAAATCATCAATCGCTAAGCCGACGCCTAAATCGGCCAATTCCTGACACAGGTTAGTGGCATAACGAATGTCTTCCATCAGCTCTGTTTCGGTGATTTCCAGAATCAAGCTGCGATGTTTGATGGGATAACGCGTCAGTAAATCCCACACTTGTTCATAGAGATTGCCACCAAAAAACTGTCGCGCCGATACGTTAACATGCATGGAGAGATTGATGTCGTGATGCTGCCAAAGGTACAGCTGCTTACAAGCGGCTTCTAGCACCCACGCGCCAATAGTATTAATTAAGCCCTTCTGCTCGGCAATATCGATAAAGGAGCCGGGATATAGCACGCCGCGCTTGGGGTGATGCCAGCGTATTAACGCTTCAGCACCGATATAACGCTGGGTTTGCAGATCTTTCAACGGCTGGTAGTAGAGCTCAAACTGACGACCACGGATAGCATGGTTAAGATCTCGCTCTAGCTCAGCATCGTCTTTGAATGCATCGAACAGCGCAGACGTAAAGGTTTGGATCGGCATGCCCTGCTTCTTCTTTGCATTTTGCAACGCAATATCGGCGCAGGTGAGTGGTGACACAGTAGATGCGACCGAGCTGATATCCACAATCGCTATCGCTGGTCTTACGTCAACCGACTCTCGGCCGAAGGACACCGGATGCGATAATTGTTGATAAAGCTTTTTGATATTGGCATCGAGTTCGGCGACAGATTCATTATTCAGTAATAGCGCAAATTCATCACTACCGACGCGCGCCGCAATACAATCAGAATGAAAATGTGCTTCAGTGAAATGGCGCAACCGACGGCCGATTTCCACGAGTAATTCATCGCCACGTTCGTGACCATAGGTGTCGTTGTAGCGTTTAAAACCTACCAGATTAAACATCACAACAGCGCCATCATTCATACGGTCAAGATGACGTTTAAAATAGGTACGGTTGTGTAGTCCGGTCAGATTACAGTGCCAAGCGAGATGCTCTAATTCCTGCTGGCTGTGTTTAATGTCAGTGTAATCTTCCGCTGACACCAGCGCATAATGATTTCCACGCGTCGACATAAATTGGCTGGCGAAAAACTTTATCCAGATCTGTTCACCACGGTGATTACTGAGTGGAAATATACTGCGAGCCACTTCGCCCCGACATAGCTGTGCCAGAACTTCATTCGCCTGCTGTGGATGTTGTTTGAAAAACGCCAGTTCACGCAGGCTTCGTCCCTCAATTTTATCGCGTGCGATGCCCGTTATCTGCTCATGCGCAGCGTTAGCGTATTCAATTGTTTCTTGATGAAGGTTGACGAGTAAAGTGATTTGCCGCGACGTTTCGATAGCCGACTGAAACAGGCTAAGCATCTCATCTTTTTGATATGCATCGTTGGTCGCCAGCGTCAGCGCCAGTTGGTCAGCCACATGTGAGGCGAGATGAATATCGCTATCTTGCCAAGGCATGGCAACATCAATACGTTCTAACGACAATACACCTTCAATATGACCATTAATGCGGATAGCGACATCGAGGGCACTACCAATATTGTTAGGTAGCAGGTATTGGTCACGCAGCTCTACAAAACGGTGATCGACAACGGCATCGGCGGCATCAATGTGCAGGTGCGTGCGCAGTTCAGAGATGTAAGTCGACATCTCCGCCAAATGCTGCGGACGATTTACTGCTTGCTGTTGTCCAAACCGGGCCACCTCAAATTGGATATTTTGATCCTTCGACCACGACAGTACAGTGACTCGGTCGATATCCAAATGCTCACAAAGCAAGCGACTCGCGAGCTCTGCGGTTGCAACAAAATTCCCTTTTTGTTTGGCCTCGGAATTCGTCAGCGACTCCAGTAACCGTTTGTACTTCACACGATTAACGCCAATTCCCAAACCAATCACCTGTTTCCACTATTCATTGTGGCTAATACAACTTTGCCTGAGCAGATTACACAGCCGTCAATCGCTGAGCAATATGTTAAATATTTACTTACACTTAACTGCACTGTTACTAAGGAAGACTATGTTGTAACTGGAAAATCATCTTTTCCGCGCTGCAGCCAAAATTTACCAATAGTTGAGCACCATCAACCATTGCCTGCACTTGATATGTGACATCTGCAAAACGTGCTTTGGCCTGTTGACCAAGTTGCTCTGCTTGCTCAATGGCACTTTCACCCACGAACTCGACTTTCAATAACGTATCGCTTTCTTCAATTACGGCACCAATATCAACATAACTGCCACATTCGGCACAGGTATCGTTGACCAAACTACTCTGTGCATCTTTGATACTTTTCATCATGTTACTCCGGTCGACAAGTTACAAACCGAACCATTATATACGTCATTTATGACAATAGACTGTGGGGTAATTCACGCTGCTTGATGTTGCGCTAACCACATCCGTTGTTCAGCCAATTGATCTGCAAAATCAGGAACCTCTGGCATAGCGAAGGCGGCATCATGCGCGAGTTGCTGTCGCGTTTGCGGCGCCAGATTTTCGATAACTTCGCTATATTCCAAGCCATGCTGACCACGGATGACTAACGCTTCAGGTCGTAAACATTGCTGTAGACGAAAAGCGCTCGCCCCTTGGGCTAAAAACGTGTGACTGTTATCAACAACATCAGGATTTTCAGCCAAGTTATCCAGCAGTTTCTCTGCGGGGGGCAATTCTAATTGTGCACGAAGCTTGGTCTGTGTTGCGACGCCATCTTGTAGATGAAATTGTGGCCAATCGCGCGCATCTTGCGACAACAGCGCCAATAGCAAACCAAAATCCCCACGTTGGTTTTGCTCGACGGCGCGATGTAGCTCTGGCGCAAGATGAAGCTCATTAACAAGAATCGGTGCTGGCTGCATAAAAAAACATCAATAAAACAAGCTGTTGTTATTTAATCGACCAGTTGAACCAGAACTTTAGCGCATTTTTAAAATTCGGGCTTTACATGAAATCTGTTTATGTCTACTATTGCGGCCGCTAAATGAGGAGGGGTTCCCGAGTGGCCAAAGGGATCAGACTGTAAATCTGACGGCTCCGCCTTCGAAGGTTCGAATCCTTCTCCCTCCACCATTTTGCACGGCTTGTAATGATGTGTTTTGAATAAGCACTGGAGGGGTTCCCGAGTGGCCAAAGGGATCAGACTGTAAATCTGACGGCTCCGCCTTCGAAGGTTCGAATCCTTCTCCCTCCACCATTATTCAACTTCATTTCATTCGCATCCCCTGATGGAGGGGTTCCCGAGTGGCCAAAGGGATCA
>NZ_JPEO01000008.1 GCF_000753795.1 Shewanella mangrovi
CCTCCATAGGAGGTGGTTTAAGGGTGACAACAAAAAGCCCTGCAATTGCAGGGCTTTTTTACGTCTGTGACGATCAGTTGTGGTTACTTTTTCTTGGCAGAGCCTGTGCTAACCCACTTGCCATCTTGGAAGTGTGCAGCCCAACCACTGGCTTTACCGTTGACTTCACTCGCAACGTATTGCTCTTTCGTCTTACGACTAAATTTCACTAAGGTTGGATTACCGTCATCATCTTTGACTGGCGCATCAGCTAAGTACTGATACTTAGGCCACAGTTGCTCACGATAGTTAACCAGCTCTTCCACCAGCGGCGCACGCGTCTCACGCGAACGCGGGAAGGTGCTGGCAGCCAAGAAAATGCCCGCCGCACCATCACGTAGCACAAAATAGGCGTCCGACTTAGTGCACTTCAGCTCAGGCAAATGAATAGGATCTTCTTTTGGTGGTGCCGCTTCACCATTTTTCAACAGCTTGCGGGTATTCTTACATTCGCTGTTGGTACAGCCAAAGTATTTACCAAAACGTCCGTTCTTCAGCTCCATATCGCTACCACAGCGGTCACACTCAATAACCGGACCATCGTAGCCTTTAATCTTGAACTGACCGACTTCGACCTCATAGCCATCGCATGATGGGTTGTTACCGCACACATGCAGCTTGCGCGTTTCGTCAATCAGATAGCTATCCATTGCGGTACCACATTTAGCACAGCGATGTTTTGCGCGTAGCGCATCTGTTTCGGCATCTTCTCCATCCGAAATCGCTTCTTCACCCGGCACCAAATTCATGGTGGTCTTGCAGCGTTCTTTTGGTGGCAATGCATAACCAGAGCATCCTAGGAATACGCCGGTAGAACCGGTGCGGATGCCCATTGGACGACCACAGGTTGGACAACTAATATCGGTTAACACCATCTGGTTCGGACGCATACCGCCCTCTTCCGGTGTCAGTTCAGCTTGTTCTAGCTGATGAGTAAACTCACCATAGAATTTATTGAGTACCTGCTTCCACTCCAACTCACCGTGAGCGACATCATCGAGCGTCTGCTCCATGTCAGCGGTAAAGTCATAGCTCATCAATTCACTGAAGTTTTCTAATAAGCGTTCACTGACAATTTCGCCCATTTTCTCCGCAAAAAAGCGACGGTTTTCTACCCGCACATAACCGCGGTCTTGAATGGTCGAAATAATAGCAGCGTACGTAGACGGACGTCCGATACCCCGTTTTTCCAACTCTTTAACCAAGGAGGCTTCGCTGTATCGCGCTGGCGGTTTGGTAAAGTGTTGTTTAGGCGTCAGCTCGTTCAAATCTAGTTTGTCACCCTGTTCAACAAATGGCAGCGTGACTTCATCTTCATTCTTTTTCTTGAGCGCAGGTTGTACACGGGTCCAACCATCAAACTTAAGTACACGTCCATTTGCACGCAGCTCATAATCCCCCGCGGTCACAGTAAGACGTGTTGCATCGTATTGTGCAGGCGTCATCTGACAGGCAACAAACTGGCGCCAGATAAGTTCATACAAACGCTGCGCATCACGCTCCATATCGGAGAGAGAGACGGCAGAAACTTGTACGTTTGATGGACGAATCGCTTCGTGCGCCTCTTGCGCATTTTCTTTATTGCCGTAACGCAGTGGAGCATCTGGCAAATACTTGTCACCAAACTCACTACCAATCATGGCGCGAACACTATCTAACGCCTCTTGGCTCAAGTTGGTGGAATCGGTACGCATGTAGGTGATGTGACCAGCTTCATAGAGGCGCTGCGCCAGCATCATGGTTTTTTTCACACCAAAACCGAGGCGCGTACTGGCAGCCTGTTGCAGCGTTGACGTAATAAACGGCGCACTCGGTTTACTTTGAGTGGCTTTGGTTTCTTTCGCTGCAACGACATAAGGCAGTTGTTGCAATTCAGCAACAGCCTTAAGCGCTTGTTGTTCGTTTTTCGGTTCAAAAGCTTCGCCATTGTAGCGAACCACTTCCATATCCAGCACACTGGTTGATGCTTGCAAGTTTGCATGCACATCCCAGAATTCTTCAGGTACGAATGCCTTAATTTCGGCTTCGCGTTCAACCACTAATCGAACAGCTACCGATTGCACCCGTCCTGCTGACAAGCCACGAGCAACCTTTTTCCACAACAGAGGTGACACCATGAAGCCTACAACCCGGTCAAGAAAACGCCGGGCTTGCTGTGCATTCACCATGTTGTTGTTCAGATCACCTGGGTGACTAAACGCGTCTTGAATGGCACTTTTGGTGATTTCATTAAATACAACCCGCTTAAAACGTTGCTCGTCACCACCAATCACCTGTTGCAGGTGCCAAGCAATCGCTTCTCCTTCGCGGTCCAAGTCCGTTGCGAGATAGATTTGGTCGGCAGATTCTGCCAGTGTTTTTAACTCTTTAACCACCTTTTCCTTTCCGGGGAGTACCTGGTAATTGGCTTTCCAGTCATGCTCAGGGTCAATACCCATTCGCGCGACGAGCGCTTTGCGCTCTTTTTGCTGTTTATACAATGCCTTTTCTTCAGGCGACATCTTACGCACATCAGCAGCGGAAACGCTTTTTCCATTGGACTCGGCAGAGGAAGAGGTTGGCAGATCTCGAATGTGCCCAACACTCGATTTAACGATAAATTCTTTACCAAGATATTTATTGATAGTCTTGGCTTTGGCCGGTGATTCGACAATAACTAGCGATTTTCCCATTATTCAGTGCGCCAAAATTCTCGGAAAGGTAAAATTTGCCACCATATATAGAGGGTTGTTGACCCAGTTTCAAGTCAATCCCACTTTTATGTATGACAGGAAGTCAATTTTTAAACACAGAAAAATATTCAAAAAAATAAAATTTCACATAAAAAAATTAATATTTCATTATTCAGCGGTGTGCAAGCAATAGTTATTCAATTTTGGCGCTGTCGCCAGTTTTCTGCACCAGAGCGTAGCTTGTCGGCGATAATTTCTTCCCTATACTGGAGGCCAATTTAACATGTTCTTAAATAATTAAGGGGACGAGATGAAACAGTTCGAAGCTAACTTCGACGGCCTAGTGGGACCCACTCACAATTATGCAGGTCTTTCCTTTGGCAATGTCGCCTCCAGCCAAAACGCTACAGCACCATCAAATCCCAAAGCGGCCGCCTTACAAGGATTGAAAAAGGCTAAAGCATTAGCGGACTTAGGATTAGTACAAGGCATCATTGCCCCTCAGGAGCGTCCTGACGTCTACACACTGCGTCAATTGGGTTTTTCGGGTACGGATGCCCAAGTATTAGAGAAAGCGGCTAAAACGTCGCCTCAGTGGCTACAAGCGTGTGCGAGTGCTTCCAGTATGTGGACCGCCAACGCAGCTACCGTGTCTCCAAGTGCCGATACTAGCGATGGAAAAGTCCACTTCACTCCGGCAAACCTCGTCGACAAGTTTCATCGTAGTATCGAAGCCGATACGACCAGCCGTATCTTGCAAGCCATGTTCTATGATAAACGCCACTTTAAACATCATGCTCCGTTGCCGATGCACGCCAATCTAGGTGATGAAGGCGCGGCAAACCATACACGCTTATGCCAGCAATATGATGAGTCTGGTGTGGAGATTTTTGTCTACGGTCAATCGGCATTAAACCCGTCGATGCCTAAACCGCAGAAATACCCTGCAAGACAAACTCTAGAAGCATCACAGGCAATTGCCCGTTTACATGGGGTCGATGATGATTGCAGTGTGTTTATTCAACAAAACCCACAAGTAATCGATCAAGGGGTATTTCACAACGACGTCATCGCTGTTGGCAACCAAAACGTATTGCTGTTTCACGAACAAGCGTTCTTTGATCGTGAAGCCAAATTGCAAGAGCTACAAAATAAGTTCGACGGTGAACTGCACTTGATAAAAGTTCCGAGCAGTAAAGTGTCCGTTGCTGATGCGGTGAAAACCTATCTCTTCAATACCCAAATTGTCACCTTACCTTCAGGTGAGATGGCCATTATCGCGCCGACAGATTGTGAGGAACATGTTGGCGTCAAAGCATATCTTGATGAATTAGTTGAACTTGGCACGCCTATCAAGCAAGTGCTGTATTTCGACGTTAAACAGAGTATGCAAAATGGTGGTGGACCAGCTTGCTTACGCTTGCGCGTTGCGATGAATGAGCAGGAACTTAATGCGGTGAACAGTCAGGTACTGTTGAATGATGAACGCTATCAAATATTAACCAAATGGGTTGAGCGTCATTATCGCGATCGGTTACTGCCACAAGATTTAGCTGATCCGCAACTATTGATGGAAACCCGCACAGCATTAGATGAGCTGACGCATATTTTAAAACTGGGCAGTATCTATCCGTTCCAGCGCTAATTAATTTATACACATAAAAAAGCCCGCAAAGCGGGCTTTTTTCATACTCAAATGGTTCTAGTAAATATTCACCGGAATACTCACAACATCACTAACGAGACCACCAGGAGAAGTCACAGTGACAATAAAGGTACCGGAGTCAGGCTGATCCGCGCCGCCTAAGGTAACGCTAAACTGTCTGCCACCGTTATGGTTGGAACTAGGCCATGTATAGCTCGCAGTGCTATCAACGCTACCAGCTGTGGTACTAAAGTTAACTACTGAACCTGCTGGCATCTGTTGGTTATGTACATCAGAGATCGTGAATTGCACGGTTGCAGTACCGGTACCATCAATATCAATAGAGCCACCCAGATTATCGCCATCTCTATCAATGATGCGGATATCAGAAGACGCTGTCGCATAGGCCTCACTACTCGCCATCACGATGACTAAGCTACCTCGTACATCAACAGATTTAGGGTGGCTAATACCATCAGCACAGCCAGCATGAGCCGGTGTGGCACATAAGACACCGTTGTAAACACCGTCATGCTCATCAAACACACCGTTAGTATTGAAATCGATCAGCTCTTCAAGAGATCCACCAGTCTGGCCACCGGCTTGCTGTGGGTTGAAAATGCCATCTTCGTTGTAATCGCCGAAGGCTTCATCAAGATCATATGGATTGCCAGACACATCGTTACCCGCAAACGCTGCCATTTCAGAGGGGTCGAAACGGCCATTACCGTTCAGATCAGGGAAAGACTCTTCACCTTGAGCGGTTGCTGTGATCGTTGCCCGTCCACCGAACTGCTGACCATAGAAGTTACCTCCGTCAACCAACTCAGCTCTTGGGTTACGCATAGCCCCCGTTGCTGGGTCGACCAAGGTTTGTCCTTCTGGACGCGGGTTTTGACTACGCCAAGCGACACTACAGGCACCATCTGTCGTAACACATGATGGTGCAATTGAGCCGCCTTCAGTGGTGAAGTACACAGCTGTTCCATCTGGAACCGGGTTGTTAAAGGCATCGGCTAAGCGTGCGGTCACCATCACTTGCGTACCATCAATATTCCACCCTTCAGCATTCAATATCTCTGCAGATAATGAGAATGAATCCTGATCTGGAATCCCAGTAGAAATCACCAAGTCATTTGATTGGGTTGAAATCACCGGATTCGAACCGTCAATGATGGCTGTAACTCTAACCGTGGTTGATACAGTGCCTGAATTAACCACTGTTTGCACAATACCAGAACTGTTGGTCGTTGCACTGGCAGGATCTAACGTTAAACCACCAGACGTAGAGTTGAGGCTGAACGAGACACCTTGGTTAGGTACCACATTACCATTGGTGTCGAGTACTCGGAATCTCAATGTAGAAGACTCATCAAGACCGGTCCCCTGAATGCCAATTTGTGTTGGTGTCGCGTCAACAAAGACGATGCTGCCTACATCAGCCGATAACACTTCCAAGCTACCAGAAGCTGTCAAGCTCCTGCCACCGACATCTGCCGTAACCGTAATGTTATCGGTCCCCACACATCCCTGGGCCAAATAGGTGCTGCTGGCAACACCATTGACGGTGGTGACTGGCGTGCTCAGTTGAGCGGTTCCTTGATTGGTACAGGTAGATGAGAACGCAACATCAACCGGATCGGTAAATAGATTACCTTCGTCATCACGTAATTCTACGCTGATAGTGGCTGTGCCACCGGCAGACAGGGTGGTTGCACTTACAGCTGCTTGCCCTGAAACGAAAGGAGAGCCGCTACCCATGTCTACGTTGGTAGCGCCAACGACAAAGACTCTATCGGCTGACTCGCCAGTAGCTAAGGTTGCTGTCGCAGTTCCGGCGCCGGGAATGCTACCCGCGTAAATATTGACGCTGGCAACACCGCTGCTGTCAGTAATCGCAGTCGCTATTGGTAAATCACCTATGGTGCTAGTAAACGTCACAATAACGGTTCTTGATACGCCTGTTACACGCGCCGTCAACACACCTGGAGTGGTCGCGCTGATAGTGTCAGTTGCATTGCCGCTAGCATCAGTTAAGTTAAGGGTAATTTGCGCTGAGCCACCGCTTGCACCGCCGTCACCTGCCATAGTGAAACCAACAGAATCAGATTCCCCTGAACTGATTGATGCGGTCACTTGCCCTGCTCCAGCAATGTTGGAGGTTGCCAATGTAACGGTCGCAATACCATCGGCGTTGGTAAGTGCCGTACCGATTGCGGGAACAAAGGTGCCCAGTTCGCTGTTATTGAGTTCAAATGTCACCAACTCTCCGGCTATTGGACCAGAAAGACTATTGCTTACCACTGCGGTCAGTGTTGCGGGAGAATCAGCAGCAATCGAGCTGTTAGAAATGGTTAAGGTTACTGTCGTGGTACCCGTTGGATTGGTTGTGCCGTTATCTGTGTTTTGATCCAAGTTGCCACCGCCACCGCAGGCAGAAAGCATCAAACACATAAACGCCCCTAAGAACTTAATTGCTGACCGCATTGTCAGCCTCCTTGTCATCTCGAGCCAATGAGAAAATTTGTTTCCGCTATAGCTTAGGTTATACAGAGTTTTCACACAATAATTACATACTTAACAGGTGCTGTTTTATTTTCTCAACAAAATTCTGTGGAGTTTGACAGTTCCCTCATTATCCCTTTCTTGCTAGGCTTAAGCGGCTTTGAAAATTAGAAAAATAACAGGAAGAAAAATGTCAGCGAAAAAAAGGAAGCTCGGTCTCACCGGTAAAATTCTGATCGCGATGGTGACAGGTTTTTTGTTTGGTTGGTTACTACGAGAATTAGCCCCCGATAGTCAATTCGTTAAAGATTACATCTCCGATGGTGTGTTGCATGTTGTCGGCACCATCTTTGTTAACTGTTTGAAAATGCTAGTAGTACCTTTGGTTTTTGTATCACTAGTATGTGGTACTTGCTCATTAAGCGACCCATCAAAATTGGGTAAACTCGGGGGTAAGACGTTAGCCTTTTATCTGTTCACTACTGCAATCGCGCTGACGGTTGCTATCAGCGCAGCAGTAATATTTCATCCAGGTGAAGGTGGACAATTAACCGCAAATTTAAGCTATGATGCAAAGGAAGCGCCAGGGCTAGCGGACGTATTAATCAGTATGGTGCCCACCAATCCGATTAAGGCAATGACTGACGGCAATATGCTGCAAATTATTATTTTCGCAGTGATTTTTGGTTTTGCCGTGTCACATATTGGTGAACGAGGCCGCCGCGTTGCCGCATTATTTGAAGATTTAAACGAAGTCATTATGAAAGTAGTGACCTTGGTGATGAGCCTGGCACCATATGGTGTGTTTGCACTTATTGCCAAGTTATCCTTGACGCTCGGCGTCGATAAACTCAAAGACGTCGCCATGTATTTTTTCTTGGTACTGGCAGTACTTATTTTCCACGGCGTCGTTGTTTATCCCGTGTTACTGAAACTCTTTTCTGGCCTGAACCCATTAATGTTCCTTCGTAAAATGCGTGATGTGCAATTATTTGCCTTCAGTACTGCGAGTTCGAATGCAACCTTGCCAGTCACCATGGAAACCGCTGAACACCGCATGGGGGTCAACAATCGTGTTGCCTCATTTACACTGCCGCTGGGCGCGACCATCAACATGGACGGTACCGCTATCATGCAAGGTGTCGCAACCGTATTTATTGCTCAGGTCTACAGCGTGCATCTCGGATTCGGTGACTATGTCAGTGTGGTCATCACTGCGACTCTGGCTTCTATTGGTACCGCGGGTGTACCAGGCGTTGGCTTAATTATGTTGGCGATGGTGCTGAAACAAGTGGGGCTACCTGTTGAAGGGATTGCAATGATCATCGGCGTAGATCGCTTACTTGATATGGTGCGTACCGCGGTTAACGTTACCGGGGATATGGTAGCGACTGTGATTGTGGGTAAATCAGAGAAAGATTTTAGTCTTGAGGTTTACAACGATTCCGAAGCGGGCAAAACCAAAGGATTAGAAGAACAGTTAAGTGAACCGTCAATCTAATCTGCATTAACACATAAAAACGGCGTCCGATTGGACGCCGTTTTTTATCTTTCCCAATAAGCCTCTTCGAGACTATCTTCACGCTCTGGCAAACCGCGAGATAGGCGCGGGCTATTTTGTGCTAACACTTCGTATGCAACACGGTTGGCATACTTACAAATTTGCGAGAATGAGGAGTAACATAAGCCGCCTTTACTGTGCTTAATCGACCCCGGCACATTGGTCTTATGAAAAGTATTAGCTGCGAGATCATGCAGCAGCGCCGCTAACGCGCCATCACCTGCGCCATTGGTATTGCGGATCTGCTCAGGTCCGCCCATATAAGGCGAAATGTGAGCGTAGACTTTAATCGGTGTGTCACAATCGCGACGACGTTTTGGGCGCGAAAACTCATAACGGTTAAACTCTGGAATCGCACCAGGCAACAACAGATGCGCCGTTTCGCGCTTCTCTGAATCTTCGGCGTAGCCCGCAGTGTAGAGTCCGGTCGCCCCCGCGGTAGTCAGCACCATATCGCACCACTCAAGCGTGGCTTCGCTGGCAAGCAATGGATCTTCCAATCCCGTCAGCGCCAATCCTTCTTCTTCATTCATTGCCAACACAGTGACATTATCGCGAATAAAATCACGCCAGAACTGCGGATCTTGTTCAATCAGAAAGCGGGTTCCTAACGTTAACACAACCGGCACATCGGCTTCGTTAGCATAACGAATGGCCGTCATAGCGGCTTCAGTGATGCCATCGCCGTTAGCTGCACGCATGAGATAGGCTGAAATCACCAAAGCTGAACTTCCCTGCACGAGCTCCTTATTAATGTACTCAGCATTCAGCTTATCCATCGCACCTTTGCTAATCGCAAAGGTACGTTCGCCATTTTCTGAAATCAAAGTAAAACAGCGCCCTAATGGGCCTTCGACTGGTTGCAGATGGTTTAGATCAACTTTTGAGGAGGTATCACATAGGTAGCGATAAGCATAACTACCCACTTCGATCTGGTGACTCATGACGCCGAACAGCACCGAACGATCATCCGCTAGGATTGAGTAATTATGGACAGTATTGCCGATGGTGCCACCAGCGTATTGACCACAAATCATGCCCAAACTTTTAAGTTCTTCGTAGAGCGCTTCCGCCATCGTTTCTTCTAACAGCGTGGAGTTACCCTTAGGCAGTTGATAGCGCGCTAAAAGCTCATCTTCGACTTTGGCTTCAATATCAACGAGGGTCTGATCAATACCACAAACCCAAGTCCCAGTGGGCTTAGGTTGCTGGATCAACTGCGCCAATAGCGGGTCGCGATTTTTGACAGGAAAATAGTGTTTGGACTTACGCTGTCCGGGGAATTTCATAACGGCATCTCATCGGCGCACTGCGAATATCGTCGTCTCAACGACGACAATATCCACGTCATACTCAAAGGCGGCAGATTCTACCACACCTTGCCATCGTTGCCAGCGCTGTGTTAACTCCACCCCTGAGCGTGTTGCAACGCCAGATCAGCCAAAAATGCCATATGATGTTCATCATCATTCAAGCAAGGTACAAAACGATAAGATTCACCACCGGCATGAAGGAAGGTCTCTTTACCACCGATAGAGATTTCCTCCAAGGTTTCCAGACAATCAGCCGCAAATGCGGGGCTGATGATATCGACCGATTTTACGCCTTGTTTTGGCAAACTCTCGAGCGTTTCATCAGTGTATGGCGTCAACCATGGCTCTTTACCAAAGCGCGATTGGAAACATACCATCCATTGTTCTGTAGTCAGAGCCAATTCTTGCGCAAGTAGTTCTGCGGTTTTATAGCAATGGTCACGATAAGGATCGCCTTCATTCACATAACGCTCAGGCACCCCATGGAATGACAACAACAGCTTTTGCGATTGTCCATGTTGCTGCCAGTGTTGCTTAACACTCTGAGCCAACGCAGCGATATAACCTTTTTTATCATGGTAATCACGCACGAAACGTAACTCTGGCAGATTGCGGCGAGACTTCAGCATCGCGGCTACACCGTCAACGACACTAGCAACGGTTGAACAGGAATATTGCGGATACAGCGGCAAGACGAGTACATTTTTTACGCCTTTGGCTTCCAGCGCTTTTAGACCACTATCCAGTGATGGTTCACCATAGCTCATGCCTAATTCGACCGGAATATCCAACCCAGTGCGACTCAACAACTGATTTTGCAAGGCCTGCTGCTGTTTACGGCTGATGACCATCAGTGGCGAGCCTTCTTGCCACCAAATCGACTGATACAGCTTAGCGACTTTGCCTGGACGAATATTCAAAATAATACCGTTGAGGATGCACCACCACAGTACCCGATTGACATCAACGACGCGGGGATCGCTTAAAAACTGCTTTAAAAAAGCGCGTACTGCCGTTTTAGTTGGTGCTGCTGGCGTACCAAGATTGACCAGCAAGACACCAAATGGAGGTTGGTTAGTTTGCACGTTTCGACATCCTGTTTTCGATTAATGCCGCTAAGTTATCAAAGCGTTAGTCATAAAAAAAGCCTGCGCATGCAGGCTTTTTCGATTATGAGAATCAACTCATTATGCCAAGGCAGAAACGATGGCTTCGCTTACAGCAGCTACGGCTTGGGTACCGTCAAACTTGCTGTATTTCACATCGTGGCTCTCAGCCATTTTGCCATAGTAAGCAACCAACGGCTCGGTTTGTTCATGATAAATGGTCAGACGTTTACGTACTGTGGTTTCTTCGTCATCTGGACGGATCACCAAGTCTTCGCCAGTCACATCGTCTTTACCTTCCACTTTTGGTGGATTAAATACCACGTGATATACGCGACCTGAACCTGGATGCACACGACGACCGCTCATACGCTTAACGATCTCTTCGTCTGGTACGTCAATTTCGATCACGTGATCGATGTTGATGCCGTTAGCCACCATTGCGTCTGCTTGCGGAATCGTACGCGGGAAACCGTCCAACAAGAAACCGTTGGCACAATCGTCTTGAGCAATACGCTCTTTTACTAAGCCGATAATCAGATCATCAGACACTAGTTGACCAGCATCCATGACTTTTTTGGCTTCCAGACCCAGGGGAGTGCCTGCTTTTACTGCAGCGCGCAGCATGTCACCAGTAGAAATTTGCGGAATACCGTACTTTTCCATGATGAATTGAGCTTGAGTGCCTTTACCGGCACCTGGGGCACCCAGAAGGATAATGCGCATACAAGAGTCCTCTTTTCGCATTGATTTACTTAATCAGGGGCGGAATCTTCGCATATTAGGCTGCAATTGAGAAGGCTTTGCGCTTCGACTTTAGCCGACAAAGCCGATTATTGCGTAAAGGTCAAATGCCACTAATCTATTACGCTTTGCAGCTCACACTGATGATTTTTTAACTGTGACTCAGCTCAATAAAGCAAGCTATAGAGCTTACGTCGATACTGGCTTGCCAGCGGATTGCCCTGCCCCAGCGCTGACATAATGGTCAGCAACTGCTGCTTGATGGCTCCTTCACCGGCGTTCAAATCCTTTTTCAGCGGTACAAAAAGTAGCTCTAAGGCCTCTTCATTACGCTGCGCTTGATGCAGTGCATTCGCCAATTTACCCAACACATCCACATTGGTCGGGTCCTGCTCAAACGCTTGCTGCAGGTTACGAATTTCGGGGGTGTCGGCCGCTTCTTCCGCCAGTGCAACCCGCGACATCAGTGACTCATATTCGCCGTGCTGATCTTCCAATTTCACAGTTGCCAGCAAGGTTTTAGCGGCTTCTACATCACCGTTAGTGAGCGCGATATCGGCGTAGGTTAGAGTCACTTCACCGTTCGGCTGTTCATCGTACGCTTCTTTAATCACTGGAAGCGCTGCTGTGGCTTGCTCATTGGCCAACAACTCTTTGGCTTGCTTGAGTTTCAACTCCCACATTGCAGGCAGATGCTTAGCCAACATTTCACGGATTTTGGGCTCTTCCAGATTACCAGCAAAGCCGTCGATTGGTTGGCCTTGGCTTAGCAGCAAAGTCGTCGGCAAGCTTTGAATACGGAAGTAAGACGCCAGCTCCATCTGCGCTTCGCAGTTAACTGACGCCAGTTGCAACATGCCTGGATAAGAGGCCGCAATTTGCTCCATCTGCGCCAAAAGCTGTTTGGTTTCAGGCATCTGCTCTGCCCAGAACACCATAGCCACCAGTTGTTCTTTGGAGATATCCACCAGCTGTTGAATGTTATCTCTGGTTAATTCCATTGCTGTCATAAAATTCGGTACCTATGCAGTGACTGACAAAAAGAAAAGGGCCATAAAGGCCCTCTTCGGCATGATTATTTGAGGCCGCTTAGCAGCATCTTGTTCATCAGACTGACAAACTTAGATGGATCTGACAAGCTGCCTTTTTCTGACAGCAGCGCTTGTTGCAGCAGCAGCTCACTCCACTCGGCAAAGGATTGCTCGTCTTGCAGCTCATTCAAACGTGCCACCAATGGATGGCTTGGGTTTACCTCAAAAATCGGTTTCACCTCTGGCACGGGTTGACCGGCGGCTTGCATCAGTTTAATCATCTGTGATGACATCTCACCTTCACCGACAACAACACACGCTGGCGTGTCAGTCAGACGCATCGTCACTTTCACGTCTTTCACCTTGTCACCCAAGGCATCTTTCACGCGTTTGATCAAATCTTCGGCTTCGTTAGCGATTTTTTCTTGTTCCGCTTTTTCCGCTTCATCTTCCAAATCGCCCAGCTCAAGATCACCACGGGTGACTGAATGCAGTTGCTTTTCTTTGTATTCAGTCAGGTGGCTGATCAGCCATTCGTCGATACGATCAGACAACAACAGTACTTCAATGCCTTTCTTACGCAGCAGCTCTAAGTGCGGGCTGTGCGCCGCAGCTTCGTAGCTATCCGCCACAATGTAGTAGATGTGTTTCTGGCCATCTTTCATGCGTTCAATGTAGTCGTCTAACGACACATTTTGCGTAGAAGCGTCATTATGTGTTGAAGCGAAACGCAGCAAGCCTGCCACACGTTCTTTGTTAGCAAAATCTTCCGCTGGGCCTTCTTTCAGCACTTGGCCGAATTCGGTCCAGAACTGTTGATATTTATCGCTGTCGTCTTTGGCCAGTTTTTCCAACATACCCAATACGCGTTTGGTTAAACCTGCACGCATAGATTGAGTCACTTTGTTGTCTTGCAGAATTTCACGCGAGACGTTCAGCGGCAGGTCATTAGAATCAATCAAACCTTTCACGAAGCGCAGGTACGATGGCATAAACTGCTCAGCGTCATCCATGATGAACACGCGTTGCACAAACAGTTTCAAACCGTGCTTGTAGTCGCGATTCCACAAATCCCATGGTGCTTTTGCCGGAATGTACAGCAAGCTAGTGTATTCGTGTTTACCTTCAACGCGGTTATGGCTCCAGTTCAGCGGATCGCCATAATCGTGCGAGATGTGACGATAGAACTCTTGATATTCTTCGTCGCTAATATCTGACTTATTGCGGTTCCACAGCGCGGTGGCTTTGTTCATCACCTTCCACGCACCTTCGGTGGCCGGGATTTTTTCACCGTCTTCGCCGTCACGCTCTGGCGTGCCCTCTTCCCACATCTCTACTGGCACAGAGATATGATCTGAGTATTTGGTAATGATTGAACGCAAACGCCAGTCATCAGCGAACTCTTTTTCATCATCACGCAGATGCAGTACGATTTCAGTACCCCGGTTTTCTTTGACGATGTCAGTCACAGTGAAGCTGCCTTCACCCTCTGATTCCCATTGCACCGCTTTATCAGCCGCTTCACCGGCAGCGCGGGTGCGTACTGTCACTTTGTCGGCCACGATAAAGGCAGAGTAGAAACCCACACCAAATTGACCAATCAGTTGTGAATCTCTTGCGGCATCACCAGACAGATTTTTGAAGAATTCAGCAGTACCAGATTTAGCGATGGTACCCAAGTGTTCGATAACGCCTTCGCGGGTCATACCCACGCCGTTATCCTCAATGGTGACTGTGCCTTTATCTTTATTGGCACTGACACGCACCCGCAACTCACCGTCACCTTCATACAAGGCATCGTTGGTCAACGCCAAATAACGCAGTTTATCGGCAGCATCGGCGGCGTTAGACACCAGCTCACGTAAGAAAATCTCTTTGTTGGAGTACAGAGAGTGGATCATCAAATGCAAAAGTTGTTTGACTTCAGTTTGAAAACCATGAGTTTCTTGTTGAGACATGAATTTCTTCCTTAGTTCATCCCGTTGGACAATCAAAAAAACACTGTAAAACCTGATTGAAAACTAAGATGGGGGCCGATATGCGCTTTTCAAGCTCCCAACGTGGTGAAACGTTCAAAAAGCCAACAATCAACAAACAAAAAGCCCCGCAAATGCGAGGCTTTAGTGATTCACAACATGATGAGTTTTATCGTTTACAGCTGAATGCGGCCATTAAAAGACAGCGCTAAAGTGGTGCTGTCGACATATTCGAGTTCACCACCAACAGGCACGCCATGCGCTATTCGACTCACCTTAACGTTATGACGACGCGCGATATCCGCAATATAGTGCGCAGTTGCGTCGCCTTCGACGGTTGGATTAGTCGCAAGGATCAATTCTAGGATATCACCCGTTTGCAGGTGCTGCTCCAATAAACTCAATCCGAGTTCTTCAGGACCAATCCCGTCTAACGGCGAAAGATGCCCAAGTAACACGAAATACCGGCCTGAAAAATGGCCACCGGCTTCAATGGCTAACACATCTGCCGGCGTTTCTACGACGCAGATAGTATCGGCTTGTCCACGTTTATTACTGGCGCAAATCGGGCACAAAGATTCTTCAGTGAAGGTGCGGCAACTTTGACAATGGCCTACGTCACTCATCGCCTTTGATAGTGCGTCCGCGAGCTTTAAGCCAGCTTTGCGTTCACGTTCCAACAACTGAAATGCCATGCGTTGCGCCGATTTCGGGCCAACGCCCGGCAAACAACGCAACGATTGGATCAGTTCGTCAACTAACGGACTAAATTTCATGCTGATAATCGTTGCTCAATTAAAATGGCATTTTCATACCTGGTGGCAATTGCATGCCGCCAGTCACTTGCGCCATTTTCTCTTTTTGCGTTTCTTCGACACGACGGGCCGCATCGTTGCACGCTGCTGCAATCAAATCTTCCAGCATCTCTTTATCATCTTCGAGCAAGCTTGGATCAATTTCGACTTTGCGTACGTTATGGCTGCCGGTCATGGTGACTTTTACCAGACCTGCACCTGATTCACCCGTGACTTCCATACGAGCGATCTCTTCCTGCATTTTTGCCATACGATCTTGCATTTGCTGGGCCTGCTTCATCAGGTTGCCCATACCGCCTTTTCCAAACATATTCAGTTCTCTTTCATTAACTAAAGGTGATAGCGAAAACTCGCCCATCTTACCCAAATATTCACTATTGGCAATTTAAATGCCGCAAGCTCGTCGCGAATTCGACCGTGATATCACTTAACTGGCAATTAACGCCGTTTTTTCAGCCAGCATTTCACCCGGGTAGCTAAGCGAATCTTCATCAAGCTCGGCGCCCATCTGCGTCATCAGCCATTGAATGTTGTCATCCTGAATCAATGCAGCCTTAGCTTGCGCCAGTAATTCTCGATTGAAACGATGTCGAATCTCTAACGGCGTCTCACGTTGCTCATCAACACCAACCTCGATAACCGCCTGACAGCTAACGCCCAGCGCTTCGCTCATTGCACTTTCCATCTGTGCCACGGCAGTTTTTGCGGCTAAGTGCTTTTGGTCAGGCTTGAGCAATAACCTGATTTGCTCTCCGAGCGTATAACATACCGAGTTTGCCGCGAGTTGCCGCACTCGCCCGCCAATATTGGCGCTGGCCACCAGCTTGTACCAATTGAGGTCATCAGGATGCCCAGTCGGTGCAGCAAGCTGTGATAACGGCGCTGTTGCTTGTGGCGCTATTGCTGCAGTCGCTGCGACCTCTAGTTCCGGTGTACGCTGCAACTCTGTTTGTGCTATGTCCGTTGATGATGTGGCATCCTTTACCGCGGGGGCAACTTCACTCGCGATGTCTTCGACTGAAGAGGCGTTATCTCGTTGCTCATCGGCTTGATTAACCGCCGACGACGTATCTGAACTCCCCAGATTCTCTACCGCATTTGCTTCGTTCGTTACTGTCGGTGGAGTCTCTGTTAGTGCCGGCTCAGGAAGGACTCCACGGGTTTCCTGAGCCACTTTTTTTGAAGCAAGTCCCGGCGAGCGGGCAGCACTCTCCTCTTCGTCCGCCGACATCGCTTCAATATCTTTTATCAGACTGTCACGACTGGCCAATACTTGATCGAGGAGATCATCACCGAACAATCCATCAGCACCTTGAGTTGCTGGTTCACTATCGCTCGGGATTAACGCAGGTGCTGCTGGTGCAGGCGTTGCTGCGGAAAACATATCTCCCGTAAGCTCATCATGAAATGGAGCTTGCTCAGTATCATCTTCATCAGTGACGTAGCGCTTTTCATCGACAAGCTGCTCGGCAGGCGCCGTTCCATAGTCATCTTCGACATTGTAGTCAGAAGCTTGTGGCATCTGTTCGTAACCTTGGTAGCCCATGCTGTCGGCCTGCGACATAATCAAAGCTTGTTCAGCGGCTAATGCCTCGTCATCCTCTTCTTCACTTGCTTGAGCAATATCGTCCGAGGATTGGGCTGAAATATTTGCTGGATCAAGCGTTGCATCCGGAGTGCTAAGCGTTGGCGCCGCTGAATTTTCATGACTGCTGGGTAACTGTACTTTTGCGGCAGTCGCATCACTTTCTGCCAACCAGCGTGAAGGTGTCGCTTTCGGTTCAAAAGCCACCGCTCGCAACAAGGCCATCTCAAGTCCTGATTTCGGATCCGGCGCATAAGGTAGATCTTTGCGTCCCGTCAGCAAAAGCTGGTAATAGAGTTGCACCTGCTCGGGCGCCAGCGCCTTAGCAAACGTTTGGATCTGCTCAGCATACATAGATAACTGTGCCGCTGCCGGAGCAAATTGCGTTAGGGTTATTTGATGCAACAGCTCCAGCAAACTACGCAAGACCTCATTCGCATCAGCCCCAAACGCCAACACTTTGTCAGCCTGCGTGAGTAACTCGGCGATATCGGCATTGACCAAGGCTTGGAGCAGTGAAATGACCTGACGTTCATCCACAGAACCCAGCATCGTTTGCACTTGAGTCAGCATCACCTGACCTGCACCAAACGCGATGGCTTGATCGGTAAGGCTCAGCGCATCACGCATACTGCCATTTGCCGCTTTAGCCAACAGGTTAACGGCGGCGTCCTCTGTCGGAATGTGTTCCTGACTCAGGATATGCGTCAACTGAGCGCCAATCTCCTGCTGATTTAAACTCTTCAGATTGAATTGCAAACAGCGTGATAATACGGTTACTGGCAACTTTTGCGGGTCAGTAGTCGCCAACAGAAACTTAACGTGTTCGGGGGGCTCTTCCAGTGTCTTGAGCAAGGCATTGAAGCTGCTACGCGACAACATATGAACTTCGTCAATCAGATAGACTTTGAAACGACCGCGTGTGGGTCGATATTGCACGTTGTCCAACAGCTCACGCGTATCGTCTACTTTGGTACGCGACGCAGCATCTACTTCGATAAGATCGACGAATCGCCCTTGGGCAATCTCAACACAACTAGCGCATTTACCACATGGTGTAGCGGTAATGCCTTGCTCGCAGTTGAGACCTTTGGCAAATAACCGCGCGAGACTCGTTTTACCGACGCCGCGAGTGCCAGTGAAGAGATAAGCGTGATGCAAGCGCTGCTGACCGAGCGCATTGGTTAATGCATGCAGGACGTGGGACTGGCCCACAACCTGATCAAAGCTGGCAGGTCGCCATTTTCTGGCTAACACCTGATATGACATGAAACTCCCCAAATAACATTGGCTTGATATTGCGGGAGCAAGCTCCGCGGATCGTCAAACAATACCATGCAGATTCAAGACATGCTATTGCTACGATCCGAGGCTTGAGAGTTTGCGGAATTAATCCCCGTCAAACTCACATAATTGACAGATTTCCAATCCCATCGCTTCAAGGCGTTGTTGACCGCCCAGATCTGGCAAAGAGATCACAAAGGCGGCATGCTTAACTTCGCCACCTAACTGACGAACCAGTTTCACCGTCGCTTCGATAGTGCCACCAGTGGCCAACAGATCATCAACTACCAGCACTTTATCGCCCGGCACAATAGCATCTTTGTGCATTTCGAGGGTGTCATGGCCGTATTCCAGTTCATAGCTTTCTGAAATCGTTGGGCGAGGCAATTTACCTGGTTTACGCACTGGGACAAAACCAACACCTAATTCAAGTGCCAACGGCGCACCAAACAGAAAACCGCGCGCTTCGGTACCCACCACCTTGGTAAAACCTAGGCCTTGATACTTATCCAAAAACGCCTTAATGGTGACCTGATAGGCAACTGGGTCTTCCAGCAAACTGGTCACATCACGGAACATGATGCCGGCTTTCGGATAATCAGGAATGGTTTTGATACTCTGCTTGATTAGCGCCAACTGCTCGGTATTTATAGCCATAATCTCAATACTTAATTTGACGGGTTTACCCTGTTTCTAACAACAAAAAGGCCCACCCTAGGTGGACCTCGTCTAAAATCCGGCTAAAGCTTAAGCCGCTTTGAATATGGTTGCAACCGCATTTGAGTGTTTGTGCGGCAACGGTTGTTTATTTGGCCGACAAAGGTGACACAGTTGCGACTTCATTCTGCCGCCATATGAAGACCATTAAACAAATAAACAGTGTGACTAACAGCAGCTTGACCCAGACTAATGGTACTACAGCAATGCTAACGGCAAAACTGAGTGCCGAAATCACCGATGCCCTGATCTTCAATGGCCGACGAATAACTCGGTTTTGGTTCCAATCTGCCAGCGGCGCAGCAAACCAAGGATGTTGATGTAACCAACGATGCAATTTGGGGCTAGAACGCGCAAAACAAAATCCGGCTAACAACAGAAATGGCACCGTTGGCAACAATGGCAGAAACATGCCCAACACGCCTAATCCGACAGCCAGCAATCCTGAGACTAAAAAGAAGCTACGTTTCAACATCAGCAAACACCAAATGAAAACAATTCTCAATTGTGAAGTTTAGCTAAGTTTTGCAAAATTCCCAAGAGCTAGCGGATAGATTGTCGCCATCGAATTAACCACTGACGTCGTTGGGCAAAGCCCACTTTTAAGGTAGAATGCGCAGCCCCAAAATATGAGGTTGTCACCACGTGAGAGTAATCCTTGCCCCGATGGAAGGGGTTGTTGACCATTTAATGCGTGAATTGCTGTCCAGCATCAATCAATACGATTTGCTGGTGACAGAATTTGTGCGCGTGGTTGATCAACTATTGCCCGAAAAAGTGTTTTACCGTTTATGCCCTGAGCTACTGCAAGCAGGTAAAACAAAAGCGGGAACACCTGTGCGGGTGCAGTTATTGGGACAAGATCCTAGTTGCATGGCAGACAACGCCGTCACCGCCATTAATCTCGGTTCTCATGGGGTAGATGCCAATTTCGGCTGTCCAGCGAAAATGGTCAACCGCAGTAACGGCGGTGCTGTATTACTGCGCTGTCCAGAGCAAGTACATGACATTGTCAAAGCCATGCGCCAAGCGGTCCCAGCGGAACATCCGGTTACCGCCAAAATTCGCTTAGGCTTTGATGATCGTTCGCTCTATATGGAAAATGCGCTTGCGGTTTATGAAGCTGGCGCAACGGAACTGGCAGTGCATGCCCGCAGCAAAGTCGATGGCTATAAACCGCCTGCCTACTGGGAATATATCGCCGATATTCGGCAAAAATTACCCATACCGGTTATCGCCAACGGCGAGATATGGACCCAAGCAGATGCGGCTCGCTGTATTGACGTTACCGGCTGCAACGATGTCATGGTGGGACGCGGCGCGATTGCACTGCCTAATCTCGCCAGTGCGATCAAAGGTATTGAAGCGCCCTACTCTTGGCAGCAAACACTGCAGTTGTTGCTGCAATACACCCAGTTTGAACACGAGAAAAATCTCTATTTCCCGGCACGCATCAAGCAATGGTTTAGTTACCTGAATCGCCAATATGAAGAAGCCGATCAGCTGTTTCGGCAACTGCGCCTGCTGAAAACCCGTGAAGAGATCATCGTACTGTTAGAAAACACTGCGAGCTTGCTGCAAAAGTAGCTGAACTTGATCAATGTCATAGTGAGCCGCAATTAGCTCACTAGACTAGGAACTTCAGCGACCACTAAAGGGCGGCGTGATCATGCAGCAGATAAGACAACGATTGTCGGCAATAGAAAAGGACATCAGAAGCGAGTTGGTGGCGTTGGATCCACAATGGCGAGATATGGCGCTCGGAGACATCATTGAGTTGATGGCTAAACGCGAACTGTGTGGCAACGCTATCTATGCAAGATTGGTTCGCCTGGATGCGGCAATTTGCCAATTAGAGCTTGGTTTATATGGCCTATGCGCTGACTGCGAAGCTGAAATTGAAGCTGATCGTATTGCAAGCGATCCGACCGAACAGCGCTGCCAACTGTGTGATGAACAGTTTCGGCATCAGCATCGCCAAGAGCTACGTTTAACCCACTAGCACCTGTGCTAAGCAGCGATATATTTGCTCCGCCACATCGATAAAAAAGGTAGTCATAACGACTACCTTTTTGGTTAACAAGGATTAGCAAAACAATAGCTGCACCTTGCCAAGATCATCAGAATTTATAGCTAACATTGCCGTAGATTTGACGTCCAACTACATCATAAACTTGCGGGGATGTCCCACCATCACTGCCGTTAGATACATATGATGGGTCTTCATCAGTGAAGTTTTTCACGCCAGCAGACACACTCAAGTTATCAGTAAAGTGATAGGTGCCCACAATGTTATGGTACAGCACTGAATCGGCTCTTGAACCATCGTCGGCGCTATAATCGCGCATGCTGCTAATATAACGGTTGTAATACATGATACTCCAGTCGTCTTGGCTCGCCGTGATACTGAAGTTATTACGCCATTTAGCATAGCCGCCCATGTTGCCATCGACATAATCGACGTAGTCAATGCCATCTTCGATGTGCTCAATCAGATAGGTCGCATCATTGTTGATACTCCAATCCAAGCCTAAACCGGTGAACGCATATTTAACGTTGATATCGACGCCGCTGGTTTTCAGCGTACCGATGTTAGTCAAGGCTGCCGTCAAACCACTTAAATCACCCGCAACGCCTTCAGCTTCGGTAATACCGACAGCGCTACATGCTTCAGCATCGCCGTTATAACAGGCGTTCAAGTTGGCTTGTACATCAACACGGCTGATAGCATTGGTGATATTAAACTTCCAATAATCGACAGTCGTTGAAAACCCTTCCAAATAGCTTGGAGAGTATACAAAGCCCGCAGTGAAAGATTCTGACTCTTCAGGTTTCAGATCATCATCGGAAGTGTAGTTGACCAGTAATTGAGAATCTTGAGCATTGCCCCATGGGTCATCTAGATAATCGTACGAGCCTGAATTACCACCGTACAACTCACTGATACTAGGTGCACGGAAACCTGTAGCCGTCACGCCGCGTAACATTAAATCATCGGTGATACGATAAGTTAGGCCCACTTTCCAAGTAGACGCCTTACCAAAGGTGTCATATTCGTCGTAACGGAAAGCAAAATCACCAGTCAGTTTTTCAGTGAACGGTACGCTGACTTCCTGATAGAAAGAGATAACGTCGTAATGGCCTTTAGTCGGATCTTGTTGTGCGGCGGTGCTTTCACCGGCAACAATAATCGGATCTGGCGTATAGAAGCCTTCTTCATAACGGTATTCAGCGCCAATAGCGTAACTTACTGCGCCACCGCTTACTTGGAATAAATCACCACTAAGGTTGGCTTGAACATCGTGCTGCTCGTTACCGCCGCTGTTAGATTCAGTGTAACTAATGTCATCGATAGCATCAGTAGGAACGTTATCACTGTAAAACCAAGCGTCTTGGTCGGCATAGATAGCATCCGCCATCCATGTCGCATTGATTGAGTTTTCTGTGCCGGTCGTTGCTTTGTTTTTACCGTAGGTGTATGACACATCCCAACGCATACCATTGGCAACATTCAAGTCACCTTGTAACCCCAACGATGCGCGATAAGTATCAGTATCTTGAGTATAAATGCGGTCACCCACATCATTAGTACGCTGACGGTATTCAACTTGGCCATTCGCATCTGCGGTAATGCCTGCGGCCGTCATCGCGCTATCCAGCGTCACACAATTGCTCGTCAATGTATCGGTGCAGACATCTAAGAAAATATCTGCTGGCTGAGCGGCCATCTGTTGATGAGACTTACGCTTGGTATAGAGGAAATCCCCCGTTAACACCATGTCGTCGTTCAATTCTTGTGTCATATTGGCGAACAAGCTGTAACGTTTTGATGGCGTTTGGTAGTAACTGTCTTGTGTGTAGTCATAACCATAGTCACGTGCATACCAGCTACCGTCTGCGGCAGAACGCATACCATTTAACGCACCCTCAGGAATGAATGAACTCGCACCAGACTCGGTCCAATCGCGATCGCCTTGAATTACACCATTACGTTTTGAGAACGCAGCCCCAACAGTGTAGTTACCACCATTTTTGGTATTAAAACCATATAAGCCACTCAACTCATAAGTTTGGCCATCACCTTTGTCTGTAGTAGAAGATTTCGCATCTAATTGAAAGCCTTCAAAATCTTTTTTAGTGATGATGTTTACCACGCCTGCGATTGCATCCGAGCCGTAAACAGCTGAGGCACCATCTTTGAGAATTTCGACGCGTTGGATCATTGAAACTGGAATTGAGTTCAAATCCACTGCACTATCCGCACCAGAACCCGAGTTCACCATGCGGCGACCGTTTAGCAGTACTAACGTGCGTTGCGATCCCATACCCCGTAAATCAACTTGTGCTACACCATCAGAACCATTATTGGTCGTTGAACCGATAGGCGCTCCCGCCATAGAAGTTTGGTCTTGCAGCAGTTGGTCAACAGAAGTGTACCCTTGCGCGACAATAGTATCTGCGCTGATTGTGGTGACCGGTGAAGCGGTTTCCAGATCAGCTCGCTGAATACGCGAACCGGTAACTTCGATACGTTCCACTTTATCGGTGTTTGCTTGCTCGCTAGCAGCTTGCTCTGCCGCCAAGCTATATTGACTAAAAACAAATCCTGATACTGCGGTCATTAACAAGCCACGGCTGACTGCCTTAGCCGTTAAACTAATAGAGTTCATGCTTAACTCCCTTGACGATTTTCCTAAATGCGAAATGCTCGCTTATATTTTTTGATATTCACGAAGAATTAATCTTCGAGAGCATATTTCACAAATTCAGCATCAAGTTCAATAAAGCAGGTGCCGAATTAATCCAATTAAAACAAATTGATACAAACGCCAAAGGCCCCCGAAACAGCAGATAACAATAAACTTATTAAATTACAATGTGTTATTATTAAAACTAACGATAAGATACATCTTGATTCATATTTATAAATAAGGTTAAAACTTTTTAAATTTAACTATATATACATGATTAAGCTATTTAGATAGGTTTTTAAAGCAAGCCGAATATCTTATTTTTAGTGCAAAAAAAGTACTAATTAAGATTAATTAAAATGGATATGTTTCGACGTGTAAAAATAAAACAATTAAGACAAACATGTATCAATAGGTTACGAATACTACAGTATTAATGGCAATGTAAGAACGAGGCATGAAATTGAAGTTTAAGCAGGGAAAGGAAGCCACATGAGAAAGGAAGAAAGACGCTTATCGAAACAACAAATTTTTAAACCGCTTTACACACGATCGGAACCCATGTGTCTTGATTGCAACCAACAAAAAAGGCGCGTATCAACGCGCCCCTTTTTACCTAGCGTACTAATTAACGAGTACGTGGGCAGATTTCGTCAGCTGCGAAGAAATAAGCAATTTCACGTTCTGCAGAAGCCAGAGCATCTGAACCGTGAACAGCATTTTCATCGATGCTTACTGCGTAATCAGCACGCAGAGTACCGCGAGCAGCTTCAGCTGGGTTGGTAGCACCCATGATTTCACGGTTAGCCAGAACAGCGTTTTCGCCTTCCAGAACCTGTACCATGATAGGACCAGAAGTCATGAAGCTAACCAAAGCACCAAAGAAAGGACGTTCGCTGTGCTCAGCGTAGAAGCCTTCAGCTTGTTCTTTAGTCAGGTGAACCATTTTAGACGCAATGATTTTCAGGCCAGCGCTTTCGAAACGGCTGTAGATTGCACCGATGTGGTTTTTTGCAACTGCATCAGGCTTGATGATAGAAAAAGTACGTTCAATCGCCATTGTTAAGGTTCCTAAATCAGCGAATTTAAATTTCGCGCGGATTATACGAAATAACGATTAAAAATCCTAATTTAATCTCACAAAAGCAACGATTTTACGGAGATGGCGCAATCTTGCTTGTTCTTTGACTGCGAACAGCACCACATTTTAAATCTCAGACGATTATCGCTCTTCAATCCAGCATTGTTGTACCGCTTCTAAAATGCGCTCACCACAATGCTTAGGATCATCATCAAATGCCTCTAACGCCATAATCCAGTTATATAAATCGGTAAAGCTCACGCTTTCAGGATCGACCTCTGGATGGGCTTCCAGCAGTTCCAGAGCGATATCAAGTGAATCAGTCCATTTTAATGACATAACGCCTCCTCAAATCAACTAAGGGCGGTTACCTTAAGCTTAGCACTAGTGACAAAAAGGCCAGCTTGCGCTGGCCTTTCGTTTTTAACCTTCACTTACCATGTTAATGGTGTACTTAGGTATTTCGACCACGAGGTCTTCATCTTCCACCTTCGCTTGGCAAGACAGACGGCTTTCTGGTTCTAGGCCCCACGCCTTATCCAGCATGTCGTCTTCCAAATCATCACTTGGCTCGAGGTTATTAAATCCTTCACGCACAATAACGTGACAGGTTGTACAGGCGCATGACTTTTCACAAGCATGCTCAATTTCGATACCGTTGCGTAACGCAACATTCAAAATAGATTCGCCTTTATCAGCCTCAACGACTGCTCCATCTGGGCACAGATCTGCATGAGGTAAAAATACGATTTGCGGCATTATTGCACCTATATTTTATCCACCGACTGACCTTTCAGTGCGGCTCTAATTGAATTATCCATACGCTTAGCAGCGAAAGCTTGGGTAGCAGCATCTACTTGCTCGATGGCCTGCTTAATTGCATCAGCATTATCAGCTTCAGCACTCTGTGCTAACAATTGCATGGCACCATCAACTTCAGCACGTTCGGCGTCTGTGAGTAGCTCACCATCGGCAGCTAACGCTGCGTTCAACGACTCGAGCACTCGTGCAGCTTCCACTTTTTGTTCGGTCAACATCCGTAGCTCAATGTCCTGTTTAGCGTAGGTCATTGAGTCTTTAATCATGCCTGCGATTTCAGTATCAGAAAGACCAAATGATGGTTTCACCTGAATGCTGGATTGTACACCCGTAGACTTTTCCATCGCTGTTACGCTCAATAAGCCATCAGCATCCACCTGGAATGTCACGCGAATGTGCGCAGCGCCCGCCGCGAGCGATGGGATTCCACGTAAGGTAAAACGCGCCAAGGATCTGCAATCAGACACCAGTTCACGCTCACCTTGTACCACATGAAATGCCATTGCAGTTTGACCATCTTTAAAGGTAGTAAACTCTTGCGCCCTTGCGACAGGGATAGTGGTATTACGTGGGATAACTTTCTCAACCAAGCCACCCATGGTTTCAATACCGAGCGACAGTGGAATAACATCCAACAATAATAATTCTGAGTCAGGCTTATTACCCACCAAAATATCGGCTTGAATAGCAGCGCCAATTGCGACAACACGATCCGGGTCGATACTCGTAAGTGGTGTGCGACCGAAGAATTCGCCAACTAACTCGCGTACTAATGGCACGCGGGTCGAACCACCAACCATCACTACTTCCAATACTTCTTCCGCTTCCACTCCCGCATCACGCAGTGCTTTACGGCAGCTTTGAATAGTTTTCTTCACCAACTTATTGATCAGCTCATTAAACTGTTCCACGCTGGTATCGCAAGAAACGTCACTATCATCGACTGTCAGCACTGTGGTCGCAGTAGCGCTATTTGATAGCACTTCTTTCACGCGGCGCGCTTCCATCAGCAGTTTACGCTCTAGCTGAGGCGCAAGCTCACCCAAGCCGAGGCGAGCACGCAGATCTTCTGCAAGCAGATGGTCGAAATCATCACCGCCAAGTTGCGAGTCACCACCCGTTGCCAATACCTCAAACACACCACGATTTAATCGCAAAATAGAGATATCAAACGTACCGCCACCCAAGTCGTAAACGGCAATAACACCTTCCTGACCTGAATCTAAACCGTAAGCGATGGCTGCAGCTGTTGGCTCATTTAATAAACGCAGTACCTTAACGCCCAGCAGGTTTGCCGAATCTTTGGTGCCTTGACGTTGTGCATCATCAAAATAGGCTGGCACGGTAATCACCACACCTTCAAGCGAACCACCCAGTGTGTCTTCAGCACGAGCCACCAGCGGACGCAAAATCTCTGCAGAAACCTGCACTGGATTGAGTTTTCCGGCCTCAGTGACAAATACCGGCAAACCGTTTTCACTCGATTCAAACCGATATGGATAGCGCTGAGCGCCCTGTTGCACATCCGCCAGCGAGCGCCCCATAAAGCGTTTTACTGACACTATGGTATTTTGTGGATCGACCGCAGAATGGGCCAGTGCTTCACTGCCCACGGTAATGCCGTCTTTAGCGAAATGCACCACTGAAGGTAATGAATGACTTCCGTCAACGTCAGCTAAGGTCTCAGCCTTGCCACTACGCACTGAAGCCACTAGCGAATTAGTGGTACCTAAATCAATACCAGCGGCGAGTCGATGCTGGTGAGGAGCAGCCATTTGGCCGGGTTCAGCAATTTGCAAAAGTGCCATAAATATCCATTCTTCATTAAAAATTTGGCTCAACCTAAGTGAGCCAAATCGTTAACTAAGGTAAGTGAAGCTTCACTCAGAACACTCAGTCGTACATCGCGTCCTGAATTCTAACCAGTTCATCCTGCAATTTTGCCATAAACTTTAGCTTTCTGACGTGATCCGCTGCGCTTTGCGTTGCTGCCACATCATCTTTTGCTAATAAGTCCTGCAGCGCATGGGTGATATCCGCACGATATTGCTTGAAAGAACGCTCAAGCTTATCGGCTTCATCTTCATCACCACTACGACTAATATCCTCTAATGCTTCACGCCATTCCATTTGCTGCATCAGGAAGCTGGTGTCTTTCACCGTTTGGGTTTCATTTTGTAATTCCACCCCTTTCATTTCCAGCAAATGCTCGGCGCGACGAATCGGGTCTTTCAGGGTTTGAAAGCCATCGTTAATTTGCGCGGTACGGGAAACGGCCAGTAGCTTTTGTTGTTCACTGGCGTTGGCGAATCTATCGGGATGAGCCGTTTTTTGCAGCTCACGATAGCGGGTGGACAGCTCAGCGACATCAACATCAAATGTCGCTGGCAAATTAAACAACTCGAAGTAGTTCATACAGCGCTCTATTGCGAAGCGAGTAGGCTAGACTGTGAAACTTTCACCGCAGCCACACTCGCCCTTGGCATTAGGATTATTGAACTGAAAACCTTCGTTGAGGCCTTCTTTGACAAAATCAAGTTCAATGCCCTCAAGGTAAATCAAGCTTTTGGCGTCAATGATGATGTTGACGCCATTCACTTCAAATAACTCATCGTCTTCGTTGAGTTCATCGACAAACTCGAGGACATAAGCCATACCACTACAACCGGAAGTTTTTAACCCTAAACGCAAACCGATACCTTTTCCGCGATTATCCAGAAAAGATTTGACGCGGTCTGCAGCAGCAGGTGTCATCGAAATCGACATATTAACTCCCGATCTTGGTTAGGCTTTCTTGGTCTTATATTCTTCCAGAGCGGCTTTAATTGCGTCTTCTGCCAAAATTGAGCAGTGAATTTTCACTGGTGGCAACGCCAACTCTTCTGCGATGTCGGTGTTCTTAATTGAAGCGGCTTCTTCAACACTTTTCCCTTTCACCCACTCTGTTACCAGCGAGCTAGAGGCGATTGCGCTACCGCAACCATAAGTTTTAAAACGAGCGTCTTCAATGATGCCTGATTCGTTGATTTTCAGCTGCAGTTTCATTACGTCACCACAAGCAGGGGCACCGACCATACCAGTCACCACGGACGGATCATCTTTGTCGAACGAGCCCACGTTACGAGGATTCTCGTAGTGGTCAATCACTTTTTCACTGTATGCCATGATATTGCTCCAAATTTAATACGTCTGCGGGAAGTTAGTGGGCAGCCCACTGCACCTGGTTCAGGTCAATACCATCCTTGAACATCTCCCACAATGGAGACATCTCCCTAAGCTTACCGATTGAATCTTTAATAGTTGCAATCGCGTAATCAATCTCTTCTTCCGTGGTGAATCGACCAACAGTAAAACGAATTGAGCTGTGTGCCATCTCGTCATTCAAACCAAGTGCACGTAGCACATAGCTAGGTTCGAGACTGGCTGAAGTACAGGCAGAACCAGAAGATACTGCGAGATCTTTCAGTGCCATCATCAATGATTCACCTTCAACATAAGCGAAACTTACGTTCAAGCTACCGCATACGCGGTGTTCCATATCACCATTGATGTAGGTTTCTTCGATATCCTTGATACCATTCCACAGCTTGTCGCGCAGATAACGAATACGTTCGTTGTCTTTGTCCATTTCAGCTTTCGCAATGGCAGCCGCTTCGCCCATGCCCACGATTTGGTGAGTCGGCAAAGTACCACTGCGCATACCACGTTCATGACCACCGCCATGCATTTGCGCTTCCAAACGGATACGAGGTTTACGGCGAACATACAGCGCACCGATGCCTTTAGGACCATACATTTTGTGGCCAGAGATAGAAATTAGGTCAACTTTGGTAGCTTGCACGTCAATGGCAACTTTGCCTGCGCCTTGCGCGGCATCAACGTGAAAGACAATACCTTTGCTACGGCATAATTCGCCGATTGCATTGATGTCTTGAATCACACCAATTTCATTGTTCACGTGCATGATACTGACCAAAATGGTGTCATCACGCAGCGCGTTTTCAATACGTTCCAGCGGGATCAAACCGTTGCTTTCAGGCTCAAGATAGGTCACTTCAAAGCCATCACGCTCAAGCTGACGACAAGTGTCCAATACCGCCTTATGTTCGGTTTTGCTGGTGATGATGTGCTTACCTTTCTTCTGATAAAAGTTAGCCACACCTTTAATCGCTAGGTTGTCGGATTCAGTCGCGCCAGAGGTGAACACAATTTCACGCGGGTCGGCGTTGATCAGATCAGCGATTTGATTACGGGCGATATCTACGGCTTCTTCAGCTTGCCAACCGTAACGGTGAGAACGGGACGCTGGATTCCCAAATACACCATCCATCGTCATGTACTGTGCCATTTTCTGCGCAACCCGAGGGTCGACAGGCGTTGTTGCGGCATAATCCAAATAAATAGGAAGTTTCATTACACACTCCGTACTTAGCAGTCTCCGCCGAGGCTACATACCACGTACTTTTATATTAATTCTCAACAAAGGCTCAGGCGCTGATCCTTTGTTGTTCCTGATGTATCTTATCTTGTTTAACAGATATGTACTGTACATCGCGCTTCTGCATTAATGCGGCAAGACTAATACCGTTCAAAAATTCAGAAATTTGTTTACTCAAATCGCCCCACAGTGAATGAGTTAAACAACGAGTGCCACTCTGACAGTTCGATTGGCCTTGGCAACGGGTTGCATCTACTGACTCATCGACCGCATTGACAACCATCGCCACTGAGATTTCTGCAGCGTCTTTCCCCAAACGGTAACCACCGCCCGGCCCTCTTACACTCGCTACCAAGCCCTTTTTACGGAGTTTGGCGAACAGTTGCTCGAGATAAGACAGAGAGATCCCCTGACGTTCTGAAATGTCTGCCAGTGGTACTGGCCCGGTCGCCGAATGTATCGCAACATCAAGCATTGCGGTTACCGCGTAACGACCTTTGGATGTCAACTTCATAAAAACACCATGGCGATAAATAAGATACCTAAATTTGACCATATCCTACTAAACTAGTCAAGTATAAAACCCTGCAGGTTACTAGGTTATTTTATCGCCAATTTAATACCCAAGTTTAATAGTTGGGTATTAAACTCCTTTGCTGTTCGGGATTCAACGAGAAATAGCCTCATTTAGTTACAAAAATAGCTAGATCTCAGGATCGAAAGCGTCCATCGCCTGCTTGCGTTTTTCGGCTGCAGCCAATTCCGCCTCGCAGAAGTCACCAACATCCAGTTCAGGTAATTTCTCGGTACAGATAGGCGCGCCCATCTCTTTCATTACCTTACATAAATCCTGAACTTTGGAATCCATCAAATGCATATGATCAAGCATCTGACCAATGGCATTGGCAACAGGATCTGGGTTATCAGGTGAAACAGCATACGCATCGAAGCCATATTTTTTGGCCATCGCGGAGCGGCGCTCAGACTTCTCTTTAGATTGAGGCGTTCCCATGGTGACAACACGTCCAGGGATCCCGACGACTGTCGTGTTAGCAGGCACATCTTTTACCACAACAGAGTTAGAACCGACTCGCGCACCATCATGCATGGTGATAGGCCCTAATACTTTGGCGCCCGCACCAATCACGACATTATTTTGTAGTGTGGGGTGACGTTTTCCCGCTTGCCAGGTGGTACCACCGAGGGTCACACCGTGATAAAGCGTACAATCGTCGCCAATTTCTGCGGTCTCACCGATAACGATGCCCATGCCATGGTCAATAAAAAAGCGACGGCCAATAGTGGCACCTGGGTGTATTTCAACGCCGGTAAGCCAACGAGAAAATGTGGACAGACAGCGCGCGAGAAAGAACCATTTTGCTCTCCACATCTTATTGCTGATGCGGTGCAGCCAAATGGCATGCATGCCTGGATAGTTAAGCAAAATCTCCAACGCGCTACGTGCCGCGGGGTCACGGTGATAGATTGACTGAATATCCTCTCGGAGTCTTGATATCACACCCATATATTCCTCGAACTACTCTGATTTTTGCTTTTCTGTCGCTTTATCAATAGAGGTCAAAATACCCCGTAAAATGTTCATTTCGGGGGCTTCTACTCTGGCTTTGCTGAACAGACGACGTAATTTCTGCATAATATGGCCCGGGTGATTTTTAATAATAAACCCGGTGCTAGTTAGCGTTCGTTGCAGATGTTCGTAGAAACGTTCTTGATCGTCAACTGAAGGATATTCAACAACCTCTGTGGTTTCTTCCTGGTTTTGCGTATCAAGAAATGCCATGCGGGTTTCATAACACACAATCTGCACCGCCTGAGCCAAATTGAGCGAGCTATATTCACTATTGGCAGGGATAGCCAAATGATAGTGACACATTTGCAGTTCTTCGTTGCTTAACCCATTACGCTCACGACCAAACACAATGGCAACTTTACTGTTTGCGCTTTCAGCAACAAGTTTTTGTGCAGCTTCTCTTGGTTCGAGCACGGGCCACTCTAATGTGCGACTTCTGGCACTGGTGGCAATCACTAATGAACAGTCCTTAATGGCTTCAGCCATACTATCCACTGTAATCGCATCTTTAAGGATGTCAGAAGCCCCTGCGGCCAGCGCAATAGATTGACCGTCTGGCGTCACTTTTGGCTCTGCCAAATAGAGAGAAGATAAACCCATGGTTTTCATTGCTCGAGCTACCGAGCCGATGTTGCCTGAGTGAGTTGTCCCCACTAAAACAACCCGAATATTGCTAAGCATTTGACGACTTTAGTTCCGTAAAAATTAGGAGCCGGATCGTATCACAGACCGCCAATATTGCTCACACAAAAATCGGTATTTGATATAACTCTTGGCTCATGTATAATACGCGCGTTTTTTCGACCGTTCTTTCACATTCAGGGGATTGCAATGCATCCGATGCTTACCATTGGTGTGCGCGCCGCTCGTGCCGCAGGCCAGATTATCATGCGTGGTTTTAACGAATTAGACCGCGTTCAAGTTGATACCAAAGGTGTTAACGATTTTGTGTCAAATATTGATAAAGAAGCAGAAGCTGCCATTGTTCAGCAAATCCGCAAATCTTACCCCGATCATAGCATCGTAGGTGAAGAAAACGGTGAAAACCGTGGTTCTAGCTCAGATTATTTGTGGATTGTCGATCCGCTGGATGGCACCAATAACTTTGTTAATGGTGTTCCTCACTTTGCTGTTTCTATTGCCTTACAAGTTAAAGGTAAAACTGAAGTCGCTATCGTTTATGACCCTGTACGTGAAGAGTTGTTCTCTGCTGTTCGCGGTCAAGGCGCTAAGCTGAATGACTTCCGTATTCGTGCCAATAACCCAAATGACTTAAGCAAGAGCTTAGTGGCTACCGGTTTTCCATTTAAAGCACGTCAGCATACCGAAACCTATATGAAGCTGTTTGCTGAAGCGTTCGCTAGCTGCACCGATATCCGTCGTGCAGGCTCTGCCGCCTTAGATCTGTCTTATGTTGCTGCTGGCCGTATTGATGCCTTCTTTGAAATCGGTCTGAAGCCATGGGACATCGCTGCTGGCGACCTTTTGGTACGTGAAGCTGGCGGTACTGTGGCTGAACTGTCAGGTGGCCACAACTACCTTATTAGCGGTAACATCGTGGCAGGTGGTCCGAAAACTACCGCACTATTGGTGAAGAAATTCCGCCCACAGTTGAGCGAAGCACTGAAGCGTTAATCTCTCTTCAATATAAAAAACCGCCGCTTGGCGGTTTTTTTATACCCAAATTGTCACAACGGACACGAACACCGTCGATTATCTGTGAGTTTAGTCACGCAAATTTCACTGAAGCATTACGCTGAATCATTGATAATGAACATAAAAATAATGTAGGAGTTGCTATGGAAATCTATCGGAAGTACGGCGCTAAATCGCTCAAGGCAGTGGAACATGTCGTGTTGCTACTGATAGCGATTGCCACAGTTGTTGCCATCGGCCAAGAAGGCGTACACATCTTTGAAGTAGGCACTGTAGAGCTCGCAGACTTGCTGCTGTTGTTCATCTATCTAGAAGTGCTTGCCATGGTCGCCAATTATGCCGAATCAGGTAAGTTGCCCGTGCGCATGCCACTCTACATTGCCATTGTCGCGTTAGCCCGTTATTTAATCCTCGATATGAAAGCAATGGAAGACTGGCGCGTGTTCACTGTATCACTTTCAACACTGGTATTAGCCTGTACCGTCATTGTGATTCGCTGGGGCCAATTAAAAATGCCTTACCCACGTAATCAGGAATACGATAACTAAGCAAATATGCCCGGCGAAAACGTCGGGCATATTTTTAGATATCAGCATTTTGCAGCCTCTACTCAAGCGTTCTATGCTGTGTTAACGTGGCGAGTAACTATGCACATCCATAAAGGGACGACATATGAGTGATGATGTAGATTCTTTCAACGAACGCCGTAAGTCCTTACGGGTAGATCTTGAATCAGAAACAATAAGATTAGGTTGGCAGGATGCTAGCGGGCAATTCCAGACAGCTGAAGGCATCTGTATCGACCTGTCGCGGCACGGCATTCTCATTGAGTACAGCAACGCCTTTAAACTAGGTGAATTAGTCGAAGTTACCTTTAATGCCGGCACTGATGCGCAAAATACGATTAAAGGTCAGGTTTGCCGCTGTTCACCCAATGGTGAGGTGTTTCACATTGCCATGCAGCTTTTTTAGCAGCGCAATGCAAATTTTATTCTGTTCTATACTTGGTGAACTTGTGTGATAAGACTAAGTATCTAATGCTCGGGGAGAATTTTTATGATACTGCTCGTTGGCGGCGAAAAAGGCGGTAGCGGTAAGAGCTGTTTAGCCCAAAATATTGCGGTACACATTACTCAGAAGTTTAATGCCAACGTATTGATGGTCGACTGTGATCCACAGCGAACCACCTCTGACTGGATTCAAGCACGTAACACCGATGAATCACTTCCCGGCATCAACTGTATTCAACTCTACGGCAAAATTCGCAATGACTTACTAAGTCTTGATGAACGCTATGATTACGTCATTGTCGATTGTGGTGGTCAAGATAACTTAGCCATGCGTGCAGCAATGTCAGTCGCCACTTATGTCGTCATTCCCCTTCGTCCTAAACGCCGCGATTTAAAAACCCTGCCGCACATGGAAGATATGCTGTCGACCTGTAAAATGGTTAATCCGAAAATGGTCGCAACAATTGTTCTCACTCAATGCCCGGCGTTACCCACACAAGCGAAACGGATTTTAGAAGCAAAAGAGGTGGTTGAATCCTTCGGCCTACGCGTACTCAACTCCGTCACTTTTAACCGTAACATCTATGATGACAGTGAAGAAAAAGGTTCTTCAGTGATTGAACTTGAGCCCGATGGAAAGGCAGCAGAAGAGATCCGAGCCATAGCTGATGAATTGTTTGCTATTCCGCCGGAAAATTCTTATGAGCTTAACTGATTTAAAACGCAATCTCGTCAAGAAAAAGCCCAAGAAAGTCTCGGTAGAAGATTTTATCGAAGACGCTACCAACTATGCGGCGGGCAAACCGAGTAAATTACAACATGGGGAAAAAGGCGACGCCGAGCAAGTCACAAGAAAACTGAGCAAAGGCAAAACGCCGAAGCAGTTTCGCCATGCCACCTTTACACTGACAGAACAGAGTATTTCTCAACTCGATGACTTGTCACAGCAAACTGGTATTGCCAAGTCCAAACTGCTGCGCATTTTTATTGCCAACTTTTCGCAGCTCACGGATGATGAGCAAGAACAACTGTTGGAGTTATGCGAACAACAGTCGCCCAAGTAAAGCGCTTCATCATCAACAATTAGTGACTACAGATTTTTTCAGCTTCGGTGGTGATCCCTGCTGGCGCATCGACAAACTTGCCACGAGCGGCAAGAAATTCAATCAATGCGTCGGCATCCATATCACTTGCGCTACAGGTATGATAGCGCGCTGTCGCACCAAAACGTTGCTGCATTTGTGACTTAAGCAACTCCCTAGTTACCCCTTCAGGTTGCGCTAGCAGCATCTCTAAGACTTCATGACCGTGGATAGATTCACTCATGGTTAAGCTCCCATCAAAATAAGCAGTTGCTGATTTATATCGATTTTTTGCATGCCATACTCTGATTTAACGCAAGAATTCTGGCAATATAGCGAACAGACTTAACAATCTGAACAGCCAATCGGCCAAGGTGAATTCAACATGGCGCTGATCCTCGCTCTGACACAACAGATGTGCCTTTATATGGTCATTGTGTATCTCGTCAGCAAAACCCCGATGTTCAAGCTTTTTGCCGAAGCTTCGACCCGCCTACCCCACAAAATCTATATCTACTTGGTATTCTCAAGTTTTTGCATCATGGCCACTTATTTTGGTGAGCAAACCCATGGTGCTATCGCCAATACCCGTGCGATGGGAGCCGTGTTGGGTGGTCTTTTAGGTGGTCCAACGACAGGGTTATTGGTGGGGTTAACCGGGGGAATTCACCGCTATACCTTGGGCGGATTTACCGATCTTTCATGCGCGATATCCACCACTTTTGAAGGGTTTAGCGCTGGCATGATCAGCTATTACTTAAAGAAGCAAGGCCGTGGCGAACTGGTCTATCATCCCTTTCTCGTCGGCTTAGTCACCTTTTATGCTGAGATGATGCAGATGTGCATTATTTTAATGGTGGCACACCCATTTGAAGAAGCGCTAGCACTGGTGAGACAGATTGCACCGCCAATGCTACTGGTAAACTCAATTGGTGCCGCCTTGTTTATGAGCATTATTCGTGACCAAAAAACCATGTTCGATAAATTGTCGTCGAGCTTTTCCACCAAGGCGCTAAAAATTGCTGAGCGCAGTGTCGGTACTCTAAGTAAAGGCTTTAACGAACAAACCAGTACCCAAGTCGCCAAGATAGTGATCGAAGAAACCTCTGTTGGCGCAGTAGCCATAACTGACCGTGAAAAACTGATGGCATTTATTGGTATTGGCGCTGACCATCACCTGCCTGGCACTCCTATCTCCTCTAAAATCACCATGGATGCCATTCATCAAAACCGGGTGATGTTTGCCGACGGTGTTGAAACGCCCTACTCCTGCTCAATTTCCAAAAACTGTAAATTGGGGTCCAGTTTAGTCATCCCGTTACGCGCCGATAACGAAGTGATTGGCACCATCAAGTTATATGAGCCAAAGAATAAACTCTTCCTCAATATCAACCGTACACTAGGCGAAGGGATTGCAAGGCTACTTTCCAACCAGATCCTTTACGGACGTTTTGAGCAACAGCAATCGATGTTGACTCAGGCAGAGTTAAAGCTGTTGCAAGCGCAGGTCAATCCTCATTTCCTGTTTAACGCACTCAATACCATCAGTGCCATTGTGCGCCGCGATCCAGATAATGCCCGGCAACTACTGCAACAGCTCAGCCAGTTCTTACGGATTAACCTGAAACGTACTACGGGACTAGTATCACTAAGTGATGAGTTAGAACACATTGACTCCTATCTAGCGATAGAAAAAGCACGCTTCGTGGATAAGTTGCAAGTAGATATCGACATTGATAAAGCACTGCTGGCAATGCAAATGCCAGCTTTTACGCTGCAACCCATCATTGAGAATGCGGTTAAACATGGCACCTCACATTTAATTGAGCCCGGATATATTCGTGTTACCGCAGAATTGCACAATGATGAGGTTATTTTAGCGGTTGAAGATAATGCTGGTTTATATGAAGAAAAAGCGGAATCAGACGGACTTGGCATGAACTTAGTACACAAACGTATACAGAATCTTTACGGCCCGCATTATGGCGTTACAGTCAACTGCGAGCCAGACGAGTATACTCGCGTCGCGATCAATCTGCCTTACCGGGATAATTAACATGATACGTTGCTTACTCGTCGACGATGAACTTTATGCTCGCGAGGCATTAGCGGAGCTACTGGCCACTGAAAATGACATTGAGATCATCGGTCAATGCGCCAATGCGGTCGAAGCCATTCAGATGATTAATAGAGAAAAGCCTGATTTGGTGTTTCTCGATATTCAAATGCCCCGGATCAGTGGGATGGAACTGATAGCGATGCTCGACCCAGAGCAGTTACCCCGCATTGTGTTTGTCACCGCCTATGATGAATTTGCGGTTAAGGCATTTGATAACCATGCCTTTGATTATCTGCTTAAACCTCTAGATGAGAAACGTCTGCAGCAAACCTTGAGTAAAGTCAGACGCGATCTAACGCCACAGTTGCTCACACCAGTGATGCCGGTCCATCTGGAGCATTTACCCTGTTATTGCGGTAGCAAATTAAAAATTATTGCGGTCAAAGATGTAGAGTTTGCCTTTAGCGATTTAACTGGGGTCCACATCGCCACGGCGAAAGAGCAAGTCCATACTGAGCTCACATTAAAAGTACTTGAAGAGAAAACCCCGCTACTCCGTTGCCATCGACAGTATCTCGTGGCGCCATCGGCAATTGCTGAAATTGAGGTATTAGACACCGGCGGTGAAGTCACCACCCACAGCGAAGCGAAAATTCCGGTGTCACGCCGCTACCTGAAACCGTTAAAGCAGGCCTTTGGTTTCAATTAACCCTGTATTTTTACCGCCATTCATAGAGTTCAGCGGTTAACACATTATTTTTATTGCTTTTATAATGTTTAGCCGCCACCAGCATTATACTTTAGTGGTAGGCTTTCGTAACATTCCAGCTACCTTTTACAGGTGATATACAGCCGCTTATTCTCCAATAAAACCGCTTAAGGCCATCTATAACCGCTCACTCAGCCAATATTACCGCTTACTGAATCTCACCTTGGCGTTGTTAACAAAAGGTTTAAGATGCCATCAACGCTAACTGGGGGAGAATAAACATGCTGTGGTTTTTACTCTGCGTGGGGCTGCTAATCGGCGGCTATTTCATCTACGGAACATTTGTTGAAAAGGTATTTGGCATCAATAAAGGCCGCCAAACACCAGCTTATGCTCAAAATGACGGCGTCGACTATGTGCCGATGTCAAAATCAAAAGTCTATCTAATCCAACTGCTGAACATCGCAGGTGTGGGCCCAATCTTTGGTCCTATTCTCGGTGCTATGTACGGTCCATCAGCGATGCTGTGGATTGTCATCGGTTGTATCTTTGCTGGTGCTGTGCACGATTATTTCTCTGGCATGTTGTCAGTACGTAATGGTGGCCAATCGGTACCAAATCTTGCCGGTAAATACCTAGGTAAGAGCGCGAAAAACTTTATGAACATTTTCGCACTGGTACTGCTGCTGTTAGTGGGTGTGGTGTTTATCTCGGCCCCTGCAGGTTTGCTGGGTAAACTTACAGGCATGAGCGTTACCATGTTCGTTGGTATCATCTTCGTCTACTACCTGATTGCAACCATCGTACCTGTCGACAAAATTATCGGCCGCTTGTATCCATTCTTTGGTGCATTGCTGCTGTTTATGTCTGTCGGTTTGACTATCGCGATTGTGGTATCAGATCAGCATTCACTGTTAGCTGGATTTGGTCCTGCTGACTTCCTGAAAAACCTCAATCCAAAAGATGCGCCACTGTGGCCAGCACTGTTTATCACCATCGCTTGTGGTGCCATCTCTGGCTTCCATGCCACTCAGTCTCCACTGATGGCACGTTGTGTAGAAAATGAATCGAACGGTCGCTTCGTATTCTATGGTGCAATGATTGGTGAAGGTGTGATTGCGCTGATCTGGTGTGCGATTGCCCTGTCTTTCTTCGACGGTGTACAAGGTCTGAGCGAAGGTATGAATGGCAACCCTGCCAACGTTGTTTACGCTGCATCTACCGGGCTGTTAGGTACCGTGGGTGGCTTTATGGCGGTGCTGGGCGTTATCGTATTGCCAATCACTTCAGGTGATACTGCATTCCGCTCTGCTCGCTTGATTCTGGCTGAATACTTCAACATGCCTCAGGTGAAAATTAGCAAGCGTTTGCTGCTGGCACTACCACTGTTTGTACTGGGTGCGATTCTTACTCAGGTAGACTTCGGTATCATCTGGCGCTACTTCGGTGTGGCAAACCAAGCAACTGCAGTAATGATGCTGTGGACTGCTGCGGCCTACCTGATGCGTACTAACAAGCTGCACTGGATTTGTACAATCCCAGCGATGTTCATGACTGCCGTGGTGTTTAGCTTCCTGCTGAATTCACAAACACTGGGTGCTGGCTTGCCAATGACTGTGTCGACCATTGCGGGTATCGTAATTACCGCGGTCGTGACCGCTATGGTGTTCTATATCAGCAAAGGCAAAGACGCCGCTATCAGTGCTGAAGAAGCCTAACGTTAAATAAATAAGATAGTATTTGAGTGAAAAGCCAGTCGAAAGACTGGCTTTTTTTGTTGTGTGAAAATCCCCCACAACATCACCTTGCACACAGAATAAATATGGTTGCTATTAAAAACATAGCAATTTCACGAACGCTATTGTACTCTTTGCTATTAAATTAATAGCAAAGAGTGAGTTATGGCTAACTTCCCACATCCTGGTAAGCCAGTTCGCGGTTCAGAGAGCGGCAATCCCATTATGGCGCTTTTTGATTTGCTCGGGCGACGCTGGGCAATGGGCGTACTCTGGCAGTTATGCAGTGGAGGCCCATGCACGTTTCGCGAACTACAGAATCGCTGTGAATCTATATCCCCTGCCGTTTTAAACTCAAGACTAAGTGAATTAAGAGCTGCGAGACTGGTTGAACGAGGGGGCGACGGCTATCAACCCACCGAGTTAGGCGAGCAAATCATTGCCGCTATTCATCCGTTAAAAGCACTTTCGGAACAATGGAGTAAAGACCTTAACAGTGCTGAAGACTAGCTATTCAGCATATTACTGACCAGCAGTAAGATCATCCTCATCAAGGAAACAACATGTATATCGTCTCGTTACACTACCTAACCGAGCACTCAGAAGTAGATAAGTTCTTAGTTGCACACCGCGAATATCTGGATACCCACTATCAAAAAGGTCACTTTATTGCTTCCGGTGGCAAAGTGCCGTGAACTGACGGCATCATACTCGCCATTGCATCAAATCGTACCGAACTGGACGCGATATTAAACAGCGACCCGTTTATCATCCATCAAGTTGCCAGTTATGAGGTGACAGAGTTCGTTACAAGTAAAATGGTGCCGGAACTTGTGCCCTTGCTTCAGTAGAGTGAAGTAACGACATCGCCCATTTTCGTGACACCACAGCCAAGGTGTTGAGATGCATGCTCCCCCTGAATGAAGGTCAGTTTTCAAAGTACTAGGTGGAATGTTAACGGGGTTGGAACCTGATGAACTCTATCGCAAGAGTTGCTACTTGTGACTGAAAGTTTCGTCAGAATGCGCCTGTTCCAATGGGAACTCACTTATCTGTCGTCGAAGTGCCAAATCGTCTGTCTGCTTTGCATAATGATTCGCTTCTTCACAAAAGGCATATGCAGTTTCCGGTGCCGCGAGCACCGAATACCGTTCCGCTAAAGCAAAACAGATGGACGCTAGATAATCTGTAGCATGAAGCTCTTTAGCTAATGCTAAGGCCCTTAGGTATATCTCAATAGCTGCAGCGTCGTTGCTAGTAAAGTCAGCAACAGTTTCCCAAAGAAATGGATGATCCTGCCCTGAAGCGGCTACAGACTCCGCATATTCTCGCAACTCATTGTACAAACGCCACTCTTGCTGTTTGTCCTCAATCGCCGCGGCAGTAACGAGGTCATGGGACATAAGCAATACGGTCTCATAAACGTCAGAAGGAATTTTCATACTCTTTATATTCGCCGTGTGGCTTTTGGTAAGGTTGTGATTGTTAGAGGGACAATGTCCTTTTGTTGAGAAAAGAATTCGCGTTTTGGGCTAGAAAGTTTGAAAGATAAGTTTGCTTAAATAGCGCCTGGGCGCAAATGTTTAGCAAATGGAAATGCGATTTTAAGGCGTTCAACTTCTGCGACAGGTAGCACCAAAAGCAGACGCTGGCCAATCTCCCATGCCTTTAATAGCTCACTGTTAGACAACATCTCCAGACGCTCAGCATCTCGCCGCATCAGCTCAGCTATAGCTGGCGGAATATCATCAATACTCACCACAGCATCAATACGCTGCAACAATGGCAAAGCCGCTAATGGCAAAAATTCTGCAGGACAATTATCGGCCAGCAAGAGCAGTTCACCATGCTCAATATCGTTGGCAAAACTCTGTTGATATTTTTGCAGCGTATGCCCGTTAAATTGCTCACCATTCAGCGCGAAAAAACGCTCCCAGAACCGACGGCGCTCAGGGCCAGTAGTGAGACGTTGCTGCACTTCGCTGCGCTTACTGGCAATGAAATCAAATAACGGGGTAAGACTCGCAGGTAACATGGCTTCAAGTTTAGCTCTTACGTCACGAGCAAATACTGGCGCAGCGCCCGCCGTGCTGATCGCCACAATCAAACGCCCACGATCCACAATAGAGGGTGTAATAAAATCACATGCGGCAGGCGTATCCACAACATTCACCATGGCTCCCGCCTCTTTAGCCTGCACTGCGAGCTGCAGATTAAGACTCTGATTGGCAGTGGCAATATAAACTAAGTCTCGATGCTGCAGATCTGCATCAACCACAGCACGTTGCTGCAATGTAATACGTTCAGCGCGTGCATAGTCGAGTATGCCACCACAGACCTCTGGAGCCACGACCTCAATCGAAGCTTCGGTACGGCTGAGTAGATCTAACTTGCGACAAGCAACCTCCCCAGCCCCGACAATAAGTACATTTAGGCGCTGAGTGTTGAGAAATAGTGGGAAGTATTGCATCAATCCGTTACCAAAGGACGCTGCTGTTCACACCAACCGCGATAGCCACCTGCTAATGAAAGTACTTTAGAATACCCCATGAGTTGTAAGTTATGGCAGCTTAGTGCTGAGCGGAAACCACCGCCGCAATAGAGTACAAGCGGCGTCGTTTTATCCGGGAATCGCAGTTCAATGTCCCGCTCAATAATGCCCCTACCCATGTGAGTGGCATCGGGGAGGTGATCCAATTGCCACTCGTGATCTTCACGGACATCGATAAGCGTCCACGCGAAGGGCGTTTGCCAATAGTCGTCGGCGGATATTTCGGTGATATTGGGAAGAATCGCTTCGACAAGTGCAAGAAAGCCGGGACTATGCTGCATAAAGGCTCCAAAGAGTGTGAGTATTAGCCATGATGGGATTCACAACGCTCAGCGCTGCAATTCCAACACAATTCAAAACTGGCGTCATTGTACTCGTGACACTGTACACACTGCCATTGGGGTTGTTCAACCTGTAACGCGGCTAACGCTTGTTGCGCTTGATCTAGTTGGCTATCAAGTACCCAAAGCTGCACGCTTTGTGCATCAACAGGCAATTCTCCTACACCGCCCATCAGCGCCTCGCCACGCAGTTCAACTTCAATACCACTGGCTTCTAGCATGCCTTTCCAAGTATGTGCCTGCAGTAAATTGCCTCCAGCAACCAACACTTTTCTCTGTTCCATGTACTGCTCTACTCCACCTGTAACTGCTTGAATAAGATGTCAGGAATCACCTTTAGTGACAACTCGGCGTTTTTGCTCACCACATGCTACAGCCAAAAAATGAACAGTGTCGAGGGATACTCCACAGAAAATTTACTTTTCATCAACAATTCATAATGGACTTTAGGCTAATACAGAAAAAAAAAGCCACCGCAATGGGTGGCTTTTTCTCAGCTCAACATTCGATTAAGGCATCATACTCGGCTGATCGGCGCCTTCTTTCTCAATCTGTACAGGCATCATATGTTCGCGGTTAATACCGAGGCGAATAGCCAAGAAACTCGCAACATAGATAGATGAGTATGTACCCACCACGATACCCATCAGCAATGCCGTAGCAAAACCGTGGATCATCGAACCGCCTTTCAGATAAAGGGCAACAACCGTAATCAAAGTAGTACCAGTGGTGATAACTGTACGACTCATTGTCTGCGTGATGGAAGCATTGACCACTTCACGAGGCTCGGCTTTACGCATCTTAAGGAAGTTCTCACGAATACGGTCAAATACTACGATGGTATCGTTGAGAGAGTAACCAACCACGGTCAGCACACCCGCCAACACGGTTAAGTCAAACTCCAACTGCAGTACTGAGAACAAACCCAAGGTCACAATGACGTCGTGCGCCAATGCGGCAACTGCCCCCAATGACAAACGCCACTCAAAGCGAAATGCCACGTAAAGCAGAATACAGATCAGTGCCACCAGCACTGCCATACCGCCTTGTTCAGCGAGTTCTTGACCTACTTGTGGACCAACAAACTCAACACTCTTTCTTTCAACCTGAGGATCTTGCTTTTCCGCAGCTGCCATCACCAGTTTTACTTGGTCATCGCTTTTAGTCCCTTGTTGAGTCTGCAAACGTACCACCACGTCGCGGCTCGAACCAAAGTTCTGCACGATTGCGCTCTCAGTAGGACCGTCAGCCAAAAGATCACGCAGAGAATTCAAATCCGCTGGTTTACTGAAGTTCAGCACTACCGAAGTACCACCAGTAAAATCCAAACCCCAGTTGATGCCTTTGGTGCCCAAAGAGACAAATGAGGCAATCACCAGAATCATTGACATGATACTGATAGGTACCGCATGACGCAGGAAGTTAACCGAATTTTTAAAATTTAAAATCTGTAACATCGTCGGCATTCCCCTTAAATTGACAACTTCTTAAGACGCTTGCCGCCCCACAACGCGTTAACTACCGCGCGGGTTCCCACAATCGCAGTGAACATTGAGGTCAAGATACCGATCATCAGCGTTACCGCGAAGCCTTTAATCGCACCGGTACCAACAGCAAACAGGATCAATGCCGTGATAAAGGTGGTGATGTTAGCATCAGCAATGGTCGAGAATGCGTTAGCGTAACCTTCATGGATTGCTTGCTGGATAGAACGACCCGCACGCAATTCTTCACGAATACGTTCGTAAATCAGCACATTTCCATCCACAGCCATACCGACAGTCAGCACCATACCTGCAATACCAGGCAAGGTAAGTACCGCCCCCGGGATCATAGACATAACCCCAACGACCATGATCAAGTTAAAGGACAGTGCTAAGTTTGCGATGAAACCGAACGCTCGGTAATAAACCATCATAAACAACAGCACAACTGCCATACCCCAGATCATAGCTTGCAGACCGTTCTGAATGTTCTCAGCACCAAGGCTAGGACCAATCGTACGTTCTTCCACAATTGATACTGGCGCGATCAAAGCACCCGCTCTCAGCAGCAATGCTAAGTTTTGTGATTCGCTATGGGTAAGACCGGTAATCACGAAGTTACGACCGAGTCGCGCCTGAATGGTCGCTACAGAGATCACTTCTTCTACCTTGCTCATCTTTACAGTGCCATCAGGATTACGCTGACCACTATCTTTATATTCAATGAACAAAGTCGCCATCGGCTTACCGATGTTGTCCTTAGTAACATTAGAGAAGATGTTACCGCCTTTCGCATCTAGGTTGATGCTGACTTGTGGACGGCTGTACTGGTCAAATGATGGTTGTGCTCCGGTAATATGATCACCCGTTAACATTACATCTTTATTCAGGACAACTTCACCACCCTCACGGCGTTTATACACTTCTGAAGTTGCTGGCAGACGACCCGCTTTGGCATTTTGCAGATCCGTTTTCTGATCCACCATGTGGAATTCGATTGACGCAGTCGCGCCCAAAATCTCTTTCGCACGTGCAGTGTCTTGTACCCCTGGCAGTTCAACGATAATGCGTTCAGCACCTTGACGTTGCACCACAGGCTCTGCCACACCCAACTCATTCACACGGTTACGAATGGTAGTGATGTTTTGCGTCAGTGCGTCTTCCTTAATCTGCTTCAGATAAGGCTCGCTCATTGTTGCCAACAGCTTGAAGTTTTCGCCTTCAGATGCATCAGCAAACACCATCTCGTTGTTAGCACGCGTTTTTAAAAATGCTTCAGCCTGAGCCACACTGTCAGCATCACGGAAGTGAATTTCAATACCTTTTGGCGTCACTTTAACGCCAGAGTAACGAATTCGCTCCTCACGCAATTGTGAGCGGAAATCAGCAATTTTGGCTTCTTCCATTTTGCGAATCGCTTCGCTCATGTCGACTTCCATCAGGAAGTGCACGCCACCGCGCAAGTCAAGCCCCAGCTTCATCGGTGAACCACCGACATCTTCCAGCCATTTAGGAACGGCCGGCGCAAGGTTCAAAGCGACTGAATAACCATCGCCCAGTGCTTGTGCAATCGCTTCTTTGGCTAGCAGTTGCTCTTCGCCACTGTTAACACGCACCAATAGCTGACTATTTTCCAGCTCAGAACGCTTAACCTGAATGCCTTTACTGGCCAACAGATCGTTAACTTGTCGCTGAGTAGTTTCAGTAACAGTGGTACCACGAGTACCAACGACCTGTACTGCGTTGTCCTCACCAAAGAGGTTAGGCAGGGCATAGAAAGCTCCGATGGCGAGAATGACAATCACCATCAGATTTTTCCACATTGGATATTTATTTAACACGCCTTAGCCCCCTTGGCTTACAGCGACTGAATAGAGCCTTTTGGCAATACCGCCGCAATATAATCTTTCTTGATAGTAATCTGAGTGCTTTCGTTAAGATTGATCAGCACATAGTCATTGTCTTCGGCGATTTTGGCGATTTTACCCACCAGACCACCGTTAGTGAGGATTTCATCCCCTTTAGACAGGGAAGACATCAGGTTTTTGTGCTCTTTTACCCGCTTAGACTGTGGGCGGAAGATCATGAAGTAGAACACCAATCCCATCAGGATCAGCATAATCATCAGCTGGAAAGTACCACCAGATTGAGGTGCGCCACCGGCGCTTGCATAGGCATTTGCGATAAACATACTTCTCTCTTCTTATTTCAGTAGATTTAGTCAAGTAATTCGGGCACTTCACGGCCCTGACGAGTGTAAAAGTCCCTTACAAAGGCGTCTAATGTACCTGTCTCAATGGCACCGCGCAAACCTTGCATCAATCTTTGATAATAACGCAGGTTATGGATGGTGTTTAAGCGAGCACCCAGCATCTCATTGCAACGATCAAGATGATGCAAATAAGCGCGTGAATAGTGCTTACAGGTATAACAGTCGCACTCAGCTTCTAACGGTGATGTGTCATCACGATGACGCGCATTACGAATTTTGATCACGCCATCTGCAGTAAACAGATGACCATTACGCGCGTTACGTGTTGGCATCACACAGTCAAACATATCAACACCACGACGCACGCCTTCCACCAAATCCTCTGGCTTACCCACGCCCATCAAATAACGGGGTTTATCGGCTGGGATTTTTGGACACACATGTTCAAGGATGCGATGCATATCTTCTTTCGGTTCGCCCACCGCCAGACCGCCGATAGCGTAACCGTCAAATCCGATATTCACCAAACCATCAAGGCTCTCATCACGCAAATGCTCGTACACGCTGCCCTGAATAATGCCAAACAGTGCATTCGGGTTTTTTAAGCGGTCAAACTCATCACGTGAACGCTGCGCCCAACGCAATGACATCTGCATTGATTTACGCGCTTCATCAACCGTGGCGGGATATGGCGTACATTCGTCAAAAATCATCACCACATCTGAACCCAGTGAATGCTGAATTTGCATCGACTTTTCCGGGTCAAGGAAGATTTTCTCGCCATTGATAGGTGAACGGAAATGCACCCCTTCTTCGGTGATTTTACGGATATCACCGAGACTGAAGACCTGGAAACCGCCGGAATCGGTCAGAATAGGACGTTGCCAGTTCATAAAGTCATGCAAATCACCATGCTTTTGCATCACTTCTTCGCCTGGGCGCAACCATAAATGGAATGTGTTACCGAGTAGAATGTCGGCGCCTGTTTCTCTTACTTCTTCAGGGGTCATCCCCTTTACTGTACCGTAAGTACCAACCGGCATAAACGCGGGGGTTTCTACCGTACCACGTTCAAAAACTAAACGTCCGCGACGCGCGCGGCCATCTGTTGTCTGGAGTTCAAACTTCATGTGTTACCTCGTCAGAGAAACAGTCTGACTTGTTGTGGGGACGTATCCCATCAGATTCAAGGGGAGCTTATCGCTCCCCAACATTAATTCATTAAATAATGTGATTAGAATTGTACTTTGCTTAGTCGTTGGCTGTCGTTTGGCGAGTCACAAACATAGCATCGCCGTAACTGAAGAAACGGTAGCGCTGCGCTACAGCGTGATGATAAGCCTTGATGACATGTTCATAACCAGCAAAAGCCGAAACCAACATAATCAAAGTGGATTCAGGTAAGTGGAAATTAGTAACCATCGCATCGATCACTTTCCACTGATAGCCAGGATAGATGAAGATATCGGTATCGCCACAGAAAGGTTTCAGCACGCCATCATTGAAAGTGGCAGCACTTTCCAGCGACCGTACAGAGGTAGTACCCACCGCAATCACCCGTTTACCGGCGGCTTTAGTGGCATTGATAGCATCCACCACCTCTGCAGGCACATTGGCCCATTCAGAGTGCATATGGTGATTGAGCACATCATCTACCCGCACTGGTTGGAAGGTACCCGCGCCAACGTGCAATGTTACAAAGGCAATCTGCACGCCTTTGGCTTTTAATGCGGCTAAAATGCCTTCATCAAAATGCAGCCCCGCAGTTGGTGCTGCGACTGCTCCAGGATTTTTGTTGTAAACCGTCTGATAACGCTCTTTATCGGCAGCTTCATCGGGACGGTCAATATAGGGTGGCAGCGGCATATGACCGACATCATCCAGCATTGCTAAAATGGTACCGTCTTCCAGCAGCTCAAGCTCAAACAGCGCATCATGACGTGCGACCATTTTTAAGCGATAACCACCATCAAGGATGATCTCACTGCCTTCTTTAGGTGACTTAGAGCTGCGAACGTGCGCCAACATGCGCTTCTCGTCCAACATCCGCTCCAGCAGGATTTCCAGCTTACCGCCAGAGGCCTTCTGCCCGAACACACGCGCAGGTACAACACGCGTGTTGTTGAACACCATCAGGTCACCTTCGTTGACCAGCTCAAGAATATCCGTGAAATGTTTGTCCTGCAGCGTACCGCTATTTCCGTCCAGCGTAAGGAGTCTGGACGCGCTACGTTCAGGCGTAGGAAATTTCGCGATCAACTCTTCCGGAAGATCGAACGCAAAATCTGCAACTCGCATGGGAATGCCTCTGAATAGCTTAAATCGGCGGCTAGTCTAGGGGCTTGAAAGGGGAAGATCAAGAATCCTTCAATTCTCGCTCAGTAAACTCATCCGTAGGTGAATCATCGACGCGACCACTACGGCTATCAATCTGCTCAAACGGGATTTCCATCGGCACCCGTTTCCTTATCGGTTGCGCCGGTTTACCCATCAGTTTTTCTATCCAATTCCACATCTTCCATGATCCTTTAGTTAGCAAATTAGCTCGCCAGCGGACAGTTTAGTAGAGAAATACTCTGCAGTCTGTGATATTTTTCAAATCACGGTGGCACATATTAACCACATTCCGCTTTCTGACAAGTACAAATTATGAACTTTTTAGCCCATCTGCACCTCGCCGATATCAGCAATACCTCATTGGCTGGGAATCTCGCGGGCGACTTCTGTCGCGGCAACATTGCCGATCATCCTCTGCATTTGCGTCAGGGCATCTGGCTGCATCGCAAAATTGACACGCTTACCGATAATGATGAAAGCGTTAAAGCGCTTAAAGCCCAATTTCCAGCGCCGCTACGACGGGTAGCCCCCATTTTAATCGATCTGGCTTTTGATCATATGCTGGCACGCTACTGGGATGAGTACCACCATCAACCATTGTTACAATTTAGCCAACGCTGTTATCAACACCTAGCTGACACCGCCGAGCTGCCCACCGCTCTCGCCACTTTGTTACCTAAAATGCGCCAAGGCGACTGGCTTAGTAACTACGCCGACAAACAAGGCTTTCAGCTGGCGGTTAGCGGCGTAAGTAAGCGCTTATCTAAACCGGAGCTTTTTAACGGCGCAACCAAAGCACTTAATAAGCTGGATGTGGATGTCGAAATTGCATTTCGGACCTTTTATCCGCAGCTCATGGCGTATAGTCGCCGTTGGAGTCGCGACACTCCGGCAGAATATTTGGGCTAAGCGTCTGGATATTTGGTCTCTCGCAGCGCTTTTGTATACAATACGCCGCGAACTGCGGGAGACAACATGCAAATTTTTGAATACCACCCACCGAAACTGCCTTGGCTCGATATTCGCTATATTGACCGTGATGTGATTGTGATTAATAAGCCATCAGGGCTGTTATCAAATCCCGGCCGCGCAGAAGTCACGCACGATTGCGCCCTCACCCGCCTGCAACAGCTATATCCCGAAACGATTTTGGTGCACCGTCTCGACTGTGCAACGTCAGGCATTATGGTGTTCGCCCGCAGTAAAAAAGCGGAGTCTCACCTTAAGAAGCAATTTCAAGAGCGACATAACGACAAGCTTTATATTGCCGAATTGGATGGTCTGCTTGCGCAAGACCAAGGCACGATTAATTTACCCTTGGCAGCGGACCGAGATAATCCACCGTTGCAAAAAGTGGATAACGCAGGGAAAAAAGCGATTACGCATTACCGCGTGCTGGAGCGTCGTGCAGATTCTACCTTAGTGTCACTGCAACCTGAGACCGGAAGGACTCATCAACTACGCGTACATATGTTAGCGCTAGGGCATGTGATCTTGGGGGATGATTTCTACGGAGACGAACGTATCCTGCATGCAAGGCCAAGATTATGCCTGCACGCAGCTAGTTTGATGTTTAGCCATCCGTGGTCAAACAAAGAGATGCATTTTGTTAGCATGGCAGGTTTTTAAACCTGACCATGCTGACGTATTAATTGCCTCAGGCAACACTCTGCTGCGCGGTATAAAAACAGCCATCGTCACGGCAAAATACCAAAGCACCATTTGCTTTTAGCACAAAAAACTCACCGAAGAAGTTGCCACCTTTTTCTTCCAAACGCACTCCTTCTTCGGTTTCTTCAGCGTGCATTTCATCGCAACTGTGACTGCCATCGTTAAACCAAGTCTGCATAATCCATTTGCCTGATTCACGATACAGTAAAATCTCATCATCAAGGTTTTGGCGTTTGTCGCGCCAACTGCCAACTAACTCGCCGTTCTCATGCTGACGACGCACCAATTTACGGCGTTTTTCCGCCGCGGAGAGGCCTGACAATTTGCAACAGCCCTGTAGTTGCAGTGGCAGGTTCTCTTCAATATCGAGCAACAACCCCATAATACTTTTGCCCCCAAACGCAAAAAGTAAATTTACGGTAAAAACAAAACATTTTATTTACATCACAACAGGTTAGGAGTCCCCAACCGGAACGTGACCAGTGTAATCTACCAGATTTCATAAAAAGAGATCTAGATCACATACAAGGGGTTATTTAAGTTACGAATCCATCGAGATCTGATTTGCGCAAAATTTGTGATTAAGGCTAAAAAATCAGCGAAGAGTGATTAATGTAAATCGAGGCTGATCCCCGCTTGCTCTGATGTAGCAAGCGCATGCTGGTTGATAAAAAGATTAGCAATCGCCACTAATTTGCCATTCACCAATAACATCGGCATTCGATTTCTTAACCAAGTGGGTACCTTGGTTTCCTGCCAGATCTTTTTCAGTTCACGTCCTTGTTGACGCCAATGTGGATGGCAACGCGTACTGCCTAGCAACGAGAAACAAATCTCGACTTGCCCCTGTAATAACGCTGGATTAAGACGAGGGCCCTGCTGAACAACAACACTCGCTAGCGCCTGCCAAGGTGCCGGCATCGCAAGACGCAATTGACCAGCGCGTAGCGCTGCAGATTGCGCGTCACTCAATACAATTGTTGCTGCGGCAGGAGGCAATGGTGGGACGATATAGAGCGCGTCATTAAAACGACGATACTGGTAACCTCCGAAGGTTAGCATCACGCTGGCATCATCAGCAGCGCTGAACAACTGCTGCAGCAATTGCTGTAGCTGAATTTGTGAAGGCGGCGCGATACATTGCTGTGCAATAAAAGTCCGCACCAGTTGCCGTTGCCAAGCATCGGAGAACGCGGTCAGTGGCGCTAAAGGCAAAATGGGCTGCCCGGTAAACTCACACGCTGACAAAATGGGCGCAATTTTTTCGAGCGCAATTTCATCTAACAGCTGCTGCTGCTCAGCGCAGAGTGTAGCACTGCGACTCGCGGTTTCGGCAAAGGCAGGCCAACGCTGCTTCAACATAGGAATAATGTCTTGTCGCAGAAAATTCCGATCATAGCGCGTATCAAGATTGCTATCGTCATCAACATAATCGAGCGCCAACGCTTGGACCGCTTGCTCAATCTCACTGCGGCTGACGTTCAGCATGGGACGCAATTGCCAACAACGTGAAGAAAATGGTTGCACCGCCCCCATTGCAGCCAAGCCTTTTGGTCCCTGCCCACGCTTAAGTGCCAGCAACACAGTTTCTAATTGATCGTCTTGATGATGGGCGGTGAGTAATATGTCATTGGCTTGCATCAAAGAAGCTAACGCCTGATAACGTTGCTTACGCGCTTCTGCCTCAATGCTCATACCAGCACTGGTATCGACATCAACGGCCAGCACTCGACCATCGAGTTGGTACACCCGTGCACTCGCCATACAATGCTGCGCCCAAGTATCCGCTTGGCGATTTAAACCATGATGCACATGCACTAAATGCACCTGACTACGCCATTCTGGTGCCTGACGAACAAACAGCGACAAGGCGTAAGCCAGCAACGCAGAATCCATACCACCGCTGAAACCTAGCCAAATATGCTGCGGCGGCTGCGGCAAAGACGCGATCAGCCGTTGCATTTCAGCAATGATACGATCGGTCAGCGCACGGCTCATTCGAATAGGATCCGCACGCGGCCGGTGCCCAACATACTTTCCAATGCGAGCATCAACTCATCAGACGGATTAACCCGCCAGTCATCGCCCATTTTAAATCGGGCCTTGGCTTGTGGCTGACGATAATCAATCACCAGCGGTACCGAACCACTGCGCCAAGGTTCAACAGTTTGCTGCAAGTTGCCCAACCATTGTGGCGAGACTTTATCCGCATCCAGCGTCAACTCCAGCGCGGAGGCAAAGTGATTGCGCGCTTCACTTATATCGATGATGTTGCGCGCCGTCATGCGATTCCCACCGGAAAAGTCATCAAAGCTCACCTCTCCTTCGCAAATCAAAATCCGGTCTTGCTGTATAAGCTCTGCATATTTTTCAAAGGCTTCGGTAAACAGCATCACTTCCAAGCGAGCGCTCTTATCATCTAAGGTCAGCAGTCCCATTTTGGAACCACGTTTGGTGGTCATGACTCTTGTGGCCACCACCAAACCTGCAACCTTAACGGTTTTACCGCGTTCGGTAGGATGCACATCCTTCAAACGGCCACTAGTGTATTGTTTCAGCTCGGTCAAATATTGGTTAATTGGGTGACCTGTCAGATACAAGCCCAGCGTTTCACGCTCCCCTTCCAACCAAATTTTATCTGGCCAAGGTGCACACTCAACAAACTGCTGTTTGACGTCGTCAGGATCATCATTGAGCAAGCCAAACATGTCGTCTTGCCCCAAGGCTGCCGCTTTTGCATGCTGATCAGCCGCCTTGAGCGCTTCAGGTAGCGTCGCCATCATCGCAGCACGATGTGGTCCTAAACCGTCAAGTGCCCCTGCACTAATCAAACGCTCAATTACCCGCTTATTCAGTTTTTTCAGATCGACGCGGGCGCAAAAATCAAACATATCTTTGAATGGGCCGGATTTACGCGCTTCAATAATCGCCTCTACAGGCCCCTCACCAACACCTTTGATGGCACCGATGCCATAGACAATATTCAATTCATCATCGACGGTGAATTTAAACAAACCTTTGTTCACATCGGGCGGGATGATTTTTAGCCCCATGCGATCACATTCATCGACCAAGGTGACGATTTTGTCGGTGTTATCCATATCCGCCGACATTACCGCCGCCATAAACTCAGACGGATAGTGGGTTTTCAACCACAATGTTTGATAAGACACCAGCGCATAGGCGGCGGAGTGCGATTTGTTAAAGCCGTAACCGGCGAACTTTTCCACCAAGTCGAAGATTTTCATCGCCAGTTCAGGGTCAACGCCCTGACTTTCAGCACCGGCGCGGAAGGTACCACGCTGCTTGGCCATCTCTTCTGGCTTTTTCTTACCCATCGCCCGGCGCAGCATGTCCGCGCCACCTAGGGTGTAACCGGCCAGCGCCTGTGCAATCTGCATTACCTGTTCTTGGTAAACAATAACGCCGTAGGTGGGTTCCAGGATCTCTTTCAAACACTCATGTTCAAAGTCAGGGTGCGGATAAGCGACCTTGGCTTGACCGTGTTTACGGGCAATAAAGTCATCCACCATGCCCGATTCCAGCGGCCCCGGACGGAACAGCGCCACCAGTGCGATCATATCTTCGATGTTATCGGGCTGCAGACGCTTAATCAGGTCTTTCATGCCGCGCGATTCGAGCTGGAACACCGCGGTAGTCTCGTAGCGCTTCAACATGCGGAACGATGCTTGGTCAGCCAAATCAATCGCCGCAATATCGATAGGTGGTTTGCCTTCGCGCGCTTGCCGTGGGTTGATCATATCCAGCGCCCACTCGATGATAGTCAGCGTACGCAAACCCAAGAAGTCAAACTTCACCAGACCGGCGTATTCCACGTCACCTTTATCGAACTGAGTTACCGGGTTTTTACCTTCCGAGTCACACAGTAGCGGGCTAAAGTCGGTGATGGTGGTCGGCGAAATTACCACGCCCCCGGCGTGCTTACCGGAGTTACGCGTCACGCCTTCGAGTTTGCGACACATATCGATAAGGTCGCGCACCTCTTCATCGGCCTCATACGCCTCGGGCAGCGCGGGTTCGGCCGCAAACGCTTTTTCCAGCGTCATGCCTGGTTCAGCAGGGATCATCTTAGAGATGCGATCGACAAAGCCGTATGGATGACCGAGCACACGGCCCACGTCACGAATAACCGCTTTGGCCGCCATGGTACCGAAAGTGATAATCTGCGATACCGCATCACGTCCATACATATCAGCCACGTGGTCAATCACCTCATCGCGGCGGTCCATACAGAAGTCGACGTCGAAGTCGGGCATCGATACCCGCTCAGGGTTCAAGAAACGTTCGAACAGCAAGTCATATTCGAGCGGATCAAGGTCGGTAATTTTTAGCGCATACGCCACCAAAGAGCCCGCACCCGAACCACGGCCCGGCCCTACCGGAATGCCGTTGTCTTTGCCCCATTGAATAAACTCCATCACAATGAGGAAGTATCCGGGAAAGCCCATCTGGTTAATTACGCCGAGCTCGCGATCCAGCCGCGCATCATATTCCGGGCGCCTTTCTAGCCGTACCGCTTCATCGGGATACAAAAACGCTAAGCGCTCTTCCAAACCGATTTTGGAGCGATGCACCAGATAATCCTCAGTCGACATGTCGCCAGTAGGAAAGTTAGGCAGGAAGTATTCGTGCAAGCGCACGGTAACGTTACAACGTTTAGCAATCTCTACCGTGTTGTGCAGCGCTTCTGGAATATCCTCAAATAGCGCGCACATCTCTTCTTCTGACTTAAAATACTGCTCGGCGCTGTATTTCTTTGGGCGGCGCGGATCGGCGAGCGTAAAACCATCATGGATCGCCACGCGGATTTCGTGCGCATCAAAATCCTCTTTGCGCATAAACACCACTTGGTTAGTTGCCACCACAGGCAAACCGTGACGCTCGGCCAAATCAACTGCAAGATGCAGATAGCGCTCTTCATCAGGACGACCGGTGCGCAGTAATTCGAGATAATAACGGTCTTTAAAATGCTGCTCGTAAAAGCTCAACAGCTCTTCCGCTTGTTGATTGTTACCTTTAAGCAGCGCACGGCCAACATCACCGTCTTTACCGCCAGAAAGCAGCAACACCCCTTCATTGTGCTCAATGAGCCAATCACGGTCGATTGCCGCACGATCACGCACATAACCACGCAGATAAGATTTACTGGTGAGCTGAGTGAGGTTTTGATAGCCCTCATTATTCATTGCCAGCGCAGTTAAACAGTAGAACTCGTCTTCATCCCCCGGTACCACCACCCACAAATCGATGCCGATTAATGGCTTCAAACCATTATCTTGAGCGCCGCTATAAAACTTGACCAAACCACACATGTTGTTCTGGTCAGTGATAGCAACTGCTGGCATATTTTCGCTCACAGTCTTAGAGATGATGGGTTTCACCTTAGCCAGACCATCGGTCATGGAGAAATCACTGTGTACCCGAAGGTGAATAAAACGAGGTTCGGTCATTCGAATATCTGCTTGTTTTTGAATGAATGATGTTTGGCAAAAACGCCGGCATATGCCGCTATGCTACCGCAAGCGGCACGAAGAACAACTGCTTTTATGCCAAACCGAGCGCTTGACGGACAGGTTTAAAACTACGGCGATGTTCTGCTAATACACCATGCTGCGCGATGGCTTCAAAATGAGCCTTGGTGGGGTAACCTTTGTGCTGAGCGAAGCCAAACTGAGGATAAAGCTTATCTAGCGCTTCCATTTCACGATCGCGGGTAACTTTGGCGATAATGGATGCAGCGCTAATAGCCGCAACTAAACCGTCGCCTTTTACGATAGCATCGGCGGCAATACCGGCAAAATCAGGGGTACGGTTGCCATCAACCAGTATACGTTGAGGCGTGATACTCAAGCCTGCAACTGCGCGTTGCATCGCCAGCATAGTGGCATGAAGAATATTTAGTTCATCGATTTCCGCCGGAGACGCGCGGCCGACACTATAGGCCAAGGCGTTTTCAATAATCACATCGAACAGCGCATCGCGCTTTTTATCACTGAGTTTTTTAGAATCGTTCAGTCCGGCAATTGGCCGATTCGGATCTAAAATCACCGCCGCAGTTACCACATCGCCCACCAGTGGACCGCGCCCTACTTCATCAACACCGGCCACAATACCTTGCTCCAACATCACAAGTTGCTCTGCGGATATTTGCTTATAAATGGCCATGTCTTAACGTTCCTTTTCCGTTTGACAATTAAGCAAAGCAACAACCGCATCAGCCGCTTTTTCACTGGCATTTTGCTTCAACAATTGATGCAAGTCGGTGAAAGTTTGTTGCAACGGTCGAGGGTCGTTATTGAGCTGCTTAGTAACTTCATCCGCTAAACGCTCAGGATTGCATTCATGTTGAATCAACTCGGGCACCAATTCGCGTCCTGCAAGCAAGTTAGGCAGCGAGAAGTGGCGAATTTTAATCATCAGCTTGGCAATTTGGTAGGTGATAGGACTCACACGATAGCCAACGACCATTGGCCGCTTAACTAACATCGCTTCTAAGGTCGCAGTCCCCGACGCCAATAAAATGCAGTCAGCAGCGGCCATCACTTCACGAGAATGACCATCAATGAGACTAATCTCCAGATCGGGCGCATATTGCTTTAAAGCGGCAACATATTGCTCACGACGCTTAGCATTGACGAGTGGCGTAACAAACTTAATGTCAGGGAAGCGCTGCCTAATCTTCAAAGCTGCTTCTAGGAATGGCTGTGCCAACATGCCCATTTCACCGCCACGAGAGCCAGGCAAAATGGCTAAGTACTCGGCGTCGACATCAAGCCCCAATGCGGTTCTCGCAGCTATTTTATCTGATTCGAGTGGAATATCGTCTGCCAGGGTATGACCAACAAATGTACAAGGCACCTGATGTTGATCGTAAAACGCTTTTTCAAAAGGCAATAACGCCAGCACCATATTGGTTGCCTTGGCAATTTTGAAAATACGTTTCTGCCGCCAAGCCCATACTGATGGGCTGACGTAATGCACGGTTTTAATGCCCTGCGCTTTGAGTTTGAGCTCAAGACCAATATTGAAGTCCGGCGCATCAATACCGATAAAGCAATCTGGCTGTAGCGCCGAGATTTGCTCAACCAAGGACGCACGGATCTTAAATAAGCGCGGCAAGTGCGCGAGCACCTCGGCAATGCCCATCAGCGACAACTCTTCCATCGCAAACAGTGATTCAAAGCCTAAGGCTTCCATGCGCGGGCCACCGATACCGATAAAGCGAGCATCTGGATAACGTTGCTGCAACTGAGCGACTAAGCCGGCACCTAAAATATCGCCGGAGACTTCTCCGGCGACCATGGCAAATACTTTTGGCTGGATTGACTCGGTCATATCAGCGAATAATGCCTCGTTGTGATGACGTGACGAAATCAATAAACAGCTTCACCTGTTCATCATTGGCAATATCGTCTTGCAATGCCGCCACAGCTTCATCTACGGTCATACTGCTACGATATAACGCTTTATAGGCGCGACGCAGCGCTTGAAGGCTTTCTTTAGAAAAACCGCGACGCTTCAAGCCTTCAAAATTAAGACCTCGTGGTGATGCCGCTTGGCCTGATGCCATCACAAATGGTGGTACATCCTGCAGCACCAAACTAGCCCCTGCGGTAAAGGCGTGGGCGCCAATATGGACAAATTGATGCACACCGGTCATGCCGCCCAAAATTGCCCAATCATCCACCTTACAGTGACCAGCAATAGACGCATTGTTTGCCATGATGACGTTATTGCCCACCACGCAGTCGTGGGCTACGTGTACATAGGCCATCAGCAGGTTATTGGAACCAATTTTTGTCAGTCCTTCATCTTGTACTGTGCCGCGATGAATAGTGACTGATTCACGAATCACGTTATTGTCACCGATCTCTAACCGCGTTGCTTCACCGGCATACTTCTTGTCTTGGCACTCTTCACCGACAGAGGCAAATTGGAAAATTTTATTGCCTTTACCGATGACAGTTGGACCTTTGACGACCACATGGCTGCCAATCCAACAGTCATCACCAATAACGACATCCGCACCAATATAGGTCCATGGACCAATGGTGACATTCTTTCCTATCTGAGCATCCGAATGGACAATAGCGGTCTCATGAATCACTTACGAATCTCTCTACGGGCACACATGATTTCAGCGGAACAAGCCAGTTCACCATCGACGCTTGCTTCACCATAAAACACGCCAATTCCTCGGCGTTCTTTGATCATTTTCACATCGAAACGCAATTGATCACCTGGGCCAACAACACGTTTGAAGCGCGCGTTATCGATACCGGCGAAGTAATACAGTACGTTTGGCGATGGTTTGTCACTCATTGTTTTAAATGCCAGCAGACCTGTAGCCTGTGCCATTGCTTCAAGAATTAACACGCCAGGCATAACAGGCTGGATCGGGAAATGCCCTTGGAAAAAGGGTTCATTGATAGTGACGTTCTTGATTGCTGTTAAGGTTTCACCCGGTGTAAAGTCAATCACGCGGTCGACCAGCAAAAATGGATATCGGTGTGGCAAAAACGCCAGAATTTCCTGAATATCCATAGTATTCAATTCATTCGACATGAATTAATCCTCAAACCGTTTTTACGGCGTTATTATTCTTTCGGTGTTACCGACTTTTCCAACTTACGTACACGCGTGAACAGTTCGTCCAACTGACGGAATCTCACGGTGTTTTTACGCCAAAGTCGATTATCCATTGCTACTGTAGCAGATGAGTATAGACCAGGCTCTTTAACGTCGTTGGTGATATTGGTGCCACCGGATAAGTGCACACCATCGGTAATGGTCAAGTGACCGGAAATCGCACAAGCTCCGCCAATAATGCAATGACGCCCAATCGTCACGCTGCCAGCTAAAACTGTACATCCTGCAATAGCAGTATTTTCCCCAATAATATCGTTATGCGCGATTTGCACCTGATTATCGATGATACAACCATCGTGAATCTCAGTATGCTCTAACGCTCCACGGTCAACTGTTGTACCGGCACCGATTTCAACACGATTGCCAATACGCACACCGCCCGTTTGCGGAATTTTGATCCAAGTACCGCGTTCATTGGCGTAACCAAAACCATCAGAACCAAGCACGGCACCGGAATGAATGATACACGCTTGTCCCATGTGCACGTTGTGATACAGCGTCACGTTCGCCCACAAGATGGAGTCAGAGCCAATAATACAATGCTGACCGATGACCGAACCGGCACCGATTTGGACGTTCTCGCCAACCACAACATTAGCTCCAATCACTGCATTTGCTGCGACTGCAACCCCTTGCCCCAATTTAGCGCTCGGGTCGATTATCGCTGACGGATGAATATTCTCCGCCGCTTTTGGCGTGCTATCTAATAGTTGCGCAGTACGAGCAAACCCCACATAGGGGTCTGACGCAATCAACGCATTGCCTGTGTATGATTCAGCCATGTCGGCTTTCAAGATCACCACTGAGGCTTGCGTTGCTTCCAGCTGCTGTTTCAATTTGGGGTTAGACAGAAACGCCACCTGACCGGCAGCGGCACTTTCTAAAGGTGCAACAGAGGAAACAGTGATATCACCATCTCCTCGCAATTCTGCGCCCAAATGTTCAGCGAGCTGTTTTAGTGAAACAGCTTTCATCAATTACTGACCTTTGCTCAGCGCTTCTACCACTTTGTTGCTGATATCAGCTTCTGGCTTAACGTAGATAACTGCACCGCGTTGCAGCACCATGTCGTATTGATCTTGCTTAGCGATATCGTTAATCGCTTTTTGCACTTTAACCAGCAGTTTGTTCTGCTCTTCGCCCTGACGACGACGCAGGTCTTCATCCAATGCCTTACCTTTCAGTTGCAGATCTGCTTTGGTTTGTTCCATCTTACGACCCAGCTCAGTTTTTTGAGCTTCAGTCATCAAGGCCGCATCACGTTGCTGCTTTTCCATCATGCCTTTCAGATCGTCTTGCATTTTCTGAACTTCAGCCATACGGTCACCGAATTCAGCTTTCAATGCATTGGTCATCTGCTCACGCTGTGGGATCTGTTGGAACACAGTGCCCATATCCACTACAGCTAGCTTTTCTGCTTGAGCAGCAAGAGGCGCACCCGCCAACATCATAGACACCAGAGCGCCATTTACTATCTTTTTCAAAATCAAACTCCTTGTTAGGATTCAGCAATGCTGCCGAGTTTATGTGTTTTAGAATGTTTTGCCAATATTGAAGGAGAAGATCTCCATGTCGTCGTCTTCGTAACTCTTAATTGGCCAAGCGAGGCTGAATACCATTGGGCCCATAGGTGAAAGCCATTGAACACTCATCCCCCAGGATGCCCGAATTCGATTTGCATCACTGTAATCTGCTAACTGAGCATACTGATCGGCAGGCAAATATTCATACAAGCTGTAGTCAAATTCAGTATCCCAAACGTTACCAGCATCGACAAAGAAGCTGGTACGTACGGAATTACTATAGGCCTCATCTAAGAATGGGGTCGGTACAATTAACTCAGCACTTGCTGTCGCGAGCGCGTTACCACCGATTGAACGGTTACTACGCACATACACGTTGTTTAAGTCGCCAGGCAATGAACAACTATCGCCCGATGCATCAGGTGAACATGCTTGCGGATCACGCGTAACGTAAAACGCACGAGGTCCTACCGAGTTAGACTTAAAGCCACGCAGATAGCTGCTGCCACCTGTGTAATAGTTTTCCCAGAACGGCAAGATCTGGTCATTGCTATTGTACTTACCATAGCCGTTGGCATATGCCAGACGAGCACGGGTCAGGAATACAAAGCTGTGCGAACGGTTGATTGGGAAGTAGAAGCTAGTTTCAAAGTCTGTCTTGAAGAATTGCAGATCAGAGCCTGGAACCGTCATGCGTCCATTCCAACGCTGTGAGTTACCGTCTGTTGGGAAGGTACCACGGTCAAGCGTAGAACGAGACCAACCTAAACTCAGTTCAAAGTTATCAAAACTCAAGCTACTGCTTGGGTCGGCACTGTTGCGATACAAATTATAGAAACGCAATGCTTGCTGATAACCAGATACATCTGAAATTTCGTTATGGCGGTAGCCTAAACCAACACTAACACGGTTGTATTCGTTGATAGGGAAGCCCAAAGTTGTGGCCACCCCATAGGAGTTATTCTTATAACGCTCCAGATAAGCGTTGTTGGCGTCAAACGCACTCCAGTACACAGAACCACCTAAACTCACACCATCTTTGGTGAAGTAAGGGTCGGTGTATGACAAGTTAACGCTCTTCTGATAACGGTTAGTGTTCAGCGTAATCCCCGCCTGGTTACCAGTACCCAAGAAGTTGGACTGCTGAATACCAAACTGTAGGCTCATACCTGAGTAGCTACCGTAACCAATACCGGCGTTGAACGAGCCTGATGGTTGCTCTTTCACTTTAAACTGCACATCAACCAAATCGTCTGCACCAGGCACTGGCACAGTTTCAGTATCAACTGTTTCAAAGTAACCCAGACGGTTCAAACGCGCTTTTGATACTTCGACCAAGGCATCGTTTAACCAAGCACCTTCCATTTGACGCAATTCACGACGCATCACTTCATCAGCGGTGACTGTGTTACCGGTGAAGTTAATACCACGCACGTATACACGTTTACCTGGTTTGATGTTGATGTTAAGGGTGACTTCTTTGGTCTTATCATCAATTTCTGGGTAGGTTTTCACCTCTGGATTAGCGTAACCAAAACGGCCGAGGTACTTGCTGTACATCTCTTCGGTAAAGGTGACGTCTGCACCGTTATACTGCACACCAGATTTTAGCGGCAGAATGGTCTTCAATACATTTTCACGGCCCTGCAGGTCACCGGTAAGGTTAATCTCTTTAACCTTGTACTGCTCACCTTCTTTAACGTTGACAGTGATATACAAGCCCTTACGATCAGGGGTCATAGACACCTGAGTGGAGGTCACTTCAAAACGGATATAACCATTATTGTGATAGAAGGTTTCTAAGCTTTCGAGGTCAGCCTGCAGCTTTTGTTTTTGGTAACGACGTTCACCGAACAGATTCCACCAAGCTACATAGTCTTTCAGCTCCAGCAGGTTAGCCAGTTCTTCGTCGGTGTAGTGTTCATTACCCACAAAGTTAATCTGACGAATTTCGGCGGCTAAACCTTCAGTAAACTTAAACTTCAACTCGACACGGTTACGTGGCAGGTTAATCACTTGCGCTTCAACTTTAGCGCCGTATTTACCGACACCGTAGTAGAAGTCTTGTAAGCCTTTTTCAATATCAGCCAACATGGTGCGGTCAAGCGATTCACCCACTTTCACGCCGCTGCTATCTAAGCTTTCCTGCAGCTGTTCATCTTTAATATCTTTGTTGCCATCAAAACTAATAGCACTGATGGTCGGACGTTCACGCACGTCAATAATGAGCACGTCCCCGTCGCGAGCAACTTGCACATTCTCAAAGTTACCCGATGCATACAAGCTCTTGATTGCCTGTTGTAGTTTCACTTGGTCGATGATATCGCCAACTTTGACGGGCAAATTCAACAAGGCCGCACCTAAGGCGACACGTTGTAATCCTTCAACCTGGATATCCGCAACTTTAAAAGGCTGGAAAGTGTCGGCCCATCCATTCCCTGAAAAAGCGGCGCCGACCAGTAACATAGAGGCAAAAAGTTTATTTAATCGCATAGAGCACTTCTAATTATTTGTCAGTCCTTGCTCAGAGTCGGGCAAAATCATTGAACAGGGCGATGCTCATCATCACTAACAGCAACGCCGCCCCAAATCTGAATCCAATTTCCTGAATCCGCTCGGAAACAGGCTTACGGGTGATCACTTCGATGAAGTAATACAACAGGTGTCCACCGTCTAATACAGGTAAAGGCAACAGGTTAATAATCCCGAGGTTTACACTGATTAGCGCAAGAAAACCCAAAAAATATACTAGGCCGATATCGGCACTGCTGCCCGCACCCTGGGCAATTGATATCGGGCCACTAAGACTTTTAACAGATACGTCCCCGGTAAACAATTTAGCAATCATCTTGGTACTGACGACGGCCAATTGCCAGGTTTTATCTGCAGCCATAGCAACCGCTTCTACAGGTCCATACTGTAGATCGACTTTCATGTTTTCTGGCCATTCCGGCAATTTAGGCGCAACGCCAATAAAGCCTTCCATGGAGCCATTATCACTTTGACGCGCATCAGGCACTATGGTCAGTTGTTGTAACTGCCCTTGGCGCGATACTGTCAAAGAAATAGTTTGATTAGGAGATGCTTTAATTAAATCGACAAAACTTTGCCAATCTTCAAACGCAGCTCCGTTAATATCTTGGATAACATCACCGATGCGCAATCCCGCTTTTTCTGCCGCACTGTCTTTGTTAACAACCGCTATCTCGGGTACAAGATTGGGACGGTATGGCACCAACCCCAGCGTGGTAATAGGTGATTGCTTGTCGGGATCAAATGACCAGCGACGTATATCGAGCTGAACGGTTTTGCCTGCTGACGTATCAACATCGCTAGGTTCTGAGAGATCAGAAACCGGTGCTAACGTCAGCGACAGCGAAGACTCGCCGATATGACTGACCAAGGCTAAACTCACCTCTTCCCAGTTACGCACCGCTTGGCCTGACACCGCGATAATCTGTTGCGGTTTGTCAACCTGTAGCACCGCTGCCGGTGAATTAGCACTGACACTTTGCACCACTGGTTTAACGGCTGGTAGCCCCAGTAGATACATAAAATAGAGTGCAATAATCGCGAAGATAAAATTAGCAATCGGCCCCGCGGCGACTATCGCAATACGCGCCCAAACACTTTTACGGTTGAATGCCTGCTCGACTTGTTCTGCTGGTACATCTTCAACTCGCTCGTCCAGCATTTTGACGTAGCCGCCAAGCGGGATCATACCAATGACATATTCAGTGCCATCTTTACCCACGCGACGCCACAAGGATTTACCAAAGCCAACAGAAAAACGAAGTACTTTTACGCCGCACCGACGTGCGATGTAGAAATGGCCGAACTCATGGGCAGTAATCAAAATACCCAGCAGTACGACAAAAGCAGCTACATTGCGTAAAATTTCAATCATCTATTGTTATCAATCCTCAACTAACCTGAGTAATAAATTCATTCGCGTAACAACGCGTTTGCTCATCGAGCGCTAGGATATCAGCTATCGAATCCAGAGGCGATTGCGGCACAATATTTAAGCAGTGCTCGTTCACTCTTACGATATCGGTAAAACCTATTTGCCCGGCGAGGAATGCCGCAACAGCGATTTCATTCGCCGCATTCACCACTGTCGTTGCCTCTTGGCCACGACGGCTAGCTTCCATCGCCAACGCCAAACAAGGGAAGCGTTGAAAATCAGGCTCAAAGAAGCTCAATTGTCCGACTTTGAAAAAGTCTAAAGGTTCCACGCCGGGGCGAATTCTTGTCGGATAGGCCATACAATGCGCAATTGGTGTCCGCATATCGGGATTACCGAGTTGTGCCAGTACACTGCCATCGCAATATTGCACCATGGAATGGATAACACTTTGAGGGTGAATAACAACCTGAATCTGCGCATCGGTAGCATTGAATAACCAACGCGCTTCAATATATTCCAAGCCCTTATTCATCATGGTGGCGGAGTCGACCGAGATCTTAGGCCCCATCGACCAATTCGGATGTTTAATGGCTTGAGCCGGCGTCACATTCGCCAACGACGATAGCTCAGCCGTTAAGAATGGCCCACCAGAACCAGTCAGCAAGATTTTACTGATCCCAGAAGCGGCTAAATCACATTTCCCCAACGTTTGTTGCGCTTCAATAGAAAGACATTGAAATATTGCGTTGTGCTCACTATCAACCGGCAGCAGCGTTGCGCCGTATTCAGCCACCGCATCAATAAACAGACGGCCCGACATCACTAACGCTTCTTTGTTAGCAAGCAGCACGCGTTTACCGGCTTTTACTGCCGCTAGCGTTGGCTGCATACCTGCTGCACCTACGATGGCGGCCATTACAGTGTCTACTTGTGAGCTGGAGACCAAAGACACTAACTCATCAGCACCTGAAGTAACCTCAATATCAAGATGCGCAATACGTTGAGCAAGCGCTAGAGCCGCTGGAGCATGCACCATATGAGCGACTTTAGGCCGATGTAACTCACAGAGCTCCACCATTTTGTCGACATTCGTATTTGCCACCAGCGCATACACACTATATTGCGCTGAATTTTGGGCAATCACATTTAATGTGCTTGTTCCAATCGAGCCAGTGGCACCAAGGATCACCATCGATTGCATATGGGTTACATCCAAAAAGCGAGATAGAGAAGTGCGAATACCGGTAATGCGGCGGTCAGACTATCGATACGATCGAGAACGCCACCATGTCCCGGAAGAATTGTACCGGAGTCTTTAATCTTAGCGACACGCTTGAACATACTTTCGGAAAGATCGCCCAGAGCCGAGGCTAACGCCGTAATCAAGGTGACTGCGGTAACCAATTTCCATTCCTGCTCAGGAGAAAAATACATGACGCCGGCAACAACGATCAGCGTAGTGAGTAAACCACCGAATAAACCTTCGACGGTTTTTCCAGGGCTAACGCGTGCAATCAATTTAGTTTTACCAAAGCGCTTACCTGCGAAATAGGCGCCAGAGTCAGCCGCCCAAACCACTAGCAATACCAGTAACAATAAGGTACCGCCCATGTATGGGTTCGCCTCACTATCAAGCGCCTTGATGGTCGTAAATCCAGCAAAACATGGTAGTAAGGTCAGTTGGCCAAACATCGACTTCAACATATGGTTGCCTTGCCACCAACGGCTGCTATTGGGGAAAAACACCACTAACAGCAACGCAACTAACCACCAGAATGCGCCCAAAAACAGTAACGCCAACATAACCGGATGGATATGGCCGCGTAGCCAAATGTTATCGGCAGGTACAATAAAATTGAGTGCTATCAGTACGGCGGCAATCGTGGCGGTGAAGCTCCACTTAGTCACCTGGCAACTTGGGTCAATAATGCGTCCCCATTCCCTAGCTGCGATAGCAAAAACTGGTACTAATACCCATGAGAAATAGAATGGCGGGAGATAAAAAATAGCTCCCAAAACGAGTGGGATCAACCAAATTGCGGTTATTATACGTTGTTTTAGCAAAAGATTTCCTCTTAAAGGCCTTGCTTGCTTTTTATCGTTTCAATCTGTTTTCCGGTGAGGCCAAAGCGACGTTGACGGCTATTAAAGGTTTGTATCGCCTCTTTGAAAGTCTGCTCGTCAAAGTCGGGCCATAGCGTATCGGTAAACACCAATTCGGCATAGGCCACTTGCCATAGCACAAAATTGCTAATTCTAAAGTCACCGCCCGTACGTATCATTAAATCAACTTCGCACTGATTGTGCATGCTTAAATGCTGACTTAAGGCCTCTTCAGTGAACTGTTCGCTGTCTATTTCACCAGCCGCGAGCTGATCGGCCATTTTTTTGGCCGCCTGAAGTATATCCCAACGTCCGCCATAGTTTGCCGCAACGTTTAAAATTAATCCTTGATTGTCGGCAGTTTGCGCTACGGCTTTGTCAATTTGACGTTGTAGGCGTTCAGAAAAACGACTGGTGTCGCCAATAATATTCAGGCGCACGCCGTTCTTTTGCAGAGTTTTGATATCGCGTTGTAGCACAGTAAGAAACAGTTCCATCAGCAAGCTGACTTCTTTATCTGGACGGCGCCAGTTCTCACTTGAAAATGCAAAAAGCGTCAGGGATTTAATCCCGATTTTACGTGCCATACTGACCGTACGACGCACCGCTTTAACGCCCTCTTTGTGCCCAAGCACACGAGCTTTGCCACGCGACTGCGCCCAACGACCATTGCCATCCATAATGATGGCAACATGGTTGGGGATATTTTGGTTGACCAGATCGCACAGGTTTTCTGGCAACTGTTCAGATGTCTGAATTTCCGAGCTTGGTAATGCTTCAGCTACGGTCTCCATGTTGGATGACATCGACTTCAAATCCCTCATAAAAGAAAAACGCCGCGTAGTATAACGCTACACGGCGCTTTAAAACCAGTTTAACAAAGCAATATCAAACTTCCATCAGTTCTGCTTCTTTAGCAGCCAACAGATCATCTACTTGCTTAATGAATTGGTCAGTAATTTTTTGAATTTCGTCTTCGCTACGACGTACATCATCTTCAGTGCACTCTTTTTCTTTTTCGAGCTTTTTCACTTCAGAGTTTGCATCACGACGTACGTTACGGATGGCGATACGGCCGTTTTCCGCTTCTGCGCGTACAACTTTCACAAGATCGCGACGACGCTCTTCAGTCAGTGCAGGCAAAGGAATGCGGATGGTAGCGCCAGCAGACATTGGGTTCAGGCCTAAGTCTGAGCTCATGATCGCTTTCTCAACCGCTTGGGTCATAGTGCGGTCAAACAGATTTACTGCCAGAGTGCGACTATCTTCAACAGAAATGTTACCCACCTGCTTCAGCGGTGTCATAGTGCCGTAGTAAGAAACCTGAATGGAATCCAACAAAGCAGGATGTGCACGACCGGTACGAACTTTTGACATCTGTCCTTTGGTCGCATCTACACATTTTTCCATGCGGGTTTTCGCATCTTTTTGAATGGTTTCAATCACGTTAGAGTTCCTTTAATTAATATCTGTTACCCAGCTTTTACCAGAGTTCCCTCTGTGGAATCCCCCATGATAACTCGACGAAGCGAGCCGGGCTTATTCATGTTGAACACCAGAATATTCATATTATGGTCGCGTGCTATGGTGAACGCAGCCAAGTCCATCACTTTCAGTTCTTTATCCAACACTTCATCATAGGTCAGACAATCGTACTTAGTCGCGTCAGGATTTTTCATCGGATCGTCGGTGTAGACCCCATCAACCTTGGTGCCTTTTAACACGACTTCAGCTTCAATTTCAATGCCACGCAAACATGCTGCGGTATCTGTGGTAAAGAAAGGATTGCCGGTACCAGCAGAGAAAATTACCACACGACCAGATTTCAGCAAGCTAATTGCTTCCGCCCAATTATACGCGTCACATACGCCGTTAAGCGGAATAGCTGACATCAAACGCGCATTCACATACGCACGGTGCAGAGCATCACGCATCGCTAAGCCATTCATTACTGTGGCCAGCATGCCCATGTGGTCGCCAACAACGCGGTTCATGCCCGCCTTAGCCAAACCTTCCCCACGGAAAAGGTTACCACCACCGATGACCACACCAACTTGAATACCGAGCTCCACCAACTCTTTAATTTCCTGCGCCATACGATCCAGTACTTTTGGATCGATGCCGAACCCTTCTTCACCCATCAGGGCTTCGCCACTTAATTTTAATAGGATACGTCTAAAGGCTGGTTTTGGATTGGTACTCATATTTTTCGGTCCTAGTCATAATAAGACCGCAGCAGTTGCCGCGGTCTTGAATATTGAAAAAAGCGTTGATTAAGCCTTTTTAGAAGCTGCGATTTGAGCAGCTACTTCAGAAGCGAAGTCTTCTTCTTTTCTCTCAATACCTTCACCCACTTCTAAGCGGATAAAGTTAGTCACTGAAGCGCCTTTCTCTTTCAGGAATTCGCCAACAGTCTTCTTAGGTTCCATGATGAATGGCTGACCGGTCAGAGAAACTTCACCGGTGAACTTCTTCATACGGCCTTCAACCATCTTCTCAGCGATTTCTTTTGGCTTGCCTTCGTTCATGGCGATTTCAACCTGAACTTCACGTTCTTTAGCCACAACTTCAGCAGGTACGTCTGATGGGTTAATGAACTCAGGCTTAGAAGCCGCAACGTGCATTGCAAGATGCTTCAGAGTTTCTTCGTCAGCGTCACCAGCAACCACGACACCGATACGGTCGCCGTGGCGATAAGATGCAACGTTTTCACCGTCCATGTACTCAACACGACGTACGTTGATGTTTTCACCGATCTTAGCAACCAGTGCAACACGCGCTTCTTCAAACTGTGCTTTCAGGTCTTCAACGGTCACTTTACCAGCAGCAGCCACTTCCAGAACTTCGTTAGCGAAGGCCAGGAAGTTACCATCTTTAGCTACGAAGTCAGTTTGGCAGTTAACTTCCAGCAGAGCGGTGAAACCAGCACCTTGCTTGATCAGGATGGTACCTTCAGCAGCGATGTTACCGGCTTTCTTGGCAGCTTTGGCAGCACCGCTCTTACGCATGTTTTCAATTGCCAGCTCGATGTCGCCGTCAGTTTCGGTCAACGCTTTTTTGCAATCCATCATGCCTGCGCCGGTACGGTCGCGCAGTTCTTTAACTTGGGCAGCAGTAATTGCCATTGTTAAATCCTCAATTGATAATTCGAAAAAGTTACCATGAATACTTATAAAACAGGGGCCAGTAGCGGCCCCTGTTAACCAAAGCATTTTGGTTAATAAGGGAGACGTATTACATCAACCTTATTATTCAGCTTCGATGAAAGCTTCTTCAGCTTGAACAGCCAAGTCCTGACCACGGCCAGAGTTAACTGCTGCAGCAACAGTGTCAGCATACAGGCGGATAGCGCGCATTGCGTCGTCGTTACCTGGGATAACATAATCAACACCAGCTGGAGTTGCGTTAGTATCCACAACAGCTACAACTGGGATACCCAGGTTGTTAGCTTCTTTAATCGCGATGTGTTCATGGTCAGCACCGATAACGAAGATCGCATCTGGCAAACCGCCCATGTTTTTGATACCGCCCAAAGATTTTTCAAGCTTTTCCAATTCGCGGCTGCGCATCAGAGCTTCTTTCTTGGTCAGTTTGTCAAAAGTACCGTCTACAGATTGAGTTTCCAGATCTTTCAGACGCTTGATTGACTGACGAACGGTTTTCCAGTTAGTCAGCATACCGCCTAACCAGCGCTTATCAACGTAGAACTGTTCACAAGAAATTGCAGCTTCTTTAACAGCTTCGCTTGCTGCACGCTTGGTGCCTACAAACAGAATTTTGCCTTTTTTAGAAGCAGTGTTGCTCAAGAAAGCCAAAGCTTCGTTGAACATTGGCACAGTGTGCTCCAGGTTGATGATGTGTACACCGTTGCGAGCGCCGAAGATGAAAGGTTTCATCTTAGGGTTCCAGTAACGGGTTTGGTGACCGAAGTGTACACCGGCCTGCAGCATATCGCGCATAGAAACTGTAGTCATTTTCAATACCTTAAAGTAAAGGGGTTATACCTCCACGTATCCCATGAATCCGACCTAAAAAGGCACCCCGGAACATGTGTCGACACGTGTGTGATTTCGTATTTAATTCATTTGCCATATAATGGCCGCCATCTTTCACTCAGTTTAGGCTCAGCTTGAGGAAACTTCCGCTGCTTGAGACACTAAATTCCGAGTCAAATCTAACGGCGCGCTTTATACCATAATTAGCCCTAAAAGACAAACCTAAAACTGGTTTACTTTCGCCGCAGGTTTTGCCTTCGGATTTCGAACATGTGAATTTAACTTACTATTATTCAAGACAAAATTCCGTCAAACACTGACGAATCGAGAGTTATTATGAGTATCACAATTAAAACTGCTGAAGAAATTGAAAAAATGCGCGCGGCGGGCAAACTCGCCGCCGACGTACTAGAAATGATCGCCCCCTTCGTAAAACCCGGTGTCACCACCAACGAGCTCGACGAGCGCTGCGCTAAATTTACCGAAGCTGCGGGCGCGATCTCTGCGCCGCTGGATTACCATGGTTTCCCGAAATCTATCTGTACTTCAATCAATGAAGTGGTTTGCCACGGCATTCCCTGTGACCGTCAACTCAAAGAAGGTGACATCATCAATATGGATATCACCGTAATTAAAGATGGCTATCACGGTGATACTTCAGCCATGTTTTTAGTCGGCGATGTCACACCAAAAGACAAGCGCCTATGCCGTATCGCCCAAGAGAGTCTGTACGCGGCGATTCGAAAAGTACGCCCGGGCATGCAACTGGGTGAAATTGGTACCACCATCGAGAAGTTCGTTAAAAACAGCAAAAGCGGCGTAGATAAATTCTCTATCGTGCGTGACTATTGCGGTCATGGCATTGGTGCAGGTTTCCACGAAGAGCCACAAGTAGTTCACTATCGCAATAATGATCGCACCATTTTGCGCCCAGGCATGTGCTTTACTATTGAACCCATGATTAACGCAGGTCGTTACCAAACTGTATTGAATCAAGAAGATGGCTGGACTGTATCTACCGCCGATGGTAAAAAATCAGCGCAGTGGGAACACACATTGCTTATCACCGACACAGGTGTTGAAGTACTGACACTACGTAGTGACGAAGATTTCCCACGCATCATCAACCACAACTGATGTCAGCTATTGAAGGATCATAATGAGTAACGCACAAGCGGTTAAAGCCTCACTCAACGAGCATTTACAGTCCCTGAGCCAACGATTTGTCGCCAGAGAAAAGATTAGCGAATTAGTGAAGGAGCGAACCCGCTTTGTCGATGAGTTACTCATTGAACATTGGCATCAGGCCGGATTGGTGCATGATGCCATCGCGTTAATCGCCGTGGGTGGCTATGGCCGGGGCGAACTCCTGCCCCATTCCGATATCGACTTGTTGTTTTTGGTTCCTCCCGTATTAACGGCGGATGAGGAAGCTAAACTTACCCAGTTTATCGCATTTCTATGGGATACCGGTCTGGAAATTGGGCACAGTGTCAGAACATTAGAGCAGACGCTGGAACATGGTCGCGATGACATTACTATCGCCACCAACTTACTTGAAGCACGGCTACTCGCGGGCCCAGAATCGGCCTTTGACGTGCTCTATGACAAAATCCGCGAGCATGATTTTTGGCCATCAAGCTTATTTTTTCAGGCCAAACGTGATGAGCAGCGGCAGCGTCACGCCAAAGCTAACGCCTTTGATTTAGAACCTAATATCAAGACCTGTCCCGGCGGACTGCGAGACATTCAAACCGTCGCTTGGGTGGCCATCCGTCATTTTAATGCTGCGAACCTTACTGAACTGGTGGCCCATGACTTCCTCGAACCGCTGGAACTTGACGAGTTATTAGAAAGCCAAAGCTTTCTTTGGGAACTCAGATTTGCGCTGCACATGATTGCTGGCCGTGATGAGAACCGCTTGTTGTTTGATCTACAACGACAAGTGGCGGAGATGATGGGCTACAAAGATGCCACTCAGCTTGCCGTTGAGCAAATGATGAAACGCTATTACCGCACGGTAAGACGCATCATGGAGCTCAATGAGATGTTGTTACAGCTGTTTAAACGCGCCACCTTGGGCGACACTCATGCGTTAGAAATTCAGCCTATCGATGAGCTTTATCAGCGCCGTGGGCGCTTCTTAGAAGCGTTAAGCCCCGATATTTTCAAAAAGCCCAAAGAGATTATTCGGCTGTTCTTGTACGCGGCACGCAACTCTAATATTCAGGGCATTTACGCACCGACACTACGTGCGCTACGCAATGCCCGCCGTCAGTTAGTACAACCGCTGATGGAGCGCGCCGATTGTCGTAAGGTGTTGATGGAAATACTTAAACACCCTCGTGGTATTTTCGCCTTTTCCTTGATGCACAAACACGGCATTTTATCCGCCTATCTGCCCGCATGGCGTGCAATTGAAGGCCAGATGCAGTTTGATTTATTCCACGCCTACACAGTGGATGAGCATACCCATCGCCTACTGCTCAATATCGATAAGTTTTCTCAGCAAGAGCAACGAGATGAATTTCCGTTAGGTGCGATACTGATCAACCAACTCCCCAAAAAAGGCTTATTAGTATTAGCGGCAATTTTTCATGATATCGGCAAAGGTCGCGGTGGCGACCACAGCAAACTTGGCGCCGTTGATGCGCTAGAATTTTGCCAACTGCATGGTTTAAATAGCCATGATGGCCGTCTCGTCAGTTGGCTGGTTGAAAACCACCTCACCATGTCGATTACCGCGCAGCGGCGCGATATTTCCGATCCTGATGTCGTCGCAGACTTTGCCGATAAAGTACGCGATGCCTCTCACCTCAGCTATCTTTATTGCCTAACTGTCGCCGATATCTGCGCCACCAACGAACATACATGGAACAGTTGGAAAGGCTCATTACTGAGAGATCTTTATTACTCTGCCCAACGGGTGTTGGCGCGGGGTAAGGAAAAGCCAGTGGATATTCGTGGCCGCGTGCGCGAACACCAGGCGAAGGCAAAAAAAGACTTGTTACGTCGGGGTATAAAAGAGAAAAACCTCGACGAATTGTGGCACCGTCTGCGCGCTGATTATTTTTTACGCTATCAGCCGACCCAAATTGCCTGGCACGCAGAAGCGATTATTAAACATCGCGAAGATACGCCGTTGGTGCTGATTTCTAAACATATGACCCGTGGCGGCACCGAACTTTTCATTTACTGCAAAGACAGACCAAAATTATTTGCTACCGTGATGGCCGTACTGGACAACAAAAATATAAATGTTCACGATGCCGGCATCATGATGACTAAAGACAACTACGCATTCGACAGTTTTGTCATTCTTGAGCAAGACGGTAAACCTGTCTCACAGTTGTCACGTATTCAAAGTATTCGCAAAGCGTTAGAAAAAGCCTTAGCAGACGTGCCTAAAATGCCAAAATTCCGTAAAATGGCGCGCATTATGAAGCCATTTAGTGTGCCGACGCAGGTAAGCTTCATTCCGAGCAAGCGCCAACGCGCAACCATGATGGAATTAATAGCGCTCGATGCGCCAGGCTTGTTGGCTAAAGTCGGCGAAACCTTCTATCGCTGTGGCTTTACACTGCAATCAGCCAAAATCACCACCATTGGTGAACGGGCGGAAGACTTTTTCATCTTACAAACAGAGGAAGGCAAAGCTCTGGACGAACTCCAGCAGCAACAATTGCAGGAAGCATTAGTAACAACTTTATCCAATCAACCCACTCAATAAAGATTTTAGGGAGAACACAATGGAGGCTTTACGCCAACGTATTGAGGCGGCTTTTGAAGCCCGCGCGACAATCAGCCCTGCGACTGTAGACGCAACACTGAAAGCTGATGTCGAAAAAGTCATTGATATGCTGGATCGTGGCGAAGTGCGCGTTGCCGAAAAGATCGATGGGGAATGGCATGTTAATCAATGGCTGAAGAAGGCGGTATTGCTTTCATTCCGTATTTTCGACAACGCCGTTGTGGAAGGTGCAGAAACCAAGTACTTCGATAAAGTACCAATGAAGTTTGCTGATTACGATGACGCACGTTTCCGTGAAGAATCTATTCGCGTGGTACCACCAGCAGCAGCACGTAAAGGCTCATTTATCGCCAAAAACACCGTGCTGATGCCATCATACGTTAACCTAGGCGCCTACGTTGATGAAGGCACTATGGTTGACACTTGGGCAACCGTTGGTTCATGTGCGCAAATTGGTAAAAATGTGCACTTGTCTGGTGGTGTTGGTATCGGTGGTGTTTTAGAACCACTGCAAGCTGGCCCAACCATCATTGAAGATAACTGCTTTATCGGCGCCCGCTCTGAAATCGTAGAAGGCGTTATCGTTGAAGAAGGTTCAGTGATCTCAATGGGCGTATATATTGGTCAAAGCACCAAAATTTACGACCGCGAAACTGGCGAAGTTCACTATGGTCGCGTACCAGCTGGTTCAGTCGTCGTCTCAGGTAACCTGCCGTCTAAATGCGGTAAGTACAGCTTGTACGCTGCGATTATCGTGAAGAAAGTTGACGCTAAGACTCGTGGTAAAGTCGGCATCAACGAACTGCTGCGCATCGTGGACTAATCGTTGATTAGCCCCGCATAAACACTAAAAAAGCCAGTCTGCAATCAGATTGGCTTTTTTGTATCACAAACCGCTAAACACTATTCCGCTAGCAACTCCCGGGCGTTAGCAAGCGTGTTACTGGTAATCGTATCACCACCGAGTAGCCGCGCTAACTCTTCAATACGTTGTTCACGACTTAGCGGCACCATTGAGGTTTCGGTCATACCAGCTTTACTTTGTTTAGCAACAAACATCTGCTGATGTCCACTGCCCGCCACCTGTGGTAAATGGGTAACACAAATGACTTGGGTAGAGCTTCCAAGCTGACGCAACATACGGCCAACCACCGCCGCTGTCGGCCCCGAAATCCCCACATCAACCTCATCGAAAATCAGCGTTGGCGTCGCCACTTTTTGCGAAGTGATGACTTGAATGCCTAAGCCAATACGCGATAACTCACCTCCGGACGCCACTTTCGACAAGCTGTCTAACGGCAGCCCAGGGTTAGTGCTGACTTTAAAATCAAGCGCATCACTGCCGTGTGATGACACCACCTCAGCGTCAAAATTCACCTCAATCGTAAATTTTGCTTTAGGCATGTTGAGTTCACGTATTGACTCTGTCACCAACTTATCGAGCGCTTTAGCGTGTCGCTGTCTGCTACTACTAAGCTTTTGTGCAGCTTGTTGATATTGCGCCAGATATAACCCGACTTCCGCTTGCAACTGCTCCAGTAACTCATCATTAGAATCTAATGATGTCAGCTCAACTACCAATGACTGGTGATGTTGGTAAAGCTCTTCAGGTGCCACATGATGTTTACGGCTGAGTTGCATAGCTTTCGACAACCGGCTTTCTAACTCTGCAAAATACTCTGGGTCCATCTCCAGATTGTCAGCATAATGTTGCAGTTCACTGCGGCTTTCTTGCACTTGGATCAAGGCTTCATTAAGCATGTTGTTAACGGAACCGAGCGTGTCATCATAGCTGACAAGTTCTTCAGTAATGCCCAAGACTTTATTTAGCATTGACTCAAGATTGGCATCATCATCGTCGCTCAGTAACATCAAACTCGCCTGTAAATTTTCGGCTAAAGCAGTGCTATTGGCTAAGCGTTTATGCTCATTTTCAAGCTCACTATACTCGTGTTCCCCCAGCGCAAAGTCATTTAGCTCTTCCACTTGATAGCTAAGCAACTGGCGTCTGGCATGACGCTCTTGTGCAGACTGCGCTAACTCAGCCAATTGCTGCTGTGCATGGCGTAAGTTGTGATATGACTTGGCTGCTGCTTCGATTAACAGGTTATGCCCGGCATAACTATCTAGTAACTGCAACTGCTGATCACTGCGTAACAGGGCGTGATGTGCATGCTGACCATGAATGCCGATCAACAGCGCTCCAAGCAATTTAAGCTGAGCAACAGGGACAGGATTGCCATTGATATACCCGCGAGAGCGGCCATCAGCCGTCACTGTGCGCCTTAAAATACATTCATTGTCGAGCTCAAGGTCATTATCTTCTAACCAACGTTTGGCCAACGGCACATCTGCAAGCGAAAAACGGGCACTTACTTCAGCTTTATCAGCCCCCGGACGCACAGATGCTGTGTCAGCGCGATTCCCCAGACATAAGCCCAGCGCGTCAATCGCAATGGATTTACCAGCACCCGTTTCACCGGTGATCGTGGTCATACCGGCGCTAAAATCTAACTCTAGAAACCGCACAATGGCATAATTTGTCACGCTAAGTTGGCAAAGCATAATGGCCCCCGAAGTACTGTATTGATGAACAGTATATACTGATTTTTTATACAGTAAATATGCTGTATAAATTTTTCTCAGTGTAAACGATGGAAGTTGGAATTTGGTCATCGCCGCAGGGCGATGCATGTATTAACATGTACGCATTAGCCCCCATTTCACTGCTCTAGGAATCTCATGCAGGGTCAACAAGCCGCTGAATTTCAGCTTATTTATCTTTTTATTCACTTGGTGAATGCGGGTAGTTTTTCTGCTGCGGCAAAAGAACTGACCATGCCGGTTGCGACAGTCAGCCGTAAACTGGCCAAGTTGGAAGCGGTGTTAAACCAACAACTGTTGATGCGCAGTACCCGTAAGCTAAGACTGACCGAAGAAGGCTTGGCACTATTTCAAAAATATCAGGCACTCATTGCCCAGTTTGATGCGCTCAATGGCGCACCAGAAACCCCCGAAGGAACGTTACGAGTCTCTGCGCCGATCTCCATCGTGACGGCACTGTTTATCGATGCCTTCAATGAGTTCTGTGACAGCTACCCAGATATTCGTCTGCACGTGGTTCAGAGCAATGAGGAATTCGATCTGATCGATGAAGGGATTGATGTGGCAATCGTCGGTGGCACCCAACCGGACTCCTCTTGGATATCTCGCTCTATGGGAGTGTTGGACTACAGCCTAGTGGCATCACCAGCGTATTTACACAAAGCGCCAGCGTTGGAACACCCTCAGCAGTTGCAGCATCATCAAATCATTAAAGCTTGGCCGTTATATAACTTTTCACTACGTCATCCTAATGGTGATAGCTTTTACTACGATGCTCCCGCCAAGCTCACGCTTACGGACCTCAATGGCGCGATTATTGCCGCCGAACGTAACGGTGGCATTCTCTATGGGCCTGAGTTGTTTGTGCGGCAACAGATTGAAGACGGCAGGTTACAAGTCGTACTGCCAGACTGGCATTGTGAAAAGCGTCGAATATCGCTACTGCAGCATCAGCGCAGTCAACAGCCGCTTAAGGTAAAACTCTTCATCGACTTTATGCTATCGAAATCAGCCACCATATTTTCGCAGCGATAGCCGTCTCCTACTGCGACAAAAGAGCCCCGAATTTCGGGGCTCTTTATAATGAGTAGCATTACAAACTGATACCTGCTTTAGCGAGGTCTTTATCAATCACACTGCTGGGCAAAGACACATAGCCGTCCTTCTCCACCACTGTCTGGCCTTGCTTAGAAAGAATATATTTTAAGAACTCTCTTTGCATCGGCTCCAATGGCTGATTGGGATGCTTGTTAATATACACATACAGGTAGCGGGACAAAGGGTATTTACCACTGGCAGCATTTTCAGGCGTTGCTTCAATATAGTCATTACCGTTCTTCGCTAAGGCGACCGCTTTAACGCCTGCCGTTTTATAGCCTATTCCAGAGTAACCAATCGCATTGAGCGACTGTGACACAGATTGAACCACTGACGCACTTCCCGGTTGCTCGTTAACACTCGGCTTAAAATCACCTTTGCATAACGCATGCTCTTTAAAGAAACCATAAGTGCCAGAGACTGAATTACGACCATAAAGCTGAATGTCTTTCACCCCCCAGCCACCGGTCAGTCCAACATCACTCCAGCGTGTTAGTTCCTGAGACCCACATTTATGCGTAGTTGAAAATATGCCGTCAATCTGTTCCATATTGAGGCCTTTAATTGGGTTGTCTTTATGAACAAACACCGCTAAGGCATCAATGGCAACACGAATACGAGTTGGCTTGTAACCAAAGTGCTTTTCAAACGCTTCTTCTTCATTGGGCTTCATCGCGCGGCTCATTGGGCCGAACTGCGAGGTGCCTTCAGTTAATGCCGGAGGGGCAGTTGATGAACCAGCGGCTTGGATCTGCACATTCACATTCGGGTAGATGTGTTTAAACTCTTCCGCCCACAAGGTCATCATGTTTGCAAGCGTATCTGAGCCTACCGATGACAGATTACCTGAGACACCGCTGGATTTTTGATAGTCAGGCAAAGTCGCATCAACCGCCGCCTGCAGCGTGAACGGCAAGACGCTTGCAGCTATCATCGCCATTGCGCCCACCAGATAATTCAGTTTCATGTTATCTCCGTAGTGAAACAGGTTGTACTGATTAAATTCGCGTCAGTATTCAGTGTTAACTTGAATATTTTATTGCACTTTAATGACATTTAAATGACAGCCATTTTGGCCATGTCAGCGATTACACCACTAAATGCTGTGGAATAATAAAACTGAAGGTACTGCCTTTACCTGGGATACTGTTGATTAGCAACTCACTGTGATGATGGTTGAGCGCATGCTTTACGATAGCAAGGCCAAGACCAGAGCCGCCGGTTTGCCGTGAGCGCGCATTATCCACACGGTAAAAGCGCTCAGTAAGCCGCGCAACGTGTTGCTGCGCGATACCAATGCCACTATCGGTCACGCTAAAGCGGGCCCCAGTCGCAACGCGTTGCCAGCCAATGTGAATTTTACCGCCTGGCTCTGTATAGCGAATGGCGTTGGAAATCAGATTTGAACATGCGCTTCGCAGTTGGAGCTCGTCACCATGAATATTCAATTGCGGATCTAACTCAAAACTGATCTCATATTCGTCGCGGGCCAGTGCATCTGCTTCTGAACGCAAAATGGCAAACATCTTCTGCATGTCGACCACTTTTTCGAGATTAATTTCCGCCGAGTCTTCGATTCGCGACAACACAAGCAGCTGTTCTACCATAGATTTCATGCGGCTTGCTTGTTGTTGCATCAGGCTCAATGCGCGCTGATTTGGATCATCTTCATCGGCCATGCTTTGCATCACTTCGAGATAGCCTTGCAACACGGTCAGTGGTGTTTTTAATTCGTGAGAAACGTTGGCCACAAAGTCCTTGCGCATCCCTTCAAGTTGGCGAACGCGCGTGATATCACGCGCAATAAGCAACATCTGCTGCTCACCATAAGCAATGATACGGATCTCAACGATACGTTTTTCAGACACTGGCGACGGCAACGCCAACGGCTCCTCAAAACGGCCACCTTTCAGATAAGCAGAGAAATCGGGATGGCGAATGAGGTTATCCACCCGCTGACCATTATCTTGTGGCCAAACTAACCCCAGCATTAATTGCGCTAACTTGTTGCACCAAATAATGTTAAGCGCGGGGTCCAGCACGACGGCGGCATCTGGTAGAGCTTCGGCACCCTGACGAAAGCGGCCAAGTAAGCCGGCTAACTGACTTACCCGTTTACGGTTCTTTCCCTGTAAACGATAGATACCGTTAAACACCCCTTCCCAACTGCCACTGCCTTGCGGCGGCGTCAGTCGTCTATCTTTCCACAACCAGTGATTGAGCCGAATAAGCTGGCGGTAATTCCACAGCAGCAGGATCCCCATTCCAATACAGAGCACAAGCAGCAGATGTCCGGCCGCGAGGCCGACCAATAAACACGCTAAAAGGAAGAGCGCTAAGCGTAAGAACAGTCGGTATCCTGAATAGGAATCAAACATAGATTATTGCGCCAGTCGGGTAAGGCTTACTGAGCCAAAAGCCCTATGCCGGACTTGGCTCAGCAAAACATTGCGTTTAGGTACGAGCAGAGAAGCGATATCCAGCACCACGTACGGTCTGGATTAAACGGTCATGTCCAGAAGGCTCAACCGCCTTACGAAGACGACGGATATGCACATCCACTGTACGATCTTCCACATAAACGTTAGTTCCCCAAACGTTGTCTAGCAATTGCTCGCGAGAATAAACACGCTCAGGATGGGTCATAAAAAAGTGCAACAAACGGAACTCAGTGGGTCCCATATCGAGCACTGATTCACCAACAGTAACACGGTGGCTCACCGGATCCAGCGTCAATCCTTGTACTTCAATCGTATCTTCCAGTCGTGTTGGCGCTGCACGGCGTAACACAGCTTTAATACGCGCCACCAGCTCTTTAGGTGAAAATGGCTTGGTGATGTAATCATCGGCACCAACTTCTAACCCTTTCACTTTATCTTCCTCTTCGCCACGCGCTGTCAGCATGATGATAGGAATTTGGCGAGTGAACTCGTCCTGCTTCAGCGTCTTAGCAAACTGAATGCCGCTTCCGCCTGGGAACATCCAATCAAGCAAAATCAGATCGGGATACGGTTCCGTCAGCAACGCTGATGCAGATTCAAAATCTTCGGCTGCAGTGGTTGCAAAGCCATGTTGTTCCATCACAAACGAGAGCATTTCTCGAATGGCGGCTTCATCTTCAACAATCAAAATTCTTGCAGTCATGGGTGCTTCTTTCAGTAAAATAACACGCTGCTATTATTGGACAATTTTATGACAGATTTATGAATAACCAGCAACTTATCCGTCATATAGCTGCCATTTTTGCATATATTTTTAAGCGAGTAACCTGATGAACTGCAGAAAATAAAAACGCCAGTCAATGACTGGCGTTTTTATTCACAAAGCTTGTCTTAGAACTTGTGTTCTAAACCCAGACCTACGTAGTTATCGTCGTCTGATACACCGTCCATAGAACGGGTAGTGTAGAAGGCAAACAGTTTCGTTGGTTTAGCCAGCTTGTAGTCTGCACCCACTGACCAAGAATCACCAGTGTCTTCCATGTCTTGGTACTGAGCTTTCAGGGTTACAGCGTCGATGCTGTAAGCTGCACTCAGCAAATAACCGTCGATGCTATCCGCATCGCCTTCAGATTTTTCTTGAGACTGCCACATTGCGCCCAGTTTCAGGTCAGCGATTTTACCTTGAACAGTCGCACGTACAGTGTCATAGCCTTTCACTTTTGAATCATATGCGATAGCGGCATAGATTGGCGTCTTCTTCAGGCCAGCATCACCATACATCAATGCTGCAGATACACCACTTTCACCATCTTGTGAGCTTGAAGCTTCGGCCGCATAAGTTACGCCGAACTTCACGTTACCCATTGAAGGAGAAACATAGTTAACTGTTTGTTCAATACGGTTGTCACCTTTGAACAAATGTTTCAAGTCACCAGACAAATCGTTGAACTGGTCAACCTTACCTTGAGAAACTTTCATCATGGTGTCTTGGCGACCAACAGAGATAGCACCAAAGTTACCTTTCAGACCGACGAACTGGCTACGTGCTTTGAAGTTAGTGCTGTCTGAGCTGTCAGTCGCAACTTCATATTCAACTTGATAGAAAGTACTCAAAGAGTTACCCAAGTCGTACTCACCTTTAGCGCCAAGGCGAGAAGCGTTGCTTTGCACGGCAGTTTCAGACTCACCGCCTTCATCATTTGACTGTACAGTTACGTTCAATTTGCCGTAAACAGTCAAAGGATCTGCTGCATATGCAGAGGTGATACAAGCAGAAGCAATAGCGGTAGCGAGTAGGGTTTTGCAAATAGAGTTCATCATTATTTCCTTTCGACGTTATGTTCGTCTTGGTTATGGATTTGGAACGTGCGAAAGTGTGCAGTTGGCGTGTTGCAGTTTTATTTCACTCCAACGCTGCAGGCGTAGACCAATAATAATTTTTTGCCAGCAACATCGACTAAAGCCTTAAACGGCGCGGGTTGGCGGGCGCTTAAGTTAAATATGACAATTTGGTTAAATCTTTGAATTTGTGACTTTTGGTCACTTTTTGAGCGAGGTTTACGCCTAAAAAAAGATGGCTTACACTGCCGACTCCATTTTGAATGAGCAGCGAATATGTGGTTTAAAAATCTTACCCTTTACCGTTTCAATAAACCGTTTTCTATCGAGACAGAACAACTGGAAAAAGCGCTGGATGCGTTTGTATTCCATCCCTGCTCTAGCCAAGACATCAGCAAATTTGGTTTTAGCAACGCGCTTGGCAAACTCGGCCAATCATTGGTGCACAGCGCCGAAAATCGCCACTTAATCTGTGCAACGAAAGAAGAGAAAATTCTGCCATCGCAGGTGATTAAAGAGGCACTTGATGAAAAGGTGGCGCATCTTGAAACCGAAGAGCAGCGCAAAATCACCAAAAAAGAGAAAGACGCCCTTAAAGACGAAATTACAACAACCTTGTTGCCACGTGCCTTCAGTCGCCGTAGTCAAATTCGTGCACTCATTCTGCCAGAACAACAGTTGTTATTAGTCGACAGCAGCAGTGCCACTAAAGCAGAAGAGTTACTGGCGCTATTGCGTAAGGCGATTGGCAGCTTACCTGTTGTACCTGTGAGTTTTGCAACACCTATCGAAGTGCAACTCACTGATTGGTTAAAACAAGGCGAGCTACCAGTCCCCTTCTACATGCAAGATGAGGCTGAGCTTAAATCCGCTGCAGATGAAGGTGGTATCGTGCGCTTTAAACAGCAAGACCTCACCGAAGAAGAAGTGCTTGCTCACCTAGAGTCAGGCAAACAAGTGCATAAACTGGCGATTCAATTTGAGCAATCTATTAGCTTTGTGCTGCAGTCAGATGCTGGAATTAAGCGTCTTAAGTTTGCCGAAGAGTTCCGCGCGCAAACCGATGATGTTGCCGGTGAAGATCCGCTCGCCAAACTTGACGCCGACTTTGTGTTAATGAGCAGCGAAATTATTGCACTACTCAACACCTTGTTTATCAAACTCGGTGGTGTGGAAGAGCAAGCAATTTAAGCCGTTAAGTTGCAACCAATAAAAAAGCGCCATTGGCGCTTTTTTATTGGTAAAAAATCACTTAGATTTCTTGAAGTTGCCATCACTGTCAAACGGCCAATCAACCCCAAGCCACGCTTCAAATAACGCCTTCTGCGAACGAGCAGGCTTTTTCACTGACTTAATTTGTAATTTACCGTCGGGCGCTTTGCTCAAAGAAACGCGTTTAGTTTGCAATGTGTCATCTTTAAACAGCGTCACCTCAACGTCGTCACCCGCGTTAAAGTCACCAATGCGCTTGTCGAAACCGTCATGGCTAACCTTGAGTCCGTTTATAGCGATCAATTCATCACCCGCGGCGATTCCGGCTTTCCATGCCGGACTATTGCGCTCAACATAAGCAAATTTCAGGCTATTACTCGCTAAGCTCGCCCCCAAAAACGCTTTAGTCTTGGCTTCGTCACCATAACTTAGCCTCAACCCTGCCTCATCAAAGATCTTGTTAAAGTCGTAGCTGATAGGTGATTCAACGTTAACCTGCCACCAATGGCTGTAATCTTTGTCGGCTAACTGCTGCAGAATTTGTTTGATGATGGTGCTGTTGTAGCCTTTCGGAATACGGTAATCGCGGTATAACAACTTGTGAAGGTCGCGATACGATGCTTTGAGTTTAGTGTCGTTTAACAGTTGGAAATCAAGCGCCATCGACACCAAATATCCTTCTGAGTAGATATTCACACTGTGGTTGCGAGCATAATCACCGCCCGTGGCAACCCATTCACCCAGACTCGTCTCCGCCACAGATTGCTGTTCACGGCCAGGCGTGTGTTGATTTCGGTCAATGCGCTTGGCTAAGTCCTCTAGGTATTCCTTAGGCGTCATGACACCGGCGCGCAACAGCAGTTGATTTTGGAAATAACTGGTTGAACCTTCAGCCATCCACAGCAGATCGCTCATATTTTCCTGCTGATAGTCGTACGGTACTAATCCCTCGGGGCGATAAGCTTTAACGTTCCACGTATGGATAAACTCATGCGAGGCAGTACTGATAAAACGCAGATAGTCTTTGCGCTCGCGGAAATTAAAGCGTGGCAGTTGAATTACCGTGGAGTTGATATGCTCGGTCGCACCACGGGCGCCACTGGTGGCATGCACAATAAAAAGATACCGTTCAAACGGATAGCCGTTCCAAATATCTTGAGATTTACTGGTGACCTTTTCTAAATCAGTCACAATCTGATCGAGGTTATAGTTCCCTTCGCCCCACACCACCAGCTCAAACGCTTTACCGTTGGCAGTAAAACTGCGGTGCTGACTGATGCCCGTTTCGATTGGCGAATCAATTAAGATATCGTAGTTATCAGCAACAAAACTATGAGGTGCATTGCCTGATGCCATGCCTGAGTAGCTTTTCCATGCGTCTGGAACTTGCAACGCCACTTGTACTGGCTGTTCACGGAAGCTTGGGCTATACATCATCACACCGCTGGCATCCAAATAGGCATGTGTGCTGCTAATATCCCGCACCCGTTGCCCGAGTTCATTGGCATACAACTGATAAGACACAGTGACTTGCGTGGGTTTATCGAGACTCACACGCCATTCGCCACTCGCGCTCCTTTGCCAGTTAAGTTTATTTCCCTGCTCGTCTGTGGCGGCAAAATTTCTGACACCATCAGCCAACGGCAAAACGGTATATTTACCAGTACGCCAAACTGGCAAATTGACTTGAAGCGAATCTTCAGAGGTTTTAGGAAAGGTGACGGAAACTTGCGCCAGATGATGTTCAGGTTCTGTAATATTGACCTGATATAAAACGTCGGCAAAGGGTGCTTGAGAGAAAGTCACACCGGCCAATAAAACGGCACTTTGAATCGACAAACTGCTGATTTTCACACGAAATCCTTGCTGAATGATTGTTGTAATGCTGAATCCAGAGTATAACAAGTTCACGGTGACCACTCACGCCGATAACATAATCATTAACAATTAAAATATTGCCGAACCCTATCAACAACCGAGAGAGTTCTTATTAATGCGTTGGTTTATTTGCTGCTTTGCCGCCTTTGCTTTCACCTTGAGTTTACCGCTCCAAGCTCAGTCAGCTGATGAGATTGAAGTTATCTATCGTGAGACGCCACAACAGCTGTACCAGCAATTACATGAATCAGTGCCCCAAACCGTTTTCAATACGGCAGATGAGTTGCATCAAGCTGCCATCGCGAGCAACCAAAGCGATGATGACCTCTTTCAAAGTTTATATTTTCTGGCGCGACTCGCGTTAGAGAGCCGCGTCCAATACGAAGGAAAACAAACAGACGCCACGACATTGCATGATGCGCTACAACGTGTCGCAACTAATGATTATCAGCGAGCCGCTGCACTCAATATTGCGGGGCGTTATGCAGGGCGCATCAAGCAGCAGTATCGCGATACCGTGAGTTTCAATGAACAAGCGACGAACTATATTCGCAACGCTAAAGATGTGCGTTCACTCCAGCTTAAAGTCGTCATCTACGACGAAATGGGGGTGGTTAATCTTATTCTGAAGCGCGACGATGCCGCCCTAAACAACTTCAAACAGATGCTTGAAGCCGCCACCCTGCTTCGCAACAACTATCTTATTGCCGAGGCCGAAGCGAGGCTGGCCAAATACTATCGCGAAGTCGATAAAATGCCGCTGGCGTTGCAACATTACACTGCCGCCTATAGCGCATCGCTTAAAGATAAAAAGCCATATCAAACCGCAATGTTAGAGCTGAACTTAGCCAAACTTTATCGCGATATGCAGCAGTGGAATGAAGCGCTTAATCACATTCATAAGGCTATCGACCTATTCCGCCAACAAGGTGATCATAAATTTCTTTCTACCAGTATGACGGTCATTGCCATCATCTATGCGGAGCAAGGTGAGTGGAATCAAGCAATCGACTATTACTTGAATGCACAACAGTATGATGCGAAGTACCAAAGCCTTACCGCCCAGGCGCGTAATTTCCATAACCTAGGCGAAGCTTATTTCCACATTGATAACTTTGACAAAGCATTAGAATACCTGCTGCAAGCTAACAAAATCTTTCGTGAACGTAACAGCACCCACTACTTGGTTTACAACGAAACCATGCTGGCACAAGTTGCGTCTAAAGCTGGTCAAGATGATGTCGCATTATTACATGCGCAAACCGCCTTAGCCCTTGCACAAAAACTACAACTTAAGGATGAGCAGATAGAAGCGCTTACCTATCTGGTGACGAGCCAACAGAATAAAGGGCTTTATGCAGAAGCATTGAGTAATCAGCAATTGATCACTCAGTTAACCAAAGAAATGTTGGAGCAGGCGAAAACATCTGAAACGCCTAAGACTGAACAGGAAATCACTGAGCAAAGCTTGCTGCTCAAAAGCCAAAAACAACGCACCGAACTGCAGCAACAGCAAAATATGCTGCTTAATCGTAATATCGTCATTGGCTTTTTGCTGATTCTGCTGGTGTGCGTTGGCACCTATATTTTGTATCTCTACCGTAAACGCCAACGCGAATTAGTGTTACAACAGCAAACAATGGAGCAGATTAAGCTGGATGCTGTCTATCAACTGCCCGGCTATCATGCCTTCTTCGAGCAGTTTGCGCAGAATAATGTAGGCGTAGCACTGGTACAGTTTGCCGAACTGACCAATGCCCCAATCGAGCGCGGGCAATTTGCGGCTAAAGCCATTCAGGACAACATTTACAACAAACTCAAGTTTTTATGCCGAGCGCAAATCTACAGCATTGCTCCAGGTCAATTTGCGCTGTTAGCTCGCCATGAAATAGATCCGTCAGAGTTACATCAAAGGTTACGTAGCATCAATCTGGACGGTGATCCTTTGCGACTCGACATAGCGGTCATCAACCTACCACTACTTGCTGATGAGGAAGTAACACTACCCACTGAGGTGATGTTTGAAACATTACAGTGGATGTTGGCGGGAGCCGCGTCGACAGATATTGAGACAGGCTGTCACCTTAGCATTAAGGTGCTAGAATTTACTCCATCGACAGTATTCTCACAGCCGCTCTACCTACAGTTGGCACAAGGCGTAAGACGAGGTTTTATTCGTATTGAGAGCAATGCGAATAAAGATGCGATCACATGGCCACGTTTCCAACCGTTAGAGACGTCAGAATCTGCTAATATTCTTTGATCCACATAGAAACATCTGAAAGGAATCATTTGCAGCATCACGGGATTGCTATAACATTGACGCAGATAACGCAATGTCTCTGTTGCGTCAGTCAATTATCCCTCCCAGAGCAGCAAAATGCCGAAGGAATGACTCAGGAATGAAAGACGCAAACGCGGGCCTGTCACAACAAACACTAATGAAGCAGAAACTCGAAACTGCTCAGATTGCATTAGCTGAACTAAAAGAAGACAGGAATGCCAAACTTCGTGCATTGTCAGGTTTTATCGGCCACCTTAGCTTAGCCTGTAAAGGCCAGAATTTAGAACTCGACAACAAATTAGCCAAATTACGTGCTAGCTTTTCTGACGTTGACCGTTTAGATGACATCCTGCCGGAACTGGTCGATATCGAACGCATTCTGAAACGCCAATATAGCCACGTGATGACCAAGCTAGAACAAGGTCGTAACGGGTTAGTCAAATTTAGTCGTCAGCTACAACGTGTTGAAAGTGTTCCAGATAAACTGCGTAAAGAAGTAAATTACTTCAAACAAGACGTGGGCAAACCGTTTCATACGGTATGGGACTATATCCCCAAAGTAGAGCAATTAATCTCCTTTTATGAGCAAACGTTAGCACTCTGCTTTGATAGCGAAGAGCCCATCACCTATCTGCCCAAATACCGACAATTGGCGCATGAACTTGCGCAGATGATCTCCGAGATTGATTTCTCCAAAGCCCAACGTGACCAAGTGTTGGTTATTAAGGAGCAGCTCGCTACCGAGATTGATATCGACGCCCTGTTGGAGTCCTATCAAACGATTCTCAGTATGTTGCTGGAGAATATTGCGAAAGAGAAAAGCGCTTCGCAGGAGTTTTTGTTCGCTCTCAATGAAGCATTGATGTCAGTGCGCGATTCGATCAATGAATCGCTCAATCAGGCACAGCGCAACCAACAGCTAAAGAACCAGCTGAATAAAGATATCAATAGCCAAGTTGATAATGTGGAAAGTGGCTTAGCAGTTGCCGACAACATGGAGCAGATGAAGCACCAAGTTATCGAACAGCTCGCAGTGTTACGTGCCAGTCTCAATCGCAAAGAAGCGTTAGAGCAACGCGAAGTAGCCATGCTGAAAAAATCCGTTGAAACATTACGCAACGAGATTAATGAGCTAACGTCGGAAACCTCATCGTATAAAGAGAAATTGTTCGAACAACAGAAACTCAACTTGCTCGACAGTTTAACTCAATTGCCCAACCGCGCCGCACTGGACGAGCGCATGGAGCAAGAATACCGCCACTACCAACGTAACCGTAATCCACTTTGGGTCGCAGTTGCTGACATTGACCATTTCAAAGCGATCAACGACAGCTTTGGTCACAGTACCGGCGACAAGACCCTGCAAGTCATTGCAATGGCGCTGAAGAATTCTCTGCGCGATACTGAGTTTGTGGCGCGTTATGGTGGTGAAGAGTTTGTGTTGCTGATCCCTGATGTCTCACATAACGATATTGGTCATTTATTGAACCGCGTGCGAGAAAAAATCAAAAATATTCCATTTAAATTTAAAAATCAGCGTATTACAGTTACCTTATCGATTGGAGCAGCAAAGATTATCGAAGGCGAACATATTCTTGAAACGTTTGAACGCGCCGACGCTGCTCTCTACAAAGCCAAGCATGAGAATCGGGACAGGGTTATTATCGATTGACGCGACAACGCCTGCCCCGCTTTCTTAAGGAGTATGCATGATCGTCAAAATTAGTCCTCGGGGCAGCATGGACCAGCTGTCTCAACTCGAAGTCGATAGCTTAAAACAAGGGGCGAGTAGCGAGCTTTATCAGCTTTACCGTAATTGCTCACTCGCCGTTCTTTCCTCTGGCGCGCAAACTGACGACGCCAAATCACTGTTTTCCCTGCACAAAGATTTCGACATTAACGTGCTACGGCGTGAGCGCGGTATCAAATTAGAGCTGATAAATCCGCCAGCTAGCGCCTTTGTGGATGAGCAAATCATCGTCGGTATTCAAGAGCACCTGTTTGCGGTGCTACGCGACCTCATTTATGTTCGCCACAAATTTAGTAACCTCAAACATATCAACCCTAATGACCCTACCCATATCACCAATATGGTGTTTGATATTCTGCGCAATGCACGGGCAATTTCCCCCATGCAAGATCCCAATGTGGTGGTGTGCTGGGGCGGCCATAGCATCAATCATGTAGAGTATAAATACACCAAAGAAGTTGGTTACCAATTAGGGTTACGTAAACTCGATATCTGCACTGGCTGTGGGCCTGGCGCAATGAAAGGTCCTATGAAAGGCGCTGCTATTGGTCACGCCAAGCAACGTATTCATAAACCGCGTTATATTGGCATTACTGAGCCAAGCATTATTGCAGCTGAGCCACCAAACCAAATTGTGAGTGAGCTGGTGATCATGCCGGATATCGAGAAACGCCTAGAGGCGTTTGTCCGCATGGGCCATGGCATCATCATCTTCCCTGGTGGCCCGGGAACTGCTGAAGAATTACTTTATATACTTGGCATTCTGTTACATAAGAAGAATGCTGATATTCCGTTTCCCTTAATTCTTACCGGACCACGTGAAAGTGCGGCGTATTTTGAAGAGTTAGACGCCTTTATTGGCGCCACTCTCGGCAAGGAAGCACAGGCGAAATATCAAATTATTATTGATGATCCTGCGGCGGCAGCTAGACAGATGCGACTCGCAATGGAACAAGTCAAACAACACCGTAAGCAGACCGGTGATTCGTACCAATATCAATGGGGGCTGACAATCGAACCCGATTTTCAACTACCATTTGAGCCAACACACGACGCAATGGAATCTCTTGATTTGCACATGAATCAAGATAAAGCCAAATTAGCCGCGAATCTACGCAAAGCGTTTTCTGGTATTGTGGCGGGGAATGTTAAAGCAGACACCATGCAATACGTAGAGGATTATGGGCCATTTAAGCTAAAAGGCGATGCTGCCTTGATGGTATTAATGGATAAACTGCTGTCAGCATTTGTCAGCCAACAACGGATGAAGCTTCCGGGGAGTCATTACACCCCTTGCTATCAAATCAGCAAATGAACCGACTACTGATTATTGATGGGATGAATCTGGTGCGTCGCATATTAGCGGCGCAACCGGATCAAGATGATATGCAAGCTTTGGCATTGCGCGCGTTATCTGCATGTCGAAAATTATGCCGTCATCATCAACCAAGCCATGTGGTCGTGGTATGGGATGGCACAGATGTGTCTTGGCGCAAACAACTCTACCCCGATTATAAAAAGGGGCGTAAACCTATGCCAGAATCGCTTGCAAAAGGCCTCCCTTCAATAATCAGCGAGTTAAAGTCCCAGGGGTTTAATTCACTGCAAGCCGATTCAGAAGCTGATGATGTCATCGCAACCCTCGCCTACAAACTGAGTAAATCAGGCGGTGAAGCGATTATCGTTTCCACCGATAAAGGCTTTGCACAGCTTAACCTTAACGGCGTTAATCAGTGGGATTATTTTGCTAATCAATGGTTAGATATTGCGGCACTTGAGCAAAAGCTTGGAATATCACGGCAGCAACTGTTGGATTTTGCCGCTTTGAGCGGTGACAGTGGTAATAAAATCCCCGGTATCGCCGGGATCGGCCCCAAGTCAGCTGCCGAGTTACTGCGCAGTTACCGTTCACTCGCCAATATCTATAACGCGCTCGATAAGCTTGGAGCCAAACAGGCGCAAAAACTCGCAGACGGGCGGGAGATGGCAAGACTAAGCTACAAATTAGCCAAACTGCGTACTGATATGTCATTGCAGGTACGTTTAAGCGAATACCGCCGTCAAAATTAACAACGTGGCTGCATTTCGCTAAATTATCTTACAATTACGACTTGAATCTCGGCCTAGAGTCATCAGAAGATAGACATACTTAACTGCAATCATTAATGTCCTATGAAAAGCAAAATTCCTGTCATTATTGGCGCTATTTTTCTCTCATATCTTGCCTTTGTTTCGGTGATTATGCTGGTCTATGAGCCATCCCCCGAAGATATGGATTGGGAAGATCGACAAGCTTATAACCGTGGCAAGATTGGCGAGTTATATATTGGTGAACAATTGACTGAAGTGCAAAAGGCAATGGGAAATGCCGACTTTTCCGAAGCGAAACTCGCGAACGGTAAGCAACTCAGGGTGTTGTTTTATCAGACCCAACGTAAAGTTGCTGATGGACAACTTACCCGCGATGAATGTACGCCGTTGCTGTTTATCGATCAGCAGCTAGTCGCGTGGGGCGAAGACACCTATCAACAATATCTGTCTCCCAGTATTGCCACCAACTAACCGAATATGAAGCATTAAAAAAGCCGCCCTCAGGCGGCTTTTTTAATGGACTCATTATTTAAACACTAGCGTCTTGTTGCCATTGACGACAACTTGATTGTTCACAACTAATGCAAGTGCTCGAGATAACACACTTTTTTCAACGTCACGCCCGGCTTTCGCCATATCATCAGCGCTATAGCTATGGTCCACCGGAATAACATCTTGCTTAATAATCGGGCCTTCATCGAGATTATCATTTACAAAATGCGCCGTTGCGCCAATGATTTTCACCCCGCGTTCCCATGCCTGACGATATGGATTAGCGCCAATAAAGGCAGGCAAGAACGAGTGATGAATATTAATAATCCGATTTGGAAAACGGCTGACGAAGCCAGACGTCAACACCCGCATAAATTTCGCTAACACCACGTAATCTGGTGCATAAGGCTCAACCACTTTCAGAATGGCTTGCTCATGCTCTTCACGGCTATAGCCTTCATGGGAGACATAATGGAAAGGAACATCAAACTTCTGCGCCAAAGGTTCCAGAATTTCATAGTTGCCCACAACCGCGGCGATTTCTACATCAAGCGCGCCGTAATAGGCTTTCATTAACAAATCACCGAGACAATGTGCCTCTTTGGTCACCAAAATCACCACCCGTTTACGGCCAGCATCGACCAAACGCGTACGATTTTGCTGCGGTAACACAGCTGACAAATCGGTAAGAAAACGCACTGAATCTAACTCACCATCAAATTCGGTACGCATGAAAAAGCGCTGCTGCTGATTATCAACAAATTCGCTATTTTTAATGATATTAAGCTGATGCTCGAAACAAACACCGGTGATTTTGGCAATCAAGCCGGGCTCGTCCGCACAATCTGTCAGCAAAACCTTATGTGCCATTTTCGCCCCCATACAACATTAAGGCTGAAGAATATGCCACAGAAAAAGCGAAATGGCTGCATAAACATCAGGATTTACTTCAAAATATTAAACAGAACTCGCGTCAATATGGGATTGCATCTGCTGACGGACACTTTCGGCCTGAGTCCCAAATACCACTTGAACCCCATGCCCCAATACAATCACCCCTTTCGCACCCAAGGCTAGCAGTTTGCGTTTGTCGACGTTTTCAGGCGTGTGCACACTTAAACGAATACGCGTCATACACGCTTTCATATGCTCAATATTGGTGATGCCCCCTAGGGCATTAATTAATAATGCAGGACGCTCGCTAGCACTGGCCGCCGGCATTTCAAAAGACTCAAGCCGGCCGGGGGTTTTGAGATTAAAGATACGGATAGAACTGGTAAACAAGGCGTAATAAATAAGCGCGGTCATTGGGCCGAGGATCAAAAACCAGCCACTATTACTGGAGTTATGCCACAGCAACACTAAATCAATTAGCCCTTGTGAAAAGGTAACACCATAGTGAATCCCCAGCATCACACAAATCATATAAGCCAAGCCACAAAGCAATGCATGCACCAGATAAAGCACCGGCGCCACGAACAGAAAGGCAAACTCAATGGGCTCTGTTACCCCCGTCAGCCAACTCGTCGCGGCCGCAGACAACATCACCCCGGCGATGCGATTACGTTCCGACGGATTGGCGCTGCGTAAAATAGCGATTGCAGCCGCCGGCAAGCCCCACATTTTAATCAGATAACCGCCGGCCAGATTCCCTGCTAATGGGTCGCCAGCCAGATAGCGCGCCACCTCGCCGCGGACAACTTCGCCCTGGTGCACGTATTGACCAAACTCTAAAAAGAAGGGGGTATTCCAAATATGATGTAGCCCGAGCGGCAGTAACAAGCGCTCAACCGTCGCATAAAGTGCAAACGCCCACGCTGGACGTTGGTATACCGCCCAGTTCGCAATCTTATCAATATGCTCAGCAAGGCTTGGCCAAATGCAGGAAAAGCCCCAAGCAACAACCATCGCTAATGGCAGTATTAACATAGGCGCGCTGCGTCGGCCTTCGAAAAAAGAAAACATCTGCGGCAAGCGCACGAATTGGCTTAAGTACATTGCCAGACAGCTCATCAACCCCATGACCATGCCACCCGCAATACCGGTATCAAGCATTTGATTATCAAGAATTGCGGTAGATTGCAGGTCAATTTGCTGACCGGTCAACACCGTCATTGAAGAGGTAAATACGCCGTAGCCAAAGACAGAGGTTAATGCGGCAGTGCCAGGCTCCTTGCAAAAGCCAGTGGTAATTGCCACCGCAAACAGCATCGGCATGATCAGAAACGCAAAATTACCGACATTACGCAGTAACTCGGCAAATTCCAGCGGCAGATAGTCCTGTAATGAGCTAGCTAGGCCCAACATAACCCCAGCGGCAGGCAAAATCGCGATCGGCGCGAGCAGAGTCTGACTAAGATTCTGCGCAAACTTAAACCATTGAGTCGACCACCAGGTCAGCGATTTTCTCATTTTAATAACTTAAGCCATTTTTTAAGCCAAGTAAGCGCTTCGTTCTCCGGTTCCATGGTTTCACACGCATCGATTTCAAACACTTCGCCAATACGTTTCGCGCCCAATTCGCTAAAGAGCTCATCCAGTTGATGACCACCGCCACAAAAATGGTCATAGCTAGAGTCTCCAAGCGCTACGACCGCATATTCTAAATTGGGCAAGTATGGAGCACTATCTTTCATCTGCACAAACCAAGGCACAATATTCTCTGGAAGATCGCCATCACCAGTGGTTGATGACACCAGTAACAGGAGTTCCTCTTCATTTGGCACATAGCCGGTAAGCGATTCTGGTTGATGCAATTGAACAGAAAGCCCTTGATTTTGAAGCTCTCGGTAGAGCGTCTCTGCCACTGATTCAGCGCTGCCATAAACTGATCCGAACACTAGGCTGATCTTTTTCATGTTATACTCCGCGCCCACCAATTGAAGATACTGATCTTCAACATACTTTATCCCCTGTGCTGCCTGCAACTAGACGAAAGCAGTCGATAAAGTCCATGCTAGACAAGGACGCAAAAATGCGACAAAGCAGTCGACAAAAATTGCTCAAACAACATCAGCGCACAACCCATGTTCGTCGCGTATGTTATTTCCAAGCAAATCGGCAGGAATATCATCACCATCACTATCCGCTTTCGTCATATCAACCGCTGATGGAACTCATGCAGCGGTTATCAGATGAAGGTTCTACGATCAGCAAATAAGTTGTGGTGACGTCCTATCTAGTTCGGCGTCCGACCAGCCTAAACCAGCAAAGACCTCCAGCCACTCAGCCTCAAGCTCAGTGGTGATTGTCATTGGCGTGCCTAAAATAGGATGTGTGAGTTCCAATTTTTGCGCCAACAACCATAAACGGTTGATGCCAAAATGCTCGCGAAAAAAACGGTTTTGTTTACCGTCGCCATGAGTGGTATCGCCAATAATAGGATGTCGCAGGTGCGCCATGTGACGACGTAGTTGATGCTTGCGCCCTGTTAACGGTTTTAAACGTAACAGACAAAAACGACTGCTCGGATAACGCCCAGAGGGATAAGGGATTTCACTGTTCAACAGTGGCGAAAATTGCGTTACCGCATCCTGCGCCGCTTTGTCTTGCCTTGCATGCTTATCGGCGATGTCGTCAAGTTCTTCCCGCAATGGGTAATCAAGCTCGCCAGCCTCATGCATATTGCCTCGAACCAAGGCGAGGTAGTGCTTTTGAATATCGCGTCCGGCAAATTGCTCACAAAGCAGTTTCGCCACCTGACTATTTTTGGCGAACAGTAGTACGCCCGAGGTCGGTCGGTCTAATCTATGTACCGGAAACACATGGCAGCCCACTAGGTCACGGGTAAGCTGCATCGCAAAAAAGCGTTCTTTACGCGCAAGATAGGTTTTGTGCACCAACAAGCCCGCGGGCTTGTGAATTGCCACCATATGTTCATCTTCAAACAGAATACGGATGTCTGGGGCGACTTCATTCAACCCTTCATCGAGTGCTACATCATCATGTTCATTCACTGAGCAAAGCATCTATCGCCTCCAACGTCGCGATAATTAACTGGCGTTCAGGCAACTCGGCCCACACATGTTGTGCCATCGGCGCGACAGCAATCTTTTTTGGCAAAGGTTGCTGATTATCGAGTAATTGCTGCATGCGCGGTAAGAAAATAAATTGCAGCCAAGATTCAAAACTCATGCTGTCGCAAGCAAAGGGAGCAGTGCTTGTTAATGCCGCAGCAGACGGTGGCACGTCACTCCACAATTCATGGTTTCTTAGGTGACACTCAAGCGTCTCGAGTAAGATTTGCGTTTGTTGATACACCATTATTTCAATTTTGTCGGCGTTTTAAAGCGCCCTATCATACCATCCGAGACAAGATATCCCTATAATTGCGCCCTTCTGAAGACGTTAGGTAACGAGTTATGAGTACGATCAATACATTGGGGGAGCTCCTCAACGCCGCCAATAGTGAGTATTTAGTGTTTGATTTAGGTCGACGTGTACAACCCATTGCGACATCTGTATTTCAAGCCTTTGAGAACTTGCAACTCGCGTATCCATATCCTATTCAAGGGCATGCACAATTCGCGATTGTCTTTGGAGAGAATAAGCAACAACCATTTATCTGGTTCTTAAAGTTCCCGCTGGATGAACGAGGATTGCTAAATCCGGCTGCACGTAGCCAATTTTTACAGATGTTATCGGATGCCATGGGAGACGACATCACGCGTCCATTAACTGAAGAAGAACAGCAGCGCATGGCAAATCATCCATTTAACGTGCGTCCTTCTCAGGAGAAGTTAGCAATCTTCAATGCGCAGTTGCGGAGACAGCTAAAGCAGCCAGCATCAGCACAATATGAATTCGCATGCCAATATCTGAGTGGTAAAACAGATGCACAACTTTGGCAGAGTGTTGGACTGCAAGGGTTAGCGGATATCTGCGCCCGCGCTGAGGATTTCGAGCATGCGCAGCTGCTTAGCAATGCCCTAAGTTCAAAGATTGTAGAAATCCAAACCGCCAGTTGTCAGTTGTTGGAGCATGTGACGCTACCGACATCGGTGATGCAAACCGTTGAAACACTGTTTAGCCATGCCGAAGCTAAGCAACGCAGTTACTTGCTGCGCGCGGTAGCATCCAGTCCAGACTGTTGTAATACCTTGCTCCGTCAAATGGCCGCAAGCCATGAAAAACTTGAGCAAACGCAACTTATTGCAGTTGCCGCGCGTTGCTGGAACAGCCTAAAGCAAGACGATGTCCGCAAATTTTATCTAGAGTCACTAGCCCTGCAACCGCAAAGCTTTTTTAATCAAATCTTTGCTGATATTGTGGCGATTCCAGACATCCGCCACCCATTGCTAAGTGAACTACGCAATCCAGATCGTAGTGAACGCCTCTCACAAGCAATCGGTGGGTTATTTAAGGCCATGACTCAATGATGACCGACTTTTTGATGATCGCTGCATTAGTTTTAATTGCTGCATTTTTTTGGCAATTAAGACAGATGGCGGAAATCGCGCGCCGTTATATGGAAAGAGAATGCGCAAGACAAAGAGTGCAACTCGTTGCCATCGCGATGGACGCAGCCAGACCGACATTGGGCGGCGCAACAGGTCTCGGTTGGCGTGCCGGCTTTATGTTTGAGTTTAGCACCGACGGCATCAATCAATTTCGCGGGAAATTACGTATGCGCGGTAATCAGATTGAAAAAATAGAGTGGCCAATTTTTCCAGAACCAGAATGGCAACAAGCACCATCCTCTAAGGGGAAATTTGGTGGTGGCTGTGGTAGCAGTTGTGGTTCAGGACGCTGCCATTAATTTTCCGAGAACGACACGCCTACGTTATCGCTCTCAGTCACATGACACAAAGAGAAAGGGCGCGACAATGAGTCGCGCCCTTCTATTTTTTTGCTAAGCCTTCCAGCTATAACTTGTGCTTCCCTGCACCATCCATGCGAATGTGACGCGTCCTGCTCCTTGTCTTTCCTTGATGTTTCCCTGTACTTACGTACATTTCCCTAACTACTGGAGATTCCTTCTACCAGCCTTGCCTCGTCCTGAAGCGTGTCCTCATCGTCCTTGAAATTCCTTTTCCGATTCCCTAGGTCATCCTGACGCCCCGGTCCTCGGGGAAACTTTCCTTGCAGAACTGTCTTCCTGACAGTGCCCTTTCCTTGTATCATCCTTGGATTGTGTCCCTACAAGTTCATCTTCCTGATGAATCGTCTTCCTGACGAGTCCCTGCGCTTCCAATCCTTCGATGGAGTTAATATTACTCTAAAGGGGTAATCTGCGTAGGATGGCTCACAAAAATAAATTTTTCCTCGCATGTTGTCCTACACGTATCACACAACAACAAACAATTTAGTTTCAATATGTTAGGTATAAAATACAAGACAAAACTGCACAATTAAGCAATGAATGTCTCACATCCGTGTAAGACATATCTCACACCGATGTAGGGAAAAACGGAAAGCTATATATAGTTTGCACCATATCGCTAGCAATTTATTATCGATATTTTGGCTGTTCACCTCGTCTTCAGCTAATTGCAGTACACTTAATAGAGCAATTAAACTCGAGCTCACTGCTAGTGTAAGGAGAGAATATGGATACCGTCATTCCGGACTTTACATCGTTGTTTGCGCAATTGGGTTTAGACAACGACGATAGGGCCATTGAACAATTCATCGATACACACAAGTTGCCAGCCAATGTGCGTATTGCTGAAGCTCCATACTGGAACACATCCCAGCGACTCTTTTTTGAAGAGGCCATAACGCAAGATGCCCAATGGGCCGAAACCATTGAGCATCTGGATAGTGCATTACATATGTAAGTTAAAGCTGCTGATAGGCTTTATCACCCCATCCCGCTAATTTGTCAGCCTTAAAAATTAGCGGGGTGCACTCATCTTTAGTGGTTTTACCATCACTATGTGTATGTTGAGTACGGTAAAACAGCACTTGGACCATTTCCCCGTTAGAGCCGAATGCTTCATTAAAATCAGCGGTTCCCATCAGGGTCTCTACCTGAGAAGTCGACATGCCGATGTTGAGTTGCGATAAGATCTGTTGATTATGTCGCTGCACTTGCTGCCAAGATTCACTATCATCCCAACGATCATCTCCACCCACTTTTACGACACAGGCAGTTAAACTTAAGCTCGCAGCTGCTAATACCGGCAACAAAAATCTATTCATTTTCACTCCTTTTTTGAATATTTATCTGTATGATCACTTTCGTTAATAAGCAAAATTATTGCCAACATATAAATTGTATATTTATCAAGTTGATACATTTACAAGCAATGATTAACATTAGTCAATAACACCGAAAAATAAGGGAACTCACCAAATGTCATCAGTGGTTGAACAAGTGGTTATTATCGCCGCTAAGCTGCACCAGTCTGGCATCACGCCTTCTACCGCCTTAGTTAAAGCTAAGTTTGGTGGCAAAATTCCCTTGCCGGTACTCATTGATGGCATGTCTCGTTTTAAAGCCATGTCGGATGACGAGATTGAAGCGGCAGCACATCGCGCCAATGAGTCCGTGCAAAATGAAGCTAAGGTTGAACAACAAACAGATGATATCGCGCAGTTAAAAGCACAAATGCAGCAACTGTTGCTATCCCATCAACAGTTGGATGCACGTATTGCAGCGCTGGAATCCCAAATCAAGCCATCAGATAACGAGCCACAATAGATGTACGTTAGTGAAATCAGTTTTGAATGCTTCGCTGACACGACTATCAGCGAGGCAGAACACGCCATCAATTATCTACTTGAAGCTTGGCGCCAGAATGGCCAAGTGTTGGGGCGGGAGTTTGCGGTTGCCTTAAAAGACGGCGTATTTAAAGTACGTCTGTTACTGCCTGAAGAAAATAGCCTAGCTAACCGGTTTAACAGCCCGTGGGCAAAGCAAGCATTAGATGAACTAAAGCACGCCAAACTACTGCACCCGCGTGAAAAGCTTATCGGCTTAGATATCAATTCAGAGACCAGCAATAGTGAGATGTCCAGTTGGCAGTTACTTTATACGAGCTACGTTCATATGTGCTCGCCGCTGCGCAGTGGTGATACGCTGCAACCTATTCCATTATATCGGGTACCCGCGACCTTCAACGGTGATCATAAACAAGTGATCCGCTGGCAGACCGAGTGGCAAGCTTGTGATGAAATACAGATGGCATCGGCATCTGCCGCCGAATTTGCAGCCGTAAACGAACTAGCAAACCATCAAAGCGACCTATTTCGCCGAGGCTGGGATCTACGCGGCCGCATCGAATATCTGACAAAAATCCCAACGTACTATTATCTTTACCGAATCGGCGGTAGCAGTAAACAAGCCGAGATGGACCGCTGTTGCCCGCGTTGTGGCAATCCTGATTGGCGTCAGCCCGAACCTTTGCTCGATTTATTTCTGTTCCAATGCCACAACTGCCGCATTGTGTCGAATCTTTCGTGGGATTTTCAGTAGGCCGCTAACTTACTTTGATGGAAACAAATTACGCCACATCCGCTTAAGGCTGGCCATAATTCCTGGGTGGTCACTGGTAGGTTCATTGGGAAAGTCATATTCCACCGCTGGCGTCACTCTCGGCGTCAGCTTACCGAGTAAGTCACTGATAGAGTTGGCAAGCTGAACAGATGGTTCATCGCCGGGTTTCTCTCGCCATACCGACCCATCTTGATTGCTCACACAAATCATATCATCGCCATCGGCTAACACGCCAATAAACCATGTAGGGCTTTGTTTGAGCTTAGCTTTCATCATCAGGTGACCAATAATGTTATGCTGCAACCGCTCAAAATCGGCTTGGTTCCATACTTGGAGTAGCTCCCCTTCTCCCCATGGAGAATGGAAGTGCAGCGGCCCAGCCCAAAAGCTGCCGTAGTATTGACTGATATCCTCATGCAAGGATATCGACAGCGCATGTTCAATATTGGCAAAGCTGCCCAACGACTCGCGCTCAACAAATTGCCACTGAACTGGTTCAACTTCGTGCTCATCAAGCTGACACAACGACAACTCGCCTGACGCGTAGTGACGCGGAAATTCATCAACATCGGACTGATAACGTCGCGAATACTCAACTAACCATTGACGCAGCGCTGCTTGGCAAGACACCTGATCTTTCCTTAAATTACGATATAATCAGGGTCTATTTTGCATGGAATTATTTGGAATGTCACAGAATCCTCATTCAGATCCGTATCAGCAGGCTCCTGAGCTGGCGGAATTGACGCTAGGAAAATCAGTTTCTTATCAACAACATTATGCACCCGAGCTACTGCAGCCTGTGCCGAGAAAGCTCAATCGTGATGCCATTGCCTTGGCAGAACCCTTGCCTTTTCACGGCACCGATTTATGGACAGCTTACGAATTATCTTGGCTAAACCACAAAGGTAAGCCGATGGTAGCATTGGCTGAAGTAGAAATTGATGCGTTTAGTCAGAATCTGATCGAGTCCAAATCATTCAAGTTATATCTTAATAGTTTGAACCAAACTCAATTTGAATCGGTTGAAGCATTACAACATGTATTGAGCAAAGATCTGAGCCGATGTGCCGACGGCCAAGTGAAAGTCACGATTATAGAACCGAAACAGTTTAGCAATCAGCGTGTTGGCGAACTGCCAGGCCACTGTATTGACGATCTTGATATCGAGGTATCTGATTATGCCTTTTCCCGAGATTGGTTGCTGGACAGTACCGATGATAAACAAATTGTCGCTGAAACACTCAATTCTAACTTATTGAAATCGAACTGCTTAATCACTTCGCAACCCGATTGGGGCAGCGTAATGATCCGCTATCAAGGGCCAAAAATTAATCGAGAGAGCCTGCTACGCTATCTGATCTCCTTCCGTCAGCATAATGAATTTCACGAGCAGTGTGTCGAACGCATATTTACCGATCTTAAGCAGTTATGCCATTGCACCAAACTGACCGTATATGCGCGTTATACCCGTCGAGGTGGCTTAGATATCAATCCATTCCGCAGTGACTTTGAGCAGTTGCAAGAAAAGCATCGCCTCGCGCGACAATAGCGTTAATTAACTTGAGTTTCGTCGATGAACTGCCACTTTGGCAGTTCATCCTGCTCTGGGCATATGACAGCCAATGTTAATGACGATGACACTTGAGCGAGATAACAATGCCAAGCCTGCAGCTCCACATCGACCATATTCCCTACAAAAGTTAACGCCTTTTCAGCATGATAGCTGCAAGGCAACATTGAAGAAAAATCGTAATGCGCAAGTGATTCACGAAGGCCGGTACCACGCGCCTTCATTAGCGCTTCCTTTAGCACCCATAATCGATAAAACATCACAGCTTGTTGCGTCTCTGGCAAGCGTTGCAATAGCTGATATTCAGATTCAGCAAAATAGTGTTTGGCAATCTCAGACCAGTTACGCGTCACCTTAGTATTTTCGATATCGACGCCTAGCCAAGCGTGATCGCTGACAGCAATGGCAAGATAATCACCACTATGGCTCAGATTAAAATGCAGTGAATACTGCGCCTGTTGCTCAACACTGAGCTGCGGTTTGCCCTGAGAATCCGTAACAATATCCCAATAGCTCAATGGTTTTTGAGCCCAAATAGATAAATAGTGCCGCAGCCAATAACGACTTTGTAACGCAGTCCAACGCCGTCCTTCATGACTGAAACCGCTAATAGTTTTTCGCTCACGGTCAGAAAGTGCTGCACTTAACATGCTGATGTTAGCTTCGTTGAACGGCGCAATTTTTCTTAAATATACTTTGTAAGTCAAATCATTAGCTACCAAGGTTTAGCGGTATCCCATACGGGATGGTTAGTTTCTTATTCATTCCTGTTATGGCCATAGCAGAAAACACCATAACCAATAATGGCTTATTTCCCCTACCTATACGCAACACTCAGAATACAAATGTAAACTAGTACAGTATCGGTTAAGGTGTCCGATGTGACACTAGCCGGGATAAATTGAGTCAACTGGAGGATCCAATGAAACTCATTCCATCCAATCGTAACCTACTTGTTATGGCAACATCCGCCCTTTTTCTTACCGCCTGTGGCGGCGGAGGTGACGATAATAGTAAAGACCTACAAATGGCCAACGTATCCTTTGCGGTGTCAGATGCACCAGTAGATAGTGCTGACCAAGTCGTTATCGCCTTTGACCAAATAGAACTTGTTCGTGCAGGACAAGATAACATCGTACTCGATGTTACCGGGGATAATGGTGCTGATTTCCGTCAGATCGATCTGCTGCAATATCAAGGCAGTGACAGCACACTGATTGTATCCAACCAGCAGATCCCTACCGGCACTTACGACAACCTTATCCTACACATTTTGGACGAAACCGCAGGCTCTGATCTCAGCTATGTGGTTGGTGAAAATGGTCAAATTCCACTAAAACAACCAAGTAACAAACTGCAATTAGGTGGCTTCACCGTTGGTGCCGATAGTGTTCAAGCCTTTACCATTGAGTTTGATTTACGTCAGTCATTGGTCGAAAACCAAAACGGAAATCGCTACAACCTCAAACCTCACGGCGTCAAAATCCTTAACAATGCCGCAGTAGCTGCGGTAATGGGCAACGTTGATATCAATCTATTCGCCGAAAATGGTTGCGCCAACACCCTAACACCTGACGCAGATAACGCCGGTAATTTTGTTTATTTGTATGCCGGTAGTGGCCTTGATAGTACGTTGCTCGCGGACCTGTATGATCCCGACACTAACACCGCAGATTTGCCAGAAGGCACAGTTGCTCCATATGCATCTGCACCTGTGACTTATGAGGCAGGTAATAATGGCCAGTATGAATTTGGTTATCTGCCAACTGGTAATTATACCGTTGCCTTTACCTGCTCAGGTGGCAATGACAATCCAGATGAGTTCGATGGCAGAATTATCGCAAATCCTGCCGATCAAGTGCATGAAATCACGGTAACTGCAGGACAAGATGTAACGCAAGACTTTACCGCCACCGCGCCATAAACATCATTTCTCAATTTGTCACAAAGAGGACTCAGCCACTGCCGAGTCCTCTTTTTATTATGATTTCAACAGGTTGCTTTATACACATTAACTCTGTGAGGCATAGTTAATCATCGACGTTCCACCCCTCAATTACTGCCCATCTTTACAATTCACACCCTTGAAACATTATCGATAATCATTATCATTTGCATCCAATTAAAGTATGGTGTTCTTAAAAAGATTAGAGGTGATATGTCATTTGTTAATACATCCGTTGCACTCGCAATCGCAATCGCAGCAGCGTTAGGTACCAATGTCGCTTATGCTGACGATGCCTCGCGTACGAATCATGCACAGATTGAAAAAATCGAAGTGATTGGATCATCGCAGCAGATTAGCCGCTCCGCTACTGGCTTGAATATGTCGTTACGGGAAACGCCTCAATCTGTTTCCGTTATCAGCAACGAATACATTGAAAACTTCAATCTCAACACCATCAATGATGTCATGGATTTCACGCCTGGCATCACGGTTGAGAAAGTTGAAACTGATCGCACCTATCTGACTTCGCGCGGCTTCACCGTCAGTAATATTCAGATAGATGGTGTTGGTGCGCCTTTTTATGCCGATATTCTGTATGGTGATACCGATACCAGTATCTATGAACAAGTTGATGTTATTCGTGGCGCGAATGGCCTTGCTGCAGGTGTCGGTAACCCAGCGGCAACCGTCAATTTAATTCGTAAACGTCCAACCCAAGAGACTCAGGGCTACGTTAAAGTAAGTGCAGGACGTTGGGATAATTACGGTTTCGAAACAGATGTTTCAGGCAGCTTAACCGCTAATGTTCGCGGTCGCTTTGTCGGTAGCTACCACGATAACCATTCTTATATCGACCTCTACAGCAAGCAATTGGCATCTGTATATGGCGTACTTGAAGCCGATATTTCAGATAGCACCTTGTTGACAGTAGGGGCTCATTATTCTGAAAACAAGCCTGACTCTCCTATGTGGGGCTCGCTAACACTGGCTTACACCGATGGCACGCCGACCGATTTTGGTCGTTCTACCTCCACTTCAGCGGACTGGGCCTACTGGAATACCCTAAATACTGAAGCCTTTGCGGAGCTTAAGCATAACTTTGCCAATGGCTGGACAGGTTTAGTTAGCTATAACTACCGTGCCAACAATCAGGCAGGTAATCTGTTCTATGTCACTGGTAGTATTGCGCCAGTGACCAATTCAGGTCTGTACGGCTATGCCTCGCGCTACACACTGGATGGTGAGGCACACCAAGTTGATGCCAAAGCCAACGGTGACTATCAGCTATTTGGCCGAACTCACCAACTCACCCTAGGCGCCAGTTGGATCCGCCATAGCGTTAAAGACCTATCGCTGTTTGATTACACCACAGGTAACGGTTTTCCCAATATCGATGACTTTACCCAATGGGACGGTAACACGCCCTTCCCAACCTTCGCTGATAATGCCTCAGGCTCAGATATCAGTGATACCCAAGCATCGGCTTATATCGCAACCCGCATAGAAGCCACCGATAAGCTTTCTTTTGTGGCTGGCGGGCGTTTCGTAGATTATCGCAGCCGCGGCGAAAGCTACGGTAATCAAGAAGTCAGCGATGAAAACAAATTCATTCCTTACGGCGGTATTGTTTATGATTTGACGGAACATCTGTCGCTTTATACCAGCATCGCGAAAACCTTCCGAGCCCAAACAGAATTTGACGAAGACCATCAGCGCTTAGCACCAACATCGGGCAAAACACTGGAAGGCGGCATTAAAGGTGAATTCTTCAATGGCGCGTTAAACACAACCGCCGCCATTTTTAAGAACGAGTATCAAAACCTCGCCGAAACCGCAGGTCGCAACGCACAAGGGCAAAGCTATTCTCGTGGTGTTGACCTTAAATCTACCGGGTTTGAGTTAGAAATCTCGGGGAAACTCAGCGATGAATTGAAGATGATGCTCGGTTATACCCAACTGGATATTGAAGATCAGCAAGGCGACGACATCCGTCCTTATATCCCTGAGCGCTCGCTCAAAGGGATGCTGATTTACCAACCAGAGTGGGCACCAGAGCTTTCATTAGGCACAAACTTCCGTTGGCAATCATCTGTCTATACCGATGTCAGTAGTGAGATCCGTATTAATCAGGGGGCCTACGCAATTTATGGGGTATTTGCCAAATACCAAATACTCGACAACTTGGAGCTTGGCCTCAATGTCAGCAACCTAGGCGACAAAACCTACTACAACAGTTTGCGGGTAACGCAGGCGTTTTACGGTGCCCCAAGAGATTATACTGCGACGATAACTTATCGCTTTTAAGTCACATAAAACGGCTGAACATCTGTTCAGCCGTTTTTCGCTATTACGTCTTATCACTTCCGCGACCTTGCTCTGTCCCTGCCTCTTGCTGAATAAAAAAAAAGCCGCTCACTCTACCGTGATTAGGAGCGAAATCGGACTGCTCAAATTTATAATGCTTGCTGAAAGAGCTTGCTGTGCTGAAGCCAGAGCAACCTTGTTCACCAGCGGCTATAAGATAAATCAACGGAGAATAATACATTCCTAACTATCTGTATTAGAAAATATTTATTAGTAATCACTAAACCACAACCAACTTGCTATTTTGCATTTACAGTGCCCATTTCCGTTACCTAAACTGCCGATGCAGATTGAGACGCTAGTCATTGGTCTACTATGCTGGACTTGATACCTTGGTCTATAACAACACTCAGATAAACAGTTACTTTACTAAGCTATTAGTAAGTCGACGACGTTAGACGAGGTTTTATTAGGTGAATAACACGGCGCTGATGTTAGGTGGTGGTGGCGCACGCGCGGCTTATCAGGTTGGCGTGCTAAAAGCGCTGGTACAACACTACCCTCGCAATCACGCGATTCCATTTAGCATTATTTGTGGCACTTCGGCCGGAGCCATCAATGGCACCGCCATGGCGACCCATGCTTCTTGTTTTCACTTAGGTGTAAAAAAGCTGGAATGGATTTGGCAACACCTTGATACCAGCAGAATCTACCATTCTTCAATACCACACGTGTTAAGACATCTCTTGGCTATTTTGCTGAAGGGCATGCAGACCGATCTGGCAAGTACCGATGCGGGCAGTCTGCTAGATAATGATCCACTGCGCCATCTGCTGAATGAACTGATCAACTTTGAGCGTATCGACCGCAATATTCAAAATGGCTATCTTAAAGCCTTGAGCATTGATACATCGTGCTACAACACTTCTCATTCGGTCAGCTTTTTTCAGGGGCAAGATAACATTAGCAATTGGCAGCGTGCCCGTCGGAGTGGGGTAAGATCGCGGCTTAATACGGAACATTTGATGGCAAGCGCTGCCATTCCGCTGGTATTCCCGTCAATAAAATTAGGTAAATGGTACTACGGCGATGGCTCAGTACATCAGTTAGCGCCGCTTTCTTGCCCGATCCATCTCGGCGCGGAAAGGATCATGGTGATTAACCTTGAAAGTCCCCATAAACATCTGCCCAAAGAGCTGGAGTATCACCCTAAAACCGCCACTGTTGCTGGTCACCTGTTAGATACCATCTTTTCTGACACGCTCAATAGCGATATGGAGCGACTCACCCGTATCAACGGTACCTTGTCGCTTATCCCTGAGGCTAAACGGCAAACAGCAGAACTGCGCCATATTGAAACCTTAGTGATGAAACCGAGTGAGGACTTAAGTGATCTGGCGAAACGCTACTACATGGATCTGCCGTTTGCGATTCGCCGCTTGCTCGGCTTAATTGGTATTAACAGCCAATCTGAATCCAGTATTGTGTCGTACCTGCTGTTCGAAAAAAGCTTTACTAGCGCACTTATCGATTTGGGTTTCCGCGACGCTCAGCGACAAATGGATCAACTGCAGAGTTTCTTTCAATTCCCGCTGCGATAAAACAGCAATAGCGCTTCACAATAGACCGATACAGAGCGCCCCTAGCCACTAAGGAAGCTCTGTAGAACTAATGATGAGTTTATGAAATCCCCCCAATCGTGAGTCTCTTAGGGTCAAGATACTGTTCCAATTCACGCCGACTCAGATCAGTTTCCTCCTCTGCTACATCGATGATATCTCTGCCCTCCTTGTAGGCTTTTTTGGCTATTTCTGCCGCTTTCAGATAGCCAATCACCGGATTTAATGCGGTGATCAGCACAGGGTTTTTAGCGAGACTCTTATCAATATTGTGCTGACACACAGTGAACGGCTCAATTGCTTTATCAGCAAGGGCAATGCATGCATTGCTCAGCAGATTTATTGATTCAAGCAGGTTATGTGCGATGACCGGTAACATGACATTAAGTTGAAAGTTTCCCGACTGGCCAGCAACAGTAATCGTGGTATCGTTGCCAATCACCTGCGCCGCAGCCATGGCGACAGCTTCAGGGATCACGGGATTTACCTTGCCGGGCATGATGGAGGAGCCAGGTTGTAAAGCCTTTAGTGCTATTTCACCTAATCCAGCAAGCGGACCTGAGTTCATCCAGCGTAGATCATTGGCAATTTTCATCAATGCCACCGCCACGGTTTTTAACTGACCGGAAAGCGCAACAATCGCGTCCTGACTGCTCAGGTTAAAATAGAAGTTTTCACTAGGCTCAAACGCTAAACCGCTTAACTGACTGAGATGATGGCTAAACGTTGCAGCAAAGCTGGAATGAGCATTTATGCCGGTGCCGACTGCGGTTCCTCCCTGTGCAAGTGCTCTTACTGATACCAGTGCCGAACTTATGGCCCCCGACGCATGCTGTATTTGGGCTTCCCAGCCACTTAACTCTTGGCTGAAAGTAATCGGCATCGCGTCCATTAAATGTGTCCTACCGGTTTTGACAACCCCTGCAAGCTGCAGCTGTTTTTTTCTGAGCGCAGTGCTCAGGTGGGTTAATGCTGGAAGCAACCGTGTTTCCGTGGTTATGACGGCACTCACCTGAATGGAAGTGGGAATCACATCATTACTACTTTGTCCCATGTTGACGTGGTCATTGGGACTTACGCTTTCCTTCGTAATCCGACTTGCTAGGGTCGCCAACACCTCATTTGCATTCATATTGGTACTGGTGCCAGAGCCCGTTTGAAATACATCAATGGGAAACTGATCATGATATTGACCATCAATAATCGCTTGTGCGGCTTTTGAGATTGCCTCAGCAATATCCAGCGGTAATAAGCCTAAATCAGCATTAGTCTTGGCGGCAGCCTGTTTGATATACGCCAATGCCACAAGCAAATCTTTAGGCATCTTGTACTCACTAATATTGAAGTTATCGACGGCCCGTTGTGTTTGAGCCTGATAGAGCGCATTTTCCGGGACTTTAACTTCACCCATACTGTCTTTTTCAATACGAAAGATGTGTTTCATAAAAATCCTTACCTGAACCTAGTACGGTTTATGGATACCTATTCTGAATTCAAATTTTTGCCTTAATGCGTCTAATACTCTGTTTAATAATGGCTATAACCCGGTTAGCAGCCACTGCTCTGCACGCTCCAACTTACTAGGTATGCCCTGCAGTAATAACACGTCACCCGCTGCAAATTGCCAGGCTTCATCGACGGCCTGCTCTGTACCGGCCCGCCGCACGTTACTCAGCTTTATCTCTAAGTTATCCCAAGGGATGTCCGTCATCGATTTACCGACGATATAGGCCCCGGCAGCCAATGGCAGCGCAAAAAGTTGCTCATAAGCAAGATCGCTTGCCTGCGCCGAAAAATACCCATGCAAATAGGGGTATTGGTGTCGCCGTTCATTTTCTAATAGCCGTAAAATCTGGCTTAAGGGAACACCAGAATGATGCAACACTTGCGATACCAGCATTAAGCTACCTTCAAGGACTTCAGGAATAACCAGATCTGCACCAGCCTGCTTTAGCTTGGTCATCTGCTTATCGTCACGGGTGCGCACAAGAATTTTGCTGTCAGGCGCCAATTGGCGACACAACGCTACAAGGTTATCAATGTGAGGATGCTGACTGAAGGTGATGATGATGGTTTCCGCATGGGCTATTGCGGCTTGCTTAAGAATGGCACGCTTAAACGCATCACCGAAAAATAAAGGCTCTCCCGCGGCTCGGCCTTGATACACCTGCATAGGATCAAAATCTAAGGCGCGATAGCTAATTTGTTGTTGCTTTAAAAAACGCGCAATCACCTGCCCCACGCGGCCAAAGCCAAGCAGCAACACCTGAGTTTCACCAATGGCTCCTTTAGCAGGTGCTGGGCTAATTTTACGTGTCGAAAATCGTGGAAGCTTGCGGGTGGCAATACGGATTAATGTCGGCGTAAACGCCATCGACAGTACCCCAGACATGACCATTAGGTTAGCAATATCACTGGCGAGGAGTTGTTGACTCACCGCTAACGCGAGGATGACAAAAGAGAACTCCCCCATCTGCGCTAACGATGCTGCGGTCGCAACCGACGTTTTGAGATTTTCCCCGGCAAGCCGCATCAAACCAATAATCACTAAACCTTTGAGCAGCATCAGTACCAAAGTCAGTAGCAACAGTTGCCACCAGACACTCACCAAATGGCCTATATCTAGCAACATACCGATGGAAATGAAAAACAGTCCCATCAGCAAATCACGAAACGGGCGAATATCGGCTTCGAGCTGGCGTCGATACTGACTCTCCCCTAACATCATGCCAGCTAAAAAGGCACCCAGCGCCATCGACAGACCAAGCCAATAGGTTGCGACGCCAGCAGTGAGTGCCACCACTAACGCTGACAATACGAACAGTTCATTGATTCGTGAACGGGCGACTTCGTCAAACAGTCTTGGCAACAACCACTTTCCTACTGACATCAACGCAACGAAGGCCAGAACTCCCTTCGCTAAGGCAACCCCCAGCAGCGGCATAAACTCACCGGGTTCCGCTTCAGCCAGCAGTGGAATTAAGATAAGCAGAGGTACAACGGCTAGATCTTGGAACAGTAAAACACTGACAGCTAGTTCACCGTGCCGATGTGCCAGTTGGCCATTATCACTTAACAGTTTGAGCACAATTGCGGTTGACGATAACGCCACCGCGAATCCGATCACCACAGCTTGATGCAAGTCATTAATGAAGGTCAGCGCTAAGGCCGTTACTAACAATGCGGTCAGCAGCATCTGAATACTGCCTAAGCCAAATACAGTTCGCCGCATGGACCACAATTTAGGAATAGAAAATTCCAGCCCCAGCGTAAACATCAACAACACCACCCCCAGCTCTGCGGCTGAATGAATGGTATTTTGCGAAATCCAGTTAAATCCAGCCGGACCGCTTAGCACACCAGTGAAGAGATAGGCTAACAGCGGTGGCAGTTTTAACCGGCGCAGCAGCACAATAGCCACCATGGCGATCAGCAACATCATCAGCAATTGCGTCAACATCTGGTGCGCCATTCAAAGGACTCCCGCTTTTTCACGCTCAATAATGTCAAAAAGCCGACGGCGAAAAGCGGCTTAGATCACTCTATTAAGCATAATCAAGCATTCACTAATGACAAATCTGTTGTTTACCAACTAGGCATGCATATTGCTTAGGAAAGAATAAGAAGGTTTTTTACGGAGTATTCTTAATGGATTTTTTACACACAGCCGAAGGATACGCTGACACCTATTACTGGCAAGAAAAGCCTATCAGCAGCAAGAAAAAGCCACTTGATATGCTAGCTTTATTGCAACGATTACATGCGAGTCTCGACCCACGGACAGTTTTTGCCAGCTACGGCAAACAACTGCAGTCGGCATTGCCGCTTTATGGCGTCACACTACATGACCACGATACACCGCTGAAATGGGGCCGAACTAAGGGCATCAAACTCACTCGTACAGTACTGCTTAATGATGTTACGGTGCAATTGGACTATTTTCTGTCGATGCCGCTGAACATCAGTGAAACTGTTCAGCTCGATAGTATCGAGCCTTTACTGAGCCAGCCGCTTGCCAATGCTTACCGGCATCAAAAAGTTGCTGAACAGGCCATGCTCGATTCATTAACCGGACTTGGTAACCGCTTCTTCTTCAACCAAGCGTTAAAAAATGCGACTGCACGTGCTGAACGGGCCAAAGCAACCCATCAAGTGAGTTTGTTAATTCTGGATCTGGATAACTTCAAACAGCTGAACGACAGCAAGGGGCACAGAGAAGGCGACAAGGCCCTAATGCTATTTGCAGATATTGTTCGCAATAGTATTCGTTCTGCTGATCAAGCATTTCGACTGGGTGGCGATGAGTTTGTGATTATCGCCGAAGGCAAGTCAGATTCAGCGCATCTGATCGCCGAACGGATTTTGCAACAAACGGCAGACGATATATTTTTGCAAAGCAATAAAGTCTCCTGCAGTATCGGCATTAGCCTGTTTGATAAACAAACATCTTCTGACGAGCAACTGTTTGAGCAAGCGGATAACGCGCTCTATCGCGCAAAAAGCGGCGGCCGCAATCGTTATTGTCTAGCCGCTAGACAATAGCAAAAAGGCCGAGCATCTAGCTCGGCCTTCATTTTTATTTTTATTGCCCTTGCTTACGCTCTTCAGCTAAACAAGCAGCAGCGGTAAACACCACATCGGTCGACGAGTTCAGCGCAGTTTCAGTTGAATCTTGCAACACACCAATAATCATACCAACGGCGACTACTTGCATTGCAACATCGTTACCAATACCAAATAAACTACACGCTAACGGGATCAGCAGCAGAGAGCCCCCCGCCACGCCAGACGCGCCGCAAGCAGAGACCGAAGCCACTAGGCTAAGCAATAGCGCCGTTGGCATATCAACGCTATATCCTAGCGTATTAACTGCGGCAAGCGTCAGTACCGTAATCGTGATGGCTGCGCCGCCCATATTAATCGTGGCACCGAGCGGTATAGACACAGAATAGGTATCTTCATGCAATTTCATGCGCTCACACAATGCCATATTGACCGGAATGTTGGCGGCACTTGAACGAGTAAAAAATGCCGTAACACCACTTTCACGCAAACAGGTCAACACCAGAGGATAAGGATTACGACGAATTTTAATAAACACCAAAAGCGGGTTAACCACTAAGGCCATGAATAGCATAGTGCCGAGCAACACCATTAGCAGGTGCACATAACTGTGCATAACGGCAAAGCCCGTTTCAGCAATAGACACGGCAACCAAACCAAACACACCGATAGGTGCCAGATGAATCACGAAGCGCACCATGACCGACACACCATGGCTCATATCCCAGAACACTTTTTTGGTGGCATCGCTGGCATGCTTAAGCGTCAGTCCTAACCCCAATGCCCACACCAGAATGCCGATGTAGTTGCCGCTAGACAGTGCATTAACCGGATTATCAACCATCTTAAATAACAAGGTATGCAGCACTTCGCCAATCCCTTGTGGCGGGGTCATGGTCTGGTCACCCGTTTGCAAAATCAATGTCGATGGGAATAAAAAGCTGACGCTAACCGCCGCGAGTGCCGCACATAATGTCCCCACTAGGTACAACACGATGATAGGGCGTAAATTGGTTTGGGTATTCTTTTTCTGATTGGCAATTGAGGCCGCTACTAATAAAAACACCAAAATAGGTGCAATCGCCTTCAGCGCACCAACGAATAGCGAACCTAAAAACGCGATATTCATCGCCCAATCAGGCGCAATTACCGCGAGTAATATGCCAGCAACAATGCCGATAAAGATTTGCAGTACCAGACTAGTGTTAGCAATACGGGCCAACAAGGTAGAGGATAAGTTCATGAAATTGCCTAACGTTATTATCTTAATGGCGGGCGCCATGGAATAACGTTTTTATCGAAGATAGGCGCCGTTGTCCAGCGCCATTGCGTAAGTAACACGCCTATTGATGTATCGATAAGTGTCGTTTATGCGGCGGCCTGATGAGCGCCACGCAACATTGCCTGCACCAACTCATGGGCATCAAACTTCGTCAGTGCTTCGTTAGCGCCAACCTGATGCGCCTGACTGACACTGATTTCGCTCGAAAGCGACGTATGCAGAATGATATAAGCTTTGGCCAACTGAGGGTTGTCACGCACTTCAAATGCTAATTCATAGCCATCAAGGCCGGGCATTTCGATATCACTGACTAATAGCGTCACAGGTCTGCCAGATTTTGCCCCCTGCTCCATCATCTCTAGCGCTTGTTTACCGTTAGAGGTGACGTCATATGGAATGTTAAGTGCATCTAACGCGTCACTTAGCTGTTTACGAGCCACGCTGGAATCGTCCACCAGCAAAATCCGCATACTTTTTAGCTGTTCACGTTGAATATCTGTCACAGACGCTAAACTGGACTGGTGCTGAGGGAAAATTTTGGCGAGCAAGAGCTCCAAATCCAGCAATTGGATTAACTGGTTGTCGAATCTGGTCACTCCAGTCAGTAGTGCATTATGCCCCAAGTTATTGGGTGGAGATTCAATATCTCGCCAGTTACATTCAATAATTTTATCGATAGCACGTACCAGAAAACCAATCACCATACGCTGACAATCAGTCACTATAATATAGCTCTGCTTGAGCTCATCATCGGTTAAGGCGCGATATCCCACCGCCGCCGCCATGTCGATAACTGGAATTGTATGCCCGCGAAACGCGACCGTCCCCTTAATAGCGGGATGTGAATTTGGCAGATGATTAAGAGGCTTATAGGGGATTAGCTCGCGGATCTTTAACGTGCCCATGGCAAACATCTGCCGCGCTGACAGATGAAACAAAAGCAGTCCTTGAGATTGGTTTGCCTTGCTTTTCATAAAGTTCCAGTTCAAAAATCCCACAATTGAATGCTGTTAGCATAGCATAATGCTCTGATAGTTCAGCTAGCTAGGCTTGATCTATTGCACAAGTTTTAAGCTTGTAACCGATATAACACATCGTAGACAAACTGATCCCAGCCATCTTCGACAAAACACTGTTCAAACGTCGCGCGTACACGGGCAACGGCATGCACGGGCGCCGCACCATTTTCCATTAGATAATACGCTAACCAAACACCGAGCAAGTTATAAGAACTGGCGACAACTGCTGTACTGTCAGCGTTAACATCATCAATGCTGACACTCTGGATGGCTTCCACAACAGGCTCTAGTAGATTGTCAGTTGGCGTATCAATTACCGGAAAGGCAACGGTCTGCACGTTACACACTGCCGCAGTGATAGTTTGAGCAGGAGTATCAGTTAACCAGATACAGGACTTAATCTCCTGTTGAGATAAAGTGTCAGCAATAGTGTTGGCATCTACATCAGCAGCAAGCGCGAGGCCGCTTTCCAACTTGGTGAATTCCATCGTCTACTTCCGTCAACAGCAAAACGGCGCTTAAGATAACCTAAGCCGCTTTTATAAAACTTGATAGCAAGCATAAATCCGATGCTTAGCTTTGTTCAATGGTTAATAGTTGTTGTTTCATCTTTAGGCCCCACGCATAACCAGTCAATGAACCTTGTTTACCAATGACTCGATGGCATGGAATGATAATCGCTATTTTGTTCGCGCCGTTGGCGGCACCGACGGCTCTTGCGGCCGTGGGTTTGCCCATACTAGCGGCTAACTCACCATAGGAAGCCGTTTGGCCAAAGGGTATTTGTAAAAGTTGCTGCCACACGGCTTGTTGAAAAGCCGTTCCCTGTGGTGCAAGCGGCACACTAAATTGCTGCCGCTCGCCAGCAAAATACTGTGCTAATTGCTCAGCAGCGAGCTGTAACCACCGCTCGGCCTCAGCAAAAGCTGCTGTTTCTATTGCAGGATAGGCCTTCTCTGGCGCAATCGGACGTAAGGAACATAACCCCTTTTCGCTGGCGGTTAACCAAAGAGTGCCCGTTGCGGTAGCAAGTGACTTTGATGCCATAGCAACTGGGTTGTTACCCAATATCAGTTCTGTCGTAGACATGGTTTCGTCTCATCGTTAATTGGCGTTGCGCCACAGCATAAAGGTCAGATAACTACCCCATGGCGCCACTTGCTCCCTCAGCCATTGCGCGAAATCTCGCTCTGTTTGCTGGTGCACGTCTTGAAGTGGCTTCAGTTGTTTTTTGATCACCAGATCTGAACTCAATAATACGTCTGGCCAGCTTTGCCCGCGCATCTGCGCATAAGCGACGGTCCATGGGCCAATCCCTTTGAGCGATAACCATTGCTCAGGCGCTTGCTGATCTGGATGCTCATCACACCAATTCGCTAGCGCGCTCAGCGTCTGCTGGCGAGACTGCGGCATTGGCAATGTTATATCTGCCACGGCAACTTGCGCAGGTGTTGGAAAGAATAGACGTTGTTGCCCACCGATCTCGCACCAACTGCCACAACGATTAACCAGCAGATTTAACAGTCGAATGGCTTGTTTTACACTGACTTGCTGACCAAGTACCGCTCGAATACCCGCTTCAAACAAAGAGCTGATGCCGGCAATACGTGTCCCCGGCTGCAACATTAAGCTGGGCAGCGACTGCTGCAATGGTGCCAACCTTTGCATGATGGCAGCAGGATCGGCATCTAAATCCAATATCCGTCTGATAGTTTGCATTAATTGCGGCAGTAAGCGCGGATTAACCTCCGCCCCCAAGGTGATGGTAACCGCTAGTCGAAAATGTTCCACTTGCTGATAAGCAAAAAACGCACAGTGCAAACGTTTTCCTTGATGCTCGATCTGTAACGTGCGTCCGTACCCTACTCGGTCATCTTGACTGAACCATTCCATCCCTTCTACTGCTCTGAGTCGGTAAAACGCCAACAAGGCCTGCCAATCGTAAGGCGGACGATAGCTCATCATTAACGTCATCTGATTGGCCGCGCCACTGCCATCGACCTTTTGCCGTAAGGTCGATGGCGACAGTTGTAGTTGTTGTTGAAATACTTCATTAAAACGTCTAACACTGCGAAACCCTGCCGCAAACGCAATATCAGTTATCGCAAGGTTGGTCTGATGCAGCAGCTGTTTGGCTAATAATAAGCGGCAGTAATTCGCATACTTAATTGGCGAAATACCAAGTTTTTCGGCAAATAAATGACGTAACCAGCGCGATGAAATACCTAGTCGCTCGCACAACGCTTCAATATTTAATGCCCGTTCGCCGTCAATAGCGTGTTGTTCAATTAAACTGACTGCACGGCGCAAGGTGGTATCAGTGCCAAGCCAAGCGTAAGAACCTGGCGCACTCTCAGGCCGACATCTAAGGCAGGGACGTAATCCGGCATGTGCCGCCGCGGCAGCACTGACAAAGTACTGTACATTTTGCTCCTTCGGCGCCACTGCCGGACAAATCGGCCGACAATAAATTCCGGTGGTTAACACGCCAACAAAAAACAAGCCGTCAAAGCGCGGATCGCGACTCATACGCGCTTGTTGGCAGAGTTTTGCGGGTAATACTTTCATGAAGTTAGCTCATTATTGATATGAGTGAAACGAGGTTAACCATCATCTTCTTCATAAACCAGCGGATTTCGGCAGTGTACCTGACAAGCGAAACAATGACTGCAGATAATATAGCCTGCCAACCTCGCTCTGAATCCGGTATCCTTAGCTGTCTCTTTTAGTATCAGAGTCCTACATGTTACTTCGCTTATTACGTTTATTTGAGTCTTGGACCAAACCACTCCCCAATATTGACCCCGGCCAACCACCGCGGGGGCTATTTGCTTTTTGCCGACACTACACCAAAGGCTTTGAAAAACCACTGCTGCTGATGTCGGTGCTCACCGCCACATTAGCCGTACTGGAAGTTTCGCTATTTGGTTTTATGGGGCAATTGGTGGATTGGCTAGTCAGTAAAAATCCCGAAACCTTGCTTGCCGACGAAGGTGGCAAGCTGCTCGGTATGACGCTGATGGTGCTGGTGCTAATCCCGCTGCTAACCTTGTTGCACGCATTAATCGCCTATCAAAGCCTGTTGGGTAATTATCCAATGGCCATTCGCTGGTTAGCACACAAGTATCTGCTCAAACAAAGTATCTCATTCTATCAAAATGAGTTTGCTGGCCGGGTGGCCACCAAAGTCATGCAGACGTCGCTAGCGGTACGTGAAACCGTGATGAAGCTGCTTGATGTGCTGATGTACATTCTCGTGTACTTCACCTCTATGGTGGTGATGATGGCAAAGGCTGACTGGCGCATGGTGCTGCCGATGGCAGTGTGGCTCGGGTGCTATATTTTGCTGCAGTGGTTTTTTATTCCACGCCTTAAAGCCGTAGCGAGTGAGCAAGCCGATGCGCGCTCCACTATGACGGGCCGTATCGTCGACAGTTACTCCAATATTTCCACGGTTAAACTGTTTGCTCACACTCAGCAAGAGGCAGAGTACGCTCGCAGTAGCATGAGTGAATTTCTGGATACCGTATATCGCCAAATGCGCTTAGTGACCGGCATTAACGTCAGCGTCCAAGTACTCAATTACCTACTGGCGTTTGCGGTGGCAGCACTGTCTATTTGGCTTTGGATGGAAAGTGCAATTACCGTTGGAGCTATCGCCATCGCCGTCAGTCTGGCGCTACGTCTCAACGGCATGTCGCAATGGATTATGTGGGAAATCAGTGCCCTGTTCGAAAACCTCGGCACAGTGTCTGATGGTATGAACACTTTGTCGCAACCCGCCAATATTCTCGACAAACCCGATGCTGAGCCGTTAAAAATTCCGTTTGGTGGCATTCATTTTCGTGACGTCTGTTTTGACTATGGTGAAAAAACAGGCGTGCTGCATCACTTAGATCTCGACATTAAGCCTGGTGAAAAAATCGGACTTGTTGGCCGCTCTGGCGCTGGCAAATCGACCTTAGTGAACTTGCTGATGCGCTTTTATGATATTGGCGCTGGTGCCATTTTAATTGATGGGCAGGATATCCGTGATGTCAGCCAAGACTCATTACGCTCCAACATTGGCATGGTGACCCAAGACACCTCATTGCTGCACCGCTCTATTCGCGAAAACATTCTCTACGGCCGTCCCTCTGCAACAGAGGGTGAGATGCAGGCCGCAATTGAGAAAGCACAAGCTAATGACTTTATTGAATACCTTACAGATCCGCACGGTAATCGCGGCTTAGATGCACAAGTGGGTGAGCGCGGCGTAAAACTCTCCGGCGGACAGCGCCAGCGTATTGCCATTGCACGGGTGCTACTTAAAGATGCGCCGATCTTGGTGTTGGATGAAGCCACCTCAGCACTTGACTCTGAGGTCGAAGCCGCAATACAACAAAGTCTATATCAGCTAATGGAAGGCAAAACCGTTATTGCGATTGCACACCGCCTATCGACGATTGCCGCAATGGACCGGCTAATTGTATTAGACCAAGGCAAAATTGTTGAGCAAGGTTCACACCAAGAGCTTATCAGTAAAGGCGGAATCTATGCGCATTTGTGGGAACGCCAAACCGGTGGATTCCTCGGCTTAGATTAACGGAGAACGCGCTCAAAAACGTCCGCAGCAAAAAACTACCGATAAATACAAAGGCAGCCGCCGACGATGTGTCGAGGCTGCCTTTGTTGTATGAGAGTCTCACTCTTATTCGATAAACGCTGCCAAATCCTGCTTGAACTTCGCCATTGATGCCGGATGCACATACATCATATGACCCGCCATATAGTATTCTGTGTGAATATTGGCTCTCAGCTCCGCTGGAATTTTCAGGTGGTCCAGCATGTACTTGGTCGTAAAGAATGGCGTCGCCATATCAAAATAGCCCTGTTGCACGAGCACCTTCATCTTTGGGCTTTGGATCATCGCATAGCTCAAATCTACGCCAGTGTCGGGAAACGGCATTTTGAAGCCAGAGAAATTGGGTTGTTTATGACCAAAATCCCATTTACTAAAAACGTTGCCAAACACCACATAATCGGTAGCATCTTTGACGCCAAGGTCAGTCGCATAATAATCCATAAAGGTCGCAAGAACTTGTGGCCCTACGGCAGTAGTCATTGGGTCATAAACGGTATGGTCAGCGATGGGTTCTAGACTGTAACCTTTAAAACGGGAATCAATCCGCCCAACTGTCATTTGCTTTGATTTCAACAATTCCTTGAGAAATGCCTGATGGTCGACGCGCAAGTTAGATAGCATCCAATAATCGGCACTGACGCCAGTAAAGCTCGCGAGTTTGTTGGCCATCATTTGTTTGTCTGCAGCGGAGATACTCGCGCCTTTCATCAAGGCCGGCGCGTACTCTTCAACGGTAAATTTTTCCGCTTGCTGGATAAAGGTTTGTAGCTCTTTAGGCTTATTAGGAATGGCATCGTGATACCAGGCTGTGGCTGCAAATGATGGCATAAACAGTATGTGGGGTAAGTCTGCTTGGCCAAAATCAAAGCCGGTGATCAGCTGTAGAAACGGTGAAACAAGAATAATGCCTTTGAGGGCTATCATGTCATTACTGACAAGATATTGCGCAACGCCAGCAGTACGCATACCGCCGTAACTTTCCCCCAGAATGTATTTCGGTGATTGCCAACGCTTGTTCTCGGTAATGTACTGTTTGATAAATGCAGCTACCGACTCAATATCCTGATCTGTGCCCCAAAAGTCTTCATTTTTGGCCTCACCAACGGCGTGTGATAGTCCAGTACCAACGGGGTCGATCATCACAAGGTCGGCTTTATCTAGAATTGAGTATTCGTTGTTCACTCGCTTAAATGGACCGTTATCACTGAATTCAGTATCGATAACCTCAGTTCGCTGCGGCCCGAGAATCCCCATATGCAACCACAAAGAAGCAGAGCCAGGTCCGCCGTTATACGCGAACATAATGGGGCGAGTTCTAAGATCTGTGTCTTTCTTTACATAAGCGGTAAACCCAAACAACGCCTTGGGCTCCCCCTTCTCATTTTTCATCAACATTGTGCCAGCCGTGGCCACATATTCGATTTTTTTGCCATCAATACGCACCGAGTGTTCAGTAACCGATACTTTGGCTTCAGGCTTAACAGATGGCGTTTCAGAGGGCTTTTTATCTTCAGCCGCATAGGCGCCAAAACTCAACACCATAGTGACCATCAATATGACGATGTTACGCATTGCGATTTCCTTGCCACAATAAAAGAATTAAGCGTAGGAGAAAATCGACCATTCAGCCAAATATACCCATTACGGCGGCATGAATGGCGAGGGCTTAAAGAATGACCCGCGAGCAGTGGGAGATTGATGGTGTCTTCATCTGCATTGGTGTTTACAACCGCCGAGGCGCTATCACCATGAAAATCAGACATAAAAAAACCACCTGAGAAGGTGGTTTAAAATTGGCATCCCCTAGGGGATTCGAACCCCTGTTACCGCCGTGAAAGGGCGGTGTCCTAGGCCTCTAGACGAAGGGGACCCCGGACTCACCTTTTATCGTGGTGATAAACGATTTGGTGGAGCTAGACGGGATCGAACCGTCGACCTCTTGCATGCCATGCAAGCGCTCTCCCAGCTGAGCTATAGCCCCGAAATTCTGTTAAAAACAAAACTTCAGAAAATGTGGCATCCCCTAGGGGATTCGAACCCCTGTTACCGCCGTGAAAGGGCGGTGTCCTAGGCCTCTAGACGAAGGGGACCCCGGACTTAAGCATTTATACTCCGCTTAAAAAGAGTTTGGCATCCCCTAGGGGATTCGAACCCCTGTTACCGCCGTGAAAGGGCGGTGTCCTAGGCCTCTAGACGAAGGGGACCCATGGACCGTGTTTGACTTCGCTGCCGAAGAACTCAACTTTATACTCTGCTCAGTTAAAGAGTTGGCATCCCCTAGGGGATTCGAACCCCTGTTACCGCCGTGAAAGGGCGGTGTCCTAGGCCTCTAGACGAAGGGGACCCAGGACTTAAGCATTTATACTCCGCTTAAAAAGAGTTTGGCATCCCCTAGGGGATTCGAACCCCTGTTACCGCCGTGAAAGGGCGGTGTCCTAGGCCTCTAGACGAAGGGGACCCCGGACTTAAGCATTTATACTCCGCTTAAAAAGAGTTTGGCATCCCCTAGGGGATTCGAACCCCTGTTACCGCCGTGAAAGGGCGGTGTCCTAGGCCTCTAGACGAAGGGGACCCCGGACTTAAGCATTTATACTCCGCTTAAAAAGAGTTTGGCATCCCCTAGGGGATTCGAACCCCTGTTACCGCCGTGAAAGGGCGGTGTCCTAGGCCTCTAGACGAAGGGGACCCCGGACTTAAGCATTTATACTCCGCTTAAAAAGAGTTTGGCATCCCCTAGGGGATTCGAACCCCTGTTACCGCCGTGAAAGGGCGGTGTCCTAGGCCTCTAGACGAAGGGGACCCCGGACTTAAGCATTTATACTCCGCTTAAAAAGAGTTTGGCATCCCCTAGGGGATTCGAACCCCTGTTACCGCCGTGAAAGGGCGGTGTCCTAGGCCTCTAGACGAAGGGGACCCAGGACTTAAGCATTTATACTCCGCTTAAAAAGAGTTTGGCATCCCCTAGGGGATTCGAACCCCTGTTACCGCCGTGAAAGGGCGGTGTCCTAGGCCTCTAGACGAAGGGGACCCAGGACTCACCTTTTATCGTGGTGATAAACGATTTGGTGGAGCTAGACGGGATCGAACCGTCG
>NZ_JPEO01000009.1 GCF_000753795.1 Shewanella mangrovi
TGGACTGCGACACATTTGGTGGAGCTAGACGGGATCGAACCGTCGACCTCTTGCATGCCATGCAAGCGCTCTCCCAGCTGAGCTATAGCCCCTTGGTCGCTTCACACTCATTTACCTGAGGTTTTCACCGCCATGTCCCTGAGTGCGAGGCGCATTCTATGCAGCAAGCCCAAATGTGTCAACGCATTTTTTAGGAATTTATTCTGCTTGCTACAAATTCAACCGCTTTGGATATTCTTTGCTCGCAGCGCGTTTTCCCAATGAGAAACAGTGTGATATCCAAAGATGGTGATTGGCCTGCACCAGTAACCGCGACGCGCAGCGGCATCCCTACTTTGCCCATCCCCACTTCCAGCTCAGTAGCTGTTGCTTCAATGGCTTCATGGATAGCTTCAGGCGTCCATTCAGTTAACGCCGCAACCTTCTGTTGAACCAACTTCAAAGGTTCCAAAGCAACACCACGTAGATGCTTCTTAGCAGCAGCTTCGTCGAAGCTTTCGAAGTCTTCATAGAAGTAGCGACTAGCGGCCGCCAACTCTTTTAACGTTTTCGCACGTTCAGCTAATGCGGTAACAACATCTTTCAACGCTGGGCCATTACTGGTGTCGATGTGTTGATCTTTCATGTGCCATTCAAGATGAGACGCCACATATTCAGGATCTGCTGACTTAATATAGTGTTGGTTCAGCCACTGCAATTTTTCGGTGTTAAAAGCCGATGCCGCTTTGTTGATATCGTCCAGTTTGAAGAATTGCACCATTTCTTCGATTGAGAAGATCTCTTGGTCACCATGAGACCAGCCCAAACGGACCAAATAGTTCAGCAGAGCCTCTGGCAGATAACCGTCGTCACGGTATTGCATTACGCTTACCGCACCGTGACGTTTTGACAGTTTGGCACCATCATCACCCAAGATCATTGCCACGTGCGCGTATTCAGGAATTGGCGCGCCCAACGCTTTCAGAATATTGATCTGTTTTGGGGTGTTATTGATATGGTCTTCGCCACGGATAACGCAAGTGATGCCCATATCCCAGTCATCAACTACCACACAGAAGTTATAGGTAGGTGAACCGTCACTGCGGGCAATAATCAGATCATCTAACTCTTCGTTAGAGATTTCGATACGGCCACGCACGTGATCATCAAATACGACGCTGCCATTGAGCGGGTTTTTAAAACGAATCACATATGGCTCGTCAGTATCACGCGGCGCATGATCACGGCAGCAGCCATCATATTTTTGGCGTTCGCCTTTTGCTGCTTGTTCTTCACGCAGCTTTTCCAAACGATCTTTTGAGCAATAACATTTATATGCAGTGCCCTCTTCCAGCATTTTGCCGATCAACTCTTTATAGCGATCGAAACGTTTGGTTTGATAGTACGGACCCTCATCCCAGTTCAGTCCTAACCATTCCATACCTTCCAGAATGGCATCCACTGCTTCCTGAGTAGAACGCTCAAGATCCGTGTCTTCAATACGCAATACAAACTCGCCGTTGTTAGCACGAGCGTGCAACCAAGAATAGAGAGCTGTGCGAGCACCGCCCACGTGAAGATAGCCGGTAGGGCTAGGAGCAAAACGCGTCTTGATGGTCATAATTGACTTTAAACCTTGAATTAATAAGAAGCCTACGTAGAGGCAAGTGATAAGGCGGATATTCTATCAGCCCTCGTACAAAAAGGGCAAAATTCCATAACAACAAGATCAACATCACACTTCATTTCAACTCGCAAAGTCCAATGTGTGGTTTTCCACACATTCAGCAAATTGCCGTGATTCATTTCTCACACAATTCACAAATGCATGTGATGGCCATCAAATAACCTACACTTTAATAACCAATGAGTTACATAACGTTAAACAAATTGGCCTGTAACTTGCCTTTAGTCGTTCAACCATTGGGAAATTAAGTGGTTTTCCCGGGTGAGACACGTAGTGATGGGGCACGTGTCTATACAACTTAAAAAAGTGTCAGAAGGATTACCAAGATGACTATAAGAAATACCATGCACATCAGTTTATTTTCTCAACCACTGAAAACTTTCGCTATGGCAGCTTTCGCTGCTGGGGCAATGGCGACAAGTTTTCTCGCTGCAGCAGAACCTGTTGAAATTAAATTTTCACACGTTGTTGCAGAAAACACGCCGAAAGGCCAAACGGCGTTGAAATTCAAGGCACTGGTCGAAGAACGTTTACCTGGCGAATATAAAGTCAGTGTGTTCCCTAACTCTCAGTTGTTTGGTGATAACAACGAATTAGCAGCCCTGCTACTCAACGACGTTCAGTTTGTAGCACCGTCTCTGTCTAAGTTCGAGCGTTACACCAAACGTTTGCAACTGTTCGATCTGCCATTCCTGTTCAAAGATATGGATGCAGTTGAAAAGTTCCAAATGAGTGATGCTGGTCAAGCGCTGCTGGGTTCAATGAAGCGTAAAGGCATTGTGGGGATGGGTTACCTGCATAACGGTATGAAGCAATTCTCAGCCAACGAACCGCTGAAACTGCCTACCGATGCCTCAGGTAAGAAATTCCGTGTAATGGCGTCTGACGTACTGGCAGCACAGTTTGATGCTGTTAATGCTATGGCCGTTAAAAAGCCGTTCTCTGAAGTGTTTACCCTGCTGCAAACCCGCGCGATTGATGGTCAAGAAAATACTTGGTCAAACATCTACTCGAAAAAATTCTACGAAGTTCAGTCCTACATTACTGAAAGTAATCACGGTGTATTGGATTACATGGTGGTGACCTCTGCCGCCTTCTGGAAAGGTCTGCCAGCAGACAAACGTAAAATCATCAAACAATGTATGGACGAAGCGTTGGCATACGGTAACAAGATTGCCTCTGACAAAAACGCGCAAGACCGTCAGCTGATCATCGACTCAGGTGAAAGCAAAGTGGTCGAACTGTCTGACAGCGAACGCCAAGCCTGGATTGATGCAATGAAGCCAGTATGGGGCAAGTTCGAAGATCAAATCGGTAAAGACATGATTGACGCTGCAGTCGCAGCTAATAAGTAAAACTACAAAATGTCCGGGGGCATTAGTCCCCGTTTCCGACCGACTGGGGATCGATTGCTATGTTTTCTCGTATTTTCGCTTATGTGGAAGAAGGGGTACTCAACCTCACTATCTCCCTCATGACCATATTGGTGTTCGTCGAGGTGGTTGCTCGCTTCTTCTTCAACACTGGCTTTCTATGGATTCAGGAGCTGACGCTTACGCTAGCAGGCTGGTTTGTACTGTTTGGCATGTCCTACGGTGTCAAAGTAGGCGCGCACATAGGTGTAGATGCCTTTGTTACTAAACTGCCTAAGCAAGGCCGTAAATATGCGGCAGTGTTAGCTTGTGTTATCTGTCTCGCCTATTGCGGACTATTCCTGAAAGGTAGCTGGGACTATCTGTCAGAAATGTACGCGGTCGGCATTCCAATGGAGGATATCCATTTTCCCAAGGCATTATTTGCTAATGTTGATCCCGACAAACTTTGGGACATATGGAAAATCGATATTGAAGATCCTGCCGTACCGCTATGGATGTCACAAAGCATCCTATTGATTGGCTTTTCTATGCTTACCTGGCGCTTTATCGAACTGATGATCGCCATTCTGACCAACCGCTCTGTAGGCTTTGCATTCCATGATGAGGCCAAAGAGAGCATGCACCTCGCCGATGAAGCGAATGATGCTGACAACAATGACCAGAACAAACAGGATCAGTAGGTAACGCCATGACCATTGCCACACTCTTTATTGTTTTATTTTTCTGCATGATCCTTGGCATGCCCATCGCAATCGCGTTGGGGTTTTCCAGTATGTTGACGATCTTACTTTTTTCTAACGACTCTCTGGCGTCGATCGCATTGAAACTGTATGCGTCGGCATCTGAACACTACACACTATTAGCGATTCCGTTCTTTATTTTGTCATCAGCATTCCTATCCACTGGTGGTGTTGCAAGACGGATCATTAACTTTGCCATGGACAGCGTAGGCCATATTAAAGGTGGTCTGGCTATGGCATCAGTAATGGCATGTATGCTATTTGCTGCTGTATCAGGTTCTTCGCCTGCGACCGTGGCAGCGATTGGCTCTATTGTTATTGTCGGGATGGTAAAAGCCGGTTATCCGGAGAAATTTGCTGCGGGGGTTATTACCACCTCCGGTACCCTAGGAATTTTGATCCCGCCATCAATTGTGATGCTGGTTTATGCTGCCGCGACTGAAGTCTCTGCTGCCAAAATGTTTATGGCGGGTTTGATCCCTGGGTTAATGATGGGCGGCTTGCTGATGCTGGCGATTTACATCACAGCTCGCATAAAAGGCCTACCTTCCAAACCATTTCCAGGGTTTAAACAACTCGGTATCTCTAGCGCCAAGGCGATTGGCGGATTGATGCTCATTGTGATTGTGCTTGGTTCAATCTACGGCGGTATTGCCTCTCCTACCGAAGCAGCGGCTGTTGCCTGTGTTTACGCCTACTTTATTGCCGTATTTGGCTACCGTGATATTGGTCCACTAAAGAACGTGGCTTGGCGTGAACCGGGAGAGCATCTTGGCAAAGCCATCGGCCGCAACTTATGGCATGTGGTACTGGGTTTCATTAAAACTCCCGCCGATAAAGAAGTGCGTAACGTAGTACGCGATGGCGCCAAAGTCAGCATTATGCTGCTGTTTATTATTGCCAACGCCATGCTGTTTGCGCACGTACTGACAACAGAACGTATTCCACACACGATTGCTGAGACCATCGTGAGTTGGGGATTGCAACCTTGGGCATTCCTCATCATCGTCAACTTGCTGTTGTTAGCAGCGGGCAACTTTATGGAGCCTTCGGCGATTCTGCTGATTATGGCGCCGATTTTGTTCCCAATTGCGGTCAAATTAGGAATCGACCCTATCCATCTTGGTATTATCATGGTGGTGAACATGGAAATTGGGATGCTAACGCCGCCGGTCGGACTTAACCTATTTGTGACGGCCGGGATAACGGGCAAGAGTATTGGCTGGGTCATTAAAGCGTGTGTACCTTGGCTGCTGTTGTTGCTGTTCTTCCTCGCATTAATTACCTACATTCCTGCTATTTCGCTGGCACTGCCAGAGCACCTCGATAGCCTGCGCGGATAATAACTCTTGAAAAATCCGCAAGTTTCGGCGAGTCTAATTCAGACTCGCCGAATTTCAGGGCATCCTCTAGATATGCAACCACAGGCTTCTTTTCGTAAACGTCTGGGCATCACTTTGCTGATGCTGCTGGGATTGTGTGCGACATTAGCCATAACTTACTGGTATCACCTTGAGCAAGGTTTTGCTCGCATTCAGCCGTTAGCAAATCGTCAATTAACTGAAGTCATCAACTTCATTGACGGTGCCTTAATCCGCTACGAAAGTATTCCCCATGTGTTATCCACAAACCCTATGCTTGCCAGTGCCTTGGCGCATAGTGATAACAGTGATGAAATTCGGCATATCAACCGCTATTTTGAGGAGATCCAACATGTCACTGAAGCGTCAGACATTTATCTGCTCAATAATCAAGGCGAGGCTATCGCCGCCAGTAACTGGCAAAAGCCCTACTCGTTTATCGGTCAGAATTATGCGTTTCGCCCCTACTACACTGAAGCCATTGCAGGCCGTTTGGGGAGCTACTATGCGGTAGGAACATCGTCAGATACTCGAGGCTTTTACTTTTCCTATCCAATCGTTGAAAAAGGCAAAGTACTTGGCATCATCGTGGTAAAGGTCGATATCGCCGATATTGAAGAGCAGTTAACCGGACTTGCCAAAGCGGGCCAGTATGAATTGGCGATCAGTGGTAACGACCAAGTCATCTTCCTCGCCAGTATGGCAAGTTGGCGGTTAAAATCGTTAATGCCGCTGACCTCAGCGGCGCAAGATGCTATCTACCAAAGTCGCCGTTACGCTAATCGCATCATTACAGCATTGAGCATCAAACCACCCTATAACTCATTAAACGATGCTGAACGCTCGCTTTACCATATCAGCCATGATGACGGTCACGAACAGTTTCTCGATACCAAAGGCAGCATGAGCAAAGCGGGCTGGGATGTGCATGTATTGACTCCGGTTAAGCCGCTATATACATCGCTGCCATTGACCATGTTGCTGTCTGCCAGCGTCTATATGTTATTGGCGCTAGGGTTATCTTTTAGCTTGGAAAGACGTAAAAATATGCGTCGCATGCAACAGGCGCACAACCTATTAGAGTTACGCGTTAAAGAGCGAACTCAAGAACTCGAAAGCGCCAATACAAAGCTGCAAGAAACACAAGAAGAGTTGATACAGGCGGCAAAGCTTACGGTTATCGGCAGCTTGTCAGCAAGTATTAATCATGAGATTAATCAGCCGCTGGCCGCGCTACGAAGTTACGCCCAAAATACCCAAACCCTGCTGCAACGGGATATGCAAGATAAAGCCAAAGAAAATCTGAGCACCATTATCTCCTTGTCTGACCGTTTAGCAGAGATTGTGGCCCAATTTAAAAGCTTTACCCGCAAGAGTGAAGGCCAAGACAAGGCCAATTCATTAAACGACACGCTTGGTGAAGCGCTGACTATCGTCAATCCTGAAATTGAAAAACAGCGGATCAGCTTACACTTGGAACTGCCGGATCAGCCAGTACGCTTTTTTGGTGATAAAGTCCGTTTACAACAAGTGTTGGTTAATATTATCAGTAATGCTGTTGTTGCCATGCAGCAAGTTGATACGCGATTGCTCACCATTAGCGTCACACTGTCTGATAAGCTGCAGATCCAAATCAGGGACTCAGGTCCTGGGGTGAATGAAAGTCAGATGGAAAAGATTTTTGAACCTTATTTCACCACCAGCCAACGACAAGGGCTCGGCTTGGGATTGTCCATCTCAAGGCGTATTATCGAATCGATGAACGGCACCATTACCGTCACCAACGCTGCTGAGGGTGGCGCCGAGTTTGTCATTTTACTGCCGTTATGTCCGGGAGAATAACCAAGGATGATCGATAATCCATACACAGTACTGATCCTTGATGATGAGCCGCATATCGGCACAGTACTCACCCAATTGTTTGAATTGGAAAATATCGCCGCGAAAGCCAGCACCCAGCCCCAAGAAATTATTAAGCTCATCCAACCTAACTGGCCAGGCGTGGTCATCACTGACGTCAATATGCCAAGTACTGATGGCATTCGCGTGATGCAACAAATTCTGCAACGTGATCCCGATATTCCCGTGATCCTTATTACTGGCTTTGGTGATATCGCCATGGCCGTCAGCGCCGTTAAACAAGGCGCTTACGATTTTCTGGAAAAGCCGTTTAACAACGAACACATCCTAGATGTGGTCAAGCGAGCGTTAGAAAAACGCGCCCTCACCCTAGAAAATCGTTCGTTAAAACGAGAGTTAGAATCACAAAGCTCACCCGGACCACGTATCTTAGGTAACAGTCCGGGAATGCAGCAGATGCGCCATATCATTCATCAGGTGCTCGATACCCCGGCAGATATTTTGATCGAAGGTGAAACGGGCACAGGTAAAGAACTGGTTGCGCGTTATCTGCATGATCACAGCCCCCGCGGCAATGCTAACTTTGTCGCTATCAACTGTGGTGCTATTCCAGAGACCATTATTGAAAGTGAATTGTTCGGCGCCGAAGCGGGGGCATTTACTGGTGCAGACAAAACCCGCGTCGGTAAATTCGAATTTGCCAACGGCGGTACCATCTTTCTCGATGAGATTGAAAGTACCCCAATGTCATTACAGGTGAAATTACTGCGCGTACTTGAAGACCGCAAAGTGGTACGCCTCGGCTCTAACAAAAGCATCGATTTAGATATTCGAGTTATTGCCGCGACTAAGGTGGATTTAAAGGCCTTGTGCGATCAGGGCGATTTCCGCCATGACCTGTTCTACCGCTTAAATTTGGTGACAATTGCGATCCCGCCGTTGCGTGAACGTCGTGAAGATATTCCACTACTGTTTTTGCATTTTTCCCGCGTAGCGTCAGCGCGTTATCACAAGGAACTGATAGCGCTAGATAGTGAACATCGGGCGCGCCTGAGTACCTATGAGTGGCCGGGAAATGTGCGTGAACTGCGTAACCTCGCAGAGCGTTACGTACTGCTAGGCGAAGAGGCTGCGTTCTCTGGCGCCATCGCCAACAACGACAAGCTGCACAGTGGTATGTCACTCACGCAGCGGGTGGAGTTTTTTGAACGAGTGTTAATTGAAGATGCCCTTAGTCATAACAAAGGTTCAATCAAAAACACCATGGAGCAGCTAGAACTGCCCCGCAAAACACTGTATGACAAAATGCGTAAATATGGTTTGGAACGCAAAGACTTCATCAACGACGAACTTTAACGTCTTCAATTAACATACTGGATGCGGCAACATCGTCTGACGTTGCCGATAGCCCAGACGCCAGACAAATACCGCTATCAGACTCAATAACATCATCGAACCACCAATCACTCCGGCCCAACCTGCACTGTGCCAAAACATCATTAAGTAAGGTCCGCCAACTGCAGCGCCCAAATAGTAACAACACAGATAAAGTGACGTCGCTTTAGCTCGGTGGCTGGTTGCGCGCATGGCGACAAAAGAATTACAGCAACTGTGGGTCACGAAGAAACCACAACTTGAAAAGAGAAAGCCAATACAGATAGCGAATTCAGTATCAAACAAGGTCAGCAGCGAACCGACGAACATCAGCAGCAGTGATAAACGAAACAAAGGTAATTGACCGTGTTTCATGATCCAACGCGCCGTAAAATAGGAGGCAATGGTCCCGCTGGAATAGCACAGAAAAATCAGCGTAGCCTGAAAGCGACTCCACGCAAATGGCTCCGCCATCAAATGTAATTGAATAAAGCTATATTGATTCACCATCATCATAAACGTGATACCGCCAATCAGATACGCAAGCCGCATCTGGCTGTCACGTAGATGGTGCATAAAACCGGCAATATCAGTAGAGAAGTTCAATTTTTCAGACCATGGCAACTTTGTCCGCTCACGTTTAACGGCATCTCGGGTTTTCGGTAATAAATAGTGCGCGATACCAACGCAGATCACGCTAAAGCCAAAACAAGCCAGCATAGCGCTTTGCCAATCAAACAGCTGTGACATCGCACCGCCGAGAAGGCGCCCCACAATCCCCCCGACACTATTGGCAGTAATGTAAACAGCTGCGGCAGTTAGCATCGTTTGTGGCTTCAGTTGTTCTTTGAAGTAAGCCATGGCAATTGCAGGTAATGACGCAAGCAAGACGCCCTGTAACAAGCGCACAAACAACAAGGTACGAAAGTCATCGATAAAAACTAAAGGTAAGTTAGATAAGGCGAGCACCCACAGGCTAATCACGATGGGTCGGTGGCGCCCAATACGATCTGACACTACTGCATAAATCAGTAGGCTAAGCGCCAGCGTAAAGCTTGTGACTGACAGCACGAGCGTTGAACGCGCACTCGATACCTGAAAATGTTCCGCTATCAGCGGCAACATTCCCTGCATCATATAAAGATTGATGTAAATCACCAGAGAGGCGATACATAGCGCCCAGATAAGCCGCAAATCGCGGACTTGACGCCTAGCTGTCATGTTCATTAGCACAACCTGAAAAAGCATTAGGTGTAAAGCATAGCAGCGAATAAAACATAACAATAATAGATAAAAAATATCAAAATGATTGATTTTTGTTATAGTTAATTTTTCGATGAAAAAGAAGAGGTTCGAGATGGAAATCCGCCAACTACGCCATTTCTGTGCCCTATTGAAGTATGGAAGTTTTACCCGGGCAGCGGAGAAACTTAACATGGCGCAACCGGCACTTAGCCAAAGTTTAAAGCGATTGGAACAATCACTTGGCGTCACGCTGGTACAGCGTCAGGCTCGTAAGCATTCAGGGGCGATAAAACTCACCGCCGAAGGCCAGGTGCTAAAACAACATGCTGAATTGATTTTGCAGCAAGTGACTCAAGCACAAACCCACATTCGTGAAATGGCGGATCTGAGCCGAGGAGAAGTACGTGTTGCGGTCCCCGGGATGTTAGGCTCCTTCTACCTTCCCAGTCGCTTGATGGCTTTCCGTCACCAATACACCAACTTAAAGCTGAGTCTGTTTGAAGGCGGCACACGCGACGCACTCAGAATGCTGGAACAGCAAGAAGTCGATATCGCCATCATCACCAAATCAGATCTCAAACCCGATTTTGATTCTTGCGTATTGATTAATGAAGAGATCGTTGTAGCCGCGTCCTATGAACATCCGCTTTCTGAATTCAAAGCGATCAGTATGCAGCAGTTCTTTGAGCATGAATTAGTGATGTTCAAACCGGGATATTATCACCGAGAATGGATGTTGAACCGCGCTAGCGAACTGGGTTTAACGCCTAAGATTGCCTTTGAAACCAACTTGATCAATCTGATTAAACAAGTGGTACAGCAAGGGTTTGCGGTAGCGAGTCTGCTCAAGATGGTGATCCAACCTAACGATGACATCAATACTATTTCGCTGGAACCACCGGTCTTTGTAGAACTGCATATTGCGTGGAAAAAACATCGACCACTCAGCCAAGCGGATCAAGCGTTTGTGAATTTTCTGCTTGCGAACAGGTGATGCTCTATTTCAGATTATTTGTTGGCAATGACTATCGCAGGGAAATGGCTCATCGCATCACTGGGCAATATATCGATTATCTTTGGTAGCAATCTACTTGGGCCCACACTTAGGTTGAAACCACTACCTCATTGAATATATGGCAATTACGATTTCAGATTTGTTAAATCAGAATCAGGACATCAATGATGTCCTTTCATGGTGCCAAACTCTCAATGTTCAATTTTTTAAAAATCACTATTTTGTGGCGTAAATCACCCAAACAATTACACAGAAAGGCTTAGACTCTAAATTACCTATGCACGCTAGTTTTATCTCGTAAACATAAAAAGGTTTTTATGAAGATACGGCTAATGTTATTGCTCTTTGCCCTGCTAAGTGGTTCTTTTACTGCCTTCGCGAATGTCGATATGCATGTGTACCGAGTACTCGTGATTCATTCTTATGATCCTTCTTATCAATGGACCAAGGAGATACAAAGCGGTATAGACATTTCTAATTCAGCACTTGGCAATCCGATGAAGTTATCAATCGAATACCTTGATGCTAAACGCATAGACAACTCCGACTATCTTGGTAATTATTCCCAGTACTTAAAGCAAAAATATAAAAATTATCAATTTGATGGCGTCATCATCACTGACGATAACGCACTGTTATTTGTTAATAATCTTGATATGCCTAACATCAAAAATTTACCCACAGTTGCTGTCGGCATAGGAGATGAAAACGCAACACTAACTCCAATAACAAACAAGGGGATTGTGGTTTACGAACAGATTTATATTGAGAAAAATCTAGACCTCATCCTGAAGCTACGACCCAATATTAAAAATCTCTACTACCTAGCTGATAGAAGTGTTACATCAAACATTATCGAAAAAGATGTTTCCAAAGCCCTCGAAAAATATCCACAAATCAATGTCATTGAAATTCGAGATAAAACATTATCAGAGGCAAGTCTGTTACTGCAGAATGTTTCGGTCAATGATGCGGTACTACTAACGCATTTCAATACGGAAACGAAGGATAATATCTACCACGACTATAACCAAATCGCCTACCAACTTGGTCACTTTAGCCGCGCACCAATATTCGTGTTCTGGAAGTTTTACATTAGTGATGGGGTGCTTGGTGGTTACGTCATAGACTCATATAAGCTCGGCGTTAAAGCATTTGAGCTGCTAGAGAATCAATTTTCGAATGTTGTGACCAATACCAGTTCCAACGACCAAGAGGCACTAGGTTACGTATTCAGCCATCAGGCACTAACCTCTCACCACATAGACATTAATCAGCTACCTGTGGATTCAAAAATCACCGGAAAGCCAACCTCATTTATCATTGAACACTGGCGGATCCTGTCGATTTTTGGCACTACCGTCGCCATTCTCGTCATTGTCATTTTTGTATTGTTTCTGCTGCTGCAACGTAAGCGTGAAATTAACCGTAAAAATAGCGAAATCCTCACATTACAAAAGCAAACAGTGAATGTGCAAAAGGATCTCATTTTTCTCTTAGGTGATGTTATCGAAACGCGGTCAGGGGAAACAGGAAACCATGTAAAACGCGTGGCAAAGATGTCGGCGCTATTAGCAAATTTGAGTCAACTCAAGCCTGAGTTATGTGAGCTTATTGAGATGGTAAGCCCAATGCACGATATCGGAAAAATCGGGATCCCAGAGGCCATATTGGAAAAGCCTGGAAAGCTAAATGCGGAAGAATGGGAAATTATGAAAACGCATGTGAACATTGGATATAAAATCTTGAGTTCCAGCGAAGGCGATATTTTAAGTTATGCATCAATCATTGCTTTAGAACACCACGAGCGCTGGGATGGAAAAGGATATCCATATGGAAAGTCAGGTGAAGACATCCACATATTTGCGCGTATCACAGCGATTACAGACGTATTTGATGCACTACTCAGCAAACGTTGCTACAAAAAAGCATGGCCAGTGAATGATGTTATCGCGCTATTTTTTGAAGAAAGTGCTAAACAATTTGACCCTGTGCTGACCAATTTACTGCTCACTCACATGGACAAGTTTTTGGCTATTCGCGCGCAATATCCAGATACAGAAACAAACATAACAGAAACCTTATCATCCCAAGAGGATTTGGAGCCTTGTGTTGTTACCCAGTGGCCGCGAAAAACTGAGCGTACCGCCATCTGAGTAACAACCTTTACATCTGGTATGGAGAGCCCTATAACTCTACTTGTTAGGCTTATTGATGCCATATTCCCGCAGTTTATTGGCGATGGCGGTATGCGATACCCCCAGCTTTTTCGCTAACTGACGGGTACTTGGATAAGAGGGATATAAGCGCCGCAAAAGGCTGGATTCAAACTTCTTCATCGCTTGGTCGAGTGAGCCATCGAAATCAGTATCAAAGTACCCTTGCCCTTCCTCATAAGATGGCAACTTTAACTGCTCGACGGTCAATTCAGTAGCACTGCCATCCCACATGGAAACCGCACGGAAAATCGCATTTTTCAACTGCCGCACATTACCCGGCCAAGCATAAGCCTGCAGAAAGCTGCGACATTTGGCCGATATACGTTTCACAGGACAAGACAACTGCTGGCTGTAGTGCTCCAGAAACATCTCGGCTAACGGCAAAATATCAGTACGACGTTCACGTATCGCAGGCAAATGGAAACCTAACACGTGAATACGATAGTAGAGATCCTCGCGGAATTTACCTTCTTGGCAACGTTTAGCGAGATTCTCTTGGGTGGAGCAGATAATGCGAATGTCGGGACGAATATCCTCTTCTCCACCGACACGGCGAAAACTGCCATCTTGCAATAGACGTAACAGTTTTACCTGAGCAGAGTTCGACATCTCGGCCACTTCATCTAAGAAAACAGTTCCGCCCTTGGCTTCTTCGAAAAAACCTTGTTTGGTTAATCTGCCATTGCTGACATAGCCGAACAGCTCTTCTTCGACTGCACTATCCGGTATTGCGGCACAGTTGATGGCGACGAAAGGCTTTTCTCTGCGCAAACTAGCATCATGGCAGGCACGGGCCATCATCTCTTTGCCCGTACCTGTTTCCCCCGTGATTAACAGCGGCGCATCGAGCTGTGCAATACGTTGTGCTTGTTTGACAATATCTTGCAGTTTGTCGCTCACCGCTAATACATTTTCAAAACCTTTATATCGGCGCTGTAACGCATTGAACTGTTTACCAACACGATCTGGCGTTTTTAAGGTAATTACAGCACCCGCAAGTAAGGATTGCTGTTCGTCTTCCGGGAGTTCGATAGGTAGCATTTCTGCGAGATATTCATCGCTACCGATGTGGACGCGTGCAGTTTGTCCTAACGCAGCCTCCTCACCCATCCAGCGGGCAAAATTGAATCCCTGGACCCAATGATTCAACGGCTCATCTAAGACTTCATGCTCCTGCATGCCAAGCATGAATAACGCAGCCTCGTTCACAAAACGAATTTTGCCTTTGGCATCAATAGAAAAGACGCCGTCAGGTAAGGTTTTCAACAGCGTTTTCAGGGCATAGCGCTCTTGTTCAGAAGGCATAACCGCCACGGTTCTCACATCGTGTACACCGTCCACTTTGCGTACTTGTGGCATCAACTCTTTCAGGGTTTCAAAAGGTACTTCGGCAAACTGTAAATAAAGACACCCTTTAGTCATGGCATCAATGGAGACAAGATTGATGCTATAACGTTCGAGGACTGTCAAAATATCCTTGGCCACACCCACTCTGTCGAGGCAAGTGACTTCCAACCGCATAAACGTTTCTCTTCTTATATTGTTTTAGTTCTTCCGAGGCAGGACAAAACTTATGCCAACGGCTACCCCTATAAGGTAGAAGCATAATGGCCGAGTGGCAAGTGTTCTTTACACCCAACACAGCCTATACGACCAATTATTCAACATTCTCAGGTTTGATAAGACAGAAAGCTTCTAGTAGAAAATTTCGCCACTAAGCTATAGAAACATGTTCATTTGAAAATAAGGTGTTAATAAACGAACAAAATATGAATAGTCGCTTACCAGTAATGAGTTTCAACTGTAAAAAAAATGATTGAATAGTGGAATCGTGGTAATAGTTAGTCATTAAGATACAATTATTCAATCTATCTACCTGAAAAGGACGTCTATGAAGTCGAATATTCGTAAGGCTGTAATTCCCGTTGCAGGACTCGGTACACGCATGTTGCCCGCAACCAAAGCCATCCCTAAAGAGATGTTGCCAGTAGTTGACCGCCCGCTGATCCAATACGTTGTGAACGAAGCAATCGAAGCTGGGATTAAGGAAATTGTGCTGGTCACCCACGCGAGTAAAAACTCCATCGAAAACCATTTTGATACAAGTTTTGAGCTGGAAACCCAGCTAGAACGTCGTGTTAAACGTCAATTACTCAATGAAGTGCAATCTATCTGCCCAGAAGATGTGACTATCATCAGCGTGCGTCAGTCACAAGCCAAAGGCTTAGGGCATGCGATTTTATGCGCACAATCTGTGGTGGGTGATAATCCATTCGCCGTCATTTTGCCAGACGTACTCATTGATTCAGCGAGCTGTGATCTCAAACGCGATAACCTAGCATCTATGGTGCGTCTATATGACGAAACCAGCCATGGTCAGATCATGGTAGAAGGCGTGCCTGAAGAAATGGTAAATCAATACGGTATTGCCGACGTTAACGGTCATGAATTACAGCCTGGGGCTGCGGCACCTTTGATTCAGTTGGTGGAAAAACCGAAAGTAGATGAAGCACCTTCTAACCTTGCAGTCGTGGGGCGCTATGTACTCCCAGCAGAAATTTGGCCACTGCTTGCTAAAACGCCATCAGGTGCAGGTGGCGAAATTCAGTTGACCGATGCCATTGCAATGCTGATGGAATCGCAACAAGTCGATGCCTATTACATGCTCGGTAAAAGCCATGATTGCGGTAACAAATTAGGTTACATGCAAGCGGTAATTGAACATGCAGTGCGCCACAAAGAATTAGGTGATGAGTTTATCAGTTACCTGAAAGAGTTTGTTGGAAAACTTTAGTCATGACAGTATTAGTTACGGGTGGGGCTGGATATATCGGCAGCCACACCCTAATAGAGCTATTACGCAATAATTACCGTATTGTCGCTATTGATAATTTATGCAATTCATCAGCAGAAGCGATTAGACGTGTTGAGCAAATCACTGGGAAATTAGTACCATTTTATCAAGGTGATATACTTGATAAATCACTATTAATAGATGTGATTAAAACTCACAGCGTTGAATCTGTTGTCCACTTTGCAGGTTTAAAAGCTGTTGGTGAATCAGTTGCAAAACCTCTGAAATACTACCAGAACAACGTATCTGGTGTTTTAGTGCTCCTAGAAGCGATGGCAGAAACCGAAGTTTTTAATTTGGTATTCAGTTCCTCCGCAGCAGTTTATCAAGAGTCTCCTGTTCAACCATTAAAAGAAGACTTTCCGTTGGGAGCAACAACGCCCTACGGTCAGTCAAAATTAATGGTAGAAAATATTCTTGCAGATCTTTATCAGGCTGACCAGCGCTGGAATATTGCCCGTTTGCGCTATTTCAATCCTGTCGGTGCCCATGAAAGTGGACTTATCGGAGAAGATCCTAACGACATCCCCAATAATCTCATGCCTTTTATTTCGCAGGTTGCAATTGGTAAACGTGAACAACTGAGTATTTTTGGAAATGACTACCCAACGGTAGATGGTACTGGAGTAAGAGATTACATCCATGTTGTGGACTTAGCGGTTGGCCATGTGAAAGCTTTAGAAAAACTCGCACAGGCGCCAGGACTGCTCACCTGTAACTTAGGTACAGGTAAAGGCGTCAGCGTGCTTGAAATGCTTAAAGCTTACGAAGTGGCATGCGGGATGACGATTGCGCATCAGTTTGTTGAACGGCGCGCAGGAGATATCGCTGAATACTATGGCGACCCAAGCCTCGCAAAAGCGCTACTCGGATGGGAAGCAACTCATACGTTGCATGATATTGTCACTTCTAGTTGGAAATGGCAGTCTCAAAATCCAAATGGTTACTCAAGTAACGATTAGCGGTACCTTGTTGAGTTTCAAAAGGCAAACAAGTAGCCGCTGTTTGCCCTTTGTTATTTGAATTAGCTAAACATAACGTAACTCAGCAAATCAGCTCTTCAAATGTCGAACCACGCAATGGCCGTTCCCATCATAGGCGACAAAATTCAAGCACTGCGCCAAATATTAGTGGTTTTTTTATCATGCTGTTGTAGGTAACATCTGCAACGAAAACCGCATAACTCTATAACATTAGCGAACGGTGATTTGTATGTTTAAAAGCAATAAGAAGAAATCAGACATAACTTATATAGCCAAAGGTACCAGCATTACTGGCACAATGTATTTTGACGGCGACACCTTAGTCGGTGGCTCACTGCAAGGTGAAATTCATGCGGACCGGACTGTAACTATTGAATCTGATGGCATCATTGACGGCCAGCTTAGATGTTTAGAACTCAAGGTTGCGGGTATTTTCCGTGGCAAAGTTTCCTGCGAAAAACTTATCATTACTGACAGCGGAAATGTTGAAGGTGAGGTCTCTAGCACGACCATGGAAATCTTTGAGGGTGGTCAGTTTATCGGTGTTCGCGTTAAAGAACAGGTGAGTTTGCTGGACGAAGTACCATCGCTACTGAAAAATACTAAACCAACTGCAAATTTGAGTTTAGAAACAGAGTGATAATATCAGGGTGAAATGAGTTAACAACATGTGACATACATCCCAAATTCGCCACAATTTTCCGTTTTACTTGCACCAAATCGGGATCATCACAGTTAAACGCCATAAGATTGTTTAGCATTAGGTGAGATAAATAACTTTTCTAACTTACCAGAAGCCACCACTTCTAGGCTAACAATAATTATGACAAGCAGACTCCTTAAGCAATTGTGTGAGTTAGATATTTTTACGCTAATGGTGTTTAAAAATATCTACGAAACAGGACACGCCAATATCACTGCGCGGGAACTTTCTGTCTCCGCGCCCAAAATCAGTCGTTGCTTGAGCGCCTTGCGTATGGCGTTCGACGATGAGTTATTTTATCGCCGTCAGCAAAAACTCAAGGCTACACCACTTGCGGAAACGCTCTATCAGCCCGTGTGCGATTTTATTCAATCGGTATACCAACTCGAGTTACAAGCAAAGACGTCTAGAGATTATCGTGCAGATGGCTGTATTCATATTGCGGTTGGATATGGATTAATGTCCGCACTGTCGCAAGTTTTAGGCCAAGCAGAAGTCAAAGCTCGTCTGGGTAAAGTGCGTCTTTACAAGTGGCAAGATGAATCAGCAGACTTAATCCATAGTGGGGAAATGGATTTAGGCATTACGCTGGAACAACCTGACAATCAGGAGCTCTCCACTACCTGCCTCGGAGAAGTCCAAGAACTGGGGTTAATCTGTCGTGAAGATCATCCTCTATGGCGCAATTATCCTGCGATTACCATCGAAGATATTGCACGGCATCCGTTCGTTTATCTGACTATCAGAGGTTTTAACGAACGCATTGATCCTTTAGAACTCTATTGCCAACAAGAGAACATCACGCTCAGCGAAATAGAATGCATTGATGACATTGAAGAGTGGTACGCCCATCTGCTGACCATGGATAGTGTTGCCTTTGCTCCCGCAACGGAGCTCTGCCATATTGAACAAGTTAGCGGTCTGCGTTGCGCAGTATTGTCACAGACGGAAGTGGATAAGCTACACCGTACTATATCCATGCCCGCATACAACTTTGTAGAAAAATCAGAGAATTATCGTCGCTATAACGATGGCCAGCGACAGTTGTTGATTGATATCGTCGCTCGCCTATTAGATTTTCGCAGCCAAGCAGATTTACGCCAATTCGGCACATAAATATGCAATCTGAATTCAAACTTAAGAAGGCTGAGTTCAGCCTTTTTTTGTCTCTATTTTCGTCTTTTGTCTCAATTACTCACCAATATTACGTTATACGAAATTACTAATTTCACTATTAGAAATTTCCATAATGCTTTATTAACCCATATTTCACAATTCGAGCACTTACTAAAGTAATACCCACAAAGAAATAGGTATATTTACTGTACTGCAAAAGCAGTCAATATAATTTCAACAAGGGACGCAATGATGAAAAATCATAATATGTCATTACTGGCGCTGATGCTGTCCGGTATGCTGGCAGTCACCGCTTGCGGTGATGGTAGCGACGGTGCAGACGGTGCTCCAGGCGCGCCAGGTGCTAATGGTGCAGACGGTGCAGACGGTCAAAATGGCCTGAATGCAGGTGACGTTGTATCTACCGTTTATAAAGCAGGTGACGTAACCTTCACTATCGACCCAGCAGAAAATACTCTGGCGGGTGGCGATGCTCTGGCACTGAAATTCTCTGTCACTTCTAAGAACCAAGCTGGCGAAGATAAGCCTTTGACTGGTTTGGATATGATTGCTGTTTACTCAATCACTGCGATGACCAACACCACTGATGATGGTCCAGCTGTGTTCTGGGAAAACAACGCAGAGACTGCTGCTGGTGCTCACTCAATGTACTGTACATTAGACGGCACTTACAGTTCTCGTGGTCAAACTGGTGAAGCATGTACTCTGGTAGAAGATCCTGCTAATCCAGGTACTTATACCGGTACTTGGACTTACACAGACACTACTGCTCCTATCATGAACGCTGCAGACGATCTGAACGCACCACACCGCGTAATGATCCGTGCATACAACGTTACTGACGCTGATGGTAACTCTGTTAGCGACAAAATCCTTGGCAGCTTAGACTACATCCCAGCAACTGGTGAAACCGGTGTTACTACCGGTAAAGACACTGTTGCCGATGCAGCTTGTAAGCAATGTCACGGCGAAAGCGCTACTTCTGGCAACATCGCTAACATCTCTGCTCACGGTAACTACCAAAGCGTAGAAAACTGCGTGTTCTGTCATAACCCTGCAACTCAACCTGATGAAGAACAAGCTGCAGAAGGCTATGTATTTGACTTGCCAGCAATGATCCACCGCATCCACGGTGGTGCTCACTTAGCTGAATTGGCACAATACGGCTTCATTCAAGCTGAAGAATGGTCAGAAATTGGCTACCCAGCGCCATTGAATGAATGTACTGTTTGTCACAGCGAAGAAGAAGGCAAAACCACTTGGAATGACGAGCCAACTCGCGCAGCGTGTACTGGTTGTCACACCAACATCAACTTTGCTACTGGCGCAGGCCACGCTTCATTTGCACTGGCTCAAGCTGATGATTCTCAATGTGCAAGCTGTCACAGCGCTGGTGGTTTAGCACCAATCAACGCTCACCGTGTAGGCGAACGCAAAGAACTGGCTAGCTTGGTTCAAATCGACTTCACTGGCGCAAGCGTAGCCGCTGGTACTTTGACTGTGACTGCTGATGTAACCGTTAACGGTGCATTGTCATCAGATCTGTCTGTACTGGGTGTTGCTGCAACGCTGATGGGTAACGTGAATGATGACGGTTCAGTTTCACGCTGGGGTTCTCGTCCAGCACTGACTGCTGGTACTTTCACTGAAACTGGTAAACTGGTGCTGACTCGCGCAGTAACTGCAGAAGAAGGTTCAGGTACTATCTATGTAGGTACAGAAGCGACCTTCTGTGTAGGCACTGATAACCAAGCTGCAACTTGTGACGAAACAGCAGATCTGGCTTACGGCAATCCTGTAGAAGTTGTACACGGCAGTTCAGTGTTCTCAACTGCTATCGGTGTTACTGCTGATACTAAGTTCTTTGACTTAGACACAGCTGCCGCTGATGACGAAGGTATGCCAGCTCGCTTCGCAGGTACTGACCAAATCACTGTGTCAGTAGCTAAGTGTGAAGCTTGCCACAACAACCTGGACGTAACTAAAGGCGCTGGTCATGGCGTGTACAAGTTCACTCAATGTATGGATTGTCACAACAATGACTACGCAGGTTCTTACCATCCAAACGCTGTGTTCAAGAATGCAGATGGCGTAGCAGAAAGCAAAGGTGTAACTCCATTTGCTAACCGCGACTTGGTAACTGTTGTTCACCGTTATCACTCAGGTAACTTCGATGTTATCGAAGGTGTTCACACCGATGCTGACGGTTCTGTTGTGGGCTTCCCTGGTGTTCAAGGCGACTGTACTGCATGTCACAATGGCACTCCATTGTTCGCAGCTGATGGTGGCTTGACCTCTGGCAAACGTTCTATTGCAGTGACTGGTGGTTACATCAGCCCTGTTGCAGAATCATGCCGCAGCTGTCACAACAGCGATTCAGCCTTGGCTCACTTCAAGTCAAACGGTGCAACTACTGCTGATGCTCCAGACAGCACTGCAGACTTGCCAGTTGAATCTTGCTCAACTTGTCACGGCGAAGGTAAAACCTACGGCTATGACAAAGTTCACGTAAAATTCTAATTAGCGCTAGGTAATTAGTTGTGATGCAAAAGGGCCTTTCGAGGCCCTTTTCTTTTGCTCTGGATTTACGTCATACCTCCCCTCATGTTTGACAACATCACTTAGTCAATCGCAACACCGTCGACCATTTGGAAGAAAAGAAGAACCTAGTAACTCACCCTCTCAAATACCAAATACAAGTAATCCATCGCTAAGTAATAGATAACAAGCGCTAACCCCGCCTCTAGCTGGTAAACGTAAGCAGCGATAAACCCGATGAGTCATTCACTTGAGAATAGAAACTGCGAGAGCCGCAAGACTGGTCACAAAGACAACAAAGGTAACCGTGTTGCGACCACGAACAAGTACTCGCAGCCCTAACACTGATAGTCGTGCAGAGACATCTTCAACGCATTTTATCGACTGCAAAAGTTAACTAACGATGTGAGCAACAGCTGGTAGATGGCCGATTGGGGGACATATTCTTTGAATTGGACTTGGCTCAATCAACAAAACGTTGGTCATTCCAGACACGACGTAATGACCGAAGGAATTCTTGTGGCGTTTCTTCAACAAACTCGGCCGGTAAATAGAGATGGTAGCCGAGGTGTTTATCGAGTGTTAAGCAACGTCGACCAAACATCGCCAACAAACCGCGATAGCGGTCATCATTAACCACCAATGGTGTGAACTCGGCGCTGAGGTAATGTTCTAGTGCATTCAAATCTTCGTCATTGGCAAGCGCTGTCATGACTAAGGAACGCTGCTCTGAAAGCAAACCAGAGGCCAAACGAGGTGAGATATTATCAAGGATAGGATTGATAGCGTGCAGCTTAACGCCAATAAAAGGCAATTCAATAAGCTCAATACCACGTTGCACTCTTGGAAAGTCGAGCCGCTGAATATTACGCCATTCGATAAACACGCTGCCGCGTCGATGAAAATAGCGTAAGCCTTCGGCTTCGAGAGTCATGACAACGGGTGGTTCATACTGCTTTGCAATACCAATCACCAACGCAATAGCGCCCACCACAAACAGCGTGAGCGCCACATAAAATAAGCTACTAACGCCGAGAAAGAGTGCGAACGCGATGATCAACGCGCTCGCCCCGACAACCGTTAACGTGACAGCATTACGCTTTGAGGTGGATTGGATCTCAATCGTTTGCACTTAACGCGCCTTAAACGCCGATAAGCATACGAATACGCAGCCACACAGTGCCCATATATTCGTGTAACGCTTTAGCCGATTTATCTAAGTTCTCAGTGGATAAACGCCACCAATGATCTTGACGACCTAGAAAATCGGTCGGCGCAGCAACAGGATCAAACCCTGCTCCTACGAAAATCTCCATAGCACGGGGCATGTGAGCAGCTGATGTCACCAAAAACAGCTTGCGGCCACCAACAGCGTCATCACCCATGTCACCATCTGTGGCACCAAAGGTTTGTCGCAATGCGAGGGCTTCTTCAATGGTATCTTTAGCATCATCCAAAGTCAGAATACGCGCGGCATCAGCGCCCATGTCTATGGCCGCTTGCTTCATTTCTTCCGCATGCGGGGTGCGATTACTGCCACCGCCAGTCCAGCCGCTAAGCACTAACAAACAGTCGCGGGAATCCGCCTTTTTGACCAAAGACACACCTTCGGTTAGACGTGCTAGCGCTGTTGTTGATAACTGATGACGAGCTTCACCTTTGATGCCATCGTCATGGCCAGAGCCCAACACCATCACGACGCAACTATGAGGTACCGGTTTATCAAATACGTGATATTGCTGCTCTAGTGGCCACAACAACCAATAGCTACCAAAGCTACTGGCAAGCAGACCAAGCCACGCAATCGAAAATACGATAAGTGTTTTTGCCAGCTTAGGACGACGGCGGAATTGCCACAGCGCCAGCAGCAGTAAAATAACGGCAAATGGCACTGGCATAAACAATTGGGAGAATACTTTTTTAATCCAAAACATCTCGCAAGTCGCACTCTTGTTGTAATGTATTTGCGGGGTTAGAGCCCAAAACAGTAAATCAGTTCAATGGCCACAACCAAGCGGCACCACGCACGCCGGAAGAACCACCGTGAAGATTCTTCACGACCGGGGTTTCACTTTCACGGCCGACCACATAACTTGCAATACGGGCAGGTAACGCTGGATAGATAGCGTCAACTGCAGACATACCGCCACCCAGCACAATGACGTCTGGATCCATAATGTTGATAATTTGCGCCAAGCTTCGTGCTAAACGATCAAGGTAACGTTCAAAGACGGCTTGAGCCCCCGCATGGCCTTCGGCGATCAGCGCAGTGATTTCTTGTCCGCTTTTTACTTGCGTCTCTGGGTGGTGTTCGTTGAAGTCACGCACGAACCCTGTGCCCGAAATGTAGTTTTCGATGCAGTCATAATTACCACAGAAACACTTAGTCGAGCGGAACTCGTCTGGCGTCATCCAAGGCAAAGGAGTATGCCCTACTTCGCCGGCAATACCATTCCCGCCAGTATGCACTTGGCCATTAACCGCAATCCCAGCACCACAGCCAGTGCCAATAATCACGCCAAGTACAAATCCTTTACCCGCCGCGGCACCATCAACGGCCTCCGAGACCGCAAAACAGTTTGCGTCATTGGCAACGCGCACTTCGCGGTCGAGTAACTCACCTAAATCTTTATCGAGTGGATGACCATGCAGCCATGTAGAATTGCCATTTTTGACGAGTCCAGTAAAAGGAGACACAACGCCAGGAATACCCACGCCTAAACTGCCCTTTTCCCCAAGTTCAGCTTCAGCCATCTTGACCAGTTTGGTGATGGTCGTCAGAGTGCCCGGATAATCATGAGCAGATGGTTCACGGTGACGATACAGCTCGGTTCCATCTTCTGCTAAAGCGACAATCTCTGTTTTGGTTCCACCTAAGTCAATTCCCAATCTAATCATGGAGTTTCCTCTATCCAACCTGGTCTATAGGCAATGAACCAGGGGTTTTCTAATTCAGGCTTAGTGTTATATCGCAGTGGGATTTGGCTGTCGTGTAGCAGTACACAACCTCCAGCTGCAGACAAAATTGCGTGAGCGGCAGCAGTGTCCCACTCGTGCGTGGCACCGAGACGCGGGTAGATATCGGCCTCGCCGCTCGCTAGGAGGCACATCTTCAACGAACTGCCCACTTCACGCAAGTGAAAATCTTTGAAATCGGCTAAAAACCCAGCAAGTCCGGGGGTTATATGGGAACGACTGCTCAGAATAAGTGGTTTACGGGGGAGGAAACTCGGAATTGGCGACTGGCGTAGCTGTTTAATAGTCGACGTTGACGGGATATTGTGGCCATTCTGATGTTCAAATTCCCAAGCTCCTAACTGCTGCATACCAAAGAAACAACGCCCAATTGCTGGCGCGTAAACAATGCCTGCGACCGCAATATTGTTCACCACCAGCGCGATATTAACGGTGAATTCGCCGTTATGCTTGATAAATTCCTTTGTGCCATCCAAAGGATCCAGTAACCAATACTGTTGCCATTGTTGTCGTGTTTGCCATGCAACGTCGGCGGATTCTTCGGACAAGATATCAATATCAGGAAAATGCTGTTCTAGTCCTGCCACGATACAATGATGACTGGCTAAATCAGCTTCAGTCACTGGCGTGTTGTCTTGTTTTGTCGCTACCTTTAATTGCTGACTATCGTAAAATGGCATTAGCGCATTGCCAGCAGCAATAGCAATCTGTACCACTGTTAACAGTTGTTCTTCTGTCAGCGGCATAGGTGAAAGCATCAGCCGATCTCCTGAAAAAATGCCAAATGTTCTCCAAGGGTTTGATGCCCCCGTTGCTGTAAAAATTTCAGCAGCTGCTGAGGACTATGATTAAGCAGCCTTTCACGAGGATATTCGGCTTCATCGATGATACTAAGTGATTGCTCAAAGCCTGCCAACGTAAAGGCAATATGAGAATCAGAGCCCATCACTAGCTGCGCATCAAATCGCTTCGCCAGTTTTGCAATACTGATGCAATTAGACTCGCTCCCTTTACGCGAATGCAGAAAAGATGAGTTGTTTATTTCCAAGGCGACGTTGTGCTCAGCCGCGGCTTTAACCACAGTCTCTTGGTCGATCGGATAACGAGGATTTCCAGGATGAGTAATGATGTCGACTCTGCCACTCCTGATACAGTTCACCATAGCCTCGGTATTGCTGTCGCAATCTGCGGGGGCTAATACTGGCTCATGTAATCCAGCCAAAACGATATCTAGCTGTTGTAGATAATCGCCAACGAAGTCTATGTCCCCTGCCGTATTTTTAATATTGGCTTCAATGCCACGCAAAATGCCGATACCGTCCACAACACGGGGAATAACTGTCATATTCACAAAGTGCCAAAAATGAGGGGCATCGGCCATTGCCGGTCCATGATCAGTCAGGGCAAATAACTTAACACCTTTGCTTTTAGCAACTGTAAGGTAATCATGAATCGTGCTGTAAGCGTGGGTGGAGGCAACCGTATGAGCGTGAATATCGACGGGAAACATAGTAGACGTTAGCAGTGGGCGAAAACATAGCTAGCAGCTTACGCTAACTTATCGTAAACCTCTAGAGACTCAATATACGGTGAAGGGAAACTAATAGTTATTAGCGCGTTAGCAGTATGTTAGGCATAGAAAACACTCTTAATTAATTTATTGTCTTAAAACCTCAAAATCTAAAAAAATAAATACTAAGCTGAGCTATTACCTGACTAAAGATAACGATAAAAACGCTATCATCATAACAATTGACTGATTTTTATCTAATTCCGTAGACAATGTTAAATTACACTTAATTTTACGTGTTCTAAGATTGCCATTTTGTCAAAGTGGTAGGATGACATTACATAAAAAAGCCAAACTACAATTATTAAGAGAAAATGGAATTGCTTAAGGCGGGAGTCTGTTACGGAGGAGTCTTTGAACTTGGCTTGATTAGGCTTTCGCTACGTAAACTTAGGATATTGTGATATTGGAGGTAGATACTATGACCTGCTTCAAGATAGCCGGTTTGGCATTAGCTTTATCATTTTCCAGCCTCGCCAACGCAAATACCTATCAGTTTGTCGGTACCGACAATACACCAGAAACCAAGTTTTGTGTAAGTGTTGGAAACAACGACATTGGTCAAATGAAGAGTAAACTATTGATGATGGGCAAAGGCCTTAGTGATGTAAGACGAAATATTAACACTATCAATTGTAATGACCTATCGGCAGCAAAATTTGCTTTTAAGTATCAAGCACATGATACGTTTAAATACCTAAATGAACGCAGTATGGGTAAAAATAGAGTAAGACCTACCGTCACGATTCGTGATATCGCAAAAGTCGACAAAGCGACTGATACCCCAATAGTGGTTTATGTTTCTAACCGGCTAAAGTAGTCCCCGACAAAGAAAGGAGCAATGCTCCTTTCTTTTTGATTGATAGAAATAGCCCTTAGACGATTAGTCGACTAATAGGCAAATTTTTGAAAATCACTTTTTCATAAATCTATTCAGATACCTGCCATGTTTTAATTGATTTCTATCAAATAGTGCTCGCCAACATCATTTCTGCGGTATATCACAAAAAATATTGATCGCGGCACACTTATTAAGTGCATTAAAAGTGATATACATCTAACAAGCGCATTTTTTGTTCCGTTACAATTCGTAATGTTCTCTTCCTAATCCAACTTTGACTAAAAATTATAATATCTTGGGTAAGTATGCATTATTTGTCATACCTATCCTCAATAAGACTTGAAAATTCACTATAAAAGGCTGTGAGTAACATCATGAACAATCTGACAATTTCCCGACAGATGGGCTTGGGTTTTGGAACGGTAATAGCACTATGCTTAATTATTGCCTTTACTGCTTGGTACAACATGCACACCATGGTTGATTCAAGCGAAAAAATGTCTGAAATCCAAGAAGTAAGCAAAATAATTCTGCAAACAAAATCTGCGAGAGAGAACTACCTACGTACAGTTGATGATGAATTCAAACAAGAGTTGGCTGAACATATCAACCACATAGGTCGGTTACTAAAAGCGGAGCAGGAAAAGTATTCTGCAGCGACTGAAGTTGCTTTAATTAAGCAAGCCATCTCGTCGTTGGACAAATATGAGACGACTTATCAGTCGATGACAGTTGAACTCGATAACAAAAATGCCGACATGAAATCTGCTGCCGCAATCACCGCATCCATCATTGGACGCTTGAACACTATAACTGAAGATTTCGAAGCAAGTGGTGCCACTGATACTAGTAGCCTTGAATCAATTTCAAATATCAAATCGGCTTGGATCCATATGATCGAAACCGACAAAATGGCGAGAGATTGGTTAAAAGCTGGGACAGCTGATCATACCACCAATAAACCCATTCAAGCTGCAATTGAAGAAGCATTAACGCATGTAGATAGTGCCACACTTCTCGCTGATACAGATAAGCAATCGCTCACAACACAGCTACATCAACTATCTGAGTTATTTAATAGATTGGTGAAAACAGATATCGCCATAGATGTACTTCTTGAAAATTACAATTCAATCGCCACCACCTTACGTCAAGATATAGCAGGATTGTATTCTCATCAGCACGATTCAACTGATGAAACACGCCTCTTTGCCTCTTGGCTGTTATTTATCGCTGCCGCAATGTCCATCATGATTGGTATTTTTGCATCCGTGAAAATAACGCGCAGAATTGCAGGACCATTACATGAATTAGCCAACATGGCGAAAGCCATTTCAGAAGGCGACCTCACCAAATCAATTAAAGTTGTGCGTAAAGATGAGATTGGTACCCTGCAATCTGCAATCTCGCATATGACAGTATCGCTAAAAGAACTCATCAGTAATGTCGCTTCAGGAATCTCAGAACTATCCGCTGCCGCCACTCAGTTATCAGCAGTAACGGAGCAAAATCAATCAGGTATGAATAAGCAGCACCAAGAAGTTGAACAAGTTGCTGCTGCAATGAATGAAATGGCCACAACGGTTCACGACGTTGCCCGTAATGCTGAGCAAGCAGCAGAAGCTACTACCAACGCACAAAATGTCACTGGCCAAGGGGATCACGCAATTCAAGAAACACAGCGTATCGTCGCAGAACTGACGGTGGAAGTAGATAAAACATCAGAAGCGATGGATGTTCTCGCTAAACAAACCGAAAACATTGGTTCGGTATTAGAGGTGATCAAAACAGTCGCCGATCAAACAAACCTGCTGGCCTTAAACGCCGCTATTGAAGCCGCGAGAGCGGGTGAAGCTGGACGCGGTTTTGCTGTGGTAGCAGATGAAGTCCGTAATCTCGCCAAACGAACCCAAGATTCGACCTCTGAAATCGAAGCTATGACTCAACGTCTCCATACCGAATCAGAGCGCGCCCTACAACGCATGGCAAGCAGTAAAGATATTGCATTTGCCACTGCGAATAACGCAACCAATGTCGGTGAGATGTTCAGTCGAATTGCGAAAGCCGTGAACGATGTGCAAATGATGAATCAACAAATTGCTACTGCAGCGGAAGAACAAAGTGTTGTAGCAGAGGAGATCAATCGACGCATAGTTCAAGTCAACGAAATATCGGACCAAACTGCCGAGTCTTCGTTTGAAGTCGCTTCGGCCTCCGAACGATTAGCAGCTCTCGGTTCGCAACTCAATGGTGCAATATCGGGGTTCAAGGTTAGGTAATCAAGGCCAATCATGCTAGGAGAACCATATTGTTCAAGGATGATATATTTGTGTTGAATACAAATTTTTAATCCTCACATTGCCGTTCAAATAGAACGCTATTTGAACGGCAATTCCTAAGCTAGCAAGCCAACTCCGATCAATGGAAGAAAAGGTATATTAATACCTTTTCTTTATAAAAAAACGGCAGCGAACTTATGAGTTCACTGCCGTTTTTATTGGCAAATTATTTACGCTACGCCACTCGTCTTTGCTTATTTACCGTAGTAACTTTTGTACCATTCGGCGAAGGCGTGCACACCTTCCTTGATACCAACTTTGGGTTTGTAACCCACAGCCTTAAATAAGTCTTCAGTGTCAGCCCAAGTAGCTTGAACATCACCATCTTGCATGTCCATCATGATCTTCTCGGCTTTCTTGCCTAGCGCATCTTCCAACTCAGCAATGAAATCCATCAATTTTACCGGACTACCGTTACCAATATTGAACACCCTAAACGGCGCCACGCTGGTCGCAGGAGTACCAGCTTCAACCGTCCAATCACTATTCGGCTCTGGAATATGGTCAGCGCAACGTAATACACCTTCCACAATATCGTCGATGTAGGTGAAATCGCGACTCATATTGCCGTGGTTAAATACTTTGATTGGCTTATCGGCAGTGATAGCGTTCGCAAACAACATCGGCGCCATATCAGGGCGTCCCCAAGGACCATAAACGGTAAAGAAGCGCAGGCCAGTTGTCGGCAATCCATAAAGGTGCGCATAGCTGTGTGCCATCACTTCATTAGCTTTTTTGGTCGCGGCGTAAAAAGACACAGGATGGTCAACGGAATCACCTGTGGCAAACGGCATCTTGCGATTTAAACCGTACACAGAGCTAGAAGAGGCATAAACCAAGTGCCCGACTTTATTGTGTCTGCATCCTTCTAACACGCAGAGTGTGCCAATAAGGTTGCTGTCAGCATAGGCAAATGGATTAGTAATCGAATAACGTACACCAGCTTGGGCACCTAAGTGGATCACACGCTCGAACTGCCCTTCCACAAATAACTGCGCCATGCCGTCACGGTCTGATAAATCGAGTTGTTTGAAACTAAACAGCGATTGTTCGGCTAATTTATTCAAACGATCTTGTTTCAGGCTTACGTCGTAGTAATCGTTCAGGTTATCAATACCTACGACTTGATGGCCCGCTTCACACAGACGCTCAGCGACCCGTGAGCCGATAAAACCCGCCGCTCCCGTTACTAAATACTTCATTTTTTCCTCACAAATAAAAACGCCGCATCAAGTAGACACGGCGTTTAAGCATCAGTCGCAGCACTGCATCTACTCAAATTTTTGAGCAAATGCTACCACAAAATATTAATCGTGACCGAAGATATCGCGGGTATAGACCTTATCTGCCACCTCTTCTAACTCAGCTTCCATACGATTTGAAAGGATAACGTCCGCTTGGGCCTTAAACTCATTCAAATCACGAATAACCTTGGAGTGGAAAAACTCATCATCTTTTAGCACTGGTTCATAGACGACGACTTCGATCCCCTTCGCTTTAATACGCTTCATCACCCCTTGGATCGCCGACGCGCGGAAGTTATCTGACCCACTCTTCATGATCAAACGATACACACCGACTTTTTTCGGCTGCTTAGCAATAATAGAGTCAGCGATAAAGTCTTTGCGAGTACGGTTAGCGTCAACAATCGCCGAGATCAAGTTATTAGGTACTTGATTGTAGTTAGCCAGCAACTGCTTAGTGTCCTTCGGCAAACAATAACCACCATAACCAAATGATGGGTTGTTATAGTGAGTGCCAATACGCGGATCTAGACACACGCCATCAATGATTTGCCGGGTATCCAATCCGTTCATTTCGGCATAGCTGTCCAGTTCGTTAAAGTAAGCCACACGCATAGCTAAGTAGGTGTTCGCAAACAACTTAATCGCTTCAGCTTCGGTACTTTCGGTAAATAGCACCGGGATATTCTCTTTCAGCGCACAATCCGCCAGCAAGCGAGCAAAGTCTTCGGCCCGCTGAGAGCGTTCGCCAACAATGATACGTGATGGATACAGGTTGTCATACAACGCCTTACCTTCACGTAAAAACTCTGGAGAGAAAATAATATTGTCAGAACCCACTTGTTTACGAAGCTCAGCCGTATAGCCGACAGGAACGGTAGACTTAATCACAATGCAAGCATTCGGATTGAGTTCTACCACCTTAGCCACTACGGTTTCTACAGTGCGAGTATTGAAATAATTGGTGGTGGGATCGTAATCAGTTGGCGTTGCGACAATCACAAAATCTGCATCTGCATAGGCATTGGCATCAGTAGTCGCTTCAAGATTCAGCGTTTTCGATGACAGGTATTCCTCAATCATCTCATCAGCAATAGGTGATATACGCTGATTAACCTGATCTACTTTTTCCTGAACAACATCTACAGCAACAACTTGATGATGCTGTGCCAGTAGCACAGCGTTTGACAGGCCAACATACCCTGTTCCAGCCACAACAATTTTCATGATAATCCCTAATTCACATAACAATAGGCACTTTTAATGGCGCCCATTCTAACCACAATTACTCCTGATAATAAGTTTTTATTGCCAAAATGAATTGAGGTAGATCACTTACAGGCAAGGCATTGATGCCCGCTGCCGCTTCTCGGCCGCCTCCGGTTTCAAACTTGCTGCAAATTTCGCCAGCACCGTGTCGATTCGATAATGGCGCACGCAGGGATACCATTAAACTGCCATCAGCGTTGTGAGAAAGGATCGCGATAGCGCGAGATGGATATGTGTTGGCCAAATCGTTTCCGAGCACACCACTCACCCGTTTTGCCCAAACCTCATTGGGTAACGTAAATACCAACAAAGTTTCATCAGCGTGGCTTGGCGTCAGAGAAGCAACGTTGCTCATATCTTGCTGGTAAGCAGCCTGTAACTGATAAAATGGTGAGCTTTCATCATCCCTCAACATAAAGGGCGACTCATATTGGACTAACGCCTGAAATAATGCCGCTGGTGCAATATGTAAGTCACTTATCTCAGCACCATAACCGTTGTAATTAACTAAAGTGCCCAGCTCTCTTAGAAATGCGCTATCGTCCGTCGATAGTCTCCGCGCTTCAACCAGCTCATCAGCCACGGCAATCATGTTATCGCCATAGGCGGCAGCAATCGCCCAATCGCGATAACGGCCGCTAAGCAAGTTGTCGACTATCAATGCCGTACAGGTATTCGCCGCGGTATCAATATGTGTCGTTAAATTGGGCGATTGCGGAATACTCCCGGTGCGGTGATGGTCGATGTAAGTGACCACTGCGCCGGAAGTTAAGATCCTTTCGAGTGCATCAATATTCTTTTCCATGGAAATATCGAGCACTAAGATCCCATCACCATCAACGGCATTCACTTGCTTAAGCAAGGCAATATCACGCTTAACACCTGTCACCAACTGCGCGGTTTTAGGTTCAGCTAAGCGCAGTTGTACCAGTGAAATTATGCCGTCAGCATCGCCGTTAAAAATGTCGTATTGCATGCCGCTACCACTCGTTAGATATAGTGATGTTGTTCAAGATACGCCACGATTTGCTCGGCGCATTCCACAATAGATTGGCTCGCGGTATCAACATGGATCTCCGGATTTACCGGCGCTTCGTACGCAGAATCAATGCCAGTGAAGTGTTTGATCTCACCCGCTCTCGCTTTCTTATACAGTCCTTTAGGATCACGCTGTTCACACAACGCTAGCGGTGTATCAATAAAGACTTCAACAAACTCGCCTTCCTGATGCAAAGCTCTAACTAACGCTCTATCTTGCTGAAATGGTGAAATAAAAGCGGTCAATACAATCAGCCCAGAATCGACAAACAGTTTACTGACTTCACCAATACGGCGAATATTCTCGATACGGTCATCATCACTGAAATTGAGATCTCTATTTAGCCCATGACGCACGTTATCACCATCAAGCAGATAACTGTGATAGCCCTTGGCAAACAACAATTGTTCGACAGCGTTAGCAATTGTCGACTTACCTGAACCACTTAAGCCGGTAAACCACAATACCGCTGAGCGGCTAATTCCTTTCTGCTTGACCCTATCGGTTTTCGACACTTGATGTTGGTGCCAAACCACATTGGATGATTTCTGCGATGTCATGACAGCTCCATTCGATAACTCATTAGAAAGGGAAAAACCAAGGTACTGCGGCAACCACAATTGCGCCGTAGACAAAAGCTACCGGGAATCCCGCGCGAAAAAAATGTGTGAGTGTGTATTTACCTGCGTTGTACACCATTAAATTGGTTTGATAGCCAAACGGACTGACAAAACTGCCACTCGCACCATAGGCCACCACCATCACAAACGGAAGAATGTTAACGCCAAGGCCATGAGCAAGCCCAATACTCAGCGGGAACATCAAGGCGGCCGCCGCATTATTGGTCACTAACTCGGTCAATATCCAGGTCACAACATACGTCAGTAACAGCAGATAAAAAGGTGGCAATCCAGAGGCATGCTGCTCCACTATGCTGGTAAACCAAGTCGCAACGCCCGAATTCACCATCGAAAAAGACAGCAAAATCGCGACAGAAACAATTAACCAAATATCGACCGGAAAACGCCGCAACAACTCATTTACCGTTATGCAGCCGGAGAAGATAAAAACGCCCAGAAGTAACAACAACGCCTGCAGCAAATCAATAATGCCGAGGGCGGAACTCAACACGGCGATAGCGAACCCACCAACGGCTAACCATTCTCTGGCACCATTAAGATGAAGATCAGGCTCTACGCCGCTCACACTGATAAAATTTTTACCTATGTTATGCCGATGGCGATACTCATCTCCCACGGCTAACACCAAAAAGTCGCCAGCTTCGATAACCACATCACCTAGCTTGCCAGAAATGTTGTGCCCATCACGACGGATAGCCACCACCGCGGCATCGAACAACGCGCGAAAGCCAGCCGACTTAAGCGATTTGCCCACCAGCACACTTTCTTGGCGCACCACAACTTCTGTCAGATCTCGCTGCATCAAGCCATCTTTATCAGCGAACAAGGTTAAACCAGGAAATGTATGCAATTGCATGACTTTTTGAATGTCGCCGGCAAAGACTAAGCGATCACCTTCATGCAGTAATTCTTGTGGGGATACAGGCGAAATGAGTTGTCCATTGCGTACCACTTCGACTAAAAACAGGGATTCCAGATGACGCAAGCCGTTCGCTTCAACACTTTTTCCCGCAAGGGGCGAGTCCTTCTGGATTTTAGCTTCAATAAAATAGCCGCTATAGCTCTTATCCTGACTACGAATATTGGGTAAGAAACGACTGCAAAGTGCCACCACCACGCTGCATCCCAACACCAGCAAAATACCGACAGCAAAAAATGAAAAGAAGGACAGCGAGTGCCCGGTTTCACTGATATAAAAACTGTTGACGATAAGGTTGGTTGACGTGCCAATTAAGGTCACGGTACCGCCTAAAATCGCCGCATACGACAGCGGCAGTAACAGACGGCTCGCATTGTGATATGGGTTATTGCGCACTGGCGCCATTAATGTCGCCACCACGGCGGTGTTATTTAAAAACGCCGAACAGATCGTAGTGATCCCAAACAGCCGTAGCCATGAACTACGATAGCTTTTGACCATCACTCCAGTGGCCAACATCCTTAATAGACGTGTTTTTTCCAACACTAGCGAGCACATCATCAACAAAATCAGTGTCACGAGCCCTGAATTGGAAAAGCTCTCAAGCACCTGCTCTCGATTGACTAATTCACTGGCAATAAGCGCCAACATAAGACAGCCAAAAACAGCGGCAGGACGGGATTGAAACTTAATCAATCCCGCAACGGTACTGACAAAAAGCGCTAACGTGAGATAACCATGCCACGACATAGTCAGATTATCCGCAGTTAGTCTTTACTAATGTCGCGAACGCCCCAGTGCGGGTACTGCTTGCGAATTAGGGCGTTAAGTTCTAACTCAAAATTAGAATATTCGATAGTCGAGGTTTGTTCACCAGCGCCTGTCACTTCGCGACGGATCATTCCGGCGCCAACGGTCGCGTTCGTCAAACGATCAATCACAATAAAAGAGCCCGTGGTCCGGTTTTGATCGTAGGGGTCAAACTCGATTTTTTCATTCAGCAGAAAGCGGCATTCGCCCATTTCGTTAAGTGCTAACTGATTCGCCTCTTCACGTTCCAACGTATTCACATTAACCCGATAATTCACTGCCTGCACAAAACCAGATGTAAGCTTGCTGCCCGCCTTAATCAAATACTCGCGGTCGAGATGCAACGGCTCCTCAGTCATCCACACCAAGTCCGCTTCAAAGCGATCATTCACCAGACTCACTTCATGCGGACGCACTAACATATCCCCGCGGCTGACGTCGATTTCATCTTCAAGGGTAATGGTTACCGCCATATCAACACTGGCTTTTTCGAGTTCACCGTCAAAGGTCACAATCGACTTAACACGACTTTGCTTACCCGAAGGTAACGCTTCAATCGTATCGCCAACGCGAATATCACCAGACGCCACGGTGCCACTGAAGCCGCGGAAGTTCAGATTCGGGCGGTTAACGTACTGGACAGGAAAACGGAACGCCGCTTGTGACTCTTTCTTAATGGTGACCGTATTCAACAATTTAAGCAGCGGAGAACCTGGGTACCAAGGCATATTGGCACTCTCATTGACCACGTTATCGCCTTTCAATGCAGAGATAGGCACAAAACGAATATCGGTAAACTTCAATTGCTCGGCAAAGTCACGATAGTCTTTCTTAATCTTTTGATAGACCTCTTGGTCGTAGTCAACGATATCCATCTTGTTGATGGCGATGATCACGTGCTTGATCCCAAGCTGTGAACAAATATAAGAGTGCCGACGGGTTTGCACCTGCACCCCGTGACGCGCATCAATCAAAATGATGGCCAAATCGCAGGTTGAAGCACCGGTGGCCATGTTACGGGTGTACTGCTCATGTCCCGGGGTATCGGCAATAATGAATTTGCGCTGCTCGGTAGAAAAGTAGCGATAGGCCACATCAATGGTAATGCCCTGCTCCCGCTCAGACTGCAGACCATCCACCAATAGCGCTAGGTCAAACGCCTCATCAGTGGTGTTAAAACGCTTAGAGTCTTTCTCAATCGCCGCCATTTGATCTTCAAAAATCATCTTGCTATCAAATAGCAAACGACCAATTAGCGTGGACTTACCATCATCGACACTGCCGCATGTTAAAAAACGCAGCATGTCTTTGTTTTCGTGAACTTTCAGGTAGCCTTCAATATCAGAAGCAATCAAATTTGAACTGTGGGACATCTTATTCTCCTCAAACGAAATAGTGCGTGCTAAACCATGGATTGAAATTAGAAGTAACCTTCCATCTTTTTCTTCTCCATAGAGCCTGAGGAGTCATGATCAATCACTCGACCTTGACGTTCTGATGTGGTTGACAGCAGCATCTCTTGGATCACTTCTGGCAATGTTTGTGCTTCTGACTTCACCGCGCCGGTCAACGGATAACAACCTAAGGTTCTGAAACGTACCGTTTGCATTTCTGGCGTTTCACCTTCATGCAATGGCATGCGGTCATCATCGACCATGATCAGAGTGCCATCACGTTCAACAACTGGACGGGGTTTAGCCAAATACAACGAAGGAATTTCGATATTTTCGAGATAGATGTATTGCCAAATATCCAACTCAGTCCAGTTAGAAAGCGGGAAGACACGAATACTTTCGCCTTTGTTGACTTTACTGTTATAGGTATTCCACAGCTCTGGACGCTGGTTTTTAGGATCCCAGCGGTGTTTACTGTCACGGAAAGAATAAACGCGCTCTTTCGCTCGAGATTTCTCCTCATCGCGACGAGCACCGCCAAACGCAGCATCAAAACCATATTTATCAAGCGCTTGTTTCAGCGATTGCGTTTTCATGATGTCGGTATGCTTAGCACTACCATGAACAAACGGATTGATATTGAGACGTTTGCCTTCTTCATTGATATGCACCAACAGCTTGAAGCCGTATTTCTCCGCCATACGGTCACGAAATTCAATCATCTCGTGAAACTTCCAGGTGGTATCAACGTGCAGCAATGGGAAAGGGATTTTACCCGGGTAAAAGGCTTTGCGAGCTAAGTGCAACAACACTGAGGAGTCTTTACCGATAGAGTACAGCATCACTGGATTATCAAACTCAGCCGCGACTTCGCGCATGATGTAAATCGATTCGGCTTCCAGTGCTTTCAGGTGGGTCATTTTTTCAGGCGTAATCATCAATTATCTCGCTATGGCGGCTACCTGCTATCGATCGGCGCACAGCTTGGCGCGTATCGTATACAAGGTAAAGTAACGATTTGTAGCGAGGATTCTAGCAGACGCTTATATACCTGAAATGTTCATTTTTGGAACTTATTATAATAAAAGGAAATAAATAGAACGATGGGCATCACAATTTCGCATGCTTAAAACATACAATCAGTGTATTTCAGCAGCTTCTTAACTTACGAATTGAAAAATTTGTCACATGATGAAGATAAAACATACAGAGCTTGTATGAATCAAAAAGTAGGTTTTGCCATAGGGTACGACACTAAAACCTACAATTTGATGAACATATAAACCTATAAATAATGTAACACAAAAACCTATAAAAGGTGTAACATTAAAACCTATAAATAAAATCCTATATCCAATCAATATTTTTGAGCTGTAGAACGCGAAATGAACAATATTTCAAAAAAATTAGCAGATTCGCTTGAGCAATTAAAACTGCTTCAAGGAGCTGGAGTTGTTGCTATTCAGTCAAAGCAACTCAGTCGAGTGCATCGTGAGCGGTTACTGAAGCATGGGTTTATTCGCGAAGTTATTCGGGGCTGGTACATACCCGCAATGCCTGATGAAAAGCATGGCGATAGTACCTCTTGGTATACATCCTTCTGGGATTTCTGCGCGGCTTATTTGTCTGAGCGGTTTGACAAATCGTGGTGTCTCTCACCTGAGCAGTCGCTGAGCCTGCATATCGGTGATAGAACGGTTCCTCAGCAATTACTCGTGCGCTCTCCCAAAGGGAATAATAAGCCCACAGCATTTTTGCACAACACTTCAATTTTTGATGTCAGGTTGAACATGCCCGATGTCGAGTACATAGAAAATTTAGAAGGACTTAACGTTTACAATCTGGCCTCAGCTCTAGTCTATTGTTCAGCTCATCAGTTTCAAAATGCACCAATTCAAATGCGTACCGCTTTATCTATGGTAACAGATGCATCTGATGTGTTGTCCATTTTACTCGAAGGAAATCATAGCGTAATTGCCGGCCGCTTAGCTGGAGCTTTTAGGAATATTGGCCGAGATCTGATCGCAAACAATATCTTAAAAGGCATGCAGGCAGCCGATTTTAAAGTGCAAGAAGAAGACCCTTTCGCAGAGAAGGTGCAGATAAGCTTTGGCCGCCGAGATGTTTCCCCCTATGTTAATCGCATGCGGTTGATGTGGGCGCAAATGCGTGAAGGTGTTATCGCGCATTTCCCCCCGGTCTCAAGCCAAGCTATCAATATCGAAATTTACATGGCTGAAGTGGAAGATAAATACATTACAGATGCCTATCACTCATTATCCATTGAAGGCTATCGAGTCACTCCCGAACTGATTCAACTTGTTAAATCTGGCAACTGGCAAGCTGAGAGCTCAGATGAAAGCAGAAAGCATTTAGATGCTATGGCAGCCAAAGGCTACAGGGATGCATTTCAAGAAGTAAAAAAATCTGTTAGGGCGGTGCTAGAAGGTAAGAACCCTGCAGATGTTTTAGAACAAACGCACAGTGACTGGTATCTAGCTCTATTTAGCCCCAGTGTTGCGGCCGGTATTATTAAGCAATCGGAATTAGCCGGTTATAGAACGGGACCAGTTTATATTCGTCAATCTATGCATACGCCCCCCAATAGAGACGCCATTAGAGATATGATGCCAACTTTGTTCGATTTACTTGCTGAAGAGGAAAATGCAGCTGTTAGAGCCGTACTGGGACATTTTATTTTCGTATATATTCATCCATATTTTGATGGTAACGGCAGAATGGGAAGGTTCATTATGAATTTGATGATGGCCTCGGGTGGTTATCCTTGGACTGTCGTACCTGTCGAACGGAGAAATGAATATATGCAGGCTTTAGAAGCTGCCAGCGTTAAACAAGATATTGTGCCTTTTACTCAGCTCTTAGCATCGCTGATTGAATAACTCAATATCTTGGAACCTTGGCGTTTTCTGCCAAGTTCATTGTCTGATGCCACGACAGTGACAGGTTTTCCCCGTATTTATAAGAGCATCGAAGGAGCTAGTGCTCAGCTTCTTTTAACCATCGGTTGATTGACGTACGGTCAACGTCCAATCGTTTGGCAACCTTAGATTTATTAAACCCTTCTTGCTGCAATACATAGTTCAACAGTTCGGATCGGATATCACTGTAGGTACCGCTGACAAAACGACATTTGCTGCAACTGTCCTTGAGCCGATGTTCACCCACTATTTCCATATCATCCAATAACAACAGCGCTTCATCGACTGATGCCGGGCTGATGCTGATAGACAGTACCAAACGCTCAATAATGTTGCCCAATTGGCGAACGTTACCTGGCCACTCATACTGGGCTAACAGCTTCCACAATTCTGCTGAGAGCTCGATGGGGGGCTTACTATACTTTCGCGAAAATTCACGGATAAAATGCTTTCCGATAGGAATAATATCTTCTCGTCTTTCTCTGAGAGGAAGTGGTGTCGCCTTCAAGATATTTAGCCGATAGAACAAGTCTTCTCGAAATTTGTTCTCTTTCACAAGCTCTAACAACTGATGATTACTCGCTGAAATAATACGAATATCAATTGGGATCACTTGGTCAGAGCCCAGTCGCATGATCTGCCGCTCTTGGAGTACCCGAAGCAATCTTGATTGGAGGTTCTTATCAAGCTCGCTGATTTCATCGAGAAAGATGGTGCCGCCATGCGCCAGTTCAAACAGCCCCATTTTGCCTTTGACTGATGCGCCAGTAAAAGCACCAGCAACATAACCAAACAATTCACTTTCCAATAATTGCGGCGCCAAAGCGCCACAGTTGACGGCAACGAATGGTCCATTACTTCGATTGCTCGCGTTGTGGATGCTCTGAGCAATCATCTCCTTACCTGTCCCACTTTCCCCATAAATCAAAATGGTGGCATCAGTTTTAGCGTAACTTTCCACTAGGCGCATACGCCTCAACATATCTTTATTGGTGGAAATGATATCTTCAAAGCGATAACGCGTAGACAACCCTCGTTGTGCTAACTCATGGCGCCGAACGTTATATTCCATTCCTCGCAGATTTTTCGCTGATTGGATTGTAAGCAGGATGCGGAATAACGTCCCTTCTACTAGCATCGGGATTTGATTAATAACGAAAGTGCCAGACGCTGCTTCGACAATCATGCCGATAATTCGCTTTCCAGCCGTCAACGACTCCCAATCGATGGCTTCATGCAGCGCAGCGTCAATGTCAACTAACTTGCGGACACGTTGTTGCTCGAAGCTCAACAGATCTAACGAACTGGCATTGGCGTGTACTAATTCCCCTTGTGGGGTGAGGCTTATTAAGCCGTTTTCGTAATGGTCAAAAATTGTTTGAAAATAGAGGCTCTCTTTATGTTTTGCCGCAAACGCTTTCGTTAATGCCTCAGCATCTTCAAAGGCATTAATAATCGACTCATCACTCGACTGAATGATGGAATACCCCTCTTTGTTACGACTGAAAAAATCTTGATATACGGCGTCCCCAACAATCCAATCAAAATGGTTACTCGCCATTAGGCGCTTTAGATGATCAATCTGTTTTTCCATGTTGTTTGCATGGGCATCTTCAACAATAAGAGATTCACTTTTAATGCCCAGCTTATCTGTCAGCTTATTGCAGCTAGATACCACACTTCTAAACCCAACAATACCGATCTTTGATGTCGTGCCAATAAAGGGCGAAATCACTTCGAACAGATCGAACAGCGACACTTTTATTTCGACTACCGGCAAGGAGGAATTACGTCTTAGCAGTTCCGCACAACCACCGCGGCTGATCAGTACCTGATAGCCCTTACTTTCTAACTGAGGGATCGCTTGCACCACATGCGTCAGATCGGTCTGAAATATGTCCATGTCCAACGGATGGGAATCGAGTAATCGCTTTGCATCTTCGGCCAGTTGTTCATACGGACTGACCAAACACACTCTATTTCTAAAACTCATGGAGTTAGCTCCCTCACCCTCAACAAGGTGATGCAATTTGCTACGGCAACAGTGGGAATTTACCTCATTTTTTACTTTACGTTTTAGCAACAAATCACAAAAAGCCAATAAAATCATAAAGTAAAAAACTGGCACCTTCCTTGCCGTTCTCTGTTGCTATTCCACAACAAGGAAATGAGATGAAAAAGAACGCTGTTGTCATCACCGATAAAGACTCCATTGCCGTCGCGACGATGGATCTAAAACAAGGCGAGCTCGCCCTGATGTTTATCAATAACGAATCCCACGAAGTGCGACTTAAAAACGATGTGGCCTTTGGTCACAAATTGGCTATTCGCAGCATCTCAGCAGGTGAGCATGTCATTAAGTACGGAGAATCCATCGGGTTAGCGACGCAAGCGATCCAAGCCGGTGAATGGGTACACGTTCATAACGTAGAGAGTGAACGTGGTCGCGGCGATCAACACGCTTAATAACTACTTTGGGGAGAAAACAATGAAATTCATGGGATACAGACGCGCAAATGGTCAAATCGGTATTCGTAACTATGTGTTGGTGTTAGCCACAAGTGTTTGCTCTAACCAAGTTGCGCGAGAAATTGCAGAAAAGGTACAAGGCTGTACCTACATCAATAACACCTTTGGCTGCTGCCAAATCGGCTCAGATGCTCGCCTAACCACTAAAACCGTCATCAATACCGCCTTAAACGGAAACATCGGTGCGGTTGTAGTCGTTGGATTGGGCTGCGAAGGCACCGAGCCCACTTACGTTTACGACGAGATTTTGAAAACAGGTAAACCTGTCAAAATGGTTACCATCCAAGGTGATGGCGGCACTTTAGGCGCATTAGCGAAAGGGGCTGAATTTGCCCGTGAATTTGCTCAACAGCTGTCACTTCAAGTCCGCGAAGAGTGTGATATCAGCGAACTGATCCTTGGCATGGAATGTGGAGGCTCAGACACAACTTCTGGCTTGGCATCCAACCCTACCGTCGGCGAGGCATCAGATGCCATCGTGAATAATGGCGGCACTTCTATGTTGTCAGAAACCACTGAATTCATCGGCGCAGAGCATGTTGTTGCAAGACGTGCTATCACGCCTGAAGCATCAGATGCCATCTTAAAGTTAGTTCGAGATTGCGAAGCTAGAGCGATGGCACTAGGCGAAGACATTCGTGGTGGACAACCTACCCCTGGGAACATCGAAGGCGGTCTCACCACTATTGAAGAAAAGTCATTAGGCTGCATTCATAAATCAGGTCATGCACCCATTACCGGCGTGCTCAACTATGCCGATATTCCGGTAAATAAAGGGTTATACATCATGGACAGCCCTGGACAAGACGTTGAGTCAATGACCGGTATGGCGGCAGGTGGTGCTCATATCATGGTGTTTACCACCGGTCGTGGCTCACCTACCGGCAATGCGATTGCCCCCGTCATTAAAATCACGGGCAATAAGCAAACCTACAACAAAATGCCCGGCAACATCGACCTTGATGTATCCGCGATTATTGATGGCGACAAATCAATCCCAGATATGGGCCAAGCACTTCTAGACGAGATATTACTCGTCGCGAGCGGCAAACAAACCAAAGCAGAAACCTTAGGCCATAAAGAGTTCTGCATCTACAAGACCGCACCTACATTTTGATTTTGCCTAAGCAGGTGCACAAAGGCGCCTGCTTAGCCTTTATTTAGAGAGCAACAAAATGAAAATCAAACAAGCTATTGAGAAGTTCCCCGGCGGTATGATGGTTATCCCACTACTGCTTGGCGCCCTCTTTAAAACCTTCGCACCAGATGCGCTTGAGATTGGTGGGTTCGTCACCTCAATCTCTCACGGCGCCATGGCTATCCTTGGCGTATTTTTGGTGTGCATGGGCGCAGATATCAAACTAAAGGCTGCGCCAAAAGCCGTCAAAACTGGCGTATCGATTACCTTAGTTAAATTCTTAGTGGGTACTGCTTTGGGGTTGGCAGTCGCTAAGATGTTTGGTCCAGATGGTCTATTTGGGCTGTCAGCTCTTGCGATTATTGCAGCAATGACCAACAGTAATGGTGGGCTATACGCAGCATTAACTGGCGAATATGGCTCTGAAACTGATGTGGGGGCAATTGCCATTGTGTCGTTGAACGATGGTCCATTCCTCACCATGGTGGCTCTAGGCACAGCGGGCTTAGTCTCGATCCCATTTATGAACTTGGTAGGCGTTATTATTCCAATTCTAATCGGCATGTTATTAGGGAACCTAGATGAGGAAATGCGTACATTTCTAAGGGCCGGTGCCAATATGCTCATTCCATTTTTTGCCTTTGGATTAGGTGTCGGGATCAACTTCGAAATGCTGTTATCGTCGGGCGCATCAGGTATCTTGTTGGGGTTAATGACACTGTTAATTGGTGGCTTCTTTAACATCATGGCGGATAAAGCATCGGGCGGCTCTGGGGTGGCCGGCGCCGCGGTCTCATCAACATCCGGGAATGCTGTAGCAACACCTGCTGCAATTGCACTTATTGACCCTAGCTTGCATCAAGCAGCTGCAATCGCCACAACTCAAGTTGCAGCATCAACTATTTTAACGGCACTGACCGTTCCACTACTGACGACATGGGTGGCAAAACGTAACGCAGCGAAGAGAGCATCAAATCAACTTGCAGAAGAAGTTGCGTGACTACTCACCGCCTTATCAGGCGATGCTTCTTATTTCGTTAGCCGTTGCTCGATAGTATCGAGACTTACGCAGCTTCCATAAGCAAAAACGACTGTCCAGCCGCTTTTAATTCCAGAATACCCTTATCACGGATGTTAAGAGCGGCATTTAAGTCCCGATCTATATCCTTAGTGCCGCAAGATGGACAATCCCACTTGCGAACCGATAAGGGCATTTCTTCCATTTTTTGACCGCAGCAATGGCAAGTTTTGGAGCTGGCATACCACTGATCTATTTTAATCAGGTGCTTGCCTTGTTCTTTCGCTTTGTATTCCAATTTATTAACAAAGCTATTCCAACTTGCATCGGCAATATGCTTTGCCAGCTTGCGGTTTTTCATCATATTGGCTGATTTTAGTGTCTCTACGATTATTGCTTGGTTTTCGTCAACAAGGGTTCGACTGAGTTTGTGTTGAAAGTCAGCGCGAGCATTCGCTACTTTTTCATGACACTTGGCAACGAGCAAACGGGCTTTAGCCCTGTTTGCACTGCCTTTTTTCTTTCTTGATAACTGGCGTTGTTTACGTCTGAGGTTTTTCTCTGCGCGTTTTACAAATCGAGGATTTGCTGTCTTTCTGCCATTGGATTGAATGGCAAAATGAGACAAACCTAGATCAATACCTGTAACCTTGCTCAGTGAATGAATGAGGCTAGGCGTTTCTATTCCATCATCAACCAGAATGGAGGCGTAGAACTTGCCCGTTTTGCTCAGACTTACAGTAATGCTTTTAACTGTGCCAATTATTTCACGGTGTATATTTGCTTTTACTGGCTGCATCTTCGGCAGTTTAATCGCTGCATCTAACACTTTTACACCAACGCAATGATAGCTTGATTGCTTGCAGTGTCTGCGTTTGAACTGCGGATATTTGGCTTTTAACTTTGGATTAAAGAAGTTATCAAAAGCTTGATGCAGGTTAATTACCGATTGTTGGAGCGCAATAGAGTCGTATTGCTTTAGCCATTGATATTTTCGTGATTTTTTTGCCACAGCAAGCAAAGGCTTTAAGTCTTTTTTGGGATTTAAAGACACGCCATGCCTGCGGTACATGTGAGACTTAATATGTAGGGCTTTGTTATACGCAAAACGAACAGCACCAAACTGAGCGATTAGAAACTCAGCTTGCTCAGGCATTGGATAAATGCGTACTTTAGTTGCTCTTAACATATAAGACTATAACACTGGATGCATGAACAGTATTGTACTGGTGACTTATCAGCCGTCAATATTAAAGTTCTTCGAACTTTACGCCTTATATCCCCGCCCTAAGATCGGGCGAGGGTTTACGGCGCGATTGCTAAATAACATCAAACTGTCGAGTGCTTATTATTTGTGTTATTCAACCGAAAAAGGCGGATATGCTTCCGCCTTTTTAAGTACCTGTTAATGGCACTTCCCATAGCGCTCAATCACTGGAAATTCCGGCATAAATGAGTAACAACTCTGCCAAAGAATCGACTCCCATACCTCGCATTAGATTGGCTCTATGGATTTCTACCGTACGCATGGCAATACATAACTCATCAGCAATCTGCTGATTTTTGTAACCTTTGGCAATTAGTTTCAGGATCTCCTGCTCGCGCGGAGTCAAGCTATAATAGGTATGTAGTTGCTGCAGTCGCAGTGCAGCTTCCTGTGAGCGTAGCATCGCCTTGGCTACCGCTTCTGCCAGCAAAGCACCATCAGCAGGTTTCTGGAAAAAATCGACCGCGCCCAATTTCAGCGCATCCACCGCCAGAGGTACATCGCCGTGCCCGGTCAGATAGATCACTGCCAGCGGACTTTGATGTTGCCTTAATAACTGATGCAACTGTTGGCCGCTAAGTCCCGGCATCCGCATGTCTAAAATTACACATCCGGCTCGTTGCCAGACATCGGCCGCAATAAAAGCCTCAGCATTGGCAAACTCTCTTACTTTAAAATCGTAACTTTCCAGCATAAAACTCAAAGACTGCAACACCGAAGCGTCATCATCCACCAGATACACTGTGTACTTATCTTCAGCCATCAGCGTGTTCCTTTAAAGACAGTGTCAGCTGCACCATGCAGCCTCCAGTGAGAGGATTGCTCATAGAAAGCTTACCACCATGGTCTTCGACAATTTCACGGCAAATTACCAATCCCAAACCCAATCCTTGCTGCTTGGTACTGGTAAATGCTTGAATCAACTCACTGGCATCACGACTAAGCCCTGGGCCATTATCTTGGATCTGTAGCATTACCTGCTGCGGCTGACGGTAATCCAGTACTATTGCAACCTGCTTATGCGGCTGTTGACATTCTGCCAGCGCTTCGATGGCATTTTTCAGCACGTTGACCAACAGCTGCTGAATGGCAACCGGCTCCAACCACTGCTGCTGTTCCCTTCCCAGTAGTTGCCACTGCAACTGGATCTGCTGTTTATCCAGTTCGAACCGTAACAGTTCAATGGTGTCAAGCAACAGCGGTCGCAGTAACAGTTGCTGTTTAGCGACTGGCTGCTTTTTCAGTAAGCCGCGCAGCCGCTGAATAATTGCCCGAGCCCGCCCGACTTCAGCGTCTATCTGTTGCAATGCCTGCGGCAGTTTTTCCAATTGTCCCTGCTGTAACCGCACACTGGCACCGTGACAATAATTGCCGATAGCGGCCAATGGCTGATTCAGTTCATGTGCCAGACTCGCGCCTAACTCACCAGCAACGGCGGCACGCTGTGCGTGTTCCAGCAATACCAGATTCTCACTGAGTTTGCTTTGTGCCCGCGCCAATTGGCGACCGCGGCGATTAAAGCGATACTCTAGCCAGAAATGATAGGCATTCAAAGAAATTAGCAATAACAGAAGACTCCAGCCCCATTGGCTATGCTCTTTAAGCCACACCATCGCCCGTTGCCACCAAGGGGTCTGTAACGGGTGCATATCGAGATCTTTATACAGTTGGTCGATCGCCAACTGGCTGACTGCAGAGGTCCACCCCAATGAGTCTGCAGAAGTCGCTGCAGCGCTCTGCTCTGGCAGTGCAAGCAACGCTTGGGTGACTTGCTTTGCCAGCTTTTGCCCGGCGCGACTGGTCTTTGCCAATGACCAGTTGGGGTAAAGTGCAGTGGAAACCCTGCAACCAAAACCTAGCGGGGTGTTGTCTTCCACCACCCGATAATCATCGACACTAATCAACTGTTCAGCGGCCATTTGCTCCAACTGACACACTGGCACAACAGCGGCATCAGCCCGTCCATCACGCAACGCGTACAGCAGATTATCCAATGGGAAACCCGTCGGCAGCAGCTGTGCGACGGTATGGGGCAGATCTATTTGCTGCTTCCAGGCGGCATATACCAATGTCAGATAACCACCAAACGCATGAGAGGAAACAATAGCAACACGTTTATCGCGCAAATCCGCAAACGTCTTAATCGACGAATTACGACGCACCACCAGTGCAGAACCGACCTGCATCGGCTGACCATCATTGAGACGACTCTTGAGTGTTACTAGCCAGCTCAGTGAATACTGCCGGGCCAACAACACCGATTGTCCGGGATTGGTGATCACAAAATCCAGATCCTGCGCCGCCACTGAATCGGACAACTCATCCAGTGTCATCGGATGTAACCGGAAATAAGTCCCCGGGATCTTTTGTTCCAGCCATTGCATCGTTGGCTGCCAACGATTGATGCTGTCGCGGTAACCTCGGATAGCCAACACACCAACGTCTACCAACTGGTATTGAGTTTCATCAACCGGCATTGACGCGGCGTTCACCGACAGAAAAGGCAACATCAGCACACAGGCCAATAAGCGACTGCCTAACTTAGTGGTTTTGCTCATAGCGGTGACATTTTCCTAGAAGTTTTGCTCAGTTTGCCGGTCATTTTAGCGGGAATTTATTGTTCTGGATCAATTCAGCGTCCGGTATGTGGAAAACCACTATAGAGCCAATCCTGCTGCTCTGGCGAGAATATCAACAAGGCTCCCAGCACGGGAATGCCGCCAACCAAGCTTCAAGGAGTGTGTAATGGATACTTCAAAACGCCGGTTACTGGGGCAAATTGCTGCCGTTAGTGCCGGTGCTGTGTTTATCCCGCTAGCCGAGGCCGACGGAGATAACACGCCAACGAAAGGCAAACGCTACGGCATGTTGATTGACCTGCGCCGCTGTGTTGGCTGTCAGGCCTGTACCGTTGCCTGTACCATTGAAAATCAGCCTCCATTAGGCCAGTTTCGTACCACAGTAAATCAATATGAAGTGACCGAAGGCGACAACAGCGCCTTTATGATGCTACCCCGTCTGTGTAACCACTGTGAAAATCCGCCCTGTATTCCGGTTTGTCCCACTGGAGCTACCTTTCAGCGTCAGGATGGCATTGTTGTAGTCAATAACGACTGGTGCGTTGGTTGCGGATATTGCGTGCAGGCCTGCCCTTATGATGCGCGCTTTCTCAACCATGAAACCAATACTGCGGATAAATGCACTTTTTGCGCCCACCGCTTGGATGCAGGGTTACTCCCCGCCTGCGTTGAAACCTGTGTCGGCGAAGCCAGGATTATCGGCGATCTTAACGATCCTGCCAGCCGCATCAGCCAACTGTTGGCGCAGTATCGCGATGATATCAAGGTGTTGCGTCCGTCCATGGGTACGCAACCCCGCGTTTTTTACCTCGGCATGAATCAGGCCTTTGCCGAACGCATTCGCGGCGAAGCCCCCGTGCGTACGTTGATGACCGACAGTGGCAAGGAGTTACATCATGGACATTAAAGAACTACTGACCCCAGACTTTGCTATCACCTGGTTGCCATGGGCGGTTCAATACTTTTTTCTGATTGGTCTGGCATACACTTCGGTGTGGATCGCCGCAGTGGCAGTGCTGTGGCCAGGGCAACGAGATCAACGCTTGTTGACGTTATGTGGCAGTCTGATCTTCAGTGCTGCTATTGTGGCGCCGGTAGCACTGCTGGCTGATCTGCATCAGCCACTGCGCGCCTGGCACTTCTACATGCAGCTGCGTCCCCACTCATGGATGTGGTTTGGTGCCTGGTTATTGCCCGTGTTTATGGGCTCAGGATTGCTGTTTGGCTATCTATTATTACGTCCGTCACTGCCCACTGCTGCAGGTGATCGTTGGAGCCAGATCGGCAGCTGGTTGCGGTTTGGCCAATGGTCAGAAAAGCCCTTATTAAAACCAGTCGCGCTGATCGCTTTTCTCAGTGCCTGCAGTATCGCACTCTACACCGGTATGGAAACCATGGCGGTTCAGGCAAGACCGCTTTGGCATAGCAACTGGCTACCTCCACTATTTGCTGCCAGCGCCCTGTTGGCAGGGTGCGGCATGCTAGTGTGGCTCAACTTCCTGTTTAAAGGACACAAAACGAGTACCGACCGCTATTTGCTGTTGTGGTTGCGCGCTGCTTTTACCCTGTTTGGCCTGTTAGTTATCGGTTGGGCCGTGGCAGGAGGTAACAGCGCCGCTGAAGCGCGATTGCTGCTGAGTAACAGCCCAACCTGGCAATTGGCCGCCGTATGGGTATTAAGCACGCTAGCGGTTTTGGCGCTATTGCTGGCACTCAGTCGTCAACCGCATTGGTTATTACTTCTCGCCGGATTTGCCGCCGTACACCTCGCCTGGGGATTCCGTTGGCTAGTGCTCATCCAGGCGCAGACCGATCCCAAATACGGCGCAGGGACCTATTTCTATGAACTACCTTGGGGACCTGAAGGTTTGCTGGGCATTCTCGGTACCTTCGGCCTGTGGCTGGCATTAATCACCCTGATTTCTGAGCTGGTGCACCAAACCTCGGTGACTCAGGAAGGAGCAATATAATGGACAAGAGCAAACGCAGATTTATTAAAGGTGCAGCCATCACCGGTGGGGCTGGTTTATTTGTAGCAGGTTACAGCCACACACTAGGCCAACTAGGTAAAGGAGTTGTTACCGGCAGTTCAGGTACGGTTACCGACTCGGCAATTCACGGTAATTCATTAGCTCCGGAGCTACAAATCGACCTGAAAACCGGCATCATGGTCGCCAACGCCGAACAACGCTTGGCAAACTCTATGTGCTTGGGCTGCTGGACTCGTTGTGGTGTACGGACCCGTATCGACAATAAAACTGACAAGATCCTGCGTATTACCGGTAATCCCTACCATCCCCTCTCAGCCAGAGAGCATCTAAATTTCGACACTCCAATCAAAGAATCGCTGTTACATACCAGCGCTTATCAGGAGCAAGGGCTGGATGGTCGCTCTACCGCCTGTGCCCGAGGTAATGCCATGCTAGAACTGCTGGACAGCCCGCATCGGGTCACCCACTGTTTAAAACGTGTTGGCCCTCGTGGCAGTGGCAAATGGCAGACCATTGCGTTTGAACAACTGCTGCAAGAAGTGGTGGAAGGCGGCGATCTGTTTGGCGAAGGCCATGTGGATGGCCTGCGGGCAATTCGCGACATTAAAACACCTTTGGATGCAGATAACCCAGAATATGGGCCAAAGGCGAATCAATTGTTAGTCACCAATGCCTCAGATGAAGGCCGCGATGTCTTTATCAAACGCTTCACCTTTAACAGTTTTGGTACCCGCAACTTTGCCAACCACGGCTCCTACTGTGGTTTTACCTACCGTGCGGGTGCCGGTGCCTTGCTCGATGATCTGAAGAAATATTCCCACTTGAAACCTGACTGGGATAAGGCCGAGTTTTTACTGTTCATCGGCACGTCACCTGCGCAATCTGGCAACCCGTTTAAACGGCAAGCCAGACAGCTGGCGCACGATCGGAGCGAACGCAATTTTAGCTACGTGGTGGTATCACCAATGCTACCTAACAGCTCCAGTTTGGCTGCTGCACCCGATAACCTCTGGCTACCTATTCGCCCAGCTACCGATGCGTCACTCGCCATGGCAATGCTGCGCTGGATTATTGATAATCAGCGTTATGCCCAAGCGTTTCTCACCGCACCTAATGCAAAAGCGGCTGAAGCGGCGGGTTACCGAGGCTTTAGTAATGCAACCTTCTTGATCCATAGCGATGAACAGGATCCGCGTTATGGCCAATACCTACACGCCAGTGAACTCGGCTTACCCTTTAGCGGAGAGGCTTTCGGCAAAGAAGACCCGATTCTGGTGCAGGATAATGACAGCGGTAAGCTGGTACCAGCAGGCAAGTGCAATAAAGCACGGCTGGAAGTGAATGAGGTCATTACTCAAGGTGCCATCAATATTCGTTGCCAGAGCAGTTTCAGCCTATTGGCAGCATCAGCACGCAGCCAGACTATTGAGCAGTACAGCGCCGAATGTGATATTCCGGTTGCTGACATTATTGCCCTAGCCGACAAATTCACTAGTCATGGCACCAAAGCGGCGGTGATCACCCATGGTGGCACCATGAGTACCAATGGCTTTTACAGTGCCTGGGCCATCATGATGTTGAACGCCATGATAGGTAACATTAATCAGCCTGGTGGTGCGCTGGCTAAAGGCGGTGCCTATCCGGCTTTCGGTAAAGGTCCACGTTACAATCTGGCAGAATTTGACGGCATGGTACAACCCAAGGGCGTATTCTTGTCCCGCTCCAAGTTTCCTTACGAGAAAAGCTCTGAGTTCAAACGTAAGAAGGCTGCCGGTGAGTCGCCCTACCCCGCTAAGGAACCTTGGTTCCCGATATCGTCACCACTACTCAGTGAACATCTGACAGCCGCAGTGGCAGGCTATCCCTATCACCTGAAAGCTTGGATTAACCACATGGGTAATCCGCTGTATGGACAGACAGGATTAGTCACCGCTATCGGAGCACAGCTGAAAGATCCCAAAGTGCTGCCACTGCTTGTCAGCATTGACAGTTTTATCAACGAAACCTCAGCGCTTTCCGACTACATTGTGCCTGATACCCTGACCTATGAGTCTTGGGGTTGGACTTCAGCTTGGCATGGAACCATGACTAAAGTGTCAACCGGACGCTGGCCTATTGTATCCCCCAGAGTGGAACACACCGCTGATGGAGATCCGGTCTGTATGGAGAGTTTTCTCACCAATGTTGCCATGAAACTCGGTCTGCCTGGGTTCGGTGACAATGCGGTGCAAGCCGCTGACGGCTCAATGCACCCGTTGACTCGCGCCGCAGACTACTCACTTTATGGTGCGGCTAACGTTGCGTGGGCCGGTCAGCCGGTACCCGATATTAATGACGAAGATCGCCGCTGGTCTGGGGTTGAGCGCATCATCCCGGAACTCAAAGCACGGTTGCAACCTGAGGAAGTCGCCAAAACGGCCTATCTGTTTGCTCGCGGTGGGCGTTTCGAACCCATATCCAAAGCGCGCGATGCCGAAGGTAACCCGACGCATGTCTGGCCCAAACCTTTGATGCTCTGGAACCCGGAAGTCGGCAGCCGCCACCACAGTCAAAGCGGCGAATTCCTGAGCGGCTGCCCGCGCAGTTATGGGCCTCGATTGGTAAACGGACAACCACTACGTGAAGCCTTTAGCCAAGAGCAGTGGCCAATGCTGCTATCAAGCTACAAATCGCATGTACAGAGCGCCATGAGTATTGGTTCTGACCGATTGCGTCAGGTTCACCCCAACAATCCTGTGCGAATTAACAAAACCACTGCTGAAAGTTTTGGCATTCATACTGGCGATACTGTGCGTATCAGCACACCTAACGGGAGCGTTATTGCTCTGGTGGAATGTGTCTCCGGTATACACCCAGAGTGTATTGCCATCGAACACGGCTTTGGACATAAGGAATTAGGAGCGAGAGATACAGTGATTAACGGACAACTGATTGCGGCTAATCCACTGACTCAGGTTGGTGTCAATCTTAATGACCTATCGATTCTAGACCCCAGCCGTCACGGCCGCTATCCGTTAGTAGACTGGGCCAGTGGCTCAGCGGCAAGACAGGGGTTACCTGCAAAAATTGAGAAAGTAAGCCTGTGAATTTTTTATCTACCGGATTTATTGAGGACAATACCCAACAACCCTATATATTTTAGATGCAATGGGTCAGCAATTGCTGACCCATTTTTATTCCTCATCCAAAGCCACCTACTTCAGTAGGTGGCATCTTTACTTCCATGCTCATAATAATGAATACCACCACAACCTTAACTGGATAATGTTCACTATTCTGCATTCAGCATAGATTTTCACCACTTACAGAATGATATTTTGAACATTTACACAATATTATATATGTATGTACAAAATAATGAACGCGCGAGATTGCATACTTATGATATTGAACATATCATTACTATAAAATGCTGTTTGTTTATTATATTGAACACTAGGTATTAGGAATGAAAAAAGACGACTTTACCCGCTGTTACTTGTAGGCGCTTGTTTGTGCTTCCTCGGGTTCAAAGCTATCACACTATGCAGTCATGCAACTCTGACACTTAATCAGACTATTGGAGCACAGGATGAGTAATGATGTACTGAAGAATATCGAGAGCTTGGAGAGTCAACTTCTCGATTCATTGAAGCAGTTGAACGAAGTTAAAAGTGAACTTAACCGTTCACTATATAAGGCCAAGTATCAATCGCTTTACGAGATATCAAACACTGCGGAGTTAGGCAAATTGCTTTCCGAATTCCGAGCTAAGGAGCGCATCGAGGTTTCAGATATCGCCCTTCACTCAGACGCATCTAGAGGTACGATCACTCGTGTCCTTGACGACCCTAAGGGAACATCAATTGCAACTGTAATCTCTGTTGTCGAGGCGCTTGGGGGCAAGTTATGTATCGTAAAGTGAATGTGTTCTTACATGGAATTCATGCGGGTAATCTTATTCAAAAGGATGATCAGTATTCATTCCAGTATTTACCCGATTACGTTGGCCCAGAAATTTCGCTAAGTTTGCCCGTCAGAAGCGAGCCTTTCATCTCAGAGGGTATGCTTCACCCTTATTTTTCTTCGCTCGCTCCAGAAGGGTGGCTACGACGTATTTATAGTAACCAGCAAAAAATCGACGAGAAAGATTCGTTGGGAATACTCATAGAAAACGGTGACAACCTTTTAGGCGCTATCCAAATTAAAGGGGCTCTTGATGTCTAATTGTCGTATCACATTAAAAACACTCAAAACGTTGGCGGAGCAAGAGACTGGTTTCTCGAAAGCTGGCATGAAAGAACTGGCGGGGTCATCGCGCATAAGCCATAAGCTACCGTTCACTGCATCTGAGTTTGTTCAGCAAAAACCCGCAATGCAGAAAGGGATGAGTATTTCTGGTGCTCAACCTAAGCTGCAGTTGAAATTAGATATCGAAGCGGGATGCTTCGATATTATCGACAGTCAGGGCGACTTCATTCTCAAGCCTTCACCACAAGAGTACCCGTACCTCGCGGAGAATGAGCACTGCATTATGTCGGTGATGAAAAGTCTTAAATTCGATGTGCCACCGTTCGGCATGTTGAAATTTGCTGCAGAAGTGGGCAAAGACCCTGAGTACGCTTTTGTCATTAAACGATTTGATCGTGACGAAGCCGGCAACAAAATTCACCAAGAGCAGCTTGACGGTGCAATGAACGTAGCTGAGAAATACGGCAAGATTCAAAACGGCAAGCAAATGGTCAGTTATGAGCAAGTGGGCTGCTTTTTAAAAGAGCATCACATTCTTAAAACACTGGCAGATCTTCGTGATTTCTTCAGCCGCGTAGTTTACGCCTATTTACTCGGCAATAACGATTTGCATCTGCGTAACTTCGGAATTATTGCGCCCAGACGCTTTGCCCCTGTTTACGACTTTGTGAGCGTTTCACCATATCCTGAAACCTATGCATCTGGGTACCTAGCTCTACCTCTTTTGAAGATTGAAGAGGGTGATCAGCATCTGGCCCCAGGATATGATTCTGTCTATGGAGAATACTTAGGCATCGATTTTTTGCTGTTTGCAAAAGGGATTGGATTGGGTGAAAAATTTGCGCTCTCCATCATACAGAAAGATTTGCCGAAACAAACGGAAAAGGTACTGTCCGTTATCAATGATTCGCACATGCCTGACGAAATGAAACTTGAGGTAACCAAGTGTTTTAATCAACGGTCCAACCGTATACAGGTTGTTTCTAAGCAACAACTAGAGAACGCTTAAGGAATTTACCAACATGCGCGAAAAGCCTCCTCCTTCAGGTGGAGGATGAATAGCGGGCCAATCCAATAAACTAGCTAAAAAATTAGACAAAGTGCCTGTTAATGGCACTTTTACACTCTAGGGTAAAGCACTAGGTGAGCAGATTGGTGACCGGCTTTCATATTCTAGGGAGCATTGTAGTGGCATAGTGAATTTGGCCACCTAATTAGAGCTGCTATGATGGCAGCATAACAAAGTTAGGTGACAACATGGCAAAGAAGAAAGGCCAGAATTTCAGTCCTGAATTCAGACTGGAAACAGCACAACTGGTTGTTGACCAGGGGTACACGAGTAAAGAAGCTGCTGAAGCGATGGGAGTTGGTTATTCAACTCTGGGCAAATGGGTTAAGCAATTACGGGAAGAACGTGCAGGTAAAGGCCCTCAGGCCGCGCCGATGACGCCTGAGCAGCGGGAAATCCGCGAGTTGAAAAAGCAAGTTGAACGCCTTGAATTAGAAAAGGAAATATTAAAAAAGGCTTCTGCTCTGTTGATGTCGGACTCCATGAAACACTCTCGTTAATCGAGAAGCTGAGTCAGAGCAATAAGCGCCGTTATTCGGTTAATCATCTGTGTGCGGTACTGGATGTCCACCGCAGCACTTTTAAATACTGGCAGCAGCGCGATAAGCGGCCATCGCCGGAAGCTATCCGGCTGCGCAGCTTAGTACGCGAAGCGTATCGACTGAGCGGAGGTTCTGCCGGAGCCAGAACAATCTCAGATATTATCACTAACGATGAGTCTCACGACGTTACGCTGAGCCGTTATCGAGCACGCAAGTTCATGAAAGCGTTGAGTCTGTTCAGCTGTCAGTTGCCAAAACATGCGTACAGGAAAGCGACTCAGGAGCACGTTGCTATTCCGAATCTGCTCGACAGGCAATTCGCCGTTACAGCGCCAAATCAGGTCTGGTGCGGCGATGTCAGCTTTATCTGGACGGGCAACCGCTGGGCTTATCTTGCTGTGGTAATCGACCTATTTGCCCGCAAACCAGTAGGCTGGGCAATGAGTTATTCGCCTGACAGCAACCTGACCTGTCAGGCACTTACAATGGCATTTGAGTATCGTGGACAGCCAAAGAACGTGATGTTCCATAGTGACCAAGGATGTCACTACACAAGCCGTAAATTCCGTCAGTTAATCTGGCGCTACCGCTTAACGCAAAGCATGAGTCGCAGAGGAAATTGTTGGGACAATAGCCCTATGGAACGCTTCTTCAGAAGCCTTAAAACTGAATGGATTCCAACTACAGGTTACGGGAGCTTTAAGGAAGCAAAGCAGAAGATAGGTGATTATATTCATGGCTATTACAGCCGACTGAGGCCGCATTCGTACAATGGTGGTTTAACGCCAAATGAATCGGAGAAACGTTACTGGAATAGCTATAACTATGTGGCCAAAATGACTTGACCACTACACATCGCGGGATGATTTGATTGAATTCCCTATGAGTCTATTTTGCCCTTTTCTTTGATAATATTACATAATTGTTAATTTAATGGTGGCGATTTAGGCATTCATTTTCAACGACATTAGATGTCACTCCCGCCGTTAAGATCATCACAAAATTGATTAGTAACGCAGGATTCATTTCATGTCTTTTCCAATTCAGTCAGAACTAAACAATCTTTTTATAGCGGCAGCAGAGCTGATTTTTAATGCAGACCATGTACTTATTACCGCTGGTGCAGGCATGGGGGTAGATTCTGGGTTACCAGACTTTAGAGGAGTCTCAGGATTTTATAGGGCATATCCTGCGTTTAAACTGACTGGAAAATCATTTGCAGACATAGCAAATCCAGTAACACTGTTTGAAGAACCAAAGACGTTCTGGTGGTTCTATGGGCATCGTTTCGAATTATACACTCGGGTTAAACCTCACCTAGGCTACAACATTGTAAAAAATTGGGTAGAGAGAAAATCGGGATTTGTTTATACGAGCAATGTAGATGGTCATTTTGCAAAAATTGGCGTTGCTCCCAATCGCATCGTTGAGTGTCATGGTTCAATCCGGTATCTGCAGTGCGCAATAGATTGTGACAACCATCTGAAACTAATTGAAAACTTGCCGTTCCGAGTGGAGGAAAATGCTTTTAATTTCAATGGGGCGCTTCCAAGGTGTTTAAGTTGTGGAGGATACGCGCGCCCAAATATATTGATGTTTGACGATTTTTATTGGAACGAAACTAGGGTTAGACGTCAAGCTGCAGAATTTCTTCGTTGGATTGAAGAAATTGAAGCTCGAAGAAAGTCACTCGTTGTAGTTGAAATTGGCGCAGGGAAAGCCATACCGAGGATTAGAGAAAAATCCGAATCGATGAATGTTCCAATCATCCGGATTAATCCTAATATTGACGATGCCAAAGTAAAATTTGGGATTTCTGTTCCAGTTGGTGCACTTGAAGCCCTGAAGAATATCAATAAACATTTGATTAAAATGAGATTGGGGAAATTCACTAATAAATAAAAGAGGCACTAAAATATTTTGGTACCGTTGGTGTCTCCCTACTGGTCCACTTTTTTAATTCGCTGAATAACCTCCTACTTTTACTCTATTTCAATAACGAATAGGGACATACAATTTTGCACGTTCAATTGCGGCATCTTGATAGTCGCTAAGCTTTAGCTTACGTGACTGCCTAGCACTAGGGTGATTAATACGAAAACAGTGGGTTTCATTTACTTGAAAATGCCAGAGTCTCCTAGGTACCACTACCTCAATTGTCGAATAATTCAATGCATTTTTAATGTATTTGTCACGATTTGAACCTGTTGTAAATATAGCGACATCAGGTTTTAGGATAGTAAATTGTGCTTCTAGCAGGGAGTTAGAAAGCTCTTCGATCATTTTAAATGCAGGACTTCGTTTAGGACTTCCTCTTTGGAAGCTCATACAGAACTGATTGGAATAAACCGCACTATGTCCAATTTCCGGTTGCCCTTCAGACAGTGCAAGAGAGCATTTACGGTAAAAATTAAGCAGCTTATGTTTCCCCGCCGGTAGTTTACTTTGATGCACTGTTTGAGACATTGCTTGTTGAATGAGTTGCTGCGTAACCTCTGCACCATTTTTTATTGGGCAATTCGTTCTCCATGTTTTCGGCTCTTGCCCAATAAATAGCACTTTACGCTTCGCTTCAAAGTAGCTTTTATCCGGACAAGCTAAGAAAATGCCAGACAGGCCGGGGGAAGCATAAATTTTCGAAAAATCAGTTTTGGACAATATGTCTAAGTATGCTTCCTTCAACTGAATAATGACTTCTGTATCGTTTGGCAAAATGACTAATCCCCTAAAACCTTAATGGACATAAAAAAATCATAAAAATTAATCAGTTAATTTTAATAATTACTAATTGCGGCATTTAGCCTGTTTACAACTTGCTCGCGAATTTTCTGGGGGGATACACAAATTACATCCGGCCCAAATTTAAGGATCCAACCGATGAGATCGTAGGTTGGGTAACACTGAAAAGTGACGCTCCACCATGTATCATCAATTTGCGCTAGCTGCTGGTCATCGGCTAATTGGTTGTGCCGAACAACATCCAACGCATGATCTTTAACCTTGAGCTCAACAGTGACTAAGGTATCTCTCAATAACCAGCCGGTAGGATTCTTCGCGCAATATTCTTCCAGCGTAAAGCTCTTAGGGGCAGTGATATCCAAATATTCCTTTTGGACAGAGACAATCTTATGGAAAAGAAATAGCTGCGGTACCTCGGGGGTTTCTTGCTTGGTCGCGACCAGATAATGACTTTGCTCTCGAATGATCAACCCTAGAGGGTTCAACATGTAAGAACTAAGCTCCGAATCCTTGCCTTTTTGATAGCGTATTGAGAGCATTTTTTCGCTGAGCACACACTCGTAGATAATCTTCCGATATCGCTCATCAATATGGTGCTCATCGTAAATCACCGGATAGTTGTCTGAGACTACCCTCACCTTATTCATCCAATTAGCATAAAGTGTTTTGGAAGATAACGATGCATTGGCCTGACTCAGCCACGCTTCTAGTTTTTCCCCAAGAGTGGATGGCAGTACTTTGCGCAGCAATTGCTCAGATAGAACCAACATAAACGCCTCAGATGTCGGGAGAATATCAAGCAGTTTTTGCGACTTAAATTTTCTAAACCAACGTCTAATCCCTAGGTCATCATCTTCATGGTCGAGGTTTGCATTTGCCCAGTCATACAACATTTCGAGATCACGTTGAACCGTTCTAAGGGTTATATCGAACCCTTCGTCGTCAAGACGTTTGTGGATCTCAGACGTTGTTAAACCTCGTGCAGGGAATACTGGCAGGCTATCTAACATATAAAGGTTTCTGAAAATGGCACCTTTGCGGCGTAGCTCTTTTTTATCGTTTACTTGTGGCATGTAACCCAATGACCTCAAAGGAATATATCAAGATTATTAACTAACGTTAGCCACCTTATACTGACTTACGTCATGTAATGTCGTCCTCGCCTCATCTATAACGTCACTAGTTGTCGCTGCCATAGATAGCATTAAAAAAATGAAACTATTTGGAGGTAACAGTGGACTTTGAATCTACATCTATCAGTAAGTTACTAAATGCATACCCATCCCTTGCGTTCAGAAAAGGCTATATTTTTATTGGTTCACTAGAAGATGAGGCACCATACTCGAGGGCATGCTTTCAGAGCTGGCGTTTAGTTGGGGAGAAAGTTGCACTATCAGACGAAGCAACATTTGCAATCGACAGAGCCATCGCAGATTTAATAGACCATTGGCCGCTCTCAATAGGTAGACCTCACGGCATTGTTCAAATTGAACCGCCTAACATAACCTTCAAATGGGCATCGAGTGACATCGTTGAAACCATGCTAGTTGAATTGGAAGAAAAGAACGTGCCGAAAAAAACTAAATAGTGATCCAGTGATGGTTGGGGACATCATTCTTCAAATTAGCACCTGGATTAGATATCCCACACCCTCTGAATCTTAAACCATTTTTCTCTGGTTGATGTACGTGCCCGCAAAGTACCCAAATTGGGGATAATGTTCCGTTCTTTATTGCTGCGGTAAGGTGTTTTGATCCAAAATCGCGTTTAGATTGAATTGCTACGCTAAGACCCGCTGGCGGCTCATGGTGTAGCAATAGCATGCAACGAGCGAATCGATTGAAATCAGTTGTTCCGTATGCTGCACAACCTATCGTTATGCCTTGAATTGTCACTATTGAATTATCGCCATATACGCCTTCAATCTGCTTGAGCCAGCTAGAATCTAACTCGTTGCCTAATTCATCATGATTGCCAGAGCAGATAAACACCGCTCGCCTTAGATCTATTAGCCAGTCTGAGATGGCAGTTACTTGGTCGCTGATAGGCGTTGGACAATCATAGCGACTATTAATAAAGTCACCCGTAACACAGATAATGTCTGCCTTAGATGAGTTTGCTGTAATCCATTTCATCTGCACTTGGTTAAAATGCAGATCGGTAACATGGAGCGCCTTCATCGTAAGTCCCCTTTAATAAATGGCATATTGGTTGGTGTGATCTCAGGGTCATACAGGCATATTGCCCCATCTATATGGCTAAAAACCTCTGCCGATACAAACACGGCAAGACCAGACTGAATGAGGATATTCACTTGCTGCTGATACTCAAGCCACGCCTCACGTTCGCTTCCAAAAGTTAGAAATATTTCAACATCAAAATTCTCAAACCAGTTATTTGCCTCAGCAATTATTCGCAATTCATAATCAGGTGAAATGACGGGAGTACTCGCCGTAGCTGACACATTTCTAGCGACCGGGGATGACAATATTCGCTTAAACCGACAAAGCAGTTTCAAGCTATTGAATGACGTCAGATCCTCGGTTAATTGAAACGGGTCATCCGGCAATGTCACTACCGGACCAATTACAGGCAAGCTCACTTTGCGTTCATCCTAAAAAGTAGGGAAAATTGAGAAACGGCGGAAAGCATTCTGAGCAGCGCAGGAGGATTACCTGTATGCACATTGATCTGAGTAGGACGAAAATTCTCCTTTAAAATGGCATGTTCTATCCATACAAGAACGTCGTAACCAGTGCCTCTGTCATCATCACCCAAATCATGAGCAAGGCTAATATGCGTAACTTGTCCCCATCCATCAGGCGCTAACCGTCCATCATCAAAGAATATTTTCATACGCTTAAATTGACTCAACGAGCCAAACGCAGACAACACAAGAAACTTGAGATGCGTACCAGTGTTGGATTGTCTTGAATTTGTTCCTAAAAATTAGCGTGACCTTAACTCCCTCTATCAATTCAACACGTTCCTGCCTGAGGTCCTTTTGCTTTGGCTCATCAAATTCATCGATCAACGCACAAAAGAGCTTTTTGGTGTTTGGTCTTTCGATTCTGCATAACTTCATGATGTCATTTTGATACGCAGTGTCGGTAGCTCTCATCTTGAACTCTATGGCGAGTGTTTCATCATCACGGTTCTCAAACACTAGATCTGTCGGCCCACCATTTTTAAGATCTAGTTCGCGTATCCACTTGACATCGTCATGCCCGAAAATGCGGTTTGCGTCCTTCTTGATTGATTTACCGCACTGATAAACAAATGCCAATTCGGGCATATGGAAAATCCCCTCATTGGCAATTTCTAACAGCTCTTTATCCTCTTGCTCTGCCGTTTCATAGATAATTTCGGCAATTCGTTCTAAATCCATCATAGTTCCCTTGAGCCAAAGCCAGATAATTATCGCGATTGACCACGTCGTATCAGATATTAGTAAACACCACATACCTTAGAGTTAGACTCGTATGACTGACGCAATTCTCAGCTAAACCTGTCGGGAATAAGGTAACTGTACCTGACGTCAACTTTTGCCGCCTTGGTAGCAATTTTATAGAATTTAAATTTAAGGAATGTACATGGCTATTCCCATTGGCTATGGTTGTCCATATTCAGAATATGGAACTGTGAAAATGGAAATTTACTCGGATTTAAAAGCGCGTCATCGAGCCGAAAGAGCAAACTATCCGCATAATCTCACTTTACGCGTCCATCGTAGCCTCAGTTGGCTAAACAACGCAGAGCAACAGCGCAATAACGATAGCGATAGTGCCTTTATATTTTACTGGATAGCCTTTAATGCAGCCTATGGCTTTGATGTTGACAGTGAATATCGACATGGTGAAAAACAATCCTTCAGAGATTTTTTAACCAAAATTGTGGCACTTGATTCCGAGCAACAACTCGAAAAACTTGTTTGGCAAAAATTCAGCGGTCCTATACGAGTATTACTCGATAACCAATATGTGTTCCAACCATTTTGGGATTTCCACAATCAGCGCATCGACGAAACAGAGTGGACAGAAAAATTTAAGACAGCCAAAGCTGCAGCTCATACCGCAATGACTAATAGGTCAACCGAGAAGGTTTTGGCGATTGTGTGCGACAGGCTTTATACCCTGCGCAACCAATTAATCCATGGCGGAGCAACCTGGCAAAGCGCTGCAAACCGCGATGCTATGCGAGATTGTACAGAGGTGATGGCGTGTCTCGTCCCAACAGTTATAGGCATTATGATGGACCACCCTAATACTCTGTGGGGCGCCCCAATCTATCCAATAGTGGATTAGTATGAGTGTTTGCGTAATAACCAACTGTAATGGCAAGTATTTTATTTCAATATGTCCTCTAATTTTACCGAGTGACTTTCAAAGGCAATTTTAAGCAATTCATACGACTCTGACACTTGAAATTTAACATTTGTTATATACCGAGCTATCACCTATACTCAATGCGCATAATCAATACGCATTGGATTACTTCATGAGAAACACATTTAGCACACATGCACCTAAGAAGGCTACAAACCTTAGTCTAAACAGTGAATTACTCGCCGAAGCTAAGCGCTTAAACATCAACCTATCAGCAACAATGGAAAAGGCTTTGGAAAAAGAAGTAAAACGGCAATTAAAAGCCGAATGGTTAGAGCAAAATGCTGAAGCTATTGAAGCTTGTAATGACTTAACGGCAAAACACGGACTATTTTCCGATTCATACCGAGTATTCTAATGTCACAGTTTACGCTTTATAAAAACAACGATAAGAGCACCGCTAACGCTTACCCATATTTTGTTGATGTCCAAAGCGAGTTGCTAGATTCACTGAATACTCGCTTGGTCATTCCCTTAACTCCTATCAAGCTGCTAGAGAAAAAGGCCCCTAGCCATCTTTGTCCGACAATCCATATTGATGAAGGTGATTTTGCGATTCTCACTCAACAAATGGCTAGTGTACCAACTAAAATCCTTACAACCCCGGTCAACGAGCTAAGCACGTTTAGAAACGAAATTATCGCTGCTGTCGACTTTTTGATTACTGGCATATAACGCTCAAGCTGTGGTTGTGGGGCGCGAGCCGCATCGCGGCGCAGCGTCCAAGTGAAACTATAAGTTCACAAATTTAGATTTAATGAAAATATAGTTTCACTTTAAAGGTTCCACTGGAGCACTATTCATCCCCCCACCAGAAGGAAGAGGCTTTTAGCGCATCTTGGTAAAAATTAAAAGCTCAGCGTTCACCGAGCTCTTAACTGACTAAATTCACTTATAAA
>NZ_JPEO01000010.1 GCF_000753795.1 Shewanella mangrovi
GCGGCTTAACCATACAACCCCGATGGGTTTTACTGAAAATGTTCCAGACATTTTCCAGCACTTCCTCCATCCATGGAGGTCATGGATAACCTTGATAGAATAGAGAAATACTTGATTAGAAGTATGAGAACACAGCTTAACAGAATTTGAAAAGGGGTCGCTTAGCTCAGCTGGGAGAGCACCTCCCTTACAAGGAGGGGGTCACTGGTTCGAACCCAGTAGCGACCACCATTTCAAACGAACTAACTAAAAAAGCAGCTTTCCGAATTATTGTTTTTGCCCAAAAGGCGAGAGCAAACAAGAATTTGTCTGGTGACAATAGCATTGTGGTCCCACCTGATCCCATCCCGAACTCAGAAGTGAAACACAATCGCGCCGATGGTAGTGTGGGGTTTCCCCATGTGAGAGTAGGTCATCGCCAGACGCCTAATTAGAGAAGGCCACCCAAACGGGTGGCCTTTTTGCTTTTCTGAATTTATGTTCATGGGGAAGCCCACTTTTGTGTGTGGCTCCGAGACGTCGGACCGCCCCATGTGATAGAAGGTCATCGCCAGACGCCCAATTAGAGAAGGCCACCCAAGCGGGTGGCCTTTTTGCTGTCAACCTTAAACCACCTCCTATGGAGGTGGTGATCGTTTAGTCGGGGCTATGCCCGTAGGGTGCTCATGCTAGAAACTGCCTTTTGTTTGTTACCAGCAAATAAAGGGAGTAAATAGCATGAGCCGATATGAATCCGCATCGCACGTATTCTATCGTTGTCAGTATCACATCGTGTGGACACCGAAGTACAGATACAAGATATTGAAAGGTCAGGTAGGCAAAGAGCTGTACCGGAGTATTTATGTCTTCTGTAGCATGAAGAAATGTGTAGTAGTTGAGCTTAACGTTCAGATAGACCATGTGCATTTAGTTGTAAGAACGCCGTCAAGTTTAAGCGTCTCGGATTTGATGGGGACGCTGAAAGGGCGAACAGCAATAAGATTATTCAATAAATTCCCATACCTTCGTAAGAAAAAGCTATGGGGAAACCATTTCTGGCAAAGAGGATATTTCGTAGACTCAGTTGGCGCGAATGAAGAAATAATCCGCAGGTATGTGAAGTATCAAGATAAGCAGGCCAAAGAGGACGAAGAACGTCAACAACTCTTAGAGCTATCATGAATAGAAAGGCACCCTTATAGGGTGCCCTAAAGCAAAGCCACCTGCTATGCAGGTGGATTTTTACTTTCTGAGGTTTTATATTAGACGCGGAATTCTTTTACTGAAGACTGTAACTCCTCAGCTAATTGAGCCACCTGATAGCTGGATTTAGCGGTCTTGTCTGCACCTTCGGCTGTATCATCTGACAGCGCTGCGATATGTTCCAGCATTTCTGATACCTGATGGCTGACATCGGTTTGCTCTTGGGCGGCGCCGGCAATCTGTGAACCTGCTTCATGCGCTTGCTGAACTGAGTTGGCTATCGCAACTAAAGCGCTGTCTGCTAATTCAGTTTTACTGACACATGCTTGTGCCTGTTGTTGGCCTTGCTGCATTACTTTGACGGCTTGTTTCGCTCCCTGTTGCAGCACTTCAATCATTTGCTGTATTTCACTTGTTGATTGTTGTGTTCTGGACGCGAGATTGCGCACTTCATCAGCGACCACGGCAAATCCTCGCCCTTGTTCTCCCGCTCTGGCAGCTTCTATCGCCGCATTTAGTGCGAGTAGGTTCGTCTGGTCGGCAATGCCACGAATAACATCCAAAATGCTGCCTATAGCGCCGGTATCGTTGTCTAGCTTATTGATGACATGGCTGGCTTGTACGACTTCTTCAGCCAGTTGCTCGATAGTTTTACGATTTTCATCCGCAATTGCGCGCATTTTGAGGGTTTCTTCGTCGGCTTGACGGATCTGCGCTAAGGCATGGTCGGCGCTGTTTGATACCTGACGAGCACTGGAGTCGAGTTGATTGGTTGCAGTGGCGACTTGATCGACTTGCGACTTTTGTTGTTGGATGCTGCTAAGCGAACGTTTTGTTACCTGAGAGGTTTGCTCTGCCGCGCTTGTCAGTTGATTTGACCGAGTGAGAATACCGGTAATGAGTTGGCGCAGATTATCTATCAGTTTGTTACAGTTTTTGGCGACTTCCGCGAGTTCATCACGACCTGAATCATCTAACCGGTGAGTGAGATCACCCGATGCAACGATATTCAGCGCCTTATTGATACTATTGAGCGCAGTCCGCAGTGGTTTAACTACAGCAATTGAAATCCCAATTGCGACAACAATGGCGATGATGACTAAGCTAAACGTCTGGGTCTGGGCTGCTGCTATTTGATCCAGTGTTTGTTGATTAATTTCCCGAGTGAGATTTTCTATTGCCGCGGAAAGTGCTTTCATCGACGAGACAGTTTCTGCTTTTAATGTGTCGGTTTGTCTGAGTACGTCAGCTGTTTGCTTATTGAGGGCGAGTTGTTGGCGTTTGGCTTCAACAATCGACTCCTGTCCATCTAGCTGTTTAAACAACTGCTCAGTGTCTTCCCTTAACGTACGCAGTTGTTCGGTATCAAGGGTGTTTTGTCCGAGCTCATTAATTTCTGTCAGCTTAGTTCGCGCTTCTTTTACAATAAATTTGAGTTCTTGGGCAATCAGCTCAAAGGTGCCCATTTCATTGCTGGCAACAAGGTCGTACACATTACTGATGGTATTTGTGAGGTTGTTATCGACGGTGTTGGCTATTGCTGCGATTTGTTGTTCTTTTGGGTTATCACTCCCTTCAAGGTCAATCAGATCCAGTAGCAGTGAGCCAGTATCGTCTATTTGTCGTTCCAGCGAGTTGCGACGCTTTATCAGGGCTTCCTGCATTTTCAAGCCGTTCGCTTTATTCTCTATAAGACTTATACCCACAGAAGAAAATGCTTGATAGCGCTGCTGTAGCTGACTGGTCAAGGACAGTACATCTTGCCGTTGCTGGAGCAAACTGGTCAGTTTATTGAGTTGCTCATCAAATAAGCCTTGTTGCTCAGCGAACAGCTTTTCAATGCTATCCATTGCTGAAAGACTGTCATTGTAGTAACCGATAAGCAGGATTCGCTGTTCTTCGGTAAGCGCTTCCGATAAGCGATTAGTAGTGTCTAGTGCTGGAATACTCAGGCTTTGGGTAACTTGAGTCGCTTGTTTAAGCCGCTGATTCGTTAGCCAGTTAACGCTACCTAGCATTAACAGCAACAGGGTAAGAATGGTAAAACCAACAATGACACGGGTTGAAACGTTCAGCTTCATACTCGACTCCGTTTCTATTCATATCTCTCGCCAGAATATTGCGTAGCGAGCCTGAACAAAGTTTAGTACGGAACCGAGTATGCGACGGGGGAATTATTGAAGCGCGTCTTGGGTAACAAACTGATTGGATTCAAGATGCCAGAGGGTCATAAACTCCCCCCAGCAACAGCCCGTATCCAGCGGTAAAATTTCTGGCGAGCGTCCTTGTCCCATCAAGGCAGCCCAATGGCCAAATACTTTGATGGTGCCAGCAGACTGTGCCGGAAATTCATACCAAGGCTTTAGCTCATCGTTGTTGCATTGTGCTGGCGGTAGCTTACAAGCAAAATCCAACTGGCCATCAGCGTAAAGATAGCGCATACGTGTCAGCGCATTTATGCAGTATCTGAGCCGAGGAAAACCGCTGAGTTGAGCATGCCACCCCTCAGGAGTGTTAGTATACATTTTTTGGAGGATTTCTTCGACATAATCTGGTTGCTGTAGTGCGGCAGACACTGCGGCGGCTTCTGTTCGCGCAGTGGCAATATCCCATTGCGGTGGAATACCGGCATGCGTCATCACCACATTATGTTCGGGTAATTCCTGCAGTAGCGGTTGTTGGCGTAGCCAGTGGATAAGCCGATTCGACTCTTTAGAGGCTAACAGTTTACTGAGTTTATCGGAGTTTTTAACGCGTCTAATCCCCGCATGCACACTCAGTAGGTTGAGATCATGATTCCCCAATACGACGCGACCAGCGTTGTCCAACGATTCAAAAAAACGCAAGGTCGCCAGTGAATCAGGGCCGCGTGCGACGAGATCGCCAACGGCCCACAGCACGTCTTTTGATGGGTTAAATGACACCTTGTCTAACAGTAGGCGTAATTCGTTAAAACATCCCTGAATGTCACCAACAAAATAGTTAGCCAAAACAACTCCTAATGAATAATGCCAGGTACAGATAGACGAAATGGCGCAATTATCGCGTGAAACTCGCGGCCACTATCGGTGCGCATTTGATATTTACCTTGCATGACACCGACCGAGGTTTCAAGTACTGTGCCACTGGTATATTGATATGCTTCGTTAGGTTTGATGGTGGGAGTTTCGCCTACCACGCCTTCTCCTTGCACTTCATTAATCTTACCGTTGGCATCTGTGATTAACCAATGGCGGGTCTCCAGTGTGACCGGTTCATCACTTAAATTGATGATGGTGATGGTATAGCTAAACAGGTAGCGATCTTCTTTTGGGGATGATTGGTGATCTAAATACTGAGTTTTGACTTCTATTTTGATAGCACTATCTTCGACAGTCATGTCCCATTCCGTGAACAAAAGGGCCGCTTATCAGCGGCCACATATTTAGTTATTTTTACTCGAGAGTAGGTTAGCGAGCGCTACATATTGCGCCACACTGACCTGTTCAGGCCTTAGGCTAGCATCAATATTGAGGTTACTGAAGTCTTCATCGCTAAACAGGCCTTTAAGGTTATTCCGTAGCGTTTTACGGCGCATGTTAAAGGCGGTTGAGGTAACGTGCTGCAACTGCTTAATGTCATCGCACGGATACGGCGGTTGCTCATAAGGTACTAAACGTACCACTGCTGAATCCACTTTTGGTGGTGGGGTAAAGCTTTCTGGCGGCACTTCCAGCACTGGAATTACTTGGCAGTAATACTGTGCCATAACGGTTAGGCGGCCGTAAGCTTTACTGCCGGGCGAGGCAGAAAGACGTAGCACGACTTCCTTTTGCAGCATGAAGTGCATACTTGCGATGTGCTCGGCATATTCAAACAGATGGAACATCAAGGGTGTGGAGATGTTGTATGGCAAGTTACCGAATACCTTCATCTTCTTGCCCGGTTGCATCAACTGACTAAAGTCAAACTGCAACGCATCACCTTGGTGGATCTCGAGCTTGTCTTTCAGAAATGGGTGTTGTTTTAAGCGCTCAACCAAATCACGGTCAAGTTCCACTACGGTCAGCTTATCAATTGACTCAGCAACAGGCTCTGTCAATGCTGCCAGACCAGGGCCAATTTCCACCATGATGTGGTCATTGTCGGGGGAAATAGCCCCAACAATGCGATTGATAATATTACTGTCAGTTAAAAAGTTCTGACCAAAACGTTTTCTGGCCGTATGGCCGAGATGGACTTTATTACTCATTAAATTTCTGTGTGGCTCAGTTCTTTGAAGCCAACTCAATGGCTTTATTTAAGGCGCAGACGAAGCTACCTAAATCGGCTGTCCCTGTGCCTGCAAGTTCTAGCGCAGTGCCATGGTCAACCGACGTACGAATATAAGGTAAACCTAGTGTGATATTGACCGATTGGCCAAAGCCCATCGATTTTAACACTGGCAGACCTTGGTCGTGATACATCGATAGCACGACGTCAGCATCTTCAAGGTATTTAGGTTGGAATAGCGTGTCTGCCGGCAGTGGACCTATCAGCGTGATACCTTCCGCACGTAACTCATCTAATGCAGGGATCATCACATCGAGTTCTTCACGACCTAAGTGACCATTTTCACCCGCATGTGGGTTGAGGCCGCAGACATAGATTTTTGGGTTTTCGATGGCAAAACGATTGACTAAATCGTGATGCAAAATGCCAATGACCTGATGTAAACGGTCTCGGGTAATGGCTTTTGACACATAGGCTAGCGGGATGTGGGTTGTCATCAGTGCCACTTGCAGCTTCGGACACGCCAGCAACATCACCACATCTTTACATCCGGCTTGATGAGCAAAAAACTCAGTATGGCCAGAGAAGGGGATACCCGCCTGATTGATAATACCTTTGTGTACCGGACCGGTAACAACGGCATCAAATTCGCCTTTGATATTTTTTTCACCAGCATAGCTAAGTGTTTCTACCACATAGCTGCTGTTTTGTTCGTTGAGTACACCACAACGTGATTCTGCCGCCATGCTAAATGGCACAATCGTCAGCGATCCCGCTTCTTGTGGTTTAGCAGGCATAGACGGCTGATACGGTCGCAGCTGTAATCCCAAGCCCAACATTTTGGCGCGAGACTGCAGCAGTGACGGATCGGCACACACAACCAGCTCAACTGGCCAGCTGCGCTGAGCTAGTTGCACAACTAGCTCAGGCCCTATGCCGGCAGGTTCACCGGCGGTAATCGCTATACGTTTGGTACTCAAACTGATTAACCTCTGATCGGCTCTGGATCGAACACTTCAATGTAAGCACTTGCACGCATTTCGTCTAGCCAAGCTTGCAACTCTTCGTTGAATTTTCTTCTGAAGATCAACTGATGAGCTCGGTTGGTATTAAGTTGCTGGGTTGCATCTGTCATGCGGGTATCTTCCAGCTCGATAATGTGCCAACCAAAGGTAGAACGGAATGGCTCGCTAAGCTCGCCGACTTTCATGTTATCCAGTGTGTTTTTAAATGCAGGTACGTAAGCGCTGGTTTCTGACCAACCCAACTCACCGCCTTTAGCGGCTGAACCTTCATCTTCTGAGTATTGGCGGGCTAAATCGGCAAATTTAGCATCGCCACTACGGATTTTCTTAAGAAATTCTTCCAGCATCGCTTTCGCGCGTTCTTCCGATAGAATCGGTGATGGCTTCAGCAGAATATGACGAGCGCGAACTTCTTTGATTTCTTGCGTTTGCAGACCACGAGCATCCATCACTTTGATGATATGGAATCCTGCACCGCTCTTAATTGGGCCAATAATGTCACCTTTTTTGGCGCTATTAACCACTTCGGCAAACAGGGTCGGCATTTCGTTAATGTTCATGTAGTCCCAAATACCGCCTTCCAGCGCTTTCGGACCTGATGATGATGCAATGGCCGTGGTGCGGAAATCTGCACCATCTTTCAGACGGTCGATAACGGTTTCTGCGCGCTTACTTGCCGAGGCCAACTGCTCAGATGTCGCATTTTGCGGTACATCAATCAGAATATGACCAATCTGGAACTCAACATTTTTCAGTCCTTGTTCCTGAATCATTTTCACCAAGTGATCGATCTCTTGTGGCGAAACCTGAATACGACGTTGCACCTGAATGCGTTGGATTTCACCTAAGGTAATATCTTGACGCAGTTGCTCACGGTAGTGGCTAAAGGTTTCACCGTCAGCTTCAACTTTGGCTTGTAGCTGCTGTACCGTCATGTTTTGTTGCTTCGCGATGTTGCTGATGGTTTCATCCAACTGCAAATCACCAATATGCAAACCAATACGGTCGGCTGTTTGCAACTGCAAACGCGTCAAAATCAAACGTTCAATAACTTGAGTGCGCAATGCCTTATCAGAAGGCAGTGATTGATCTTTTTTCTTGGCGTCAGCTTTAACGTCTTCCAGCATATTCTGGACTTCACTTTCCAGAATCACCCCGTTATTAACCTGTACCGCAATTCGATCCAAAGGCTGTGGTTCTGCCGTAACTGCATGGCTCATCGCCAGCGCAAACAATCCGAATATCAGTTTTTTACCAGGTGTCATTCAAAAATCCTTGCCACATTTTTTGTCTGGCGGCAGACATTCCGCTGCCATTGTCGTTCAGTTTTGACTACGAGTTCATTTCGAGGTTCAGCAATCTAACACAAAAGTTGATTAATTCCTCAGATAAAGTGGTTTGCGGTAGCTGAAGATACCATCGTCAAGCATATCGCTAACGCCCAACGGACCAGAACCACCCAGACCTTTAATCACGAAGTTGAGCATAAATGAGGTTTCAAACAACTCGCGGTTATCTAACACTGGGTTGTAGTTATCTTCGTAATTGGTCTTGATGTGGTAGTGATACGCGAGACGTACCGCCCAACAGCAAGACTCGTATTGAAAGCCGGTATAGGTTTCGACTGAGCGGTCTTCATTAAGATCGTAATAGTAGTTACCCACAAAATAGACATTATCGGTCAGTGGCCATGCGGTACGAATACCCGCCTGCGAGATATCGACCTGATCGTTGGTGTTGCGGTTAACCAAATCTGGCACGTAACGATAGCTAAGCTGAACTAGCTTGTTCGGGCCGGGACGATAATCGAGGGTAACCTCGCTCTTTTTATTGTCGTGATATTTAGTGTCGTATTGAATCGCACCGCTGATAAACCAGTCATCGTAAAGATTGATATCGGTTTCTGCCGCCAACACAGAAGTTGACGTGTCTTCCGTCAGTTGGTCTGAGTACAGGCTGACTTGACTATTTTCGAAGTAGGCGATTTGACCCAGACTAAAGCGGAACTGCTCGACGTTGTGTTCATCAAACACACGTGTGGTCAAGCCGAGTGTCAGCTGATTAGCATCGGCTATACGGTCTAAACCAGAGAAGCGGCGGTCACGGAACAAGCCGATGTAGTCTTGCTGTAGCTCGGCAGTGTCGTAAATGCCGATATTGGACTGATCGCGATGCCCTACATACAGATACTGGAATTGTGGTTCCAAGGTCTGACGATACTGCGTATCAAAGAAGTTGGAGAAGCGCTCAAAGTTGATTTGACCGTTAACGCGTACTTCAGGAATAGAGCGACTGACATTGTCATCCAGTAACACGTCTGCACGTTGAACATCGCGTTGAACATAGTAGGTTTGATACAGCTTCACTTCGCTGGTTAATGAACCAGCAGGGCCTTGGAACGGCAACGACACACTTGGCTCAACGTGGAGACGGGTGGCGGTATTGTAGCTATTGCCACGGTGTTCAAAGTTGGTCAGTTCAGAGTACAGATTGAAATCAAACTTGTTCCAAAATCCCGGCGAGCGATAGTTAAAGCTCAACTGCGGCATCACCTGATAAGGGCTGATATCTTCGCCGAGCACTTTAATGTCCTGCACCCGTGCGCTGAAATTCCAAAACTCAGTGAAATAGCTGATATCGCCAACGCGTGACAACTGGTTATCCGTCGAGCGATTCACATCTGAATTAAGGTCGTTGAAGTAGTTGTTATCAGACACATCGATGAAGTTAGCCAGCACACGCCAGTTCTCATCGATTGCGCCCTGATGGCGATAGTTCACCATCCAACGGTCGGCGTGATTCTCCAACATTGAATCATTGCCAAGATATTCGAGGTTCATCTGACCAAATTGTCTATCACCGGCGAGATAACGGAATTCAGTTTTGGTAAATAAGCCACGCGATGACATATAGTCTGGCGTGAAGGTCAGATCATATTCAGGGGCGATATTCCAATAAAAAGGTGCGGCAAATTCAAAGCCGTTAGTAGTGCTGGAGCTGATGCGCGGAAACAGGAAACCTGTCTTACGCTTGCCTGAAATCGGTACTGTCATGTACGGCATGTAAAACACTGGTACATTGCCAATTTCTAACTTGGCATCCCAGATCTCACCCCATTCTTCTTCAGGGTCGATTTTAATACGACGAGCTTTCAGTAACCAAGATTCATCACCGATAGGGCAGGTGGAGAAGTTACTGTCTTTCAACACTAACTTGTTGTCTTTGGTGATTTCCATCTGTTCGGCACTGCCGTGCAGTTGCTGACCATTAAGCCAATATTGCGCGTTATCCAGGGTCGCCACGCGTGAGCCCATTTGCGCATTAAGCGAATTGGCGGTCACCGTGACCACGCCATCTTGGAATACTAACTGGCCATCAGCTTCAAATTTCTGTTTTTGCTGATCCACCACCGCTTGATCTGCGGTAACCTGTCGACCATTTTGGGTAAAGGTTACATTGCCACTAAAGGTTGCTTTATCACCTAAAGTACCATTGGACTGATTAGATTTAATTTTAATCAGCTGGCTCAAATCCTTATTACCCGTTTTGCTTTGCTTTGACAGCGGTGGAACAGGCGGCGTAATGATGCACTGATCAGCGCTATCGGCGTCAGTTTGCGGAGCCGTCGCTGCAACCGTGGTTACAGTAGGCAAAAGGCATAGCGTCACTAAATATCGTTTCAGCATCGTTGGTCTTTTTGCTGGATTCTCATCTGGACTAGTTTAGGTGGGGAAAAGTTGCATTACTGCACGCAACGCAGTTGACAGAAAAACTCTGGCACTGCTGACTGTTTCCTGTATTTTTCCGCCGCTATAATAATGCAATTTTACGCCAAGAGCCACGAGGTTGCTTTGTCAGACTCCAGATTTCTTGCCCTACAGCAATGGCTTGCTGATTTTTTTGGCAATCCAGTAAGATTAACGCTGATTTCTGGCGATGCCAGTTTTCGCCGCTATTTTCGGGTCTCCCACGCCGAACAGCACTACATCGTCGCCGATTCGCCGCCCGATAAAGTGGATAATCGTCCCTTCATTGCCATCGCTACGGCGTATGCAGACGCTGATATTCCTGTACCAAAGATTGTCGCGATAAATGAAACAGCAGGGTTTATTTTGCAGCAGGATCTGGGCGACACCCAGTTATTATCACTGCTGACGCTTGATAACGTGCTGTCGTGGTATCGCAAAGCCTTGGCGTTGTTGCCCAGCATTGCCCAAGTCCGCACATCAGCGCTCGGTAATTTACCCGATTATGACGCATCCTTTGTCGAACGTGAGCTGGCGATATTTCCGCAATGGTTGCTGGAGCATCATTGGCAGCTGTCACTGTCAGCGGCTGAGCAACAACTGCTGGACAAAGTATTTAGCCTCCTCACCGAAAATGCGCTGGCGCAGCCTAAGGTGGGCATGCATCGCGACTTTCACAGTCGTAACCTGATGGTGGTGGGCGATGAACTGACGGTGATCGACTTTCAGGACGCGGTCATTGGCCCGCTGACCTACGATGCGGTGTCGTTGCTGCGTGACTGTTATGTGCGTTGGCCTGATGCCGTTGTCGATGAGTTACGGCAAGCGTTTTATCAGCAGTGCCAGCAACAAGGGAGTATTGACCTATCGGTCACGGTCGATGTGTTTAACCGTTGGTTTGACTTGATGGGCATACAACGGCATATCAAAGCGGCGGGGATTTTTGCGCGTTTGCTGCATCGTGACGGCAAGTCAGGCTATATCAAGGATATTCCGCTGACATTACAGTATATTGTCGACATTAGTCGGCGCTACAGCGAGCTGAGCGAATTTGCCGACTGGGTGGCAACCAAGTTACTGCCACTCGTTGAGAAGGATAAAATGCGTTGAAAGCTATGATTCTTGCCGCCGGGAGAGGTGAACGACTCCGTCCCTTGACCGATACGGTACCGAAACCGCTGGTAAAAGTCGCAGGTAAGCCGCTGATTGAATATCATATTGAGCGCCTTGCCGCCGCGGGGATAGTCGATATTGTCATTAACTGCGCCTGGTTAGCAGAGGTGTTAATGGCACACCTCGGTGACGGCAGTCGCTTTGGGGTTAACTTGCACTACAGCCTAGAGCAAAGTGCATTAGAAACCGGCGGTGGTATTAAAAAAGCGTTACCGCTGCTGGGGGATGCCCCCTTTTTGGTGATTAACGGCGATATTTTTATCGAGCGCTTACCCGAGTTGCCGACCGCGTTGGCAGCAGGCAAACTGGCGCATTTGTGGTTAGTTGCCAATCCGGCCCATCACCCGCAAGGCGACTTTGCGCTGCGGCAGCAACGGCTCAGCAGTGAAGGGACAAATAAGCTGACCTTTGCTGGAATCGGACTTTATGATCCGGCGCTATTTAACGACTGTACCGAGCGCCGTTTTGCGCTGGGTCCTCTGTTAAAAACAGCGATGCAACAGCAACAGATCAGCGGTGAACAATATTCAGGATTTTGGTGTGATGTAGGCACCATCGAGCGTTTGGCCGAAGCCGAAACGTTCGTGATGAAACAACAATAATCGCGGTGGAGAAATACCGCGGACACAGGATAAACGATGCAAATTTGGGGTAAGTTTTTTGGTGGCGTGATCGGCTTTATGTTTGGTCGTATCGCGGGTGCCATACTCGGTATTTGGCTTGGTCATCAATTTGATAAACGCATGTCGGAGGCGCCTCAAGGCATGCAGGAACGCCAAGCGCTGTTTTTTAACACCACCTTCGCCGTGATGGGGCATATGGCCAAAGCGTCTGGCCGCGTCACTGAGAACGATATCCGTATGGCCAATGCCTTGATGGATAATTTGCGTCTCGATGGTGATGCTCGTCGTGAGGCTCAGGCCGCATTTCGCCGCGGCAAAGCCAGCGATTTTGATCTGCAGGCACATCTGCGCAGCTTTCGTGATTTAACTATGGGTCGCCGCGAAGTGCAGATAATGTTCTTGGAAATTCAGATCCAAACTGCCTTATCTGACGGCGATTTACATCCACGCGAATATGCCATCTTGCAAACTATTGCTAACCGCCTTGGCTTCAGCCAAGCGCAATTAGATGCCATGTTAGCGCGCTGGCAGGCGGAAACCCGCTTTCAAGGTGCGGCGAATAATGGACCATCCCTCAGCGATGCCTATCGGGTGTTGGGAGTTGAGGAAAGCACTTCTGATCAAGAACTTAAACGCGCCTATCGCAAGCTGATGGCTGAGAATCATCCCGACAAGCTGGTGGCGAAAGGCTTGCCGCAGGAGATGATGGAAATTGCCAAGCGTAAAGCGCAGGATATACAAGTTGCCTACGACAAGGTGAAGAGTGCTCGCGGCATGCGTTAAGCGCTAGCCATCATCGTGATTGGCCTAAGGAGAAACTGATGAAATCACTAGGTTACGTGTTTTTGTGCAGTATATTGCTGAGTCTCAGCAGCCCCGCCTTGGCCGATGTTTTTGTGGCACCGTTTGCCGGTTACAGTGTCGGCAGTGATGGCATCGATTTGACCCGCTATGACGATGGCGCGGGTAAACAACAAGATTCGGCGCATGCCGGTATTATGCTTGGGCTTAGCCAAGGACGTTACGGCGACGTTTACCTGCTTTACAGTCGCCAGCGTAGCGATTTGTTAGCCGACCAAGGTTATGGTTATGACGCCATTGACCGCATGACGCTGGAATACTGGCATCTTGGTGGCACGCTGTATTTTAGTCAGAGTGATTTACGTCCTTACGTCGGCTCAAGTATCGGGCTAACACGTTTCTCGCCCGATTCTTCAGTCGATGCTACTAACCGCTTTTCTCTCGGTCTCGCTGCGGGCGTGACCTATGCGCTATCCAACAATCTGGCGCTGTTTGCTGAACTTAGAACTTTTGCCACTTTCTTTGGCAATGATAGTGGGTTGTCTTGTGGTCGGGATGATGATTGCCGCTGGTATATCTCCCGTGACACCTTCTGGCAAGGGCAGGCTAATCTCGGTCTGCAATTACGCTTTTAATCATCAATGGAGCAACACCCATGAGTACAAGCTTTAACATTGTGGTGTTAGATGGATTTACCTTAAATCCCGGTGATCTTTCTTGGGAACCACTGCAAGCGTTTGGGGACGTGCAAGTATTCGATCGCACCGCACCTTCAGAAACCTTAGCACGAGCGAAAGATGCGGACATCATCCTTACCAACAAGACGGTGTTAACCGCCGAGTTAATCAAACAACTGCCTAAATTGCGCTACGTCGGCGTCTTGGCCACAGGCTACAATGTGGTCGATCTCGCTGCCGCCTCTGCTGCCGATATCGTGGTCACTAATGTGCCAGGCTATGGCCCTGATGCGGTTGCTCAAATGGTATTTGCCCACCTGCTGCATCACACGCAACAGGTGGCAGCGCATCATCAGGCGGTGGCGAATGGCATGTGGCAAAACAGCATCGATTTCTGTTTTACGCTGTCACCACTCTCCTCATTGGCGGGTAAAACCATGGGGGTTGTCGGTTATGGTGATATCGGCTCAAGAGTGGTCAATATCGCGTTAGCGCTTGGCATGAAAGTGCTGCTAAATACCAGAACCGAGCGCCACGATCTGCCTGTCGGTGTTACCTGGGCACCGCTTGAACAGCTTTATCGTGAGTCAGATGCATTATCACTGCATTGTCCGTTGACCGATGCCAATGCTGGCATGATTAACCGTGATACCTTAGCCTTGATGAAGCCGGGAGCGATTTTGCTTAACACCGCGCGTGGCGGCTTGATTGATGAAGCAGCACTCGCTGAGGCGCTTAATGCTGGTAAAGTGCGCGCTGGCGTGGATGTGTTATCCAGCGAGCCACCTAAACCTGACAATCCGTTATTAACCGCAAACAATATCAGCATCACCCCGCACAATGCGTGGGCGACTACCGAAGCGCGGCAGAATCTGCTCAATATTGCGATCAATAACGTGGCGGCATTCGTGGCAGGCAAGCCGACTAATCAGGTTAATTAAGCACTGCGTTTGCTACCAAAAAGCCCAGCATTTGCTGGGCTTTTGTCTGTGTTAACCTGAGTCGCTTAGAAGCTAACGGTTACTTTACTGGCCGCTTGCAGCGCTTTTGCAACAGCGCTGTCAATGCTGGTATCGCGTGCCAGCGCAACACCTAAACGGCGACGGCCATTGATTTCTGGCTTACCAAATAAGCGCAGTTGAGTGTCTGCTTGAGCCAAGGCATCTGCCAACCCGTCGTAACGGATATTGCTTGAGCTGCCTTCACGCAGGATCACCGCCGAGGCACTTGGGCCGTGCTGGTGGATATTGCTGATGGGCAGCCCCAGAATAGCGCGTACGTGTAGCGCAAATTCAGACAGGTCTTGGCTGATCAGCGTCACCATGCCGGTATCGTGTGGGCGCGGTGACACTTCAGAGAAATATACCTCATCACCTTTGATAAACAGTTCAACGCCGAACAAGCCATAACCACCTAATGCAGTCACAATCTTGCGGCCAATGGTTTGAGCGCGCTCCAGTGCCAACTCGGTCATCGCTTGTGGCTGCCAAGACTCACGATAGTCACCATCTTCCTGACGGTGGCCGATAGGGGCACAGAAATGAATGCCGTTTACGGCGCTAACAGTGAGCAGCGTAATTTCGTAATCAAAATCAACAAAGCCTTCGACGATGACACGGCCTTGACCGGCACGACCGCCTTCCTGCGCATACTGCCATGCTTTGGCAATTTGCGCCGCTTCGCGAATAACGCTTTGGCCTTTGCCTGAAGAGCTCATCACTGGCTTCACCACACATGGCATTCCAATGCGGTTTACCGCATCAGTAAATTCCGCTTCGGTATCGCAGAATTGATAAGGTGAGGTAGGCAGTTCGAGTTCTTCTGCTGCCAAACGACGAATGCCTTCACGATCCATGGTTAAGCGGGTAGCACGCGCGGTTGGCACTACGTGCAGGCCTTCAGCTTCCAGCTCCAGCAAGGTTTGGGTTGCAATCGCTTCAATTTCGGGAATGATCAAATGTGGTTGCTCTTGTTCGATAATCTGGCGCAGTGCTGCACCATCGAGCATATTGATCACATGGAATCTATGGGCCACTTGCATTGCCGGCGCATTGGGATAGCGATCCACACCAATCACTTCCACACCAAGGCGTTGCAGCTCAATTGCCACCTCTTTGCCGAGTTCACCACAACCAAGCAGCATGGCGCGTTTTGCGCCTTCACACAGCGGAGTGCCTAACATCATTCGGGTACCTTTATTTCGTTATAACTGCGCTTTGCGCGCGATGGCGCTAGTGTACTCATTTGTGCTTTGACTTGCTGCGATTCCGATAAAAATGTGATCAAAATCACTTTGTGAAATTCGGAATAATCTGGCCGGTAACGTCGAAAAAATCGCCTTTTGGGGAACGAAGTGCTATATGTTAGCCACAAATACGAGTGATTTTGTTTCTTCTTTTGTCCTTGGTGCCGTTGCAGTTTATGGAACAGTTAGCGTTTTTTGAAATTCCCAGCCCTTGTATTGGCATCTGCCAAACGGATGCCCGTGGCTATTGCAAAGGCTGTATGCGCAGCCGTGAGGAACGCTTTGGTTGGCTCAATCTCAGCAATGCCGAAAAAGAGAACGTCATTCGCTTATGTAAAGACCGTAAACGTCGGCTCGCTTACGCGGCATTTAAGCAAAAGCAGCAGGCCCAACAAGCGGCGACTACAGTGCTTAGCCAGCAGAATCAGCAGTTGGATTTTGATGCTGATAGCAGCGCTGATATTGATTTGAGCGATTTTTCACTCGATTAAGTCGATGATTGCTGTGCCGTTGGCGGTAGCGGCAACTGCAAGGTAAAACAGGTGTGTCCCGGTTCACTGTTAAGTAACACCGCCCCCTCATGACGCTGCATAATGCGGCTGATAATCGCCAATCCTAATCCAAAGCCCTTATTGGCGTTGCGCTCGCTGTCACTGCGTACAAACGGGGTAAAAATCTTCTGCTGATCTGCCTTCGATATCCCTTCACCATCGTCATGTACGGCAATTAATACGTCGGTGTTCGACATCGTTAACTGCACCACAATATGGTGATTGGCAAAGCGCTGTGCATTGGTCAGCAAGTTTTGCAACGCGCGTTCAATTAAACTGCTTTCCGCAAGATAAGATACTGTGGTTTCGTTGGTTTCAAACGCAATCGGGATTGAATTGAGCGGTTGCACCCGTTCAATCACTTGCCGACACAAGCGTACTAAGTCGCAAGGTTCTGCGTTATGACCGGTTTTGGCAGACTCTAAACTGGCGTAGGTCAGCATCTCTTGCAGCAGCGATTCCATCTCCTGCACATCTTGTTGCATGCCTTCCAGAAACTGTTGCTGTGCCGCATTGTTATCGGCCACATCGAAATAGCGCGGGATCAGTGCTAGTGCGAACTTCAAGCGTGCCAGCGGCGTTCTGATTTCGTGCGATACCGCATTGGAGAGGTGGCGTTGGTTATCAATCAGCGCACTGATATGGCGCGCCATTTCGTTAAAGGTTGTCGCCAGCGAAGTAACTTGCGAACGCGGGGAAAGCTGGATCCGCGTATCCCACTTTGCTTTGCCAAAGGCTTGTGTGGCTTGGCGTAACACCTTTAAATCGCGGGATAACGGCCACACCCATAACAGCGCGACACCTGCCAGCGACAGATAAAACAGCAAGGTAAACAGACTGCGTAGGCCAGCGCGAGGGTCGGCTTCTAATGGGCCAATGACCAACACCTGCTGGTCGATGCGCAAAAACTGCATCAGTTGATGGCCGTTCAGTTGGGTGGTGAAAATCTTATTCGGGGTGAGCGATTGCTGATCATCCAGCGCTATCTGATCGGCATCGAGTAGCTGAATCGGATAGCGGCTTCCCTGGTTAGCATTGCGCAGTAGCTGCTGACGCTCAGGCTTGCCTAATGGCTTGAGCATGGCCGCCAAGGCGTGCAGCGGCTCGTCGACCGTATTGTCGACGCCGCTTTGTTGCCATAAGGTATCGAGTGTCCAACCCAGTCCCAAAAAGCTAATCACAATTAACAGATAGAGACTGATAAACAGGCGCTTCAACGACGACTCCGCTTAGTGATTCCAAGCTTCCGGTGCAAACAGGTAACCTTGTCCCCACACAGTTTTGATGCGGAACGGTGTTTCGATATTGTCGCCGAGTTTTTTACGCAGACGCGAAATGCGCACATCAATCTTACGGTCACGGCCATCGAAATCGATGTTGAGCAAGCATTGATAGATATACTGACGGCTCAGCACTTGCCCAGCCTGAGAGGCGAGCAACCACAGCAACTCAAACTCGTGGGCGGTCAGATCGACAGAGGAATCCGCCAGACGGATCATCTGCGTTTGCGGGTCGATATTCAGCTTACCAAAACTCAGCCCGTGGCCTTCTTCAACGACAGGCTTGCTGTGGCGTCGTAGCAAGTTATTGATTCGGGCAACCAGCAAACCGGGATCGACCGGCTTAACCACATAATCATCCGCGCCCAGTTCAAAGCCACGGATTTGATCTTCATTCGAGCCCATAGCACTCATAAGTAACACCGGGCCGGAGAAATAATCCGCTAGGCGTTCACATAAGGTCATGCCATCCATGCCGGGCAGCATGATGTCGAGCAAAATAATATCGGGCTTGTAATTGAGCAACTTGGTGATAACCGTATCACCGCGACGTTCGACCTCAACATGCATGTTGTGCGCTTTCAGATAGTCGACAATTAAATTGGCCAGACGTACGTCATCTTCAACTAATAACACTCGATGAGTGGTGGAAGTATTCATCAGAACAAACTCCAAGGATTACGATATCGACGCCTAAGCGGCTGTTTAGCCACTAGAGTGGTTTTAAAATCGATGCCAGCCAGCAGTTGTCCGCTGGCTTTGTCTTTTAGTACGAAATGCACATCGGTGTCGGTATCAAGCGTAAACGTATGACTCTGTTGCTCAGTGCTGCTGGCGCACCAAGCGTGAAAAGAATCTGAGTCTGCTTCAATACACACCACACCGCTGACATTTTCCCAATGAATTGCCACTTCCGTTCGACAGCGCTCGTCGTCTGACTTGATGATGCACAACTGCGGCGTAATGCTGACATGCGGTAACCCTTCGGCAGCCATCTCATTTTCAGCATTAGCGAACACCTTGCTGGTAATGGAAAGTAATAGCAGCAAAGAAAGAGCGAACCGCTGATATCTAGTAACGTTCGAGTTCATCAGAACCTATATGCTGCACCAACAAAGTAAGACACCACATGATCGGTATCCACCAGAGGACTATCCACAATAACGCTAGCTAAGCGAAGGTATTTCACGCCGCTGATCAACTGCCAAGCCTCGGCAAATTGATAACGGCAGGTAAGTTCGACGCCGGTATTGATCCCTGAGCTGGCATGATAAGCCCGGCTCCAGTAATCGCTTTCACTGGGTCTGACACTGAAGTAGTAATCCACAATCTGTTGGCTCTTCCACTCGGCAAATAGCGAAGTTTCTAACACCATATGTTGCAGCTGTTGGCGCAGAATCCATTTTGCTTTGGCTTCTGTCCCGTTGTGGACACCGTATAAATCATGTGCCAGCGCCAGATTGAGTATACCGAGCTGAGTGTAAAAGAACGTTTCGACTCCGCCAAGAAGCGTAAAATGGCGTTTTTTAAGTTTATGAAAATGATGTGGCGGCGGTTTATTGCCGTTTAATTCCGGAAACTCTTGTGCTTCATTGGTGATGGGGAGTGGCTCTCCGGCGCGATCAGGGTTGCTGCTGAACAGGAAAATATTGCCCGGATCCCAATCGTAAAAATAGCCCTGTTCTGAGCCATAGCTGGTGACCAAATTTACACTTGTTTGCGCTGACTCATAAACGGTGTAACCAAGATTGCCGTTATCAAAAAAGAAGCGTTCGCCGTAATAGGCAATACTCGGCATTAAGACGCTAGAGCGATTATTGTAATTGCGCAGCGGATTGGATTTATAGCCGTAACCGAGTGAGGCGCCAATTTCCCATTGGCCTACCGGAATACATTCTTTATCGTGGCATTCGCCTTCTGCCACAGAGTAAAACGGCAACAGTAGTGCCAAATAGCATAGCCAACGCATAGGATTGATTCTTCTCACTGAGCCCGACACAAATCGCAAAATTCAGGCTCATGTTAGCATTGCTCAAATGGTGCCAACATCAGCAAAAGCCCATCTGTATCAATTTGATACATTTGCTGAAGCTTGGTTCTGCCGATGTTACAGCGTGGGTCTGTGATTAACTCGGTTGCGGTTGTGGCGAGAGTGTTAACCGCAGTTGCTCAAAAAAAAGCACCACACGGTTACGTCCTTCGGTTTTCGCGCTATACATGGCTTGGTCGGTATCGTGCATCAAGCCTTCCAGCGCATAGCCCGACAGCTGCGTTTCTGAAATGCCAAAACTGGCGGTAATCGTATGATTATCGCCGAGTGCCGCATCAGAAATAGCTTCAAAGCACGCCCTTAAACGCTCGGCCACATCCAGCGCCTGCTGCTGTGAAGTGTTGGGTAAGATAATGCAAAACTCTTCACCGCCAATGCGGCCAATAATATCCTGCGGGCGGCAATGTTGTTTGGCGACTGCCGCAACCTGTTTCAACGCAATATCACCAGCGCTATGGCCTTGGCTATCGTTCAGCTGTTTAAAGTTATCCAAATCAAACATGATACAGCTAACGGTTTGCTGCTGACTGCCAGCTTGTTTTAACAACTTATCTGCTAGTGCAGTGAAATGGCGGCGATTAAATACATCGGTTAGACCATCGCGTTCCGCTAACAGGCGTAAACGCCGTTGCGAACGTCTTGCTTGCATGATGCCGACCAACAGCATGGCACTGACACAAAAGAGCGCTATCAGCATGTCGCGCCGTGCGCGGCTTTCGTTTTCTGTCAGTTGTTGCTGTAGCGTCAGTAACTTGTTTTGTTTGTCGAGCAGCTCAATGCGGTTTTGTTGCTCAATACTTTGGTGCTGGGCAATCTGAAATGCGAGGTTTTTGGCCTTTATGTCATCGAGATAGGCTTTGTCTGCCTCTGCGTACTTTTTATATGCTTCCAGCGCAGAGGAAGTGCCATTTTGGTGTAAGTAATATTCATATAGTGCTTTGTAGACGCGAACAAATGGTTGATAACTTTTGGGTTGATCTAATGTGGCTAATGCTTTGTCAGCATAATTCTTAACCTCAGACCATCGCTGCAGGGTTACAGCTACTTTGGCAATCAATGAATAGTAAAGTCCCATTAATGGAGCATAGCGAGTGTTTTCAATTGTAGACAACTGTTGTTGTAGTGACGTCATTGCTGCATTAAATTGCCTCTCTTTGATTAGACTCCGTATTTTGAAGCTGTCAATCAACCCTACCATCACCATTTCACCCGCTTGCTGACAAATTTCTCTATTGTGAGCAAACAAGTCACTGTCAGACGTCACTGTTGATAATCCGAATGAGGCTTCAACTTCTAGTTGTGCAGCTGCACATTGGCTACGTGGTGAACTACTAAGACTTTTATACTGTTGGGTGTAATCCATACCTAATTGGTACTGACCAAGACTATTATAAAAAATCGCTGCGATACCAATAATTTGCTCTTTTACATTTTGATCGTTAATAGTGTTGAGTTGGCTTAGCAAAACACTTAATTGACTGAGCCCATCTTGCCAATTTTGAACAAAAGAGTAGATGTTAACCAACGATGTTCTCGCCCTAATCTCTATAACTTTAGGTGGAGTGTCATCAATGAGATTTTTATAACCATTAACTGCTTCTTGAAATTGACCATGAAGTGCTTTCAGGTAAAAACTCAAAAAAAGATAAAATGCTTTTTCTTCTGCAGAAAACTCATCTTTATGTGGTGCCAGCTGATCCAACTCCTGAGAAAATTGGCTGATATTACTGGTGCGGATGGCGTCGGCATGCTCCAACGCTTGTTGATACTCGCCTGCATTTGCAAATGGAATAGCCATAAGCGTGGAGTAAACCACGCTTATTAAACCAAAATAGAATTTAAGCGACTTTAATCGACGCATCTTTTTCAGCATCTTCATCTTCTTCAGGTTTCTCGCCTGGCTGAGGTTCATCTTCTGCTGGGAGCATCATACAGACAATTTCTGTTCTGATGTTTAGCTTTCCGGCTAGAGTCGTAGTTTCTTTATTTAATAACGCCGTAATTTGCTCTTCAGTCAAGCTTGCGGCTTGTGCGGCTTGAACGAGAGCTTGTGGGTCTTGCAAAGTAATGTCTGAACCCAGTTTGGCTACAAAGTTAATTAGCGCATTTGTCATATTATTTTCCTCGTTGATTGAATGGTATTACATTGTTGTCTTGCTTAGAAATATTTGTGGCTTGCTGTTGTAAGAATTTTAAGCGCTGTCGCATGTGGGTATTGGGCACGAGTGATTTTTCTGGTGGAATCACGAGCGTGGTATGCTGGTGAAATTCCGCTTGGAGTATGCCCTTCAGCGGTAACTGTTCCATTCTTGGTTGCATCAATGGCATGGTGGCAGCTTCGTAGAGCCAGCAGTCATGCTCGAGCGAATAATCTTCTGCCAGTAGTTCTAGCAGCAAGCGGCGTTCGGCAACACCGGTGGTGCTAATGCCCATACTGAGATCGCCCGCTACACCAATCTGCCACAACACCAGCATGGCGCTCGTGTCGATGCGGCGTTGATACAGCATAAATTGGCTGGCTTCATAGTGTTGGCAACCTTGCTTACCGGGGTCCATGCCTAGGTCGGCGTAGAGACAAGCTTCCGCGGAGATGCCCGGCACCATACTGGCGTCAACCCCCAAGGCTTTTACCTGCTCAATCGCTTGATGTGCTGGTTTAACAAATACACCGGGATGACCATAAAATGCCGCTACCACCTTTTTGTTTTGTTTTACAGCTTCAACAATCGTTTGCACCATCTCTTTATAGGTTTGATGGCGCGGTTTGTCTTTGCCGTAGAGCGGCTGCAAGCTATGGACATTGGGATTAAGCTGTTCGAGCCATTTTTCCACAAAGCCATCAGACATGGCGCTAAATACAATGTCTGCATGTTCAATATGGCTGCGACTGATAGGACAGATATGTGCGCCTAACATCATACCAACGCCAACACAGGTTAAAGAGCCTGTAGTCATTTTTGCTCCCAAGTGTTAGGAAATTTTATAAATCCTTCCAGTTTCACTTTCTGCCCCGTTGTATGTATCTCTTCAATAGGCTGAAAATCATGGAACCCTGCGTTTTCTGCGAGTTTTGCTGCTGCGAAATTGTTTGCTTCAAATCTAGCAACCACTTGTTGCAACTGAAGTTCATCGCGGCAGTAGTCAACTAGACAACGTAAGACTTCAAAACCAACTCTTTTATTTTGCGCGTGTGGCAGCAATATCATTCCCGGCTCAGCTTCTTCGTCCGCGATGATGGCCGATAATCCAGCAACCCCCAATTGTTGGAGGCCTTCTTCTATCACCCAAAAATAAAATTTAGGCGTTGGAGCTAGCATCGCTTTTAAGCTGGCACGAAATGCTCTCTCTGCTCGTTGCTCATCCATCACATCACCGATATGGCGCATCAAACCTTCATCACGATAGAGGCTCTGAAACAGCGCCGCATCGTGTTCAGCTAGCGGCCTTAAGGTAAAGCGTTCTGTTTGCAGTTGCATGACTAACGACTCCTTGGCTTTGCAAAACGCACCACGCCGTTAGCGGTTTCATCCCGTTCAAACACCACGTAGTAAGCGCTTAGCAGCGGTAGACCGATAATCGATTGGGGTGGCCAGTCAGGCAGTTGTCCCATCAGCTTAAATACCGCTTTGCCAAAGGCTGGACTGTTGAGCTGCCAATAATGACGGGCGGGACAGCTAAGCGTCGTTTGCTGGCCGCCGGAGCCTGCAAAGTGAAATTCAATATTTGGCCAGTCATCTAGGTTGAGTTGATTGGCGTCGATACCTTGCAGTTGTGCGGCTGCAACTTTGCTTAAATCGCCACAAAATGGCGCGATCAGTTGTGCCGCGTTAGCAACCGCTTGGGACAGTTGTTGGGTGATTTGGCTAAAGGCATCGGCAGGAAGCGACAGCAAGGACGCCCCCGTATCAATGAGCGCGTTACTTGACCCCTTAGGGATCAAATGAGAGTCGATAGCGGGCAGGGTAATTGCGGGATAACCGGCGACATTGATCGCTTTTAGGTCAACATTGTAATAGCGGTCATGCAGTACGCTGAGTTCGGTAAATTCACCTTGGTAATGTTGCGTCTGCTCGTCGCCAGCGCCCAGCAACAGCCAGCCCTGATTGAGCGGATCATGGCTCGGATGAGCATATTGCGGATCAATATGGATGCTGGAGCGTTGGCAAACAAAACTAAAGCGATTGGCACAGATGCCTTGTTGTTCGAGTAAGTCAAAACAAGAGGGCAGATCCGTTTCACTGGCGTTAGCCTGTAGTTGCTTAAATTCGGCTAAGGCATTACTGGCATTCTGTTGATTCAGTTGCGTAAAAGGCCAGGGAAACGTATGTGGCGGCGTGACACCCTGAGTGGCCAAATACTGACTGAAATCGTAACTGCGATTTAATGGTGCGTAAGCGAGCCCGAAAATGCCGTCGGCTTCCAAGAAGGTATCGCCCAATTCATCATGTACCAGTGCCAGCGGCACCTTGTCTAATTTGGCCGATGCCAGTTCAATCTGAGTGTGAATTACTGGCCCCAGCCAACCACCCAAACCATAGCGGATCTCTTGCGCTAGTGTCGTCGGTTGCAAGTGCTGGTCCTGTTCGGGTAAATATTTGCAGTGGTGTACAGCAAGCGTGGTAGAACCTGAGTCGACAACTAAACGTACTTCGCGCTGTTCGCTGCCAATACGTATTGCTGCGGTATAACCGCCTTGAGCCAAGGTGTTGAGGAGAGGGATTTTAACAATCTGTGGTGTTGGCTCGGCCTTCATGTTTGCGCTAATTAATGAAAAACTTTACCGATATTATGAGCTTAAGCGGGTAAATACAATGTTAAAAATAATGTAACAATCACGTTTAACTAACTATCTTTTGGCACAAATAACAACGGCGACTATTAAGTCGCCGTTGTGCGCGTTTGCTAAGCAATTTTTAACTTAGGCTTCCAGCTTCGCCAGTTCTGCTTTCTGTTCAGTCAGCTTCTCTTGGTCGCGTTGGTAGTCCGCCAGCTTAGCGCGTTCTTTTTCAATCACGTCTGCTGGTGCTTTAGCAACAAAGCCTTCGTTCGAAAGTTTCTTCTCGATACGGCCAGCTTCTTGCGCCAGTTTTTCCAGCTGTTTGTCGATACGCGCCATTTCGGCGGCAACGTCAATCAAGCCAGCCATTGGGATCAGCAGTTCCATTTCACCCACCAATTGGGTGGTCGACATTGGTGCTGCTTCGCCTTCGGCCAATACAGTGATGCTTTCCAGCTTCGCCAGTGACGCTAAGAAAGTGCGGTTAGCGTTCAAACGGGCTGCGTCTTTTTCGCTGACATCTTTCAGTAGTGCGTTCAGCGGTTTAGATGGCGCGATGTTCAGCTCTGCACGAATGTTACGTACCGCGACAATTACTTGTTTAACCCATTCCAGATCCGCTTGCGCTTCGATATCAACTTTATCTGCTTGATACTCAGGGAACGGCATCAACATCAGGGTTTCACCTTCAACACCGGCCAGCGGTTTCACGCGATGCCAGATGGTTTCGGTGATATATGGAGTCAGTGGGTGCATCAGGCGCAGCAGTTGCTCCAGTACCGTTACCAAGGTATGGCGAGTACCACGCAGCTCGGCTTCAGTGCCGCTGTTCAATACCGGCTTGGTCAGCTCCAAGTACCAGTCACAGAATTGGTTCCAAGTGAACTCGTACAGAGTGTTAGCGGCCAAGTCGAAACGGAAGGCATTGATGTGGTCATCAAAGGTTTTCACGGTTTCGTTGAACAGGCTGATGATCCAGCGATCTGCCAGCGACAGCGTCATCTCGCCACCCGCTTGCCCGCAATCTTGCTCTTCGGTGTTCATCAACACGTAGCGCGAGGCGTTCCATAACTTGTTACAGAAACTGCGGTAACCATCCAGACGTTTCATGTCCCAGTTGATGTCGCGGCCAGTTGACGCCATCGCTGCCAAGGTAAAGCGCAGCGCGTCAGTACCATGGGCTTCAATGCCTTCAGCAAACTCTTTGCGGGTGCTCTTTTCGATTTTGGCGGCCAGTTGTGGCTGCATCATGTTGCCGGTACGTTTTTGTACCAGTGATTCCAAGTCGATACCGTCGATCATATCCAATGGGTCAAGCACGTTGCCCTTAGATTTCGACATCTTGTTACCTTGCTCGTCACGGATAAGACCGGTGACGTACACGGTTTTGAACGGTACTTGTGACTTGCCATTCTCATCTTTGATGAAGTGCATGGTCATCATGATCATGCGCGCGACCCAGAAGAAGATGATATCGAAACCGGTGACCAACACATCAGATGGGTGGAACAGTTTCAGATCTTCGGTGTTTTCTGGCCAGCCCAAAGTAGAGAAGGTCCACAATGCAGAGCTGAACCAAGTGTCCAGTACGTCGTTGTCTTGGCGCAGCGCGATATCGGCGCTCAGGTTGTTTTCGCTACGGACTTCCGCTTCGTTACGGCCAACGTAGACGTTACCGGCATCGTCGTACCATGCAGGAATGCGATGACCCCACCACAGCTGACGTGAGATACACCAGTCTTGAATGTCGCGCATCCATGAGAAGTACATGTTTTCGTACTGTTGTGGCACGAACTTGATGTCGCCATCTTCAACCGCTTTGATCGCTGGCTCTGCCAGAGATTTCACCGCTACATACCATTGGTCGGTCAGCAGCGGTTCGATAACCACGCCAGAGCGGTCGCCGTAAGGCACTTTCAAACTGTGTGGCTCGATTTTTTCGAGCAAGCCGAGCGCATCAAACGCTTCAACAATCGCTTTACGCGCGGCGAAACGTTCCATGCCGGCGTATTCGCTTGGCAGGCTGTTGTCCAATTCGGTGTTTTGGCTACCGTCGGTGTTCAACACTTCAGCGGTGGCACGAATGTCAGCGTTCAAGGTCATGATGTTGAACATTGGCAGGCTGTGGCGCTTACCGACTTCGTAGTCGTTGAAGTCGTGCGCTGGGGTGATTTTCACACAACCGGTACCAAATTCACGGTCAACGTATTCGTCAGCCACAACTGGAATGCGACGATTTACCAGCGGCAGAATGATCTCTTTGCCGATGAGGGATGCATAGCGTTCATCTTCAGGATGTACTGCAACGGCGCTATCACCCAGCATGGTTTCTGGACGAGTAGTCGCAACTACCAAGTAATCTTTGCCATCGGCTGTTAGGGCATCGCCCGCCAGTGGATAGCGGAAGTGCCACATAGAACCTTGTTTTTCTTTGTTTTCAACTTCCAGATCGGAAATCGCGGTGTGCAGTTTTGGATCCCAGTTCACCAAACGTTTGCCGCGGTAGATCAGGTTGTCTTTGTACAAACGGACAAACACTTCTTGTACCGCTTTTGACAAACCTTCATCCATGGTGAAACGTTCGCGATCCCAATCCACAGAAGCGCCCATACGACGCAACTGTTTGGTGATGGTGCCGCCAGATTGGTTTTTCCATTCCCACACTTTTTCCATGAACGCATCACGGCCTAAGTCGTGGCGGCTTTTGCCTTCTTCGGCTTCCAGCTTACGCTCAACCAGCATTTGGGTAGCAATACCGGCGTGGTCAGTACCCACTTGCCATAGGGTATTTTTGCCTTTCATGCGTTGGTAACGGATCAGCGTGTCCATGATGGTGTCTTGGAACGCATGGCCCATGTGCAGGCTGCCAGTGACGTTTGGCGGCGGGATCATGATGCTGTAGTTGCCGTTGCTGCTATCACCACTTGGTTTGAAGTAGCCTTTCTCTTCCCAGGCTTTATAGAGTGCCTGTTCAATCGACTGCGGGTTGTATGTTTTATCCATGGAACCAGTTTTCTCAAACAAAATTAATGGGTTGTGTTGCCAAATCTTGCGTACTCAAAGTAAAGCCTTGGTCGCGATACTGGCGGTAACGGTTGCGCGCAATCGCCTTACGGGCGTCATCACCGGCAACAAAATCGATGATCTGGCTGAAGTTTCCGGCAAATGGCGGAATATCGTTAGCCAGATTTATCAGTATTGGCCGCCGCAAGTTGGGGCCAACACGGTCAAATCCTATCTCTACCGGCGCACCTTTTGCGGGGCCTTCACCTTTAAGGTTGTGCGGCACAAAGGCGCTCGGTTCAAACTGCCACAGCAGTTCATCTACTTGATAAGCTTGCGATTGGTCATCGCAATGAATGTAGATCCACTGGCCGCTACAATAATGTAACTGCGCTAATTGGCAGGCAAGCAACTGCGGCTGTTCCTCGTTGTTAACGGTTGAGGGCAGCAAGTAAAACAGTGCTTGGGTCATTGTCGTGGCATGCCTTGTTGGGATCGATTCGCGAAGGATGGATTCTACACTAAAGCCGCAGGCAGGTTAAATAGATAGCGCTAAACGCTGCTGGCTTTGGGGCGAAGTTTTCAGTCGTTTTACCAATTAGAAGGCATCACGACTGAAAACTTCAGCGCATTGGTGGCAAATAGCCCCGTTAGGCGTGGCTCAACTGCAGTTTATGACCGCCATTCTCGCTTGGCACAAAATCGGCGAAGTGATGAATAGCGTCGAGCGAATCTTCATGGTGGTGCGTCACATACAGCAACTGAGTGATATTACTGCTGGCGATGCGATTCAGCGCATGGAACACCAACTTGCGGTTGAGATAATCCAGCCCTTGATAAGGCTCATCCAAAATCAGCAGTGCTGGTTGTTTGATAAGCGCGCGTGCGACCAATAACAAACGCTGTTGGCCGTAATCTAGTGAGCGGAAACCGGTTTTCTCAAACGCTTGCATCTCCAACATGGTCAGCCAAGTTTTGGCTTGCTCAATTTGCGCCAGCGACGGCTTTTGATAAAGCCCAATCGAGTCAAAAAAGCCGGATAGCAACACTTCCAGCGCGCTACAGTTCACCCGATATTGCAGGTGCAGTGACGATGACACCACGCCAATGTTCTTTTTAATCTCCCAGATACTTTCGCCGCTGCCACGTTTGACGCCAAGAATGGTGATGTCATTGCTGTAGCACTGCGGATGATCGCCGAGGATTAGACCGAGCAGGGTACTTTTACCGGCGCCATTGGGGCCGCGAAGTTGCCAGTGCTCATCCGCGCGAATAGTCCAGTTCACATCGTCGAATATCAGCGTGTCGGTGTAGGCTACGCGCACATTACGTAATTCCACCCGAGGATCGGGATATTCGTTGTCGTTTTGCTGCTTCAGCAGTGACAGTATGCGTTCACTTTTCTCGGCGGATAGTGCCTGCATTTGGGCCAGCAGTGGGTGGTTGTGCCATTCATCGCGGCGCATGGTTTGCGTCAGCTTTTGCTCGTCAAACAGCGCGATATTACTGATAAATTCGGGCAATTCGTCTTCGCGAGACGTGAGAATAATCAGCTGCGTTGTTGGCAATAATGATTGCAACAGTTTGGTAAGCGCGACGCGGTGAGCCACGTCTAAGCCAGCATATGGTTCGTCGAGGATCAACAATTCTGGTTGTTGTGCCAATGCTTTGGCGAGCATTAAACGACGTGTTTCACCTGTAGATAACATGCGAAAGCCACGATCTTTAAGATGCACTAAATCGGTTTTATCCAACAAGCTTGCCAGTGTTGTTTCATCAATACCTTCGGCGAGCAGTAATGCCGTGACACTGTCGCCAGCTTGCGCTTCGCTTTCATCTTCTGCAATCTGCTCATCCAGCAATTTTTGTTGTTGGTGTAGAGAAACGCAGGCGACTTTTTCTGGCATGTCGTCAATATGACCTTTGCGGGCGCTCAGTTCTCCCGTCAGAATGCCAACTAGCAACTCGGCCGCTTGGCCATGGCTGGCAAAAACGCCCCAGTGTTCATCGGCGTTCAGTTGCCAATCATCAATAAATAACGCAGTGGAAGCGGTTTGGTATTTGAGGTTTTCAATATGCATTTGACGAACAACAGCTTACAACTAAAGAGGCGAATAATACTGCAACAAATAACTGGGGATTACTAGCCAGTTATTTGTTTTGCCGCTAACTGGATGCAGGGAAATTTGACTATCAATCGCTGTCGAGTTCGCTTGATTCTGGCATCTCAGCGGTATATTGCTGCTGCCATTTTTTAAAGGCTTGATGCTGCCAAGGCAGATAACTTTCACCCAGCAATTGCGCCAGCGTGCCGTCTCGCCGCATCTGACCGAGTACTGGCGAAATCACCTTTAGTAACGCAGCGTTCGCTTCTGTGTTATGGCAGGTAATACCGTCATAGGAGATTAACAACGGATATGCCGCATCGTAGCTGACTTGATCAGCGAATTTACGCATATCGGGCATAAAACTTACCATCATATCCGCTCGGCCTAAGTTCACCATGCCCACCGCATGTTCATCGCTGCTGGTGTAAGCCAGTTGAATGCCAGCCTGAGGGAGCCCCGCGCGCTGGTACCAAACATCATAGCCGAGCACGCCGAGCACATTTGCGGTTGGCGCAACTTGCGTGAGCTGTTGAATTGGCGCTGAGTCTTTGGCGGTAAACAGATACATGCTGAAGGTATTAAGTGGCGCTGAGACGATGATCTGTTGTTGCCCAAGCCTTTCGCTGGCAGGTTCGGTAAAGGAGTAGATACAGCTGTCTTGCTGCTTGAGAAAACTCATGTAAGCACGTTTTTGTGGATATACCCGTTCTTGATATTTGATGCCAGCACGTAGGGCGACCTGTTGCATTATTTTCTGATATGGCCCATCGCCAGCCTCAGTGATAAGTCCGGTAAATTCAGGTGCAATCAGCTTGAGCTCGGTATCGCTGGCAAAAGAGAGGTTTACCAAACCAAGAGATAACAAGGCTGTGAGTAACGAACGGCAAAACCTAGAAGGTTGGAACATGAACAATAATGCAAAGGCTTAAAACAGATCCGCTAATTATAAGTAGAGAGCCGAGCGAAAAACATTAAGGTTTACAAAAAGTGTGGTTATTCTGTTAATTTTTCACCGTTTACGCCAGCCTTTGGCGATTGCAGCCTGTGGAATCACATCATCTTGAGTGTTGGCGATACCGTCTGGGCCGACGCCGAGCAGTTGATAGCCATCATCGAGTCGTTGGTAAACAAAGGGGGCCGCCGTATATTTTAGCGGCTTTGAGTCGTCCATCACTGAGATATGGTTTTCCGGAAACGCCTGTTTTAGTTGCTCAAGTGATAAGGGGTATTCACCTTGGCGGTAATGGTACAGCTCTAGCAAACGAGCGACTTCATCAATCTGTCTGGTGATGGGACTTTGCTGCGCCTGATGGATGGCTTGCAGGGTCATGTCATCGTCAGCTGGATGGGCGATACGCTGTTGTTGCAGATAGAGGGTCAGACTCATCATCAATATCGTGAAAATGCCAGCTGCGCCGACAAAGGCTAAGGTTTTTCCGCCTTCGCGTTTGCTGCTAAGCCCCCAAATCAACGCAATAATGGCGAATGGAATGCCTAAAAACGGGAAAAAGCCGCATGCACCGACGGCATATGCTCCAACGCCCATCGGTTTGAGTGATGGCGCTGGTGTGTGTGCCAATGCCGTTTCCCGCTTGGCTATCTCATCGATAAGTTGTTGGTAGCGTTCGGGGTAGGCCACAGCGTCAATGGTCCGCTTGACTTGGTGCAACTCTTCCTGTGAGTAAGATGGGTAATCAGGCGTCATAACTCGGTCGCTTAACATGTGTCTTAGTTATGATGTCTCATTGATAAATAAAGATAAAGCCCCAGTTTTAGGAAAGCATGGGGCTTTATTGTTTAACGCTTACGCTGGATTTATTTTGTCTTTTGCAGCGTAAAGGTGTTGTTGCTGCGATCAGCATCAGGCAGTTTGTGCTCAGGATCTAGGGTGACGCTTTTCAGCGGCTTATCTAGCTGCAACACAATGCTTGGCGCAAAGCGATTCATCCAAGTTTCAATCGGCAGCTGCATATCTTGGCTGGTGCCATCTTCAAACTGTAAACGCAGTTTGGCTGGCATCACCAATTTTTGTTTGCTGGCGAAATGGATCTCTGTGCCTTTGGCCCACTTGGTGTCAACTTGGTTAATGCCAGTCACGGCCATATCCAGTTGCCAGTTGTTCAGATACCAACCGCGCCACCACCAAGCAAGATCTTCACCTGCGGCACTTTCCATAAAGCGGAAGAAGTCAGACGGAGATGGATGTTTATAGGCCCAGGTTTTGATATAGGCTTTAAATGCTGGGTCAAAACGATCTGGTCCTAGGATCTGTTCGCGCAATAATACCAAGCCCAGTGCCGCCTTAAAGTAAGCGGTGGAGTGACGGTATTTCTCTGCCACTGCTTCGGCGGGCATCATCAGCGATGGTGCTTCAGGATCTGCCAGCACGGGCAGAATTTCATCCACCGGATTACCACCTTTGGGCGCGTATTCGCCATCGCGTTTTGGTGCAAATTCGCCGTTATTGAAGGCATCAGAGGCGTAAACGTCGATAAAGGTGTTAAAGCCTTCATCCATAAATGCGTGCCGACGTTCATCAGAGCCAACAATCATCGGGAACCAAGTGTGGCCCAGTTCGTGAGCGGTGATCCAAAACAGCTTGTCGTCTTTGTCTTTCATACCGTCGAACACAATGCCCGGATATTCCATACCCGCGCCGTGACCGCCAAGGTTGACGGCCGCAGGCCAAGGATATGGATACCATTGGCTAAAGTGCTCGATGCTGCCTTTGACATATTCTGTTGAACGATCCCACTTATTCGCGCCAGCGGCTTCTGGCGGATAAGCTGACATTGCCAGCGAGCTTTTACCGTTGGGCAGATTGATTCGTGCTGCATCGATAATAAAATCCGCTGATGCGGCAAATGCGACGTCACGAGTGTGTTCCATGCGGAAATGCCAGTCGCGGGTTTCACTGGTGCTGTTAGCAACCGCCGCTTGAGCATCGGTAGCCGTACGGATATACACGGTTTTGTCACTTTGCTGTGCTTGTGCCAGACGTTTTTGCTCGGTTTTGCTCAACGCTTCTTTAGGGTTGATTAGCTCACCGGAACCGACAACATAGTAGTTAGCGGGGACGGTAACCGTGTAATCGATCGTGCCGTATTCCAGATAGAATTCGGAGCCAACGTAGGGATTGTTGTGCCAGCCGTGTTGATCGTCATACACCGCCATGCGTGGGTACCACTGGGCGATTTCAAAGATCTTGCTGTTTGCGGTCGGGGTAACGGCAGTGCGTCCGCCCCACGTGCCGGGGATTTCATAGCTGTAGCTGATCTTCAGCTGTAATTTGCCGCCATCTGCTGCTAACGGATTTTGCAGCGCGATACGCATACGGGTGTCGTCCACTAAGGTATCAGCGGTATAGCTTTTTCCACCGGCAATCACTTCAATGGAGTCGATCTTATACCCGTCGGTAAATTGAGTGCGGTGCCACTGCGATGCGGTGCTGCTGCGCGAATCTTTGCGATAGATGTTTTGATCGAGTTGCAACCACAGTTGCTCCAGTTTGTCTGGGCTGTTGTTGGTATAGGTGATCAGCTCTTCACCGTGAAGTTGTTGCTTGGCGGTATCTATGTTGGCATGCAGATTATAATCTACTCGGTTTTGCCAATAGAGTTCACCTGGCTTACCAGCGCCATTGCGATAAGCATTGGCTGGCGTCGGCATCGACAGCGGTGCAAACAGGTCACGAGGGTCATAGTTGGATTCAGCCGCGAAGCTGGAGGAGATCAACAACAAGGCTGAGCCGCCAGCCATTAGTTGGGCCGCCGTTTTAGGCCAATGGGACATAACACTTCCTTTTATTTTTTTTATCACGTCGTTCGCTTGAATAAGCGGGGGCTTCAAGAAAATCTGAGTAGGCCACTACCATAACAATTGCTGTCATGTGAGACGAGGCCAAAATTGCGGTTGAGGGGCATTTTAAGCTTCGCTTAATTGTTACAAAAAATGTGTACCTGCTACCAGAGAAAACAGCCGCTATGGCATAAGTAAACATAGCGGCTGTAGTCATTCACTCTGTTGGATAAGGGGTTAAGCTGATTTACTGCTGACAAGCGGAGCTTGTTGCTGACTTCTGTTGACCCGTACCAAAATCGATTTTGAGGTGGGGGTAAAGCTGCGGTCACCGACACTTTCGAGTGGGATCAGCGCATTAGCTTCGGGGAAATAGGCGGCTACATTGCTTTGCGCTATTTCATGGGGGATAACTTTAAACCCTGTAATCTTACGCACACTGCCGTCGTGCCAATAGGATTCAATATCCACTAAATCACCCGTGGTCAGCCCCAGACGCTGCATATCGGCTTCATTGAAAAACACCACATTACGTTCACCAAACACACTGCGATAACGGTCATCGTAACCATAGATAGTGGTGTTGTATTGATCATGCGAACGCATGGTTTGCATCAAAAACACATTCGGTTCGTCGGGCTGTTCGACCGGTACTATGCGTTGCGGTAATTCGTGGCTAAAGAATTGTGCTTTAGCGCTGGCAGTTTTCCAGTGTAATTCGCGGGCGCTGTTGCCGAGATAGAAACCACCGGGAGCGTCTAAACGTTGATTAAAGCCATCAAAACCGGGAATTGTTCGTTCAATCAGATCACGAATGCGGTCATAGTTATCGCTCATTGCGCGCCAGTCGACTGGGGTTCTCGCGCCCAGTGTTGCGGCGGCAAGGCCGGCAATAATGGCGACTTCTGAGCGCATCTGCTCACCGCGCATATCGATGCGACCGGAGGAGGCGTGCACCATAGAGAAGGAATCTTCGACCGTGATTTTTTGTGGTCCTGAGGCTTGAATGTCGATATCGGTGCGGCCAAGACAGGGCAGAATAATGGCGTCTTTGCCGGGATTAACATGAGTGCGATTGAGCTTAGTGGCGATATTAACCGTCAGTTCAGCATTACGCATCGCTTGCGCCACTTTAGCGGTATCAGGCGCTGCTGCCACCAAGTTGCCGCCAAGACCGATGAAGATTTTGCTGTCACCACGCTGTAGTGCTTGTAGCGCTTCTACCACGTTGTGGCCATGCGCTCTTGGTGGCACAAAACCGAAGACCCGCTCGAGATTATCTAAAAATGCCGCGGCAGGGCGTTCGTTAATGCCCATGGTGCGATCACCTTGAACATTGGAGTGACCCCTTACTGGACACAATCCCGCGCCCGGCTTACCAATATTGCCGCCCAGCAATTGCAGATTTACCAATTCGTGAATGGTATCAACTGAGTGTTTATGCTGAGTGATGCCCATCGCCCAAGTGACAATCACTTTGTCGGCTTTTTGGTAGATGTCTGCCAGTGCTTCGATGTCGGTGCGGCGCAGTCCCGATTGACGGGTGATTTCGGTCCAGCTGGTGGCATCCACTTGCGCCAGATACTGCGCCATACCGTCGGTGTGTTGTTCGAGAAACGCCATGTCAAACACAGCACTACCCTGCTCCACCGCTTGGCGATGACGTTTATACAAGGCTTTGACCATGCCGCGTACCAGCGCCATATCACCGCCCAGCTTTGGCATATAGTAATCGCTGGTGGTTGGCGATGAGCCGTTTTTCAACATTTCTAACGGATCTTGCGGATTGGTAAAACGCTCCAGCCCACGCTCTTTAAGGTTATTAAGGGCGACAATGCGTGCGCCGCGTTTATAGGCTGCGGCAAGGGTTTCTAGCATACGTGGGTGGTTAGTACCGGGATTCTGCCCAAACAGGAAAATGGCATCCGCTTCTTCAAAGTCTTCAATGCGAGTGGTGCCTTTGCCTATGCCTATCGCTTCAGCCAAAGCAACGCTGGTGGCCTCGTGGCACATGTTAGAACAGTCTGGGAAATTATTGGTGCCAAAGCGGCGCACAAACAATTGATAAAGAAATGCGGCTTCATTACTGGCACGGCCGGAGGTGTAAAACTCGGCTTGATTGGGAGTGTCCAGCGCATTGAGTTTGTCGGCGATAAACGAAAATGCGTCTTGCCAGCTGATCGGTTCATAGTGATCGTTTGCCGGATTATATTTCACAGGTTCACTTAAGCGGCCCTGATATTCCAGCCAGTAATCAGTTTGTTGATTCAAATAGCTGACGCTGTGCTCAGCAAAGAACTGGCGATCAACTCGTTTGCTGGTCGCTTCCCAGTTGACCGCCTTGGCGCCATTTTCACAGAAGCGGAAACGGCCGGGAACACCTTTCTCTCCCCAAGCGCAGCCGGGGCAGTCGAACCCGTGATCTTGGTTGGTCCGTAGTAGGTTAAGCAGATTCTTCGCGACATTATTGCTTTTTAACAGGTGCTCGGTGGTCGCTTTAAGTGCGCCCCAGCCGCCAGCAGCATTGTCGTATTCTTTATAGCTCATATTGGGTGATGCTCCGTGGCAAACCACACGGGCTGCAGAGAGTCCTTCGCAGTTGTATTGCCAAAAATGAGATTTAGGTCACATATGGGATAATTTACGCTGATGCATTGGTTGGGGCAAGTGATAGCCAATGGTTTGCTGATAAAAACTCAATAAATAACAATTTGTTATAGATTAGTTTTCCAAGTTTTATATAAATAAATACAGGCTGTTAGTGGTATCAGTCTGTCGCCATCTACGCACTGCGCAAATGGTGGCATTGATCACGGCTTAAGACTGACGAAAATCGCAGGCGGTGCGATTGAAGGTCATGGCGATACGTTCAAACATCCCTTCAATGACATGTTGTTGTTGCGCTGGAATGTCGGTGTCACGCAACTCCAACATCAAGGCATTACTGGCATTCACGAAACTGCTGGAAGTATAACCGCGGCTGGCAGCCAGATAAGCATCCGCTAGTGCGTTTTGCCATACCAGCAGCAACGGCGAGATATCGTTATCGCTCAGACTTTGAATCAGGCGTTGTAAACGTGCAGATACGTGGCCGAGATTGAGCCCAGTGAGGCCTAAATCTGTCATCCTTCTGCCTGCAGCTGGGGCACCTTTATCGGCATTGGCTAAGCGCAGTAAACGGTCCCCCATCCGTGCGTTAAACCAATCTTCAGGATTATGGTGTTGATGTAACTGTCGTAGGTCTTTCACCGTTGCCTTGATTAAGAAGCGTTGCATCATGGCCGAGCTTGGACCAGTAATCATCTTGAACAGACAGATCAGAATGATGACGCCGACGGCAATCGCGAGGGCATTACTGACAGTGTAATTAATCGCAAATGAGCGCGACATATCATTTGCTGGTTGTACCAATATTACGAACGGAATACACAGCCCCAGCCCGTAGGGAAGTGTAGGGCGGTTAGCGAGTCCTAACAGACCAACAAAAAATGGGCCTGCAAGGATCATTGCCAACAACTCAAAGTCACCACTGCTTTGTGCCAGCAGATTCAGCGCGAAAAATATCGCCAGCGGCGTAGAAATGACCACGCCAAGTAACAGGCGCTTCAACACCATCATTAAGATAACCATGGGCAAACGCGCCATCATTATCGAGAAAATCACTGGCAGGATCATAATCATCAAGGCTGAGGCAGAGCCGGTACCTATCCAAATGCCTGCACCGATAAGAAACATGACGGTGGTGCGAAAACCAGTGGTAAGTCCGACTAACGGGTCTCTGTGTGGCACTAACGCCGGTGCGTTGAGGCGTACGTTACTGCTGTTGATCAAGGCATCATAGGCCTTCATCACCACCATTAAATCGGAAATGAGCTCAGATGCGACTTTCAGCAAACGTGATTCCAGCGGAATGTCACTGGCATTATTGTTACGCAGCTGCAAAAAGCGGCTACGTTGGGCTTTAGCTATCTGATAACACTCGTCAAAATCCTGCGATGCTGACATACGCGAGAAGTCGCTACTGAGTGCCTCTAACAGCTGATTCAGCTTTGGCGTTATCTGCTCAGGATGATTACGTTGCAAACGGCCAAAGACCTGTATCACCGCGAGCAACGACATCACTTTATTGCACAATAGATTGGCAGCCCGCCCTTTGCCTGGGCCTAATGGTCCTTCATAAACTACGGCACTTGAGTCGTCTGTTAAGGCGGTGAGTGATTCTAAAATTGTGTCGATATGTTGATGGCGTTGTTCATGTGAGCTGTCTTTGGCGAGCTCGGCCGCCAGATAATCTAAGGTCTGATTAACCACGCTGCGCGCTTGTTGTTGCAGCACTTTAGCGACACTTACCGGCCATAATAGTTGGCTGACCAGTGCGGCGCAGATTGCCCCGACCACTATTTCACTTACCCGCGACTGCGCAATGGCAAAGATAGATTGCGAGTTCGCTGTGCTTGGATTCACCATTACCAGCAGCACAATAATGCAGGCGGTTATCCCCGCCATGGCAAAGGCATAAATAAAGTTGGTTGAGCGCATCATTGCTGATGCCGCCGAGTTAATGCCGAGCCACAGGGCTAACGAAGCGATGGCTAATTCGGGATAGGGAATAAAAGCTTCAAGGATCAGAATCCCCACCGCGCCACCAATTAAGGTGCCGAAGATTTGGCACAGCGCTTTTTCAATCACCAGACCGCTTTCTGGGCGTATTTGTAAAAATACTGCCGAAATCAATGCCCAATAGGGGCGGTCGAGATTGAGGTACATCGCCACAAATAAACTAATCGCCATCGAAATTACACCTTTGGTGGCGTAAATAACGCTGCGTTTATCTGGGGTAAGAAATACCGCTTGAACCGGGGATAACTGCATAAATTATTTCTGCTGCAGATGGATCGATACTGTCATCCCGGCACTGATACTGACACCATCGGGAAGCGGATCGAGTTTGATATCCACCGGAATACGCTGTGCTAAACGCACCCAGTTAAAGGTTTGCTGAACTTGTGGCAGCAACTGGCCATTACTTGAGGTATTGGTATCTGCAATGGCTTTGCCAATACTTACCACTGTGCCGCTGAGTTTATCGTTGCCGCTCATCAAGCTGATTTTGGCTTTCTGGCCGACATGAATCAGTGGCAACTTGGTTTCTTCAAAATAACCGGTAACGTAAAACGAATCTTGTTGTACCAGCGATAGCACCGCGGTGCCTTGGTGTACATAGTTACCTTGGCGCAGGCTTAAGTTGATAATGTTACCGTCTTCAGGGGCAAATATTTTGGCACGCTCCAAGTTAATTTTGGCGGTATTCAGCTCTGCTTCTATCAGCTCATAATCCGCTTTCGCCGATTCCGTGTTGAGGCGTGCAGTTTCTAAATCCTCATCACTGATAAGCTCGGTATTGGTGAGTTTTTTACGGCGTTCGTAGCGATGGTTTGCTAAGTCCCATGCAATTTTGCGGTTTTTGAGTTGCGCTTGTAATTCTTCCAGCGCCGCTTGGGAACGGGTAGCGTCGACTGAAAACAGCAATTCACCTTTTTTGACTTGAGCGTTGTCGGCCACACTAAGTTGCTTCACCCAGCCAGACACATCAGGCGCAATGGTGATGATATTGGCGCGAATACGACCATCACGCGTCCAAGGTGAATACAGGTAATGATCCCATATCCAGCGACCACAGAAGATCGCGACAAGCACCACTAATAGCGTGATGGCAATACGAGTAATTTGTGCTGCCATGAATTAATTTCCTAAGGTGTTTACTACTAACGCGAGATAGCAGATATATAGACCAACTTCGAACCAAGCAGCTTTCCAAATCTGCTGATACAGTCCGCTACGATAAAGCACTTGTCTTGTGACAAAGGACAACACAAATGCCAGAGGGGCGTATAGCACCAACGGGCTAAACAACAATCCCCCAAAAGATATTTCTTCCAACATATGAATACTCGACCTATTAGGGTTAACTGAACCAGCGTTTGTCTAAGCAGGAAGGACATGCCGGATAACATGTGAATTATCTTGCCATCGCTCGCTATTGAGTGCGCCAAGCTGACGGAAGAAGAATAAAAAGTGTGATGTAAATCATGATCCTACTTGCCCCTCTCAATAGCAACTGCTGCAAATTCGTTAATCAGTTGTTGCTGTCAATTTTGGCTTACAAAACACTGGCTAATATGCGCTTGCTGTTACTGGCACGATAAGTGTGCTGACGCAATCATTATAGAACTAAAAATAGCGCAACATCACAGTGACAATCATGGTACACTTCGCGGCTGAAATTTGATTAAAACAAACCGAGAGTAAACTGATTATGTCTGATAAGTTCACTACTGTTGAACAGCAAGCTAGCTACGGCGTAGGTCGTCAGTTGGGCGAACAACTGGCTGCTAACTCTTTTGAAGGTCTGGATATCCCATCGGTACAAGCCGGTTTAGCCGATGCCTTTGAAGGTAAAGAAAGTGCAGTTGCCATGGAAACACTGCATGCCGCATTCAGCGAAATCAGCACTCGTATCAAACAAGCGCAAGAAGCTGCTGCTGAAGCCGCTGCTGCCGCTGGTAATACCTTCCTTGAAGAAAACGCTAAGCGCGATGGTGTTGTAGTCACTGATTCAGGTCTGCAATACGAAGTGATTACTGAAGGTACTGGTGAAAAGCCTAGCTATGAATCTACAGTGCGTACTCATTACCACGGTACTTTCATTGACGGTAACGTATTTGACAGCTCAGTGACTCGTGGTCAACCAGCTGAATTCCCAGTTTCTGGTGTTATCGCAGGTTGGACTGAAGCATTGCAACTGATGCCAGTGGGTTCTAAATATCGTCTGTTTGTACCACACCATTTGGCATATGGTGAGCGTGGCGCAGGCGCGGCGATTCCACCGTATTCTGCGCTGGTGTTTGAAGTCGAGTTGTTAGATATCATCTGATGACAAAATCGCTTGAGTCGTTACTCAGGCGATTTTTTTGCCTTGGAGGATAATGAAGAATGAGTGCAATCAGAATAGCCGTTGCTGGTAGTGGTGGCCGTATGGGCCGTACCCTCATTGAAGCAACGACTCAGTTTGAACAACTAGCACTGGGTGCGGCTATCGAACGTAGTGGTTCTTCACTTATAGGTGTGGATGCGGGCGAATTGGCAGGTTTGGGTAAGTTGGCGGTGACAGTCACCGATAACTTAGACAGCGTTGCTGATGATTTTGATGTACTGATTGACTTCACCAGCCCGGAAGGAACTTTGGCGAATCTTGACTGGTGTAACCGTCATGAGAAGCCAATGGTTGTTGGTACGACAGGCTTCAATTCCTCACAAAAAGCACAACTTGAAGCGTTCGCTGAAAGCTTGCCAGTGGTGTTTGCGCCTAACATGTCGGTTGGCGTCAACCTGATGTGGAAGTTGCTCGAAGTTGCCGCTGAGGTGATGGGCAGCTATACCGATATCGAAATCATCGAAGGGCATCACCGCTATAAGAAAGATGCACCATCGGGTACCGCACTGAAAATGGGCGAAGTGATTGCTGAAACGCTGGGACGCGATTTAGAAAAAGTCGCTGTTTATGGACGTGAAGGCATTACCGGCGAACGTGAGCGTGACACCATTGGTTTTGCCACCATTCGAGCGGGCGACTTAGTGGGTGAACACACCGCTATGTTTGCTGATATTGGTGAAAGGTTAGAGATCACCCACAAAGCATCGAGTCGTATGACCTTTGCCAATGGGGCGATGCGAGCCGCCATTTGGTTACTCGATCAGAAACCTGGCATTTACGATATGCAGCAGGTGTTAGGATTGAAACCGTTATAGTTTAAAAAAAACCGCCATTGGCGGTTTTTTTATGAATTAGTGATTTGCAGTGTCTAGACGAAGTAGGTAATTGCCTATATAATTCTTGGAATTTGTCAAAATTTCGTAAAAACGCGGAAGACAACTGCACAAAGACGTAAAAAATAAATAATTTTAATGACTTGGCTCTTTACGGAGGTCGCGTTGACTAAGTCTGCCTTACTCGTACTCGAAGATGGAACCGTCTTTAAAGGAACAGCTATTGGTGCTGATGGCGTAGCTGTTGGAGAAGTTGTTTTTAACACTTCTATGACTGGCTATCAAGAAATCCTCACTGATCCTTCCTATTCTCGACAAATCGTTACCCTAACATACCCTCACATTGGCAACACTGGTACTAACAGTGAAGATACTGAATCTGAAGCAGTACATGCCTGTGGTCTGATTATTCGTGATCTGCCTATTCTTGCTAGCAACTTCCGCTCACAACAATCGCTGAGTGAATACCTTGTTGCTAACAATGTGGTGGGCATCGCCGACATTGACACTCGTAAGCTGACGCGTATTTTGCGCGAGAAAGGCGCCCAAGCGGGTTGTATTTTGGTCGGCGAAGACAATGTCGAAAAAGCGCTGGCGGAAGCGAAAGCTTTCCCTGGCCTTAAAGGCATGGATCTTGCGAAAGAAGTCACCACAGATAAAGCCTATCAATGGCGTTTCGGTACTTGGGATTTGGTTAATGGCCTACCAGAAGCTAAGCCTGCTGAAGAACTGAAGTACAAAGTGGTTGCGTACGATTACGGCGTAAAACGTAATATTCTGCGCATGCTGGTGGATCGTGGTTGCGATGTCACGGTTGTGCCAGCTAAGACGCCTGCTAGCGAAGTGTTAGCGATGAATCCAGATGGTATCTTCTTATCCAATGGCCCCGGTGACCCAGAGCCATGTGATTACGCTATCGCTGCAATTAAAGAGATTTTAGCCACTGATATCCCTGTATTTGGTATCTGTCTTGGTCACCAATTGTTGGCGCTTTCTACCGGTGCTAAAACCCTGAAGATGAAGTTTGGTCACCACGGTGCCAACCATCCAGTGAGCGATATCGAGAAAGGCACTGTGATGATCACCAGTCAGAACCATGGTTTTGCCGCAGACGAGAGCAGTTTACCGGCTAACGTGAAGGTGACTCACAAGTCACTGTTTGATGGCTCATTGCAGGGCATTCACCTGACAGATAAGGCGGCCTTTAGCTTCCAAGGTCACCCAGAAGCCAGTCCTGGTCCGCACGATTGTGCACCACTGTTCGAGCATTTTATCGAACTGATCGAAGCCTATCGTCAAGCTAAGCAGTAATAGTCGGGAGAAGATTTTAGCAATGCCAAAACGTACTGATATTAAAAGTATCCTGATCCTCGGTGCAGGTCCGATTGTTATCGGCCAAGCATGTGAGTTTGACTACTCTGGTGCGCAAGCCTGTAAGGCGTTGCGGGAAGAGGGATACCGCGTAATTCTGGTGAACTCAAACCCAGCGACCATTATGACTGACCCAGGTATGGCCGATGCGACCTACATCGAGCCAATTCATTGGGAAGTGGTACGCAACATTATCGCCAAAGAACGTCCTGATGCAGTGCTGCCGACCATGGGTGGTCAGACCGCTTTGAACTGTGCGCTGGAACTGGAAGAACGTGGTGTTCTGAAAGAGTTCAACGTGGAAATGATTGGCGCAACTGCAGACGCCATCGACAAAGCGGAAGACCGTGCTCGCTTCGATAAAGCGATGCGTGCTATCGGCTTGGAATGTCCACGTGCCGGTATCGCACATAGCATGGAAGAAGCACAGAAGGTACTGGATGACGTGGGCTTCCCATGTATCATTCGTCCGTCATTCACCATGGGTGGTTCAGGCGGTGGTATCGCTTACAACATCGAAGAGTTCGAAGAAATCTGTACTCGTGGTTTGGACTTGTCGCCAACCAATGAGTTGCTGATCGATGAAAGCCTTATCGGTTGGAAAGAGTACGAGATGGAAGTGGTGCGTGACCGCAACGACAACTGCATCATCGTTTGCTCTATCGAAAACTTTGACGCCATGGGCGTGCACACGGGTGATTCTATCACTGTCGCGCCAGCACAAACCCTGACCGACAAAGAATATCAATTGATGCGTAACGCCTCGATGGCGGTACTGCGTGAAATCGGCGTTGAAACCGGCGGTTCTAACGTGCAGTTTGGTGTTAATCCCAAAGATGGCCGTATGGTCATCATTGAGATGAACCCACGTGTATCACGCTCATCTGCGCTTGCATCTAAAGCCACTGGCTTCCCAATTGCCAAAGTGGCAGCCAAACTGGCGGTGGGTTTCACCCTTGATGAGCTGATGAACGACATCACTGGTGGCCGCACTCCAGCATCGTTCGAGCCTTCAATCGACTATGTAGTGACCAAAGTTCCTCGCTTCAACTTCGAGAAGTTTGCTGGTGCTAACGACCGCCTGACTACCCAGATGAAGTCTGTGGGTGAGGTAATGGCGATTGGCCGTACCTTCCAAGAGTCAGTACAAAAAGCACTGCGTGGTTTGGAAGTTGGTAAAAACGGTTTTGACCCAGTGGTTGACCTGAACGATGCTGATGCCATCTCACGCATTCGTCGCGAGCTGAAAGACCCAGGTTCTGACCGCATTTGGTACATCGCTGATGCCTTCCGTGCTGGTATGAGTATCGACGATATCTTCACACTGACCAACATCGATCACTGGTTCTTGGTGCAGATTGAAGAAATCGTCAAGTTAGAGCAACAAGTTGCCGCTGTCGGTTTAGCCGGTATCGATGCTGACTTCCTGTTCAAACTGAAGCGTAAAGGTTTCTCTGATGCGCGTCTGGCAGAAGTGTTGGGTATTAGTGAATCTGAGATGCGCAAACTGCGTCATCGCTTAGAGATCTACCCTGTCTACAAACGGGTAGATACCTGTGCAGCTGAATTTGCGACTGACACGGCTTATATGTACTCGACTTATGAAGAAGAGTGCGAAGCGAACCCAAGCGATCGTGAGAAAATCATGGTGCTCGGTGGCGGTCCTAACCGTATCGGCCAAGGTATCGAATTCGACTACTGCTGTGTACACGCCGCATTAGCCATGAAAGAAGACGGTTACGAAACCATTATGGTGAACTGTAACCCTGAAACGGTATCAACGGACTATGATACGTCAGACCGACTGTACTTCGAACCAGTAACACTGGAAGACGTGCTCGAAATCGCCCGTTTGGAAAAACCAAAAGGCGTTATCGTGCAGTACGGTGGTCAAACACCACTGAAACTGGCGCGTGCACTGGAAGCCGCTGGCGTACCTATCATTGGTACTAGCCCTGATGCGATTGACCGTGCAGAAGACCGTGAACGTTTCCAACAAGCGATTCGTCGCTTAGAAATGAAGCAGCCAGAAAACGATACTGTGACCACTGTTGAAGGTGCAGTCGCTTCTGCTGAAAAGATCGGTTACCCGCTGGTGGTGCGCCCATCATACGTACTCGGTGGCCGAGCGATGGAAATCGTCTATGAAGAGCAAGACTTACGTCGCTACTTCAATGAAGCGGTAAAAGTGTCTAACGAATCGCCTGTACTGCTGGACCACTTCCTTGACGATGCTATCGAAGTCGATATCGACGCGGTATGTGACGGTAAGTTGGTGGTGGTTGGCGCTATCATGGAGCACATCGAGCAAGCGGGGGTTCACTCAGGTGACTCAGGCTGTTCATTGCCACCATACTCGCTGAGCCCGCAAATCCAAGACGAAATGCGTGAGCAGGTGCGTAAGTTGGCGTTCGAACTGGGCGTTATCGGTTTGATGAACGTACAGTTTGCGGTGAAAGACAACACCATCTACATGATTGAAGTTAACCCACGTGCAGCGCGTACCGTGCCTTTCGTTTCGAAAGCGACTGGCGTATCGCTGGCGAAGATTGCCGCGCGGGTAATGGCTGGCCAATCACTGGAAGCACAAGGTTTCACTCAAGAGGTGATCCCACCTTACTTCTCTGTGAAAGAAGTGGTGCTGCCATTCAACAAGTTCCCTGGTGTTGACCCACTACTTGGTCCAGAAATGCGCTCAACTGGTGAGGTGATGGGGGTTGGTGAAACCTTCGCGGAAGCTTACGCGAAAGCGCAATTGGGCGCGGCACCAAAAGACTCACCACGTTCAGGTCGAGCCTTGTTGTCGGTACGTAACAGTGACAAGAAACGTGTTGCTGAATTGGCCAAACAGCTGATTGCGCTGGGCTTTGAAATCGACGCGACTCACGGTACCGCTGTGGTACTGGGCGAAGCCGGTATCAACCCACGTTTGGTGAACAAGGTACACGAAGGTCGTCCACACATTCTTGACCGTATGAAGAATGGTGAATACACCTACATCGTCAACACCACCGAAGGTCGTCAAGCCATTGAAGACTCTAAGCAACTGCGTCGTGGTGCCTTGCGTTACAAAGTGAACTACACCACTACCTTGAATGGTGCATTTGCTACCTGTTTGTCGCTGAATGCTGATGACCGCAACAATGTGGCCTCTGTACAAGAGCTGCACGCGCGCATCAACAAATAACGACTGATAAGTTGAAAAAAGCCACACTTAGGTGTGGCTTTTTTGTTTTGTGCGCAGTCAATCAGATAAATTTGTGAGTGGCACTGGTATGAACTTCATAGCTTAGGTAAGCTGTTAGTAAGATGAATTTATGTCGATAGCTGACGCATCAAGCACTCATAAGTACTTCTTGGCGCCATTTAATCATTCATAGCGCGCCCAATTAATTACCTTATTCCATCTGTGCTGGCTTTATAGCCTGCATAGGACGCTTTTGTTTTACAGGAGGCGAAAAATTCATGAACAAAGTTCCAATGACACAGCAAGGTGCAGAACAATTACGTAAGGAATTGGACTACCTGAAGTTTGAACATCGTCCAGCGCTGAGTGAAGCGATTGCGACAGCGCGGGAGTTGGGCGACTTAAAAGAGAACGCCGAATACCATGCAGCACGGGAAGAGCAAGGGATCTGCGAAGCGCGTATCCGTGACATCGAAGGCAAGTTATCGAACGCGCAAATTATTGATGTCACCAAAATGGAAAACACCGGTCGCGTCATTTTTGGGGTAACGGTGACCATTTTGAATCTCGATACCGATGCTGAGGTTAGTTACCGCATTGTGGGTGATGACGAAGCTGATATTAAGGCGAATCTGATTTCAGTTAATTCACCCATCGCTCGTGGTTTAATTGGTAAGAGCGTAGGCGATGAAGTCAGCATTCAAACGCCGGGCGGTATTGCCGATTACGAAATCATTGAAGTTCAGTACATCTAACACGGGTTAATTACGGCTGGTTAAGGCTGTATTAATGGATGTTATTGAAAATAGCCGGTAAAACAAAAAAGGAAGCCAGTTGGCTTCCTTTCGTTTTGTGGTCAGTTGCTTATTTTGCTTTTGGTAAAGCAATCTTCTTCTCTTCCGATTGACGGAAGATAACCAGCACGTGACCGATTAACTGGACTTTGACGGACTGAGTTTCCCGTACAATGGCATCAACGATAGCTGCTTTCAGTTCTCTGTCTTCAGACGCCACTTTAACTTTAATCAGTTCATGGTGGGACAGGGCATTATCAATTTCAGCCAGTACTCCCTCAGTCAGACCATTGGCACCAAGCAGTACCACTGGCTTTAACGAGTGTGCCAGTCCTTTGAGATACTGTTTTTGTTTGGTTGTTAAGTTCATTTTTACCAACTTTCGACGAGTTACTGTTGAAAAGGCGCTATTCTACCCTTATATAGGCTTCGTGTAACTCAGATTTGTTGCGGAATTTAAATGTCAGGAAAAAAGCGAACTGCCAGCTCCACTCGCTGGATGCAGGAACATTTCGACGATCATTATGTCAAGTTAGCGCAGAAACGTGGCCTGAGGTCGCGCGCAGCGTTCAAGTTAGAAGAGTTACAGCAAAAAGACCTGCTCATTAAACCCGGCATGACCGTTGTTGACTTAGGCGCCGCCCCGGGGGGCTGGTCGCAAGTCGCGGTTAAGCTCGTGGGTGACAGTGGCAAAGTGGTGGCTTGCGATATTTTGCCGATGGACCCAATCGTTGGCGTCGATTTTCTCCAAGGCGACTTCCGCGAAGAGAAAGTGTTGGACGCTTTGCTGACCCGAGTGGGCGATGAAAAAGTCGATGTCGTGTTGTCTGATATGGCACCTAATATGAGCGGCGCCGGCGCAGTTGACCAACCAAGGGCAATGTATCTTGTTGAATTGGCTTTAGATATGTGCCATCAAGTGTTAGCGCCTAACGGTAGTTTTGCAGTAAAAGTTTTTCAGGGTGAAGGTTTCGACGAATATATGAAAGCTGTTCGAGATGCCTTTAAAGTCGTAAAAACCCGAAAACCAGAGTCTTCGAGAGCCCGCTCGCGGGAAGTCTATCTGGTAGCGACAGGGTATAAGTTGTAGTACCCTGAATGATGTAGGTCTCAATACTGAGAGGTTGGATAATTGAGTGACATGGCAAAAAATTTAATCCTGTGGGTAGTCATCGCGGTAGTGCTGATGTCTGTCTTCCAAGGATTTTCTCCTTCGTCATCTTCGTCACAGAAGATGGAATACTCAACGTTTTTGGATGACGTCCGTTCAGGTCAGGTTGCTTCTGTGGAAGTAAAAAGCGACCAGCGCACCATTGAAGGTTCGCTTAAGACTGGCGAGAAATTTGTCACCATTATGCCGATTTACGACCGTGATCTGCTCAATGATCTCGATCGCAAAGGTGTTGCGATGAAAGGTCAGGAAGCAGAAGAATCTGGTTTCCTAACTCAAATTTTCATCTCTTGGTTCCCAATGTTGCTGCTGATTGGTGTATGGATTTTCTTCATGCGTCAGATGCAAGGCGGCGGCGGTAAAGGCGCTATGTCATTTGGTAAAAGCAAAGCCAAATTGATGAGCGAAGATCAGATTAAAACCACTTTCGCTGATGTGGCTGGCTGTGATGAAGCCAAAGAAGAAGTGAAAGAGTTGGTGGATTATCTGCGTGACCCAACTAAATTCCAGAAATTGGGTGGCCGCATTCCAACAGGCGTACTGATGGTTGGCCCTCCCGGTACAGGTAAAACCTTGCTGGCTAAAGCAATTGCTGGTGAAGCCAAAGTACCGTTCTTTACCATTTCTGGTTCTGATTTCGTTGAAATGTTCGTCGGTGTCGGTGCATCGCGTGTACGTGACATGTTTGAACAAGCCAAGAAATCAGCACCTTGTATTATCTTTATCGACGAAATCGACGCAGTAGGTCGCCAGCGTGGCGCGGGTCTCGGTGGCGGTCACGATGAACGTGAGCAAACCTTGAACCAAATGCTGGTGGAAATGGACGGCTTTGAAGGTAACGAAGGCGTTATCGTGATTGCCGCGACTAACCGTCCAGACGTGCTTGACCAAGCCTTGTTACGTCCAGGCCGTTTCGACCGCCAAGTCGTGGTTGGCTTGCCAGACGTACGTGGTCGTGAGCAGATTCTGAAAGTACATATGCGTAAAATCCCGCTGAGCGATGATGTTAAAGCCAGCGTGATTGCCCGTGGTACGCCAGGCTTCTCTGGTGCTGATTTAGCGAACTTGGTCAACGAGGCGGCTTTGTTTGCTGCGCGCGGTAATCGCCGTGTAGTGACCATGGAAGAGTTTGAACGCGCCAAAGACAAGATCATGATGGGGGCAGAGCGCCGCTCAATGGTGATGTCTGAATCAGAAAAAGAGTCAACCGCATACCATGAAGCAGGCCATGCGATTGTTGGCTGCTTAGTGCCTGAGCATGATCCGGTACACAAGGTAACGATTATTCCTCGCGGTCGCGCATTGGGGGTAACCTTCTTCCTTCCTGAAGGTGACTCCATCAGTGAAAACCGCCGCAAGCTAGAAAGCCGTATTTCGGTTGCCTATGGTGGTCGTCTGGCAGAAGAGATCATCTACGGTGCTGAAAAAGTATCGACTGGTGCTTCGCAGGATATCAAGCAAGCAACGGCGATTGCCCGCAACATGGTGACCCAATGGGGCTTCTCTGAAAAACTCGGCCCATTGCTGTATGCGGAAGAGGAAGGAGAAGTGTTCCTCGGTCGCTCTATGGCGAAAGCCAAACATATGTCGGATGAAACCGCAGCTATCATCGATGCGGAAGTAAAAGCTATCATTGAACGCAATTATCATCGTGCCGAACTATTGCTGAAGGATAACCTCGATATTTTGCATGCGATGAAAGATGCATTGATCAAATATGAGACGATTGACTCTCGCCAGATTGAAGATTTGATGGCGCGTCGAGATGTGCGCCCACCGGTTGATTGGCAGATGGATGATAAAGGTTCAGACGACAGTGGCAATAATGGCAGCGCGTCAAAAGACTCACCGCTGAGCGATAAGCCTAAGTCAGATAGCGATTTATCGAATCCGGGTGAATCGCATCACTAATTGAATCCTCGATTAGCAGAAAACCCCTTTTTAAGGGGTTTTCTTTTTATGTTTGTGTTGTTAAAGGTCGGAATTGCACCGTTCCGCTTTTTGGAGGCCATGTGTTTACCTTAACGTCTGGTAATAAGCAGTTAGTATTGGACTCGCCCAAAGTCATGGGCATTTTGAACGTTACCCCTGATTCATTTTCTGATGGTGGTAAATTCTCCCAATTTGATTTGGCATGTAAGCATGCAGACGAAATGATTGCCGCAGGCGTGCATGTTATCGACATCGGTGGTGAGTCTACCCGCCCCGGAGCTGCAGAAGTTTCAGAAGCCGAAGAGCTCGACCGTGTTGTGCCATTGGTAGAGTATGTAGCACGAAATTCAGACACCTGGATCTCGGTCGATACCAGCAAAGCTGCAGTGATGCGTGAATCAATCGCCCATGGCGCACATTTGATTAATGATATTCGCTCTCTAACTGAACCGGGCGCATTAGAGGTTGTCGCGGAAGCACAAGTCCCCGTGTGCATTATGCATATGCAAGGTCAGCCAAAAACGATGCAGCAAGCGCCGCAGTACGATGATGTTGTGGCGGAAGTGATTGAATATTGTCAGCAGCGCACAGCTGAGTGTATTGCTGCAGGATTGACCAAAGAGCAAGTTATCCTCGATCCGGGATTTGGCTTTGGTAAAACACTAGCGCATAATTATCAGCTATTAGCGCAGTTGAATCGATTTAGTGATTTAAATCAGCCGTTACTTATCGGATTGTCAAGAAAGAGTATGATAGGTAATCTATTACACCGTCCTGTTGAGCAACGTCTCGCTGGTAGCCTCGCAGGGGCTATGCTCGCTGCTCAGCAAGGTGCACATATTATTCGCGTTCATGATGTGCAGGAAACGCTTGATGTGCTGCGGGTTATGACGGAAACGCAATCGGCTGGCCGTTGAGAATTTAGTAAAAGGTACAAACGTGGGTAAACGGAAATTTTTTGGTACTGATGGTATTCGTGGCAAAGTTGGCGCAGGCAAGATGACGCCAGAATTGGCATTGAAACTAGGCTGGGCCGCTGGGCGAGTTTTATCCCGCAATGGTACGCGTAAGGTGCTAATTGGCAAAGATACGCGAATTTCTGGTTATCTGTTTGAATCAGCACTCGAAGCTGGACTATCGGCAGCGGGCTTAGACGTCTTGTTGATGGGGCCAATGCCAACTCCAGCAGTGGCATATCTTACCCGAACCTTCCGTGCAGAAGCCGGCATTGTGATTAGCGCGTCGCACAATCCCTATTATGACAATGGCATTAAGTTCTTTTCCTCGCTCGGCACCAAACTTGATGATGCGTTAGAGTTGGAAATCGAAGCTGAGTTAGAGCGTCCGTTAGCCTGTGTAGAATCTCACTTACTGGGTAAAGTATCACGTATCAGTGACGCTGCTGGCCGTTACATCGAATATTGTAAGGGTAACTTTCCTACCGATCAGACACTTGAAGGATTAAAGATCGTCGTCGATTGCGCTCACGGCGCTACCTATCATATTGCGCCAAGTGTTTTCCGAGAGTTGGGTGCAGACGTCATTGTGATAGGTGATAAACCTAATGGTACCAACATCAACGACAAAGTCGGTGCGACTTCCATGGCTGCAATCTGTAGCACCGTGGTTGAGGAACAAGCAGATTTAGGTATTGCCCTCGATGGTGATGGTGACCGTATCATGATGGTTACCAAAGAGGGACGTGTCGTTGATGGTGATGAGATCCTGTACATTTTAGCGAGTGACACTTATCACCGTGGGCTGTTACGTGGTGGTGTAGTCGGTACTCAAATGTCGAATTTAGGCTTAGAACTCGCCTTAAATGAATTGAATATTCCATTTGCGCGCTCCAAGGTCGGTGACCGTTACGTGATGGAAATGCTGGCTGAGAAAGATTGGCGCATTGGCGGAGAAAACTCTGGCCATATTGTCAATTTAGATCATGGCACCACCGGCGATGGCATCGTAGCGGGTATTCAGGTTTTGGCGGCCATGTGTCGTCGTCATCTGACTTTGGAACAGTTGATTGAGCCAATTACCTTATTACCACAAGTATTATTGAACGTACGTTTCGAAGGTAATAGCAATCCTATTGACTCAAGCGAAGTTCAGCAGGCGGTTGCTACCGTTGAGCAAAAGTTAGCGAATACAGGTCGTGTTCTGCTGCGCAAATCAGGGACTGAACCGCTGATCCGTGTTATGGTGGAAGGCACTGACGAGGCAGTTGTTACTCAACATGCTGAGTATATTGCCGCCGCAGTCAAGCAAGTTGTTTAAACAAAACGCTTATAAATAAATCATAAAAATTAAATGGTTAAGTGTTATTACTACGGGGTGTGATAACACTAAGCATAAAAAGTGTTCGAACGTCGTTGAAAACACAAAATTTGTTGGGCTGGGTATTGTAACTTGATAACTGGTCCGCTATTATTCACGCCGCTTTCTAAGGAGATGGTCAATGGCTCTTAGACGCCCGATGGTCGCCGGTAACTGGAAAATGAATGGTAGTGCGTTATTGGCGCAAGAGCTATTCAAGAAATTTGCCGCAAAGCTCAATAATGACGCCGTTGAGGTGGTTTTATGCCCTCCAACTGTTTATCTGGAAAGTGTTAGGCAGCAGCTAGAACTGCACCGAGAAGCGCTTAATGGTTCGATTGTTCGAATGGGAGCGCAAAACCTGAGTCAGCACGATTTTGGTGCTTACACAGGTGAAATCTCTGGCGGTATGTTGACTGACGTTGGTTGTAAATATGTCATCATCGGACACTCTGAAAGACGTAGAATGTACGGTGAAACCAGCGATGTAGTCGCCGAAAAGTTTGCTGCAGCACAAAAGCATGGTTTAACACCGATTTTGTGTGTGGGTGAGTCAGGTCCGGCACGTGAAGCACGGCGGACATTTGAAGTCCTCGCAGAAGAATTGGATGTCGTCATTGAAAAAAATGGCACCATGGCCTTTGATAACGCCATTATCGCCTACGAGCCACTATGGGCTGTAGGAACTGGTAAAAGTGCGACGCCTGAACAGGCACAGGAAGTGCACGCGTTTATTCGCAAACGCCTTTCTGAAGTTTCACCCTTTATCGGTGAAAATATAAGAATTTTGTACGGTGGCAGTGTGACGCCGAGCAACGCGGCTGATTTGTTCGCCCAACCTGATGTAGACGGTGGACTAATTGGTGGCGCAAGTTTGAACTCTACCGAGTTCTTGAGTTTGTGTGCCATAGCAACGAGCGCGTAATTATGTACCAAGTACTGATTGTAGTTTATCTGTTGGTAGCATTAGCCCTGATCGGTCTAATCCTGATCCAACAGGGTAAAGGAGCTGATATGGGAGCCTCTTTTGGCGCCGGTGCATCAGCAACTTTGTTTGGTTCTTCAGGTTCAGGTAACTTTCTGACAAGAAGCACCGCAATTCTGGCAATTTTATTCTTCGTTTTGAGTTTGGCGATTGGCAACATGAGTGCTAACCACGCTAAGCAAGAAGATAGCTGGCAAGATTTAGGTGCGGCTGGTGCGGTGAAAACTGAACAGCAAGCGCCAGTCACTCCAGCGCCTCAGAAATCTGAAGAGAAAATTCCAGACTAAAAGCAATTTTAGCCGAGGTGGTGAAATTGGTAGACGCGCAGCCTTGAGGTGGCTGTGACCTAACGGTCGTGCGGGTTCAAGTCCCGCTCTCGGCACCAAGTTAATTCTGTTTAAACTGGTTAGTTTACACAGAGTTATTGCAAGTTTTACGCTAACTAAGTAAAATTGCAGCAGTTGACGCGGGGTGGAGCAGCATGGTAGCTCGTCGGGCTCATAACCCGAAGGTCGTCGGTTCAAATCCGGCCCCCGCAACCAGCTCCAAGTGTTATCATATAGGTAACACTAATACAGGTTCTCGGAACAGCAACAGCCTCGTATTAAACGGGGTTTTTTGTTATCTGAACCTAGCGTTTTACTGCGACGTTCGGCAGTGTGATACTGGGGCTATATGCCCTTTTTTAGTTTCAGGAGTATTCATTTGGCAACATTGGAATCAAGACTCGAAGAGATGCTGACACCGGCGATAGAAGGTTTAGGATATCAGCTTTGGGGCATTGAATTCGTGAAGGCGGGTAAGCATTCAACGCTTCGCATCTATATTGATAGTGAAAATGGCGTGAACATTGAAGATTGCGCGGCTGCGAGCCGTCAAGTCGGTTCAGTGCTGGACGTTGAAGATCCTATTCCGTCTGAATATACCCTGGAAGTATCTTCTCCCGGACTAGATAGACCACTTTTTAAAGCCGCTCAATATCAAAGCTATATCGGTGAAGATGCCAAAGTGCAACTGACAATGCCGGTAGCTGGAAGCCGTAACCTTAAAGGTTGTATCACCCAAGTAGATGGGCAGATGTTGACGCTGAAAGTGGATGGTAAGGAACTGGTTATTGCCTTGGATAACATCCGAAAAGGCAACTTGATAGCTAAATTTTGATGAATTCAAGGTGAACGAGGCAAGACATGAATAAAGAAATTTTGCTGGTCGCTGAAGCGGTATCCAACGAAAAGGCCGTACCCCGTGAGAAGATTTTTGAAGCCTTGGAAATCGCACTGGCTACCGCTACTAAAAAGAAATACGAAGGTGATATCGACGTTCGTGTAGCGATCGACCGTAAGAGCGGCGACTATGAAACATTCCGTCGCTGGTTAGTGGTAGACAACCAAGGCGAATTGCTCGAAAACCCATATCGCGAAATCACCTTGGAAGCGGCGCAGATCGACGCGCCAGATATCCAGCCTGGTGAATATGTCGAAGATGAAATTGAATCTGTTCAGTTTGACCGTATCACAACGCAAACGGCTAAACAGGTTATTGTGCAGAAAGTCCGTGAAGCTGAACGTGCGCAAGTTGTTGAACAGTTCATTGATAAAGAAGGCGAACTGGTTACCGGTATTGTGAAGAAATCTAACCGCGATAGCATCGTGGTAGACTTAGGTAACAACGCTGACGGCGTCTTGTACAAAGAAGATATTATTCAACGTGAATCTTTCCGCCCAGGCGATCGTGTGCGTGCATTGCTGTATGCGGTACGTCCTGAAGCTCGCGGAGCGCAACTGTTTTTAACTCGCACTAAGCCAGACATGCTTATTGAGCTGTTCCGTATTGAAGTACCGGAAATTGCTGATGAGATGATCGAAGTGATTGGTGCGGCCCGTGACCCAGGTAGCCGCGCGAAAATTGCGGTGAAATCTAATGACCGCCGTATCGATCCTATCGGTGCGTGTGTGGGGATGCGTGGTGCTCGCGTGCAAGCCGTGACTAACGAGCTGAGCGGTGAGCGTATTGATATTGTGTTATGGGACGATAACCCAGCACAATTCGTAATTAATGCCATGGCGCCTGCTGATGTGGCCTCTATCGTTGTAGACGAAGATAACCATTCTATGGATATCGCGGTAGAAGCTGACAGTCTGGCACAAGCCATTGGCCGTAATGGTCAGAACGTTCGTTTGGCGACTCAACTTACGGGTTGGGAGCTGAACGTAATGACAGTCGACGAACTGAATGCTAAGCATCAGGCCGAGAGTGCTAAGGTGACTTCACTATTCGTGAACGCTTTGGATATCGACGAAGACTTTGCTCAAGTCCTTGCTGACGAAGGTTTCACTTCTCTTGAAGAAGTGGCCTATGTACCAGCATCTGAGCTGTTGTCTATCGATGGTCTTGATGAAGATATCGTCGCTGCGCTGAGAGAACGTGCGAAAGCTGCGTTGTCGACTCGCGCACTGGCCTCAGAGGAAGCGCTGGACGGAGCCCAGCCAAGTGACGAATTGCTCGGATTACCAGGACTGGAACGCCATCTCGCGTTTGTACTCGCCAGCAAAGGTGTAGTTACTCTTGAAGATTTGGCCGAGCAAGGTATTGACGACTTGATCGATATTGAAGAATTGACAGAAGAGAAAGCTGGTGAGCTGATTATGGCTGCCCGCAATATCTGTTGGTTTGGCGAAGAAGCATAAGTCGGTCAACAGAGAGGGGAGTTAACGGATGGCAGATACAACCGTACAAAAGTTGGCCATAGAAGTTGGAAAAGACGTTGACCGTCTTATCGAACAGTTTGCGAAAGCCGGTATCAAGAAGAGCGGCAACGACGAAGTAACCGAGTCAGAGAAGCAACAGCTGCTTGATTTTTTGACCAAGCAGCATGGCGGAGAAAGCGTGCCTTCAAAAATGACCTTACAACGTAAGACTGTTTCAACCCTGAGCGTTTCAGGCGCCGGTGGCCAGTCAAAAGATGTAAAAGTAGAAGTTCGTAAAAAGAAAACCTTCGTTAAGCGTGACGTTGCTGAATTAGCGCGCCAGGCAGAAGTTGAAGCCGAAGAGAAAGCACGTGCTGAAGCCGAAGCAAAAGCTGCGGCAGAAGCCAAGGCTAAGGCAGAAGCTGAAGCGAAGGCTAAAGCCGCTGCAGAAGCAAAAGCTAAAGCAGAGGCGAAAGCGAAGGCTGCGAAGCCGAAAGCCGACGAAGCTGCTAAAGAAGAGCTGGAAGATACTCCGGAAACTAAAGCTGAGAAAGCAGAAGCTGCGCGTATCAAAGCTGCGCAGGAAGAAGCTGTTAAACGTAAAGCTGACGAAGAAGCTGCTCGCGCTGCTGAAGAAGCACGCCGCATGGCTGAAGAAAATGCCAAGCGTTGGGAGCTGGAAGAGAAAGAACGTATTGAAGCTGAGAAGCGCAACGACCACCACATCACTACCTCTAAAGTTGCTCGCGCAGCCGAAGACACCAGCGATATGGAAGAAGAGAAACAAGGTCGTCGCAGCCGTCATAAGAGTGCCGGTAAAAAACGTTCTAAAGATGCTCGTCAAAGTAGCGAAGGCGGACGTGAGCGCGATATTCGCAACAAGAAAGCTGCGAAGTCGAACAAGCATGGCTTTAACAAGCCGGTTGCTGCGGTAAATCGTGACGTTCGTATTGGTGAAACCATCACTGTGGCTGACTTGGCACAGCGTATGGCCGTTAAAGCCACTGAAATCATCAAAGCGATGATGAAGATGGGCTCAATGGTGACCATCAACCAAGTACTGGACCAAGAAACTGCACAACTGGTAGCAGAGGAAATGGGCCACAAAGTCATCCTCGTTCGTGAAAACGAACTAGAGCATGAAGTACTGGCTGACCGTGACGGCGAAGATGTCAAAGTAGAACCACGCGCACCGGTTGTTACCATCATGGGTCACGTTGACCACGGTAAAACCTCGCTGTTGGACTACATCCGTCGCACTAAAGTGGCATCAGGCGAAGCCGGTGGTATTACTCAGCACATTGGTGCATACCACGTTGAAACTGACAACGGCATGATCACCTTCCTGGATACTCCAGGCCACGCTGCGTTTACCGCAATGCGTGCTCGTGGTGCGCAAGCGACCGATATCGTAGTACTGGTGGTTGCAGCAGATGACGGCGTAATGCCACAAACCATCGAAGCTATCCAACACGCAAAAGCCGGTGGCGCGCCACTGATTGTTGCTGTGAACAAAATGGATAAACCAGAAGCTGACGTAGACCGCGTGAAGAGCGAACTGTCGCAACACGGCGTAATGTCAGAAGAGTGGGGCGGCGACAACATGTTTGTTTACGTTTCTGCCAAAACTGGTCAAGGCGTTGATGAATTGTTGGAAGGCATCCTGCTGGAAGCGGAAGTACTCGAACTTAAAGCAGTTCGTGACGGCATGGCAGCTGGTGTTGTAGTTGAATCTAAACTCGACAAAGGCCGTGGCCCTGTAGCGACAGTATTGGTTCAAGAAGGTACATTGCACCAAGGCGATATCGTACTGTGTGGTCTTGAGTACGGTAAAGTTCGTGCGATGCGCGACGAAGACGGTAATGAGATCAAAGAAGCTGGTCCATCAATTCCAGTAGAGATCTTGGGTCTGTCAGGTGTGCCATCAGCCGGTGATGAAGCAACTGTTGTTAAAGATGAACGTAAAGCGCGTGAAGTTGCTCTGTATCGTCAAGGCAAGTTCCGTGAAGTGAAACTGGCACGTCAGCAAAAAGCGAAACTGGAAAACATGTTCGCTAACATGACTGAAGGTGAAGTTCAGGAATTGAACATCATCCTGAAAGCTGACGTACAAGGTTCGCTGGAAGCGATTTCTGACTCACTGCGTAAACTGTCTACCGATGAAGTGAAAGTGAACATCATCGCGAGCGGTGTAGGTGCTTTGACCGAGAACGATGCGACTTTGGCTGCTGCGTCTAGCGCAATCATGGTAGGCTTTAACGTTCGTGCCGATGCGCAAGCACGTAAAGTGATTGAAGCTGAAAGCGTTGACCTGCGTTACTACAGCGTGATCTACGATTTGATTGATGAAGTTAAATCAGCGATGAGCGGTATGCTGTCGCCTGAATTTAAACAACAGATCATCGGTCTGGCTGAAGTTCGTGACGTGTTCAAATCACCTAAGATTGGTGCAATTGCGGGTTGTATGGTAACTGAAGGTACCGTTAAACGTAGCGCGCCTATCCGTGTATTGCGTGACAACGTGGTGATCTACGAAGGTGAACTTGAGTCACTGCGTCGCTTTAAAGATGACGTTAACGAAGTTCGTAACGGTACTGAGTGTGGTATCGGCGTTAAGAACTATAATGACGTTCGTGTTGGCGACCAAATCGAAGTGTTTGAAACCGTTGAAGTGGCGCGTAGCCTGTAAGCGGTATCACAACAGATATTGGGCGGCTACGGCCGCCCTTGTTGGTTTAAGAGGGTAAGAAAATGGCGAAAGAATTTAGCCGTACCCGGCGTATTGGCCAGCAGCTGCAGCAAGAGCTAGCGCTGGTACTACAACGCGATATGAAAGATCCGCGCATTGGCATGGTGACAGTTAACGACGTGGAAGTATCGCGCGATTTAAGCTTCGCAAAAGTATACGTGACATTGTTTGAAGAAGATCCGCAGGTGATCAACGACAAGATGGCCGCGTTGATGAAAGCAGCACCGTACGTACGTACTCTGGTGGCTGGTCGTATGAAGCTGCGGGTGATGCCTGAATTGAAATTTGTTTATGACGCATCACTTGTAGAAGGGATGCGCATGTCTAACTTGGTGAGTCAAGTCATCAGTTCAGATAAAGCAAAGCAAGAGCAATTTGGCGCTGAAGCTGAAGATGAGCAAGGCGAGGAACAGGATTAATGGCAAGACGACCGAAAGGCCGTTTTATCGATGGTATCGTGTTATTGGATAAGCCAACAGGTATCAGTTCCAATCACGCGTTGCAGCAAGTAAAGCGTTTTTATCAGGCCGCTAAAGCCGGACATACCGGTGCGTTGGATCCACTGGCAACCGGTATGCTACCTATTTGTCTTGGGGAAGCGACTAAGTTTTCCCAGCATCTACTCGATTCAGATAAGCGTTATTTGGTAACCGCCAAACTTGGTCAGCGTACCGACACCAGTGATTCCGATGGTGAAGTGGTCGAGACTCGCCCAGTTAATTTCACACAAGCGATGCTCGATGAGGCGTTAGGCAGTTTCCGTGGTGAAACCATGCAAACACCGTCAATGTTCTCTGCACTGAAATATCAAGGTCAGCCACTGTACAAATACGCTCGCGAAGGTAAGACCGTACCGCGTGAAGCGCGGCCTATTACAGTGTATGAATTGCTTTTTGTCGGGTTAGAGGGCGATGAGCTAACGCTGGATATTCACTGCTCAAAAGGGACGTATATTCGTACCATCATTGACGATTTAGGTGAACAGCTCGGCTGTGGCGCACACGTCATTATGTTGCGTCGTACTCAAGTTGCCGCTTATCCCGCAGATAGAATGGTGACGATTGAGCAGCTACAAACCTTAGCCGAACAGGCCAAAGTCGCGCTAGATGATGACGCCCGCTATGCTGAGTTAGATGCATTGCTGTTGCCGATGGATACTGCTGTGGCTGACCTTCCAGAGTGCCATTTGTCAGATGCTGTAGTCGGTTATGTGATGCACGGTAACCCGGTACGCTTTGACGGTCCGGCTGCTGGTACCTTAGTCAGAATTACCTATGGTGAACAGCATCAGTTTATTGGCATCGGAGCGATGACCGATGATGGTCAGTTAGCACCGAAGCGGTTAGTGGTTTCACCGCAAAAAACTGCGGACTAAGCTTGCGGTACATGGGCAGGCACGCTATTATGCGCAACCTTCGGCTGAGTTAGTGATCGGCTGGAGTTTAATTTAGATTATTTTGGAGAAACTCATGTCACTAAGTACTGAACAAAAAGCAGAAATTCTGGCGAAATTTGGCCGTGGCGAAAACGACACTGGCTCACCAGAAGTTCAAGTTGCCCTGTTGACTGCACAGATCAACCATCTGCAAGGTCACTTCAAAGAGCACAAGAAAGATCACCACTCACGTCGTGGTCTGCTGCGCATGGTTAGCGCACGCCGTAAACTGTTGGCTTATCTGAGCAAGAAAGACAACGCACGTTACGTTGCTCTGATTCAAGAACTGGGTCTGCGTCGCTAATCCAAGTTCTGAACAAAAAAGGAGGCTGAGGCCTCCTTTTTTGTTGCCTTGGGTTAATGCTTACGAGCTCACTTGCTTGCTGTGGGGCATTAAGTAAAGCTGTTCAAATTCTTCTAACGGCAATGGTTGGCTGTAGTAAAACCCTTGGCCAATAATACAGCCATTACGTTTTAACCACTGTTCCTGCATTTCGTTTTCTATTCCTTCAGCAACAATATTGAGATCTAATTGTTTGCCTAATGTCAGAATCGTTGAGGCAATGGCACTGTCATGGGGGAGATCGGAGATAAAAGCACGATCAATCTTCAGCGTGGTGATGGGAAGATGGCGCAGATACGAAAGTGATGAATAGCCTGTGCCAAAGTCATCAACGGCAATGCCAAAGCCTGCGGACTTAAGTTGTTTGAGTTTATTGATGGCGAGATCAATATCATCCATCAAGGATGTCTCGGTAATTTCTATTTCAATCAGGCCTGGATCTATCTGATAGCGCATCGCCATACGCTTGATATCGGGGATAAGACTGGCGTCGGCAAACTGCTTCGACGATACGTTGCAGGCAATGATGGTCGATGTGTTATACAGCTTTTGCCATTTACTTAACACCTTACATGTCTGTTCCAGCACCCAGCGCCCAATAGGGATGATAATGCCGGTTTCTTCCGCGACAGGAATAAAGGTTACTGGACTAATCAACCGCCCATCGCGTTGCCAACGGATCAGTGCTTCACAGCCAAGCAGCTCGCCTGTGGTGATATCCAGTTTGGGCTGGAAATACAGTAAAAACTCATTATTGACGATAGCATCATGCAGCGATGCTTCAGTTCTCAAACGTACTGCCGCCTTTTCTGTCATCTGCTGTTTGAAGAAGGACCATTGGTTTGAGCCAGCGGCTTTCGCGCTATACATCGCCATATCGGCATGACGGATCAGGTCTTCCGGCGTTTGACCATCATCGGGAAATAGCGAAATTCCCACCGAGGCGGCGGGATGTACCGAATGGTCATCCAATTTGATTGGGTTTTGCAGTTGCCGCAGCAGCCTATCAACAAATTCAGCGGCTTCGTTGGCTGAGCGAATATCATCATGCATGATGACAAATTCATCTCCGCCTAAGCGCGCAACTGTGCCGCGATTACCAACGAAACGTCGCAAAATACTCGCCACGCGGATGAGAAATTGGTCACCGAGTGCATGGCCAAGCGAATCGTTGACGTTTTTAAAACGATCTAAGTCGATAAACAGCAGCGCAAGTGGCTGGTTGCGCGATTTAGCGCGCTGGATTGCCACCGCAATGGTTTCTAACAACAAGGTACGGTTGGGCAGGCCGGTCAAGCTATCACGGGTGGCGAGTTTGCGCAGCTTATTCTGGGTTTGGGTAAATTGCAGCAGGATCTGGTTTAGCTTGTTGGTCACTATGCCCAATTCATCATCGTCGTGGTTACGAAACGTCGGTAGCAAGTGATTGTCAGGTGATTCTGGATCGATGCGATCGATGGCTTCACCAATTTTGGCAATCGGTTGGGTGAGAAAACGGTGAAAAATGTAAGACAGCACTAAGGTAATAAACAACGCTCGGGCGAGCGTGGCAGTAAAGCTGAGTTTTAGTTGGTCAATTAAGGTTTGCGTTAATTCGCGCGTATTGTAGTCAATGTAGACCTGACCAATCAGCTCGGGCGCTTTACTCTTAAATGACTCAGATTGGTGATGCAGCTCGCGAGATACCTGTTTTAGCGGGCCAAATAGACGGCTGCCTATCGCGGCATACATATCGTTTTGGTTAACAGTTTCATTCCCGGTACTGACAAACTTTGACTCATCGTCCAACACCACTTTGGCACTGGCAACATGGTCGACTTTTAAAATACCTTCCAATGTTTGGGTGGCTAATCCGGTATCTAATGCCCACACAGCGTTTTCTAACGGCTGTTCAACCGAGTCGAGCAGCTCCTGTTGATCGTTAATCAGGGCACTGGTTTCAGCTTTGACCACCATTAATACTTCGAAGATAAAAATGGCAATTGCAAAAAATAACGCTGTCACTACCACTAAGGTTGTTTGTTTAAACGTCAGTGATTTAAAGCGCGTTTTTCCCATTCGCAATTTTCCCACCATAGGATACAAGGCCATGAAACTAAGATTAGCCTATAACTCGTTGTTAAGACGCCTTCAAAGTTGCATTTTTACAAAAAAAACAGTTGCGGCAAAGTTGGTCAAGAGCTTTATTCATACAGAAGCAATGCTGTATACTTACGCGCGAAAATTAAGGTAATTAATTAAGGAATGGGTCACGTGAATCCAATAGTTAAGAGTTTTGAGTATGGTCAGCATACTGTCACCCTGGAAACAGGTGTTATCGCACGTCAAGCCGATGCGGCCGTTATGGCAAGCATGGGCGACACTACAGTTTTAGTAACTGTTGTCGGTAAAAAACAGGCAGACCCTGGCCGTGACTTCTTCCCTCTTACAGTGAATTATCAGGAAAAAACTTACGCTGCTGGTAAGATTCCGGGTGGTTTCTTTAAGCGAGAAGGACGTCCATCAGAAGATGAAACTTTGATCGCCCGCCTTATCGACCGTCCTATTCGTCCACTTTTCCCTGATGGTTTCACCAACGAAGTTCAGGTTATCGTGACTGTAGTTTCAGTTGATCCACAGATTGAGCCAGACATTGTTGCAATGATTGGTACATCTGCTGCGCTGGCAATTTCTGGTATTCCATTTAACGGTCCTCTGGGCGCTGCTCGTGTAGGCTATGTAAATGGCGAATACATCCTCAACCCAGGTGCGGAAGCTCTGGTTGATAGCCAACTGGACTTGGTCGTTGCAGGTACGCAAGCTGCGGTTCTGATGGTTGAATCAGAAGCTAAAGTACTGGCAGAAGAAGTGATGTTGGGCGCGGTTGTATATGGTCACGATCAACAACAAGTGGTCATCAACGCTATCAATGAGTTTAAAGCCGAAGCCGGTAAGCCAGCTTGGGATTGGACTGCGCCAGCGAAAAATGAAACCTTGGCTGAGAAAGTCAAAGCAGCTGCTGAAGCGGGTTTGACTGAAGCTTACCAAATCACCGCTAAGCAAGAGCGTTATGCTGCTGTTGCCGACGTTAAGAATGCTGCAATTGCGCAGTTAGTGGCTGAAGATCCAGAACTCGATACGCAAGAAGCTGACAACCTGCTGGGTAGCTTGGAAAAAGCGGTTGTACGTAGCCGTATCATCAAAGGTATGCCACGTATCGACGGTCGTGAACCAGACATGATCCGTGCTCTGAGCGTGATGGCTGGCGTATTGCCACGTACTCACGGTAGTGCACTGTTCACCCGTGGTGAAACTCAAGCACTGGTAACTTGTACGCTGGGTACTGAGCGTGATGCGCAAAAAATCGACTCTATCATGGGTGAGCGCACCAACCGCTTTATGTTGCACTACAACTTCCCTCCATACTCAGTAGGTGAAACCGGCATGGTTGGTTCACCAAAACGTCGTGAAATTGGTCACGGTAAACTGGCATGGCGCGGCGTTAATGCAGTAATGCCTTCTGCTGAAGAGTTTCCATACTCAGTACGTGTAGTATCAGAAATCACTGAATCTAACGGTTCAAGCTCTATGGCTTCAGTATGTGGTACTTCACTGGCATTGATGGATGCAGGTGTACCTATCAAGACTTCTGTTGCGGGTATCGCAATGGGCTTGGTAAAAGAAGGCGATGACTTCGTAGTACTGTCTGACATTCTGGGTGATGAAGACCACCTGGGTGACATGGACTTCAAAGTAGCGGGTACTCGCGATGGTGTTACTGCACTGCAGATGGACATCAAGATCGAAGGTATCACCAAAGAGATCATGGAAATTGCACTGCGCCAAGCTTACGGTGCCCGTGTACATATCCTGAACGTGATGGACCAAGCGATTAACTCTGCGCGTTCTGACATCTCTGAACATGCTCCACGTATCACTACCATCAAGATCAACCCAGAAAAAATCCGTGATGTTATCGGTAAAGGCGGCGCAACTATCCGTGCACTGACTGAAGAAACCGGTACTACCATTGAGCTGGAAGACGACGGTACTGTGAAGATTGCTTCAAGCAATGGCGAAGCGACTAAAGAAGCTATCCGCCGCATCGAAGAGATCACTGCTGAAGTTGAAGTGGGCCGTATCTACAAAGGTAAAGTTATCCGTATCGTTGATTTCGGTGCGTTCGTTAACATCCTGCCTGGTAAAGATGGTCTGGTACACATCTCGCAAATCTCTGAAGAGCGTGTAGCCAACGTATCTGATCACCTAGAACTGAACCAAGAAGTTGACGTGAAGGTGATGGAAGTTGACCGTCAAGGTCGCGTACGTCTGTCTATCAAAGAAGCTAAACCTGCGGCTGCAGAACAAGCTGAATAATTTCAGTTTGTAACAAGCTTAAGAAGGAGATCTACGGATCTCCTTTTTTATTGCTCATCGAAAAATAATGCCGTAGGGTGGTCAAGCTTTATTGGCGAGCTGTTAAGGCTGTTGATAAGATTAATGCTTAAACGAAACAAAAAGGATGTGTGAATGAGCGGGAAAGTGCGTGCCGTATTGATGGCACTGATCGCTGGGTCTGGTTTATTACTCACTGGCTGTGCAAGCAAACCTGACAACGACGTTCAGGGACAATTGCTAGTCGCCCCAGTCTTGAATGACTACAAGTTGGAAATGACCTTAGCTAAGCTCAGTGAAATCCTTGTTTCGGCAAAATTAACTGAGGAGCAGCGCGCGCGTTTTCTCTACGAGCGTGGTGTGATTTATGACCGCTTGGGGCTACGCCTAATGGCGCGGATCCAATTCCATGAGGCTCTCACCATCAAACCTGATTTAGCAGATGCCTATAATTTTATGGGGATCTACTTTACCCAGGAAGGTGACTACGAGAGTGCATTTGAATCTTTTGACTCAGTGCTTGAGTTAATGCCTGATTATGATTACGCCTATTTAAATCGAGGCTTAGCACTGTATTACGCTGGTCGTCCGCAATTGGCGGTTAAAGACATGAAGACTTTTTTCGCCAGCGACCAACAAGATGGCTATCGTGCTTTGTGGCTTTATCTGACTGAATATGATGTGAATGCAACCCAAGCTATGACGCAATTGCAGGCAAACCGGGCATTACTCCCCGCAGATGGATGGGCCAGTGATATTGTCGATTATGTGCTTGGCAAACATAACGATGCCGAATTGTTAGCGCTAGCTAAGAAGCAACTTAAACAACCTCGTGAGTATGTGGAACGTCTCTGTGAAGCCTATTTCTATATGGCGAAAGTGGCAGAAGAGCAGCAGAAAAATCATAAGGCAGCACAATATCTGCGTTTAGCCTTGGCCACTAATATTTACGATTTTGTCGAATATCGCTATGCCAGAGTCGAGCTGGCAAATCTACTCAAAGCCGAGCAACCCGCAGAGTAATCTTATGCCGATGCGCACTTGAGTGCGCATCGTTTATCCTCCAGTATTCATTTTTTCCTGCCGATTGAAAGCGCTACGGATGTCGTCTTTTCGGTTGAACTTACCTTATGTACACCGTCAAATCGCTTTACTTGCCTATGTTGATTGTTTCTGCGGCGCAGATCAGCGAAAATACCGCACTTTAAAATTGTATGTGTATGAAGCGGGCGCACCTAACGGGTGTTTTTGCTATTGCTTCCTGTTAAACAGAAGATTGTTAATTCATGTCGAACTCAGCCATTGCCACAGAAATCGGTAAACGCCGAACTTTTGCGATTATCTCGCACCCCGATGCCGGTAAAACCACCATCACTGAAAAGGTATTGTTGCACGGACACAAGATCCAGCAAGCCGGTACAGTAAAAGGTCGTGGCTCTAGCCACCATGCGAAATCTGACTGGATGGAGATGGAAAAAGAGCGTGGTATTTCGGTAACTACTTCGGTTATGCAGTTCCCTTACAATGAGTGTCTGGTGAACCTGTTGGATACTCCGGGCCACGAAGACTTCTCGGAAGATACCTATCGTACATTGACTGCGGTTGACTCCTGCTTAATGGTAATCGACGCCGCTAAAGGTGTGGAAGACCGTACTCGTAAACTGATGGAAGTAACCCGTCTGCGTGACACCCCAATCGTGACCTTCATGAACAAATTGGACCGTGATATTCGTGACCCAATGGAGCTGCTCGATGAAGTAGAAAGCGAGCTCAACATGATGTGCGCGCCGATCAGCTGGCCAATTGGTTGTGGTAAATCATTTAAAGGTGTTTACCACCTGCATCGCGATGAAACCATTCTGTATCAAACCGGCCATGGTCATACGATTCAGGAAGTACGCATCATCAAAGGCATTGATAACCCTGAGCTGGATGATGCGGTAGGCAGTGACTTAGCTGCGCAATTGCGTGATGAGCTGGAACTGGTGCAAGGCGCCTCCAACGAATTTGATTTAGAGCTGTTCTTGAGCGGTGAACTGACGCCGGTATTTTTCGGTACCGCATTGGGTAACTTCGGTGTCGACCACATGCTCGATGGCTTGACCGAATGGGCGCCAGCACCGCAACCGCGTGAAGCTGACGTGCGCACCATTGAAGCTTCTGAAGAGAAATTCAGCGGCTTCGTGTTTAAGATCCAAGCCAACATGGACCCTAAACACCGCGACCGTATCGCCTTTATGCGCGTGGTATCGGGTAAATACACCCAAGGCATGAAAATGAAGCACGTGCGTATTGGTAAAACCGTCAGTATCTCTGACGCGGTAACCTTTATGGCGGGCGATCGCGAGCGTGCTGAAGAAGCATTCGCTGGCGATATCATCGGCTTGCACAACCACGGCACGATCCAGATTGGTGATACTTTCACCCAAAACGAAGATCTGAAATTCACTGGTATTCCTAACTTTGCGCCAGAGATGTTCCGCCGCATTCGCCTAAAAGATCCGCTGAAACAAAAACAATTGCTTAAAGGCTTGGTGCAGTTGTCAGAAGAGGGCGCGGTACAGGTGTTCCGTCCACTGGATAGCAACGATTTGATCGTAGGCGCGGTCGGTGTGCTGCAGTTTGAAGTGGTCGTTGCCCGCTTGAAATCTGAATACAACGTGGAAGCGATTTACGAGCCAATTAACGTCGCAACTGCGCGTTGGGTTTACTGCAACGACGCCAAGAAAATGGACGAATTCCAACGCAAATGTTCAACTAACTTGGCCTTAGATGGCGGCGACAACCTTACTTACATTGCGCCGACGATGGTCAACTTAAGTCTATCAATGGAACGTTATCCTGACGTTGAGTTTGCTAAAACGCGCGAACATTGATAAAAAAAGCGGAGTACTTACTCCGCTTTTTTTATGTCGGACATCATCATGAAAGCAATCGCTCAATTGATTACTCGTTTGTGGCAGCGTTACACCGCGTGGTGTGACCGTATGGGCTTAACCGAAGATAATCGCCGCTGCTGTATGCCGCGATTATCTGATCCGCCACTGGAAAAAACACCACCAAGAAAAGCACAAGACGACCACTAATGTTTGGCGTGTTTGTGTCTCCATCATTGTGCTCTTTAATTGCGTGAGTACGGTATGTTACTGACGGATACTCACGCCCATCTCGATTTTGTCGACTTCGACCCCGATCGCGATGACCTTTTTCAATCTATGCGCAGTCAGGGCATTGGCAATGTCATTCTGCCAGGTGTCGAGCCTGCACAATGGCCGCGCATGCTAACGATAGCGCAGCAATTTGGCTGGCGTTACGCACTCGGTATTCATCCTTGGTATCTACCCACGTCTGACGTTGAGGCGTTAGAGCAACTAGAACAATTGCTGCAGCAATATCACGCTGACAAGGCGCTAGTCGCGGTTGGTGAATGTGGTTTAGATAAACTGCGCGCCAAACGTATGGCGGAGCAGGGTGACGCCAAGCATTGGCAGCGGCAACGGAGGCTATTTGAGCAACAACTAGGTTTGGCAGAGAAATTTTCATTGCCATTGATAGTGCACGCAGTGCAGTGTCATGGTGAGATGTTGCCATTATTGCAGCGCGCTCAGCACCGCCAAGGTGGGGTTATTCATGGTTTTAGTGGATCATTCGAAGTAGCACTGCAATACTGGCAGCTTGGTTTTCGGCTCGGTATTGGCGGATTATTACTCAATCCTGCGGCGAAAAAGCTACGCGCTGCGGCAGCAAAATTACCGGTGGCGGCCTTGTTAGTCGAAACCGACTCACCCGATATGACGCCGATAAACGCGCCATTCTCGCGTAATACCCCGCTCACCTTATTGGCGGTCGTGGCAGAGTTGGCACATTTACGGAATTTATCGGTTGTTCAGCTGTCAGAACAGCTTGAAGCAAATTGTGTTCAATTGTTTGAGCGGTAAACAGTTTTCACTAAACGTGGCTGCGCTGTTGAAATTAATGCTGTAACTCAATGAAAAACAACTGTAAAAAGTCATGTTCACAAGGCGATTTAAGGTGCTCCGTTCGCTATAATGCGCGCGGGTCTGGGCGGGAACGCCATAAAAAGAACTAAAAAAGGGTAAAGATTAATGAGCGTCGTCATGAGTTTAGTAGGCATTGTGGTCCTGCTAGCGATAGCGTTTTTGCTGTCCGCGAATAAAAAAGCAATCAACTTCCGTACTGTTGGCGGCGCATTTGCCATTCAGGCCATTTTTGGTGGTTTTGTTCTCTATGTGCCTATCGGCAAAGATATCCTTAAAGGTGTATCGGATGCCGTTTATAGCGTGATCCAAAAAGCCAACGTCGGTATCGAATTCCTCTTCGGTGGCTTAGCGCAGTTTAAACTGGGCTTTATCTTCGTGATCCACGTGTTGCCTGTGATTATCTTCTTCTCGTCACTGATTGCCGTGCTTTACTACCTCGGCATTATGCAGTGGGTGATCCGCATTATCGGTGGCGCTCTGCAAAAAGCTCTGGGCACTAGCCGTACTGAGTCAATGTCGGCAACCGCTAATATCTTTGTTGGTCAAACTGAAGCGCCTATGGTGGTGCGTCCCTTTATTCCAACGATGACCGAATCTGAACTGTTTGCCATTATGGTCGGCGGTATGGCCTCTATTGCCGGTTCAGTAATGGCCGGTTATGCGCAGATGGGCGTACCAATGGAGTATCTGGTCGCTGCTTCCTTTATGGCGGCGCCGGGTGGCCTGTTGATGGCGAAGATTTTTCATCCCGAAACTGAAGCGACCAAAGATGATACCGAGGAGTTGCAGGACGATCCTGACAAACCCGCTAACGTACTCGATGCCGCCGCATCTGGAGCTTCATCAGGGATGCAATTAGCGCTCAATGTTGGCGCCATGTTGTTGGCTTTTATCGCCTTAATTGCGTTGATTAACGCTATCATCGGTAGTGTAGGCTTGATGTTTGGCTATGGTGACAGTGAGGTACAACAAGCATTTGCAGCGTTGCAAAGCGCGGCGGCATTGTCGCCAGAACTCAAGAGCGCATTTGACGGTAGCTTGGCGCAATTGGCAACGCAGGCCAATGTGACGTTAGCGAATCTGTCCATTGCTGATATTGACCGCCAGTTAGTGGTTGATCAATTTAGCAAACTCGCCAACGTACCTCAGTTAGCCGATGCTGCTAATTCGCTGGTGGTGGCCGCTAGCGATAAAATCTCACTTGAAATGATTCTGGGCTACATCTTTATGCCGCTGGCGTGGTTGATAGGTGTGCCATGGAAGGAAGCCATGTTGGCAGGGTCCTTTATTGGCCAAAAAATCATTGTGAATGAATTTGTGGCTTACTCTAACTTTGCTCCTTACCTGAAGGACGTGGTTGATGGCGGCAAGTTAGTTGCCGAAACCGGTATGGTGATGAGTGACAAGACCAAAGCGATTATTTCGTTTGCACTCTGTGGTTTTGCCAACTTGTCTTCCATTGCTATTTTGCTCGGCGGGCTTGGGGCTATGGCGCCTAATCGTCGTCATGACTTAGCGCGTTTAGGTATGCGGGCGGTGATTGCCGGTTCGTTGGCAAACTTGATGAGTGCCACCATCGCAGGCTTATTCGTCTCGATAGCCTAAACTGTCACTTAATCTTCATCAAACCCGGCTAAGCTGCCGGGTTTTGTTTTTTATGGGAACGAAAGCGTTACGCTATTGTTTGCTAATTGTTCTTGAATTTTGAACGGCGGTTCTAGATTTGGTGTTAATCCGGGGGTATCATTGGCGCCGTTTATAAGTGCTCAGTCCCATGCTTAACGCAGCAGCATCGGACTGAATATTTTAATAATAATCTTGGTACTGGTCGCTTAGCACCACTACCGCTTGCGGAGAAATAGACGATGACAGATTTGCAAAAGGCCGCGCGTCAGGCCATCAGCTTGATGGATTTGACCACACTAAACGATGACGACACCGACCAACGGGTTATCGACCTGTGCCACAAAGCCAAAACGCCTGCTGGCAACACCGCCGCGGTATGTGTGTACCCACGCTTTGTGCCGATTGCGCGTAAAACCTTAGCTGCTATTGGCGCTGACAGCGTGCGTATCGCTACCGTGACTAACTTTCCACATGGTAATGACGATATCGATATCGCAGTACTTGAAACCCGTGCAGCAGTGGCTTACGGCGCTGATGAAGTTGACGTTGTGTTCCCTTACCAAGCCTTTATGGCGGGCAATGAAACGGTTGGTTTTGAATTGGTGAAAGCCTGTAAAGCCGCCTGTGGTGACAACGCGCTGCTGAAAGTCATTATCGAATCTGGTGAACTGAAAGACCCTGCGCTTATCCGTAAAGCGTCTGAAATCGCTATCGATGCGGGTGCTGACTTTATCAAAACCTCTACTGGTAAAGTGCCAGTGAACGCCACTATTGAAGCTGCCGAAATCATGTTAACCGTGATCAGCGAGAAGAACCGTAACGTTGGGTTTAAACCAGCAGGTGGCGTACGTGATGCTGCACAAGCGGCGGAATTTTTAGGTGCCGCTGCCCGTATTTTGGGCGATGACTGGGCCGATGCACGTCACTTCCGCTTTGGCGCTTCAAGCCTGCTGAATAACTTGCTGCACACGCTGGAACTGGCTGATGCGCCAGCCGAGAGCAAAGGCTACTAAGCCGCAGCGGAGTTTTTGATGTTTCTAGCGCAAGAGATTATTCGTAGCAAACGTAACGGCGCCGTGCTGAGCAATGCCGAAATTGCCTTCTTTGTGCAAGGCATTACCGATGGCAGTGTCAGCGATGGCCAAATTGCCGCATTTGCGATGGCGACCTATTTTCAGGGCATGAACATGGATGAGCGGGTGGCGCTCACCTGTGCCATGCGCGATTCAGGTGATGTGCTCAATTGGCAAGATTGCGGCTTTGACGGCCCGCTGCTCGATAAACACAGCACTGGTGGCGTCGGCGATGTTACCAGCTTGATGCTGGGGCCTTTGGTGGCTGCTTGTGGTGGTTATGTGCCGATGATCTCGGGACGTGGGCTAGGGCATACCGGCGGTACGCTTGATAAACTGGATGCCATTCCCGGCTATCAAACCAGTGTCAGCAGTGAGCTGTTCCGCAACACGGTACGTGAAGCAGGTGTGGCAATTGTGGGTCAAACAGCGGCATTAGTGCCAGCGGATAAGCGTTTTTATGCGGTCCGCGACAATACTGCCACAGTGGAATCCATGGGGCTGATTACGGCCTCGATTCTGTCGAAAAAGCTGGCTTGTAGCCTAGATGCGCTAGTGATGGACGTGAAAGTCGGTTCCGGCGCTTTTATGCCAACCTATGAAGATTCCAAAGCGCTGGCGGAGTCGATTGTTACGGTCGCTAATGGTGCCGGTACACGCACCTCGGCGCTGCTAACCGACATGAATCAACTATTGGCCTCATCGGCTGGTAACGCCTTGGAAGTAGCCGAAGCGGTGCGCTTCCTGCGCGGAGATTCTCGTAACCAGCGCTTATACGATGTCACTATGGCCTTAAGTGCGGAGTTGTTGCTACAAGGCAAGCTGGCCGACTCTATTGCATCGGCCAAAACAAAGCTTGAGCATGCGTTGCAGTCTGGTGCTGCAGCAGAACATTTCAGTCGCATGGTGCATTGTTTGGGCGGCCCGGCAGATTTTGTCGATAAATATCCGCGTTATTTGCAACCCGCGAATGTGATTAGGCCTGTGTATGCCGATAACGAAGGCATCGTTGAGGCAATGGATACGCGCGCAATTGGTATGGCCGTGGTAGCTCTCGGCGGTGGTCGTAGACAAAGCCAAGATAGTCTAGATTACCGCGTTGGCTTCAGTAACTTCTGCCAGCTAGGTGAGACACTTGATGGACGCAAGCCTCTGGCGGTGATCCACGCCAACTCCGAAGCTGATTTTGCTCAGGCCGCTGCAGCGCTTAAAGCGGCAGTTAACATAGGTAGCAAAGCCCCCGAGGCGATAACGCAGATATATCAAACCATCCGCATGGACTCGACGCTAAAACAGACAGAGGAGCTCCCTGCGTGAAGCGCTGTATTATTTTGATGTTAGATTCTTTCGGTATCGGTGCGACTGCTGATGCCGACAAATTTGGTGATGTCGGCGCCGACACCTTTGGCCATATTGCGGCGCAATGTGCAGTAGGGGCTGCCGACAATGCTGAGCGTAGCGGCAAGCTGCAACTGCCGAATTTGGCACAATTGGGCTTAGCCCACGCAGCTTATGAAAGCACAGGACAATTTCCCGCTGGCTTCGGCGATGCCATCGACATCATCGGTGCTTACGGTCATGCCGCTGAACTGAGTTCCGGTAAAGATACTCCCAGCGGGCATTGGGAAATGGCTGGCGTACCGGTCTTGTATGATTGGGGCTATTTTGCCGATAAAACCAAATCGTTTCCGACTGAATTGACCGACGAGATTTTACGTCGTGCTCAGCTGTCAGGCTTCTTGGGCAATTGTCATGCGTCTGGCACCGTGATTTTGGATGAGCTCGGTGAGCAGCATATGCAAACTGGCTTGCCAATCTTCTACACCTCGGCTGACTCAGTATTTCAAATCGCTTGCCATGAAGAGACCTTTGGCCTCGAGAAATTGTACCAGTTGTGCTTAATTGCGCGCGAAGTGTTGGAACCATACAACATCGGGCGGGTGATTGCGCGGCCATTTATTGGTGCTGGCAAAGGCGCGTTTGAGCGTACGGGTAACCGCCGTGATTATGCGGTTGCGCCACCGTCAAAAACGGTGCTGGATAAGCTTAAAGATCATGGTGGACAAGTGATCAGTGTCGGTAAGATCGCTGATATTTATGCAAACTGCGGTATCACCGCTAAAGTTAAGGCAACTGGTTTAGCGGCGTTATTTGACGCAACCTTGCAGCAGCTGTCCAGTGCTGGCGATAACAGCATTATCTTTACTAATTTTGTCGATTTTGACTCGCAATTTGGCCACCGTCGCGATGTTGCGGGTTATGCCGCCGCACTGGAATATTTCGATGCACGTTTGCCGGAGTTGCTCGCCAAGCTGCAACCCAACGATTTAGTGATTTTAACAGCCGACCATGGGTGTGACCCAACTTGGAAGGGAACAGACCATACTCGGGAACATGTGCCTGTACTGGCATTCGGCGCCGGTTTAGCTGCGGGTTCACTCGGGCTTCGCAATAGTTTTGCTGATATTGGTCAATCGATAGCAGCGTATTTTGACTTGGAACCAATGGAATTCGGTTCCTCATTTTTACCGCGCTGAACTGACATAATAGGCGCGGTAAAATCACCACGACGGGATTTAACTTAAGAGGTTAATTTAATGGCTACACCACACATCAACGCCGCTGATGGCGCTTTCGCCGAGACAGTACTGTTTCCTGGTGATCCGCTGCGTGCTAAGTACATTGCAGAGACGTTTTTGGAAGACGTGGTACAAGTGACCGATGTACGTAATATGCTGGGCTTTACGGGTACTTACAAAGGTAAAAAAGTGTCGGTAATGGGTTCAGGTATGGGCATTCCATCTTGCTCTATCTATGCGACTGAATTGATCAAAGATTACGGCGTTAAAAACATTGTGCGTGTCGGTTCATGCGGCGCTATCAGCCAAGATGTGAAAGTGCGTGATGTGATCATCGGCATGGGCGCTTGTACTGATTCACAAGTGAACCGTACTCGTTTCAAAGGCCATGATTTTGCCGCTGTTGCTGACTACACTCTGCTGAGCACAGTGGTAGATGCTGCTAAAGCAAAAAACATCCCAGTACGCGTGGGTAACGTTTACTCAGCCGATCTGTTCTATACTCCAGACGCTGAAATGTTCGACGTGATGGAAAAAATGGGCGTGCTTGGCGTGGAAATGGAAGCGGCTGGTTTGTACGGTGTCGCCCATGAATTTGGTGCGCGTGCGCTGTGTGTGGTGACCGTATCCGACCATATTCGTACGGGTGAGCAAACCACCTCAGAAGAGCGTCAAACCACCTTCAATGACATGATCATCATGACTCTGGAAGCAGCACTTAATTTCTAATTGTTGCCGTTCAGCAAAGAATGAGACAAAAGGGGCGATTATCGCCCCTTTTTTGTAGCTGAATTATGCCGTTGCGATAAAGCCAAACGAAAGCGGTGATTGCGACGATGCTATGCTTTGACGCTGTTTTGCTGATGTATTCACCGTTATGGTGATCATTTAGCAATAGATTGAGCGCTGTTGACTGAAAAAGCCGCATTTGAATGGTTTATCAGTAAAAAGCCCTTTACCTTTAATGGGGGTTTTAGCATAATGCATCCCGTTCCGTAGGGGTGTAGTTCCAATTGGTAGAACAGCGGTCTCCAAAACCGACGGTTGCGAGTTCGAGTCTTGCCACCCCTGCCACTAATTTCAACGGCTTGCACAGCAATGTGCGAGCCGTTTTCTTTTGTCCGCGATTAATTATTTTTTCTGCCGTATGAACTCACATCCATCGCGGTAGCACTTGGTATTCCTAGTTTTTATTCATCGTGGCATTGGTTTATCAGCTTGCTGTGTGCCACGCTAAATCGCCAACCCTCCGCTTTTAGTTATTTTGTATAACTGCGTCACATGGTTACGATTTTCCGCACCGAATTTCCTCCGGTTTGTCCGTCACATTCAATAACTGTGGCAGGGCACTAAGACTCAAAAATATTGTGATCCGCTTTGATTTACACGATGCATTATCTTGATATTCGTAAAAAATCATATAGTTTTACATTAATTAAACATTTGTAAACTTTAGTAGCTCAAAATGACCAATGACTTAATGAAGCGAATTAAAGAACTGGATGTCTTTAGTCTGATTGTTTTTAGGCATATTTTTGAGTCAGGCCATGCTAATGAAGTGGCGCGAAACTTGGGTGTCTCTGCCTCTAAAGTCAGTCGCAGTCTAAATGCATTACGTGCAGCATTTAATAATGATCTTTTCTATCGTCGTCAGCAGGGGTTAAAACCCACATTATTTGCTGAAAAACTATATCCGAATATCTGTGTGTTCACTGACTCGCTAGAGCAGTTTAAAGAAGTGTTACTTGATGAGCATTATCCGCATGAAGATATTGTGTTGAAATTAGCGGTAGTACCGATGTTTATGCCAATTATTGCGAATCGCTTATCAGAGTCAGATATTCAAACGCAATTGGGGAAAATCCAGTTGTATACGTGGGACGATAATTCTATTGACGATCTGCATAAAGGTGATTTGGATTTTGGCGTCACCGTCACGCAAGAGTTGATGGATTACCATGAATTAACGCAGCAAAAGATTATCGACACAAAGGCTTTATGTATTGTTGCGAAGGAACAGCATCCTATCTGGCAAGACTATGATCAGTTTGAGGTGGAACACCTGACGCAATTTCCGTTTGTGTATATTGCGACTAAGGGCTTTAATGATCGCATAGATCCGTTTGAGCAGTATTGTCGTGAGACAGAAAAGACCTTTACTAGCATCTCGGCGGTGAAAAACTATGCTGAGTGGTACTGTCATTTACTGACGATGAACAGTGTGTCAATCGCCCATATCGGTGAGTTAGAGGTCACCAACAGTATGCCGGGCATTCGCGCGGCAAGAATGCCGCAAGAACAGTTTACGCGGTTAGATAACGCGCTGCGAACCCCACGGATTTATTTTATTGAACGTAGCAAATCATTACGTCGTTATAACGAAGAAACGCGGAAGTTATTATTCTCTCAATTCCATGATCTATTAAGTGATTGCTGATATAAGTTGTGGGGTTAAGTTTCAATTAAGCTTTGTGGTAAATTAATATTCAATTAATTTTTTATTTTTAGTTTGCTTGTGATTAATTGTGTATTGATAATTTGATTTTATAAATTATATGTTTAATTGAAAGGTGCCAGGTTGGCGCCTTTTTTATTTGGTTCAATATCCTGTCGTCTATCGCGAAAACTGCAATAGTAAATTTTAAATATTAATATCCCGCATTTATCTATTAGAGTTACGATTCACAAATAATATACAAAACTCCTACGAATAAAATCTTTTTCTTTATTATTAATTCACTGCTTAAGCAGATGTAATAAATAAAATAGATAAGGGAATAATGATGAAGAAAAGAACTGGTTTATCGTTATTAGTTCTAGCTATGACCAGCATCTTGGGGCTTAGCGCCTGTGGGGATGATGGTAAAGATGGCGCTAATGGTGTCGATGGCGTAAATGGCGCTGATGGCCAACCTGGTGCTCCAGGGCTGTCCGCTGGGCAATTTGCTACCACTATTGAAGATCTTTCAGATCTGGTTATCACGCTAGAGCCTAGCGATATCGTCGTATCTGGTACTGATCCATTCGCAGTGAAATTTACTGCAATGGCGAAAACAGCAGCTGGCGATATGGTGCCTTTCTTGGGGCTGAAAAAAATTCAGCTGTATGTCGGTCATCAAACTGAAAACACTTCAGGCACTGGGTCAGCATATCAATGGGCAAACCATACAATGCTCAATGATGCTGGTACCAGCATGTACTGTAGCGATACAGGCGTAACTGTAGACGCTCACGGTAACGAAACCAACGCTTGTACTCTGGTTGAAGATGCCGCTAATCCAGGCACTTATACCGGTACTTGGGCACATGACGGCAATGCTCCTGTCGTGTGGGCTGAAGACGATGCCAATAGCCTGCACCGCGTTATCATCCGTAGCTATGTTACTAACGCTGAAGGTGTTCAGCTGAAAAACCGTTTGCTGACTGCACCGCTTGACTTCATTCCAGCAACTGGTGAGTTGGCAGAATCTGCAAAAGACATGGTATCAGATACTGCCTGTATCCAATGTCACGGTTCTATCGACGGCTTTGCTGAAGGTGATGAGCGTATCAACAACATCTCTCGCCACGGTGCTAACTACCAGTCAGTGAAGATGTGCGCTATGTGTCACACGCCAACCACCACTGAAACATGGCCACAAATGGGTCTGCCACTTGATTTCCCTGCGATGATCCACGCGATCCATACTGGCAGAGAAAATGCTGAATATTTCACTAGCGAAAGTGCAGTGGAAGACTTCGGTAAGATCAGCCTGCCAATGGATGTTGCTGACTGTACTATGTGTCACCAAAACGACGAAGCTTACAACACCAGTATCACAGCGGCTGCTTGCCAAGGCTGTCATATGGGCGTGAACTTCGAAACTGGTGAAGGTCACTCAGAATTCAATCTGGCACAAGCTGATGACTCTCAATGTGCAGCTTGCCACGGTTCAGGTGAACTGGCGCCAATCAACGCGCATAAGATTGGTGATCGCTTCGCTACTATTAACGCGTTAGACGTCAGTGTGGCTAACGTTGCCTACACTGAAGGCGCAACTGATGCTGATGCCGACACTATCGCGGTTTCTCTGGACGCAAAATTCGACGGCGCTGCTGTTGCCGCGGACTTTGACTTCGGTGATTACACCATGTCGAGCAGAACTGTGGTGCTGTTGATTGGTACTATCGATCAATATGGTATGCCAACTGCTGCGTTCCAATTGAGTCTTGCTGGCGTTAAAGCTGATGCAAATGGTCGTCTAACTGCCACTGGCACAGGGACTTACGATTTGGCTGGTAAGAGCATCTATGTTGCTTCTAGCATCTTGCTGTGTAACAACGCAGAAGGTGGCTTAGCTGCATGTGATGGTTCTCAACATCAAAACCGTATCTCAGTACCAATGCCAACCAAATACTGGAATCTGGCAGCTGCTGATGGCAGCAACGCTAACATCGGTCGCTTCAGCCAACCTGAACGTATGAGTGCTGATGAAGCTGGTTGTGGCAACTGTCACGAAACCTTGGTTAACCATCACTACGGTAACCTGACCTTTAGCCAATGTTCTAACTGTCACAACAACAACGCACCAGGTTCTGCATTCCCTAATGCCTATGTACAAACTGGTGTTGATGCTGACGGTGAACCAACCTTCGGTGCGCTGGATATCACCCCATTCGGTAACCACGATCTGGCAACTGTATCTCACCGCTTGCACAGTGGTATTCAAACAAGTGCTACTGGTGCGTTGATCTACCGTGATCAGACTGGTGCGATTGTGAACTATCCAGCGGCTGTTAGTGACTGTGGTGCTTGCCACGTTGAAGGCAAAACCGTGTTTGACAAAAACGATGGTGGTTTGACTTCAGGCCGTCGCTCAATTGCGGTAACTAACGAAGATGGCGATACCGTATACGTATCACCAACTGCTGAAGCATGTCGTTCATGTCACGCTCACTCTGATGCAGCAGCTTATGCTCACTTCAGAAGCAATGGCGCGGTTGTGGTTGAAGATAATTCAACTGAGCAACAACTGCCTATCGAATCATGCTCAACTTGTCACGCTGAAGGTAAAACCTATGGTGTTGATAAAGTTCACATGAGCGTTAAGCACTAAGCGTTATCAATAGGCACTCTACGTAAGAGTGCCTATTCACATTTTGACGAGGTTTTGGTGTTGCGAGATAAGGATGTCCGTAAACCGAAGCCTCGTCTTTTCATTACAGTATTGCCATTAAGGCTTTTTCACTTTAATGAAGTAACGGTCGGTATGACCAAAAATCTGCTTATCAAATACTGACAATTCATGGCTATCTGCCGCGTTGTGGTAGATATCAGAGGTTTCAGCATCAACAAAGCCAGCTTTTTCCAATACGGCTTTAATCAGCTCAGGTTGAATGCGATGCAGCTTGGCATTATCGTTACCCGCAGTGCCAATATGATCCACCACCGCAAAGGTTGCGCCGGGTTTGAGCGCAGCGTAGACATTCTTCAAAATGGCCAGCGTGCCTTGCTCGCCGATACTGTGGTAATAGTCGTGAATATTATTGCCCCAGAACACCAAATCCAGTTGGTTGTGCAGCGGAATGGCATCCATCTCCCAGATCTCAGCTTTAACGTTATCGAGCTTGCCGGCCTCAATGCGGCTATAGAGCTGCTGGATAATTTTGCCGCTGGCCATCTGCTCAAGATGATGATTATTTTGCGCGTAGACTGTGCCTTTATCGCCTACTGCGGCTGACAAAATCTCAGTGCTGTAACCACCGCCAGCGCCTAAATCCATTACGGTCATGCCCGGGGTGATATTCAGAAATTGCACCATCTTCACTGGCAGTCGGCTTTTATCTTGTTCCAGCTCCGCTTGGTGAAAGGGGGCTTTGAGCAGGGTTTGCACATTGGCGACAGCCTTTGCAACGGCTTGACTGTTATCGGCAGCGACACTGGCAAATGCTGGCGTAAGTAATAGTGCTGCCATCAAGGGCAAGGTCGGCGACAACGTGCGGCGAAGGGCGGGCGAAAAAGGCTTCATCATCATAGTCCTTTATTAATCACTAATTTGCGAGAGTCTCATACTAGCAGACCCTTCGTGAGAAATAGCTGAATAAAATGGGTGGAAACAATCAGCTTAATTGCAGTAATGTCGAACAAGGCTGCTTATCCGTCACGGTAGGCTAGCGAGTAATCGGATGGAATGAGCATGATAAAAAGGGAGCCATAGTGCGGTTAACTGTCTATCAGGTAGATGCATTTGTAGCGGATGGGCTACAAGGTAATCCGGCGGGTGTCTGCATCACTAACGCGCCGTTGAACAGCGACATTATGCAGCGAATCGCCAGCGATGTAGGGTTATCTGAAACCGCCTTTTTAGCGCTAGATAGCATGCAGCTCAGGTGGTTTACCCCCAAGGTTGAGGTTAATTTATGTGGCCATGGCACTTTGGCTACCGCACATTTGCTGCATGAGCTCAGGTTGCTGACATCGCAGGATATGACGTTTCATACCTTGTCTGGTGAATTGAACGCCTCGATAGGGCAGCATGGCATCAGTTTAATATTTCCTGCCGCTGAGCTCATTGCTTGCCAACAACTAGATGCACGCTTACTCGAATATCTCGGTATCGCCATTAACGATGTTGTCTACAGCGCTATGTTTGGCGCGAAACAGCTCATCGTGTTAGCCGATGAACAGCAGGTACTGAGGTTATCTCCTAATTTTAGTGGCCTTGCTTCGTTGGTTGGCCGTGGTGTTGTCGTGACGGCAAAGTCTCAACATCCGCAGTTTGATATCGTCTCACGCTACTTTGCACCTTGGGTTGGGGTGAATGAAGATCCTGTTACGGGTTCAGCGCACTGTGCGCTAGCCGTTTATTGGTGTGATGTGTTCGCTAAACCGATATTGCACGCATGGCAAGCGTCGCCCCAGGGCGGCGCCGTTACGATGGCGCTGCACGATAATCATCAAGTGCAACTGGTTGGCCAAGCGCGCACCATAACGCAAGCTCAATTTGAGGCTCTGTGAGTTATTGGTACACAAAAAAGAGGCCGCTTATGCGGCCTAAAAGTAACTCAGGGAAATAAATGATGAATAAGCAAGGGACGAATAAAAACTAGTTTTGCAGCAGCGAACGTAACATCCACGCTGTTTTCTCGTGTAGCTGAATACGTTGAGTTAGCAAGTCAGCAGTGGCCTCATCATTGGCTTGGTTAACCAATGGATACAGGTTGCGGGCGTTGCGAATAATCACCTCTTGGCCTTCCAGCAATTCTTGAATCATCTGGGTGGCATCAGTCACGCCGCTATCTTCTTTAATGCCAGTCACGGCCGCAAAGGCGCTGTAAGAACCCAAGGCACGTTCACCCAATGCACGCACACGTTCAGCAATCACATCGACGGCACCTGCCAGTTCGGTGTATTGGTCTTCAAACATTTGGTGCAAGCTGTTAAACATTGGCCCAGTCACGTTCCAGTGGAAGCTGTGGGTTTTCAAATACAGGCTATAGGTGTCGGCGAGCACTTTGTTTAATCCTGCTGCAATCTCTTGGCGATTGGCTTGATCGATACCGATGTTAATCTGACTCATATTGACCTCCTATTAAGTTGATGGCGTTAGTCTACCGCGCCAGCTAAAAGTTTAAAGTGGATAGAATAGATGTTACTAATCGCTTTTTTAATTGAACTTGAGTGAACATTCGCTAAGCCCCATTGCGCAGGGGATTCTGGTAAACTGTCGCTAACAGCATGTTAACGAGTGTTAAATGAACAGCTATCTACACGCCATGGGAATCACCGAATGGCAGCCAAAATCGGCGCAAATTACTGAAGGTTTGTGGCTGTTAAGTGATAACAGCGCAGAGGTCAGCCTTGAGCATCCGCTGGTGCAAGAGGTACTTAAGCTGTTAGACGTGGACAGCCGCGATTGCCAAATCGCCAGCAGTGATACTGCGGCTAAGATCGCCTCAGCCAATGTGTTGTGGGATATGCGCGCTCAGGCGCAAACGGGCCGTCTGCGCAGCCAACCATTGCCGATGCTGTGCCAAAGCGCGCAAGGTAAGCGCGATTTATGGCAGCAAATCTGGCAACTGCAGGTGCAGCAACAGCAATGATCAAACCGCTGACCATAGCTGATGTGGGCAACATGCTGCCCATCGAAAACGCCGCTCACGCTCATCCGTGGAGCGAAACCGTACTCGCCAGCTGTTTTGGCGAACGCTACCGTGTATTCGGGTTGTTTATTGACGATGAAGCTCAGCAGCCACAGCTGGTCGGTTACGCCATCTACCAATACCTGTTTGAAGAAGCGACCTTGATGAACATCTGCATCGCGCCGAGCGCTCAGGGCAGAGGTTTAGGCTACACACTCCTCAGCCTCAGCATGCAAACGCTGGTGGATGATGCCGCCATCGAAGTGGTGTTCTTAGAAGTGCGCCAAAGCAACCAAGCCGCCATCGCCCTCTATCACAAACTTGGCTTCAGCATCGACGGCGAACGCAAAAACTACTACGAAACCGCCACCGGCCGCGAAACCGCTGTATTGATGTCAAAGCGGTTTATCAAGTAGTTGGGACAAAAGCGTGTTAGAACTTCAACTGTATCAGGTGAATTTCGGATAAAAATTTCTATGGGTTAACGCCTACAACAGGGAGGTGGCAGGCGCTAGACTGACAATCCCGTTGCTTGTAATTGTTAGGCATTTTTCTGTGCCTCAATTTCAGCAGCCCATTTTTCACGGCCGTACAATACGAAACAATATTCTTTCCCATCGGTTGCCAGAACTGCGAGCGAATTTGGAATTAGCGGTATTACCCCTAGAAATTTGGTCCAGCGAGGTTGGCACGATTGGATGTTTTTAACCTCGATGTTTGTGGATCCGGTTTGAACATTAAATTTATGCGATGTGAAGACAAGTCGTTGGGTTGTCAGAAATAGCTTCCCGCCTACGGCCTCGATTCCCCGTTGAAGATTTGCAGGACCTTCTTTAACAATTTTCTCGCCATCACGTAATTCCATGTTCATACGCATCTTATGCCTAACGCCCGCATTTTCGGCTGGTTTGGAGCGCAGCGGAAAACCAGTCCGGCAACATGCGCTTGTTATAGCTCCTTACAATACAAGACCTTCAAACCCTGATGTTAGCGTCAAGAACTCTCTTACGTGCTGCTTGCTCAATATTTTACAATCCTGATGATTGCTGTAATCCATAGCATTTACACCATTTATCTTGGAGTATTTATCGTTGCTATATTCTTCAGCTTTTAGTGTTGAGGTTAATATAGTCTGACCATCTAAACTATTATATATTTCAAGCATCTTAGCCTCCTTTCCTGTTGATAGTTCTCCATCGCGAAATGAGTCAATCACAATAGGAAAGTTATGTTTAAGAAGCTTTCTAAGCGCAATAACTTTACAAAAGTAAAACTCTTGCCCTTCACTACCAGAAAAGGTTGAGTCCTTTTTAGTAAAAATATCCTCAAACACCAAGTTACCGCTAGGATCTATCAACCTGTATAGATCGTTCATCTCCTTCAGCAGATTATTATCGAAACTCTTTCTTTCTTCTTTCAGAGAGTCATCTATGTTTGTATGTGAATTAAGCTGATCCTCTAGTGCCTTTATTTGATTCGAAAGGGAAAATGCTTGGTCATCAAAATCCACCTCTGATATAACCTGCTCCTGATACAAAACAATTTGTTGAAAATTAGGCGGTGTATCTTTCATTTCCTCATTTAGGTCTCTCTGCAATGAATTAATTTCACCAGAGAAATCCATAATTATATCGGTCTTTTTCCTAATATTGTGATCGATGGACTTCATGATGCCATTTCTCACATCTACATTACTTATTTCGAATGTTAGATCGTTATTGGAATACACTATCTTGTCACTGCCACAGTCGCCACATCGAACATTGCCCTCACTGAGGTCTCTATTTAGTGAATTAAGCTCTGCAATGAGGTGTTCTAGCTTGGACTTTCTATTGATCTCTCTTTGCCGTGAACGTTTAAGTTTTGATATATTTTCATTTATCTTAGATATTCTTGTGATCTTTTCCTGAACGACTTCAGAGTCATACGTTCTAGAAGCTATTTCTGCAATATTGGGATTTTGTCTTATTATTGATATTTTTCTTCTAATCTCTTTAAGCTGAATTTTTAGGGAATTAATATTATCCTTTATGCTCTTTATGTTGTCGATATTAATTTGGTTATCAGACAGCCCTGCCATATCATAAACCATAGATTTAAAGTCAGACTTGTTAAATTGCCCCTTACTTATAAGTCCGGATGGATTTCTATTATCCTGACCAATAAAAAATAACTCATATAGTAAGCTCAAATCTACGAGCGTATGTCGACCTTCCTTTTGAATCCTGGGCACTGGAAAAACAAATTCATCTAAGAAGTACCTTGCCTCACCAACTGAATTGAATATCTGCATCGCATCTTCAGTTTTTATAGCAATAGAATTTCTTTTTCTTAAGAACTCATAGGTGACATTGCCATGCTCAACCTCAGAATAGAAAAATTTATCTTTATAGTTGAAAGAGCTAGGAAAGATTGACTCATATCCCATTGAAAACATTAGCCCTTGCATGACTAGCGTTTTACCCCGGTTATTATCGTCACTAAAAATAACATTTAAGCCGTCGGTCAATCTGCCCTCAACAAACGCTTCCTCAGAATCGCCAAATGCAATTTTCTTAATCAGCATTTGCTAACCCCGTCTTTACTAGCGAAATCATATAAAGCAATGTTTCCTTTGTTAAATACTCTGTTTTAATCTTAAAGTCTGACGTTAAACTCGAATAAACATCAAAAATATTATCATCGGGCTTCTCTTTAATTATCCTTATCAATATTTCTGTTGCTTTCCAAAACTCCCTACAGCCGTTTTTATCGAAGAAGGCGCGACTAAGATTTTCATTACACTCTTGAAGTAAGTCCTTTCTTTCCTCTTCATCCTTGCCTATTAAAACGTCAAAAAAGCTAACAGGTATTCCGGGAAAAGAAAAAACATCAATACCAACTAGCCTGCTAATCAAAAGAGTGTTGATTTCTGTCTTTGTAATATGGCGATTGAATTTTAGAACTTCAGAAGGATGATTTATTTTTTCGTTTTCTATGTATGAGTTCTTCAGGGAGTTCTGAGCGTTTCTGATTTCTATAAATATGCGATCGTATATCTCTTCAGAAATGGATCTCTTATTTTTAAATTTAGAAATCTTCTTTATATATGTACTTACTCTCTTATTATCTTCAACGAAGGATATTTTCGACAGGAAATCTATAAAAAGCGGTGGGGTCGTCCCAGATTTATCTCCATTTATTTTTTCTTTGAGTTTCTTTTCTATCCCCTTTCTTTGCTTTTCATTGATATTCGCGTAGCTGTAAATATTTAGAGAAGGGTTTATCAAATAGTCCCTATTAAGTTTAGGAATAAACAATATATACTCATAAAAACTAATAGTTGAGATGTAGTTGTCGTACAGCGTGGATAGACTTTCACCAATCTTAGACGGAGGGAGACTACTATGGTTTTTACTTTGAACATCCCAGAGCTTGCTGAAATCCATGTTAGAGCCTGTTACGTCATTGAAGCAATCCACAGTAATTATTTCAATTTCTTCACTATCACTTCTCATGCCCAGCAAATAAAGCATAGACTTAGTTTCAAAGTCTGAAGCTTTCTTGTTGTTAATTTCCGTGTTTTTGAAAATATACAAGCGGTTCTTCCTGATTTCTTAAGCTACGATTTCTAGTAATGACTGTATTTGGCTATAACGCCGTGGTCAGTGGGCCAGTGTAGTGGAGCATTTTTTATGGTAAAAGAGCGTAGCGATACCATAAAAAATGCGTAGCGCAACTGGCTCCACTGCACCACCTTGTTAGGCGCACCTACCACAAATCTAGCCGATTTATCTCAAACTCAACAGGATCTTCAGTTGGAAGATCTCCTATTTCAATGCAAAATCCATTAACCTGTATGATGCCATTTTCTCGATCTACTACTGTGCCACAGCCAACATATGAATACGGCCCAGTTTGTTCAATTCGCTCTCTAGATTTATCTCTTTTAACCTCAGCACTCCAGTCCGATAGATAGGCCGCCTTTACCTCTGCGTCGAGTACCCTCAAAAGATTCTCGACCTTGTCTCCCTCTTGGTATTCGCAAGGATGGCAGAACACTTGAATCATGGAGATGCCACTTTCAAGCGTAACGCACGCCGTTTCTTCTCCGTAGAATTCAACCTTTTTGACAGTGAGCTGATTCATTTACTCGCCTAACAGCTTATTCGTGCGCATGCGCGTTTACCTCGTTGGACCAGTAAAAACGCGCACAGTTAACTATTTGTATGCAATGAACTTATCAGTATTTTACTAAATTCACCATCTGGAAAAACGCGCATGCGCGTTTTCCAAACCTATTATCTAACCCATAGATTTTATAATTACATGATTTTAATGATATTTATCCACATTAGAATGTGAAAACGCGCACGAACTTGGGATTAAAATCGCCATCATTTCAATATGACTGTATGTCTATCCAGTTTTTAGGCATCGCTCGGAATAGCAAGATTTGAGTGAAATGGATGAAAATTTTTAGGCGAGGAAGTCTGTGTTTGACTGCGCCACAGACAACGAATTAACTCGTTTTGGGGCATCGTCAAGTTAGCAGAACCGGCTGGGATTTTCCGAGTATGGAGTGGGACCAATTGAATGGCATCTCGTGTTGCTAAATGTATGGCATATCAAGCAACTCAGTGGTCAAAATGAGGCTAGATGTCATCTACAGCAGTAGTGGCGATTCACATCAGCCTTATAGTCGATTTGTTCAGAGAGTATGCACCATTTTTTTAATTAAACTGAATTCTAATTAACCTGTCAGGTTGGTAATTCCTGCAATAAACGCGTTACAAGGCCTCGAACTGTTGGGAGAAGCGGGTGTTCTGTAGACCTTGCAAGACTTACCAGTCCAAACAATCCCGAATCTTTCATTGCTGGCTTTACGGGTAACTCAACAAGTTCAAGAGCCGCCCCCCTTACACCAAAAAGTATTGTATCGCTCGAGCTTGCCAATTCAATTAGAGGTTCGAATTGATTGCTTCGCAGGCTTACGCAGTTGTCAGGATGGGCGGCAGGGCCATAGCTATCCACCATATAGTTTGCTATGCGTTCATTCAGCATGGTTAACGCAGCTATTGGGTAGTGACATATTTCATCAAAAGAAAGCGACTTTCGCGCTTGTAATGGGTGACCTTCACGACACATGAAGGCCCCGCCCTGTAGCGCAGCGATAGGTTCTATCCGAAAGTCATTTGATAAAGGCATTAAAAGAGTTGCGATTACAAGTACGTCTAAACGATGTTCCTTAAGGGATTCCAGCATGGATTCAGTACTTTCAACATGGCATTCAACACGAACACCGGGGTGATTAGTCGACATATATCTTAATAAAGGTGCTGTCAGAATTTTACTTGGCATAGGGCCCATGCCTATACGAATCGCGCCCATCTCACCATTAATAATCGCTCTTGCGCGGTCTTTAAGATAATCAGCATCGTCAACGAGCGTGCGTACGTCTTCTTTAAGCGCCTTACCTAATGGCGTGAGTTCTGTATGTCTACCAATGCGTTCAAACAAGCGTTGCCCCATGTCTTCCTCAAGCGATTGAATACTTCGAGTAAGTGCTGGCTGTGTTAGGTTCACAAGTTCCGCAGCACGCCGAAACGAACCTGTTTCAGCAAGTGCCATAAAATGTCTAAGTTGAATGAGTGTCATCAGCCCCCCGTTGACTATCCAGATCAACCTTAGGTCACAAAACAATCTTTAGTTTGATTTATGCCAATAAATTAGTAGGTTGCAAATTTCTAAAGTAGTTTGTCAGCATGCAAAATCGATGAGTAAAAGTCATCGAATTCATAGAATTTCGCATTAGACGTTATTTATTTCAATCCCAATAATTCGCCCGTTATTCAAAACGTGAACAACTTCTTTTTCCGGTGGAAGTTAGTGATTTGGATGACGCGTTTCTAGCAGGCGGTGGCCAGTTGACGGCTCAGCTTGAACACTCGGAATTACAAATTTCAACGAGTAACGAACACGAAAGGGCTTTACATATGGAACAACAAAATTCACGTCGCGAGATGATAAAAAAATGCCTCGCTGTAGCGGCTACTGCAGGTGCTGCCGGTACACTCTCAAATACCGTCTTATCAACGGCCAACGCCAAAGAAGCTAATACCGTTTCAACAATCGAGACCTTCGACTTGATTATTGTAGGTGCAGGTACTGGCGGTTTAGTAACAGCAATTGAAGCTTACGATCAAGGACTTAAACCTTTACTGATCGAAAAGATGGATTTGCCAGCAGGGAATAGTATTTATGCGCTAGGTGGTGTATGTGCGTGTGGTACTCGGTTTCAAAAAGAGGCTGGGATTGACGCAAATAAAGAAGATCTCTTCACTGACATGATGGCAGTATCTGCTGGCCAAGCTGATCCTGCGCTTACTCGCACCTATGTAGAACAAGTCGGCGGGGCTGTCGACTGGCTGCAAGATACAGTTGGATTAAAGTTCCTCAAAATGATCCAAATGCCATACCCATTTTTAAACCGACTGCATCGCATTGATGGCGGTGGGATTACGGGTGGTGGCAAGTTAATCCGTTTGTTAGTCGCGGCATGTAAAAAGCGCAATATCCCACTTCATTTCAATACTAAAGCAGTTGAACTTATCACCGACAGTTCGATGTCGGTTTCAGGAGTTAGAGCCCTGACAGATAATGGTTTGGTTGACTTCAAGGCACGTGGGGGTGTGGTGATTGCCTCTGGCGGTTTTTCCGCAAATAGTGAAATGCTGACCGCCTATGTTGGTGGTGTTATGGCAAAAATTCCTTTGCGTGGTTCTCCTTATGTCACTGGCGAAAACATATCACTGGCGAAACCATTGTTCGCGAAGTTGGTGAATCTAGATCAATTCCATTGTGGTCCTATTTTGGCGGCTACTCACGTAAATCCAGCTGATGCTCTAAGCAACGGTCACGGTGTTATTCTCGATTTACGCGGTAAACGTATTATCGATGAATCAAATACTTATGTAACAAAGGCTCGCTTATTGCCTGTAGTTACTCCAGAAAACAAGGCTTACATATTATTAGACAGTAGATGGGCTAAAGCAGAACACATGGTGAAGAAGTTCACCGAGAGCAATTCACCATTCTTCCAAGACAATACTGTAGAAGGTTTGGCAAACAAGGTGGGATTACCTGTAGATGCGGTTATCTCATCTGTGAATGGATATAACAATGCACTTAAGGACAATAAGCTGAAAGAGTTGACCCCTCCATGCAGCTACAAAACGCCAGAGCCTTTGGATCGCCCGCCTTATTATGCCTTCCCTTATGAAGCAGGTATGACCGCCACCTTCGGGGGACCGAAAATCAACGTGAGTGCCCAAGTTGTCAACATGGAAGACCGTCCTATCAACGGGCTTTATGCCGTAGGTAACGCTGCTGGTGGTTTGTTCTTCAAAGACTATATCGGTGGAAGCCAATTAGCAGGTGCTACCGTATTTGGTCGCATTGCTGCCCGTCATATCGCGCAAATCTGTAAAAAAGCTAACAAAGCATAAGGGGAAATAATAATGAAAAATGCGTTAACCGTTTTTGCTCTGTTGGCAATGAATTTTGTTTTCACTTCCAGCTCCATGGCTGATGAACACCTTGCAGACCGCCATCGTAAGTTACAGGTCAAGTGTGCAAGCTGTCATGGAGAAACCAAGCCTTTTACGGCACCAAAGATGGACAAGTGCTTAAGCTGTCATGGTGGTTCTTACGAGAAACTCGCCTCTAAGACTGCACACACACACCCTAATCCTCACTTCACCCATATCGGCGACAAGGAATGTAGCTCATGCCATAAGGGGCATAAAGAGTCTCAGCTTTTCTGCAACGATTGCCACGCCTTCGATGTAAAAGTTCCTTAAGAGCTTTCTACCGATAGAGTCGTAGATAAGTGTTCTCTTAAACAGTCTGTTAAGTGGCTACTTATCGTCATGGACTCAATGTTTCCGACCTAATGAATTTACTGAATAAGAAATAGTTATTTTTTAAGAAGAGTGAAATGATGAAAACAAAAAAAATGCCATTTATTGCAGGAATACTTGCATTTTCAAGCGTCAATGTCTTTGCCGTTGGATATGGTCAAGTAAACCTTATGTCAAACTGGAAAACAGGTATGGACCAACAAAATGGTATAGCTACCGGTTTTGCTGGCATTAAAGATAATCTGCAAGTAAAAGATCTTGGTCTTAGTTATCAACTTGAAGGCCAGTTCGCAGCAAGTGGAGACCGATTTGATGATGCAGGTATTAAAAATGATGAAATCGAATTGAGAATAGCTGCGATCAAGCTAACAACAAAAAGTTATGGTGCCATTTATATGGGACGAGGTATGTCTGGAACATACAGAAACTTATACTCAAGAACAGATATTCACCCATTTACCAATGTTGAAAAATTTTCGATGAATAAGATTCTTTTTCAACAGGGGAAATACTCAAATAACGTATTGGCATACGCCTCACCAAAATTCAAATCATCTGTCGGCAACTTTCAGTTTAAGTTATCTTCGGTTAACCCTCAATGTGAGGGAGGGGCTAACGATGATGCACTCGGTGCTCGCTTGTTGTATTCAACAACTAATTTCAATGCTGAGATTAACTATACAAGAAAAGATCCTAGTCTAGGAGGTGATGACAGAAAGCATCATAATAATCAGTGGGCAATAGGCGCTGACTATACGATTGGTTACGTAACCCTAGGCTATACAGGGGAATTTGCACAGAATTCATTTTACTATGATACCTCTATTGAAAATTATCTAGAAGGTTATGATGAGCAAACCCATAGCGTATCAATTTTAACTAAAGTTGATGATATGAAATATGGACTATCTTTTCAATTGAGAAATTCTGACAACGTAACTCGTGATGATATTGGATTACTAATTGGTAGTGTAGTCTATTCATATAGTAAAGAGTTAGACTTTGCCATCGAATATGCAAATTATACTGGAAGCAATGATTATCTAGATTACGCTGACAGTCACTCTTTTACTGCAGGATTAACGTTTAGATTTTAGTTGCTTATTAAAAAATATCAGTCATTAATTATTAAAAATAATCATTGAATACTGTTAAATATAAACATATGAAATCTAATGTACGTTTTTATTTATGAAATATTGGCTTAATACATAGCTAATAGTCAAAAATATAACTCTATAAATGTAATATAAAAATGATGGCACTTGGTATTAAGTGCCATCATTCATACACGTAACGAGATCGGCTATATAGGAAACATTTAACAACTCGCATTACTAAATTTGGTCAACTACTTAATGAATGCTCGCGCGACCAAAGGGTTCGCTAACTAACTTAGAGGCATACTTAATCTAAAATACAGCGACATTTTGGAAATGCACTGCATCCCCAAAATTCGTGCCCAGCATTACCGCCCGACTTTGCTGTTCTAAGTACCATTGGTTCACCACATTTAGGGCATGTTCTCGATGTGATTTCCTCTGTTTTTTCCTCGGTCTGTTTGAGTTTTGCTGTGTATTCCTCATTTTCAGTAGGAACATCACTATATGCCTCTGGCGCTATGATAACCTCATCATTTGCTGTGCTGCTGGAAGTGCTTATAGCACCTTTAATCAGTTGCCGAAGGTCAGCCAATACATAAGACCTTGCAACTTTAACCCTAAGTAAAGTGAATCCAGCTGAGGCACACGCTCTATTTACGAACTCATCACGTTGCTGAACCTTTTTGGTGTTATGACTTGCATCATCAAGTTCAACGCCGAGTATAAGTGAGCAATCGTCTTTATTGCATAAAACAAAATCAAAGTGCTTTGATGACACTTTATTAAATGCCCGTTGCCAGTTTGTTCGATTCATTCCTGATATAGGTACCAGCACATCTGCAATCCGCACTTTGGCAAATACCAAGGCGTCATTGCCAACTGCTTGGACTAATGCACCATAAAAAGAACGTTCTGCTTTTGTGAGCAAAAATTGAGTCGATTGATATGTGTATTGGGCTTGATCTGGTTTACTACCTAAAAGCGCTATAACTATGAGCAGTACGATGCAAGTCAGCAAAAATAGCAGTGCAATATCCATATTTAAATTGTCCATTCCATGTTGTGAGCAGCTAATCGAGGTTACTCTGTAGCATTATTAAAATTTGGTCAATTAGCTCATGTTAACGAGTGACGCGTCTTAGCGCTGTGGCATGGAATGGGGCAAAACTAATTTATATCGACTAGCTTTTGACGCTAAATGTTCAGGATTACTCCGAAATTGCCAGCACATGCAGACTTGTGGCCGTCGCCAGCATGGATGCTGGCGTCGAGATTCCAAGGATGGATTCACATCGAGCCACAAGGATGCATGTGCATTTCGCCGTTCTCGGACGTCCTGTCCTCCACGGCATTAATGCATCCATGCATGTCCCCGCTGCAGGCGATTTAGCACGATAAAACTATCAGGCAATACAAAGCCAATAAAGCGGCCCCAGCCCAACAGACACCCACAAAAAAACCGCGCAATGCGCAGTTTTTAAAGGTAACGGCTATAACGTTTAGCCGCTATAAACGTCCAGTAGACGTTACTTCACCTCTTTCCCTTGTGCTTGCAAATCTGCATGGTAGCTAGAGCGTACCAGTGGGCCGCAGGCGGCGTGGGTGAAGCCAAGTTCCGTTGCTAGTTCGTGCATTTTGTCGAACTCAGCTGGGGTCACGTAACGTTCTACCGGCAGGTGGAATTTTGATGGTTGCAGGTATTGCCCCAAGGTCAGCATGTTGACGTCGTGAGCGCGCAGGTCTCGCAGCACATCGGCAATCTCTTCGTTGGTTTCACCCAAGCCCATCATCAAACCTGATTTGGTTGGAATATTCGGGTGACGCTCTTTAAAGCGTTTCAGCAGATTAAGCGACCATTGATAATTCGCCCCTGGGCGCGCTTTGCGGTAGTGCATTGGCGCGGTTTCCAGATTGTGGTTGAACACATCTGGTGGCTCAGTGGCCAGAATATCCAATGCTTGGTCGATACGGCCGCGGAAGTCTGGCACCAGAATCTCAATCTTGATTTCTGGGTTCAGTTTGCGGATTTCACGAATACAATCAGCAAAGTGCTGGGCGCCGCCATCACGCAGGTCGTCACGGTCAACCGAGGTGATCACCACGTATTTGAGCTTCATATCGCGAATGGTTTCGGCGAGTTTGACGGGCTCGTTTTCATCAGGCTTGAGCGGGCGGCCGTGGGCCACGTCGCAGAACGGGCAGCGGCGGGTACAGATCGCGCCCAAAATCATAAAGGTGGCGGTGCCGTGGTTAAAACATTCCGCGAGGTTCGGGCAAGACGCCTCTTCACACACCGAGTGCAAACCGTGGCTACGTAGCGCAGATTTGATATCTAAAATGCGTTGGTTGGACGAGGGCAGTTTCACTCGCAACCAGTCTGGTTTACGCAACATAGTGTCGCGTTCCGATGGCACCACTTTCACGGGAATACGGGCAACCTTGTCAGCATCACGTAGCTTGACGCCGGGTTGTAAACGTTCTGGCCTGTTCATAATGATTTCGGTAATCCTTGGTGATGGATCAGCTGCGTATAACCTAAGCGCTGACTAAAAATTTCGGCAAATTCGTTGGCAGCTTGCTCAACGGTTTGCGGCCCGCCAAGTTGTTTGGCTTGGGTCATCTCTAACCCAGCATAACCACAGGGGTTGATGCGGTGAAACGGCTCTAAATCCATATTGATATTGAACGCCACACCGTGGAAGGAGCAGCCGCGACGAATGCGCAGCCCCAGCGAAGCGATTTTATCGCCGTTAACGTACACGCCCGGCGCATCGGCTTTGGGATAGGCTTCAATGTCATATTTGTCGAGCACAGACACGACAGTTTGCTCAATGTCGGTCACCAGTTGGCGCACGCCGATTTTGAGTCTTTTCACATTTAACAGCGGATAAGCCACCATCTGGCCGGGACCGTGATAGGTCACTTGGCCGCCACGGTCGACTTGGATCACCGGAATATCGCCAGTGTTGAGCAAGTGCTCCGCTTTGCCTGCCTGTCCTTGGGTGAACACCGGTGGGTGCTCGACTAACCACAACTGATCTTCCACTGTTTCGTCGCGATTATCCGTTAGCTGCTGCATGGCATGCCAAACGGTTTCATAATCCATCATGCCCAGATGGCAAATGTGTAAGGTTTTGTCTGACAAGAGAAAATTGTCTCCAGTTTCACCGTGGCGCTATTATACGCGCTCAAGGCAAAAATGTAACACAGATCACACTTTTGCCTGTAAAGATTACAGCACGCGGCGCACGCCTTCGATGGCGGCAAACTCGGTGTAGAGTGTTTCGATGTGCTCTTTGCTTTCTACGATCACGCGGATGGTGACTGAAAGGTAGCTTCCTTTGCTCGATGCTTTGGTGCTCGGGGTGTAATCGCCCGGTGCATGACGTTGAGCCACCAACACCACTTTTTCCGCCAAAGTATCGCTGGCATCGCCAACCACTTTAAAGGGGAAATCGGTAGGGAACTCTAGGTACTTATCGAACTCGGTATTCAACATAAAACGCTATTCCAAAAAATACAGGGATATGAGCAAATATGGCGGCGATTATAACCGAATTCAAGGCGTGGATCAGGTAAGAAAAAGCCGGTATTGCTACCGGCTTGATTTATCTAGATTAAAGCGCGCTTGTGGCCTGTTTTAGCCACGTGAAATCATCACCTTCGAGTAGTGGTGACAGCGTTTCTAGCACGCGTTGATGGTAGTGGTTGACCCAGTCGATTTCGGCGCTGGTCATGAGCGCTTTATCGAACAGACGCTTGTCCATCGGAATAAGGGTAATCGCTTCAAACTGGTAAGTTTCGCGCTCGGCATTCGCCAGTGTTTCACAAGGTTTGACGGTGACCAAATTTTCCAAGCGAATACCAAAACCGTTTTCACGGTAGTAGCCCGGTTCGTTAGAGATCACCATGCCCACTTGCAGTGCAATGGCGTTGTGGTTTTTGCCGATACGTTGCGGGCCTTCATGCACACTCAGGTAATGGCCGACGCCGTGGCCGGTGCCGTGGTCGTAATCAAAACCGTGTTGCCACAGATATTGGCGTGCCAAAATATCCAGCTGTTGGCCGGTGGTGCCTTTCGGAAAGCGCGCTTGATCCAGCGCGATGTGGCCTTTGAGCACCAAGGTCACCATCTTGCGTTGTTCGTCCGTTACCTCACCAATGGCGATAGTGCGGGTCACGTCGGTGGTGCCATCTAAGTATTGCGCGCCAGAATCTACCAAGTAGATGCTGTTCATTTCTACCTGCGCTGGCGTGCCGTTCAAATGATTGTAGTGACACATGGCGGCGTTTGAGCCGGCAGCAGAAATGGTGTCAAAGCTTGGTTCTTGATACAGCGGGTCTGCTTTGCGGAAGCTTTCCAATTTATCTGACAGCGTGGCTTCATCGTACAAACGATTCGCCGCGGTTTCGCGATCGAGCCACGCGAGGAAACGGCTTACTGCTGCGCCATCACGCACGTGACAAGCTTTCATGCCTGCCAGCTCGACAGGGTTTTTACAGGCTTTTGGCAGCGCGACGGGATCAAGACCAGCAATCAATTTTACGCCGGCTTCACGCGCTTGCAGTTGGCATTCGGCGTTGGCGCTGTTTGGGTCAGCCAGCAGTTTTTTGCCTTTAAGTGCAGTAATAGCGACGGCCAACTCCGACTCATCGGCAAAGCTGACGCCAGCACCGACATGGTCGGCAACATCGCTTGGCAGTTTGCGTTGGTCGCAATACAGGGTCATGTCGCCATTGGCACTCAGCAGCGCATTACCCAACACCACTGGAATACGCGGAATATCTTGGCCGCGAATGTTCAGTAGCCAGCAGAAGGAATCGAGCGCGTTGATCAGCGCCACATCAGCGCCTTCTTTCTTTACTAGCTCGCCAATGAATTTGCGTTTCTCAAGGCTGGTTTTACCGGCCACGTCATCACTGAACAGTGAGGCAGGATTCACCGCCGCAGCAGGGCGATCGTGCCAGCAGATATCAACCAAGTTTTCAGGCAAACGCACCAATTCGATATCGACTTTAGCTAAGCGGGTTTGCGCCGCTTCAAACCAAGAAAGAGTGACGCAGCGGGCATCAATACCAACACGGCTGCCCGCAGGCAGTTTGCCTGCCAGCCATTCGTATTGTGGCATGTCGGTCAGGCTTTCGTAGCTGTATTGGCTGCCATCGACTTGTTGGCGCACTTGCACCACATAACGGCCATCAACAAATACCGCTGCGCTTTGTTGCATCACAATCGCCATCCCCGCCGAGCCAGTAAAGCCGGTGAGCCACCACAAACGTTCGTTGTGGGCAGGCACATATTCGCCGAGATATTCGTCGGCGCGTGGTTGCATAAAGGCATCAAGCTTGAGCTTGGCCATTTCGGTGCGAATGGCGTCCAGCCGCGCCGCGATGGAAGTAGACATAGGAACTCCGTTATCGGTGTGGCGCACCGCCGAGTGGCAGTGCGCGAGAAGATAAGCAATTAAGTGCGAGGATTATTGCAACTGTGTGATGGATTTCGCAAGTTAAGCGGCTGAAAAAAGCGTTGCGGAATGTAAAGCGGGGCGCTTATTCATCCTCGCCAATGATGATGTCGCCAAGATTGTCTAACACCTCCCTAATGCCATTAGCGACGGCGTTTTGGGTTTGCTTCTTGGTCACGTGGGTATCTTTAGGCGCATAGTCACCATTTGCTATGGCCTGCCGATGCGCGATCTCTTGGTCATACTCGATGGAACTGTAAGCGGCTTCGCCAAAGGTACTGCAGCCAGTAAAAAGTAGACTTGCCAACATAATGAATACGATGCGATTTATCATCATTTTTCCTTAAATCGATAATGCACTGAGAATCAGTTTAGTTGCTGAAAATACTCTGCCATAACGTATCCATCGCCCCCCAAAAAACACCATTTTCTACATCTTCACGAGAGACGGAGTCACCATGAGGACGGCTAGGCGTGTTTTCATGGTTACTTTTAGCGGTTTGGTCATAGATGTTTTGACTCAATGAGCTACAACCTGTGATTGTGCTCGACAATATGATGATGCTGGCGGCGAGTAACAGTCCCTTATTATTCATTACTAATCCTTTTGCTAACACTGAACGCTCTATTGCAAGTGATGAATTTTTACGCACACCTTCGACATTAGCGTTAATCCTGAAGTTCCGCAATTTACCATGCTGAATTTGTGAGCATGCAGGCTATCACAGTAACTTAATCACAAATTTTTTGCTTTTAAAGTGATTCTTTTTTGCATTTGTTGAGTTAATCATCTGTTTTACAGGTAAATAATCTTTGGTTACATCGCTGCGATATCGGGATTATGCTAGTATGTGCGGCAGTTAAAGCTCGCTGAATGAGCACGATGGAGGGGCGATGGCTGAATTAACGATTGAGGTAGGAGCGGATACCGCGCTACTGCAATACAGTGAAAATGGTGTCACGGAGCAGTATAAAGTGCCGACTGGCGAAACCTTTTCGCTGGCGGATCTCAATCAGCATATCGCTGACTTTGAAAGTGACTACCAACTCAAAGATTACCGTTTAGCCATCGCGTTTCCGGGCATGGTGCGCGACAACACCTTGTTATCCTGCAAGCATTTACCAAGTTTGATGGGCGTTAACCCCACCAAAATCCAGTCGCATGCCAGCACCTTGGTGTTAAGTAATGATGTGCATGCAGCAATGTATGCCGTCGCCAGTAACAAGTATCGTTGTGAGATTCTGGTGGGCTGCTCAGCAGGTATGGGTTTAGCTGTAGCGTTTGACGGCAAAGTGTTTACTGGGGCAACAGGCATTGCTGGCGAAATTGGCAATTGCCGAGTGATGACCGAATCGGGCGAATTTAGCTTGGATCAGATGGCCAGTGGTGAGTCGATTCGGCAACGCCGTTTTCGTAACCCAGTAGAGCTATATCGCTCTGGTGCTTATCTTGGTATGGGAATTTCGTGGGCCGCCAATTTACTCAATCCGCAACGGATTTGGCTGGCAGGAAGTACCTTAAATCAATCGGATTATTACAAGGGCTGTGTGGCGAGTTTGAAAGAGATGGCGATGCCCGCAGCATTAAGTCATTGTCAGATCAGTCGAGTCGATGATTCTGAAACTATCGTCTGCCGCGGGCTGCAAGTGATGCTGCAGTCGCTTACGGATTAATCTTCAAAAGCTCAACATCAAATACCAACGCTGAGCCCGGAGGAATAGGGCCAGCGGTGCGGTTGCCATAACCCAATTCAGCTGGAATAAACAAACGCAGTTTGTCGCCTTCCACCATTAGCTGCACACCTTCGCTCCAGCCGGGAATCACTTTATTCAGTGGAAATTCAATTGGTTCGCCACGGGCATAGGAGCTGTCAAACACGCGGCCATTGATCAACCGGCCTTCATAATGCACTTTAACCGTATCGGTTGGTTTGGGATGTACGCTGCCTTCACCGTGTTCCAAATACTGATATTGCAGCCCGGAATCTGTGGTGATTACGCCTTCCTGAGTTTTGTTGGCTTTCAAAAAGGCTTGGCTGGCTTCGATGGTTTCTTGCATGCCGACACGCTGTTGCCTATCGATAAAGAAATAAAAAATGACCGATGCGATAATGATGACGGCAAGCACAATTCTCATAGAAGGTTCCAGCAACAGTAAAAAGAGCGCATATGTTACCAGTGAGCGCGAGTAAGCGCCAAAAATCTAATACCAACTTGGTGGCAGCATGGCGCGATAATGGTAAAGCCCGAATAACCCCGCGAGATTTAACAGCACCATCAGCACAAATACTCGGCGAAATTCCGGCTTAACCGATTTATGTCGCAATCTTTGTTGCGCCAACAGCGCACCCGGCCAGCCGCCGATAAGCGCCTGCAGTTGCAGTGTGTTCTCAGCTACTCGCCAACTATCTTGCTGCGCTGCCGCTTTATCCTTCGCGTAGGCGATATAGCAGATAAGGCTCATGGTGAAATACCAAACAGGCGTGTAAAAGGGGAGCAAATGTTGCCAACTCGCCAGCGCCAACATCGGCCACAATGTTAAAGACCATGCCAGTGAGCTGCGCCCTGCCTGATGTTTTTGCTGGCGATGTTGTCGTTGTTTAGCTTGTCGACGCAGCAATTGTTTATCTTCTATCGTCATTGCGTTTTTGGCTTGCCAACGTCCTTGTTTGTCCTGCTCAAGTTCATAACTTAGCAGTTCACCGAGCGCCGGACGGCGGCTACGATTCGCCATCGCCTTGATATGTAAAAATACCTGCTGTTCTCCCGTAAGCGGCGTAATAAAGCCAAATCCACGCTCGTCGTGCCATTGGCTCAAATGTCCTTTTCCTCTCATTTAGCGTCCTTTCTTATCATTTAAACGGATGGTAACTGCGTCCAAACGCGAGTTTGCGCCATAACCATTCCAACGGCCCTTGCGAAAAATAGCGTAGCCACATGGGCGCAATGAGCAGTTGCAGCATATTCCACAGCATTGCCAACGCCAGATAGTGATACCACTCGAGAAGGTAGTTAAGCTGCGGCGCTAGATGACGCAGCAACAATACACCTGTCACAGATTGACCAATATATAAGGTGAACGGAATGCGACCTACCGCTTGCAGTCGATGTGCAAGCGATGCCGCGAGCCGCTTTGTGGTGACCAGCCAGTGGATCATCCACAGCGACATCGGCACTGCAGCGACACTGACGACGGGCTCTGCCAGCACTGATAGCAGCGGGTTAGAAGATTGCGATAGGACGAATGCAAAGACCGACACGATAAATGAGCTGGGCAGTAAATATTTGGCCAGCTGCGGCAGTCCTTGGGTAAACCAGTTGCTGCGCAGACCATAGGCGCCAAGCAGCATCAGTCCTAACAATTGCCACAGATAGGTGAGTGGAAAGATCACCAGATCGCCCAGCCAAAATAGCGCCTGTAGTTTTACTTGATGCCAATAATCGCCAGTCCAAATCGCCACATCGTGTTGATATTGCTCTGACTCTCGATAAATCGGCAGTGGGGTATCCAGCAGTAAGGAAGAGGCGGCCAGTAGTAGAGTACCCATGGCAAAGAAGCGCAGCGCCAGTGATAACATTGGCTTAGGCGCTAAAGACAGATAGCGCAGTAAAATTAGGCCACAAATGGCGTAATTAAACAGAATGTCGCCCAACCAAATCAGCACACAGTGCAAAACGCCAAACAGTAACAGCCAGTACATGCGGCGTTTAATTGAGTCCGTATGCTGCTCAAAGCGTTGCCATTGCAGGTACAGTCCCGCGCCGAACAGCATGGCAAACAGAGAGATAAAGCGATCTCGAAGGACAAAAAAGTACAGCAACTGCCACAAAGAATCTGAACCACTGACCGGTTGATGTGGCACATAGTCGTAATAGCTGACGCCCATGGAGAAGATATTGAGTAGCAAAATGCCTAATACCGCTACGCCGCGAATGGTATCAATACTGGCTAAACGGTGAGAGGGAATGGATTGAGACACGCTAAGAACTCGTCCTTTGATTTCTTAATGTCAGCATCATAGCGGAAGCCTTGGTGTTTGTGTTGCTTTTGCGCCAAACAAGCTGATGACAGCGCTTTAGCAAAGCGTAGTTACCGGGTAGATGATAGCGCCATGCTTCACCACTTTGGCACTTGTATAGCAGCAATAATGAATTAACTGAAAGGCGCGATAGATCGCATTAATAGACGGTTGAACCCTCTAAGTTAACGCTCCCGTATTGCAGGGCCTGCGACCGAATGAGAGGAACTCATGAATTACGTTGAGGCTTATATCGTACTGTCCGGTATTTTGATTGCTGGCGTACTGGGGTTGCGCAACTTTCGTCGACAACAGTTAGTCGGCTATGTGCAACATCACTATCAACACAACTTTCAAATCTTAACCGACAACACTCGGACCGATGATGAACGCTTTCGTGCAGTGTTCAAGGCTATCGCGCATGGTGAATTGTCGCCCGCCAATGACGAACGTATACAGCGCTTTTATCAGCAACTGAGATGGTTGAATTGGCTGCCTATTATCATATTGATTGCCGGATTTATCTTAGCGTCGTTGCTGCAACCCTAATGTGATCCCTGAATCATCAAGGAAGAGCGTAAACGTTTTTCCTATCGCATTTTTGCGCCATGATGTGTGACTAAACGCAGATAAAATCATAAAGATAAGTAGTGCTACTGCGCAGTTTTGTAAACAAGCATCTAGTATGCTGCTTGGTGGGAACGTTGAGGAGTCAGCGGGTTTTACCACGAGAGGGAATCATGATTAATATTCGGGAATTTAATCCGCAAGATTACCCAAAGGTTCAGGCCATCTACCAAGAAGGTATCGACTTTGGGTTCGCCACTTTTCAAACTGAAGTGAAAAGCTGGCAAGAGTGGGATGACGCCATGATCTCTGTATGCCGATTAGTTGCCGAAATGGAGGGGCAGCTCGTCGGATGGGCAGCGTTATCGGCCATCAGCAATCGTCCAGTGTATCGTGGCGTGGCTGAAGTGAGCATCTATGTGACGCAAGAAGCGCGTGGTCAAGGTGTTGGACATGCATTGTTGAAAAACTTGGTGAGCCAATCGGAAGCTCTAGGTTTTTGGACACTGCAGTCGGGGATTTTTCCGGAGAATCAGGCCAGCATTGCACTGCATCGTCGCAACAGTTTCCGTATCCTTGGGGTGCGTAAAAAACTGGGACAACTCAATGGTGAATGGCGTGATGTAGTGTTTATGGAACGCCGCAGCGCAGTGACCGGTTTGTAGTTAAAGGATTATCTGCAACGCTCCGTGAATTGGAGCGTTGCTATTGTTAGCGTTAACCTTATCAGATTCTAAACACCGCAATGAGCTGGCCAAGGCCGCTAGCATCCTGCTGCAATTGATTGCTGCTTTGGGCAACCACTTCACTCTTACGTTGATTGTCTGCCGAAATATCATTGATACGGGTGATATTCATATTTAACTCTGTAATGACCGCGCTCTGTTCTTCTGTGGCTGAGGCAATCTGCGCATTCATATCTGACACTTGGCTGATCGCCAGCTTAATACTGTCAATCGCCTGTACCACCGCCGCCGTTTGTGTGACGGTATCGCGTGACTGGCTTTGGGCCTTGGTCACTGAAGCATTCACCCGTTCGATGGTGCGCCGAATCACATCGGTAATGGTCGATATTTCTTGTGTCGATTGTTGTGTGCGGCTGGCAAGTGTACGTACTTCGTCAGCGACAACCGCAAAGCCGCGTCCGGCTTCACCAGCACGTGCAGCTTCAATCGCAGCGTTCAATGCCAGCAGATTGGTCTGATCGGCAATCGCGGCGATCACTTCGAGGATCTTACCTATCTCAGCTGAACTGCTTTGCAACGCTTGAGCTTCTATGGCGGTATTTTCCAACTCATTCGACAAGGAATTAATATTGTCGATAGTTTTGCCGACGACCTCTGTAGTGGCATTGGCCTGATGATCAGCATCGCCGGTATTGGCTGCTGCTTGCTGAGCATTGCTCGCAACCTCTGCCGCGGTCATCGCCATCTCATTGATGGCTGTTGCCACGCTTTGGGTTTCACTTTGCATCTCTTGGGTTATTTCGTTGGCTTCATTGGCAATGTCAGCCAAACCGCCAGCTAATTTTTGGCTTTGGCCGACAGATTGACTTACCGAACTGACCACCTGATGAATTTTGCCGATAAACACGTTGAAATAATGTGCCAGCTCTGTGAGTTCATCATTACCGTTTTCGTCAATGCGTTGCGTCAGATCGCCCTCACCAGTGGCAATATTCTCCATGGCGGCAATGGTGTGACGTAGCGGTTTAGTGACACTGGTGCTGATGATATATAGCAGCAAAAGCACTGGCAGCCACAGCACTGCAAAAATCAGCAGATTGGTCACCGTAAATTTGGACAACTGCTGGTCAATATCATCAACATAGATACCGGTGCCAATTACCCATTGCCAGGCGTCAAAGCGCTTTACTACACTCATTTTTGGACTGGGAGTGACGGCATTGGGGCGATTCCACATGTATGACACATGGCCGCTTTGTTGATTAGCGGTGACATCCAGCATTTTTTGAAATAGCTGTACCCCATGTGGGTCTTTCATCGGCAGCACATTGGTGCCAATCAGCTTTTTGGCAAATGCGTGTTGCACCATAATGCCATCACGATTAAGCGTAAAAAAATACTCATTGCCGGAATAGCGTAGGTTATCCAATGCGGCAATTGCCTGTTGTTTCGCTTCTGCGTCACTAATCAATCCCTGTTTACTTTCCTGATAATATTTATCGACAATGGTGACTGCAGCATCAGCTAAGGCATTGAGCTTATTTTCTTTCTCTAACCATAATGCTTGATTGAGGTTATAGAGTGAATAGGCAAACATGATGAGGGTTGCAACCACCACTAAGATGATCATGCCCAACATGCGTTGTGTGATTTTAAATTTGCGTAAAAATACAAATAGCGTCGACATAGGTTTACACCCTTACCACTGAGGTAGCAGTTAATCGTTGGCGTAAGTCCGTTTGAAACTTCGATGATGACGAAAGGTGTCGAACAGGAGAAGTGTCCTTCATTCAGCAGATGAATATCGAACATGGTGAGGGCTGATGATTGCAATCGCCAATCAGACAGCCGTCAGCACTGCCGATAACGCGCTGATCAGTTTACTAAAAATAGCAGAGAAAACCGCAAGAGGGGCACGGAGTGAGAAAATATCTCTAATGGGGGATGGGGATTTTAATCCGCTGCTGCGTTATTCCAACACTGCGTCTTTATCGATACCGAGTCGCTTCATGCGCGACAGTAGAGTGGTACGTTTGAGCCCCAGCTTGTGTGCGGCACCACGAGGCCCGGCAACAATGCCGTTGGTTTCCTGTAATACCGACACGATACGCTGGTACTCATCATCTTCATCGTGATTGCGGGTTGTTGCCGTTAATACTGGACGGCTGTTCACCTTCAAAAATTCACGCTCGGCGGAGTCGTCTTCTTCCAGCTCTGGTGGCAGTTGTAATGCATGCCCACTGCTGAGTAACACTGCTCGCTCAATGACATTTTGCAGTTCACGAATGTTGCCCGGCCAATCAAGTTCTTGCAGCCGCCGCAGCACCGGCGCGGGAATACTATCGATATTGCGTCCCATATGCTGGCAGGCACGAGAGACAAAAAACTTGGCCAGATGCGGAATATCATCACGACGCTCACTTAAAGCGGGCAGGCGAATTGGAAACACATTGAGGCGATAAAACAGATCGCTCCGAAACTCTTTATCGACCACCATTTTTTGCAGATCGCGGTTGGTGGCGGCAATGAGGCGAACATCCACATTAATTAAGCGATTGCCGCCAACCCGTTCAAACTCTTGCTCTTGCAATACCCGCAGCAATTTAGGTTGTAGCTCTAGCGGCATATCGCCCACTTCGTCTAAAAACAGGCTGCTGTGATGCGCCATCTCAAAGCGTCCCATGCGTTCTTTACTGGCGCCGGTAAATGCGCCTTTCTCGTGGCCGAATAGGTCGCTTTCCATTAATCCGGCTGGCATTGCGGCACAATTCATTTTGATCATGCGTTTGCTTGAGCGTGGGCTAAGGCGATGAATGGCGCGGGCAAACACCTCTTTGCCGGTGCCAGTTTCACCGAGTAGCAATACCGAACAGTCAGTGCGGGCGACAATTTCGACCTGTTTCAGTACGTCTTTAATGGAGCGGCTGGCGCCAATAATCTCATCAAACTGCTGGTGGCTGAGGCTTTCGACCTGTTCACTAAGGTAATGATTTTCGCGAACCAGATTATCTTTCAGACGGTTGATTTCTTGGTAGGCGCGGGCGTTGTCTACGGCAATGGCGGTACGTTCGGCAATTTGTGCCAACAACTGCAAGCGCGAGCCTTTAAAACAGCCGCTATCGGCCTGAGCTAATTTCAGTACGCCCAATACTTGTCCTGCGAACTTTATCGGGATCAAACACAGCTGTTGAGTGGCGGCGGGCCAAAAGCCAAACAGTTGGGTTTCGTTATGTGCGCGCGGGTCTTGTTCGTCTAACTCACACAGCTGGATTTCTCCAGATTCTAAGACCGAAAGGCAAATACTGTGTTCGGCGGCAATACGTTTGTGGGAACGTTGTGCTTTTCCCGGCTGAGTAAAAAAGGCGTTATACAGATTGAGCAGTGATGGGTCGGTATCGGGCAAGCAAACACTGATGGCATTAATGCCGAAATAGCAGTGAATTTCGTGGGCAATTTTTTCCACTAACGATTCGACGCTGCGCTCGGTGATGACCGCATTGGTGACGTTTACCAGCACATGAAAGTCGTCGCGCTCTTCACAGAGTTGGTTCTGTTCGAGCCCTAAGGATAAGCGCGCCTGCAGATGTTCCAGCGCAACCCCCAGAGATTCGCCCACTAGCTCAGCGTAAGCTTCATCGTCGGCATCGAAACGGCCAGCATCAGCGCGGCGCAGTTCGCAGTAACCGAGTAAGCGACGATGGTTAAGAATGGGAATAATCAGCGCATCATTAAAAGGCTGCTCAGTGGTTTGCTGAAATAACGCCGGATAACGTTGTTGGTATTCGTCTTGGCTCAGATGCAGCGTTGACTGGGTGGCCTCTACAATCCGCAGCGGACCGTTTTGTAGCAACATCTCATCGTCGAGCGGGCTGACGTTATCTTGCTGTAACTGGTATAGCATCGGCCCCTGACGAGGATTATCCAGCAAAATGCTGCAGGGAAAAGGCAACGGAGAGTGCTGCAGGTGGCGATTGAGACAACGTAATAGTCCATCAACATCAGCCTGATCCAGCAGTTGATGAGTTAGTCGCAAGCAGTTTTTCTGTTCATTAAGATACTGAAATCGTTGCGTCATAATTCGACGTATTCCCTTGGATTTGCGGCGAAAGTTGCTGGCCGGCAAAAATGATCAGGGCACAACCACACAACAAAGTCGTTCTTCAGCGACGCATCATTTAATCACAGACGCAAGGCGTAAAATGCGACAGGCTGCCAACTTTGGGTGAAAGAGCCCTTTATTCTAATTTTCTAATAAATAACTCAATTTTAGCGAGCCAAGGTTGTTTGCCAGCGTGGTGCTCGCCATCAACCACTGCGCAAAGCTGAGCAAGATAAATGCCAGCAACTATGGTGCTAATACTGAGTGCTCATCAGTTCATCGCAACTGTCGATTCTTACAGCGAATAACGCTCATGTTTTTTGTGATGTTTGCAGTTATTTGTCTGATTTTAAACAGTAAAAATCACTATTGCTGCACTTGGCGCAGAAAATGCTCCCTCATGCCATTGGCCTGCGTAATTTGCTTAGGCCGCAAGCCCGACAACAGCTGACATTGTTGGCGCCACATTAAGCGCTAAGCAGCAGAGCAGCAGTGTTTGTTGCCGGTTTTTTGGGAAGTTATCCCGCGATGTTGTGTCTTCGTCATATGTCGACAGCGTCGTCACTGATGGCAGTTTCGTCAAAAGTGACGACGGCGCTAACTACTGCGGGATGAAGTGCTTAGAGAGAGTATATGAACCGTTTTGTCATTGCCGATCCCAGTTTGTGTTTCGGCTGCAATACCTGCATGGCAGCGTGTTCAGAGGCACATAAACAGCAAGGGTTACAACGTGAACCCAGACTGGTGGTCATGCGCACTGCAGATGATTCTGCACCGCAGATGTGCCATCAGTGTGAAGACGCGCCTTGTGCCACAGTGTGTCCGGTAAACGCGATTCGTCATGAAGACGAAGCCATCGTACTCAACGAGAGCCTCTGTATCGGTTGCAAGCTATGTGCAATTGCTTGCCCCTTCGGCGCCATCAGCCTGAGTGGCTCTAAACCTGTCGATATGGCTGATGATGTCAGTACATCACTGGCTGCCCCCGCGCCTCGTCCTGCATTGCCTGTCAGTCCGTTATTGGATTGGCGTGTTGGCGTGCGCTCAGTGGCGGTGAAGTGCGATTTATGTAGTTTTCGCGCTGAAGGCCCTGCGTGTATCGAGACTTGCCCCACAGGCGCGATTGTCATGGTCAGTGATCAAGCGCTAGCGCAGGCCGGGCAACGCAAACGGCAGCTGACCGCAGTGACAAACTTGGTCGAATGGCCTGCGGATGCGGTGTCGAAACCAGCGGCGGGAGGGAACAAATAATGACGGCACTCTGTTGGTTAAGCACCGCCTTACTCTTGTACGTGATAGGCGCGCTGTTGTCGCTATTACTCAACCGCAACGAAGCGTTAGCCATTAAATTGAGCGGGGTGTTTTCATTGCTGGGCGGTATTGCTGGCATTGTCTGCGCGTTGCCAATTTTACTCAGTGGTCAGATGGTTACTGCTGATTATGCAGGGCCCTTTGCGGCCTTTGCTCATTTGACCTTGCGGCTCGATCTGCTGGCCGCCTTTATGGTGCTGGTAATTTCCATCCTCACCGTGGTGTGCGCCATCTACTCTTTTGCTTACTTGGAAGAGTATCGCGGCAAAGGCGCCTGGGCGATGGGGTTCTTTATGAACCTGTTTATCGCCTCAATGGTGGCGCTGGTAGCGGTGGATAACGCCTTCTACTTTATCGTGCTGTTTGAAGCGATGTCGCTTAGCTCTTACTTCTTGGTGATCTCCGAACAAGACGATGAGGCCGTTAGTGCCGGTTTGCTGTACTTCCTGATTGCCCATGCGGGTTCGGTGCTGATCATGCTGGCCTTCTTCTTGATGTATCGCCACGCGGGCAGCCTCGACTTTGCGGCTTTCCGCGCCGCAGACATGCCCGTGGGCGAAGCTTCGGCGGTGTTCCTGTTGGCCTTCTTTGGCTTTGGCGCCAAGGCGGGGATGTTACCGCTGCACGGCTGGTTGCCTCGGGCACACCCCGCAGCACCTTCACATGCTTCCGCAATGATGTCAGGCGTGATGGTGAAGATTGGTATCTTCGGCATCATTAAGGTTGGTGTCGATCTGCTCGGTGCCACTGAATGCTGGTGGGGCATTGTGGTGTTGGCCTTTGGTGCGGTGTCGTCAGTGCTGGGTGTGCTGTATGCGCTGGCTGAGCACGACATCAAACGTTTGCTGGCATATCACACCGTGGAAAACATCGGCATCATTTTGATGGGTGTGGGTGCGGGCATGATCGGCATGGCGACCCATCATCCGCTGCTGGCGTTGCTTGGTCTGCTTGGTGGCTTGTATCACCTAATTAACCATGCGCTGTTTAAAGGGCTGCTGTTCCTTGGCGCTGGTGCGGTGATCTATCGCACTCATACCAAAAACATGGAGATCATGGGCGGCCTTGGCAAGTTGATGCCTCGTACCGCTATGGCGTTCTTGATTGGTTGTATGGCGATTTCTGCTTTGCCACCACTGAACGGTTTTGTCAGCGAATGGTTTACCTATCAATCACTGTTCACCATGAGCAAGGAGGGCGGTGATATCGGCCTGCAACTGGCGGGCCCAATTGCCATTGTGATGTTGGCGATTACCGGTGCGTTGGCGGCGATGTGTTTCGTCAAAGTGTACGGTATCTGCTTCTGCGGTGCGCCGCGTAGCGAACAAGTGGAACACGCCACTGAAGTCCCCGCATCCATGACTATTGCCATGTGGCTGCTGGCGTTGCTGTGTATCGTGCTCGGTGTTGGCGCTGCGCAACTGGCTCCGCTGATCATCCAGATTGCTGCACAGCTCAGCGGCCAAACCGCCACAAGTATGGCGACGACGGCCACTGTGTTCCCGGGTGATGTGACCCAAACCAGCCTCAATACGCCGCTGCTGTTCATCATGTTGTTGGCGCTGCCATTGCTGCCACTGTTGCTGTTTAGCTTCACCGGCAAAAACAACCGCCTCAACTTCATTCAACGCGGCACCCCTTGGGCGTGTGGTTACGGTTACGAACAACGTATGTCACTTACCGCGGGCAGCTTTGCACAGCCACTGAAAGTGCTGTTCGCGCCGCTGTATCGCATGCGCAAAACCCTCGACCCGGCACCGGCGTTCCATCGCTCATTAGATGTCACTACCGATGCGGCGGCCAGAGTGGAACCCGTGTGGGATGACCGTATTGTGATGCCTGTGGTGGGTGGCGTGCAGCGCTTGAGTCGCGTAGTGCAGCTCATTCAATACGGTGATTTCCGCGTGTATTGCTTATACGTGGTCGCAGCACTGGTGGTGCTGTTACTGGTCACCATGGCGTAGGGAGGAGATGATGATGACTCAAAGTTCCTTTGTGGTAACGCTGCTGGCCGGATTGCTGCAAGCGGTACTGCTGATGGCGGTATCACCGCTGTTCTCCGGTGTCTCTCGCGTCATTCGCGCCAAGATGCATTCGCGTCAAGGACCGGGTGTGCTGCAGGAGTACCGCGATATTTTCAAATTACTGACCCGCCAAGAAGTGGCGCCCAGTTGCAGCGGCAATATCTATCGCGTTATGCCGTTTGTGCTGATTGGCACCATGTTGGCGGTCGGCGCAACACTGCCATTAGTCAGCCAAGCAGCGCCGATTGCGGCGGGCGCAGATCTGATCACTGTGGTGTACATGTTCGCCATTTTCCGCTTCTTCTTTTCACTGGCAGGTTTGGATTCTGGCAGCACCTTTGCAGGTATCGGTGCTAGTCGCGAGTTGACCCTCGGCATTTTGGTGGAACCGATTCTGATGCTGAGTTTGCTGGTGGTCGCGCTGATTGTTGGCTCGACCAATATCGGCAACATCAGCAGCAGTTTTGCGGCGGAACACTGGAATGCGCCCACCGCCACGGCGATGGCGCTGATTGCGTGTGCGTTCGCGGTATTTATCGAGATGGGCAAAATCCCGTTCGATGTCGCCGAAGCGGAGCAAGAGCTGCAAGAAGGGCCATTAGCCGAGTATTCAGGCTCAGGGCTGGCACTGGTGAAATGGGGCCTCAGCCTCAAGCAAGTGGTGGTGGCTGGCTTGTTCTTGGCGATCTTTGTGCCGTTTGGCAAAGCGGCGGATATCGGCTTGGTCAGCTTAGTGCTGGGCACTGTGGCGTTTTTGCTGAAGTTGCTGCTGATATTTGTGATTGCCTCGGTGATTGAAAACACCTTAGCGCGTGGTCGGTTCTTACTGACTGGTCGCGTCACTTGGCTGGGCTTCGGCATCGCGGTGCTGGCGTTCGTGTTCTATCTCACTGGGTTGTAAGGAGACCAGCATTTTATGGAAACTATTGCGCTTGCGACCATGTTGTTGCCCTTTATCGGGGCGCTGCTGATCGCCTTATCGCCGCAACGTTATGCCAAAGTGCTTTGTACGGCATTTGCGTTGTTGGCCACCCTTGGCATGGGCTGGTTAGCCCTGAGCTATTTAGGCAGTGGTAAAACCGATGTCACCATTCCACTTTACAGCTTTGGTCATACGCAAATCTTCGGCTTTGTGATTGACCGCGTCAGCACGCTGATTGGCTTTGCGGTGGTATCGCTTGGCTTTTTAATCAGTTTGTACTCATGCGGTTATTTGACCGCGCTGAACCGTGAACATCCCCACGATGGCAGCAACCGTTACTACGCGCTGCTGCTGATCTTTATTGGCGCGATGGCGGGCTTGACGCTGTCATCCACCATCCTCGGTCAACTGCTGTTTTTCGAAATCACCGGCGGTTGTTCGTGGGGCTTGATTGGTTATTACCAAAGTCCGAAGTCGCTGCGCTCGGCGTTAAAAGCGCTGATTGTGACCCACATTGCGTCAGTGGGGTTGTATCTGGCCGCAGCATGGTTATTTGCCAAAACCGGTACCTTCGAACTGACCGCGATTGCACAGCTCAGCGATGCTGACAAGCTGGTGGTCTTCGGCGGCATTCTGTTTGCTGCTTGGGGTAAATCAGCTCAGTTGCCACTGCATATGTGGCTGCCAGATGCGATGGAAGCACCAACTCCGGTGAGTGCTTACTTACACGCCGCATCCATGGTGAAAGTGGGGGTGTACATTTTTGCCCGCGCCATTATGTCGTCCGATACCGTACCGCACCAAATCGGCGTGGTCGGGGTGGTAATGGCGACAATCACTATGGTGTACGGCTTCCTGATGTATCTGCCACAGAAAGATATGAAACGCCTGTTGGCATACTCCACCATCGCGCAGCTGTCATACATCTTCCTCGCATTATCCATGTCCACCTTCAATTCGGAGATGGCCTTTGATGCGGGTGTTGCCTACATCTTCAACCACGCTTACGCCAAGAGTTTGTTCTTCTTGGTGGCTGGTGCGCTGAGCTATGCCTGCGGTACGCGCATGCTGCCAAAACTGCGCGGCATGCTCAAAAGTATGCCGCTGCTGGGCATCGGTTTCTGTGTAGCAGCGATGGCGATTGCTGGGGTGCCACCGTTCAACGGCTTCTTCAGTAAATTCCCGTTGTTTGCTGCAGGTTTCAGCCTGACGGGCGAACACTGGTGGCTGATGCCGCTGCTGATTGTGGCGTTGATTGAATCGGTAGCCAGCTTTGCGTGGTTATTGATGTGGTTTGGTCGCACCGTGCCCGGTGAGCCTTCGCCTGAATTGGCGAGCGCCCAGCCGCTGCCACTGTCGATGAAACTGGTGTTGTTGGTGCTGATTGTGATGTCGCTGGTATCCAGCGTTATTGCAGCCAACTGGCTAAATTGAGGAATCACCATGACTGGAACACTTCTTGTCAACAATCTGGCCGGGCTGATGATCGTCACTTCGATGATGGTGATCGCTGCCAGAAAACCTACGGTGTCGGCGGGGCTGTACGCGCTACAGTCACTGGTGCTGGTGGGCATTTTCCTGAGCCTTGCATCGCTGTTTGATGCTCACGAGCTGTATATGTGGTCAATCAGCGCCTTCATCACCAAGGTGGTGTTGGTGCCGCTGATCATGTATCGCGCCTTTCGCAAAATGGCTGACCCTAAAGCCGATGGCGGCGTGCTGAGCACGGCGGTGCTGATCATGATTGCCGCGATCATTGTGCTGATCAGCTATTTCGCTACCAAACCGGTGCAATTACCAATGCTGACCGATCTGAAACCTGTGCTGGCGGTATCGTTGGGGCACTTTTTGATTGGGCTGCTGTGCATTGTCAGCCAGCGCAACATTCTCAAACAGGTGTTTGGTTACTGCCTGATGGAGAACGGCGCGCATCTGACATTGGCGCTACTGGCCTACAAAGCGCCGGAGTTAGTCGAAATTGGTATTGCCACCGATTCTATCTTTGCAGTGATCATCATGGCGCTGATGGCGCGGCGTATTTACCGCACCATGAACACCCTTGATGTACAAAAACTGATTTCGTTGAAAGGGTGATGACTATGGATACTTTTACATTATTTATCATCCTGTTGGCGATCCCGTTGCTCACCGCTTTAGCCGCATTTACCTGCCAGCTTTTGGGTACACCAAGAGCAGTATTAACTGCGGTGCATAGTGTTGGTTCAACCTTATTACTGTTGGTATCGCTGTTCGCGGTGTGGACGGTGTATCAGCAAGGTGAACTACTGGCGGGGCACAACTGGCTACATCTCGATGGTTTGAGTTCACTGTTTCTCGCCATTCTCGGCGTGATTGGTTTTATCACTGGTATTTATTCTATCGGTTATATGAACCATGAGCTGGAAGAGGGCGAAGTCAGCCTTAAATCCTTAGGCACTTACTACGGTTTCTTCCATCTGTTCCTATTCACTATGTTGTTGGTGATCACCAGTAACAACCTGATTTTGATGTGGGCGGCGATTGAAGCCACCACCTTGAGTTCAGCGTTTTTGGTGGGCTTGTATGGTCAGCAATCGTCACTGGAAGCGGCGTGGAAATACATCATCATCTGTACTGTCGGCGTGGCCTTTGGTCTCTACGGTACTGTGTTGGTGTACGCCAACGCCGCCAATGTAATGCCAAATCCGGGCGATGCCATCTTCTGGAGCGAAGTGTTAAAACACGCCAGTTTGCTGGATAGCAGTTTGATGCATTTGGCGTTTATCTTCGTGTTGATTGGCTTTGGTACCAAAACCGGTTTGTTCCCAATGCATGCTTGGTTGCCTGACGCGCACTCAGAAGCACCAAGTCCAACCTCTGCTTTGTTGTCAGCGGTGCTGCTCAACTGTGCGCTGTTAGTGATTATTCGCTACGCCATTTTGATCAGCGCAGCAATCGGCCCTGAATTTCCACAAGGCTTGCTGTTGGTGTTCGGCTTGTTGTCAGTCGCGGTGGCTGCGTTCCTGATCTTGGTGCAGCGCGACATGAAACGGCTGCTGGCCTATTCCAGTGTGGAAAACATGGGCTTGATTGCGGTGGCGCTCGGCATTGGTGGTCCACTTGGCATCTTTGCTGCTATGTTGCACACACTGAATCACAGCCTTGGCAAAACCTTGCTGTTCTGCGGTTCAGGTAACGTGCTGCTGAAATATGGCACCCGTGATATGAACGCCGTTAAAGGCTTGTTACGTGTGGCACCGTTATCTGGTGCGCTATTTGCCGGTGGCGCTTTGGCCCTCGGCGGTATGCCACCGTTCAACCTGTTCCTCAGTGAGTTTATGACCGTCACCGCCGGTATTCGTGCGGGCCATCTGTGGTTGGTGCTGTTACTGCTGGCATTGCTCACTATCGTGCTGGCAGGTTTGGTGCGGATGATTGTGATGTCCGTACTTGGTAAACAACCTGATAACGTCAGCAAAGGTGAACTTGGCTGGCAGACCACCGCACCGCTGGCGGTGTTGATGGTACTGATGGTGCTGATGGGCACCCACATTCCACAACCCTTACAACAACTGCTGAAACAAGCCACCACCATTGTGCTCAACGGTGATCAAGCCGGCATTAGCGAGTTACATGCACTCGAGCAGCAATTGCCCGGCGCAACTAACGGCGCTGAGAAAACCGCTCTGAACACTGTTTTGAACACAGCTACGAACACTGCTTCCCATTCTTCCGCGCAGGAGATGTCCCGTGAATAATCAATCCACTGTTGCTAATGCCCAGAATCGCGGCGGCGCATATATCGCGCAGCTTCGGGCGCTGTTTCCAACAGCCATCCTCGAAGAAGAACGTCAAACCGAGGATCAGTTAACGATCACCGTCAAAACCAATATGCTGCCGGAGGTCGTCGAAAGTCTTTACTACCAACACGGTGGCTGGCTCAGCGTGCTGTTTGGTAACGATGAACGCACGCTCAACGGCCACTACGCAGTGTATTACGTGTTGTCGATGGAAGCCCATGAGAAGTGCTGGATTACCGTCAAAGTTTTGGTTGATGCCAACACGTTGGAGTATCCAGCAGTCACGCCACGCGTGCCGGCTGCCGTGTGGGGTGAACGTGAAGTCCGCGATATGTACGGCTTACGCCCTGTTGGTTTAGCAGACGAACGCCGCTTGGTGTTGCCAGATGATTGGCCGGATGAGCTGTATCCATTACGTAAAGACAGCATGGATTATCGGCAACGCCCAGCGCCAACCACCGATGATGAAACCTATCCGTTTATCAATGAATTAGGCAGCGATAAAAACCGCATCGTGCCGATTGGTCCGCTGCACGTCACTTCTGACGAACCGGGTCATTTCCGTCTGTTCGTCGATGGGGAACGGATTGTTGATGCGGATTATCGTCTGTTCTATGTGCATCGCGGCATGGAAAAACTGGCAGAAACCCGCATGGGTTATAACGAAGTGACCTTTCTGTCAGACCGTGTTTGCGGCATCTGTGGTTTTGCCCACAGCACCGCGTACACCACCTCGGTAGAAAACTCACTCGGCATCAAGGTACCAGAACGGGCACAGATGATCCGCGCCATTTTGCTGGAAGTGGAACGCCTGCACAGCCATCTGCTCAACCTTGGGTTAGCCTGTCACTTCACTGGTTTTGACTCCGGCTTTATGCAGTTTTTCCGCGTGCGCGAAGTGTCGATGAAGATGGCGGAAATCCTCACAGGTTCGCGTAAAACCTACGGCTTGAACCTGATTGGTGGTATTCGCCGCGATCTGCTCAAAGATGACATGATTGCCACCCGCAAGCTGGCGCAAGAGATGCGCCGCGAAGTGAACGATTTAGTGGATGTGCTGATGAGTACGCCCAACATGGAACAACGTACCGTCGGTGTTGGTCGTCTCGATCCGCAAATCGCCCGTGATTTCAGTAACGTCGGCCCCATGGTGCGCGCCAGTGGCCACGCCCGCGATGCGCGTTACGATCATGCTTTTGTTGGCTACGGTTTGTTGCCAATGGAGATCCACAGCGAGCAGGGCTGCGATGTGTTGTCACGCTTAAAAGTACGCATCAACGAGGTCTATACCAGTCTCAATATGATCGACTTTGGCCTAGATAATCTGCCCGGCGGTCCGCTGCAAGTGGATGGTTTTACCTATCAACCGCACAAGTTTGCCCTTGGTTTTACCGAAGCGCCGCGCGGCGATGACATTCACTGGAGCATGACGGGCGACAATCAGAAACTGTTCCGCTGGCGCTGCCGTGCCGCCACTTACGCTAACTGGACCACATTGCGTTACATGTTGCGTGGCAACACTGTTTCTGACGCACCGCTGATTATCGGCAGTCTCGACCCATGTTACTCCTGCACCGACCGCGTCACGTTTGTTGATGTGAAAAAGCGCACCAGTAAAACCGTGCCTTACAAAGAGGTGGAGCGTTATGGCATCGAGCGTACTAACTCACCGCTGAAGTAGTCGCTAAGGAGTCAAAACATGCTGAAATATCTAAAAAAAGCACTGAGTACTGGCGTTGTTACTGGCAGTGATCCGCTGGCAGCACCTGACTTAGATAAAAACTTTCGCGGTAAGCCAGAACACAATCCGGCGCAGTGTATTGCTTGCGCTGCCTGTATGAATGCCTGTCCCGCTAACGCACTGACGGTGCAAACCAATCTCGATAGTGGCATGCAAGAGTGGTCGCTGTTTCTCGGCCGCTGCATCTTCTGCGCCCGTTGTGAAGAAGTGTGCCCAACGGGCGCAATTGAACTGAGCCAAGAGATCCAACTGGCAGTGTGGCGCAAAGAGGATTTGTACCAGAAATCGGCCTTCCCGTTAGCCCACTGTGTGGAATGCGATAAACCGTTTGCTGTGGAAAAAGAGCTGCAATATGCCGAAGACCTGCTGCTGGCCACTGGGCAATATGAAGATCGCGCTGCTTTGCATCAGCAGCTACATACCTGCCCACATTGCAAACGCGAACATAACATCACCCAATCGCAGCGGATTGCCATCAGTCGTATGTTACGGGAGCAACCACTATGAGTCTGACTATTCCAAATACCCGTGACGCCAACGGCATGCCGATTCCACTGACGGTGGATGAAAGCATTGCCAAGATGAAAGCGGCGTTGCTGAAAAATATTGGCCGTTCTGCTTATGTTTATCGAGTGGACTGCGGTGGCTGTAACGGCTGTGAAATCGAGATTTTTGCCAGTATTTCGCCGCTATTTGATGCCGAACGTTTTGGTATCAAAGTGGTGCCATCGCCCCGTCATGCCGATATTCTGTTGTATACCGGCGCGGTCACTCGCTCAATGCGCGTACCTGCGCTGCGTGCCTATGAGTCAGCACCTGATCCCAAAATCATCGTCTCTTACGGCGCGTGCGGTAACAGTGGCGGCATTTTCCATGACCTCTATTGCGTGTGGGGCGGTACAGACCAAATTGTGCCGGTGGATGTGTACATTCCCGGTTGCCCTCCCACTCCGCAAGCAACGCTATATGGTTTTGCCATGGCGCTGGGGTTACTGGAGCAGAAAATTCATGCCCGTGAGCCCTCAGCCATTGATAGTGAACCGGCACAACTGCTGCACCCGCAAGTGGCACCACAGCTGCGGGTGGCCATCGAGCGTAAAGCTCGTGAACTGGCGGGTTATCGCTATGGTCGCCAAATCGCCCATCAATATCTTGATTTGTTAGTCACACCGAATCCGCTGGATGCGTTTAAACAGTATCTCGGCGAGCAAGCGGATCCTCGCTTGAGTGAGATTTTCGGCTATCTGCAACAAGTGACTGAGGAGTTACACGCATGAGTGAAACAGTCACTTTTTTCATCCTGAATCAGAAGTTTGTTGACGACAAGGATGCCAAACCGGAAACCCAACAATTGGTGTATTACGGCTTGGCGATCGGCCATCACCTAGGGGTGATTGACTGTTTTAAACCCGCCATGAGTTGCCCGCTAACGCGTTACTTGGAATGGCTGGCGTTGATCCCGAGCGATCTGGCGCGGCGCAAGCTCGAAGGCATTCCCAAGTATGGCGAGATCGTCATTGACAGTAGTCATGTGGTGCTGCTGGCCAAAGGCTTAGCCGAGATGGCAGATGATGTTGAGCAGGAGTTTTTGCACTGGCGTGATCAACTCATGACCATGCTGGAGATGATGCAAAACGAACCCGCGATCCAGCTGATTGTGCGGAGGCTTAATGACTGAGCAAACTCAAAATACTGCCAATGCTGACAACATTATTTTGTGCGTCGGCAATAGCATGATGGGCGACGATGGCGCTGGTCCTTTATTAGCACAAAAGCTTGCTGCCGACCCGCTAGATAATTGGTTGGTGTTAGACGGCGGTAGCGCACCCGAAACCGAAACTGTGCGTATTCGCGAACTGAAACCTAAGACCTTGCTGGTGATTGATGCCACCGAGATGGGGCTCAATCCCGGCGAGATGCGTGTGGTTGACCCTGACTGTATCAGCGAAATGATGTTAATGAGCACGCACTCCATGCCGCTCAATTTTCTGATTGATGATTTGAAAGACGCGGTTACTGAGGTGGTGATGATTGGTATTCAGCCTGACATCGTCGGTTTTTGCTATCCGATGTCGCCAGCGGTGATGGATGCGGTCACTCAATTGGAGCAGCAATTGCGTGCTGATACCTGGCGCGCTATCTCAGCATTAATCGACACATCGGATGTGTTATGACGTCATTTCGACAGTTTTGTCGAATCGACATCAAAGTTGTGTTGTTTAAAAAATGCTAATGTCGTCATTTATTAGTAAGTGTGTGAATTTAAAAAATAAAATAATTGGCTCGGATTATGTATAGAGCCAGATGTAGCAAAGTGCTTTGTCAATGCAGGAACCAAAGCTTGTATACAACCGGAGAAAATCAATGAATCGATTTATTCTCGCAGATGCCAACAAATGCATCGGCTGCCGGACTTGCGAGGTAGCTTGTGCTGTTGCACATCGAGCGGACGGGGATGTTACCGCGCTGAACGATGCCAACTTCACCCCTCGCATCCATGTTGTTAAAGGAGGGGATATCAGCACCGCTGCCACGTGCCGCCAGTGCGAGGATGCCCCATGTGCCAATGTGTGCCCTAATCATGCGATTCGTCGTGAGCACGGCTTTGTGCATGTGTTGCAGGAACGCTGCATCGGCTGCAAAACCTGTGTGGTGGCCTGTCCTTACGGGGCGATGGATGTGGTGACTTACCAAACCACGCGCAACACCGGCGCTGCCGTGAATGTGCTGGTGAATAAGGCACAAGCCAATAAGTGCGATCTGTGCCATACCCGTGACCAAGGCCCGGCCTGTATCGAAGTTTGTCCAACGAATGCGCTTCGCTGTGTTGATCGCGCTGAGCTGGAAAAGCTAAGTGCTGAAAAACGTCGTCGCACCGCGCTGGAAGCTGGCGCGCTCTATATCTAAGTCTGTCAGGATATTTGTTATGGAAAAAGCAACTGTTGTATGCCCGTATTGTGGTGCGGGCTGCAAGATGAAGCTGGTAGTGGACAACGGCAAGATTATCCGTGCCGAAGCCGCTAACGGCTATACCAACCAAGGGGAGTTGTGTCTTAAAGGCTACTACGGCTGGGACTTCCTCAACGACACTAAATTGCTTACCCCACGCTTGCGTGAACCGATGCTCCGCCGTGAAAAAGGCGCACCATTTGAAACAGTGAGCTGGGATGAAGCGATTAAGTTTGTTGCCACTCGTCTGGCGGATATCAAAGCCAAGTTTGGTCCGCGTTCGATTATGACCACCGGTTCTTCACGTGGTACTGGTAACGAAACCAACTATGTGATGCAAAAATTTGCGCGCGCAGTTCTCGGCAATAATAACGTCGATTGCTGCGCGCGCGTCTGACACGGCCCTTCTGTCGCAGGTCTGCGCAGTACATTGGGCAACGGCGCTATGAGCGTTTCGTTGGACGATATTGAAAATTCAAAATGCTTGTTTGTGTTTGGTTATAACGGGGCAGACTCTCACCCCATCGTGGCGCGTCGCATTGTCAAAGCACGTCAAAAGGGTGCCAAGATTGTGGTGTGCGATCCTCGTAAAATTGAAACAGCACGCATTGCTGATCAGTTCCTACAGCTACACAACGGTAGCAATATGGCACTGATCAACGCCTTTATTTACACCCTGATTGAGGAAAAACTCTACAACCAAGAGTTTGTGGCGAAATATACCGAAGGTTTCGATGGCTTATGGGATGTGGTGAAAGACTACAAACCGGAAGCGGTAGAAGATGCCACTGGTGTACCTGCCAACCAAGTACGTGAAGCGATGCGCACCTACGCCACGGCAGAATCTGCGGTGATCATGTGGGGCATGGGCGTTACCCAATACGGGCAGGGCACTGAAACTGTGAAAGCATTGGCCGCACTGGCATTGCTGACCGGACACCTTGGGCGTGAAGGCGCAGGGGTGGCGCCAGTACGTGGGCAAAATAACGTACAGGGCGCTTGTGATATGGGCGTATTGCCGGATCTATTCCCGGGTTATCAGTCGGTGACCGATCCAGCTATTCGTGAAAAATTTGCCAAGGCGTGGAACATCGACCCTGACACGATGGACCCAGAGCCGGGCGTTCGTTTGTCGCTGGTGCCGCATTTGGCACTGGAAGGCAAAATTAAGGGTTATTACATCATGGGTGAAGACCCAATGCAGACTGAGGCCGATACCAGCTCAGTACGCAAAGGGTTAGAAGCGTTAGATTTATTGGTGGTACAGGACATCTTTATGACCAAAACCGCCGAGATGGCTGACGTGATTCTGCCTGCTACCTCATGGGGTGAGCATAGTGGGGTCTATACCTGTTGTGACCGAGGCTTCCAACGCTTTGAAAAAGCGGTGGAACCTAAATATAACGTGAAACGTGACTGGGACATTATCTCGCTGATTGCCACCGAGATGGGTTACCCAATGCACTATGACAATGATCAGCAGATCTGGGATGAACTGCGTGAACTGTGTCCAATCTACTATGGTGTGACCTACGAGAAGATGGGCGATCTGGGGCATGTTCAATGGCCGTGTCCGACCCTTGACCATCCGGGTACGCCAATTTTGTACACAGATCTGAAGTTTACTGCGGCACCATCTGGTAAAGGCCAGTTGCTCGCAAATCAGTGGCGTAAACCTGCGGAGTTAACGTCGCCAGATTATCCGCTGGTGTTGAGTACCGTGCGTGAAGTGGGCCATTACTCTTGTCGTTCAATGACAGGTAACTGTGCCGCACTGAAAGCCTTGGCAGATGAACCTGGCTTTGTGCAAGTGCATCCCGATGATGCGCACAAACTCGGTATTCAAGATCAAGCCTTGGTATGGGTTGAGTCGCGTCGCGGCAAGGTGATCACTCGGGCCAATTACAATGAACGCGTTAATCGCGGTGCAGTGTATATGACCTACCAGTGGTGGATTGGTGCCTGTAACGAACTGACACAGGAAAATATGGATCCGGTGACGAATACGCCAGAAACCAAGTACTGTGCGGTGAATATCAGCACCATTGACGATCAACGCTGGGCAGAGAACCATGCTGCACAGATCTACAGCGAGCTGAAAGCTCGTTTACGCAATGCCGTGGAGGAGGCCAAGCCGGCGACCGCTTCTATTGCATGATTTGCAATTATTGCAAAGCTACATAACCGTCAAAAGCCAAGGGACAACCAAGGATTGGGAGTCCCTTTTTTGATCGTTTAAAAAGCGCAGTGTGTGATTGTCTTACAACAAAAATGTACGCATTGCATGTAAAGGCTTAGCAATCATCTGGCGCAAGCGTTGGATAATCGTTAGGCTGCGACTTATTAGGTAAAACCGTCCTCTTCTCAGGATGTTATCAAGATATAAGGAGCCGTGATTGATTTTGTCGCTGTTGTTACTACTGTTAGGATTGGTCATGCCATTGCTGCTTACCGCATTATCAACGCGGGTTAAAGGTAGTGCCAAAGTGGGGTGGTGTATTGTGGTGTTGTGTATGTCTTGGATTGGCTATGGCATATTTATCATGCTTAACCCAAGTATCGGGGCCAAACAGGCGTAATTAACTGCTTATCGCTTCGCTTCTTTTGAGGTGTTTATGAACAATCCCATGACCCTATTAGTGGTGCAAAATCTTGAGCGCTCGCTTAGCTTTTATACCGAAATGCTGGGGCTGACACTACTGGAGCAACATGTTGACTGCATAAAGTTAGCTGCGGCAGAGCATTCCATCTTTATGTTTCAGGGGACGGCCGCTGCCGCCGAGTATTCCCATGGGGAGCAGGCCAATGCAACATTAGTGTTCAGCGTTGCTGATATCGATAGCAAGATGGCGGAGTTGAAAGCTAGAGGCGTGAGTTTTCTTCACGCGGTGCCCAATGAAAATCGCTGGGGGCGTTACGCGGCGTTCAAAGACCCATCAGGGATTATCCACGAATTATTTGAGCTTAAAGGCGATTAATATTCAACGGGCTTGCTCTTACGACCGCCTTGGCTGACATTGCCACCAAGGCTTCTCTGCATGAAGCTTCTGCAGCTATATCCTTTGCTCACTATTTGTATCTATTTGCAGGCATACTCAGTGTGCCAGAAGACCGTGCTGTTACTCCAGTTACTTGCCCCCCCTATTTAACGCCCGCCGCGAATTTGGCGGCTACTGATCCTTTTCCTCATTTGCTTCGTTTTTATAACGAGTGTCTGATATCCAGCTGAGCTGCTGCCTTGTGACACTTATTAAACGGAGTCCAATGCAATGGCGACACTTTTTCTCACGTCGGTATGGTTTCAATGCCTCTGGTTAATGGCGGTGTTGGGCCGTGAGACATGGCAATGGTGGACGGTGGCAGCGGTGCTGCTGACCTTAGTGTTGACCATACGTCGGCAACATAAACCTTGGTATTGGTGTGTCAGTGTTGCCTTCGTCGGTCTTGTGCTTGATAGCGTAAATGTGAGCGCCGGATTCTTTGTGTTTGCCACTGAGCTGTTACCGCTGTGGCTGCTTGCCTTGTGGTTTGCATTTGCTTGGTATAGCTGGTGGTTAATGGCATGGCTGGCACGATATCCAATGCCAATCGGTGTATTACTCTGCGCTGTCGCTGGCACAGCAAGTTATCTTTTCGGCGCGCATTTGCAGGCGGTGATGTTGCCATTTGGCACGCCATTCACTGCGGTTGTTTTACTCTGTGAATGGGGTGTGTTGGGCGCCCTGATGTTGCTTCTACGGAAACGGATTTGATGAGCTTTAGGCTATAGGAGTTTGCGATGGGAGACCTTGTTCGAACCGGGTTATTTGCCTGCTTGCTGATGCTATTCCCTGCGCAAGCAGAACCTATGTTGAATTGGCGCCAATGGCCAAGTGTGGGGAACGCCAGTCTCAGTTGGCTGTGGTTTGATATTTATCATTCCACCTTGCGAACGCCAGACGGTGTCTATCTGAGTGAAGCTGCACCGTTAGCGTTGCAGATCCAATATCTGCGCAATATTTCGGCGCAGGAGCTACTGGATGCGACGCGTGAACAATGGCAGAAACTCGGTTACTCCAAGGCGCAAATAGAAGTTTGGTTGCTTGAGCTGAGCGCGATTTTTCCCAGTGTCGAGGAAGGCGACCAACTGGTATATGTCTCTGCTGGTGAGCATGGTCGCTTTTACTTTCAGCCTCAAGGACAAGCACATTTTCACTCGCTCGGGCACATCAGTGAATCAACACTCAACCGCGCCTTTATCGCTATCTGGCTGTCACCCCAAACGGCGTATCCGAAGTTGCGCCGACAATTAATAGGAGCCTCATGATGCGGCATTCCCTGATGACAAGCTACCATAAGTTCATCTTGGTATTGGCCACGCTACTGCTGCTAACCAGTTGCAGTGCTGAGCTGAAAGACTATCGCGCTAGTACGCCAAAGTTTGATTTGTTTGAGTATTTTCAGGGGGATATTCAAGCCTGGGGAATGGTACAGGATTACACCGATAAGCAAACGCGGCGTTTTAAGGTGCAGCTTCGCGGTGACGTTAGCGGCGATACGCTCACCCTCCATGAAGACTTTGTCTATGACGATGGTGAAACTGATACGCGGGTGTGGACGATTACGCGACAAGCGGATGGCCATTATCTCGGCAAAGCAGACGATATCATTGGTACTGCTAAAGGAGCGGAAAGCGGCAATGCGTTGCGCTGGCGTTATGACTTTCTGCTAAAAACGCAAGAACATGAATTAGAAGTCCAATTCGACGATTGGATGTATCGCCAAGATGCTAAGCATGTGTTTAACATCTCCAAAATTAGTAAATGGGGCATTCAAGTCGCCGAGGTAACACTGTTTTTTGTCAAGCATGTGGCAGATAGCAACTTAGCATCGCGCGATTGAGAGGATTTGGTTTACTACGAGCGTGATTCAACTTTTCGCCATGGCGACATTCTCAGTGCGGCGCATAAATCTAAATAAAATTTAACCTTATGCAGCCTTAAGATGCGTCCTGCATCGCTAGTAATGTAAGGGTAATTTGTGCACTATTAAGGTTAATGTTTTTAAATAGAATGAGTGTGTTATGAAGCGGGGTTTAGTTTGGTGTGCCAGTCTGATGTTGGCATTAATGGCAGTTACCGGAGTTGCGCGGGCTGAAAATTATGACTTTAAAGCCGGAACTGATTACACGGTATTAAAAACCCAAATCAAAGATCCCGGCACTAAAGGGGCATTTGTGCTGGAGTATATGTGGTTAGGTTGTCCACACTGCCGTGCACTGAACCCGTTGGTGCAAGAATTTGAGAAAAGTCATCCAGAGGTGAAGATAGAACGCCGACCAGCGGTGGGCAATGAACGTTGGGTGTTCGACGCACATGTGTTTTACGGCCTGTATGGCATGGGACACAGCGATTTACTCTATGACATTATGGATTACTACGCGCAAATCGCCCACGATGAGCGTCGTCTGCCTGACGGTGAAGATTTAAAACAGTATCTGCGCCAGAAGAATATTGACCCAGACAAGTTTATGCAGGTGATGAATTCAGAAGATACGTTGAAGAAACTTTCTGCATCTTATAAAGACCAGCAAACGATTGGTGCTAAGGGCGTGCCAGTATTCTTGGTCAATGGCAAATACCAGATCCGCTTTGAGGCGTTAACCAAAGCGAAAGATCCCAAAGCGCAATTTATCGCATTGGTCGAATATCTGCTCAAACAAGGCTAACGTCTTGGTCAAAGGTTTGCGGTAAAGCATCTTGCCGCAAACCGTTTATATCTCTCATCACTTACCTCAAACCGCTTATCCGTTGGCGACATCCCCCCTTATTTTTCTCGTTACAAGAAGCGCTTGCGCTATTGCTCAGCGTTAAGGATTTGCTAAGGTATGGCGCGCAAATTCAAATAACAGACGCGCTTTTCTTTTAGCTTTTAGGAATTTTTAGATGATAAATGGAGTTAACCGTGCATTGGGCGGTTTTGCACTGATGTTGGCTGGTGGAGTGTGTAGTTCGGTAGTACAAGCCAACGACAGTTGGGACAAGGTTAGCGATGCAACGGCCTATGGATTGGTTGCGGCGTCGTTGGCGATCCCGGCTTATAAAGATGATTGGCAGGGCGTAAAGCAAGCTGGGCTAAGTGTGGGGGTGGCGACGGGCGTCAGTATCTTGGGTAAGTCTGTTATTCATGAACAACGTCCCGATCACAGTGACAATGATAGTTTTCCCTCTAATCATGCCGCGATGGCCTTTGCCGCCGCTACGACATTACAAAAACGTTATGGCTGGCAATATGGTTTCCCCGCCTATGGCGTAGCGGCATTAACCGCATACGGCCGAGTTGAAGCAGATAAGCACCATTGGCGCGATGTAGCGGCGAGCGCAGTGATTGGCTCCATTTCTGGATGGTTTTTTACTGATGCCTTCGACAATAAGGTGCAGCTGACACCTTGGGTTGATAAAGATGCGGCGGGAATTGCCGTTTCATTTAACTGGTAAATCGATGAGCAAAAGGCGCCATAAGGCGCCTTTTTAAGTGGTTAGCGCTGCAATTCTTGCTGAAAAAAATCGAGTGTGCGTTGCCATGCTAACTCAGCGGCAGCCTGGTTATAGCGCCCGGTAGAGTCGTTGTGAAAGCCGTGATTCACTCCTGCATAGATATGTGCCTGATACGGTACCTTTAGCTTAGCAAGCTGAGTTTGATAGTCAGGCCAAGCTGCATTGACGCGTTTATCTAACTCGGCAAAATGCAGCAGTAGCGGCCCTTTTATATTGGCTTGCAAACTTGCTGCGGCGGGCGTGCCATAGAAAGGAACCGCAGCATTCAGTTGCTCAGGGATTACCGCTGCGAGCATATTGACGATATAACCACCGAAACAGAATCCTACCGCACCTAACTTGCCATTGGCTTGCGGATGCATGCGAATAAACTGCGCCGCGGCAATAAAATCTTCCTCAATTTTACTGCGATCCATACTGGCCTGTAGTTGACGGCCGGCATCATCGTTGCCCGGATAACCGCCGAGCGGATAGAGTGCATCAGGTGCAAACGCGATATACCCCTGTTTTGCTACGCGTCGTGCCACATCCTCAATATATGGATTTAAGCCTCGGTTTTCATGCACTACTAATACGGCGGCAATCGGGCTGGAAATTTGAGTTGGAGTTACCAGATAACCCCGGCCTTGACCATGCCCTTTGGGCGAATCAAAAAGTGTATAGCTGGCCTTAATCGCGTCATCGTTGAAACTGACCTGCTCAGCAAGAGCATAGTTGGGTAGCAACGCTGAGGTTAGGGTTGTCATACTAAACCCCAGCAATGTTAGGGCGGACAGCCTGCGCATAAACTCACGTCGATCAATAATGCCGTGGGCATATTCATCGTACCAATCAAACGCTTCTTGTGGGATTTCCCGTGTTGTTATATCGGTCGTTGGCATGTAGTCGCTCCTTGATGACAGAAGATTTAATACTAAGCAAGCATAAGCGATTACAGCGAATTAGTTGCTCCATGTGTTGAGAATTTCATCAGATGCTGTAGCTGAGTAGGGATGATAAGCAAGGTCACATTGGTGAGCAGACGGCGTTGCTGCTGTTCAGCGCTAGATTTAACCAAAGAGGTGCGGGCGATTGTCCAAATGATGTGTATATCAGATGCTGGCGTGACACTGATCAATTCAGGATTAAACGCACTTTTATTTATTCACATGACAATATCGAAATTAAATTAGGACTAGCCAATATTAATTTGTCCACTCTCTTGTATTACTGAATACTTATAGTAGCTAAAGTTATTTAATCTAATTTTAAAATAATGAGAGGTTATTATAACGAGAGATATATTTCATTTGTTAATGATTGATATCACATATTTTTACTATCTGGAATTTTGATAGCATTAATTTATGGATTGATGACTAAGATATTTTTTGTTGATTACTTGTTGTTAAATGATAACAGTTTTTATTTGGCAGTGTTATTGTGATAGCGGCTCATTTTTTATTAAACTTTGGTAGTAGATATTAACTCGTTCATTTTGGTCACGGAGGTGTATTTTTCTTTGTTGTCTATCTTTTTGTTTTTAGTTGGTATTTACGTTTTTTATTTTTGACTTTATATGTTTATTGATTACTGATTTATTATTTTCTAAAGCATGGTGAAATCTGAAATTTCAAATATCGCAATTTGTTGTTGCGAGTCACATATAGAGAACCTAAAAATAAAATAATTGCAACATTTGTAGTATGTTTATTTTGCGGCGATTTTATATGGTAATTAGATGATTCTTTTTGTAGTTAATTAGACTTAACGCTTAATTAGTTATAAGTGAATATTTCTGTGAGTGATATTGGATTAGAACACCAAGTAATATCTGGCAGAACACTGATTTCATATATAAATCTGCATTTGCGATAACAATACTTAACAAGGGACGCAATGATGAAAAATCATAATATGTCATTACTTGCGCTGATCTTATCCGGCATGCTCGCCCTCACTGCTTGTGGTGACGACGGAAAAGACGGTGCAGACGGCGTAAACGGCGTAGATGGTACAAATGGTGTTGACGGGCAGGATGGTTTGAATGCCGGTGAAGTTATCTCTACTGCTTACAAAGCTGGTGATGTGTCGTTCACTATTGATCCTGCCGAAAATACACTGGCAGGTAGTGATGCATTCGTACTGAAATTCAGTGTCACCGCAGCTAACCAAGTGGGTGACGCTAAGCCTTTGACTGGTTTAGATCAAGTACGTGTTTATTCCGCTACGGCAGTGACGAATACCACTGACGATGGCCCATCTATCTATTGGCAAAGTAACGGCTCAATGTACTGTACCGATACCGGTATGCGCGGCGATTCAGAAGCTTGTACATTGACCGAAGACCCTGCAAATCCTGGTACTTATACCGGCACTTGGGAACATGATGGTGCTGCAACCATTATGAGTGCTGAAGATGATTTAGGCGCGCCACATCGCATGATGTTGCGTGTTTACAACCTGACTGATGCTGAAGGTAACTCTATCAGCGACAAGGTACTGGAAACTTTCACCTATTTGCCATCAACTGGCGAAATGGGCGTTGCTTCTGGTAAAGATACTGTGACTGATGCGGCATGTAAGCAATGTCACGGTGAAAGCAGCGAAACTGGTAAGATTGCGAATATTCACGCTCACCATAACTATGAAAGCGTAGAAAACTGTATTCAATGTCATAACCCAGGCACTCAACCTTCAGAAGAAGATGCAGCTGCTGGTTATGTATTTGACTTGCCAGCAATGATTCACCGTATCCACGGTGGTGAACACTTGGCTGCATTGGCTCAATACGGCTTTATCCAAGCTGAAGAATGGGCTGAAATCAAATATCCAGCGCCATTGTACGAATGTACTGTTTGTCACCAAGGTGGCGACACTTGGGCGACTGAACCAACTCGTGCAGCATGTACTGGTTGTCACTCTAACATCGACTTCGCCACTGGTGCTGGTCACTCAGAATTTGCCTTAGCGCAAACTGATGACTCTCAATGTGCTGCTTGCCACGAATCTGGTGCACTGTCTCCAATTCAAGCGCACAAAGTGGGCAAACAAGCTGAGTATGCTGACCTGTTGACCGTTGAATACACTGCAGCAACTGTTGCTGATGATGCTGTTAACGTTGGCATGAAAACTGTGACTGTTACAGCTAATGTAACCTTTAACGGCGCGCCTTTGGCTGCTGCATCTGACTTGTCTGTCTTAGCACAAGCTAGAACCTTAATGGGTAACATCGATAGCAACGGCGAAGTTCATCGCTGGGGTACTCGTCCAAATCTGGACAGTGGTACAGTGGCTACTGCTGGTGTTCTGACGCTGGTGCAAGATAACGTTGATCCAACAGATGCTGTCGGCACTATCTATGTGGGTGGCGATGCTAAATATTGTGTGACTAAAGCTGGTGTAGCAGTAGGTTGTGATGCAAGCGATTTAGCATTCACCTCTGACGACACTATTGGTGCCAATATCGCGACTGCATTCTTCAGCTTAGACAGCAGCCCAGTGGTTGAATCACGTTATGTGGTTGATGACACTATTACCGTGGCACAAGACAAGTGTAACGCTTGTCACTCTGACATGAACTATGTCAAACGTGGTCACCATGGTGTTCACAACTTCGATCAATGTATGGATTGCCATAACAACAACTATCCAGGCGCTCACAACGGCTTCGATAACAAAGACTTGGCAACTTCAGTTCACTACTATCACAGCAATGACACAGTACCTTACCCAGCACCTGCTGGTGACTGTACTGCATGTCACAAAGATGGTGATGCATTGTTCCAAGCTGACGGTACTCTAACTTCTGGTCGTAAAGCGATTGAAGTGACCAATGGTTATATTTCACCTGTTGCAGAAAGCTGCCATGCTTGCCATATCTCTGAAGCTGCCGTAGCGCACTTCCAGTCAAATGGTGCATACGTAGTGGGTGATGAAGCTACCACTTCAGATCTGCCAGTTGAATCATGTGCAACCTGTCACGCTGAAGGTAAGTCCTTCGGTATTGATAAGTACCACAAGATGTAACGAATATGCTGGGGACTGCTTCAGTGCAAGTGGCTGAAGCTTTCCCTACTGCGTGGTTGGTTCCGTGTATGTGCTGTAACAGCGTCCCCTGTTGAGACCATAAAACACGGTATCTGTATCAACGCTAGCAGTATTTGTGACATGGAGTCTGGGATAGTCATAGAGGCTTTGGTGCCGCTTGGAGTAGTCCCTAGCACCCAACAAAAAAGCAGCTCAATTGAGCTGCTTTTTACTTTTTATCTCACCATTTCTCAATCTTGGTTAATGTCCGTGAGCGATATTGCCGGTTTCTCCGCTAACAATGCTTCCCGCGCAACACGTTGTTGATTCACCGTTGCTGCAAAGTTGATTGCAGGTTTTGGCGGATGTTGTGCACGATGGGCAACGGCTAATTCCACCTTAATTGAGGTCTTTTTGATTGGCCGATAAACCACGCCTTTCACGGCAAGTTGTTGCATCGATTCAGGCAGCATCGAAATACCTAACTCAGCAGAAACCATAGACAAGATAGAAGCAATCTGCGGTGCTGGTTGGCCGACAATTGGCTCAAAGCCCGCTTCCTGACATACATGTACCACAGCATCATGCAGACTTACCGCCAGCGTTCGTGGCGTCATAATAAAGGGTTCCTGTTTCAGAATCGCAATATCTATCGTGTCGTGCGCCCGAGCAATCGGATGTGATGAGGGCAGGGCAATCACCAACTGCTCTTCAAGAAAATGTTGCACTATCAGCTGCGTTGGGTCGGGATCTGAGGGTCTTAAAATCGCCGCATCTAATCTGTCACTTAATAGCCCTTCCGCCAGCGCGAGCGAGTTGGCCTCTTCGATGGTTAATTCGACTTCGGGATAACGCCGACGATATTGACGGATAACGGCCGGAATCGCGGGGTGCAATGCCGCGGTGCCTGTGACGCCTAAGCGCAGTTTGCCAGTTTCACCATTGGCGGCTTTAAGGGCTGTTTCTTTGGCTTGTTGCAATTGCAGTGGTAGGCCTGACACTTCGCGGTAGAGCGCTTGCCCTGCATCGGTCAGTTCTGCGCCATGGGGCGTACGAAAGAATAATGCGGTGCCAATGTCTTCTTCCAGTGCTTTTATCTGCTGGCTCAGCGGCGGCTGTGCAATATGCAGACGATTAGCGGCGCGGGTGAAGTTTTGTTCTTCGGCCACCGCCAAGAAGTAGCGAATATGACGTAGCTCCATAGCTATATCCAAAACATATCGAGATGGGATTTATTATATATTAGAACTATTGCTTGCGGCTGCATAAAATAGCCTCGTTGTCTTATTTTATTAGCCTAAAGTCGTAGAGATTATGAACAGTTCTGAACCTAGTCCTTCCAGCGCTGTCAGCGCAACTGCCGATTCTGTTGCAGCTGACAGCGAAAGTTATGTCGGTATAGAAAAAGGCTCTGTTGCCTTTAAAAATGCCAGTATTGCCCTGTTTCTTGCCGGTTTTTCCAGCTTCTCGCTTATCTATTGTGTGCAGCCTTTGCTGCCCGATCTGTCCGCCAGTTTTGGTGTGACACCTGCTGAAAGTTCACTCGCCTTATCTGTCACCACCGGCTTTCTAGCACTTGCTATTGTGTTAGCTGGGGCATTTTCACAAGCATTAGGACGTAAAGGCCTGATGTTCTGTTCTATGGCGGCTGCAGCGGCGTTGAACTGTATCGTGGCGATTTCGCCAGAATGGCACGGCGTGTTGTTGGGAAGAGCGCTTGAAGGCATTGTGCTGGGCGGCGTTCCGGCAGTTGCAATGGCGTGGTTAGCGGAAGAGATCGCCCCTAAAGATTTAGGTAAAGCGATGGGACTCTATATTGGCGGTACCGCTTTTGGCGCGATGATGGGCCGAGTAGCGATGGGGCTGCTGACGGAATTTGCCTCGTGGCGAGTGGCGATGGGCGTGCTTGGTCTGCTGTGTTTAATCTCTGCAATTGGTTTTTGGTATCTGTTACCAGATTCTCGCAACTTTGTGCGCAAGCCTGGTCTGAATTTAGGGTTTCATTTAGCTTCTTGGCGCAGCCATCTGCGTAACCCTAGGTTGGTGAAGTTGTATGCAGTCGGCTTCATGTTGATCAGTATCTTCGTGACGCTGTTTAACTACACCACCTTCCGTTTGTCGGCGGAGCCATTTGGTTTTAACCAAACGCAGGTGAGCATGATCTTTTTGGCATTTGCCTTTGGCATTGTGTCATCTTCAATGGCGGGCAACTTAGCCGAGAAATTTGGACGCACTAAGCTCATGTTTGCGGCGTTCATTCTGATGTTAGCGGGGGCCATGCTGACCCTGTTTGGGACTATCACCCTGATTGTCTGTGGTGTCGCCTTAATCACTACCGGCTTCTTTGTTGGTCACTCTGCGGCCAGCAGCTCCGTAGGGGCTACCGCGAAGCGTGCCAAAGGCCATGCTTCTTCACTGTATTTGCTGTTCTATTACATGGGCTCCAGTATCTCCGGCACTGTTGGCGGTTGGTTCTGGCAACATGGTGGCTGGCCGTCGGTGGTGATGTTCACCGGCAGTTATGCGTTGGCAGGTTTACTACTGCTCTATGTTGCCGCTTGGCGCGAAAAGCACGCGGCGCAAATGCTGTAAGTTGTGCACTATGTCTCCATAAAACAGCCTCATCAGAGAGGCTGTTTTGTCTCCCCTTCCTTAGCCTCTTCATCGTGTCGACAGTTGTCGTCAAATTTGTCGAAATCGCGACTGTTCCCCTATTTGATTTTTCACGCCGCTAGTTAACAGACTGGTTTTTAAAGCTTATTTAATTGGCATGAATTATGTTTAGTGAACTTCAGTGAAGGCCTATGCCATTTGCCTTGTATGAATGTGCACGCCACAACGTTTCACATATCAGCAATGGCTTAACATAGCACTCACTACAACTTCCGCCTGTAGCGATGGCCACAATGGGTTGGTAACGACCTTTGTGTGTGCAATTCGCTCACTCGCAATGGTGACCTACCCGGTAGTGCGCAAATTCGGCGCAACCGTCTTCGTCCTGAGGGATTTAGCCCAGGCAAACACATGCGACCTTTGCTACGACCGCCCAGAAGGCACGGCCAGTATCGAGGTTAGTCCGGCCGACACTCATATTTTTGCACCTCTCGGCCGAGCGCAAATAAATATTGTTGCTGGTGCAGCGCGGTATTTAGAACTTCTAAAGGTAGAGAAATAATGGAAAAAGTAACAACTGTCTGCCCGTACTGTGGTGCGGGCTGTAAAATGAAACTGGTGGTGGATAACGGCAACATCATTCGTGCCGAAGCCGCTGAAGGCGCCACGAATCAGCGTGAGCTATGCCTGAAAGGTTATTACGGCTGGGATTTCCTAAACGATACCAAACTCCTTACGCCACGCCTGCGCGAACCTATGATCCGCCGCGAAAAAGGTGGTCCTTTTGAGGTGGTGTCTTGGGATGAAGCGATTCAATATACCGCCAAACGTCTCGCTGACATCAAAGCGGAATTCGGGCCACGGGCAATTATGACTACTGGCTCTTCACGCGGCACAGGTAATGAAACCAACTACGTGATGCAGAAATTTGCCCGTGCTGTACTGGGAACTAACAATGTCGATTGTTGTGCCCGTGTCTGTCATGGCCCGTCAGTGGCAGGGTTGCGCGAAACGCTCGGCAATGGCGCCATGAGCGTCTCTATCGAAGATCTGGAAAAATCCAAATGTCTGCTGATTTTTGGCTACAACAGCGCTGATTCGCATCCGATTGTGGCGCGTCGCGTGGTGAAAGCTAAACAGAATGGCGCCAAAATTATCGTCTGTGATCCTCGCCGTATCGAAGCCGCGCGTATTGCCGATCAACATCTGCAGCTGAAAAACGGTAGCAATGTGGCGATGGTGAATGCCTTTATCTATACCTTGCTCGATGAAGAGCTCTACAATCAGGAATATGTGGCCAAATACACTGAAGGCTTTGATTCGCTGTGGCAGGTTGTCAAAGACTACTCACCAGAAGCGGTGGAACCGATTACTGGTGTACCAGCGCAGAATGTGCGTGAAGCGATGCGCACCTATGCTTCGGCCGAGTCCGCCACTATTTGCTGGGGCATGGGCGTGACGCAATTTGGTCAGGGTACTGAAACCGTTAAGAGCCTCTCTACATTGGCGTTACTGACCGGCAATCTTGGTCGCACCGGGGCAGGGGTGGCGCCAGTGCGGGGGCAGAATAATGTTCAAGGTGGCTGCGACATGGGCGTGTTACCCGATCTGTTCCCCGGCTATCAAAAAGTAACAGACGCTGCGGTGCGCGAAAAATTTGCCAAAGCTTGGAACATAGATGCGGACACTATGGATAAAGAGGTGGGCGTACGAATTACGCAGGTACCGCATCTGGCGCTCGAAGGTGACATCAAGGCCTACTACATCATGGGTGAAGATCCGTTACAAACCGAAGCGGATTTGAGCCTAGTGCGTAAGGGAATTGAAGCGCTGGACTTTTTGGTCGTGCAGGACATCTTTATGACCAAAACCGCGGAAGCGGCCGATGTGATTCTGCCTGCCACGTCTTGGGGCGAACACGGTGGAGTATTTACCTGTGCCGACCGAGGCTTCCAACGTTTTGAAAAAGCGATTGAGCCGCAATATAACGTTAAACGCGATTGGGAAATTATCTCGCTGATAGCGACCGCTATGGGCTATCCGATGCATTACGACAGCAACCAACAGATCTGGGATGAGCTGCGTGAGCTATGCCCGCTGTATTACGGTGCCACCTACGAGAAGATGGGCGAATTTGGTCATGTGCAGTGGCCTTGTCCAACCTTAGATCATCCCGGTACCCCCATTCTGTACACTGACAATAAATTTGCGACACCAACGGGCAAAGGTCAGCTGTTTGCCACGCAATGGCGCAAACCTGCGGAGCTCATTGACGCTGATTTTCCACTGGTACTCTGTACTGTGCGTGAAGTGGGGCATTACTCTTGTCGCTCCATGACTGGCAATTGTGCCGCCTTGAAAGCGTTAGCTGATGAACCCGGCTTAGTCACCATCAATCCTCAAGACGCTGCCAATCTCAATATCGAAGATCAGCAGCTGGTATGGGTCGAATCGCGCCGTGGCAAAGTGATCAGTCGTGCCAGTGTCAGTGAACGCACTAACCAAGGTGCGGTATATATGACTTACCAATGGTGGATTGGCGCCTGTAATGAGTTGACCCAAGATAACCTTGATCCAACCTCGAAAACGCCTGAAACCAAATATTGCGCGGTCAAAGTAACGGCAATTGACGATCAACGATGGGCGGAAAATTTCGCAGTGCATGCTTATAACGATATGAAGGCGCGATTACGTAATGCCGTCGATGATGCTCAACCTGCTATGGCATAACCTTTAAGGCAATAAACCAATAAAGGGGCGTTAAACGCCCCTTTATTATTATGGTGTGCTTTACAACTGCCGCATCACTTCTGCACCGATGGTGAAGGACTCCATTCTGGCGGTGCTATCGGTAATGGGGCCATTAAACATCAGCTCATCAGCCTGAGTCTCTTCAAGCAGCGCTGTTACACCGTGGCGAATGTCTTCTGGCGAACCGACGAGCGAATAGGCAAGGGTACGTTCCATCGCGTTAAGCTCAAATGGTTCATAGTCTTCCAGTGGAAAACGTGGCAACGGAATTTGGCCAGGCGTGCCACGATAGAGCTGTAAAAACTGCTGCTGTACCGAGGTAAACAGATAGCGCGCTTGCTGGCGATCATCGGCCGCAATCAGATTGATGCACACCATAGCGTATGGCTGTTCGCATTGCGGTGATGGCTGGAATTGACGGCGATAAAGGGTCAAGGCTTGCTGCAGCATTTCCGGCGCGAAGTGTGCCGCAAAGGCAAAAGGTAATCCCATTTGGGCCGCGAGCTGTGCACTGTATAAGCTCGAACCTAAGAGCCACAGGGGCACTTGTAATCCTTGCCCGGGAATCGCATTGATTTTGCCGGCGTTGTCACCAAAATATCGCTGCAGCTCTACCACATCTTGCGGAAAGCTATCGACAGCTTGCTGAGCCTGTCGTCGTAATGCGCGCATGGTGTGCTGGTCGGTACCGGGAGCGCGGCCGATGCCCAAATCCACCCGATCGCCAAACAGGGTCGCCAGTGTACCAAATTGTTCGGCGATGACTAAAGGCGAATGATTGGGCAACATGATACCGCCGGAGCCAATACGAATCGTGTGGGTGCCATTGCCTATGTGACAGAGCAAGACTGAGGTGGCGGCACTGGCAATGCCGGGCATATTGTGGTGCTCAGCCAGCCAGTATCGTTTGTAGCCCAATTGCTCGGCGTGTTGTGCCAATCTGAGTGAGTTTTCAAACGAAATGGTGGGGCTGCTGCCTTCCACCACCGGGGCGAGGTCGAGTACTGAATATGAAACCGTCATTTGTCATCCGTCATTCTTTAGCCTGATTTTTTTACCATATCACAAAATATCTGTGCCGATTTAGAGCAAGTCTTTATCGGTTATAGCATTTTGTATGAAGAATAATTAATCAAATTTAATGATTTTTGATGCAAAAGTGCAGTTGAGCTCACGTTTCCTGAGCTGTCTGCGATAGTGGCAGCTAACCCTTGCTGGGTATTTGTTGGCGCTAGCTGTATTAGCGTGAATTAAAGCAACGCAACATATCTTCCATAACTAGTTAACATTCGTATAATGCTTGTCCACGTTGTTGGGCGTGTACTCCTACACAGATTGGGGGAAGGGGGCGGTCTCATCAGCGTTTTGCGTCTGATGCGACCATCAATTACCTAGATAACAGATTATAAAATAGAGGATTATTGTGGCGACTATTGACGTTGGGAGCGTTAATTCGGCGGTGGAAACACTCGTCCATAGCGCCAATACCATGTTCATACTGCTGGGGGCGGTAATGGTGTTGGCAATGCACGCGGGCTTTGCTTTTTTAGAAGTGGGCACGGTGCGACATAAAAATCAGGTCAATGCTCTGGTGAAAATTCTTACCGATTTTGCGGTATCGACCTTGGCGTACTTTTTTATTGGTTATCACGTGGCTTATGGCGTTGATTTCTTTGCGAGTGCAAATGAGTTAACGCAAAACAACGGCTATGAATTGGTGAAGTTCTTCTTCCTGCTGACCTTTGCTGCGGCGATTCCTGCGATTGTGTCTGGTGGGATTGCAGAGCGGGCGCGTTTTTATCCGATTCTGGTGTCGACAGCGTTGATTGTGTCGCTGGTGTACCCGTTCTACGAAGGGCTGATCTGGAATGGTAACTACGGTTATCAGGCATGGTTGGAGCAAAGTTTTGGTGCTCAGTTCCATGATTTTGCCGGGTCTGTGGTGGTGCATAGCGTCGGTGGCTGGATTGCGTTTGCGGCTATTTTGCTGCTGGGATCGCGTAAAGGTCGCTATCGCAATGGCAAGGTGATCGCGTTTGCGCCATCGAATATTCCATTTTTGGCGTTAGGTGCGTGGATCCTGGCGGTGGGCTGGTTCGGTTTTAACGTGATGTCAGCGCAAACGCTGGATAATATCTCTGGCCTAGTGGCGATCAATAGCTTGATGGCGATGGTGGGTGGCACGTTAGTGGCGATGTTGCTGGGTAAAAATGACCCTGGCTTTATTCATAACGGCCCGCTCGCTGGCTTAGTTGCTGTATGTGCTGGCTCTGATCTGATGCATCCCATCGGTGCCTTAGTGGTTGGTAGTGTTGCCGGTGGCTTGTTTGTGTGGGTATTTACCCTTGCGCAAAACAAGTTTCCTGCCTTTGATGACGTGCTCGGTGTGTGGCCGCTGCACGGTTTATGCGGTGCCTGGGGCGGTATTGCTGCCGGGATCTTTGCTAATACATCGCTGGGCGGACTTGGCGGCGTAAGCTTTATGTCGCAACTCATCGGTACGCTGACTGGCATCATTGTCGCCGCCGTCGGTGGATTTGTGGTTTATGGTTTGGTGAGAATGACGTTTGGACTGCGTTTGTCCGAAGAGGATGAATATCGTGGTGCTGATTTAGCTGTGCATCGAATTGGTGCGACCAACGAAGAATAATGATGGTGTGTTAAAAAAGGCTCAGCCAAATGGCTGGGCCTTTTTGTTCTTGGTCTCAATAAGCTCGGTTATTTTGTCTGGGCTTTGTCATAAAATGCGGCGACATCTTTATGGAAATCGACCAAGGCTTTTTCATTAAGATAAATCATGTGCCCTGATGGGTAATAGGTCATCTCCACATTCTTTCTCAGGCTTGGATCTAGGTTCATGTGGGCCAAGTCGTATTCAGTCGAATGGAACGGCGTTGCCATGTCGAAGTAACCATTGGTGGACAATACATGCAGTCCCGGATTAGTGCGGATAGCATCCCCTAAGTCACGCACGACATAAGGAGCGCGGGTCTTGTATTGATAACCCCAATTACCACCTTGGGCATGAGTCCAATCCCAGTTTTTGTAAGCATCAAAGCTGGACACTTTGTAGTGCTCGTCAGTGGTGTACTTTAGTTCTGTTTCCAGATAGTTGTGCAGACCTGCAATGTAAGCGCCGCTTGGGGCGGTGCTTGATGGGTCGGTATCAGGAGTGGCGCCAATTGCATCATCGTCGATGCCGAGATAGCGACCATCGTAACGGCCTAAGGTGCGATGTTCATCGCGCAGCAGCTCCTTGCGGAACTGGCCCTGATCAATACGCAGATTGGCGTTTTTCAGATATTGCGTATCAAGTCCGGTGTACTGATGCAGTTTTTCAGCAATCTGCTGCAATTTATCCGCTGGCAGATTGTGGCCTTGTGCTAACGCAATCGCGTAGTCGTTTTCGGCAAACGCCCGTACTTCATCTAAGAAAGGTTCAAGTTTGGCTGGCTTGTTCGGCAGTTTATTTTGATACCAGGCAACCGCGGCGAAGGTGGGCAGAATCCCCACGTATTGGCGATCAAGACCCGGTGCACGTTCGGAGTAGTTCAAGATACTCGACACCAACACGATGCCGTTAAAGTCCATTCCTTGACCTTGCAGTTTGTTTACCAATGCCGGCGCTCGAATGGTGCCATATGATTCGCCAATGACAAACTTAGGTGAGTTCCAACGCTGATTGACGGTGACATAGCGGGTAATAAAGCGTGCGAAACCATCAACATCGCCATCGACTCCCCAAAAGTGCTTAGCAGGATCGTCTTTGCTGTCAGCATTTTCTTTGGTGGCAATCCCGCGAGAGTAGCCTGTGCCAAAGGCATCGATAAACACTAAGTCAGTTTTATCCAGTAACGTGAATTGGTTATCGACGAGTTCGTAAGGGGCTGGGCCAGTTGGCGCGGCATTTTCAGTCTTAATTCGTTTGGGGCCAAATGAGCCCATATGCAGCCACAATGTTGAGGAACCTGGTCCACCATTGAACAGGAAGGTGACTGGCCGATGTTCGCCTTTTTTCGCTGGCTTGGTATAGGCCACATAGAACACGCTGGCATCAGCTTCGTTTTTGTCATTACGGATGATCATGGTGCCGGTAGTGGCGGTATATGACAGTTTATCGCCGTGCAGACGAATCGAATGTTCGCTGGTGACCACGTGATCTTGTGGTGCCTTGGCCACGGCACTGACAGCTGCTTCAGCGGCATAGACATTGCTGATGAGCACAGGTGATGTAGACAGCGTTGCCGCAAGCACCGCTGCTAATGGTAGTAAACGCATGATTAGCTCCAGTTTATCTTTGTTCTTTTATTGATTGCGGAGCTCAGTTTTAACAAATTTTATGAGCAGACGTCAGCCAGCAAATTGTCAATAAAAACGGAGGATATTTGCCCAATTTTGATGTCTGGCTTATGTCGGGTGAGGTAGGTATTGCGCTGTTTTTTAATATAATTTTAAGCTTAGAAGAGCGTTGTTGCGGCCGTCCTAAATGTAATTTGAGACAACTATTGTCACAATTTAATAGTAAAAATCATAAACGTAAGGAAAAGTTAAACTAAAGCAAGTAATCTCGCGTTAGCATTTGCTAGTAACAAACGTATAATTCGCAACATAAAAAGTAACTCAAGGAAGTACGGTGCAGTATCTACTTACTTACCTCAAAGGATTGGCCATGGGCGCCGCCGATGTGGTGCCCGGTGTGTCGGGCGGAACTATTGCCTTCATTACCGGGATTTATGACACGCTGCTGGAGAGTATTCGCCGTGTGAATCCTACCTTATGGAAACGCTATCGCGAGCAGGGATTTAAGGCGGTATTGGCACACATTAATGCCAGCTTTCTGCTCAGTTTGTTCGCCGGTATCATCACCAGCATTTTAACCTTGGCCAAGCTAATCTCTTGGTTGCTGGTGGAGCATCCTATTCCGGTATGGTCCTTTTTCTTCGGCCTGATCATCATCTCTGTGGTGCACATGTTAAAGCAGGTGCGCGGCGGTGTTTCGTTGGTGCGGTTGCTGCTCTTTGCTATTGGCGTACTGATCGCTTGGGGCATTACTGTTGTCAGCCCGGTCAATATCGAAGCCACTTACGTCAACGTTTTCTTTGGCGGTGCAATTGCTATCTGCGCCATGATTTTACCGGGCATTTCCGGCAGTTTTATTCTGCTGTTACTCGGTCTATATCCGGCAGTGTTGGCGGCGGCAAAAAATCTGCAGTTAGATATTCTGGCCTGCTTTGCGGTTGGCGCGGTGAGCGGCATTTTGTGTTTCAGCCACCTGCTGTCGATGTTGTTGCGCCGCTTTAAAGACGCCACCTTAATCTTTTTAACAGGCTTGATGGTGGGCACGCTTGGCAAAATCTGGCCTTGGAAGCAAACCCTGACTTGGCGTGAAAACTCCCATGGCGAGCAAGTGCCATTGCTGCAACAGAATCTGTCGCCGATGGCCTATGAGCACGCGACCGGCCAATCACATCAACTGTGGTTAGCGTTGATCTACGCTTGTTCTGCCATTTTGCTGGTGTTGGCATTGGAGTATTTTAGTCAACGTAAGCACCACGATTAATGCTGATGGTCGCTACGGTTAAGGCACCTTTGGGTGCCTTTTTTATTGGCTAAAAAATATTTGTACAAAAAATTGATCCTTGTACAACTTTGTGCCGTAATAATAGCAAAGTTATACAAGGAGCAGATAAATGTACAAGTTTGATCCGCAGTATATTCGTCTTGGGGTCAGTAGTTGTCTGTTAGGCGAGCGTGTGCGTTTTGATGGTGGTCATAAGAATTCGGCCTACTGCCAAAATGAGCTGCGACCTCACTTTGACTTTGTGCCCGTCTGTCCTGAGATGGCGATTGGGCTGGGCGCACCGCGTAAATCGATACGTCTTGTGCGTGATGCTGCCAAACAGATACGGGTAAAGTCGGCTGACAATAGTATTGATGTCACTGACAAACTGCAGCAGTTCAGTACCGACAAGGTGGCACAACTGGACTTCATCAGCGGCTATATCGTTTGTGCTAAGTCGCCTACCTGCGGTATGGAGCGGGTAACAGTCTATAAAGCGGATTCAAATAACGGCATTAAAGAAGGCGTAGGGATCTACACTCAAACCTTAATGCAGCGTTGGCCACAATTACCCGTTGAAGAAGAAGGGCGCCTGCACGATCTGGTGATTCGGGAAAACTTCTTTACCCGTGTTTATGCCTTTCACGATTGGCAAAGCATGCTCCATAGCGGCTTAACACACCACAAACTGATGCTGTTTCACGCGCGCTATAAATATCTATTGTTGGCGCACTCCCCAACCCAATATCGAGCGTTAGGGCCTTTAATCGCGGAGCCAGATAAGCCGTTAGCGCAGATGGCGCAGCAGTATTTTGAAGGCTTTATGGCGGCGTTGAAGCAAAAGGCAACGCGTAAAAATCACACCAGTGCGCTGCAGCATATTCAAGGCTATTTCAAGCGCAGTCTCAGTAAGCAACAGAAGCAAGAACTGACACAAACCATTATGGAATACCGTAACGGGCTCAAACCATTAATCGCGCCGCTGACCTTGATTAATCACTACTTGAAAGAACACCCAACGCCTTATATCGCTGAGCAGGTGTATCTCAATCCCCATCCACAGGAGTTAAAACTGCGTTATGGCTACTGAAGCTGAATATACATTACCGATTGGCGAAGTTGCGCGGCTGACCGGGGTTAATCCCGTCACGCTGCGAGCTTGGCAGCGCCGTTTTGGGCTAGTCACGCCGCAACGCACGCCAAAAGGTCATCGACTATACAGTCAGGCGCAAGTGGAAGAGATCAAAGAGATCCTGCACTGGCTGCAGCAAGGGGTCGCCATTAGCCGGGTGAAGCCGTTGCTCAACAGTAATAGTGATACTCAGCCATTAGTGGATAGTGAAGACGACCAAGACTGGCAACAGTTGGTTGCCGCGTTGGATAACGCGGTATTCGCGATGAAGGCCGTTACCTTGCTGCAGCGGCTCGATGAAGTGACCAGTCTCTACCCAATGCCCGTGTGCGGTGACAAGCTCAGCGAATGGCTGCAAAATCTCGACAACCAGTTGCTGATACGCGTTGATGGCGAACTTATCGGCCAATGGTTAGCCCGGCAGCTGCAACATTACTTGTCGTTACGGATTGAATCTGTGATGCGGCAAAAACCGCGTAATGTGCTGCTATTGGCCTTAAATGAACAGCCGCCGCATCAGTTATGGATCTGGCAGTTGGCGATTCTGGCGCAAGGGCGCCTACCGCTTCTCTTTAACCGTTCTACCGAAATTGATGCATTGACGCTGATCTGCGAACGTTTGCAGCCAGAAGCCATGCTGGTAATGCCCGCGGCTCACACCAATCTCAGCACCTTAAGTCAACTGTCGCAACTCAGCAGCAAAGTGCAACTTAACACTGCGCTCTGTGGCTGTTTTGCCAGTCTGTTACAGCCGCAGCTAGCGCATATCGACAATCTTAATGTCGTCGAGTCAATCCAACAGCTAGCGCAGTGGCACTTTGGCGCACAGGAGGTGCAGCGATGAGTCACTCTCATGATTCTGGCAGCGTCTACATCTGGTTTCGGCAGGATTTACGTGTTGCCGACAACCAAGCGCTGCACGCCGCAACTAAGATGGCGCGGCAACACCAGCTGACGTTAAAGGCGGTCTACATTGAAACACCACTGCAGTGGCAGAAACATGATGTAGGTTTGCGTCAACTCGATTTTCTGCAGCGCCATCTGCGCTGTTTGCAGCAATCACTTGCAGCACTTGGCGTTGAATTGGAGCTGTGGCACAGCGATGACTTTGACGGCGTTAACGCGCTCTGGCAAGCGCGAATGCGCCAGGAAAATGTGGTGGCGATTTTTGCCGGACGTGAACCTGAACTGAATGAAATACGGCGTGATCAAGCGCTGTTAGAAGCGGAAGTGCCGCTGAATTTCACCAATGAACACTGCATCCTGCCGCCCGGCAGTGTTGTGAATCAAAGTGGCGACATGTACCGGGTATTCACGCCATTTTTCAAGCGTTGGCGTGAACTGGCGAGTGGCATGCAGTGTCAGCCGCTTAAGGTGCCTGCACCGATTGCAGCGGCATTTACACCACAGCATATCATCAGCTTGTCAGTCGCTACCGGTGATAGTGAGATGTGGCGTGCGGGCGAAGGTGAAGCGCGGCAGTTATTGCAGCAATTTGTGCAACATCATGCTGCAGATTATAAGCAACAGCGTGATTTCCCTGCGCTTGATGGTACCAGCAGTCTTTCGCCCTATCTGGCATTGGGCATCATCAGTCCCAGACAGTGTTTAGCCGCCTTGCTGGCGCAGTTCCCCGATGCGATTGCGGATGACACCAGTCCCGGCCGTTGTTGGCTGTCCGAGCTAGTCTGGCGCGAATTTTACCGACATCTGTTGCAGGCTTATCCGAGCTTGAGTATGGGCGCGAATTTCAATCCTTTGGGAGCGCACATTCAGTGGCAACAGGACGACGAAGCCTTTAGCGCATGGTGTGAAGGCCGCACTGGCTATCCCATTGTGGACGCAGCGATGCGTCAGTTGCAGCAAACCGGCTGGATGCACAACCGCTTAAGAATGATCACCGCCAGCTTTCTCACGAAGCATCTGTTGATTGACTGGCACCTTGGCGAACGTTGGTTTCGTCAGCAACTGCTTGATGGCGATCTTGCGGCGAATAATGGCGGCTGGCAATGGTCGGCGGGGACTGGCTGCGATGCTCAACCATATTTTCGTATCTTTAACCCTATGACACAGAGCGAAAAATTTGATCCCGATGCCAGTTTTATCCGTAAGTACGTGCCTGAGGTCGAGGCTTGGTCACTGAAGCAAATTCATCACCCTGATAGTCGCATGCACGGCCAATTGTTTGCGGTCAGTGATTATCCGATGCCGATAGTTAACCACAGCGAAGCGCGCGAACGAGCGTTGTCACGGTTATCGGTGCTGAAAAAAGCCAATTAGAAGGAGCGCAACATGGCAAGTATTAGTGGTCAATGTGCAGCAGGCGAGCAGCAACTGGTCGAACGTTTTCTTGCCATGTATCAACGCCTCAACCGAGACAACCTGTCGTTGTTGGCTGATATCTATGATGAGCAGATCCTATTTCAGGATCCACTTCATCAAGTGTGCGGACTGGATGCCTTAACCCAGTATTTTGTCGGTCTGTATCAACACCTTGATTATATTGCCTTTGATATGCAGCAGGTGCTGCTGGCACCGGCGCAGGCCGCAATCAACTGGCAGATGCATTTTCAGCATCCACGCCTGAATCGTGGTCAGCTAATCAGTGTCGACGGGATGAGTTTTCTCACCCTTGCCGACAAAGTCACCTTTCATCGTGATTACTTTGATGTTGGCCAGATGCTGTATGAACAGTTGCCGTTGTTGGGTAGTGCTGTGAGAGCCATTAAACGACGGGTGAGTGTATGAAACAGCTACTGATCACCGGTGCAACCTCCGGCATAGGGTTACAACTGGCAAAAGATTATGCCGCTGACGGCTGGCACGTGTGGGGTTGTGGGCGTCACGGCATTGCCTTGGGGGGCATCGACAATGTGACGCCGTTAGCGTTCGATATCACTGATAAGCAGGCTTGGCAGCAAGCGGCAGCGCAGGTTGCCGAACAGTCACTCGATTTAATCATGTTGCATGCTGGCACCTGTGAGTATCAGCAGATAGAGCAGTTTGATGGCGATAGCTTCGCACGGGTCATCAACACTAACCTGACGTCTATCGGTTACTGTCTGCAGTTTCTGCTGCCGAAGTTGAAGCCGGGAGCTCAGTTAGCCCTGACCGGATCTGCCGTGATTCATCTGCCGTTTGCTCGCGCTGAAGCTTATGGCGCATCAAAAGCTGCGATTCACTATCTTGCACAGAGCCTACAGCGGGATCTGTTAACGCAAAACATCACTGTCAGTGAAATTCAACCTGGGTTTGTGGCAACGCCGCTGACTGCGCACAACGACTTTAACATGCCGTGGTTGATGTCGGTGGAACAGGCGTCAGCACGTATTCGGCAGGGGCTTGCCCGTCGCAAGCAAATTATCGCTTTTCCACGGCGCTTGCTGTGGACTCTCAAGCTGATAGCTCACTTGCCCATCACTTGGCAGCAACGGCTACTCGCCGAACATCCACGAGGAGACTAATCCATGAGTCACGCTACCACTGCGTTGGCGCAGAAACGTATTGCCATCATAGGCTCGGGGATCTCTTCTCTCACCTGTGGCTATCTGCTGTCCAAGCAATTTGATATCACTCTGTTTGAGGCAAATACGAGTCTTGGTGGTCACACGGCTACTGTGGATATTGAAGCCATGGGGAAGCAATATGCCATTGATACAGGGTTTATTGTCTTTAATGACCGAACGTATCCGCGTTTTCAAAAGCTGCTTGCCCAACTCGATGTGGAAATTTTGCCAACGGAAATGAGCTTTTCGGTGCGCCATCTGCAAAGTGGGCTGGAATATAATGGCCATAGCTTTCGTACGCTATTTGCTCAGAAACGTAATCTGATTGAGCCGCAATTTTGGGGTTTTCTACTGGAGATTATGCGTTTTAATAAGCGTTGTAAGACGCTGTTTACTGAAGGTATATATCCCGACGATACTCTGGGGGAGTTTCTCAGACAGGAGCAGTTTTCTGCATTTTTCTGTGAGCATTATATTTTGCCAATGGGAGCGGCGATTTGGTCTGCCAGCCTGCAGGATATCGAGGATTTTCCGCTACGCTTCTTTATTGAATTCTTTCAAAATCACGGCCTGTTAGATGTCCGCAATCGGCCGCAATGGTACGTGATCAAAGGCGGCTCTCGCAGTTATATTCCGCACCTGATTAAACCCTTTGCCGATAAAGTGCATTTGAATGCTCCGGTGCAGGCAGTGCGACGGCATCAAGATGGCGTCGAGCTATTAGTGAACGGTGGCTGGCAAGGGTTTGATGAGGTGATTATCGGCTGCCATAGCGACCAAGCGTCAGCCTTGCTCGCCGATGCCGACTTTCACGAAAAGCAGGTGTTAGGTGCGCTGCCTTATCAAGACAATGAAGTGGTGTTGCATCTGGATACCCGCTTATTACCGCAACAAAAAGCGGCGTGGGCGAGCTGGAATTATCGGCTCGATGGTGATCGTACTCGACCTGCCGCAGTCACCTACAACATGAATATTTTGCAGCGTTTACCCAGCGATGCGCCTAATTTTCTGGTGACGTTAAATCAAAGTGATGCGATAGACGAACGCAAGATACTTCGGCGTTTTAACTATAGCCATCCGCAGTTTTCTATGTTGGGTCTACGTGCTCGTCAGCAGCGCGAGCAGATCTGTGGCAAACGTCATACCCATTTTGTCGGTGCCTATTGGTATAACGGCTTTCACGAAGATGGCGTCCACAGTGCCCTCGACGTGTGTCAGCGTTTTGGAGTGCATTTATGACATCACTACAAAGCGGACTCTACTACGGCAACGTCGTGCACAAACGTTTTGAAATCGTAGCGCACCACTTCCGCTATCCGTTTGCGTTGGCGTTGCTGGATTTAGATGAGTTGGAAACCTTGTACCAAACCAGTGCTTGGTTTGGTAAAGAGTGGTGGCGGCCACTAAGTTTTAATCCGCAGCATCATCTTGGTGGTGGCGCTTTGCCGCTCAAACAACGGGTACAACAAAAAGTGCAACAGCTCGGTGGCGATGCCGGTAACAGAGTCTTCTATGCCGGTCAGCTAAGCCACTTTGGTATTTACTTTAGCCCAGTGAATTTTTTCTACTGTTATCAGGACGAGCAACTCTGCTGCCTATTGGCAGAAGTGAGTAATACACCATGGAATGAGCGCCATTACTATCTCGTCGATGCCAAGCAAACTGAATTAACCCCCAAGGCTTTTCATGTCTCGCCATTTATGGATTGTGACATGCAGTATCGCTGGCAGTTTAATCTGCCCGGTGAGCAATTAAATTTTGCCATCACTAACTTACGACAAACCAATAGCCACGCCAGTTTTCGGGCGGCTATGCAGCTCCAGCGGCAGGATTTCTCGGCCAGTAATATTCGCCACTATTGTCTGCGTTATCCTCTCATGACACTCAGAATCGTCAGACTGATCTATTGGCAAGCGCTGAAATTATGGTGGAAGAAAGTCCCCTTTGTGTCTCATCCCAATACGCTGAAATCACAGGAGAACTCCCATGCAACCAAGCGAGATTGAATTAAAACAACCCTTATCTTGGCAACTTGGCTGGCGTCAACGTCTGGCAAGAAGTGTGCTGTTTAAAGCGTTGGGTGGATTAGCGAATGGGGCAATCACCCTGGTGGAAGGAGCACAGCAATATCACTTTGGTGACAAGCATGCTGATTTACGTGTGACCCTCACCATCAATGACCCCAGTTGTTATCAACGCTTGGTGTTTGGTGGCAGCATTGGCGCCGCTGAAGCTTATATTCTTGAGCAATGGCGCTGTGATGATTTAACTGTGTTAGTACGGATTTTTGCGCGCAATCTGCTGTTGTTACAACGACTGGAACAGCGTTTTAGCTGGCTTACTAACAGCTGGCATCTGCTGCGTCATCGTTTCAGTCGTAACTCTAAGTCAGGCAGTAAGCGCAATATTCTGGCGCATTACGATTTAGGAAATGATCTTTATCAGCAGTTTCTTGATCGGGATATGCTTTATTCCAGTGCCATTTATCCACACGCAGATAGCGGACTCGAAGATGCGCAGCAGTATAAGCTGCAGCAGATTTGCGAGCGCTTGGATTTGCAACCTGGACAGCGACTGCTGGAGATCGGCACCGGTTGGGGCGCATTAGCCATATATGCGGCGAAACATTATGGCGTGACAGTTACCACCACCACAATATCTGATGCTCAGTACCAATATGCTCAGCAACGCATTGCTGAAGAGGGGCTTGGCGAGCAGATTACCTTATTGCAACAGGACTATCGCGAACTCAGCGGTCAGTATGATCGTATTGTCTCGATAGAGATGATTGAGGCCGTTGGGCACGAGTATCTTCCTGGCTTTTTCAATAAGCTTAATACGTTGTTACTGCCGCACGGTAAGTTGCTGCTGCAGGCCATTACGATTGCTGACCAACGTTATGACAGTTATCGCCGTGGCGTGGATTTTATTCAGCGGTATATTTTCCCAGGTGGTTGCCTGCCGTCGGTTTCGGTTATGGCGCAGCATTTTCAGCGTCACACCGAGATGGTGGTCGATGCTTTGTATGACTTTGGTATCGATTACGCCAAAACATTAAACGATTGGCAGCAGCGCTTTCAGCATGCGTTACCTAAGGTGAAACAGCTAGGATATGGTGACGACTTTATTCGTATGTGGCGCTTTTACTTGAGTTACTGTGAAGGGGGATTTTTAGAGCGCAGTATCAGCGTGGTACACATCACTGCAGCCAAAGGTGACTATCGGCCGCAGTGAATGCTGCATTGCGCGACTTAGTGAGCTTTGGCGGCGTTGCTGGTGTCGTATTGTTGCTTAGGAAAGGCGGCTTGCATCTGCTGAATATATTGGGCGCCAGCGTTGGCCGAAACATGCAGTGATACTGGCTGCGTGTTTTCAGCACGTACCACGCATGTCAGCTTGCCTTTCTTGGCAATCGCGCGACATTCTTTGGCGAAACGCTCAGGGATTTTGCCGCTGTGTTGAGTTAGGCGTCCATTTTTAAAATGCATTTCAAAGATGGCGCCCTGTGTTTTACGGCTGAATACCAGTTTGTAGATGAGCAACAGGATCAGCAGTAACGCAATCAGTTTTAACGCTTCGGCCATGATGAGTCTCCGGAAACAGGCTTATGCAGATTAATATAGTCGTCACTTTGTTAGTTGACTGCTAATTTCATCACAGAGTTTTACGCTGACGCTTTGATTTACTGTTAAAAAACAGTGACTCGGCAGTAATAGTTGCCACCATTTTGTACCTCGTTCACCTGTCTCTTGCCGCGGGTGTGCTATCTTGCAATCACAGATTCCCCGACACGAGCAAAGACTCAGGAGTCAAGATGCAACTTGCTAACCCTGAACTACTGCAAACCCAAGCCTATATTGACGGCCAATGGCGCGATGCCTGCAATGGTGAACGCTTGGATGTGATTAACCCAGCGACCGAACAACCCATCGCAGCCGTTGCCTTTGTTGGCGCCGGCGAAACAGCGCAAGCAATCGCGGCTGCCGAAAAGGCATTACCGGCGTGGCGCAGTAAAACCGCGAAAGAACGTGCACAACTATTGCGGCGTTGGTATCAGTTGATCATCGACAATAGTGACGACTTAGCCTTGCTGATGACCAGTGAAGGCGGCAAGCCGCTTCAGGAAGCAAAAGGGGAGGTGGCTTATGCGGCTTCCTTTATTGAATGGTTCGCCGAAGAAGCCAAGCGGCTGTATGGGGACGTTATTCCGGGCCATCAAGCGGATAAACGCCTGTTGGTGATTAAACAAGGGATTGGCGTTTGTGCAGCTATTACGCCGTGGAATTTTCCCGCTGCCATGATTACCCGTAAAGCTGGGCCTGCGCTGGCGGCAGGTTGCACGATGGTATTAAAACCCGCCGAGCAAACGCCGTTGACCGCACTTGCGCTGGCTAAGCTTGCCGAACAAGCGGGTATTCCTGCGGGTGTCTTTAACGTATTGCCTGGCCATGCAATTGAGATTGGGCAGGTACTCACAGCTAGTCCGGTCGTACGTAAGTTGTCCTTCACGGGCTCTACCGCAGTCGGTATCAAATTGATGCAACAAAGTGCGGCCACGCTGAAAAAGCTATCGCTGGAGCTTGGTGGTAATGCGCCATTTATCGTCTTCGACGATGCCGATATCGATGCTGCGGTGGAAGGCGCAATGCTGTCGAAATATCGTAATGCCGGACAAACATGTGTTTGTGCCAATCGTCTTTATATTCACGACAGCATCTACGATGAGTTTGCCAGTAAGTTAGCCAGCAAAGTCGCGCAACTGAAAATCGGTAACGGCGCCGAAGCCGGGGTTGAGGTTGGGCCTTTGATTGATGTTAAGGCTCTGGAAAAAGTGCAAGCGCAGTTGCAGGATGCCACCAGTAAAGGGGCTCGTGTAATCGTGGGCGGCGCACCGCTGCAAGGCCGCTTTATGCAACCTGCTGTGTTAACCGAAGTTACCGCAGAGATGACGCTGGCGAAGGAAGAAACCTTTGGGCCAATTGCGCCGCTATTCCGCTTTAAGGATGAACAGGAAGTCATTCAAATGGCCAACGATACTGAGTTTGGCCTCGCATCCTACTTTTATGCGCGGGATTTATCGCGGGTCTGGCGCGTGGCCGAAGCACTGGAATACGGCATGGTTGGGATTAATACCGGGTTGATATCGAATGAAGTCGCACCGTTTGGCGGTGTAAAAGAATCTGGACTTGGCCGAGAAGGCTCAAAATACGGCATAGAAGATTATCTCGAAATGAAATATCTCTGCATGTCGATTTAATAAAAAAACGCGGCTGTTGCCGCGTTTTTTATTGCTGTTGCGGTCGTAATTAAATGTTAAGCGCATCGTCGCCTGACAAAGCTGCAACTGTATTTTCGACTTGTGCGGAGCTGGCGATAATAGCGCTCATCACGCGAACCACATCCTCTATTTGTTGCTGGCCTTGCTGTGTTGATTCGGCTACCTGTCTCATGTCTTGTGTCGCCATGGCAGTGAGCCCGCCGTTTTGCTGCACGACTTCGCCAATCTCTTGGGTTGAGGTACTGGTGCGGCCTGCCAATTTACGCACTTCATCGGCAACGACTGCAAAGCCTCGTCCTTGCTCGCCAGCACGAGCAGCTTCAATTGCCGCATTTAGCGCCAGCAAATTCGTTTGATCGGCAATACCGCTGATGGTGGATACAATGGCTTCGATGTTGTGTGACTGAGTATTCAACTTAGTGATCGCTTCTGATGCTTTTTCTACCAGCTGCACACTACTTTGCGAGGTGGCTAACACAGACTGCAGCAGCGCTAACGCTTGTTGTGCTTCGGCGTTGGTTTCCATTGCTGCCTGTTGGGCCATTTCCGCAGCTTGCTTGGTCGCTTGTGCTCTCTCAACGCGTGCAGTGATATCACTGGCAAACTTAATCAGTTTGTATACCTTGCCAGAACTGTCTTTAACAGGGTTATATGAGGCTTCGAGCCAGACCACGTTACCCGCCTTATTACGGCGCTTAAACAAGCCACTACGAAACTGTCCTGCAGCCAGTTCTTGCCAAAACCTTGGGTTCTGCCGGTAGAACTCGTCGTCACAAAACATGCGGTGGTGCTTACCGATAATTTCGTCGCGACGATACCCCATAGTGCGCAGAAAGTTATCATTGGCTTCGATAATGGTGCCTTGTGGATCGAATTCGATGATCGCTTGTGATTGACTCAATGCTTGTGAAATAGCGAGTTGGTGTAGCAGTTGTTCTCGCTTAGCCGTAACATCAAAGGCGATTTTCATCACCTGTGTCACCTGTCCATTTTCAATAATGGGGAAATAGGTGGCTTGCAACCAGAGCCGCTGCCCTGATGACGCGTTCCGTCGTTCAACCACATTACTATAGGCTTGCCCGGCACGGAGTTGCTGCCACAGTTTTTGGTAATCACCAGAGTTGACATAATCGGGAGAACAAAGCTGCCGATGATGCATCCCCTTCAGCGTATGCCGTTCAATGCCGACAAGATCTGCAAACATCTGGCTCGCCTCAATGACAGTGCCATCGAGCGCAAACGTGATGCTAGGAAGGTGATTCTCAATTGATGAGGTGATTGCATGTAAGCGAGCTAGCTTCGCTTGCTCTAGTTTACAGTTTTCGGTTTGCTGTTTACTTTTCCAGAACATTTTAACCCTTTTATCTTCGCCGGTTGGCGCTGATCAACTCAAATGTTATTCAATCCCTGAAAAAGACGTTGCCTATGTCAGCATGATGATCTGTGGCATAGGGCTATTATTCTCCAATAGACTCTTACATATATACCCGTGTTGGCCTTTGGCAACTAGCACAGGTAGTCCTTATTTGGCGGCACATATTAAGCCAAAACATGTACCGCGGCAGCCGAAAAATGAGCGCGAATTATTCATTGCGTTGCAGTGCTTCTATGGTTTCAGACACGTTTTGAGAACTGCTCAGAATATCACTCATGACGCTACTCACCGCTTCAACATGTTCTCTGCCTTTAGTGGTGGCATCGGCTACCGATGAAATCTCCTTGGTGGCATGTTCGGTCAAGGCGCCATTTTTCTTAACCACAGCGTTGATCTCTTTGGTCGATTCGCTGGTGCGTGCTGCCAATTGCCGCACTTCATCTGCAACGACCGCAAAGCCGCGACCTTGTTCGCCCGCCCGCGCGGCTTCGATAGCAGCATTGAGTGCCAGTAGGTTGGTTTGATCGGCAATGGCGCTAATGGTCGACACAATCGCTTCGATATTGCGAGACTGCTCGTTGAGTTCTGATATCGCCGACGAGGCACGTTGTACCTGCTGATAATTCATATTGGAGTTATCACGAACGTTGGCCAGCAAAGAGGTTGCCTGCTGCAGTTTATCTGTGGTCTCAATGGCGGATTCGCGCGCTACGTTGGCGGCGGCTTTGGTCGCATCGGCACGCAATACCCTCTCGGTTGTATCGCTGGCAAACTTAATCACTTTATAGACTTTGCCTGATGGGTCTTTAATTGGGTTGTAAGACGCTTCTAACCAGACCGGATCGCCATGTTTGCTATAACGTTTAAACAGTCCGGTTTTGTATTCGCCTGCGGCTAATTCCTTCCAGAAATTAGGATGTTTACTGTAAAACTTGTCATCACAAAACATGCGGTGATGTTTATTCTTGATTTCATTGAGGGTGTAGCCCATCACATCAAGAAAATTTTTATTGGCATCAATAATATTGCCTTGAGGGTCAAACTCAATGCTGGCACGTGATAGCTCCAGCGCGTCAGATAGTGCGACTTTGTCCAGTAGTTCTTCATGCTCGACGGTGATGTCTGTTGCCAGCTTCATCACCTTGGTGACTTGACCGTCCCGCATCACCGGAAAGTAGGTCGCTTGTAACCAGACGGCATGGCCGTCAGCATGTTTTCGTTTCACTGGCCCGGAAAAGGATTTACCACTACGAAGTTTATTCCACAGCTCTTTGTAAGCGCTAGAGTTTGCGGTTTCAGGAAAACATAGCTCGCGGTGTTGCATGCCAAGCATGCGCTGACGGTCATAACCGACAGTGTTGGCAAATAGCTCACTGACCTCAGTAATTTTGCCGTCCGTGGTAAAAGATATCGACGCGATACTCTTGTGAATTGAGTCGCATACAGACTGCAGCTCCGCTAACTCTTCCTGAAGTTGCTGTCGTTGTTGGTGATTCGATTTTTTGCCCCAGAACATAGATTTTCCTACCGTAGCAATGAAACGTGAACGGATGAGCTTGCGAGTTAAATATCGGCCGCTTGAGTGCTGACATTAGCGCTACACACGAGATGTAAGAATAGAATTGAATAGGAGGTTTTGCTTGTTTGGGCATAAAAAAAGCCTTCTTACGAAGGCTTTTGTTTTCAATGCTGTTTTTTAAGCTTTGGTAGGGATTCGCGCTAATACAGCGAGCAGCAATTGCCAATATTGGCCAACCGTGGTGATATTCACTTTTTCGTCTGGGCTGTGTGGATAACGAATGGTGGGGCCAATCGATACCATATCCATGGTTGGGTACGGTTCTTTAAATAGGCCACACTCCAGTCCCGCGTGAATTACCATAATGACGGGCTCTTTATGGTAGATATCCTGATAAGTGTTGCGCACAATCGCCATGACTTCAGATTCGTTATCAGGTTTCCAGCCTGGATAAGCACCACTAAATGCCACTTGAGCGCCCGCTAATTTGCCTAAGGCGGCCAGTTGGCTGCACACGTTATCGCGCCCAGAGTCGATCAAAGAACGGATTAAGCACAGTGCAACGACTTTATCGGCTTCGGTGGTAATCACACCGAGGTTTAGCGACGTTTCAGTCACGCCTTCTACTTCGTCGCTCATGCGAATTACGCCATTCGGGCAGGCATGCAGCAGTGACAGTAATTGCGCTTGGGTAGCAGCACTAAATTGCTCAGCAGGTAATTCAACTGGGCTAATTGATACTTTTACGTCGGCATCTGCAATCGCCAACTCTGTGCGCAATAAGGCTTGAAATTCACTCACAGCACTTGCTAGCGCATCAACCTGGGCTGCTGGCACAGTAATGGTGGCAAAGGCTTCACGTGGAATGGCATTACGCAGAGAACCACCCGTGAAATCGGTTAACGTGAGTCCCAACTCGTCAGCGTTATCAAATAGGAAACGCGCGAGAATTTTATTGGCGTTGCCACGACCTAAATGGATGTTAACGCCAGAGTGACCGCCCTTAAGGCCAGACACAGTTAAGCGGAAGGCTTTATCAGCATTATCGCTGGCAATCTTGGTCAATGGCAGGGTAAAGCTGGCGTCGACGCCACCTGCGCAACCCATATAGATTTCGCCTTCTTGCTCTGAATCTGTGTTGATCAGAATGTCGCCGGTTAACACGCCCGCTTGCAGACCAAATGCACCGGTCATTCCCGCTTCTTCATCGATAGTTAGCAGCACTTCGAGCGGACCGTGGGCAATGTCGGTGCTTTCCAAAATCGCCAACGCAGATGCCATACCTATGCCATTGTCAGCACCCAGGGTGGTGCCATTGGCTTTTACCCAGTCACCATCTACCCAAGCTTCAATTGGATCTTTGGTAAAGTCATGTACTTTATCGGCATTTGCCTGCGGCACCATATCCATATGCGCTTGAATAACCACGCCTTTGCGGTCTTCCATGCCAGCAGTGGCTGGTTTACGGATGATAAGGTTGCCAGTGGCATCTTCAATGACCAGCAGATCACGTGCTTTGGCCCACTGTTGAATGAACTGACTCAACGCCGCTTCATGTTTAGACGGTCTTGGGATTGCACAAATCTTTTCAAACCATTGCCACAAAGGCTGGGGGGCTAATTGGCTGAGTTGAGACACATCAGACTCCTGATAATGAAATTGAACACAGGTTGATGACGCACGCGTCATCATGAATATGCAGCGAGTTTAACATAAGCAGCAGTTGATAGTGGTTATCAGTTAAGATCTAGCTCACTGTTTGGCAGCAAAACTTTCCAGCGGGATGGGCATAGTAATCATCAACTGAAATGCCAATAATAGGTTGCCTCATTTTTAGCGCATAACCGGAGCCTGCTGTGCCGCAATTTATTTCTGTTTCCAGTGACGAACTCTTCGCATCCAGCAATGACTGGGATGCGCTTATCATTATCAGTCCAGATCCTTTAGCGGTTCCTTTCGCGGCTATTCGTCAAGCATTGCAGCAACAGGCGGCCATCGATAAACGTATTGGTCAGCAATTGGTGTTGTCCGTGTGCGATAGTGCGCCGGGGAATCGCTTGCTCAGTGCCGTCGTACAGATAGATGCAGAATATGGTGATGTCAGTGTTTATGCCGAGGTGGCACAACAGGCAATCGCCCAAGCACAGGCGAGTGGCGCCAAACGGCCATTATTATGGGTTGCGGCTAATCCTTTACCGCAATTTGCCATGGCGCTATCGGTCGCCGCGCTTGGCTGTGCGCAGCAGCTTTGGTTGCCATTAGAAGCGCGAGAGGCTGGGCATCAAGTCGGCATCAGTTGCATCGGCTTAGTCGATGTGCCGGATAACATTGCCGTGCAACTCACGGCGATTGAAGCCGGAAGAATATTAGCACGCGATTTATGTGCCACCGAGCCTGAGCGGATGGCGCCTTATGCGTTTGTGGATTACTGCATGAAGTCACTCGTGGAGAGTGATGTAGATGTCTCCGTCCTTGATGATCTCGATACTCTGTTGGCCGACTATCCGTTGTTGTGCGCCGTTGGTCGAGCATCATTGCAGGTTGAACGTCATCAACCTCGGGTGTTACAACTCGAATACCTGCCGGAAGACGAAGTCAAGCATACGTTGTTGTTGGCTGGAAAGGGAGTGATATTCGATACTGGCGGTGCCAGCCTTAAAGTGGGCGGCGGCATGTCGGGGATGAGTCGCGATAAAGGTGGCGCGGCGGCGATTGCTGGACTGATGAAAACCATTGGGTTGCTTAAACCTCAAGGTGTACGCGTTGTTGCGCAGCTTGGTTTAGTCCGCAATAGTATCGGCAGCGATGCTTTTGTACCCGATGAAATCATTACCTCACACGCTGGAACACGTGTGCGTATTGGCAATACCGACGCCGAAGGGCGCTTAGTGCTAGCAGATCTGTTATCGCATTTACGCATCTTGGCTAGTGACGCGGTTAATCCACAGTTATTTTCGGTGGCGACCTTAACCAGTCACGCCGCGCGTGCCTTTGGCCGACATTTTGCGACTGTGCCTAATAGTGTGGCGCTAGCTAATTTGGCCCCAAGCTTCTCTCATCAGGCGAACTTGCAGGGCGAGGCGGCGACAGTCTCGGCATTGTCTCAAGAAGATTTCTCCATCATCACCGATACTACTTTGGCCGCCGATGTGCTCTCGAGTATGCATTTAGGCTCGTCGATGGTGACACGTGGTCATCAGCTTGCTGCGGCTTTTATTGTCAGTGCTTCTGGTCTTAATCGTCATGGTGCACAGTCGCCAACGCCACTGCCATTTATGCACCTTGATATAGCGGGGGCGGCTATCGAAGGGGATCCGCGTTATGGCAAACCCAATGCGATACCTTTGGTAACATTTTGGCATTACTTACAACAGTTGATCTAAAAAAGACAAACGCAAAAATCGCTAAATCTTCGAGTGGGTTGTTTTCAACTTATTGAATATATAGATTTTTTAAAAAACACTTAGAAATTCTATTGTCATCGTTTTGTAACTTTATTACAAAAGAGCTCCATAATTAAAAAAATATGCATTTTATCTTGTAATAATATTTCATCTGTGTATTATTAGTACCAACGGTGACGCCAAGACATGAGGTCGACGGATGTTCCCGAAGGTGATGTTACCCATGAGAGTCCCCAACCTCTAAGTTTCATCGGAATCCTATCGCTGTAGTGACTTTGGTCGGTCAGTTACAGTCGGAATTCAGCCTCGGTTGCAGAGTCTCTCTACTTGATGTTTGTTGTTGATTTCACTCCGGATCACAGCTTTCACCCGTAACTGCTTTTTTAAGTGGTTGCTTTAGAACCGATTTTCGATGGACACCAACCCATCAGGATCTGTTTGTGCAAATGGTTATTTTTACCCATCTTATGGGCGTTTTGTTACATCTCTTCACCTGCTCTGTTGAGCAGGTTTTTTTTTGCCTGTTCGTCAGTGCTTGCTATCACCAGCAAGTCAGTGTAATTGCGTGATCCTTGTCCGGCACTCTACGAATATTGCTGGAATAAGATAAAGGAACGCATTTATAATCTGCCGCTACCGTGCGGTTATGTTAAATAACTGTTACATAAAGAAGAACCCTACAAATCACTGTTCAAGGAACCCGGTTCCATGCTGGAAAAACTGTTTAAGCTCAAAGAGCACCAAACGACCCTAAAGCAGGAAGTGTTGGCTGGTTTCACCACCTTCCTCACCATGGCGTACATCATTTTCGTCAACCCCGAGATTTTGGCTAAAGCTGGAATGGATCATGGAGCGGTATTCGTCGCTACCTGTCTGGCCGCCGCGGTTGGCTGTCTGGTCATGGGTCTTTTAGCCAACTATCCGATTGCGTTGGCTCCAGGGATGGGTTTAAACGCCTTCTTCACTTTTAGTGTGGTAGGTGACATGGGATATAGCTGGGAAACTGCCTTAGGGGCGGTATTCCTGTCAGGTTGTTGCTTCCTGATCCTGTCACTCGTGCGTATTCGTGAGTGGATCGTTAATTCGATTCCAATGTCATTGCGTATGGGGATTGCGGCAGGTATCGGTCTGTTTTTGGCGCTGATTGGCCTGCGTAGTGCAGGTATTGTCGTTGATAACCCTGCCACACTGGTTGGTATGGGCGATCTAAAAGCGTTTCCGGTTGCCATGTCGGCGCTGGGCTTTTTCCTGATTATCGCCTTCGTTAACCGTGGTTATAAAGCAGCGGTTATCCTTAGTATTCTGACCATTACCTTGCTGGGCTTGCTGTTTGGTGATGTTGAGTACCACGGTATTGTGTCTGCACCGCCATCACTAGCACCAACCTTCATGAAAATGGATCTGAGTGGTGTGATGGATATCAGCATGATCTCTATCGTATTCGCGTTCCTGTTTGTTGACCTGTTTGATACCTCTGGCACGTTAGTGGCGGTTGCACACCGTGCCGGTTTGCTTAAGAGCGATGGTAGCTTACCGCGTCTAAAACGTGCATTGACGGCTGACTCTCTGGCGACAATGGCGGGTGCGGCATTAGGTACTTCAACCACGACTAGCTACATTGAAAGCACCGCTGGTGTGAGCGCTGGTGGCCGTACTGGGTTAACCGCGGTTGTGGTTGGTCTGCTGTTTATCGCGGCCTTGTTTATCTCGCCATTGGCGGGCATGGTGCCAGGTTATGCGACAGCGGGTACCTTGTTCTACGTTGCTATTCTGATGATGTCGAGCTTGTTGCACGTAGAATGGGACGATCTGACTGAAGCAGCACCTATGGTGGTGGCCGCCTTGGTGATGCCATTTACTTACTCAATTGCCAATGGTATTGCACTGGGCTTTATCTCATACGCTGTAATTAAGCTGCTGTGTGGTCGTTTCAAAGATCTTAACGTCGGCATTATCGTGCTGGCGATTTTGTTCCTCGGCAAAGTATTGTTTATGTAACAAATTTGCTGTTTAAGAAAGGTCATCCTTAGTGATGGCCTTTTTTTATGGAAGATTTTTAAAAAAATCACAGAAAAGATTAGTTCACAGCTAATGACGCTAGGAATTCGTGCGGCGATTCGGTATAAGTTAATCCCTCTTCCTTTGATTTTCTGCGTTTGATGTAGATGGAACATTCCAGTAAAGCCGGCTATCGGCGTGTGGTAGTAAAGCTCGGTACGAGTGTGTTGACCTCTGGCAGTAACAAGCTGGATAAAGCACATATGGTGGAGTTGTCGCGGCAGATGGCTGCATTGATGCGCGATGGTATTGAGGTGGTGTTGTGTACCTCGGGTGCGATTGCGGCAGGGCGTGAACACCTGCTATACCCACAGTTACCCGATACCATGCCTAATAAACAGTTGCTGGCCGCCGTTGGTCAAAGCCAGCTAATTCTGGCATGGGCGCAGTTATTCAGTATCTACGGCTTGCACGTCGGGCAGTTGTTGCTCACCCGTGCCGATTTGCAAGACCGCAAACGTTATTTAAATGCCCGCGACACGCTGCACGCTCTATTGGCACAAAATATCATTCCCATCATCAATGAAAACGATGCTGTGGCCACCAGTGAAATCAAAGTCGGCGATAACGATAACTTGTCGGCGCGCATTGCTTTGCTGTGTGATGCCGACTTACTGATATTGCTGACCGATCAAAAAGGCTTGTTCGATGCTGATCCGCGCGACAATCCAGACGCTAAACTTATCTCTGAGGTCGCGGGAATTGATGACCAGTTACGCGAGATCGCTGGCGGTTCGGTTTCCGGGTTGGGCACAGGTGGCATGGCGACCAAGTTGGAAGCGGCAGATATCGCACGTCGAGCTGGTATCGAAGTGGTGATTGCCTCCGGTCATCATCCGGATGTGATTTTAAAACTGATGGCGCAAGAAAGCGTTGGTACCCACTTTAGCGCTATCGAAACCCCGCTTGAGAGCCGTAAGCAATGGATTTTGGCCGGGCCGAAAGCCAAGGGCAAAATTGTGCTTGATGATGGAGCTGTGCGGGCGGTTTCAGAAAAAGGCCGCAGTTTACTCTCTAAAGGGATAGTGGCTATTGAAGGTACGTTTGATCGTGGCGCAACTGTGGAGTTGCATGATCAGCATGGTCACCGCTTTGCTAAAGGAATTTGTCGCTACAGTGCCAAAGCACTGCGGATGATTTCCGGCAAGCATTCTAACGAAATTGAAGCGATTTTAGGCTATGACTACGGCGATGCCGTGGTTCACCGTAACGATATGGTGGTGTTATGAACGAACAGTATTTGCAAACGCTAGGACAGCAGGCCAAACAGGCGAGTTTTGCATTGGCTAATTTGTCCTCGACACAAAAATCAACGCTGCTCAACGCCATCGCTAGCAGTCTCACCGCGGCGGCGGATGAGATTGTCGCGGCCAATGAGCAGGATGTTGCGGCAGCAAAAGCAGCAGGGCTGAATCAGGCAATGATTGATCGGTTACTGCTGAATCATGAGCGTCTCAGCGGTGTAATCGCTGATATTGATAATGTCGTTGGCTTACCTGATCCCATCGGCCGCGAGTTTGACTCGCGTCTATTGGAAAATGGCATGCGCCTATGTCGTCGCAGTGTGCCGTTGGGCGTGATCGGAGTGATCTACGAAGCGCGCCCCAATGTGACGGTGGATATCGCGGTGCTGGCGCTCAAAACCGGTAACGCCGTGATTTTGCGCGGTGGTAAAGAAACCCTGAACTCCAACATGGCAATTGCCAAGGTGATTCGAGCGGCTGTGGCCAGTTGTGGTTTACCTGAAGATGCGGTGCAGTTGATTGATAACCCGGACCGCAGCTTGGTTACCGGACTGCTAAAGTTGGACAGTTATGTCGATATGATTGTGCCGCGCGGTGGTGACAAGTTGCAGCGTCTCTGCGCTGAGCAGGCGACGATTCCCGTGATTTTGGGTGGAATTGGTATCTGTCATATGTACGTCGACAAAGCCGCTGAGCTCGAGCGTTCGACCGATGTGATTATCAACGCGAAAGTGCAGCGCCCAACCGTGTGTAACGCATTGGATACGGTATTAGTGCATGAGGCGGTTGCTGCAGACTATTTACCGACACTTGCGGCGGCATTGACAGCGCAAGGCGTGAAGTTAGTTGGCTGCGAAGCGACCAGTAAACTGCTACCCGCCTATGATATTGAAGCGGCCACCGATGAAAGCTTTAGCACTGAGTGGCTGTCGCTGACGATTGGCATCAAAATCGTTGCCGATATCGATGCCGCAATTGCCCATATTCGTCAGTTCTCCAGTGGCCACTCAGAAGCGATTCTGACCGATGATATTGCAGCGGCGACTCACTTTATGAATGAGGTGAACTCCGCCGCCGTTTACCTGAATGCCAGCACCCGCTTTACCGATGGTGGCCAGTTTGGACTTGGCGCTGAAGTGGCTGTGAGTACCCAAAAGCTGCACGCCCGCGGACCGATGGGCTTGGAAGCGCTCACCACCTATAAATGGTTGGCTGTCGGGGATTACACCGCACGTAGCTAAGTTGAGTCGTACAGTTTAAAAAGTAAAAAAGCGCCGATGTTGAACACGGCGCTTTTTGTTTTCTAGAACTTTGAGTTTAAAAATCTTTGTCTTAGTCTTCTGCTTTTATCTCAGCAAAACTGCCACGGCAGAGCGAAGCTAAATCTGCAGCACTTAAACAGATCTCCAGTCCGCGACGCCCCGCGCTGACATAAATGTTATCAAAGGCTTGAGCACTAGCGTCGATAACCGTCGGTAGCTGCTTTTTCTGGCCTAACGGGCTTATACCGCCAACCAGATAACCTGATGATTTCTGTGCTAGCTGCGGATCGGCCATAACTAACTTTTTCTGTTTCAGCGCTTTCGCCGCCGCTTTCAGGCTGAGTTGGTGATTCACCGGAACTAATGCAACTGCCAGCGGGTTGGATTTTTCATCAAGGCTTACCAACAAAGTTTTAAATACTTGGTTGGGGTCTAATTCCAGCGCGCTCGCGGCTTCTTCACCATAAGACGGCGCATTTTTATCGTGATGATACTCGTGGATGCTAAAGGAGATTTTCTTCTTATTCGCTAAATCGATAGCAGGCGTCACAACGACCTCTCTTGTGATAGTTACAGCGCACGTCGCATACGGCGACTTTTAATATAGGGCAGTAGTTGCTGTAGTAATAGCGCCAGTAAAATGCAGCTAAGACCATAAATCGTCGCACGTTCGATAGTTTCACCTAATATCGCGGCGATAAAAAACATCGATAGCACGGGTGAAAGAAATACCAGATTACTCACGCTCGCAGTGCGCTCGGCAGATTTTAGCGCCATTAACCACAATACGAAGGTGACCCCCATCTCAAATAAGCCGACATAAGCGCCAGCCAACACGCCGTGTAATGTGAGTGTTGGCAATGGCTGCGTCAGCACTAACGTCAAGGTGATAAAGGGTAAGGCTACCAAAAAGCTCAACAGAAGGCTTACTACTGGGTCGCCTTTGTCGCGGGTGTTAATAATCCAATACAAACACCAGAGCAGGGTACTGGTCAGCCCTAATAAAATGCCAAACGGGTTTTCAAACTGCAGCCCCGCGAAATTGCCTCCGGTAGCGATAATCACTACACCAGAATAGGCGAGCAACGCCGCGATTAAATCGATACGGCGCAGTTTTTGTCTGAGCATGGGCACAGATAGCAGCGGCAGCAAAATCGCCCAGGTGTAGTTAAGTGACAGTGCTTGTTGTGCTGGCAGCAAATCGTAGGCTTTAAAGAGCACCAGATAATAAAGAAACGGATTCAGTATGCCGGTTTGCAAATATAGCCACGGCGCCTGACGGAACTGACGACTAATAAGCGCTAGTTTACGCTGTAGCGCCAATATCAGCAGCAGTACGCTCGCCGAAGTAATAGTGGCGACAAATACCAATTGCAGTGGACTAAAAAAGCCCAAGGCAATTTTAAAGGCAGTGGCAACAGTCGACCACAACAGCACTGCGCCCAAACCATAGGCGAGCGCCAAATAAGATGTTTTCAATCAGCACTACTCATATCAAGAAAAGCGAACGCGCCATAACCAGTAAGGCATTAGCACGGTAGGTGGAGGTTATTTTAGCTTCGCTTTATCAAAAAAGGGGCAGTTAAGCCGCAATTTTTTTAATTTCGCCCTTGTAAAGCCAAATTGCGCCCCCATAAAGGGGTTAAGACGCGATACAGGCGGTAAAAATAGTGCTTGAAAACAGCAAATTCGCCCCTATATCCAGTAACAGATAACAAATTTAAGTGCGAAAAATTTTCGGAGGACCTCATGGGTAAAATTATTGGTATCGACTTAGGCACAACCAACTCTTGTGTTGCCGTACTGGACGGTGACAAACCCAGAGTGCTGGAAAATGCTGAGGGCGATCGCACCACTCCTTCTATCATTGCATTTACAGAAGATGAAACCCTGGTAGGTCAACCTGCAAAACGTCAGGCTGTAACTAACCCACAAAACACCTTCTTTGCAATCAAACGTTTGATCGGTCGTCGTTTCGGTGATGACGAAGTTCAACGTGACGTGGACATCATGCCATTCAGCATCGTTAAAGCTGACAATGGCGACGCTTGGGTAGAAAGCCGCGGTAAGAAAATGGCACCGCCACAAGTTTCCGCCGAAGTGCTGAAAAAAATGAAGAAAACTGCAGAAGATTACTTGGGTGAGAAAGTTACCGAAGCCGTAATCACCGTACCTGCATACTTCAATGATTCACAACGTCAAGCTACCAAAGACGCTGGTCGTATTGCTGGCTTGGAAGTTAAACGTATCATCAACGAACCAACTGCAGCAGCATTGGCTTACGGTATCGACAAAAAACAAGGCGATAACGTAGTAGCTGTTTACGACTTGGGTGGTGGTACTTTCGATATCTCTATCATCGAAATTGATAGCGCTGATGGCGACCAAACGTTCGAAGTATTGGCAACCAACGGTGATACTCACTTGGGTGGTGAAGACTTCGATAACCGTGTAATCAACTACTTGGCTGACGAATTCAAGAAAGAGCAAGGTCTGGATCTGCGTAAAGACCCACTGGCAATGCAACGTCTGAAAGAAGCAGCTGAAAAAGCGAAGATTGAACTGTCTAGCGCGAACCAAACTGAAGTGAACCTGCCTTACATCACTGCTGATGCAACAGGTCCTAAACACTTGGTGGTGAAAATCACTCGTGCGAAACTGGAATCTTTGGTTGAAGACTTGATCCAACGTTCTTTGGAACCACTGAAAGTGGCTCTGGCTGATGCAGACCTGTCGGTTTCAGACATCAACGAAGTGATTCTGGTGGGTGGTCAAACTCGTATGCCTAAAGTACAACAGGCAGTGACTGAGTTCTTCGGTAAAGAACCACGTAAAGACGTGAACCCTGACGAAGCAGTAGCTGTTGGTGCGGCTATCCAAGGTGGTGTACTGGCGGGTGACGTGAAAGACGTGCTGCTGCTGGACGTTACGCCACTGTCTCTGGGTATCGAAACCATGGGCAGCGTGATGACCAAGCTGATTGAGAAAAACACGACGATTCCTACTAAAGCGAACCAAGTGTTCTCAACTGCTGACGACAACCAAAGCGCAGTAACCATTCACGTACTGCAAGGTGAACGTAAGCAAGCTAGCGCCAACAAATCTCTGGGTCAATTCAACCTGGAAGGCATTGAGCCAGCACCACGCGGCATGCCACAGATTGAAGTAACCTTCGATTTGGACGCCGACGGTATCCTGAACGTTTCTGCAACCGATAAGAAAACCGGTAAGAAACAAGCGATCACCATTAAAGCTTCTTCAGGTCTGTCAGACGAAGAAGTAGAACAAATGGTACGTGATGCTGAAGCGCACGCAGAAGACGACAAGAAGTTTGAAGAATTAGTGACTGCACGTAACCAAGCTGATGGTTTGGTACACGCGACTAAGAAACAGATTGAAGAAGCGGGCGACAAGCTGCCAAGCGACGATAAAGCCAGCATTGAAGCGGCTATCAGCAAAGTTGAAGAAGCCACCAAAGGTAGCGACAAAGACGCTATCGAAACGGCGACTCAAGAGCTGATCCAAGCTTCACAAAAACTGGTTGAAATCGCCCAAGCTAACGCACAGCAAGCACAAGGCGGCGCAGATGCTGGCCAACAAAGTGCTAACGCCGCTGCCGATGATGTCGTTGATGCTGAGTTTGAAGAAGTTAAAGACGACAAGAAATAATCGGGCGTTTATCCCCGGTTAACTACAGGCGGGCGTTACGGGGAAACCCTAACGCCCGTTCGTACTTGCACCAGTTGAGAAAACGTAGAGATTATGTCAAAGCGAGATTATTACGAAGTATTGGGCGTCGGCCGCGACGCTAGCGAACGGGATATTAAAAAGGCGTATAAACGCTTGGCAATGAAATATCATCCGGATCGCAACCCAGGCGATAAAGAAGCCGAAGCTAACTTTAAAGAAGTGAAGGAAGCCTACGAAATCCTCACCGATGGCGATAAACGCGCCGCCTACGACCAATTTGGTCATGCGGGTGTTGATCCTAGCCGTGGCGGTGCTGGTGGTTTCGGTGGCGGCGGCGCTGACTTTAGCGACATCTTCGGCGATGTATTTGGGGATATCTTCGGTGGTGGTCGTCGCGGTGGCGGTCAACGTCAAGCGGCTCGTGGATCTGATCTGCGCTACAACTTGGAACTGTCGCTGGAAGAAGCGGTGCGCGGTGTCAGCCGTGAATTACGCATCCCAACCTTAGCCACTTGTGACGTGTGCGACGGCTCAGGCGCTAAGAAAGGTACTTCAGCCACTACCTGTGGCACTTGTCATGGCGCGGGGCAAGTACAGATGCGTCAGGGCTTCTTTGCGGTGCAGCAAACTTGTCCAACCTGTCATGGTCGCGGCAAGATCATCAAAGACCCATGCAGTAAATGTCATGGCGATGGTCGCGTAGAGAAGAGTAAAACTCTGAACGTGAAAATCCCTGCGGGCGTGGATACAGGCGACCGTATCCGTTTGGCTGGAGAGGGTGAAGCCGGTGAGTTTGGTGCACCAGCGGGTGACTTGTATGTACAAGTTACGGTACGTGAACACCCAATCTTTGTACGTGATGGTAATAACCTCTACTGCGAAGTGCCGATCTCGTTTGCCAAAGCAGCGCTTGGCGGTGAGATTGAAGTGCCAACACTGGATGGCAAAGTGAACCTGAAGATCCCGGCAGAAACCCAGACTGGGCGTATGTTCCGCCTGCGTGGTAAAGGGGTTAAATCCGTGCGTAGCAGCGCCGTAGGTGACTTGCTGTGTAAAGTGGTGATGGAAACGCCGGTTAACTTGTCTGAGAAACAGAAAGAGTTACTGCGAGAGTTTGAAGCAACTCTGACTGGTGAAGCGCGTAAACACAGTCCGAAAGCCGAAGGCTGGTTTGATGGCGTGAAGAAATTCTTTCAAGATCTGAACGGTTAAATTCACCTAATTTATAGCGCGTAGACTAAAGCCAGCATGTTTGCTGGCTTTTTTATTGCTCATCCTAAACCACCTACTTCAGTAGGTGGTTATCATTCATGAGAGGGCTTTGCCCGTAAATCCACTCAT
>NZ_JPEO01000011.1 GCF_000753795.1 Shewanella mangrovi
CAAAGTGTCCACTATTACTGGATCAGATCAGGATTTAGATGTTCGCATATGGTTGACATATGCTTCCAGCTTTATATACTTTGCATATGGTAAACATATGCCTAATTGGTGGTAGCGATGAGAACAGTATCAATTTTTAAAAATGGTCAGAACCAAGCGGTTCGATTGCCAAAAGATATGGCCTTTGATGGCGTTAACGAACTTGAAATCCATAAAGATGGTGATGTTATTACCTTGCGTCCAATTCGCCCTGATTGGCTTTCGTTTGCAGGTCAGGAAAAAGCGGATGATGACTTTATGAACGAGCGTCAGGACGTAGTCACTGATGAAGGACGCTTTAATTTTGAGTAAAAAAATTACTTACATGCTCGATACGTGTATTTGCTCATTCATTATGCGCGAACAGCCCGTATCTGTGTTGCTTAAGCTGCAAGAGGCTGTGAATAAGCAACATCGTGTTGTGATCTCGACTATCACATACCAAGAAATGCAGTTTGGTCTGATTGGTAAAAAGGCGTCACCGAAACATGCTGTATTGGTCGCAGAGTTCCTAAAGCGTATTGATGAGATCTTACCGTGGGACAAAGCAGCTGTAGATGCTGTTACAGCGATAAGAATTAACCTCGCAGCCAAGGGGACGCCGATCGGCAATAACGATGCGGCCATAGCTGGACACGCTCTCTCTACTGGCTGTGTTGTTGTGACAAACAATGTGCGCAAGTTCCAACGTGTAGACGGACTCGTTTTTGAGGATTGGGTACAGTAAATTGAGCTGTGGCAAAAAAGCGTTCGTCATTCGGCATCGCGACTATCAACTACAGCCGCTTTCTTGCCTTAGTTCATCTTATCAATACGCTTGTATTGTTTCTGCGCTTCAACGTAGAGCAAGCCTATACTGCCTGCGCCAGCTAACAACATAAAAGCGGCTAAACCGATAAACAGAGTAGAAGACATTTCATAATGCGGCGTCAGTTATCCGCAAACGAGCAATAAACTTAATTTTACACTCTGGGACAGAGTTGGTTAGTGCAGATAAAAATGTACTTCAACCAAGGGTAAGTGTTAATTCGCGTAAGACGTAGTCTGCTAGCGCAGACTACGCTACGAATTGCTTATCAAAAAAAGACGATAGCTGCTTAGCATCTATCCGAAGCTCGGTACTTTAGTGCTAAGTAGTTCACCGGTGTCTAGTTGGCCTAATTTTCGTAATGGCATTAGTGCCGTTAGATCGAAAAGGCCCAAGAAGGGCCTTGTTTGAATTTTAGTGGGCAGCAAGAGCCGTGTAGATTTTGGGATCATCCTGGATAGTAGCAAGTACTTTTGCTGCTAACCCTGCTGGGTTGCGGCGTTTACCCTCCCAACTTTTGATGGTGTCAATACTAACACCCATCGTTTCAGCAAACTCGGCCTGAGTTACTTTAAGGAGATCTTCACGAATGCTCTTTACATCAGCAACCTCATAACGGGTTGCTCGAGCGGGCTTTTGGCGACCATGTTGAATTTCAACGGCTTCCTCGAGGGAGGCTTGTAGTTCGTTAAAAATGCTCATTTGTCCTCTCCTTTGAGTAATTGAACCAATTGTTTTAACTTGGACTTTTCTTCATCAGTCAAACTTTCCTTAACTGATTTAGGATAAGCTAACACAAAGTAGATCTTGTCGGCATGAGAAAGAACATACAGAACCCGCACACTGCCACTTTTTCCGGTGTTTCCTACTGCCATTCTAACCTTCCGAAGACCACCCGTTCCTTTGATAAGATCGCCTTTATCTGGCTGGGCAATGAGTTCAGCCTGCAAATCCTTCAGTTCATCATCTGTTGCAAGTTCCTTGATCTGCTTGGTAAAGATCGAGGTCTCAATGAACTCAATAGCATGACTCACTAATTCAAATCCTTATACAACCCAAGGTGTACAATGTACACTAAGCGGGTGTAATAATCAACAATGGATTACTAGGAATTGGCAATGCCCCTAAAGCTAGAGTAACCCACGAAGCCCCGCAGGATATGTTTGGCTATGGGAACTAGGACTTGTGTGTGACACCTGAAAACGAGTTTGCCATTCAATGTAAACAATGCCGCCGGAAAACTGGCGGCATTTCTACGCTGAATGTTCGATGTAGTCATTGACTACTTTTTCTACCGCGGCATTCAAACTAATACTTTGCGATAACGCGATTTCATTAAGTCGAGCATGAACATCTGGCGAGATCTGAACGTTGAATTTGCCAGAGAAGTTCTTATAAGGCTCAATGCCCCGCTCCTGACACATATCTAGAAAGACGCTTAATGACTTCGCGCCCTCGGCTTTCAACTTAGCGATGCTTTCACCGCAGAAATCCGCGCCGCCGTTTAAGCCAACAAACTCACCGCGGAATGTTTCATCATCAGGCTCATAATCAATAAAGGCTTTTACACCGTTAATCATCATTAAATTTTTCATGCTGTTACTCTGCATTGCAGCTGCGGCCGTTTTCTTTCTTGCCTTCGTTCATCTTATCAATACGCTTGTATTGTTTCTGCGCTTCAACGTAGAGCAAGCCTATACTGCCTGCGCCAGCTAACAACATAAAAGCGGCTAAACCGATTAACATAATAGAAGACATTACAGCATCCCCTTGATGACGAGCCAGGTGTTTAAATTATCACAAATACTATAACCCCACTAGACTTGCTGAAATCAAACCTTAGCGATCTTAGTTCACATAGAAATCGTACGATTTCTTGGATATCAAACGAGAAAATTGGTAAATCTAAAGGCGTCTGTAAACAATTGCTGAACTTGTACACCGCGCGGTGCCGCCTGCTCGTCAAAACGTCCCCTTGGGTCTAAAATGACGAATCCCCAAAACTGAAGGCACCGCTCAATAAAACGAGTTTCAATCAGTAGGCTTAGCTTCTTTTTAGGCGAAAAGTAATCTTCAGTTGGCTGAGCGCATAGCAGTTCAGGAAATGCGGAGATGAGCTCTTCGACTAACCTTGTGACGCTGGCATGGTGTTGTAAACGCCATAACATCAATAACCAAAGTGGGCTTAAATCAATATCGTACTCAAAAAGGTCGAAATACCCCCAATTATATTTGCTGATGGCGGCCTCTAACATCGGCTTGAAAAAAGCCTGAACACCGTGTGCTTGATACTGCTTCTGCACTTGTTTCTTCACATGGAAACGACCTGCCCGACGATAAATGACACCTGCAAGCTCAGCTAGCACACGGGCATAGTGCAAGGCATTAAACTTATCCTCATTACTTCCCATATATTCATTAATACTTGGTGGGATGTGTAATTCAGCAACCGCAAACTCTGGCAATAAATCGCAGGCTTGTTTTACCAATTTCGCCGGTAAATTACCTTTACTAGTTGCTTTAAATGACCCGCCATTCGACATGGCTTCGTCAAGGATGAGAGCTAAATAGCGCATTACAGGGCTAGTAGATAGTTCTTGAGGTGTATCAACCGTTACCGACTGCAATTCATGAAACGGAGCATAAAGCCAATTAGCTAATTGCTCTGGCGATAGGCCACAAAAATCAGCAACAGGTGTTTTATTGTGATGATGTATTTTGTTGTCCAATTGCGCTTTGAGTTCATTGAATGTCAATTCCGGCGCCATTCCAACATTTCCTCACTAATCTTGAATGTATATCATTATCCTAACGAATACGCCGTATGGATGGCAAAGCACAAATAAGGTGCTTTGGCTTAGCTCAGGCCACTGTTTAAATGAGAGTAAAGAGCGCGGCATCAACTTGGGGTTATGCTAGGTGAGAGCCGCATATATTGATTAAACTGCTGCTGAAAGTCGGCCAACTGCTGGATGATTTGTTCAAAAGAGTCCGGTGGCGTGAAAAACATTTGACCAGCGACAGCGGCCTTATGGTCAGCAGCAATGGTTTCCAGCCGTGTGCCTTTTGGCACAATAGATAACTGCCCACGTAAAATGGCTTCATAGTCGACACCTGGAACAGGCCAACGGTGTTTTTTCATTTCAACCACCGCCTGCATGGCCTCATTGCTGTCAAAGGCATCGGCGAAATTTGAACACAGCAGGCAAGCAACATCATACCAATGGCGGGCTAACCGATCAGGATTAGGTTCATTTGTTTGAGAGCTGAACTGATGCAAAGCAGAGATTTTTTCCCAGAAAATGAAGTCATTATCATAAGCTTGAACATTTGCTCGCGGTAACGATATTTCGGCCAACTCAGTTACATCGCCAAGATAACAACTAGTCAGTATGGTCTTTGTCGGTTTCCCTCGATTTCGACCACCAAATTCCAGCAAAATGTGGTCAAGCTGATAATCCTTGGTACTTTTTGTTACCCGCGGATAGTGAATGTCCACTTTTTCGCCATACGAATCTGGTTCTAGAACGGCTTTCAACCCATCAATTTGATAGGTAGCAAAGCGCTGGTTAAGCCGTTCAACCAGTTGCTCTGTCCATTCAAGTAAACATTGCTGTTGCTTTTCGCGAAACTTTCTGGCTTGGCTTCCATTTTTTGTACTTTGCAGCCATACATCCCGTTCTTGCTCTTCTGTCAGATTGGAGAGTTCAGCCCAATGTACTGATAGATCTATATCTTCGGAAAAACGCTGGATCACTTGCCAGCATTTGCTAAGCGCTGTTCCACCTTTAAAGGCAACAGATTTTGCCCCGAGTAATTGCTCGTCATACAACAGTCGCAGCACTTCGGTGACCCAAATGTCTTTCTCCAAAAAATTAGCAGCCAAGCCAGCTGGATGTTGACTGGCCCCATAATTAAACAGCTCGGATAGTTCTTGATGGTGACTTGGTTCCGCATACAATTCAAACAGATTCAAGACAGAAGCTCCTGCTGCACTTGTTGCAACTTATTTTGCCATTGTCTCAACTGCGGTACTAACTTCAGTTTTTGTAATACAGGAATTGCTTGCGAGGCGTTCAACTCTAACCGACCAATCGCAGTTTTAAGCTTTTCAATCGACGTATGTTCTGCCGATAAGGTGAGCAGACCTCGATAAAAAGCCCCGATCGGTTGACTAGCCCAGCGCAGTTTTGTGTCTGAAGTATGAATGACCATCACTAACTGGTTACCGATCTTAAATTCACGGCTTGGGCCTGAAGTCCAGTATACGGTCTTCACCGGTGCCTGAGTTTGGAGCCCAAGCCGATAAGCAGCCTCCAACCCTTGTGGCACTAGCTTGTATCCTTTTACCTTTGCCCAGACCACCGCGACGTCTTCGGCTTTGGCTGTCATTTTGACAGAGGGTAAATTTTTCAGAGGTTTAGGGCGCGCATACATGCCTTTAGCAACCCGAACCAATATCCCTTTCTGTGTCAGTCGGCTCAGTGCTTTTTGTACAGATGTGACAGAGCCTAGAGAATAAAAATTCTCTATAGGAAAGGGGGAGCCTTTCTGCATTCGCTGCACTCTTGCGCTTACAAGTTCTGCCACCGACATAAAACACATAAAACCTGACAAATTAATAATATGTAGGTTCATTCTATTCCATGTATATAAAGACTTTCAAGGAACATTTTGTCAGGATTAACATGGATACTATCTATTATATAAGAGAAGATCGTAATGGCCATTAATCTATATGCAGGCACGAAACTATGAGCCAGTCATCGGTCGTTTTTACTCAAATGTGAACGTTGTAGGAAGGATCACAACCCCCTATTGAGAACGTTGTAGGAAGGATCACAGCAACTGGCATACGAACGGGAAAACGAAGGCTACAGGAAGGAATAAACATATTAACTATATGTTTTTATTACTAATATATAACATTTGCAATTCTTGTTGTTACACTAAATACAACCGCTGACAAACGAACATTGTAGGAAGGATTACACACATTAACTGCATGTTTTTATTGATAAGAATTGGTGTATTCAATTCTTATCGCTAATCGAACTGCAACCACTGGTAAGCGAAGGTTGTAGGAAGGATCACAACAGCTGAAAAGTCAACATTTCAGGAAGGTTTTCACAAAGTTAACCTAATGATTAATATCAATATTATTAAAGATGACCAAGCTGACTTTTTGTTTGTTTATGGTGTCAGATGAGTGCTTTATAGGAAATAATTCGAACAGTGGTAATAAAAAATGGTACCCACCTACTTACTACTTTTAGTTACCAGCTGGAACTCTAACCCATAACGCTTAGATTGACGAGTCACATATCTTGAAGGATATAGACCAAAGAAATCTGATAATTTCTTCAGCCCATAGCTCCGCGGATCAAAGTCTGGCTTTGCTCTTTTCAAATAGGTACCCACCTCGCCCAATCTAGCCCAACCGGATTCATCTCGGTAGTTTTGCCATGCTTGATGCATCAAGCGCCACAACTCTCGCGATTGTTCCTGGTCAGAAGTATGCTGATCTTGAGTTTGTTCACCAACGCCATTTAGATTCTCAATTGCAACGAAATCGTCGCAAGCGTTTTTAAACGATGTCGGAGTCATCGCTTTACCCACACCGATTACATACACTTCGGACTCTCTCAGCCTTGTAGCTAGGCAAGTAAAATCACTATCACTGGATATTAGGGCAAACGCATCGAATCGGTTGCTATATAGCAGATCCATAGCATCAATAATCATTATCGAATCTGTTGAGTTTTTGCCAGTTGTGAACGCAAATTGTTGTTTAGCCTGAATAGCCAGTTCATTTAAAGGTTGCTTCCAGTTTTTTAAATGATCCGTCGAAAAATCACCGTATGCTCTTTTAACGATGATCTGTCCAAAACGTGAAAGCTCGTTAAGGATAGCCTCCAGTTTTGCATAAGGCGTGTTATCTGAATCAATTAATACCGCAATTTTTCTATTGCCCATATATTCGTCCTTGCAATGCGCTCTTAAGCATATTGCGTCATTCGAGAAACTTGGTCAATTTTACGTTCGGCATATTGATGAGAAAGGAACGCTAACGAAAAATGAGGAAAAGTAATATGTTGCCTCTCCCAGTGTGTAGGAGAAAAGGCAACTAACAACAGACTGATTTACAGGAATCATGTAATTCAATTCCCAAATGAAAAATCTAAAGATTGAGTAAAGCTTATGTGTATTTAGCTTGAACGCAGTATATCTAATTAAAAATTTGTGTGGTTGGACACAACCTGTCCACATCAAGTTGTATATTTTATGGAACGAATAAAACAACGGTTTACAATATGTTATGAGAAATACACTGCTTGCAAGCCGTTTGGCTGAATTGGTATCGCTCGCATATGCAGGCAAAGTTCTTTTGGCTGATGAAATGGCGGAAAAATATGCCGTCAGTACGAAAACTATCAAACGAGATTTTGAACGTTTAAATGAGATACTTGAACGTTGCCCTCATACAGGCGGCTATCGACTGATACCATCTGCTCGCACTATTTTCAATGAAAATGATTTGGCTCAACTCGTAGATGATATTGGGTTAAAGAAAGCGTTTCCCCGAAAAACAGCGATATTTCTTAGAAGCTTTATCAATGACCAAACTAGTCAGTGTTATCATTTTCAGGAACAACCGTTAGAAGCGGATTTCATAACTTCATTACATACGATTTTTGAACGTGCGATTATCAATAGACAAGCTGTTCAATTCCTATACAAAGACAAATCAAGAATCGTCCAGCCCTATCTTATGGTCTACAGCCATGGGAGTTGGTACTTAGCCGCAACAGAAGAAGGGATGTTGAAAGCGTTTTCACTTGCACGACTCAAATTTGCCTCAGTGAAAAAAGAAAACTTTGAATATGATGAATCAGTTGTGCGTCAAATTAAAGAGCAGGAAACAATTTGGTTCGGAACCCCTCTTTTTTCCGTGACACTTGAAATCAAAAGGGACATTGCATTCTATTTTGAACGCAAAGCACTCCTCCCTAAACAAGAAATATTGGAGAAGCGTAGTGATGGCACATTGGTCGTATCGGCCTCAGCATGGAGCTATAACCAGATAGCTCCCATTGTTCAATATTGGCTCCCTAATATTCGAGTCATCTCTCCACTCGAACTAGATGAACACATTCGCAAGAATTTGACAGGATGGATGACTCAAACAAACAACGTGACAGAGTCCATTACAGAATGATTAATAACACTAAATTAATACTCGTTGCAGCTTCAATGAGTGCTGGAAAGTCCTCATTGATTAACGCTCTTCTTGGCAAAGAAATACTGCCTGTAGGTAACGAAGCAACCTCATCCAAAGTTGCTCGAATTACGGTCACTGCAAAAAAAAGTCCATTGGCAAAAGCCTATTCGTTATCAGGTACCATTGCTGAGTCGAGCAAAACCATCAACTCAGAAAAAATTAGAGAATGGAATACGTCGGACAAAATCACGGCTTTTGAGGTAATAATTCCCCATTCGGGTAGCAGATTACATTCAATGCTTGCTGGCTACACATTGATTGATACTCCAGGATCAAACAACAGCAGAAACACCAGCCACAAAGAGATCTTTATCAATACGGTAAAGACTTATCCCAATAGTCTTATTCTTTACGTTCTCAATGCTACCCAACTCGCAACAACCGATGATGCCAACATAATTCGCTCCATTAGGGAAATGAATCCCAAACAATCAGTAGTTTTTGCACTGAACAAAGTTGATGAGTTGGATGAAGAACGAGGCGAAACAGCAAAGGATTATGTTGTTAAAGCGAGCCATTACTTAGAAGGACTTGGTTACATCAAACCCACAATCGTACCGCTAATGGCACAATCAGCTCTGATCGCTAAGAAAACACTCTCCCAAACAGAAATTTGCCGTCGCGAGCGAAACATTCTTAACGCTGAATTAGCACGTTTCCGCGAAAACCCATTCCATCTCAATAGTGCTGCCACAGTGCCTAATGTTTTTAAACGAAATGTGAGAAAAAGACTCGCAAAAATTTCGAAAGGGAATGTACAAGTAATGAGTCCAAAAGAATTGAAGATTTTCATAGATTACACTGGCTTAAGTACTGTCAAGGCCCTCATCACAGGCGCTGCCTAGAAGCAGTTTATTGCTACCGTTTTCGTCGCTTAGCTCGAGAAATTTATTATGAATCATATCGCTGTTACACATAATCCATTTTTAGTGGAAACCGACTTTTTAATTAATGGTCTAGTACCTTCTGAAAGCTCCAATATCAATGCATACAGTACCAAGCGCTTACAGCTATGGGTTGAAAAATTTTTCTACGATTTAAAAGAGTTATTTAACGGCCATAGTGATTTTCTGCTGGAGTTCACCGGAGTCGAGGCTGATTTTAATGATATCGAAGCTGCAGCATCTAAGGCCATCCAAGACGGTATGTGCATTGAACTTAAATTTAACCCTGTTGCACCGGCTGAAGAGCGCTTAGATAAAATCAAAGCGTTGATGGCAAGAGTTGAAGAAAAATCTCCGAAATTCTCGGAATACGTTGCCAACAGCGATATCAGAACGCAGCAAGACTATGATGAAGCGTTAAACAATGATTTTGATGTATATGTTGTTGCGACGATGTCATCCGGCAAATCAACGTTCATCAATGCCATCTTGGGACAAGACTTACTTCCTGCCGCTAACGAAGCCACTACTGCGACCATTGCCCATATCTTCGATGATAAAACGAAAGACACAGACTTCTATGGCGAGCGCTTTGATCGAAATGACGATCTTATTGAAAGACAAGATGTCATTGTTCTGGAAACTATGAAAATTTGGAACAAAGATCCAGAGACAAAATCAATCAAATTGTCGGGAAATATTCGCGCAATTAAAGAGAACAACAATGTGCGTTTGGTGCTGACAGACACCCCTGGGCCCAATAATAGTCAAGATCCTGAGCATCAGAGAACCACATTGGGCTTTATTCAGGATTCGAAACGCAACCCGCTTATCATCTATGTATTGAATGCGACACAATTAGGTACCAACGACGACAGTCATTTACTCAAACTCGTCGCTGACATCATGAGCAAAGGTGGAAAGCAGAGTAAGGACCGCTTTTTGTTTGTCGTAAATAAGATGGACATGTTCGATCCTGAGCGTGGCGAGAATATTGAGGAAACGCTGGGCCGCGTGAAAAGCTATTTGCAAGAGAATGGTATTCATGACCCCAATATCTACCCGGTTTCTTCGCGTATGGCATATCTGCTACGCAAAAATGGCGGCTTAACTCGTGCAGAGCACAAGGACAGCTACTGCATTGCTGATTTATTGTTAGAAGAACCTAGCATGGACTTCTCACAATATATGTCGGTTAGTACTAAAGTACGTTCAGACATGCAAGACAAAGCTCTACATGATGAAGCTCTACGGGATAAAACTATGAGCCGCGCACTCTTGAATAGCGGTTTGCCTGGTGTTGAAGCCGTTATCGATGAGTACATTAGCAAATACAGTTTCCCTATGCGATTAAATCGCGCGTACTTAGCAATGACTGCCGCCATTGAACGTGGTATGCAAGAAGCTGAGTTGATGAAGCAACTCGAAACTGACGAAAATGCACTTTCACAGTTGCAAACAGAAATCAAAAGCCTAAAAGCACATAGAGACCAATGCTTTAGTACCCATGCGTACAAAGAAAAAATTCAGCAAGAAGGCAGAGACTTACCGCTAGAAGTGCACAACGACCTGAACGAACTAGAATGCGGTGTCTACGAGCACATTCGCGACTTAGGTGACAAGTTTGTTGGCGAGGCAGCGCCCAATGAAGTGAAGGACAAACTTGAAAATGTATCAAAAGAACTCCAGTTTGCTTTCAATCGAGTCATTAACGAATATGAGCTGGCCTTTGAACACTCTCAGGTCATTATCAAGAATGGGTTACTCCAAGAATACCAGCACCATGTAGCGTCATTATTTCCAGAAAGCCGCGCTTTAGAGCTACCTGCTTTTCAATCGCTAAAAAACTCCATTGCCGCAATATCTCTGAATATTGAATTGAATCGCAACGAAGTGCTTTCAAGAAGAGTGGTTACAGGTTATAGAACGGAGAGTGCTGCTGTATTTTACAAACCGTGGACTTGGCTCGACGAAAAACTGGTTGCCGAATACGAAAACGAAGAATTTGTTGACCTTCAGGATCTTTGGAAAGAAAGAGTCACCATTGTTCGAAGCGAATTTGAAGTTCTTAAGAACAACGCCATTCAGCGTATTAAAGATGACAAAGACAAACTGATTGATAACTATTTGGCATTTCTTGAAAGCGAGTTCAGTACCAAATTTGATGAAATATTGGAAGATTTAAACATTAAAGCAACAAATCAGACAATACGAGAACAAGCCATTGCTCAGGCAAAAGCAGATCTTCAAGAGATCCATGCTCTTAAGCATGAGCTAGACAATATCCTGCAATTCTAATCACTCATCAGCCCACTGATAACTCTCAGTGGGCTCATAGAGGCCCGAAGCAATGAACACACTCACCGAACTTGTCGCGCCGGAATTGACTCCTGCAGAATTTAAAAAACGAGTTATTAGCTTTATTAAAAGCAAAGAGTTCAAGCCTGAACTGATACGTCAGCTATTAATGGTATTACCAGATGACAAGCACAAACTAATGGAAAACTATCGGGTGGATACGATTACTGACGCTATTAATAGTGAAAAATCCGAATGGGTGTGTGGTGGATATTTTTTTGACAGCCCCAAATGGCAGAACAAAATTTTTGTTTGAAAAGAATTGAGCATCTCATAGAGGTGAAAAGCCATTTAATTGAGGCTGGCATTGCTGGTTTTTCTCGACTTCCCCGCGGAAAAATAACCGACGGTATCAATACTCCAAGCATTAAGGACAACGCTATGACCACAGAATTTTCTTCTGTCAATTTAGCAGGTTTTATTCCATCCCATTCGCTGCGTAAAACCGTAGATGGTGGTGATATTTCCGCAATTAGAGCCGCACTATTTATGGAGTTGAACGACAAACGACTCTCCACTGCAGTTTTACGTCAAACCATTGCATGGACAATCGCTCAACATCCTAATCTGTTTGTTGCTTACGAAGAAAATGCTTATGCACAAAGTATGGTGACTGATACTTCCAAATGGGACACACAATACTACGGCATACAAGAGGTATATGCGTCATCGAATTTTTCGCACGAACGCATCAGTCATATAATCGCTGTACGTGAACGTGTCTTTGGTATTCAAGAAAGTAATGCCCGTTATTCAACTAATTCAACATCAATACCGACAAACAAGAGTCTAGCCAAAACTCCAGTTCCTGGCAGAGCCCCCTTAGAGAATAACCAAACAGTATCAACTACGTCTCGCAACAACCCAATCCCCAAAACTAAACATCCAGACAGTGAACCCTTGGGGGATAAACAAAATATATCAACGAAGTCACGCAGCAACATTCTCAACTCGTTGTTACTGATCGGAGGCGCTTTGCTAGCGGTTGCACTCGTTATCCTCGCTGTCATCGATGTCATCTCTGAGAGAAATATATGATGAGTACATCAACATCAGAAATCGAAAACCTTACAACACAACATGCATTGCTTCCCACACAAAAAGAGGCACTAAGTACGCTGTCAACCGCTCAATCCCTGATCAATAAATGCTATCTAGGGGAACTTAAACACTATGATGTTCTGTTGGCTGAAGACCAACGAGAAGTACAGATCAATTATGGTGGTGATGTACGTATTTTTCGTGTTGAACGTATTGTCCAAGAAAATAAACAAGCAGTACTCGAAAGTACCACGGCGGCTTACACTGCACTTGGAGCTGCTGGTTACACCGTTTTTCTCTTCTTAAAATCAAATGGAAAAGAAACGTTTCTCTACATTGGTACTCGGGGACAGCCTGGCAAGATGCTGGGGCAAAACTCGGGGGACTTGTTGGAAGAAACATTCAAAGGGCATTTCCCTGGAAGTAAACTCTCCTCATTAGACGTTGTTGAAGTGAATGAATTACTGAAAGCAATGAGTGACGAAAGCCCCAGCAAAACTGTCACCGCAGTCAGCAGCGTTCCGGCTATGTCAACGATAGACCAAGAGCATTTTGTACAAGGGCTCGAACGTTTTATTGATGCTGCAGAAAATCGAACTTATGAGGGGATGATTTTAGCTGAGCCTGTATCAATGCAGGCATTGAATACTGTGCGTACGGGCTATGAGCAGATCGCCACACAACTTTCAGCATTATCGAAAAGACAGTACAGTTATGGCATTCAGGACAGTGAAGCGATAAGTCTCAGTATCAGCGAAGGTTTGAGCCAATCTCTAGGAAAAAGTCTCGGACTAACTGAAACTACGGGAAGCAGTGAAAGCACTTCAAGCAGCATTTCAGATACAGAGAGCACCAATACAAGCGAGTCTTCACCAGATCTGATGGGACAATTAATTGGCTTGGGTGGTGTAGCAATTGGCGCTGGGTTAGCTGGCCCCATCGGGGCTGTTATTGGTAGCCAAGTTACAGGAGCTTTCCAAAAAACAATTACGCATGGAACGTCGAAATCCCACGCCACTAGTGAAAGCACCAGCCATTCAACGAACCATTCAACTGCGACAAATCAAACTACCACACATACAGATACAAATAGCACGACCAATACCCAAGGGCTCAGTCAAACTCGCGGAGCGTCTAGACAAGTCAGCTTCGAAGTTGCAGATAAGGGGATCTTGGGCATGCTGGATAAAATTGACCATCATTTGCAGCGCATTGATGAAGCCAAAAGCCACGGCGGTTGGCTTAACACGGCATACTTTATTAGCGATAGTGCCGCATCTAGCGAGGCTCTCGCTAGTATTTTCCTTGGATTAACTCGCGGTCAAGAATCATCAACCGAAGACTTCGCCCTTACGACCTGGTCGGGACGTAAGGCAAACGCAATTACGCAATGGTTAGGTCAATTAATGCATCCAAGGCTAGAGCCTGCGTTTGCTGGCCGTACACATATACCATATCTTACACCAGCTACCTTAGTATCCAGCAAAGAGATGGCGATACAACTGAGCTTGCCCCGCCGTTCAACCTCAACTGTAGTAGTTCAAGACGCCACGGCGTTCGGACGAAAAGTACTTTCTCTGAATCAACAAATTCACCATGATGATATTCGAAGAACCATAGAGCTGGGTAAAATACGCCATCTATGGACAGATTTATCTCAAGATGTCCAATTAGATCTTGATCAGCTCTCAGGTCATACACTGGTGACGGGATCAACGGGGTCAGGCAAAAGTAATACGGTTTACTCATTGCTAGATAAATTGCATCAACAACGTATACCTTTCTTGGTGATTGAGCCAGCAAAAGGTGAGTATAAACATGTGGTTGGTCAACATCCCGATGTAAGAGTGTTGGGTACAAACAGTAAATTTACCGAGCTACTGAGGATCAATCCATTTTCATTTCCTCCACAAACTCACGTTTATGAACACATTGATCGCTTAGTAGAAGTCTTTAATGTTTGCTGGCCAATGTATGCTGCTATGCCTGCGATCCTAAAAGATGCCATGCTCAGAAGTTACGAAGCCTGTGGTTGGAATTTAAATGATTCTACAACATCATATTTGCCTTCCCTGTTCCCAACGTTTGCAGATTTGTTAGTTCAGCTCGAGTTAGTAATCGAACAATCAGCCTACTCGGCAGAAAATAAGAGTAATTATACTGGAGCACTGGTTACCAGAGTCCGATCCATGGTGAACGGGCTAAATGGACTGATTTTTTCGGCGGACGAGATAAACAACACCGAGTTATTTGATCACAATGTCATCGTCGATCTTAGCCGAGTTGGTTCACAAGAAACAAAGTCGCTGATTATGGGACTGTTGGTGATAAAGCTAGGGGAATATCGCGCTGAGTTAATGAAAATGAACCAGCCGCTACAGCACGTCACAGTGTTAGAAGAAGCACACCATATTCTCCGCGCAAATATCTCCAGCAATGGAACTGACGGGGGAAGTGTTGCAGAAAAATCTGTTGAAATGCTGTCGAACGCCATTGCTGAAATGCGGACCTATGGCGAAGGATTCATCATCGCGGATCAATCTCCATCCGCTATACATATCTCAGCTATTCGAAATACCAATACAAAAGTTATCATGCGATTGCCCGAAGAGGCTGACCGCTATTTAGCAGGAAAATCAGCAGCGCTATCTAATGAACAAATAGATGAATTAGCGAAACTCCCGACTGGAGTCGCCGTAGTCTATCAAAATGAATGGTTAGAGGCAGTTCTCTGTAAAGTGAACCATTTCAGCTATGAAGTACAACCATATACCTACAGGCCTAAGGAAACGGCGAAATGGGATGAGGAAACCTACCGAACTCAGTGCATACAATGGCTCCTTTCGCCTAGATGCAAACAACCTTTAAACGTACATTCCCAAGACTTATCAAAAGAACTAAATAAGAGTAATTTGCCCACCCAGATAAAACTAGAACTCATTACTTGTTTGAGTGGGCGGAGCTTAACCAATCGATTGCCAATTCATGACGATAACCAATTCATCAAACTATCAGAACTGGTGATTGCTATTTGGGGCTGTGAACAGCAACTCATCGTCCTAATAACAGAGGCCACAGACATTCCTACTCTCCATAACACTCTCCAGCAATTCATCCTAAAAAGGATGGGTGAGATCTCAGACGCTATGGCAATAACCATTGAACAATGTTTTCTAAAGAGCCTCTCGATAAAAGGCAAACTCTATCTAGATCTATACAACGCATGGAACGCTTACATAACTAAGGATGTCGCATGATGCTCGATATTTCTGATGTCAAAGACGTCGTAACAGATGTTCGGCCAGCGATTTTTGACTCCTTTACGGTAAGAGAGCTATCAGAAGATGAGCTTCGCACGCTCGACAGTCCAATAACAGAAAGGCTTAGACTTCATGAACGCTTGGAGCCATTGAGTGATGACTTCAAGGATGCTCTTGTAGAAAAAGAGTATTCAGAGCCTGTCATCGATGCCATAGGCAGCAATGAAGAAGCAGAGATCTACATGGATGCAGAGTTGGAATGCTCTGAAGTAAACGGCAAAGATGCGCTGATCAGGAGCGATATTGACCTCGATAAAACAGATGACTTCGGGAATACAAACCTTGAGCGAATGGAACGAGGTAAATCACCGTTAGATAAAGATGGCAAGCCAATTGAGCTTCATCACATTGGACAAACTTCAGATGCACCGCTGGCCGAGCTGACAAAAGCTGAACATATGGGAAACGGTAATGATTCAGTTCTGCATGACAAGCTAAAAGAATCAGAAATTGACCGTGCTGAATTTAAAAAAGAGCGAGAAGAGCACTGGAAGGCTCGCGCCGAAGACATTAAACATAATTTAGAGTAAATCATGAATAAACTTCTATCACTGATCAAAGAAAATGATGCTGATACCTTACCAGCTTCGGATGAACAAATTGCTCGAGCTGAGTTGGCATTGGGGCTCACATTCTCACCAGAATACCGTTCATACCTTCAAAGTATGGGGGTTGTCTCCTTTGGCGCAAATGAAACGTTTGGATTGGGCGTGAAGGACACTTCATTTTTGAATATTGTGTCTGCGCTGAGCGATTTCAGATCGTTTGCTAATTTCCCACATTCGCTCATCCCCATTTCAGACATTGGTGACGGGCACTACTACATGTATGACAATGCAAATCGGGAAGTCGTCACAATCGCCGTTCCAGATATGGGAATTAAATTTGTGAGTGATAATTTGGAGTCGTTTTTAATTAATCTACTCTTTCGAGAATAGCCAGCCTATGGTGGTTACACCGTAGGCTGTAGCTTGAAAAGTTATGGAAATTCAATATGGTGCAACTAAATGGCTTTGGTTTTACAATCATGAATGGCCACACAAAGCCAATGGTGGAAAGCCACCATTGATGGCAGCTTAACCTCTACTTTTAACTGCGGTTAAAAATGGTAATTTTCCCTAGTTTGTAAAACTAACAAGATGGTCAACGGTCGGAAAGATAGATAAGTAATATCACCCCAATAATAAGCAAGAGTGGTAAACACCTGATTATCCACGCACCAAATTCATATGAAGTCATATCTCTGTTGAAGTCAAAAGACCACCTATGTTTGCTGAAACCTCGTCACAATAACGTTTACAAGGTTTCCAAAATCGCTGTCGGTTGCCAATGCTTAAAGCCAAGGCAACCACAACGGTTCAAATCGTTACCCAATTCAAAGGCGTTCAGAGTTTAATCTATCAACTTAAGGTCGTTATAGATCTTCTGGATACGCTCCTTACCGTGCTTTCGCTCCAACTTGCGTACAACGAAATGACCCGTTGCCATATCTTGAAAATGATCCATAAATAAGGTGTTGATAATAGCGCCACCTGCTGCCCCAATTGCAGGCACAGCCTGTGCGGCAACCTTTTCGGTTACTTGGATACTGAACCGTTCTGCAATACTCGCGATAAATCTAACCAAAGCCGGCGATCCATCTGCCGTTAGAGCATTGGCAGCTAAAAACGCTGAGGCATCTGATACGGCTTTTCCTAGTGCGGTTCTAACAGCGTAGTATCCACTTTCTGAACCATCATCAGAAACACTCGGCCCACCAAGAGCGAATACTTCCAAACACGCCAGCTTTACCTCATTCTGAGAGATTGATTCACCATGGCTTCTTGCAATGTCAGCGATGGATCTGAGCATAATGGTGGTGGAAATTGGCAACTCGACCGCAAGAGCCGTTAGTCCAAAGAAACCGCCAACCCCGCCAGATATTGCCACGCCCAGCTTGTGCCATCTATTTGAAGATTGATTTCCTGGCAGATCTTTCATTGTAAAGATTGCAGCTTCTGACGCCTTCATTAATGAAGATTTTGTTACTTCACCAATATTCTTTTGCCAACCGTTAGGCAGTAGACCAAACCCCCTTTCTATTGGTTCTCCAATAAAGTTAGTCGCCTTCGCAGCGATACCGGGATTTTCGAGTAGCATTTTTGCATTTTTTAACTCTTGCAACTCGCTTTCAGATAAGTTGAATTCCATTTTTTTACCTTGATAAATAGCGTTCAGTATTCGAACTACTTGTTAATGACATATGCTCAGAAAACCGCCTGTGGCAATTGGCTGTCACAGATATCCGACACTCAATTATTTACAATGACTATCAACAGCTTGTGAAAAACCTGGCGCATCAATTTTTTTCCTTCACGCTTTCGTATATCTCTTGAATGAGGAGAATGTCTTGTACGCCTATCTTTTCAATCACACGGTCAATCAGCTCATCTACTTGCGTACTAAGTTCACCCTGAAAGACGTATTTCTCATCGACCAATTTCCTGACTTCACGTTTAACAATGCTCTTCTGTAGCGTTTCAGGTAAAACCTTGCTCAAAACGCTTTTGATAAATCCCATGTGGTTCGCCATTTAATTTTTATTCCTTTTGTTATTTGAATTGCCGCGACTCAGTAAACCGACTGTTTGGCCCATTAAGACAAAAGCTCATTCATAACTAGGCAAATCTAACGAGCCGCCACACTGGTCCACATTGGGCAAAAAATTACCCGCATTAGGATTAAATCTGTCGCCATGACGAAGTGCTTCCTGACATACCGCAGTGTTTGACGCTAATGCTGCTCCTACAGCTATTGCACCAACAACACAAACCAAGCCAACTACCAGATCTGACGATGTAAGTGACAACTCTAGGCTTCCCGCTTTCAAGCTCAAAACGTCTTTATTCTCACCTTGATTTCTTATTTCCATTTCAGCCACCAATTGATACATACCAAATGATTAATAAACTACTGGTTTATACATGCCGATAAGAATATAACCAAATTTGTTTATGTCAACTGTATTTTTAGTTAAACTATAAAAAATTTCGGAGGTACCAATGGAAACATCGTTCAACACTGTCTTAGCCCTAACAATCAAACAGAAAAGAGAGGAACAAAAACTCACTCAAGCTCAAGTAGCAGAGCTTATGGGGATGACGAGTGCCGGATGGGGAAAAATCGAGAATGGGCAGGCAACGTTATCTATTGATAACATTTATAAATTTTGCCAACTCAAGGAGATTAATATCGATGTTTCTTCGCTGATAAACTTAGCCGAGCTTCGAGTCAAGGAGCTGACTAAAGCTGGATGGAGCGTTGGCACGCTTCCCAAGAGAGAAGATGACAAGCTTCTATGGGGATACACTTTCGATAAATCTTTGTCCTCAAATTTAAAAGTGAAGGCTGCATTTTTAGGCGTCGCTGCCGTATCACCCGCATTGGGTGGAATTATTAGTGCTGCGGTGGTTGGTGCTGAGTTAGCGGGTAAGTTTTTTGAAAAAAAGGACGATGACTCATCTGATAAGTAATTTATACAGATGTCGAAATCGCCAGCTTGGTAAAGCGATAAGTAACGGAAGTGTCGAAACGCTAGACAAAGAAATTAGTACCAAGTACTGGACAGATATCCAGTATTGAGTAATATGGTAGGTGAGATTTTCACCAATAGGTAAACTGTTAGAAAATCGAGAGATGCAGTTGGGGCAGAGTGGCGGCAACCACCCTACCCCGTACCGGCTGCGACGACCTTAAAGCGACCCCAGCCGATGGCGCAATGTTAGCGAAATCCATCGGATAGGGACAGATCTATTTTGATGGAGGCCACTATGGCTCATATTCGCGTGCGCCCGAATGGACGTATTCAGTTCGATCTTCATTTATATGGTCGCCGTTTTCGTGAAGGCACGAAAATGATGGCTACCCCTAAAAATCTCAATCAAGCCAAAGCAACATTGAAGCAGATGAACGCGGAAATCGACCTTGGCACCTTTCAGTACCGAGATTACTTCCCACGAAGCAAAAAGGTCGCGCTGTTTGAAGCGCTGCAACGTGAAAAGCATCCAGATAGGCTGTACCCCTTCTTTGATACCTACGCCAATGAATGGTTTGAACGGCAAAAGGCTAAGTGGAAATCCAGCTACACCAGCACGGTACGCAATACGCTAGACCGTTACCTCATCCCCAAATTTGGCAACACGCTTATTTCGGAAGTGACCTTGGCACAAGTTGATTACTATCGTGATGATTTGATGGCTGAGAAAAATCCACATGGGGAGCGCAAACTGTCCAATCGCCGTATCAACGGTATTCTGTGGCCGCTGGTAGCTATTCTCAGCCTTGCTGCAGATGAGTTTGCATTCACTTACCCGCTAAGGCGCTATAAGGCGTTAAAAGAAGAGCGTGCAGACTCACACCCCATGACGATGGAAGAGGTGCACAAATTTTTGGATAAGGTGGATATTGAATGGCGCGACTACTTTATCGTGCGCTTTTGGACGGGCATGCGCAGCTGTGAAATGCATGGGCTGCAATGGGACAACATCGACTTTAACCATCACCTTATCCATATTCGCCAGAATTGGGTCAATGGTGAACTCGGTGATGTAAAAACGCCGAAGTCTCGTCGTGATTTGCGTATGTGTGACACACTGTTAGATGTGTTTACAAGGCTGAAAGAGCGAAACCTGCGCCGTGGGGGCGATTCACAGTTTGTGTTTACTCACCAAGGTGAACCGTTAGATACCCATTTCGTCAGTAAAAAACTGTGGTTTCCAACCTTAAAGAAAGCAGAGCTTGCTCGGCGGCGCCCATATGAAACACGCCATACCGCTGCGGTGTTACATATCGCTGCGCATGAAAATCCACTCTACATTTCCCACATGTTGGGACACAGTGACACTAAGCTACTGTTTAACGTATACGCACCCTATGTAGCGAATGCCTCTCGTCAGGATGGACAGGCATTTAGCAAGTTGATGGCATCAGGACGAAGCGCTGAGCGAGTATAAGGTGAATATGTGCAAGAGGCGGGATTAACCCGCCTCTATTCTTTACCTCAATCGCTATGATGAGATAAACGACAACCGACTAAATCGCTTGTTTTACAACGTCAACGATCCGCTGAGCGAGTAGGTGAACATTAGCTTCATCTTCACCCTCGACCATGACCCGTACCAGTGGCTCGGTTCCAGACTTACGCAGTAATACGCGACCAGTTTCACCAAGCTCTTCTTCAACGCCTGCAACGACCAATTTCACTTCTTGCGCGACCAGTGGATCTTTACCACCATCGAAACGAATGTTCAGCAGTACTTGAGGAAGTAACGTCATCGGCGCAAGCAGTTCTTCCAGTGACTTTTGCTGACGCTGCATGGCTGCAAGCACCTGGATACCAGCAACGATACCATCACCCGTTGTACAGTAATCCAAATTAATCACGTGCCCAGAGTTTTCACCACCAATACGCCAACCTTTTTCAGTCAGCATTTCCATCACGTAACGATCACCCACTTTGGAGCGAGCAAATGGAATGTCCAATGCTTTAAGCGCCAATTCGAGACCGAGATTCGACATCTGTGTGCCCACAACACCACCAACCAAAGCACCTCGTTGATGAGCATCACTGGCCAAGATATAGAGAATTTGATCACCATCGATAACGTATCCATCTTTGGTCACCATCATGATACGGTCACCGTCACCGTCCAATGCGATCCCCAAATCAGCTTGGTTAGCAACGACAGCCGCAGAGATTGCCGCCATAGCGGTTGCGCCTACTTTATCGTTGATATTGGTGCCATTTGGCTCCGCGCCAATGACGACAACTTCAGCACCGAGTTCTCTGAAAACACTCGGCGCAATGTGATACGTGGCACCATGCGCACAATCAACAACGATTTTGAGGCCATCTAAGGATTGATTAGACGGGAAATTGCCTTTGCAAAATTCAATATAACGACCAGCAGCATCGTTAATGCGCGACACTTTGCCTAACAGTTTGGATTCGACACATTCAAGAGGGCGTTCAAGCTCAGCTTCAATTTCTAGCTCAAGCGCATCATCAAGTTTAGTGCCTTTAGACGAGAAGAACTTGATGCCGTTGTCATAGTAAGGGTTATGAGAAGCACTAATCACAATACCGGCTTCAGCCCTAAATGTACGGGTAAGGTACGCGACAGCTGGGGTTGGCATGGGTCCCATCAACATAACGTTCAAACCAGATGCGCATAATCCAGCTTCCAAAGCGGATTCAAGCATATAGCCAGAGATACGAGTGTCCTTACCAATAAGTACCTTTTTTGTTCCTGTACGCGATAACACGCGCCCTGCAGCCCATCCCAACTTCAATGCCAGCTCAGGCGTCATATTGCTGCCACCCACACGGCCACGGATACCATCAGTACCGAAAAACTTCCTTTCTTTCACTTAGTTATACCTAATTAATATTGATGTTTTTCTGATTATAAATAATAGTTTTTATACCATTCAGCGAATGCCTGAACGCCTTCTTTGATACCAACTTTCGGCTTATAACCTATCGCTTTAAACAGATCTTCGGTATCTGCCCTAGTGGCTTGTACATCCCCATCCTGCATTCCCATCATGATTTTCTCTGCTTTTTTGCCAAGTGCAGCTTCAAGTTCTGCGATGAAATCCATCAACTTAACCGGACTGCCATTCCCGATGTTGTATACTCGGAAAGGTGCCAAACTGGTGGCTGGTGAACCAGATTCAACAGTCCAGTCGCTGTTAGGTTCAGGGATATGCTCGGCGCAACGGATCACCCCTTCAACGATATCGTCGATATAGGTGAAATCACGGCTCATGTTACCATGGTTGAATACTTTAATCGGCTTATCTGCCGTAATTGCATTAGCAAACAACATCGGAGCCATGTCTGGACGTCCCCAAGGACCATATACGGTAAAGAATCGCAAACCAGTGGTCGGTAATCCGTAAAGATGGGAGTAACTATGCGCCATCACTTCATTGGCTTTTTTAGTCGCAGCGTAAAACGACACAGGATGGTCAACGGAATCACTGGTCGCAAACGGCATCTTACGGTTTAAGCCATATACCGAGCTTGATGACGCATACACTAAATGCCCAACTTTATGCTGGCGACAGCCTTCGAGAACGCAAAGTGTACCGATTAAATTGCTGTCAGCGTAAGCAAAAGGATTGGTAATCGAGTAACGTACGCCAGCTTGGGCGCCCAAATGGATCACCCGTTCAAATTGGCCTTCAGCAAACAGCGACGCCATCCCTTCACGATCTGACAAGTCAAGCTGCTTAAAGGTAAACAGCGATTGTCCATCGAGTTTGTTTAGTCTGTCTTGCTTGAGACTGACATCGTAGTAATCATTGAGGTTATCAATACCAAGGACTTCATGCCCTAAGTTACAAAGACGTTCAGAAACACTTGAACCTATAAATCCGGCTGCACCGGTAACCAGATATTTCATAATATCCCTTAATAAACTATTCTTCTCTTTGGATAGTGTTCAAAAGCTTGTTTATCCCTTTATAAAAAAGATTCCTTCACTTCAATAAGTCATAGAAACCTCAATATCTCGACTGGTTAAATATAAAAAGCACAAACTATTTATAGCCATTGGGATTAAGTGACTGCCAATGCCAGCTGGATTCAACCATATCTGTCAATGTGTGTTCTGCTTTCCAACCAAGCTCCATCGCCGACAAATTAGGATCGGCATAACAAGATGCTATATCGCCATCTCTTCTCGGAGAAAATTCAAATGGTAGTGATTTACCACAAGCGACTTCAAAAGCATGCAGCATTTCGAGCACACTATACCCAACGCCAGTACCTAAGTTATAGGTGACTAATCCCGGCTTAGTCCGCAGCTTATCTAATGCTTTTAAATGCCCTCTAGCCAAATCCACTACATGTATATAATCGCGAACGCCAGTACCATCAGGAGTGGGGTAATCATTTCCAAAAATACTTAATTTTTCGCGCTTCCCAACAGCCACCTGTGCGATATAGGGCATAAGGTTATTAGGAATATCACTCGGATCTTCACCAATCAAACCACTCTCATGAGCACCGACAGGGTTGAAATAACGTAACCGAGCAATATTCCATCGCGGATCAGCTTTGTGGAGATCTTCAAGGATATTCTCCACCATCAATTTTGACTCACCATAAGGGTTAGTGGCACGTCCAGTTGGAAAATCTTCTTTAATTGGTAATGACGCTGGATCACCGTACACAGTTGCAGAAGAGCTAAATACTAGATTAAACACTCCTGCTGCGGTCATTGCCTCAACTAAGACTAAAGAGCCAGCTACATTGTTCTGGTAATACTTTACAGGCTTGCTTACCGACTCACCAACCGACTTAAGTCCGGCGAAATGGATCACCGCCTCAATAGCATGTTTACTAAATATTTGTTGAAGTATCTCTGCATCGCGAATATCCCCTTGGTAAAAAGTCACCTCTTTATTCGTGATTTGTTTAACGCGCTGCAGCGATTCAACACTTGAGTTACTGAAGTTATCGAGTACCACAACATCCTCATCGATCGACAGTAATTCAACGAGCGTATGGCTACCGATGTAACCGGCTCCACCTGTGACTAACACTGACATAAAACATCCTTTAAAAAAAATAAAAACCCTTCAATGGGAGAGCAAAAGTAATTCATCCCACTGTAGAAAAACTATCAACCCATTGCTCATTGTTTAAATACCAACGAATCGTTTGCTTCAACCCATCCACAAATCCTACTCGAGGAGCAAAACCAAGTTCAGTGATAATTTTTCGGCAATCGACACCATAACGACGATCATGCCCTGCTCGATCAGTCACATAGGTTATAAGGCTGCTAGCAGACAGTCCCCTCGCATATGGTGAAGCTGTAAAACGTCTAATGAGTAAAGAATCTGCTGCAAACTCTTCGTCCAGCAATTTACACAACAAGGTTACCGTATCAATGTTACGCCATTCATCCATGCCACCAATGTTGTAACTCTCACCTATTTCACCTCGCTGCAAAATCAGATCAATGCCTCGACAGTGATCTTCCACGGAAAGCCAATCTCGAATCTGATGACCATCCCCATATATTGGAATTAGTTTACCTTGAAGAATGTTCGTTATACAAAGAGGTATTAATTTCTCTGGAAATTGATAGTAACCATAGTTGTTAGAACAATTACTTATCGTAATCTGCAGGCCATAAGTTTGATGGTATGAACGAACCAAATGATCTGAAGCAGCCTTTGACGCCGCGTACGGAGAATTAGGAGCATATGGCGTACTTTCATTGAAAGGTTGATCACTAGGCATCAAAGAACCATAAACTTCATCAGTGGATACATGGTGGAAACGATGTTCTATTGGATTTGCAGGATCAGCGAGCCAGACTTTTCTAGCTGCCTTTAGCAAACTGTGAGTCCCCACGATGTTGGTCTCAACAAATTTATCTGGTCCCGAAATTGAACGGTCAACATGAGACTCTGCCGCAAGATGAACCAGAGTATCTATCTGCTCATGACGAAGGAGTGATTCGACTAAATCTGTATCGCAAATATCACCTTTTACAAACCTAAATTTTGGACTTTTCATTACCGACTGCAAATTGTCAGCATTGCCCGCATAGGTTAAAGCATCGAGGACTGTGACACTATCATTTGGATGCTGAGCCAACCAATAATTCACAAAATTGGTGCCTATAAACCCAGCGCCACCAGTGACGAGTAATCTTTTCATAAACAATTCCGCTGTATTGAACTACGAAAATGCAACCGCATCAAAAAACGATTTGGCGATGCGATCTTTAACAGACAATAACGGAGGGTTCCCCTCTATGAGAGGCCAATTGATTGCAAGCGTTGGGTCATCCCAACTAACAGTATGTTCGGCACTGGGGTTATAATAATCAGTACAACGATAAACGCATTCAGCATATTCAGTAAGTACATAAAACCCATGAGCAAAACCTGGTGGTACCCAAAGCTGGCGTTTATTTTCAGCGGAAAGCATTACACCTACCCACTGACCAAAAGTACTCGATGATTGGCGCATATCTACCGCAACATCAAACATCTCACCAGATGTTACCCGTACTAATTTTCCCTGAACATTCTCAGTCTGATAGTGCAAACCGCGAAGTGTTCCCTGACATGATTTAGAATGGTTATCCTGAACAAAGCTGCATTCACTGACATGTTGACGAAACAAGTCATCACGCCAAGTCTCCATAAAAAAGCCACGCGCATCAGCATATACGGTAGGCTCAATGAGTTTGACGTCTGGAATTTCGGTTGCGATAACTCTCATTAACTATCCCATTCACTTTCTTGAGCTATACGCATTAGATACTCACCATAACCACTTTTGATTAAAGGCTGAGCCAACTCTTCAAGTTGTAGTCTGTCAATAAAACCCATTCGAAATGCCGTTTCTTCAGGGGATGCAACCTTTTGTCCTTGCCGCTTTTCTAAAACTCGTATAAAGACGGCTGCATCTAGTAAGGAATCATGAGTACCCGTGTCTAACCAAGCAGCACCGCGACTAAGCTTCTCTACGCGTAATTTACCACGGTTAAGGTAAAGGTTATTAATATCACTGATTTCCAACTCACCTCGGGCAGAGGGACTAAGCTGCTTCGCTAACGCCACAACGTCATTATCGTAGAAATATAGGCCAGTAACAGCATAGTTGGACTTTGGAAGTTTTGGCTTCTCTTCAATCGCTACTGCCATACCTGAGTTATCAAACTCAACGACACCATAGCGCTCAGGGTCCTGCACATAATAACCAAAGACAGTTGCACCGTCTTGCTGACTTGCAGCTTGCTGCAAGGTTTTGCTCAGACCGTGACCGTGAAAAATATTATCCCCAAGGATCAAACAGACTGCATCATCTCCAATAAACTCCTCAGCAATAAGAAATGCTTGGGCAATGCCATCAGGTGTTGGCTGCAGCGCATATTCAAGCCGGATACCCCACTGCTGCCCATCAGCCAAAATCGCTTTATAAGTAGCAAGATCTGATGGGGTACAAATGAGTAATATTTCGCGAATGCCCGCTAACATTAAAGTAGTGAGTGGATAGTAAATCAACGGTTTGTCATATACAGGCAGGAGTTGCTTGTTGACACCGAGAGTTGCAGGGTACAAACGACTTCCACTGCCCCCCGCAAGAATAATGCCTTTCATTTTAAAACTCATCCATCCCACAAATCCTACAATTATAGAATTTAACTATTAGGTAAATAACCAGATAAATTTGAAAGCGCTAGCTTCCAATCACTCGGATAGATGCCGAATGTAGTTCTAATTTTACTGCAATCCAAACAGGAATTAGCAGGTCGATTTACCTTGGACGAGTACTGAGTAGAAGAAATGGGCGAAAGTCTGGGAACCTTCTCAAGGACACCTTGATTTAAGGCTGATTCGAAAATTTGAGTAGCAAATTCATACCAATTCACATAGGGAAATCCAGAAAAATGGAAAATTCCCCATTCATCAAATTCTGGGTTCAATGTCTGTTTTGCCATCGTCATTAGGGTTGTCGCAATATCATTGGCGTACGTTGGGCCGCCAAGTTGATCATTGACAACGCAGATTACATCTCGCTCTAATGATAATTTGAGCATGGATTTTACAAAATTTACGCCTCGCTCACTGAAGACCCACGAAGTTCGTAACACTAAATAACGACTACAGTTTTCAGCAATAACCATCTCTGCTCTAAGTTTCGATTGTCCGTAAGCAGATAAAGGATTTGGGTGATCTACCTCGTAGTACGGCCCCACTTTAGCTCCGTCAAAAACATAATCGGTTGAAATATGAATTAACGTAGCCCCTATGGACTCTACTATCCTTGCAAGATTGACAACAGCCAAAACATTTACGGCATACGCAGAAGTGGGATCTGATTCAGCGGCATCTACAGCAGTGTATGCCGCCGCATTGATAACACATTTCGGCTTGAATTTAGCAATTAGCGCCTTCAATTGAATACTATCGGTGATGTCCAACTGATGATGGGTGAATGATACATATGGCATACCAGACTGTTTTAATAGACGTTCGAGGTATGTTCCGATTTGCCCTCCGGCACCAGTAAGCAAAAAATCAATCACCATGCTATTCCTTATGCCAATCTAGAAATGAAGATGGCCGGCAAGAGCGACTTACCGGCCATAATTTCTCAGATATAAACTACTTGAACTAGGTCAGGTTTTGCAATTTTGTTAACGTATCAGCTACCAAAGTTTGAGCAGATTGGACAGAGTCAGATTCAGCGTAGCACCTAAGTTCTGGCGCATTACCGGATGGGCGCAAATGGACGATATCGCCGTTTTCCAAAGTGATTCTAAAACCATCAACAGTATTTACACTTTCAATGATAACAGATGTAAAACCGAGCTTAGACATAAACTCATCCGGCGCCAAGACCGCTTGGGATAAAATAGCTTTGCTTCTCTCGGTAGCAAAATCTTTGATTCTGTCCGATGCAGTAAAGCGATTAGGCAGTTGTTGTAACAGAGGTACAATACCTTTAGATGCAACATTTAGTACTGCTAATACTGGGAGTAATGCATCACGGGTAGGTAAAGCTTTAACCATTTTACCTTGAAACTCTATGTCAGATCCCAACAGGAAGCCACCATTAGCTTCAAATCCCGCAACTCTGTTAAAGCGGGATTTCAATTCAGCAAATGCATCAATCACATAGGGTGAACCAATGCGAGTTCGCTCAACTTCATCAAAATAGCCACATTGTTCAATAGCTGAGTTACAGCTAACGGGTACAGAGAGCGCCTGAATACCTAATGCTTTCGCGCATAAAATCCCAAGCACATCGCCGCGCAGCCATTCACCATCTTCACCTGCCAATAAGGGCCTATCACCGTCACCATCTGTCGAAAAAAGTATATCTAGTTTATACCGATTAACCCATTCTCTGGCTCTAGCCTTATCTTCATCTGATACCGCTTCAGTATCTATAGGCACAAACTGTTCACTCCGCCCAAGAGTAATAACCTCTGCGCCTAAATCAGTGAATAGCTCACGATATATATCTCGTCCGGCACTTGAATGCTCATAGATACCAATTCTCTTGCCTTTCAAATTAGCATTAGCAAAGACTTTATTACGCTCAATGTACGCCAACTTTGCATCATTCGATATCGTCAGCTCTGGCAATGTCGAAAGGGCTTCGAAAGCAATATCAGAGCTAAGTATTGCTTGTTCATCAGCTTTAGTAATCTCGCCATCAGGACGATAAAACTTTAGACCGTTACGATCGAATGGAATATGGCTACCAGTGACCATGATGGCAGGAATGCCAAGCGACATGGATTGATGAGCCAAAGCAGGAGTTGGAACCACACCATAGAAAACAGGTTGAATACCAGCATTCAACGCTGCAGCAGCACATGCCTGAGCCATCTTGTAGCTGCTAGGTCTATTGTCTATAGCAATAGCGATCTTTTTAAATTCAAATGACTCTTGGGCTACAGCGAGAAAAGCATGAGTAAAAGCAGCACAAACATCTGGTGTAAAATCAACAACCAGACCTCTCGCGCCGCTAGTACCGAAAGCAACATCACTGTTTGAGATTACGTGATTTGAATAAGCCATCAGTTAACAACGCCCATACTTATCTTCGAAACGAACAATATCATCTTCACCAAGATATGAACCTGACTGAACCTCTATGAGCTCTAAAGGCACTTTTCCTGGGTTTTCTAATGCATGCACCGCTGTAATCGGAATATAAACCGATTCATTTTCAGTAAGATATTGATCATTACCATCAATAGTGACCTTTGCTGTGCCACTTACTACTACCCAATGCTCAGCACGATGATGATGCATTTGAACAGACAGCTTTGCTCCCGGCTTAACCGTAATACGTTTCACTTGGAAGCGTTCACCATTATCGACTGAGTCATATTTCCCCCAAGGACGATAAACCTCCCGATGATGCTTCCATTGACTACGGCCTTCGCTCTTGAGCTGTTCAACGATCTTCTTAACCAGTTGAACATCTGTCTTTTTAGCAACAAGTGTGGCGTCCTTTGTGTCAACCACCACCACATCATCTAGTCCGATAGCCGCAATAAGCTTTTCTTGTGAGTGGAAATAAGAATTAGCACAATTAACGGAAATGACGTCACCTTTACAGGCGTTGCCGGATTCATCTTTATCACTTATTTCCCACAGTGCCGCCCAGCTACCAACATCACTCCATTGACAATCCATTGGCACAACTACGGCATCTTGGGTTTTTTCCATTACTGCATAATCAATAGAATTTTCTGGACACTGACTAAAGGCATCAGCATCAACTCGAATAAAATCTGCATCTTCATTGATATGGGAAATAGCTCTTTCACAAGCATTGTAGATATCTGAAGAAAACTTTTTAAGCTCCTCAAGATAACGACTCGCTTTTATCAGAAACATGCCACTGTTCCAGTAGAATTCACCGCTGACTAGATAACGTTCGGCAGTAAACAAATCAGGCTTTTCCACAAACTGATCAACTTTATATACGGAATTGTCACCATTGGCATGACCACGCTTAATGTACCCATAACCGGTTTCAGCAGATGTAGGCACTATGCCGAAAGTAACCAGTTTCCCAGCATCGGCACTAGCAATGGCTTCAATAACCGTATTGCAAAAAGCCTTTTCATCCTTAATGACATGGTCTGCCGCCAACACCAGCATTAGGGGGTCATAACCTTTTTTCAGTGAATGAAATGCTGCAAGAGCAATAGCTGGCGCAGTATTTTTTCCTATTGGTTCGAGTAAAATACCGCTGTGCTTTGAATTCGAAAGACGTAACTGTTCAGCCACAGAAAAACGGTGCTCATGATTACAAATAATCAATGGTGGTTGGTGCTCTAAAGACTCTAGTCTTGCCGCTGTAGCTTGCAGCATTGACAGGTTTCCATGAAGCGTTAGGAATTGCTTTGGGAACAATTGCCTTGATAACGGCCACAGTCGCGAACCAGAACCTCCGGCCATGATGACGGGCAATAACATGTAAATCTCCTTAAAATCCCTTATTACTTCTGAACATACCACTTAGTATGCAAATGGACGTTTTCGGATACTGTAAGTACGTCCTTTGAAAACCAGCCATATTGAGTATGCTGTCCTTTTGGCAGACTATCTAGGTTGATGTCTGCAAGTAACTCATATCCTAAAACGACATAGTGCGTAGAAAATGCGGAGTCAGAAAAATTATCAGGATAGAAATGCTCGAACACACCGATGAACTTAGCCTGGCTTTCGGGAATAGAGACGCCTAGTTCCTCCATAGTCAGACGGATAAACGCCTCTTTAATACTCTCATCCTTAAGTATACGTCCCCCAGGAACAAACCAATATCCTTGGGCAGGACGATTGGTACGTTGGCCTAGTAGATAATTTCCATTTGTATCTTTAACAACCAAATCTATTGATATCAAAGGCGTGCTACGAACAACCTGAATAAATTCACACTCTGGCAGTTTCAATATCAACCTCGAAAATCATCCAAATGGTTTAAAAACCACTGGTAGGTACTTTTTAAGCCATCTTCAAGCTTTATGCTGTAACTCCACCCCATCTGCCGCAAACGAGATACATCCATAAGTTTACGCGGTGTACCATCAGGTTTAGACGCATCAAACACAATATTGCCTTGAAACCCGACTACTCGAGCTAAGGTTTCAGCCAACTCCTTAATTGAACAATCTTCACCCGTTCCAACATTGATATGGGAAAGCATAGGCTCAGAGTTGGCTTCGTATGTTTCTTTGTCGAGATCCATAACAAAAACTGATGCCGCAGCCATATCGTCAACGTAAAGGAATTCACGCTTGGGAGTACCAGAACCCCAAACAGAAATTTGAGAAGCATCCGCTAACTTTGCCTCATGAAAGCGACGCATCAAAGCGGGGACTACATGAGAATTCTGTGGATGAAAATTATCGTTAACACCATACAGATTGGTAGGCATAACACTTCGATAGTCACGCCCATATTGACGGTTATAAGACTCACATAACTTAATGCCAGCTATTTTAGCTATAGCGTAAGGTTCATTTGTTGGCTCAAGTACACCTGTCAACAAGGCAGATTCCTTCATAGGTTGCTCGGCGAGTTTGGGATAAATACAGGAGGAACCTAGAAACAACAGTTTTTGAACACCATGTAAATGGGCAGCTTGGATGATATTCGTTTGGATTACTAAATTATTATAAATAAATTCAGCAGGATAACTATTGTTAGCAACAATTCCGCCAACCTTAGCCGCAGCAAGATAGACTTCATCGATTTTTTGATCACAAAAGAAGCGGTTCACCGCTTCTTGATCCAAGAGATCAAGCTCATTTCTACTTCTGGTGATAACTTCAATACCAGATCGTGCATACAATTGCCTAGCAATTGCAGAACCCACCATACCATTATGTCCGGCGACAAAAACCCTTTTCAAAGTTAGTCCTCCAATGACAATGAGACATCGTGTCCATGGGATTTCAAAAGCGCATAACGTCTAGCATTTTCAAGATCTGAAGCAACCATTTCGGAACACATTTGTTCAACAGTAATTTCAGGTACCCAACCAAGTTTAGCTTTAGCCTTAGAGGGATCTCCTAATAATGTTTCAACTTCTGCAGGTCTGAAATATCGAGGATCAACACGGACAATTACATCCCCGACGTTGACACCTATAACTTTATCACCGGCGATGGAGATAACCGTAGCTATTTCATCCACACCGGAACCACTGAATTCAAGTTCAATACCAAGTTCTTTTGCCGATAAACGCACAAACTCGCGGACAGAAATTTGCTTGCCTGTTGCAATGACGAAATCTTCGGGTTGATCCTGTTGAAGCATCATCCACTGCATACGAACATAATCTTTTGCATGCCCCCAATCACGTAGAGAGTCCATGTTACCTAGATACAAACATTTTTCTAGACCTTGCGAAATATTGGCTAAAGCGCGGGTAATTTTGCGAGTCACAAAAGTCTCACCACGGCGTGGTGATTCGTGATTAAAGAGAATTCCGTTACAAGCATACATACCATACGATTCTCGATAGTTAACGGTGATCCAATAAGCATATAATTTAGCTACGGCATAGGGAGAACGAGGATAGAAAGGAGTTGTTTCTTTCTGCGGAATTTCCTGAACTAGACCATAAAGCTCAGAAGTAGAAGCCTGATAAAAACGAGTCTTTTTCTCCAGACCACAAATGCGAATCGCTTCTAAGAGACGTAGCGTTCCCATCGCATCAACATCTGCTGTGTACTCAGGTGATTCGAAAGAAACAGCCACGTGAGACATTGCACCGAGATTATATACTTCATCAGGTTGGATTTCCTGAATAAGGCGGACAAGGTTAGAGGTATCAGTAAGATCACCATAGTGAAGAACAAAATTAGCATTGCCTTCATGTCGATCTTGATAAATATGGTCAACACGATCAGTATTGAAAGATGAAGATCTACGCTTTATACCATGAACTTCATATCCTTTTTCTAGCAGCAACTCAGCTAAATAAGAACCGTCTTGACCGGTTACACCAGTAATTAAAGCAACTTTTCCTTCATGACGACGCATATCAAAATTTACCTTTTAAAAAAGAAATAAAAAAAACGGATAGAAAAAGGGATAATTAATTTTGGATTATTCAATGTCCGCCTAAATAACACAGCTAACATGTCAGCATAAGAAGACTTCTTCCCTTTACTTTGAGATTTATGAACTCTATAGTTGATAAGAAACTGAGGTAGATTATAAGCTTTGATTTTTTTATTGAATATTAAATCAGTCCACAACTCATAATCCTGAGCGTTTTTGAATCCCTTATACCCCCCAGTACTATAGAGTACAGACTTTCTAAACATAACTGCGGGGTGACAAAAAACATTAGAAAATGCAAGTTTATAACTAATAGATTTATGGTCAATAGGGTAAGTAATTTTTTTTAAAAAACTTCCACTAGAGTCAATAACATTACAAAAACTACCTACAAGAGAGTAATCGCTATTTTTCTCTAAAAACTCGTATTGTTGTGCTAATCGTGAAGGGAGACTAACATCATCTGCATCCATACGAGCTATATACTTGCCTTTAGCGATATCTATTCCTAAGTTCAAGTTATAGCTGAGATTACTGATATTAGAGTTAAGGAGAACTAATCTGTCATCTAATTTACAGTAATCAGCAATCAACGATTGAGCAGATTCTGGTGCATTATTCAAAACTACAATCAACTCAAATTCATGAAACGTTTGGGACAATATACTATCAACAGCCTCTTTTAAAAAGTCAGCTGAGTTAGCACACAATATAACAGAGATATGAACATTATTTCCCATTAATCCAACCAACCAAATCAAAATACTCCAAATATTCTGCAAACAAAACTATCACGCCTACAGCATCCTGATTACTATATTTTTGACACCAAACAAGACTTTTAATATCAGAATGTAATTTAGATGAGAATAAAACCTTATTTTTATATGGTAAACTGTCAAATAAAACCATATCGTCATAACTAACCAAATCTCGATCAGTCATTGTGAAATATATATTGTCGAAATTGACTCTCGTAATTCTACTGACCCATTTCTCCTTTGCAATATCAAAATTGTCATAATGTAAAAAATGCAACTCAATATCACCCAACTTACCTACCGGATAATTAAAATCATCAACCCATTTACTACTAGCAGCTTCCTCCAAATCCAATTCAAGATAATGATTCAAATTACTACAAAATTTTATGTAATCGCTTCCATAAAAAAAAAGCCCAATAGTTGGAGAATTAAATGGTAAATTGAAGTCTTTATAGATAGAACCAGCAAGGCAATTATCAGAAATTATTGTAAAGTCTCTATTCAATATTCTACCGCCAGTTAGAAAAGTCATCCTATACTTCTTTAAAATTAAGTTAGCAATCTTTCTATAAACTTTAAAAAAAAATTTCATATAAAACCTAATCAATTTTCAACAGAAGTCCAATCTGAAAGTGACAAATTCCTTTCATCATCCGTATAATATCTAACGGGGTAAAAAACATCTGTAGCAGATGACAATAAAGCAGCCCATATACTGAAGGTACTATTCGCAACACAAATATTTTCACCACATGATATTAATAATAAATCAAGGTAAGATTTATCTCCGTTATTATGATCAACAAAGACAGTGTCTTGAGGAAAAATCCCTGATTCTTTACACCAAACAATATCATTGGAAAACACATATACTTTATTGAGCGTCGAACGTTCCAAAACCCTTTTGTAATATGAAGAAGAGCAAACCGCGTAATAAGAATTAGCGCTGAGGTAATCTCCCCTTCTAACGTGTAAACATAAGCCTAAATTATTTTTTATTTCGTTCATTAATAAATAATTTTTGTTATCAATAAATTCGGAACGAAAAGATATCATTTTTGAATATGACCGGGCTGTATTCATATTTTGGAAATAACCAAAATAAAATGGCAAAATTCCTTTGCCGAAATCGGTACTAAAAATACAAACTTTACTAAACGAAATTTTTTTTAATAACTTATGAAATACAATTAGAAATAAAGTAAAAATAGAACTCTTAAAAACAACTCCATCAATAGTTTTTAATTTATCCAATTCAAAATCAACTATAGTTTGCTTTAATATCTTTGATTGAAAAAAAGACGAATCCACGATAGATGTATCAACTATTATATCAGAACGAGTTCTTTCATGTAAATATAATGCATGAGTAAGCTGAAAAAGTTGATTGCCAAGACCACCATTTAATATGACTCTACTTTTCATTTTTTAATAATTAACCTTTTAATTATTTTTTTCATCACTCTTATAAGATATATATCACTCGAACAATTAACTTTCTTAATATCTTTATACCAACTAAAACTATTCTTAGACCTCATAAGAATATAGATATCATCTTTCTTTTCAAAATCTTCAGGATAGGAGAAAGCCCCGGACAATATGGAAGTATCTTTGTAACTTAAGCTATTTAGATACTTGTTCAAATGAGATTCGTCGTGAGCCCTTGCTATAATATTTCTTGACAAGTCCAAATTGATATTTTCTCTACAACGGTATATTAATTCTAGATAGTTATTTGCCTTTCCACCACTTAAACAACCTTGTAAATACACAGATCCCTTTTTAATGTTTTTTATGTATGCCGTTGACTTTTTTATTCTTCTTTCATAGGGGAGAAATAAATACCTATACCCATAGTAACCTGGGTGTTGAACACCAACTAAATTTTCATCGTTTGGAAAAATATCTTCAATATAAATTTTTCTCTTAAAGGATGCATTCGCATTGAAAAAAAATATATAATCAAAATCCTTCAAAACCTCCTTGATTTTATAAAAGTATTCAAATCTTAGAAGTGTATTTAAAGGCCATGATAGGTTATCAATTTTATATGTATTAACATTTGTTTTTTCAACATTATATATATCATCATCATTATTGTCAGTAAATATAAAATATGACTTACTGTGGTTAGGAAGAAATGATTCTTCACAGGAAGTATAAAACTGCTCCCAAAAATCGATATAATTACCTGTGCATACATACAGGATAGCTGTATTCATTAAATTTTACCAACCTTTATAAAAGTATTTATATAACAAAAAATAAATATAACGTTAACAACGATGAAGAGTGAAAGAATATTAGATAAACTTATACTTGATAAAGCGAAGAGAAACGTAATTACTGCAGAAGCGATAGATGTTGAAATTTGAACAGAGTATTTTGCATAAGCATTTAACTTGACGCTCAACAAATCTCTAATTTGTATAATTAAAAACACAAAAATAACTTGAGGCAAATAGCCAAAGTCTACCTCTTTTCCTGAATAATATTTAACAATAGTTGGAGATATCAGATACATAATAAAGCACCAGATAATAACCCCAATAAGAAATAGACCATATAATTTAGATAATGTTCGACTGATATCCGATGATGAAACAAGTGCGTTAGATTTGTGTGATAAATGTTTCATCCAAAGTATAGGTGCTACAGCCGAAAACAATTGCAACGGAAAAAAAATAAATTTCTGATAAAGTGTGTATTCACCAAAAAACTCTGAACCACCAACATTAAAAATTGAATAATTCAAAGATAGCATAAAAAGGACTTGTCCTAATTGACTAAAAAAATATTGTACATCTACACTGCTTATCGTGAAAGATTTTCTATAAAATGAAAAATTGAGATATTTTTTTATGTAAAGAAAAACATTTGGAATTTTAAATGGAGAAAACCATAACACAACAAATATTTTATTTAAGGACCATAGACAAGAAATAATTAAAATCGAGGTTTTATTAAAAGCCATAAACGAAATTATGACTAATACCAATAAAATAGAAATAAACTCAAACAATCTATATTTAATACTACAATTTTTGAAATCAAAATAAATACAAATCAACGGCGGAATGACTGAAAACAAACAAACAGACAAATAAATTATAATTTCCGCTTGGTAAATTAAATAAGATGATAGCAATAATAATGATACAGTAGTGACTAAATATAACAACCTCACAAAACCATCTTGAAATACCTTACATGATTTATACGTCCCTGAACCAGATAACTCGTCTCTAAAGGACGCAGATATTCCACTTTGAAAAATAGTGGCATAAATAGAAATTGATATTAAAAATGAAAAATAACCAAAATTTTCAGGAGAATAACAACGTACTAATAAAGCTGGTAGCAAAAAAGAAATTGAAATATTTAAAATCTTTAATAGCCAAACACTAAGTATTATTTTTTTCATATTTTAAGCACAAACATAATACTGTAAACATCCAAAAAGGCTGATAGATTAACAATCCTAAAAAAAGATTCGCGATGAGATACCCGATTAGAATAGTTCTATTCAATCCACAAGAAGAAATAAATAAATGAAAAATCAAAAATATAAAACCTGCAAAAAAAACAACCCCATAACTTCTAAAAATTTCCAAATACAAATTATGAGCACCAAGTATACGGCCATTTACGGACACTTTTGAACCTGAAAAGGAATCACCAAAAATAGGTGAATCGTTAACTTTAGCCAATTGGGTATCAATTATTTGCAATCTTTCATTGGTTGATGAATTAGCATTACCTTCCCTCTCACTTTGAATAAATGAAAATGAAATTACTGCAAAGATAGCTATAACAATAATCATAATAAAACTTCTCGTTCTATGTTTCTTATTGAAAAATACTAGATAACAAAGAGAATAGATAGCTGAGAAGAAAAAGGCCAATAAAGCACCTCTAGAAATAGTTGCTATCAAAGCAAACAATATAAAACTAAAAACAAAAAGATCTATTTTATTAACACTACTTGAAAAAATCCGATTAAGAGTTATCAATAAACCTGGAAGTAAAGTATATGCAAAATAATTAGGGTCTCCATTTAATGGACTAACTCTAAAGCTAAAGCTATAACCTTTCGCGGCAGATAAATAAGTTCCATACTCTATCCCAAAAAAAAGGGAATGATAAGTAATAATACTTATTATTTGTAGTACTACTAATATCCCTCCAAATAAGGAAACCAAAACAAAATGCCGCTTTAAAAAACTGAAAAGATTATATTTTGAGACCAAGACAAAACAAAAAAATATGACTAACACTCCCCTGAATACATTTATCTCAACAGGAATATTTATCTCTTTGATGTTTATCAAGACAGTAATCAACATTGTGGAGAGGATAGATATTAAAACAATCCACTCAACTATACTAATTCTCTTAGATGTAAGCCCACCACAAATTATAAACGCTAATAACGCGATGTTTGCAATAAAACTAAACGAAACTGAAGGAAAAAATGATAACAAGTTATTTAAAGGAAAAGTATATATCAACGAACTATAAACATTAAGCAATATACATAACTTTGCAATATCATCTTTCATAATTCGAAAACATGCCTATAATCTTGAATTACTGTATCAATCAAAAAAGCATCTTTACAAATCAACGCATTTTCTATATATATTTCACTGTTGCTAGTAAATTCTTTTAAAGCTTTGTACAGTTCGTCTACACTATTATTTTGTACAAGTACTCCATTATTTTTTATCAATAATTCAGGACAACCGCCGACATTGCTAAGTATTAGTGGCAACCCAACAACTGCAGCTTCAAGCCCTGACATTGGAAGGCCTTCACTATCAGAGAGTAAAATAAAAAAATCATATTTATGGTAATCAGAAAAATTATAAACTTCACCTTTATATTTTACTTTATCACCCGAATGATACTTTTTTCCTAAAGGACCATCTCCATAAACATCTATTTCTATATTTAAATCATTAAATTTTTCTATTTCATCTAATAAATCAATTCTCTTTGGAAAGCTCAAGCGCGCGACAAAAACCCCATTAAGAATGCCAGAGTCGTTTCTTATTCTTGTATCTCTCTTGATCTCAGTCGATGGAACACCAGTAGGCAGATAGACAACTTTATTTTCATTTATTCCAATTTCTTTTATTGCTTTATCGTAATCAACTCTAGAAACACAAATAATTTTTTTTGTCAATGATGAAAATATTTTTTCAAGAAATATAAAGAAAAATCTAAAAGCACTTTTTTGATAAAGACATGACCATCCATGAGATACATAGTAACAACTCACTGATAAGAGTCGACAGACTACACGTCCATAAATACCTGCATTTGCCGAACTTATAATGACACAATCGGGATCAATATCCTTAACTAACTTATAAAGTTCTATATATGCACTAATCGAAACGAAGTTACTTATTCCAGGTACAAATTTACACTCAAAAGATGTATGATTTGTCAACCAACCGGGCGAAGAAGTAATGACTATATGTTTATGCTCAGGAAATGCATTTATTAAATTAAAAATCCATTTTTGAGCGCCACCAACTTCAGACTTTGTTATTAAATGGACTATTTTTTTCATCGACCCATACCAAATAAAACAACTTTTATCGTTTTCAAGAGAATCTTTATATCAAGAAAAGTGCTATGATGTTTAATATAGTAAATATCGTATTTATGTTTCCAAATTGCGTCTTCTATTGAAGCCCCATATGGATAACTAACTTGAGCCAACCCCGTCACCCCCGGTTTTACAGCATGCCTAAATCTATAATAAGGGATCTCATTTTCAAGTTTTTCAATAAATACTTCTCTTTCCGGTCTTGGCCCGACGATAGACATTTCACCCTTTAAGATGTTAATAATTTGTGGCAACTCATCAATTCGGGTCTTACGTATAAAATTACCTACTTTTGTTACACGAGCATCATTTTGGCTTGCCCACTGTGCACCCGATTTTTCCGCATCATTTCGCATTGAACGAAATTTTATCACTTCAAATTCATCATTATATTGGCCTGTACGTCGCTGTTTATAAAAAACAGGACCAGGACTTTCGAGTTTAATAGCTAGGGCTGTTAATAATCCTATTGGAATAGCAAGAGTACTGAGTAGAAATGCTACAAATAGATCAACAATTCGTTTAGCTAATTGTGTACGTCTAGTTGACAAAATTGAAAATGCTTTTTGATGCAAAAAATAACCACTATGGAGTAAGCGTACTTCGGTATAACCGAGTCGTCCGTCTAAATAGCTAACTAAGGGCTCTACCCAAGCACCTAACTCTGTTGCTTTTACTAAAAACTGCCGTTGCGCTTTGTTTAACCGAGCGCTTTCGAAATGGCAAATTACTTTACAACTGAGATCGCTGATGCTGTAATCATTAACGACCATATCAAACGAATAGTCATCAACAATTTCACCTATTTCTAATTCTCTATCCTCAGGGCAATAAACATAAATAACCTTCTGATTTAGTTTTTGCGGCTTAGTTTTAAAACGATTTCCTACCGTCTTAATCCGTTGAAACTCCTGAGTATCAACCGTTTTATTAACTCGTATATTCATATAGAGGCCAATATTCGTTAATCTTTCAAATGTACTTAGAGCGAACTTGTTTGTGCTGTTGCTCTAGATCCACAATTATTAGTTCTTTGCTTAAAAATGCTTTTTCGTCTCTGCACGCCAAACCAGCCTGAGACAGATTTTTTCCATTTTGAGACACTCAAAAATCGCTAACTCACTGTAATTACTTGATTTAGCCTACCAAGGAAGCCCCTCCCCAATAGGCCTAGTTTTTCAAGTATATTTTTATTTCCTTAAAAAATATCGAACTAATACAATAAACACTGCTAGCATCCCGCCTAGGAATGTACCTAAAACACAAATTAAGGCGCGTTTAGGTTTAAATTTTTCCTCTGGAACAACTGCAGGGTCGATAGTTTTAAAAATATATTCATTGCGAACTTCAGCAAACATTATCGTTTTAGCTTGTTCTTCGACAAGTTTGTAGAGTACAGACCTAATATCAGCAACATTAGTTTGCTCGATCTGCTTTTCTAAATATACAGTGCTGCGTTTAGCTTCTTCGACGTCTCGTTCCTTCATAACCTGATTAATATCATTAATTAACCATTCAACCCATTGCTTGGCGACATAAGGAGATTTATGTTCTACTGCTATTGTGACCAATCCTGAGTCTTTATCTTCAGAAACTGACAATATTTTCGAGAACTCCTTGTAAGCTTCTTGCATGGATGGTTCTGGCGCTTTCGGTGGTTTAACTTCACGAACCCAAGTATTTTCTTCTGAATTATAGATATCGGAGTCAAATGAAATCTTGTTAGAAGAACTATCCCACTTTTTGACAGCCATTAACACAGGTAGAATTCTGTGATTGGCTATAAAATCAGAAGTAAATTTGCGAGATTTCAGTACTTCTATCGCTAGTCCAGTTTTGTCAGTGTTACCTTTTCCTAAATTGACACCGGCTAGACTCGCCAATCCACCAAACTGGCCAGCTAGAGCAGAGAGCCCGCCTCCTTGAGATTCTTCTGCCGGAGCAAGCGTTGCCTCAGATTTGTAGATGTTTGGCATCCAAAGCGCCAACCCTACAGCACCAACCGCAAATAAAAATGTAATTGCGATTATTACTACTTTTCCAGCCCATAAGACTGAAAATAACTCTCTTAAATCAATTTCGTCTGAATTAACTGACGTTTGATGGATGAAATCTGCGTCTTTTTCTGAAATTGTATTAGGCATATAAAAAGCGCTTATAATATGTGTTGATTATTAAATAATGTAAGTAATTAAAGCAGGTCAGTATTATTACCAACCTGCTTTATTAGCTACAGATTACCAAGAGCAGCCAGCGCAACGGCTGAGTTATATATTATGCCGGTGACCTGTGACCACAACGTTAGGTTGTCTTTATATTCTGTGTCCAATGGCACCACAATTGTATCGCCAGCAGAGAGCTTTTCATCTTCACTAAACCAAGAAGATTGATCAGGCAGCATTACCGAACCGTCCGCCTTAATCACATAAACTCGTTCATCATCAGCGCGCTTTCTCATCCCACCAGCTAATTTAATGTACTGATTAATGGTCAAATCATCTTTGTATCGGTGGCTAGACGGATGTTGCACTTCACCGACAATCGAAACCGTTTCCTTCTTGGAAGGAACATAGAGTATGTCTTTGTTCTCTAGTTGCAGATCAGCCTGCTTAACTCCCAAAGAAATTGCTGGAAGGTCGATGACTAGACGGCCGACTGCTGGAATACTTTCCAAATCATTCAGCATTTGTTGAGCGTCGGCATAGTTTATTGAGCTATTTTCACTTGATAGCCCCTTGGTTGCTATTTCCCGTCGCAACTGGTTAGCAAACTTGCGAATTTCGATTTCTTCCTGTTTTTTCAAAGAATCTCTTACAAACACAGCTGAAGACAGGTAAGCGTTGTCGGTAAATCCTCCAGCCCGCTGCAATACGTCTTCTAGCGTTTCACCGCGGCGGATACTATAAACACCTGGAAATTTGACTTCTCCACGGATTTCAACGGATTGACTTTCTTGCCACTCTGGAATTCTCATCACCGTGATTACGTCACGAGACTGAATTTTCTTACCATGAGTTTTGTCTGAAATTTCGTCTTCGAGATTCACGTACTGATGTGTAAGTGAAGAATCCTCAGCTGTAGTAACAACTCGAGAGAGTTCCGCACGCTTAGTGTAAGCCCCTTCGCTTAGCCCCCCTGCGGCGGTGATTAAGTCTGCCACGGTTGCATTGATAGCAACGGGATACGGGCCACTAAAGCGCACCTGACCATTAACAGCTGCGATTTGAATGTCGTTGCCAGCACGCGTTTGACGTTTTAATTTAGCCAGAATTGGGTATAACAATTCATTGCGGTTTAGCTCTGCACTGACTTTAATCAAATCCTTGTCGTCGAAAATATGCATCAGCATTTTTTCAACTTCCGAAGCAACGATTTTTGCATCGCTAGCAGCAGTATCTGTCTGTTGTTCTTCTACGACCACACCTGCGACATCAGTACGTTTACTTACACCGCTTGCTAGTTCAAATCCTGACTTAAATAAATCACCACCAGTCAGTGCTTTGTCGTTGTTAGTTGTACCACTAAATACTTTTATTTCTTTGATGCGTTGATTTACTAGCTTGTTCAGTTCATAGCGATTACGCAGATTGTCTGCTGCATTGAAAATGACAATTTTATCTTTAGGAGCAAGCGTTAAGTTATCCTGACTTTCGACGGCACTGATTGCTTGCGCGGGTGAAAACTGCAGAACTTCGATATCACCATATTTATTTGTTTCGCGTATCACCAAGCCGTAGTTAAGATCGGCACCAGTGAGTAAATCGCTGCCGATAGAAGGCAGTAATGACGCTATTTTCTGCCCTTGCTGCCATTGATAAGCCCCTGGACGCACAACTGCACCGATAATAGTGACGGCGTTGTCGTAGTCTGAGGAAGCGCTTTTAACCCTCAAATAATCACCATCTTGAGCGACAAATTGCAGGCCAGCAGTAGACGTTAAGTCCACTGAGATTACTGATTTAAGTCCATTATTATTATAACGCTCCACGGTGCTAGATTTTGGATATGCTCCAGCGGTAACGCCTGCCGCCATCTGCAACACTTGCGCAAGCGTTTCTTTCGGCTTTAACTCATAGATAGCGGGTCGTTGAACATCACCATCAACACTTATCGATGGACCGACTGCTGGAATAAAAATTACATCACCAGACCGCAATGGCACATCGTGAGATGAATCCCCTTTCAAGAGCAAATCATAGAGGTCAAACGTAGCGACTACTTTTCCAGCACGTTTTAGCTGGATATTACGCAAAGAACCAATATCGCTTACGCCGCCAGAGACAAAGAGCGCTTGAGTGATAGTCGATAAACTTGAAATGGTATAAGAACCAGGCTTATATGCATCGCCCGCAATAAACACTCTGATTGAGCGCAAATCACCCATGGTAATATTGGCTTGCACACCTATCATCTGCTGCTTTACTTTTTCACTAATAACATCTCTTAACTGTGAAAACGTTAAGCCAACAGCATTGATAGGCCCCAGCTCTGGGAACTGCAATGTGCCATTTCGGGTAATGGTAAGATTGTATTGAGCACTTTCTTTACCAAATAACTGCACATTAATAGTATCACCGGGACCAACCATGTAATCGGTTGGTATCGGCGTATCTGACGTTGGCGCAAAGGTGGTTGGCGCCCCTGCGAACATCTCATAGCCAAAGCGCTGCAGCTGTATTTTTTCTTCTAAAGGTGCTTTTTCTTGGTTAGCGTCATCTTTAGCGGATGGTTTTGCGTCTCGCGGTGTCACAACTTCCGGGCTACCCACGGTTTGGCTTGATGACACTGTTGATTGAGCAGAGAGCTGACTTGGATCTATGCCATACTGACGAGCAATTCTTTCTTGTTCAGATCGGGGTAGATTTTTAAATTGCTGTATCATCTGTGGTGATATAGATGCTGCAGACACATATGCCGCATTTAGCGATATACATGCGACCAGCATAATTATTATTTTTTTCATTAGACCTGACACTCAAAAATCTCCATTGCTAAGGTAACTTTGATCATCTCATTCAGAAACGTTCAAATTTCCGTCAGAACCAACCTTTCTTTTAGAACTAATTTTCTAACGCGACTAAATTCAGGCGTTTTTTAAAAGCGAGGGCGCGCATAAATATGAAGACAACTTAACCGCCTGAGCTAACTAATATTTTGTCCACGCGCAAAAAAAGTCACTATACTTAACCTTTAGCCTCGATTGACAACCGAAATGAACTGCCTCCGCAGCTTTGAATCAGTTCAAGCACGACGAGGATAGCGATTTCACTCATCATTGAAATTGATGTAGTTAATGCTATTTAGGCACGCTACCGCCCTTGGATTTAGGCTCCCAAAATGCCTTTATCAACCATTTTTTCATATCTAACAAGTAGTTAATTAGATAACCATCTAATCTATACTGAACGTCTTTGATTCAGAAGAAACAAGCCTCAGCCAAATGATTATCTAAATAACGCTCTATTATCTATGGAGCTGTAGCTACCGCAACTCAAATAGTAACTAACTCCAATTCAGACTCATCAACCTCAACCTCTTGCTGCTTGCCCAGAAACTTAAACAGCACCTTACATCGCCTGTCGCCACATTTTTCATGAAAAATGCCCGATAGTTCGCAGAAAGGACCTGAAGTAAACTTGACTTGTTCGCCCGACTTGATTTGTCGTGCAGATACGAGAGGAGCTTCAAGCTCTTGTAGCTTGAGACGAGTGATAAAGATATCTGCTAAAGGAATCATTCTTTCAGAGCAGTCAACCAACCGAGAAACGCCTCTAGTAGAATGGATTTTGCTCACGCTAAATTCTGTCGGATCAAAATTGACGAACAAATAATTGGGGAAAAGCGGGGATTTTTTGACTGTAGAAAGGCCTTTTTCCTTCTTCTCCACCTTAATCATAGGCAGATAGGTTTCTAGTCCTTGTAGCCCAAGGTTAAGCTGAGCTCGTTGCTCGCTTTTAGGCTTACAATACAGTAGATACCAACCTTTCATATAACGCTCACTTCAATGTTTTCGGGGTAGATGTCCTATCTAGTGCCCGGCATCATAGCAAAGTTGCAACAGTGAGTGAAAGACAAAGTTGGTCGGAAATTTACTTACAGTTCTTTACGTCGTTGTTTTTAGTAAAGATGGTTTTTTTTTGTCCATCAAATTTAACGATTGGCGATTTTTTAACAACGTTAACTTAATTTTCTGGGGATAATTGAAAATATCCACCAGCAGGCAGTTCAGGGCGATATTCCACTCCAGAAAACAAGTTTCTTGAAATAAAATCCTTGTGTGTACGGTTTTGCGATAAGACGCAGATTTTTTCACCTTTTTCGAGAATCCTGACATGCCCTTGGCAATCGTCCCATTCAAGTAGTCCCAATTGAATGGTCGCGGGTAACATTAGCGGCGTAAAATCTTCGTCTTGGCGCAAAAAGCACCTCAACCCGCTACCCGCCTGAGCGATTCTAGTGGTGCGAGAGGAGAATTCATATACAACCAAAATCATATCGGTATAGAAGCCCATACCGGAGTGAACAAGACGTTGATTGATAAACCCAAGCATTTTACAGGGTTCTAATTCGACGCCTTGCTTTTGTAGCTGTTGCACACTTTGATGAACAAAGTTACGTAGCAAGACGCTAGCAAAGGCCGCTTTGTTATCTTCTGGATAGAAATGAGCCATGTACATGACGAGATGCTGGCAACCTACTCTTTCAGAATCAATAAAGTACGGTGAGACGTCATTACCTGTAAACAAGCTAAATTCAAAGTTCGCTTGCTGGTAATTTACCGTAGAGGCTGAAAATAACTGCTGTTGAACACTTCTGGCTGCGTTAGCATTTCTTTCTAACAGCGCAAGATGCTCATTCAACTCTTGATAAGATAATTCATCTAAGTCTTGAGCTAGGTTACCGTCTTCACGAGTAACATGACGCAAACTCTCGTTAATGGCGTGCTCTATCTGATAGAGATCTGAAATGGGTTTTACCAAGTAATCAGACGCCCCCAAGCGCAGCGCATCTGACACAATTGACATATGCTGATTACCAGACATCACAATAGCGGGAATGTAGGCACCAGCTTGCGCCAGCTCATGCAGTAGCTCAAGCCCCGTCATATTGGGCATGGTTAAGTCGGATAACAGAATATCAAACGATTCGGAAAAGAACTGTGCCAGTGCAATCTCGCCATCGCCAGCCTCTGTGACTGAAGCACCGCGGCTCCGGAGAAAAGAAGCCACGATATTACGAAAGACAGGATCGTCCTCGACTAATAATACTTTTATTGCATCAAGCGCCATACAATTCCCTACATTGCTGACGTGACACACAACGAGAACTATAGCGCCTTAAACTTAGGCTTCTAGCACGACGATTGTGTAACTACTCCAGCTCCTGCATGTACTGGTCAAGCAACTCATCATCATCGTCCTTTTTTGATGGTATTTTACCGTCATACACTTTGTAATCCACATATTGGATATACGCATCCTTCACAAAGCTGTATGGGTCGAGTGCATTATCTACTAAACGTTCTTGATCTATCGCTGCGGCTCTTGCACTTAGCCCCTTGAGTCCCCAGCGTAAAATCGTTTGCCACATATTAAGATCTTGTAATGGGAAGTATAGACTATCAACCCAATCCGTCGTTATTTCACGCGTCACATAAGGCCCCATAAACGGCGCCATAAAATAGGGGCCATTGGGCACGCCGTAGTAGCCTAAAACTTCGTTAAATTCATCCTGCTTTCGCGGCATTCCCATCATGTCTGCGACATCAATAAGGCCTAATAGCCCCACAGTGGTATTCACGACAAAACGACCACCGGCGTTTGCTGCCCAATGCCATTTACCTTGCAAGGTGTTATTCACTAGTGAGCTCGGTTCTTCAAGGTTTTGCAGAAAGTTATCTAAACCTGATTTAACTGGCATCGGCACATAATCACGATAACCATGCGCTACCGGGCGTGCGACGTATTTATCCAAATAGTTGTAGTTGAAATTCCACATTGCCCGGTTGAATCCTTCCCATGGGTCACGCGGATCGTTATAGGTGATCGAGACAGGCGTTTGCTCGTCTGCATTCTGCTGCTCTTCAGCAAACACTGAAGCATTACAGGATAATAATGCGGCGATCAGCCATAGCCGATTGAATTTCATATCACACTCTTTAATTGAAGTTACTACAAATAAAATGCTGGAGTTAGCTAAAGGATGTTGTCGATAATGACGATAGTATTCCTAGCGGTTGTTGAACTTTATTTCCCTATTTAAGCTCACCTTTAATAGGATACTGCGCATGCTGGCAAGGTCAAATCTATATTTTAATAAATAGGTCCAAAAAGGTCTTTTAAAACGGTAATTTGAAACAATGAAGTCAATCAACGAGACAATACCTCTGTCAATGACAGCTAACATCAGTAGCGATGCGACCATAAAAAATGCAGCGCTGCTTCCGGTATTGGTCTCATATACTGATGATTCTATTGACGTCGTTATTCAAGGTCAGCGCTTCACCCTTGCCAACAGCGCGACTTTCGATGAGTTAACAAGGTTACAACTGGCCAGTTCAGATAACGTATTGAAGATTTCATCGACTTCAAATCACATATTACAAGGGACAATGCTGCAGCTCGGCGAAAAGATTGTTTTATCCCTTCCAAAAGAGTTACTCACAGCGGCTAAACTCACTGATAGTGAGTTATCACAACTACAAACGCTCGCAAAACGTGAGCAAGGTTATCCGCTACCCGTCGCCACAATTTCAGGCAATAAACTCAGTTTCCCAGCAAGTAACACGATTAATCTACCAGCGAATGTGCAGTTAAATGATGGCAATTACACTGCAAAAATATCTTTAACAAACAATATACTATCGCTGCAATTACAACCAATTAAAAGTGAGATATTCGTTCAGCTTACGCCAGCAGCACCTGCGCCTATGCCAACGTCCCAAACACCGACTGCAATACCAGATGCTGATGCGATGCCGCAAATTGTGGTGGCAAAAAACGATTTAGCGCAGGTTGCATCCAGTTGGATGCATCGTTTAGAACGCCAGTCATGGACGAACACCGCCAACGTAGAACCATCAGCCAGCACGACGTCAAAACTGACGCCTGACGCCATCGCAGAGATCAAAGCGGCAGCGCCTTCACCTACAACCACTGCCGACAAAGGTCAGATGCAGGCACCTAAAAACACTCCTAATCCAACGCAGCTGCAGGATAACCTAGCTGCTGCTAACAGTAACGTCTCAAAAAAAGGTAATGACGCGCAAATTAAACCTGACAACGGTTTAGTCCCGCAAATTTCAGCCAATAAGCCAACAAAGGCTAGCATAAAGGCCGCGCCGACTGAGATTTTAACGCCAGCTAAAGCCGGACAGACGGCAGCCGAGCAAAATGTTGCCAGCTCCGAATTAACATCTCAGCTAAAGAAAGCTGAGTTTGGCAGTAATAACGTGCTGACAAAAGCCCTCTACAGAATGGGATTGACACCACAAACCGATGCAGTAGCGTTGCCCAAGCACAACCTAGCGGCAGCGCTGATGAAGGCGTTACCAGAACTAACACCTCGTTTATTGACCGAATTAGTTGAGCCAGAAAAGCTACAACAAGAGCTGCTTGCATCACTTAACTTTCAAGCATCGCGTGTCTTTACCACTTTACCGCCTTCTCAAAGCGACTCTATTGCCTTTATGTTTCAACTGCTATTGGGCGCCCGCATGAATAACCCAACGGCTTCGGCGCCAATTACACAACGGTTGAAACAATATTTAGAATCGCTACAGGCCAGTAGTGGTTTAAGCGGAAAGTTACTTGAAGCATTGGAACGCAGCAGAGGACTTGAGAGTATCAGCCATCTCGTTAGCTCCATTCGCCTATTTCAACAATCTTCCCAAGAGCTTGCCGGTCAAGGTTTTTATTTTGCTCTACCTTATCAGCTGGATAATCATACCGAGCAATTTGAGGGAAAATTTGAGTACGATGAAGCTAATACTGGCGAGCAAGCGGCCAGAGGTTGGCGCTTACAACTCAAATTTGCGCTGACGAACGGTGCAATGCTAGTCAACGCATTTGTACAAGGTAAATCACTTAGATTGGAACTTACAAGCAGCAGTGAGTCGTTATTACAACGTATTACCACCTTTGAATCACTTTTAAATGATAAGTTATCTCAGGTTGGATTTAACGTAGATAACATTCAAATGCGCATGGGCAATGTGCCAGCGAGCGTGTTGCCCGGCGATCATGTGTTAGTAAAAGTGAAGGTTTAACGATGACAGACGAATCGGATTCTAAACGAGCAAAACAGGCCACCGCATTATTCTATGATGGTAAGTCTGCACCACAGATTACAGCTCAGGGCAAAGCGTTATTAGCTGAAGAAATTATTGCGTTAGCAAAAGAAGCGGGGGTTTTTATACATGAGGATGAGCATTTAAGTAACTTTTTACAGATGCTTGAAGTCGGTGAAGAAATCCCTAAAGAGCTGTATTTGCTGATCGCTGAGCTAATCGCCTTTGTTTATATGCTTGATGGCAAATTTCCTGAGCAGTGGCACAATTTGCATCAAAAAATCGTCATGAAAGCCTAAGCGCGCTACTTGCTATGTAATCGAAGCAACAATTCTGCCTCGGCCTTCGGTAACTCACATTCTCGCATTAACTCATCGACGCCAGCACCTAGCTGCACCATTTTAATTGCACGGCTATACATGCGTGCTTGCGGCTCTTGCTGAATCGCCTCATCGAGTCGCGCATCTTGCGACGATAACTGCTTTTCAAGTTCTAGCACTCGTCGCCCGACACCAATAGTACCGTTGCGTAACTCGTGTACCTCTTGCCGCAACGAATCGCGCTGCTTATCGGCCTCTTTAACCAATAAGGTCAATGCATCGACTTTAGCGCTAAGCTGACGACGGAGCTTGCGTTGGAAAAAAACAAGTGCCACCACAACGGCAATAAATACTGCAACTAAGGCAATTAACAGCTCATCGCCTATCATTGGCGGCAACTCCTTTGGCATCCAATCACATTATATTTGGGATAGCTCAGCCCACTCTTCATCAGACAAGAGCTTGTCCAAGTCAACGAGGATCAATAGCTCATCACCACGATTGCTCACACCTTGAATGAACTTAGCACTTTCTTCAGTGCCAACGTTTGGTGCATTATCAATTTCAGAACGACGTAGGTACACGACTTCAGCAACGCTATCAACCAAAATACCAATAACTTGCTTTTCCGCTTCAATAATCACAATACGGGTAGAATCATCGACTTCTGCTGACGGTAAACCGAAACGTGAACGAGTATCGATTACCGTAACAACGTTACCGCGAAGATTAATAATCCCGAGTACATAATGCGGGGCGCCGGGAACTGGCGCAATCTCAGTATGACGCAGCACTTCTTGCACCTGCATCACGTTGATACCGTAGGTCTCGTTATCCAATTTAAACGTTACCCACTGGAGCACGGCGTCATCTTTTGCCGCAACGGCAGCTACGTTTCTTGATTCAGTCATAATTACCTCAGTTTATTGGATCCTGACAACCCAAACCGGCATTGAGCATGTCTATTAGCGATTGAACATGCAAAATGCCACACATCTGTTCTTTTACCACTCCGGCCAGCCATGGGCGCTTACCCGCTTTACCACGCCAATTGACCTGAGACTTATCAATTTTTACTGCATTAATGAGGGATTCGCAGGCGAGCCCCCAATTACTATTTTCCAATACTACAAGATATTGATAATTTACAGATTGCGCCAGTTTCTCATCATATTTTTCTGGCATAACCCACGCGGCAGTGTTTACAAGGTTAAGTTGCGAATCACGATATTGCTGGACACCTAAAAACCACTTAGGGCGTCCGATAATATGATTGACGTGCTCAACTTGCACGATGCCACCCAAACTGATTAGCGGAACAGCTAACGTTAAGCCTGCGACCTTAAAAAACAGTACCTGAAATTCATCATCCAGCTGCTCATCAAGTGCAGTCGGCTCTATTGGTGGCGCCACAGAAGCTTGCGTTGCTGGTGCTGTCTCTTCTTCAGTCTCGGACTGACGCTCTTCAATTATTGCAGTCGCCGGTTTTTCAGCAATTTTTTCAGCGACTTTTGTGATAGGCACAGCATCTACTTGTGGATCAGCTGATGTTTCAACCTTGGTATTTTCCGTTGTAATGCTGGCAGTTTTCACCTCAGGCACCACAGAGGAGAGTAACTTTTCCAACGCTTGCTTATCTAAGTTGCTAGAAGCAGGTTTATTATCAAGAGCCAAGGCTCTTTCTACTGCTTGTTGCTTCTCAGCCACCACTTCAGGTTGCGGTATAGCTGATACAACTTCTTGCTTGACCGGTTTAGCATGACGCTTAGCAATAGCTGCTGTATCTATCTCTTCCGCAACGTTGACTTGGCGTTGTACTGCTGCTTGTTGAGCCTGAACCTCTTCAGGCTCAGACAACAGCAAGCTAAAGTAATCAAAAACAGTCTCATCAACCGATTTTGACATGCGTGAAGTCTCCGTTTTGCAAATATTCTAATAAGCGTTCATACGCCTTAACCCCGCGGGATTGAGGCGAATAATGTGATGCTGGTAAATGAGCCAAGCTGGCATCCCTAAATTTGGTATCGACAGGAATAACATCCGGCCATAGTTTATCCCCATAGACCTCACTTAAATGCTGCAACGCTGCCGGCGAGGCCTTGGTACGGCGATCATACATAGTCGGGATGATAGAGAAGCTATAACGCACTTTTTTTGAACGGCCCATAAGCTCCATGGTTTTTATCATGCGATCTAGCCCTTTAATGGCCAGAAATTCAGTTTGTACCGGCACCACAATATGATCACTTGCCGCTAGCGCATTTACCATCAATACCCCTAAGACTGGTGGGCAATCGATAAGCGCGACATCATAATCTTGCGTCATCAATTTGACTAGATTTCTGAGCACTAATCCCATTCCCTCTTGATGTCCTAGAGAGCGATCAAGCGTCGCTAACGCCATTGTTGCAGGCAGAAGATCAATACCTTCAACAGACGTTGGCACAATATGTTGTTTGATGAGTTCGCGAGACAGGTGTTGATGGGATAAAAAAACGTCGTATAAGGAGCCTGGGATCTCTTCAGAGTCGATACCTAGATAATAGCCAAGCGATGCATGCGGATCGGTATCAATCATTAATACACGTTGACCGCGCGCAGCTAACACACCTGCGAGGCTGGCAACAGTAGTGGTTTTTCCTACTCCACCTTTCTGATTGGCTATGGTCCAGACGTTCACTACTAGGCCCCTTGTGCTGTTAGTCTAGCAATATCAATCGATTATTGATTATCGATATTTCGCGTTGTAATTATTATACCGCCATGTTCAAGCGAAACGACGTTAACGCCTTGTGCAATATTTCCTATCGTCGACAACGCGTCACCCGTTAGAACTTGTGCTTCATTATCTGCGGTCTCAGCCTCGGATAACTGATTTGTGATTGGCTCACGCGTTGTATTGTTACGAGTGTCCGGATTATCGCTATCTAACGCCTGTTGTTGCGTCATTTGCCCTTTAGAAACCGGTTTTACGGCTTGTAGTAGCGACGCAACCTGTTCAGGATGCAGTTGCATCCAATTAGCAATCAACTCCGCCTGTTCTTTAGGCACCATCAACATCACTTGAGAATCTTGCAGCTTATCGACCTGCTGCTGCAGTTGCTGATTTTGGCTATAAAAACGCCACGCAGCAGTGGCAAGCGCCATTGAGGCGACCACCAATAAAAAAATCGTCAATCTATAAGCAGTGTTTGCTGATGTATCAGCCACGTCCCGACTCTCGAATGATCGACTCAGCCATGCTATCCAGTGCAATAGACTGAGTTGAGATACCAGCCGCGGTTACTGCTTGTGGCATTCCATAAACCACGGAAGAAGCTTCATCTTGGGCCCAGATGGTAGCGCCAGCAGATTTCAACATCCGCGCACCTTCACGCCCATCCGCGCCCATCCCCGTCAATACAACTGCGAGTACATCACCACCAAAAATCTTAGACGCAGACGCAAACGTAATATCCACTGAGGGTTTGTAATTCATATCCGGTGTACCAGCGAGGACTTTTAATCGGCCAGTCGTACCACTGCGCTCAATCATCATCTGCATGCCACCAGGCGCCAAATAAGCGCAGCCCGGCCGCATCATGTCGCCATTACTCGCTTCTTTAACTTCTATCTGACATAAGCCATTTAAACGCGCTGCAAATGCTGGCGTAAATGCCGCAGGCATATGCTGGATTAACAGAATCGGATGCGGATAATTCGCTGGAAACTGTGTCAAAATCTTTTGCAATGCCACCGGGCCACCGGTTGAGGTGCCAATCAGTAAGGTACGATAACGTTTACCACTCGCTTTAATTGGCGCCGCAGGCACAGAGCGGTGGCTCTCAGCGCGAGGCTCTTCTCTGCTTGATGACAACGTCTGGCTGCGTTGCAGACGTGGTTGCACCGATGTCGAGGCACTTGTTGGCGTTCTCGACGACAACGGCCTAACTGGACGATATACCCGACGTCGCCCTAACGCTTTAACTCGCTGCTGTAATAGCGCTATCGCCTCATCTTTATTGGTCGCAATATCTTCAAAACGCTTAGGAAGAAAATCGAGAGCTCCAGCATCCAATGCATCTAGCGTTGCCTTTGCCCCTTCGTGGGTTAAAGAAGAGAACATTAAGATAGGAGTAGGATGGCTTTCCATAATGCGCTTAACCGCAGTAATTCCATCCATCACAGGCATCTCAATGTCCATGGTGATGACCTGTGGTTGTAACTCAGCCACCATTTTCACAGCTTCAGCACCATTTGCAGCCATGCCCACTACTTCAAGATCAGGATCCTGACTAACAATTTCACTTACACGACGACGAAAAAAACTGGAGTCGTCGACAACTAATACTTTAATACCCATTAAAATCCCTATCCATGGCTTAAGCTTTTGCTCTGGCGTAATGCTTTAGTAGCCCTGGGACATCCAGAATCAACGCTATGCCGCCATCAGAAGTGATGGTCGCGCCTGCCATTCCAGGAGTACCATGCAGCAATGCGCCTAGAGGTTTAATCACCACTTCCTCTTGTCCAATCAATGCATCCACCACGAAACCTACATGCTTAGTTCCAAGCTGTACAATCACCACATGGCCAAACTTCTTATCGCCATGACGGAAATGCGTTGCACTGCGACTAAGCCAATGCTCCAAATAAAATAATGGAATTGCTTTTTCGCGAACAATTACGGTCAACTGGCCATCAACGATATTGGTTTTGGTCAGATTCAAATGGAAAATTTCATTCACACTCGACAGCGGCAGCGCGAACACCTGCTTGGCGACTTCGACCATCAGCGTCGGCATAATCGCAAGCGTCAGCGGCACTTTGATCTCTAAGCGCGTGCCCTGACCTTTCATGGAGTCGATGTGCACCGTACCGTTAAGCTGAGTAATGCGGGTTTTCACCACGTCCATACCCACACCGCGGCCTGAGATATCTGAGATCTCGGTTTTGGTAGAAAATCCAGGCGCAAAAATCAGATTATAGGCTTCAGAATCCGACATTCTGGCAGCCGTGTCTTCATCCAGCACACCGCGCTTAATCGCAATTTGCTTGAGCTTATCCGGATCCATCCCGGCACCATCATCCTCAATCTTTAACAGGATATGGTCGCCTTCTTGGCTGGCAGATAAGGTGATTACGCCTGTGCGCGCTTTACCTGACTGTTCACGCACATCAGGCATTTCAATACCGTGGTCGACGGAGTTACGCACTAAGTGAACGAGCGGATCGGCGAGCGCCTCGACTAAGTTCTTATCAAGATCGGTTTCTTCACCGATCATTCTTAAATCAATATCTTTATTCAGGCTGCGGGCAAGATCTCTGACCACACGAGGGAAGCGACCAAATACCTTTTTGATAGGCTGCATGCGGGTTTTCATCACCGCGCCCTGCAAATCCGAGGTCACCAAGTCAAGGTTCGACAGTGCCTTAGACATCTCCTCATCTTCGCGCGTGATCCCTAGGCTGACTAAGCGATTGCGCACGAGTACCAATTCACCGACCATATTCATAATTTGGTCTAAACGCGCAGTATCTACCCTTACAGTAGTTTCACCTTGCGGTACACTGTTACCGGTGGTTGCGGGCGCTTTAGCTGCGGCTTTGGCAGGCACTGGCGCATCATGCTCCGCTGGGGCTGTTTTAGGTACGACCTTAGCAGCCTCGACTTTTGGCGCCGCTGGTTTTGCGGCTGCCGCTTTAGCAGGTGCCGGTGATGCTTTTGCCGCTGCGCTAGAGGCAGAATTATTAGCTTCGTTAGGATTTGTACCTGGTGCAGAACCTTTACCGTGCAATTCATCAAGGAGCTTTTCAAACTCATCCTCGGTGATTTCATCAGCATCAACGGTCGGTGATGGCGCTACTTCCGCCGTTTTAGCTTCCGCATTGCCGGAAAACTTACCTTTACCGTGTAGTTCATCTAACAAAGATTCGAATTCATCATCGGTAATATCGTCAGTACTGTTAGCAGCCACTGCTGGTTTAGTTTCAGCGACCGGGGCAGCTGGCGCAGAAGGCCCTTTGCCTTGCCCATGCAATGCGTCCAGTAACGCTTCAAATTCTGCTTCATCAATGTCGTCAATACTATCAGAGCTGGCAGACACGGCCGTCGCCGATACTTGCTCTTCTACTTCAGCAGCCACGACATCAAGCATTTCATCAAACAAATCGTCGGCACTGTCAGCTTCAACGGTCTCTTCTACCGCAACATCTTCCACCGCACCGCCCATTTCCGAAGGCAGAGGTGCACCAGAGCTTAAAAGTTTCAGTTTAGCCAGTAAGGATTCATCCGCAGGTTCTTGTTCTTGACCAGATTGCGTCTGCGAGAACATGACATTGATGGCGTCTAGCGCTTGCAGAATGATATCCATCAACTCTGCGCTGACGGCTCGTTTATGCGTTCTTAGCAAGTCAAAGGTGTTTTCTGCTTCGTGGCAAACATCCACCATAGGGGCTAACCCTAAGAAACCTGCTCCACCTTTGACAGTATGGAAGCCTCGAAAGATGGCATTGAGCAAATCGGTATCTTCAGGATTATTTTCCAAAGCCACCAGCTGTTCTTGAAGCAATTCAAGAATTTCACCAGCTTCAATCAAAAAGTCCTGAAGAATCTCTTCATCAACATCAAAGGCCATTAAATTGACTCCTAATCAGAATCCTAAGCTGGATAACAGGTCATCGACTTCATCCTGTCCAGTCACAACGTCTTGGCGAGTATCAGCGTTAATGATTGGGCCCTCAGCCTCAATACTCGCTTTAACGGATGATTCATATTGTTCATCGGCTTGCGCACCGAATACCGTAAGTAACGACACAAGACTGGTTTCGACCTCTTTGACCAGATCGATTACACGTCGAATCATCTGCCCTGTGAGGTCTTGGAAGTCTTGCGCCATTAGAATTTCATTGAGTAGCTGACGCAGTCTATTCGCATCCGCATCACACTGCCCTAAGAAATGCTGCACATCGTGACACAGGCCTTTAAATTCATTGAGGGAGATGTCACGACGCATCAAACGTTCCCAATTAGGCTTCACGGCAGCAAGGTTGCTGGTAAGTGCATCAGAAAGAGGTAGACATTCTTCAACAGCATCCATAGTTTTATTGGCTGCTTGTTCAGTCATGTCTATGACGTAGGTAAGGCGCTCTTTCGCGTCAGGGATATCGTTATTCGCCAATTCAACCAGACGATTGTCCACTTGAAAGTCAACTAACGCATTGTGTAATTGCCGAGTGAGTTTGCCCACTTCATCGAACAGTTCTTTTTGAATGGGTTGTGCTAACTCACGCACCATTTCATCCGCTTGTTCTTGCTGACCATCTTGCAGTAAAGCAACAAGCTCATGCGCTTGTTCAAGCGTAATCAGTTTGGACGTTCCAGCGTTCATAGCATCACCCCAATCAACCGAGACGTTCAAAGATTTTATCTAACTTCTCTTTCAGGGTTGCGGCAGTGAAAGGCTTAACGACATATCCGTTAACCCCGGCCTGCGCCGCTGCAATAATCTGCTCTCGCTTGGCTTCAGCAGTCACCATCAACACAGGGATATGCTTGAGGTTTTCATCAGCGCGAACCGCTTTGAGCAGATCGATACCTTGCATGCCCGGCATGTTCCAGTCGGTGACCACAAAGTCAAAATCGCCCTTTTGCAGCATTGGCAACGCTGTTGAACCGTCATCGGCTTCTTGAGTGTTATTAAACCCAAGATCCCGCAGCAAATTCTTGATGATGCGCCTCATTGTTGAAAAGTCGTCAACAATGAGAATCTTCATATTCTTGTCCAAGGTTTCCTCCGCTGAGCAGGTAATTATCTACGGCTCACAATTAGTTCTATATCTGGGTCCAGTGTTTGAGCTTGGCTTTTAGTCTAAGCATCGCCTGACTATGGATCTGACTCACTCGCGATTCGCTTACATCCAACACAGCACCAATCTCTTTTAGGTTAAGTGCTTCGTCATAATAGAGCGACAGTACCAACGCTTCCCTTTCCGGTATTTGTTTTATTGCTTCAGTCAGCGCTGATTGAAACTGACTCGATGCCAAGCTTTCAAAGGTATCGTTTTCAATCATATCTTCCGACACCACTACATCGGCAGATACTCCAAGATCTTCAATTCCTATTATTTTACCAGCAGATACGTCTGTAAGTATGTGATGATATTCATCCAACGAAATATTAAGTCGTTCTGCAATTTCGGTATCGCGCGCATCTCGCCCGAGTTCCTGTTCTAATTCATCTATCACCTGAGAAATCATACGTTGATTGCGATGAACTGAACGAGGCACCCAATCACCACGACGAATTTCATCAATCATGGCACCTCGGATGCGAATACCAGCAAAGGTCTCAAATTTTGCGCCCTTGCCACCATCATATTTGGATGAAGCTTCCAACAAGCCGATCATGCCGGCCTGAATCAGGTCATCAACTTGAACTGACGCAGGCAAACGCGCCAACATATGATGCGCTATGCGTTTAACAAGTGGCGCATACTGCTCAACGATAAGGGTCTTATCGTTTGCTCCAGCATACGCTGCCACTTTATTCACTCGCACCTTCCTCTTGGTATTCTGGCTTTTTAACCAGTCGCTCCACAAAGAACTCTAAGTGGCCACCCGGTTGCTGTGGAATTGGCCAACTAATCACTTTATTTGCCAATCCATGATAAGCGATACTGGCTGGAGATTTAGGAAACGCTTCTACAATCAATTTTTGCTTACGTACTGATTTTCGCAAGTTTTCATCGAACGGAATCGTTGCCACCAATTCTAACGCGACATCTAAAAATCGGTCTGTAACTTTACTCAGCTTAGCAAATAATTCCATGCCTTCGCGCAAGCTTCGTACCATATTGGCAACAATTTTGAAGCGGAACACACCGTGCTCGCGACTGAGGATTTTGATCAGCGCATAAGCATCGGTAATTGAGGTAGGCTCATCACAAACAACCACCAGCACATCCTGAGAAGCGCGAGAGAAACTCAGCACCATATCGGAAATACCAGCAGCGGTGTCTACAATCAGCACATCGAATTGGGTTTTCATTTCACTAAAAGCGCGGATAAGCCCAGCATGTTGTGCTGGACTCAATTCCACCATTGCCTGAGTACCTGAAGTCGCAGGAATAATCCCAATACCTTTCGGGCCTCTGACAATGACATCATCTAATTCCGCTTCGCCTGACAGCACGTGGGAAAGATTGCGTTCGGCACGCAGGCCCAACATCACGTCCACGTTTGCCAACCCAAGGTCTGCGTCGAGTACAACAACACGCTTACCTTTCTCTGCTAATGCAACAGCTGTATTGATGGAGACGCTCGTTTTACCTACCCCGCCTTTGCCACCAGTAACGGCTATTACTTTCACTTTGTCGTTATATTCCTGATTCATTTTTCGTAAACCGCTCGCTTGGTCCCGGGTCATAACTTTACTCAAATGCATAGGTCATCTCTGGTGACCTGGCTCTAGGGTTAAATTCTTGTGTCTCTGTCTTGTTTAACAAGGCTAATGCTTGCTTTGCCAACGACAGGGTATCTGCGACTTGCATGTCTTCAGGTACCCTCTGGCCATCAGTGATGTAACTCAATGATAAACCACTTTGAATCAATACACTCAATGCAGCCCCTAAAGAAACTGATTCATCGAGTTTAGTCAAAATTGCACCCGCTAACGGAATTCGCTGAAAATGCGTTACCGCTTCTTCTAACACACGACGTTGTCCCGTTGATGACAACACCAAATAACTGCGAATTGGTAAACGGCTGTTAGCGGCCAAGTTGTCGAGTTGCTCGCACAATCTCATATCTCGTTGTCCCATTCCAGCGGTATCGATCAACACCAGTTTACGATTGCGGAATTGATAGACAATTTGTTCCAACTCTTTAAGATCATTGGCTTGTTTTACTGGACATCCCATTATCTTGCCATAAGTTGCTAATTGCTCAAAGGCTCCGATGCGATAATGGTCGGTCGTGATAAGTACGACTGAATCTGGACCGTGATGCGCGACAAATCTCGCTGCAATTTTAGCCAATGTTGTGGTTTTTCCCACTCCGGTAGGACCAACCAACGCGACTATACCGCCTTGGCGCACGACATCGTCACCTTTGTTATCAAGTAAATTCGCTAACGCCTGTGGCAACGCCCGTACTAAATCGGCCGGAGTGTAATGCTCGCTCAACGAAGCAAGCTGCGCAGACACCGCTGGTGAAAATTCTGCTTCTAGCAGTTTACGCTCCAGCATGGCGCCAACAGGGTCAGTACGATTCTTCTGATCTTTCATCAAAGCATTCATTTGATGCGTCAGCAAATTACGAATCGACGCTAACTCTTCACGCATAGATTCTAATTCTTTACTTTGCTTAGCATTATTGTTTTTACTGGCATTGTGATTGTTGAATGACAAGCTATCTGCAACATTGCGCGGTTCTGGTTGCTGCGGCTTATCCAAGCCTAACGCCCAAGCAGGCGTTTCCGCTGCCACAGTCTGTTGTGCATTGTTATCGTTAATTTGCTGTTTTAAGCGAGCGTGCTGACGCTCGAGCAATGCTTGCAAAGAATCGGCGGCGGGGGCGGCAGCTTTCGCTGGGCGCGTTTCGGTTTTTACGTGACCAATGGAGACTTTATCGTCGCTAATATCAGAGAAAATAGCCGTTTGTGGCGGTGCCGTTTTTGGCTGAGGCTCGTCGTAATCGACAGCAGCGACAATTTCGATGCCGCCGGTTACTTTTTTATTGGACATGATGACAGCATCAGAGCCTAAAGTGTCTTTCACCTGCGCCAGTGCAGTTCGCATATCTTTGGCAAAAAAACGTTTAATTTTCACTGTTGCTTACTCCTACTGGCCTACTGCCGCGACAATTCTAATCTGTTTTTCGTCAGGCACTTCCTGATAAGAGATCACTCTTAGGTTTGGAATTGTGTGCTTAACAAAGCGTGACAGTGTGGCACGGAGCATACCAGAGGTCAGCAAAATAGCCGGTTGTCCCACCATTTCTTGCTTCTGTGCAGCTTCCATCATGGAGCGCTGCATACGTTCCGCAAGACCGGGTTCGATGTTAGGGCCGTCGCCACCTGTCGCTTGCATTGACTGATGCAACATTTGTTCCAACTCAGGCGCCAAAGTAATGACAGGTACTTCATCTTCCGGCCCAGCAATCTCCTGTACGATCATCCGTTTCAGCGCAATACGTACAGCGGCGGTCAGCACTTCTGGATCTGTGCTCTTAGGTCCGTATTCCAACAGGGTTTGCACAATAGTGCGTAGGTCACGGACCGATACGCCTTCGTTCAGCAGGTTCTGCATCACTTTTACTACTGTTGCTAGGCTCATCACTTCCGGAACAAAACCTTCCACCAGCTTAGGCGCGCGTTTAGACAGCATATCAAGCAGTTGCTGTACTTCTTCGTAGCCGAGCAATTTAGCGGCATTATTCGTGAGCAATTGGCTTAAATGGGTTGCTATTACGGTAGAGGCGTCAACAACGGTATAGCCAAGAGTCTGTGCATGCTCACGCATCTCTGGCGCAATCCATACCGCTTCTAACCCAAAGGCAGGATCTTTAGTTTCTACACCGTCTAATTTGCCAAACACTTGGCCGGGATTGATTGCGAGCTCGCAATCATGACGAATTTCCGCTTCACCTGAAGCGACACCCATTAATGAAATACGATAAGCAGAGGGGGCCAAATCCAGATTATCGCGAATGTGAACCGCTGGCACCAGAAAGCCCAACTCTTGCGATAACTTCTTACGAACACCTTTAATCCGTCCGAGTAGTTCGCCACCTTGACCTTTATCCACTAACGGGATCAGGCGGTAACCCACTTCTAGACCTATTGTGTCGACAGGGCGCACATCGTCCCAGCTCAATTCTTTAGGTTCTGCACTCGCTTTCTCAACCGGACCGTTTTTCGCCAGCTCCAATGCTTTCTTCTTGTTGTTTTCATTACGACGATTGATGAAGTAAGCGCCTGCTGCGGCCACAATGGCAAAGCTCAGAAATGCCAAATGTGGCATGCCTGGCACTATGCCCATGATGAACAATACTGCAGCAGCAATCATCAGCGACTTAGGGTTGTCGAACATTTGCTGCACGACCTGCTCGCCCATGTCGCCACTTTCATTTTGGCGGGTCACCATTAACGCTGCGGCAATTGACAGCAACAGTCCAGGGATTTGTGCCACCAAACCGTCACCGATGGTCAGCAAGGTATAGATTTCGACAGCTTGGGAAAAGTCGAGTCCATGCTGCACCATACCAATGATAAAACCACCGAGAATGTTAATTACCAGAATCAAAATACCGGCAATTGCGTCACCCTTTACGAATTTGGAGGCACCGTCCATTGAGCCGTAAAAATCAGCTTCAGAGGTAACTTCTGCACGGCGTAAACGGGCTTGTTCCTGATTGATAATGCCAGCGTTTAAGTCTGCATCAATCGCCATTTGTTTACCCGGCATCGCATCCAAGGTAAAGCGAGCACTAACTTCAGAAATACGACCAGCACCTTTGGTCACTACCGCAAAGTTGATAATGATCAGAATAAGAAACACCACCAGACCCACGGCATAGTTACCGCCGATAACCACCGAGCCGAATGCCTCAATCACCTTACCGGCGGCGTCAGCGCCGTTATGACCTTCCAGCAATACAACCCGCGTTGAGGCGACGTTCAACGCCAAACGCATCAAGGTCGCGACCAACAAGACAGTAGGAAATGCCGCAAAATCTAGCGGTCGACTGGTATAAACCGCCACCAGCAGCACCACCAGCGCCAGCGCGATATTGAAAGAAAACAGGATGTCTAACAGGAATGCAGGCATTGGCAATACAATCATTGCCAGAGTTGCCAGTACTAATAACGGCGTCCCTACGCCTTTAAAATTGGCAGGTCGAACCTGGCGCCATTGCCCTAGAGTTGCTCTTACATCCATCACGTCAGCCTGAGAATTGACACTTTGCAGGGTAAAAGCAAACTTCGCGCCAATAGTGATTGAGCGCCATCACAACGACGCGACATAGCCTTGAACGTCGATAAATTAGCCAGCTAGTAACAACGTTTAATACTTTTTGAACTCATCAGGAATAGGCTGATTGAGTGGGATTGGGGTGGGTTTACGCCCCCGCCCTTTTTGGTATTGACGCAGTTGGAACACGTAAGCGAGTACCTGCGCCACCGCGGTAAATAAGCCTTCAGGGATCTGCTGATCCAACTTGGTCGTGTGATAAATCGCCCGCGCAAGCAACGGCGCAGAAACAATGGTGATGTTATATTCGCGCGCTATTTCGCGGATTTTAAAGGCAACATCATCAGTACCTTTCGCCACAATATAGGGTGCGGCAGCTTTTTTGGCATCGTACTTCACCGCCACCGCATAATGCTCAGGGTTCACAACAATCACGTCCGCTTTGGGGACTTCGGCCATCATGCGACGTTGCGCCATTTCGCGTTGCAGTTGCCGCATGCGTCCTTTCACTTCAGGCTTACCCTCAGTGTCTTTATATTCGTCTTTTACTTCCTGTTTAGTCATACGTAACTGTTTGTTGTGATTCCAGATTTGATAGGGCACATCAATAATCACAATCAGCAAGGTAGACACACACAACAGAGTAAAGATCCACCATAGCAGATCCATGGCGTGCAACAAGTTGCCCGGCAAGTGGTCCTGCGACAGATTTAAAATATCGGGGAAATAAAGAGATAAAAGTAAGTAAGCGGCCAGTGCTACGACAGAAAACTTTGCTATGCCTTTGGTAAGCTCCACTAGCGCCTGCAAACCGAACATACGCTTGAAGCCGCTAAGCGGGTTCATCTTACTGCCTTTAGGCGTAATGGCTTGTGCACTAAAGCTGATCCCGCCAACGACTATGTTGCCGATAAAGGACACCAACGCAAGAAAGGCGATAAATCCAAGAATTGGCAAACCAATTTCAGATATCACTGTTCCCCAGACATTGAACAAACTGCGAGTATCAAAAATCTGATCTCGTTCAATGGTAAACAAGCTTTTCATCATCGTGGATAAGCCACTAGTCAGACTTGGCCCGGCAATCGCAAAGCCAAGTGCCGCCGCAAGTAACACGGCAGACGTCCCCAACTCCCGAGAGCGGGGAACTTGGCCTTTCTCACGGGCTTCTTCTAACCTTCGCGAGGTGGCTTCTTCGGTTTTTTCCTGACCGTCCTGATTTTCCGCCATTAGGGCACTCCATCAAGATTACATTGCAAGCCAGCAACATCGCACAAGAGTACCTGCGCGCTCTGCCAAACCTCACCAAAGTGGGCCATGATCTGATCCAAGGTCAACCACAAAATAATTAGACCACCGATCATCGTCACCGGAAAACCAATGGCAAAAATATTTAATTGCGGCGCGGCTCGCGTCATCACACCAAATGATAAGTTAATCACTAATAACGCGATTATGGATGACAGCGACATCGTTAGCGCCGCACCAAACATATACCCAACCCATTCAGCGATTTTTCTATAAGTGCCAATATCGAGACCACTGGTCGAGACTGGAATGGAGTCAAAACTGGCGATTAGCATGCGCACCATGACCAGATGACCATCAACACTTAAAAAAATCAGCGTGGTCAGTACCAAGAAAAAATTACCCACTACCGGTGTTTGCTGCCCAGAAGAGGGATCCACCATAGAGGCAAACCCGAGACTGGTTTGCATACCGATGATCTGTCCAGTTAACACAAAAATTTGCATTAACATCAGCGAAACGAATCCCATCGTCACGCCAATTAAGACTTGCTGCAGGGTAATAAAAGTCGATTCGACTGAGAGTAAATCCGCTTTTGGCATCGGCGGTAACATAGGCGCAACAGCAACTGTGATGGCCACCGCCATTAACAGTCGCACTCGGGTTGGGGTTGTGGTGGCACCAAAAATTGCCATCACCATCAACATACTGGAGATACGAAATAACGGCCACGCATACGCCGCTATGGTCTGTTGCAAAGTCGCAAACAGAAAGTCCATGCTAACCCACCACTTGCGGGATCCGCTGCACCATCTCCATAAAGAAGTCCATCAGCGTCTGCACCAACCAATGGCCGATGAACATCAACGCCAATAACGTGGTCAGCAAGCGTGGTAAAAAGCTCAAGGTTTGTTCGTTAATTGAGGTCGCCGCCTGAAAGACTGACACAATAAGGCCCACCACTAGGCTTGGCACAACCACGGCAGACACTATGATGACAATAATCGATAATGCTTCGCGTAACACATCAACAAAGGCTTCAGGTGACATACGTCCTCCTAATTCCCGAAACTGCCAGCAAGAGTTCCCATCACCAGCGTCCAGCCGTCTACCAATACAAACAGCATGATCTTAAATGGCAATGAGACAATCATAGGCGATAACATCATCATCCCCATCGCCATCAAAATACTGGCGACCACTAGGTCAATCACCAAAAACGGAATAAACAACATAAACCCAATTTGAAACGCGGTTTTAAGTTCGCTGGTGATAAATGAAGGGATCACCACCGTCATTGGTGTTTCTTCTGGCGTTTTGATATCGGTATAACCCGCAATCTCAATAAAGGAATTAAGATCAGTATTACGGGTCTGTGACAACATAAAGGCTTTAAGCGGCTTTTGCGCAGTATCGTAGGCTTGCTGCAGCGTCATACTTTCATTCATATAAGGCTGCACCGCATTATCATAAATATTCTCGAACACGGGATGCATAATGAAGAAGGTCATAAACAGGCTGATACCGATAAGCACCTGATTTGATGGGGTTTGCTGCAAACCGATGGCCTGCCGCAAAATTGACAGTACTACGATTATGCGGGTAAACGAGGTGAGCATGATGAGCATCGCAGGCAAGAAGCTCAGCGCCGTCATCAACAGCAGGATCTGCATGGTAACCGAATACTCGGTATTGCCATTGGCTCCTGTGGTGACCGTTACCGCGGGAAAAAGCCCATCCTGTGCCCAAGCCAGTTCTGGCAGACTCCCCCCCAATAGCAACAATAGTACCGTCACATATCTCATTGTTGACTTGCCCTCACCTGCTTCAAACGTTGCGAAAATGAGGTCGTCTCAATATTGACCGGTGAATCATACTTATCCAGCAGCGAAATCTGCTGAGAGGTCACACCTAACAGATACTGCTGGCCATCTAATTCCACCAGCACAACGCGCTCCTTCGGCCCTAAAGCAGACTGCGCTTTGACTTTAATCGCGGCACTATTACCAGTGGCTAAGTTGAGTCGTTTGACGATAAAGGCAAGTACAAAAATTAGCAGTAATACAACTAATAGCCCGCCAAACATTCCCGCAATAGAGGTATAGTCAACGCCGCTGTGATTCACTGTGGTACTTGCTGTGGGCGCTAATGTCGTGGCCTCAGCCAACAATAAAGTCATCATTATATTATTTGAGTTTCTTAATACGTTCAGTCTGACTGATAACGTCAGTCAAACGGATACCAAACTTATCGTTAACCACCACCACTTCGCCATGCGCAATCAAGGTGCCATTCACCATCACGTCCAGCGGTTCGCCCGCAACGCGATCTAACTCTACGACAGAACCTTGGTTTAACTGCAGCAGGTTACGAATACTGATAAAACTGCGGCCGACTTCCATCGAAATGGTGACCGGAATATCTAAGATAGTGTCAAGCTTGGCTGATTCTTCGTCAGTCATCTTTTTCGACTTTTCACCGTTGAACTCTTCCAGATCAACCGCTTTTGCCTCTTCTTCAGCTTGCTCGGCCATTGCTGCGGCCCAATCATCCATCTCTTCAGTGCTCATACTAATAAACCTTATATTTCAGAGATATCTTTGGCTTTATTCTTACGCGTAACTAATTGAAGTTCGCTCTTAACTGTTTCAGGTCGAGGAATTTTCGCTGAAATCTGCAATGCTAAATTGTCTTTAACTCGGCCTAATTTACAGCGATATGAAGGTAAGTCTTCAATTTTCATCACCAGATGTTCAGGCATTTCCACCGGAATAATATCGCCGGCTTTGAGCTCCATGACATCACGTAAACTCATCTGTTTTTCAACCAATTTAGCATCTAAACTGACAGCAACATCCATGATCTCATCTTGCAATGCCTGCGACCAACGCATGTCAGTATCTTGCTTGTCACTCTGTACGCCCGCATCCAATAGTTCACGGATAGGTTCAATCATCGAGTACGGCATGGTGATGTGGAAATCACCACCACCACCATCGACTTCAATATGAAATGAACTCACCACCACCACTTCTGTAGGACTGACGATGTTGGCCATTGCCGGGTTAACTTCTGAGTCGAGATAATCGAACTCAACATCCATCACCGGTGCCCACGCATCTTTGTAATCTTCAAAAATAATCTTCAATAATAACTGAATGATGCGACGTTCAGTGGGGGTAAACTCACGTCCTTCGATTTTGGCATGAAAACGTCCATCACCACCAAAAAAGTTGTCTACCAAAATAAATACTAAACGGGCTTCCATGGTGATCAATGCTGTGCCTTTTAGCGGACTAAAGCGCACCATGTTCAAACTGGTTGGCACAAACAGCGTGTGTACGTACTCACCAAATTTCAGCATCTGCACACCGTTCACAGAAACCTCTGCTGAGCGGCGCATCATGTTGAACATGCTAATACGTAAATGACGTGCAAATCGCTCGTTGACGATTTCCAAGGTTGGCATACGGCCACGAACAATACGATCTTGCGAAGAAAAGTCGTATGACTGCGCTATCTGCCCGCCCGCATCAATCTCTTCTTCTTCAACATCATCCACGCCGTGGAGCAGCGCATCAATTTCGTCTTGGCTTAATATATCGCTCACAATTTCGCCCTAGCATCAAAAGTCAGTCTGACAGCATCACTGCATGACGAATCCGGTAAACAACACCTTTTCGACCACTTTTCGCCCAGTGATAGGTTGCAGCGTATTTTGCACGTTCAATAACGCGACTTGTCGCAACTCATCTTTACCCGCTTGAGTACTTAGCTTTTCTTCGCTGGCACCACTAAAGGTGGTCAACAACGCATCTTCAACTAACGGAATATGTTTCTTCAAGGTTGTGTCATTTTCTTCGCCACGCACCATGAGTTGCACTTTGATCTCGACTAAACGAGATCTGGCAGTACCCGCAACATTGAACAGAAATGGTCTCGGCATCGGCACATATTGCGCCTCTTGGCTGGTAGTTGCAGCGTTTGCAGCATCTTCTGCTGTCGCCTGCTCGGCAGCCACTGGCGCATCATCACCACCACTTAATAAGAAAAATGCTGCAGCACCACCGCCAATCAAGATCACTACAACAGCAATGATGATAATCAGCATTTTTTTACTCTTACCGTCTTTTTCTGCCAGCTCTAGCTCTTGCTGTTGCTCTGCCATTCGCCTACCCTTGCCTGACTCACGAAATCTGAAGTGCTAATAGGTTACCTTCTCAAGCGTAATAATCTATACCTGAAGCGTAACTCTCTGAAATATTTAACGGCTGAATTGCTACTTCGGTTGAAGTTTCATCAGAATCTGCCGTTCCGGCACCGTTCCCCGCAAAATAGCCATCGCCAGTAGCGCCACTTTGTGACTGCTGTCCAGAACCGCCATAAGAGACTTGGCTATCCGCTAAGTTCATTCCTTGTTGCTGCAATAAGTCGCGTAAACGCGGCATCGCCTGATCGATCAAGTCTTTTGCCTGAGTCTGCGTTACATGAAACTGAACCTGAGTATGATCGCCCCGCACCTGGACTTTTACCGTCATTGCGCCCAATTCTGGCGGGTCAAGACGAATTTCAGCATGTTGAATACCGTCTTTCACCATGGTCAGCAGTTGCTGTTTCATCGCTGGCGCAAAACGTTGAATCAGCTCTTGTTGTTGCACCTGTTGTTCATTGGTTTGCCGCAACGACATTTGGTATTGCGTCATATTCTGTGACTGAGTCCCTTGATGTTGAGCTTGATGCAGTTGCCCCCCCATCAAGCTTGCATCTTTTACCGCCACACTATCAGCACCAGCCAAAGATTTCAGTAATTGCCCGTCTGAATCCTTATCAGCCTTATTACTGACGACTGCCGCCACATTGTCAGCGCTTGCCGCTTTTAGTAGTGATGCGATCTTGTCACTAAAATCATTCGCCCCATTAGCTGTATCTGCGGTATTTTGCGCTTCTGCATCACTCGCAGCAGCGCCGAAAAACTGTGCTAATTGCTGCAAAATAGCCTGTTGTGATTGCTTCGCCGCGGAATTGTTGTTGAGAACCAAGGCGGCATTATCGGAAGCATTAGCATTGCTGCTCACTTGATTAATCGCATTTGCCGTGGCGGGAGTTCCCACTAGCGCAGCCACGAGCGTTACGGCGAGTTGCGCGATTTTGTCGTCTTCTTGCGTCTGTGATTCCTCTACATTTGTCGCTGCGGCAGAATCTTTGGCGTCTTCAGCTGTGATCTGAGTATCGGCACTCGCGCTATTCGCCAACAGCTCATCTGATTTAGCTAAAGAATCACTATCCATAGCCGCACTTTGCGTTGCCTCGCCAGTGTTATTTCCCACTTGTGCTTGCTGCACTATAGAAGCGAGCAACTGTTGTAGATCTTCAGGCGTAGCATCGTTATCAGACGCAACTGAGTCTTGCTCGCCCCCCTGCGAAATTGTCGCCAACAGTTGTTGCAGCGACATGCTGGCATTTTCGTCGCCGTCAGTTGCCGAGGTATCGTCCATCTCAGCATTACCAATGAGCATGTTTAACATGCCATGCAGTACGTCACTCAGTTGTTGCCGCTCATCGTCCGACAACTCAGATAACTGCTGCTTTACTGCGGGAGACAATTTAGTCAAAAACTGCATCATATCAGCGGTCGACAGTTCATCCTCTGTTGCCGATTCATCCGGCAACTTTTTTCCTAAGGCAATCTGTTGCAGGGTCGAGGCAACCGCATCCGTTGTATCGCTAGCCGGAACATCATCTGTCGCAACTGTCTTATTCGATGCTGGCGGCTGGTAAGGTTCGATGTGTTGACGCGGCTTTTGTGGACGCTCAAGCATTCCCTGCGCGCGTTGGTAGACGTCGTTAAAGCTAGCGTTTTCTTGAAGATTTTCTGAAGCGTTGCTTTTCCCTGTCATCAACATCTTATCCGTTGATGACACTGTTTGTGCACTGCTGTTACTGGGCGACATTTGGCTAGCTAACTGCTGCATGCGATCCTCCAAGGCCGTATCAAGGTCAATTTAAGGCGATACGGTAGCTGATATTTGGCGTTCTGCAGAATCTAAGCAAATAACAAGCCAACATATTAACAAGTTAGCGACAGCGCTCGCTGTGTACCGCCGCAATACAGGCCATGGCTAATTTAATTTCCGTCGAAAAAACTGCTGAGCGGCAAATTCATCGGTCATTTTCTGTTCTTGCTTGAGCTGTTTGGCTTCGGCGGCAGCCGCCTTTTTTTCCAGTAGTAATTCGACCGCCTTACGTTTTTGCTGCTTTTCCATCCAATAGCGTTGTCGATGTAGCTTTTGCTGTTCCGCCTCTTGAACGACTGCATTCTGTTGCTTAATGGCGGTATCCACTTGCTGAATAAAGCGATGGAACTGTTGATATGCTTCGGCGCGGATCTGCTGCCCCTGCTTGCCTGTCAGTTGTTTCATATAGTCAAGCCGATAGCTATGAAGTGCCTGCAGCTGCGCATTACGTTTTTGGCATTCGAGCTGTGCCGCCTTGAGTTTTAGCGCCGCTTGCTCCTCTGCCTCTTGCGCGAGTTTGAGCACTGTCAGTAACGGATCTTTCGCCATACGCTAAGCACTACACTTTGCATTGAGCAGCCAGCTGCCCAAGCATTTGTTGACTATCGGTAAAACTCACCGCTTCATGCATACGCTGCCGTAAAAATGCGTTCATGGCAGGCTGCAAACGAATGGCGTTATCGATACGAGGATCGCTCCCCTGAGAATATGCACCGATTGAAATCAGGTCACGGTTTTGCTGGTAGAGCGAATAGACCTGCTTGACCCGGCGCATCGCTTCCAAATGCTCTGCCGGGATCACCATAGGCGCAACCCGGCTAATCGACGCTTCGATATCAATCGCTGGATAATGTCCTGAATCCGCTAAACTCCGTGACAGCACAATATGACCGTCAAGAATGGCTCTTGAGGCATCAGCGATTGGATCTTGTTGGTCATCGCCTTCCGTCAGCACCGTATAGAAGGCTGTAATTGAGCCCTGACCATCGCCGCCATTTCCGGCGCGCTCAACCAAACGTGGCAAGCGAGCAAATACTGATGGCGGATAACCTTTGGTCGCAGGCGGCTCACCCACAGCCAGTGCAATCTCACGTTGCGCCTGCGCATAACGAGTCAAACTATCCATCAGCAGCAGTACATCTAAACCTTGGTCGCGAAAGTATTCGGCAATCCGGGTAGAGGTTTCGCAAGCACGTAAGCGCATTAACGGTGAAGTATCCGCTGGTGCCGCAATGACGACTGAGCGTTTGCGCCCTTCAACACCTAAAATCTCTTCAATGAATTCTTTTACCTCACGACCACGCTCACCCACTAGCCCCACCACAATCACATCTGCCGAGGTGCCGCGGGTCATCATGCCGAGGAGCACACTCTTACCAACCCCAGAACCTGCGAATAACCCCATGCGCTGGCCCTTACCTATGGTCAGCATAGTGTTGATGGCGCGCACGCCGACATCGAGCGGTTCTGAAATGGCACGTCGAGCCAACGGATTAATGGGCTGCGCGTGAGTTGAGGTAGTTTGATCCGCATTAACAGGTCCTAAACCATCCAGCGGCAAACCGCTGCCATCCAGCACCCGTCCCAGCAGTTGCATACCGACTTTTAAGCCTGCTTGCTGACCTTTAGGCGTAACGCGCGCACCGGGCACTACCCCTCGCAGTTCTTCAACTGGCATTAGATAAAGTAATTGGTCATCAAAACCCACAACTTCGGCATCGAGCGAACCTTCGCTGGTTTCAATCTCACATAAGCTTCCGACCGGGGCGCGGCAACCACTTGCTTCCAGCGTGAGTCCCACCACGCGTACGAGTTGGCCACTGGACACTGGTCGATATGGCGGAATTTTTTGTTGTAGATTGGAGAGACTATTCAGCAGTTGAGTCTGACGCTGTGTCATCATCACTTACCTCCGCGTCGGAGTCCGGTTCAGCGGATTGCGCATGTTGCTCAATATGTTGTTCGATGTCGGTTTGCAGTTGTTGTTCTGTTTGCTGTAAGCGTTGCTGCTGTTGTTCCACTGTGGACAACACGGCGGCAAGTCGTTGCTCTAGCTGCATATCTACCTGTGAACGATGACACTCAACAATGCAGCCTCCGGGAGTCAGTCCAGGATCCTTTTGCAATTGCCAGTGATTTTTCTGCAGTTGCTCTTCACCATAGAGCTGTTCAACTAGGACAAAGTCGTCAGGGTGCAAACGGATATCGACGCGCTGTTCACGCATAGGTAAGGCATCTACGCCGGCCCGTAGGGCAGCGAGCAGATGTTCTGGATGTGTCGTCAACTCATGATGCAAGGTCGTTTTCACTAACGTTTGCACCAATCCCAGCAAGCTTTGTTCAACCTGATTGTCAACTAAGGCTAACGGGGTTTCAAATTGGGTCAAAAGTGTGTCAAAGCGGGAAACTAATGCCTGAGCCTGTGCCAATCCTTCCGCAAAACCTTGCTCTTTGCCCTGCTCAAAACCTTCACTATGACCTTGTTCAAGTCCCTGTAGTCGCCCCTCTTCCAGTCCTTTGGCAACGCCTTCAGTATGGCCTTGAGCAAAACCTTCCTGTTCTGCTTCTTCGCGGATCTGTTCGATCTCGGCAATGGTCGGTGGCGCAATAGGTTTTGAGGCCGCAACGGGTTTCGGAGCAGATGTCTTACGGCCAAACACATTGGTCTCGGGAACAACAAGCGACGCCCCGACATCTGGAAGCTCCCATGATGACACGTCTTCTTGCTCATCATCCGCCATTATTGACGTTTTTTCATGTTCAGCCATGTTACTTCACCTTACAGGAAGTCATCACCAGCACCTGCACCACCCAACATGATCTCGCCTGCTTCAGACAGACGACGGGCAATCGACAGGATCTCTTTCTGTGCCACTTCAACTTCGCTGACACGAATGGGTCCCATTGCTTCCAAATCATCACGCAGCAATTCGGCCGCACGTTTCGACATATTGCCCAAAATCTTTTCACGCAGCGCATCGTCGGCGCCTTTCAGTGCCTTCATCAAGACATCCTGCTGTACTTCACGCAGCAAGGTCTGAATGCCACGATCGTCGACATCGATAAGGTTTTCGAACACGAACATCAAATCTTGGATCTGTTGTGCCATCTCTTCGTCGGATTCGCGCAGGGTTTCCATCAATTGGCTTTCGACGCCGGTATCGAGGTAGTTCATGATGTTTGCCGCCGCCTTCAGGCCGCCCATCTTGGCGGCTTGCGCACCACCTTGGCCAGCAAACTGTTTCTCCATGATGTCATTCAACTCTTGCAAGGCTGCAGGTTGCACTTCTTCCAGATTGGCAATCCGCATCATCAAGTCAACGCGCGTATTTTCAGGGAATTGCGAGAAAATCTCCGCCGCTTGGTCTGGTTCGAGATACGACAACACGATAGTTTGGATTTGTGGGTGTTCGTTTTGAATGATGCTGGCCACTTGGCGCGCATCCATCCACTTAAGTGAATCCAAGCCCTTAGCACCAGAGCCCATGACAATCTGTTCAATCAGATTACCCGCTTTATCTTCACCCAATGCCGCGGTCAGCGCTTTCTTAATAAATTCATGGCTGTTAAAGCCGATAGAGGAATACTTCTGAATATCATCCAGAAACAACTTATGCACCCCTTGAACCCGCTCCTGACCGAACTCGTCCATGCTAGCCATGGTCATGCCGACTTTTTGTACCTGCTTTGGCTCAAGATGCTTGAGGATTGACGCCGCATCCGACTCGCTAAGACTCAGCAACAGAATGGCAGCTTTTTCAATGCCACTCAGTGAGCTGATGTCAAAGCTCGGGGCTTTTTCAGTTGTTTCATTTGCCATCGTCTTGCAACCAGTTTTTCACTACTTGAACAGAAAGCTCAGGTTCATTGGCGACCAGAGCACGAATCGCTTTAATCATGTCATCATCTTTATGCAGATCGGGGATCAAAATCGAACCGTCGTCTGCATAGGAGTATTCTGCTTCATGTTTACCTAACATCCCCAGAGTGTCAGCAGCAAATTGATCTTCAATATCCGCCAACTCGTGGCCTAAGCCAGGTTCATCCGGCATATTCTTATCTTCTGACAGAATAAGCTTCTTCATAATTGGGCGTACGATAAACAGGAACAGTACCAGTATCAAGATAGCACCGATAGCAAGTTTTACGGCACGCCAGAACCAAGGCTGCTCCCACATTGGAACTTCTGGTGCATCGTCCACCAGATGATCCATAAAGGGTACCGTCACCACTTCAATGACATCACCGCGTTGGGTGTTAAAACCAATCGCACCTTCTAGCAAACGACGAATATTGGCCATCTCTTCAGAGGTGCGCGGCACGCGCGAGACCTGTCCATCCTCTGCCGCAGTTCCCGCCTTAAAGTCTACCGCTACCGACACACTCACGCGGCGTACAACGCCGACTTGCTGACGCGTATGGCTAATGGTGGTATCCAGTTCAAAGTTACGTGTTGCTTCATTATGGATATTGCTTGCCGTTGGCGTACCGGCGCCATCAGCCGTGGCATTCTCCGGAATATTGGCATCCATTGGAGGTTGATTGGTCAGCGCGCCGGGAACACCGCCGTTAGTGCCATTGGTCGAGGTATTTTCAACCGTCATTTCACTGCGCAGCGCTGGCAGATCGGGATTATAACGCTTGGCAGTTTGCTCAACGGCAGTGAAATCCATGTTCACGTCCACTTGAGAGGTAAAGTTTTCCGGGCCAAGAATTGGGATCAGAATGGAGTCAATTTTATTGCGGTATTCGTTTTCTTTTTGTTGTACGAGTTCCAATTCACGACGGGCGCGTGCAGAAACAGCATTTTGACTGCCGGAGTTAAGCAAGCGACCACTGGCATCCGTTACCGTGACTTTGGTTGGATCCATTCCGTGAACGGCTGACGCTACGATGTCTACAATCGCATCCACTTCACCTTGGCCCAAACCGCCACGTCGAGTATTCACCACAACGGTTGCACTCGGTTGCGCCTGAGTGCGGGCAAACACGTTCTCTTTAGGTAATGCCAAAATCACTTTCGCACGACTGACACTGCTCAGCTCTTCAATCGCTTTCGCTAGGTTCACTTCTTGGCTGTGCTTTAAACGGGCTTGCTCCAAACGTTGACTCACGCCAAAACCAGAGTCTCGGTTCAGAAAATCATCTTTGTCACCCGTACCACTGTCGATACCTTCACGGCTCAGCATCATTTTGACTTGCTGATATTGGTCTTCTGGCACCTTGATAACATCGACATCGATTTTGTATGGAATGCGGTTTTTATCTAACGCATCCAACACCTGAACCATCTGCTCGGTATCCATTTTCCCGATTGGACGATACTCAGGTTCCTGCGCCCAAATCACAATAAATACCGCAACCGCCAGCAATATCGCCAGCGCGAGGATCATAGTGATCTGTTTCAGTGTGTCAGCGCTGCCAAAAGAGGACATCATGCCTGATTTGTTTTCTTGCTGGATGCCAGTATTGGCAACCGCGCCTGCACCTGTTGGATCTGCGACTAAATCTGTGGCCACAATAATTACCTGCTAACTAATTTGACGAAATAGCCTATACAGGCATACTCATGATTTCTTTGTATGCATCAACTAGCTTGTTGCGCACTTGCACCGTCGCTTCAAACGCCACGCTGGCTTTTTCTCTGGCAATCACAGTGTCCGATAGAGTCACACTGGTATCACCCATATCCAGCCGTCTTGATAAGTCGCCAGCAGTGCTTTGCAAGCCACTCACATGACCAACCGCTTGCGCCAGTAAATCAGCAAATTCAGCGCCGGAGGAATTTTTGACGTTTTGTAGAGGAGAAGGAGAAATAGCACCGGGCGTTGGCGCAATCTCACCCTTAAGTGATTGCATTTCCTGCAGTAATGAATTGCCACCGATTTGCATTCTTAGCTCCTTCGTCAGGGAATTGACGAGCGTTTACCATTATTACCTGGTAATGCAAATAAGTTGCCAAAATTTATATCTATATGTAATTAAACACAAAAAACGGTGAAGACTGATAAGTCATCACCGTTGTGTCATTTTTTACTTCCGCCTACGCCGGAATATCAATCCCCATATCACGCATGCGCGCCATCTTATAACGTAGCGTACGTGCACTGATCCCCAGTTTTTCCGCCACTAACTTGCGCGAGCCTTGGCATTGCGTCAGGGTTTCAAGAATGATTTGATGTTCCTGTGCTTTTAGCTCATCGCCCAAGGCATCGTTGCTTTCGGTCGGGCGGCTGTCGATGGGTTGCGTCACGTCATACAAATCGATAATGATGTCAGCAGCTTCTATCACACTATTTCGCTGCAAAATCATGGCCCGTTGAATGACGTTATCCAGCTCCCGCACGTTGCCGGGCCAACGATGCCCGAGTAGCTTACGAATGGCACCATCATCCAACTGCGGAATTGGCTTGATATGACTAGCACTGGCATGTTTACTGATCAGATGCTTAGCCAACGGGATAATATCCGCCGGACGTTGATTCAGCGCTGGCCACACTAACGGGAATACGTTAATACGATAATAGAGATCTTCACGGAACTCGCCTTTCGCAATCGACTCTTTTAAATCGCGGTTTGATGTTGCCAGTACGCGCACATCGAGCTTGATGGTTTTACGGCCACCTAAGCGTTCCACCTCACGCTCTTGTAAAACACGCAACAATTTTGCCTGTAAGCCCAAATCCATCTCAGATATTTCATCGAGCAGCAAAGTACCACCTTGTGCCTGTTCAAACTTACCTGGGCAGGCTTGATATGCACCGGTAAATGCGCCCTTTTCATAACCAAATAGCGTGGCTTCCAGCATGTTTTCAGGGATAGCCGCGCAGTTGATGGCGACAAAAGGCGCTTCAACTCGCGAGCTTTTTTGATGTATGTAGCGTGCTAACACCTCTTTACCAGAGCCACTGGGGCCGAGGATCATCACAGAAGCATCAGACTGCGCTACCCGCTTAGCCAACTCCAACAGCGCAATACTTTTATCATCGGCAACGACTGGGTCGCCACTGACTTTTTTCGGCGTCAAATAACGGCTCACCTGATTAAGTAACACTTCAGGCGAAAACGGCTTGGCTAAGTAATCAACCGCGCCCAGCTTGATAGCGCTCACGGCACTATCAATGGTGGCATAAGCCGTCATCAATAACACGGGGATTTGTGGGTAGTATTGCTTGAGATGGTCAAGCAAGCCCATACCTCCAATGCCATCCATCTGCACATCACTAATTACCATGTCGAAGCTACATTTCTTCAGTGCCACGATGGCTTCTTCGGCGCTAGCAACATCAACACACTGATAGTCAGCCAAAGACAGGGTATCAATCAGTGCCTCTCGCAACGCATGATCATCTTCAACCAATAACAATTTGATGTCGTTCATGAGTTGACTCCTACAGATGCTGGTTTGGCGTGACTGATCAGCGGCAGACTCAGCGTGATCGCGCACCCTTGATTAGGTACACAATGGATGGATAGTTCACCGCCATGGCTTTTTACTACCGAATGGACCACAGCTAGGCCTAACCCTGTTCCATGAGCTTTGGTGGTGAAAAATGGCTCTAACACTTTTTGCTGCAATTCCGCATCCATGCCTTTGCCATTGTCGCTGACAGTGATCAGCACCTTTTGTTCATCGACTCGACTTGAAAGCAGAATTTCATTGGCACCAGCATCTAAGCTATTGAGCACCAAGTTATTGATGGCAGAGCTTAGGCCATGAATATTGGCGAGTATTGCCGCATCAACTTCATCGCCAAACTGCAAGTTTGCCCGCTGTTTGCTGCAGATCGGCTCGCAATTGGCAAATACCAACTGCAATAGATCGGTGATGGCAACTTCTTCGCCCTGCTGATCTTGCTTCCCTTTCGCGATAAGTAACATATCGTTGACTTGTCGCTCTAGTTCACCGAGACGGTCAATTAGCTTTTCCTGAAACTTACCGCGGGAGTCGGCTTTTAAACGAGGATTTCCCAAGTTGGCCGCATAAAGCAGTGCAGCTGACAGCGGCGTACGGATCTGATGCGCAAGATTGGCCACCATGCGTCCTAACGCGCTAAGACGTTGCAGATGTGCAAGGTTCTGTTGCAGTAAACGTGTTTCGGTAAGGTCTGTGATCACGATAAGCTGACCATTATCTTGGCCGAGTGGCGTAATTTGCAGCTTAACGCGACGCCCATTGCGCAAAGACACTTCATGTCCATCATCTTTCTGCGGCGCAAAGGAACGATTAATAATGGTCAGCCAGCGTTGCCCAACAAGCGGTAGACCTAATAGAGATTCAGCGACGGGGTTGGCTTCAGACACTAAGCCGTCTTCATTGAGGATAACAATCCCGGAAGGCATGGCCTGCAGAATATGTTCCATACGGTCGGACATATTGGCCGCTTCACTCATCTGGATCCACTGATGTCCACGATGGGAAATAGTTTCAAGTTTGGCCAGCGATTGAGTTGCCATGGGCACTCCGTCAAAAAAATACGATTGACGGAGTAAATGCAGATATTATGCCATAAAATTTATTTTTAAAATCAATGAAATAAAGAACTTTATTCTTTAGTCATACCGTATTTACGCATTTTTTCAACGAGTGTAGTGCGGCGAATACCCAACATTTCGGCGGCTCTGGCAACCACATTGTCCTGCTGATCCAATGCTTGGCGAATCATATCAATTTCCAGTTCGGCCAACAGGTCTTTCAGGTTGACCCCTTCTGGTGGCAACTCGCTTGGGAAACGTGTTTCTGGAATTTCTACTGGCTCATCATCGCTAAAGATAGACGCCAGCGCATCACGCTCTTGTAGCTCTTCACTCACTTCGACCGAGTATTCAGGCACATCGATATGACGATACTTAATCGGCAAGTCATTCACGTCAACTAAACCACCGGGATAAAGAATAGTTAAGCGCTCGACTAAGTTCGATAGCTCACGTACGTTGCCCGACCACGCGTGCTCCTTTAGAGAGTCAATCGCCCGTTGGGTAAAACGCACTCGGCCTTTGCCTTCATTAAATACACGACTCACCAACTCTTGCAGCAACAGCGGAATATCTTCTTGGCGCTCACAAAGCGGTGGCATTTCGATTGGAAACACATTTAAGCGATAGAACAGGTCTTCACGGAAGTCCCCTTCTTCAATCATCGCCTCAAGATTACGGTGCGTCGCCGCAACTACACGAACATCGGCTTGAATCGGCTTGTTACCACCGACGCGCTCAAACACACGCTCTTGCAATACGCGCAGCAGTTTAACTTGCATCTGCAGCGGCATATCACCAATCTCATCCAAAAAGAGCGTGCCGCCTTCAGCCAGCTCAAAGCGACCTTTACGTGAACTAATAGCACCGGTAAATGAGCCTTTTTCATGACCGAATAATTCACTTTCCAGCAACTCAGGCGGAATCGCACCACAGTTAACCGGAATAAACGGCCCGTCGCGTCGCTCCGACATGTAGTGGATATTACGTGCGACCACCTCTTTACCAGTGCCAGATGGCCCTAATACCAAAACTGTCGCATCAGATGATGCTACTTGCCCAATAAGGTGACGAACATGGGCGATGCCATCACTACGCCCAACCAGACTTCGGAACAACTTAGTTTGGTTAGCGCTGGTGGGCACTTGTGGACGTTTTACCTGACCGAAAACTTGGCAATAATGGAGCAGCTCAGTGACTTGATGATAATTGAGTGGTGATTCTAATTGGCCAAGCAGGTTCGAAGAAGATACCTCAAGCGTCCCCATAGACAATATGGGCTGCCACGGTAAACGCGTAACCAACAGCTGAATTTCAAATTCAGCCAACGTTTCGGTCAACAAAATCAGCGCACGATAGCGCTTTTCCGGAGTGAGCTTTTCGGCAACATCAGCTGCAACTAATTCGACCTGCTCGCCAATAAATTCCAATACATTACTAAGACGATTGGCACTCTCTGATGGGGTTCCGACAAGTAAAATCCGTTGTTCTATCTGCATCATTCAGTAGGCCGCTAAGCTCTGGTAAATTATTGATTCTGAGAATATCTACATTGAACGCCATTTTTTGCTGCAACAATCACGTTACACAAGTGGCTTCAAAATCTATTGCTGAATATTGTATTAAAGGCTCAATTTAAGCAAGTCTACTGTGACTTTAATGACCCTATCTATCCGATTTTAGACTAAATTTTGATTCACTGCTTGTTGATGCGTCAATATTATGACACTAAACAAAAAACAGGCACCCAATGAGTGCCTGCCTTTTGTATATTAACTAATCAGTTACTGTTTTTCAGAAGTAATGTTATGCATTTCCGCAGGAATTGCGTCCCAAGCCTCTTTAATTTCACGCAGTAATGCAGCAACTTCATCAAGCGCTTCAACATCACTAAGGAGATTGGCTTCGGTCATTCGGCGAACCATATACTCATAAAGACGATTTAAATTGTTCGCAATATCGCCACCAGCATCCATATTCAAGCTATTTTGGAGTCCATTGATAATGCCAATAGCTTTACCAATGTATTCCCCCTTGGCTGCGATATTTCCCTGCTCAATGGCATAACGACTCTGAGCAATGCGCTCTAATGCGCCTTTAAACATCAATTGCACCAAACGATGCGGAGACGCAACAGCTATTTCGCTTTCCAACGATACCTTGCGATACGATTGTAACGAGCCTCTCATGACAACCTACCTATTTGAATCTACTGACTTATAAACATTCAACTGACGGCTTTTACGACTCTTAGTCAGCATTAAGTCTCGCCGATGTTGGCGAATTTCACTCGCCTTGAGTTCCAAGCGACGAGTTACCTCAAGTTGTTCCTTTAACGACTCAGCATTTTTTTCTACGGCAATAAATTGCGATAACATCTTTTGACGGTCGTTAATCAGTTCCTGCAACTTTGATACCAAAATGTCAGACTGTTCATCTTCGAACGGCAATGTCACCAGTACGTCAAGTAATGCATCAATATCTGCATTTTTCTGTTCAAGCTCAGTTACAACCGTCGTCATCTATTTGCCTTTAGTTGCTCGCTACAACGCCAGGTAGTGAGCTAATCGCGCTTAACACGCTAGAGCTCTGCGAATTAAGATTCGCAACGACTAAGTCCATCGCGTTAAACTGCTTGGTGAGTCTATCCATTAAGAGATCCATCTTACGATCTAATGCATCTCGTTGATCATCAATACGCTTTTGTTCTTCTGTATATGAGTTATTACGTGAATCAATAACTCCGCCACTCTTAACGTAACCATCAATCACTTGGTCCATTTTAGCAGCTATACCTGTGTCTTTCGTCGCAAAAAGCGTTTCTATACCAGACATGTTGGAAGACAACGCTGCCTCGAGCTTATCAGAGTCAACGGTCAACTCCCCTTGTGCGTCGGCCGAGATGCCTATGTCATATAATGCTATGGTACCACCATTACCATCATCTACTCGATTACTCACCATGTTCCGCAGTTGGGACTGCAAAGAGCGAACAATAGAATCACCTTGCAAAACTGAAGCGGTATCCGTATCCACATCATAGCGCGTCATATCCGACATTTTGCTCATCAGAGTATTGTATGCATCAACAAAATTCTGAATATTTTTGCTAACAGCACCATCATCCTGAGCAATCGTTACGGTTGTTGTTTCATTGAGATCAGCTTTGGTCAAATCTAATGTCACGCCAGAAATAGCGTTTTCTACCGTGTTACTTGATGAGGTTAATTGCTGTCCGTCAATAAAAATAACCGAGTTCGCAGCAGGTTGAATTTCTTCAAGGTTTCCCGTGCCGAACATATCGGTCAAGCCAGATCCGGTGGTGTCGGTTGCGGTTACCGAGACCGTATTTGCAGTACCAGTTTCATCGGACGTAAATACTAAGCGCTGCCCGCTGTCGGTTGAGATAACAGTGGCAGTAACACCTGCATTGTCTTCAGCGTTATTGATTTTGTCTGCAATATTTTCTAGAGAGTCGGTCGACGTGACATCAACCGAGAAACTTTGCCCTGCAACATCAAATGACAAACTTCCCTCTCCGACACTCGACGGATTTTGAGTGGCCACTCCGGCTAACTTTTGAGATTGAGCGAGAGATTGGACTTTTATTTGGTATGCACCGGCGCGCGCATTCTTATCGGCGGTTGCGGTTAAGTAACTCGTCGAACTCTGCGTGACTTTACGGATATTGAGAGCCGCACCATCGCTGAGCTTATTAACTGCATCTTGAAACGTTGATAATGCACTCTTCAAAGTACCAATGGCAGATACTTTAGACTCAAGTGTCTGCTCTCGGCTATTTAGTAAGGTTTCTTTAGGTGTTCTTTCGGCATCGACCAGCGTTTCGACGATTGTCGAAATATCAAGTCCAGAGCCAATACCTGTTGCCGTAAGTGCCATAATCCACCTCGCTATCTTTTCTTCAGGCTTCGGTCTTCATTAATAGACCAGCCACCTCTGAGAGCTTCGTAGCCAACTTTAACGCTTCTTCGGATGGGATCTGTCGAATAATGTCACCAGATTCAATATCCATAACGCTAACTACATTTTTACCAGAATCGTCATCTACTCTAAATGCTAACCCTTTTCGCATCATCGACATAGTTTCTGACAGTTGATCCGCTATCAGAGAAAGCTGCTCTTGAGACGATTCAGGCTCAGATTGATTAGACTGAGCTACGTCAGATTCACTAACATTCTGATTATCGACAACCTTGCTGTCGACAACATCCATCTGTTGCACAGTTTTTGCAGCTGAATCACTTTTAACAAATGTGCTACTGGATGGCGATACATTAATATCCATTATTGCACCTCCGACTTCCAAACCTACAAATTTACTTTGCGCCAATTAAGATGACAAAGGGAGATCCGTAGCCGAACCTCCCTTTAACCACATTCCAGAATTGCGTTACTTGTTTATAATTACAACAGAGATAATGCAATTTGTGGAAGTTGGTTAGCCTGCGCCAGCATTGCTGAACCAGTTTGTTGCAACACTTGGTTCTTAGTCATTGCCGAGGTTTCTTTCGCGAAGTCGACATCCACGATACGGCTCTTAGCATCAGCTACGTTAGCTTGTACGTTGGCTGAGTTAGCAATATTGTGCGACATACGGTTTTGAATCGCACCTAAGTTTGCACGTTCAGCGTCTACAGCTGCAATCTGTGCATCGACGTTAGCCAGGGTAGCAGTACCAACAGTTCCTGATGCTGAGGTTCCCACACCACTCATATCTGAAATAGAGATACTGATGTTCTCAGCCGCAGTATGGCCAGTTTGGAATGTTTTGCCAGAAAAAGAACCGTCTAGTAATTTGGTATCACCGAATGCAGTGTTAGCACCGATATTATCGATTTCAGTTACCAATTCATCGAATTCAGCTTGCAGAGCCGCGATATCTGAAGAAGAGTTCGCGCCGTTGGTTGCTTGGACAGACAAATCACGCATACGTTGCAGCATGTTTGTTTGTTCTTGCATTGCACCTTCTGCGATTTGCGCAACCGAGATTACGTCGTTCGCGTTACGCATACCCACTTCCAAACCACGAACCTGAGAGTTCAGACGGTCAGAAATTGCCAAACCTGCAGCATCGTCTTTTGCACTGTTGATGCGAAGACCACTAGAAAGGCGCTCCATAGAGGTTGCTAACGCATTACCAGTAGCGTTTAGGTTTTTCTGAGCCTTCATTGAAGTAACGTTTGTATTTACAGTAATCGCCATGATTGTTTCCTCTAACTGAATCTGACTTAATCACTTGCCTGTCTGACTAAGCCAGGCGGAGCTGTTTGCTTACACCATATCTAACGGCAGAGGATTTTCGATCTTTAGTAAATTTTTATAAAAAATCGCCAATTTTTAATAAACGACTTTAAATCAATGAATTAGGCAGTAAAAATAAAAAGCGGTGTAGTACTAAAAACTACACCGCTATTGATGACATGAAAGCGACTAAGCCTTAACCACCGAGTAAAGACAAAGCTACCTGAGGTAGTTGGTTAGCTTGCGCTAACATCGCCGAACCGGTCTGTTGCAACACTTGGTTCTTGGTCATCGCTGCGGTTTCTTTCGCAAAATCTACATCAACAATACGACTCTTAGCATCAGCCACGTTGGCTTGTACGTTCGCAGAGTTAGCAATGTTGTGTGTCATGCGGTTTTGAATTGCACCTAAGTTGGCGCGTTCATCGTCAATTGTCGCAATTGCAGTATCCGCCAATGCAAGCGTTGCAGTACCAACTGACCCCGTAATAGACAGGCCACTCATGTCAGCAATAGAAATAGTGACAGCTTCTGCTGCGGTATGTCCGGTTTGGAAAGTTTTCGACGCAAAAGTACCATCCAGCAGTTTCGTTTGTCCGAATGCTGTATTAGTACCGATATTATTGATCTCAGTTACCAACTGATCATATTCAGCCTGCAGCGCTGCAATGTCCGAACTGGAGTTTGCACCGTTAACGGCTTGAATGGACAAATCCCGCATCCGCTGCAGCATATTAGTCTGCTCTTGCATTGCGCCTTCAGCGATTTGTGCAACCGAAATTACATCGTTTGCATTACGCATACCGACATCCAAACCTCGAACTTGCGAGTTCAGACGGTCAGAGATTGCCAAACCTGCCGCATCATCTTTAGCGCTGTTGATTCGCAATCCACTAGATAAACGTTCCATTGACGTAGCAAGCGCAGATCCCGAAGCATTCAAATTCTTTTGTGCCTTCATAGAGGTCACATTGGTATTTACCGTAATAGCCATTTTCAGTTCCTCTTCCCAGTTTTTACGCCAAGACTTGGAGCTTGGCTCACGTTGTTAACAAGTTTCATTTCTGTCGAATCTCAATGCTTCAACAGCTTTTTCTGTTAGATAAAATCAAACAGATTGAAAGAGCTAAGTCTGCCAAATAGTTGCGATGAAGCATTAAGCGCCACTTGCTGCTTTTCAAACTCCGTCACTGCTGAGGCATAATCCAAATCCTGCAGCACTGATAGCGCAGATGTGTTAGCCAACTCGGCCGACGAATGAACATCTGTATAACTATCTAAGCTATTGAGACTATTGCCCGCAATTCCCCTTGCGATACGGACTTGATCTGTACCGCTATCAAAATTATTCAATAACTGTGCCAACTCTGAACGTCCATAAGGAGAGTTTATCGCGGTATCGTCTTGGAGCAGCGAAATGGCTTGTTGGATTGTGTCGAAAATGCTGACGTTTTCTGTTGGGGTGATGCTAAAACTATCCCCATCAGCCGGAGTAGCAGAAAGTTTAATTTCTATCCCATTGAAAGATATAGGATTTGATGCATCGTAATTATTGACGGTGGAGATCAAATTGCTAGCAGAGTCAAAGACCTGTAAATCCACACCGCCGCTGCCATTGGCCGTAAAGCTCAGCGTATAGTCATCTTCAACATAACTCGCACTATTGGTAATTTGAGCGCTAGTGACATTGAATTCGCCAGTCTGAGATGTCGAATAATTGACGTTAAAATCGCCCAAGCCACTAGGTGAATTCATAAACACGGCATCGCCGGCAATGTTGGTAGGAATAGCAACACCAGAAGCGACTACAGCAGTGCGAACACCATTGTTTCCGCTGTAAACGATATTTCCGCTGTTATCAAAAGCAAAAGGCTGTTGATCATAGGCGGTACCAGCAAATACATAGTTACCTGATTCGTCTCTGCTATTTGCGATAGTGAGTAATTCTTGCAAACCGGCATTGAGTTCATCGGCAACACCTTGCCGCTCATCATCCGTCAATGTGCCGTTAACCGCCGCTGATATTTTTTCACGCATCGACGACAAGACAGTTTCAGCATTGTCTGTTTGAGTCTCAGCTAATCCGAGATGGTTTTTAGCGTAATCAATATTCTTCAAAAACTGATCGATCAAGGTGTTCTGTTGGCTGAGGTTATCAATTCCGATTGATGCAACCGGGTCATCGCCAGCAGTGTTAACACGCTTGCCGCTAGAGATTTGATCCATCAGCGCCGACGAACTGCTTTGATGCTGGTTAATGCTGCTGACGCTTTGGTTATAAAGTTGTGCTGTGGAGATCCTCATGATTTACGCCTCCTAACGCACAGCGTTAAATAGTGTGTCAAAGATGGTGTTGGCGGTGGTCATTACCCGCGCCGACGCTTGGTATGCTTGTTGAAACTTCAATAAGTTGGCAGCTTCTTCATCTAAGTTGACGCCAGATTCTGACTGCACACGGGTATAGGCTTGGTCATAAATGCTTTGCGCTGAGTTAACCCGGGTTTCTGCCGCTTTGGTATCGCTGCCAACGCCGAGCTTGGTCTGTTCATAAACATCCGCCAGTGTCGCTTTACCGCCGTTCATCATTTTGTTTTCGCTAAGTTTTGCCATGGCCAAAACGTTGGTGTTATCACCGGAAGCAGCACTTAGGTCAAAGGTGAAGCGATCAGTACCGCCAGAAACACTGTCCAATTGGAAGGTAAACCCGTTATCACTGATTTGTGGCGGTGTACCAGCAGCGCTACCTGTACTGACAGTCGTACCATTGGCATCAACCGCCTGATAGGTAATTGGGGCGCCAGATGAGTCAATAATGTAGGTAAGTTCACTACCGTATTCGGGGAAGGTTGCCGCGTTGCGGTTATCAACACTCACCATACTAATGGCAGTATTGGCAGAGTTTGCCGCGTCCGCAGTATATGCACCGGCGGCGGCAATCCCTTTCGGATCAGTCATCTCAACTTTTATCTGCTGCGCAGCATTACCTGTGGGGCGGATTTCAAAGCGATCTCCCGCAGCCATTAAGGCTGGGTTATCGATATTGATAACAAAGCCGTCCGCGCCCTCAAGCGTGTTACCGTTCAAGGTTAATGTTGAATCAACCATGCCAGTTTGCAGGTTAGTTAATTGGTAAGCTGTGCCGTCATATCGAAGTTGGTAACTGTTTCCCGTCAGGGCTCCAACATCGGTTAAATCGACACTCAGATTGGCAGAGCCATTATTTGAGGTAAACGCTGCCAATCGTGATGAGGCAAAGGTCGGGTCATTAATGTCAGTAAAAATATTGGCGCCGACATTGCCGTTAAGATCTAGCCCCTGCGCTTGTTGGCTGTTGAAAGCATCTGCGACGCCCAGCGCCAATTGCCCCAGTTGTTGATTTGCGGGTTGCAATATGTTTTCGCGATAATCAAACAGCGCCCCCAATTGGCCGCCAATTTTGCTGGCATCAACTTTTAATGTGGTATTACCTAGGGTGTAGGTCAGGTCTGGCTCAGTTGGGTAGGGTTGTCCCTCTTGTGTCCCCAAGGTCATGGCCTGTTCGCCTGACACCAGCATAAAACTGCTGCCAAACATCACACTGCGACCGCCGTTATCTAACGGCACCACATTGACTTCGGCATATTGACTCAACTCTTGGATTAGCTTGTCTTGCTTGTCTAATAGTTGTGGATCAACGCCTTGGTTTTTCTGTAATTCGCGGTTGATGTTGGCAACTTCAGTGCTGATCTCATTGATACGAGTCGCAATCGAGCTAATTTCATCGTTGGTTTGGCTCATTTGACTATCAAGATAGCCATCCATTTGGTTCAGGCTGGTGGCTAACTGATTGGCTGATGTCAGCACATTCTGGCGAATACCAGCGTCATCAGGCAGATCTGCCAAGCTATTTAAACTGGCATAAAAATCATTCAGTGATGAAGGTACCGCAATGCCAACTTTAGAGAACAGTTCATCTAATTGGCTCAGCTTGTCATGTGTGGTTTCAGCAGCGCTTAATGCCGTTTGCGAACTGCGCATTTCTCTGGCAGCGAACTCGTTGTAAATGCGCTTAACATCATTCACATAAGTACCAGTGCCATAATAGTTGCCACCAAGATAATATGAGTTGTCAGTAACCTGGTTGGCGACTTGGCGGTTATAGCCTTCAGTATTGACGTTACTGATATTGTTACTGGTAACCCCCAACTGCGACTGCGCCGCCAACACGCCAGTACGGGCAATACTCAATAAATCAATCGCCATAGCTTATTGCTCCTGATACTGACGAGTTAGATGACTGTTCAGCCCCTAACCATTGGCTGACATCCTGCTTGATACTGTGTAGCACCCGCATCACTTTCTGCGCATATTGCGGATCGGTGGCGTAACCAGCGTCGGCAAGGCCCTTAATGAACGATCCTGGATTCGCCGCATTTTCACGTGCTGCCTGATAGCGCTCACTGCCGCTGATCAGATTCACGTAGTCATCAAAGCTGGCTTTTATCGAGTCATACACGCGAAACTCTTCTTTTTTACTTACTGCCTGCCCTTGCTCATATTCCAAAGTATTAGCCGCAGTGGTATTACCGGACCATCGACTACCCGCTTTGATATTGAACAGATTATTACTTGATTGACCGTTATCCGCTTTGGTCATTTTCTGGCCCCAGCCCGTTTCTAACGCCGATTGCGCTAATAACACTTCTGGCGTGGTACCAAGTTGTTCTGCCGCATCTTTGGCATAGGGATAAAGCGTTTTGACAAAGCTTTCTGGGCTACGCATATCTTCATTTGCCGCTTGGGTCGGCAACTTTTCGCCGCGCAAAACCGCTGCTAATTGCTGTTGTTCTGGAAATACATGCTGGCGTTCTGGCAGCTTATATTCCGTTGTCGTAGCCGTAGGCTGCTTATCCAAGTTTGCGACTGTAGCCACTGGTGCTTCTGATTTTTCTGCTGCAGCTGGTGCTTCATGAGTCCGTAGCACAGATGCTGGCGTCATCTTGGTACCTTCTGGCGATAGCTGTTGCACCATAAGGTCCGCTAGACCCAACATGCCCTTGCTCGACAGATTCACTGACATCTGCTGGTCATGCATGCTTTCATAAAACTTGGTGTACTGGCTGTTAAATGGACTGTCGGCTTCAAAAGCTTGGTTCGCTTCACGCATACTTTTCATCAGCATTTGCACGAAAATACCCTCAAACTGCTGCGCCACTTCTTTAAGCGCAGCCTTTTGATCTTTCTGGGCTCTTGAACGCAGGCCATCGAGGCCCGCCAAGTCCATAAATTGTTGGGTATCTGCTAGGCGATCCATTTACAAACCGTCAAAAATCAAATCACGATAAGCTGACCATGCAAAGCTCCGGCCACTTTTAATGCTTCAAGGATTGCCAGCACATCTGAAGGGGCCGCGCCTACCATATTGACCGCTCTGACCAACTCATCAAGCGTGGTGCCGGGATTGAACATAAACATACGGCGATCGGCCTGGCTTACGTTGATATTGCTGTTTTGCGTCACCGCAGTGTTGCCATTTGCCAACGCATTTGGCTGACTCACTTGTGGCGACTCTGCGATAGTGACGGTTAGACCACCATGAGTAATCGCCGCCGGTAAAAGCCGCACATCTTTACCCACAACAATGGTGCCGGTGCGTGAATTAACAATTACCTTAGCCGCTTCATCCGCTTGCTCTACCTGAATGTTTTCCAAAGTAGATAGATAAGCCACACGCTGCGAAACATCTCGCGGTGCGGTAACTTGGATAGAGGATGCATCCAAGGCGCGTGCAATGCCGGGGCCTAATAGATTATTTATCGCTTCCGCGGTGCGTTTTGCGGTCGTAAAATCAGCGTCGTGCAAGTTGAATGTGAGGTAGTCGCCAGTGCCAAATGGACTTGGTACTTCGCGCTCGACAATCGCGCCATTGGGAATACGGCCTACGGTAGGCGTGTTATTGACGACCTTAGAACCGTCCATGCCATCAGCGCTAAAACCACTCACCACTAAACTTCCTTGGGCTATCGCATAGACTTTGCCATCGACACCTTTGAGAAAGGTTTGCAGTAGGCTACCGCCACGCAAGCTTTTTGCTTCACCGAGGCTAGAGACGGTGACGTCAATCGTTTGTCCCGGCTTAATAAAGGGAGGCATATCGGCATGCACCGCCACCACCGCAATATTTTTGATCTTAGGACGCACACCACTTGGCAAATTAATGCCGAAGTTCTTCAGCATGGTCATAAAGGTCTGTTCGGTGTAACGGGTTTTCTCACCTGTGCCCGGTAAACCAACCACTAGGCCGTATCCAATCAGTTGGTTGTCACGAACCCCTTGAATATCAGCGATGTCTTTCAAACGCTCAGCATGGACAACCGGACTAAGCAGCAAAGACAAAATCAACACTTTTAGCAATTTCATTGCCTTACTCCTTAGAAGGGCCACCAGTCAGAGAGGAAGAATTTATTCAACCAACCGACCTTTTGCGAATCGGCAAAGGTGCCAGTACCACTGTATTGAATTCGCGCATTAGCGACGCGTGGCGACTGCACCATATTGTCGGTATCAATATCTTGTGGCCGCACAATGCCCGTCACACGAATGAACTCATCACCGTTGTTGATGGTGATCCATTTTTCGCCACGAACTACCAAGTTACCGTTGCTGAGAACCTGCATTACGTTGGCAGAGATCTGCCCTGATAAACTGTTGCTTTGGTCTGTTCCCGCTTGACGGTTGGTATCCATCGCATCTGAATAGCCCAAATCCAAAGAGTTACCATTGATGGTCACATTACTGCCCGCGGCTGTCAGCGGATTGACAGTCAGGTTCGAGCCCTTGGCAATTTGGTTGTTGGCGCTTTTGGATGCTTGTGTTGATTCCGTCAGTACAATAGTGACGATATCGCCGACGCGATGCGCTTTAAGATCAGAGAACAAAGAGCTCGCCCGCGAATCACTGAATATCGACCCGCTTGGTGGCTGGTTGATATTAGTGTCATCAGGGTATACCGGCGCATAATAAGGGTCGTCCGGGATTGGCTTGCCACCACTACTGGAGGCACAGCCACCCAACAACGCCAAGCAGGATAAAAGGAATAACGCTCTCATATCATCACCTCATTAGAGATTCTGATTCACGTAAGCCAGCATCTGGTCCACGGCAGAGATAACTTTCGAGTTCATCTCATACACACGCTGACTTTCGATCAGATTCACCAGTTCCTCGGTGACATTCACGTTTGATGTTTCCAATGCGCCTTGACGAATGCTGCCCATGCCGTCAACGGATGCCGTACCTTGCACGGGCGCACCACTCGCACCGGTTTCTAAATACAAGTTTTGTCCAATTGGGTCTAAACCGGATGGGTTAATAAAATCAGATACCGTTAACTGACCAACGACTTGCTCTTGCGCGTTGCCCGGGGTTTTAACCGATACTTCACCTTCAGAAGACACCGTAATGCTGGTCGCGTTGTCGGGAATGTTGATGGCTGGCTGCAATACGTAACCTTCACCAGACGTCACCATTTGCCCAGTGTCATCCAGCGTGAACTGACCATTACGGGTATAGGCTGTGGTGCCATCAGGCATCTGGATTTCAAAAAAACCTGGCCCCTCAATCATCAAATCAAGCGAGTTGTCAGTCGTTAGCATGTTGCCTTGAGAGAAGATTTTTTGCGTAGATACCACCTTAGTACCGGCGCCCAGCTCTAAGCCGTTTGGCAAACGTGTATTAGCGGCGCTGACGCCACCGGCTTGGTTAACGGTTTGATAGAGCAGATCTTCAAAGACAGCACGCCCTTTTTTATAGCCAACGGTACTGGCGTTAGCGACGTTGTTTGAAATCACCGAAATATCGGTTTGCTGGGCATCTAAGCCAGTTTTACTGATCCATAAAGCGGGATGCATATTGGTTACTCCTAGCTAATACGCAGCAACGAGGCTGACGCTTTGTCGTTGTCTTCAGCGGTTTTCATCATCTTGACTTGCATTTCAAACTGACGTTGCAAGTCAATCATCGCCACCATCTCTTTCACAGCGCTCACGTTGCTACCTTCTACCGCACCATTGATGACGTTGACGGTAGGATCGGCCAATGCGGGTTGACCATTCATGGTTCTGAATAAGCCATCTTCGCCACGCATCATGTTGTCATTACCGGGATTAACCAGCTTGATACGGGCAACTTCATCAATGACTTCCGGCGTTGCACCCTGTGGCCGAACAGAAATCGTTCCATCAGAGCCGATGTCAACTTTGGAAATAGGCAGCGGTAATAAAATCGGACCGTTGTCTCCCATCACGGCATCGCCGCGGCCGTTACGTAACATACCGGTCGCGTCCACCGTTAAAGCACCGGAGCGGGTGTAGGCTTCAGAGCCATCTGCCGCCTGAACAGCGATCCAACCTTCGCCTTTAACGGCAATATCCAGATCTCTGCCGGTGGTTTGCACTGGACCCGCTTTAAAATCGGATGCAGGCTTCTCGGTCATAGCAAATACACGCGTAGGCAAACCTTCACCAAATGCCTGCATTGAACGGGCTTGGTTGAGATCAGCTTTAAAGCCATCAGTCTTAGCGTTAGCCAAGTTGTTGGCTCTTACCGCCAAAGCATTCATATTCTGGCTGGCGCCAGTCATTGATATATAGAGAAGTTTGTCCACTGCTTGCTCCGTCAAAATTTGAGCTTAATCGGATTAAAGCAAGCTTCATGCCACTAAATAACTAAAAACATATGTTAGCGCAGACAAAGAGTTAGCGAGATAACAAGGACGGAAAGGAGAAAAGCGGCAAGGTATTGCCGCATTGCAACACCTTGCCGTTTAGGAACGACTTAGCGGATCTGTAGAATAGTTTGCTGTAGCGTGTTGTTCACTTCCAACGTACGCGAGTTCGCTTGGAAGTTACGCTGCGCCGAAATCAAGTCCACCAACTCAGTGGTCAGGTCAACGTTTGACTGCTCAAGAGATGAAGAGCGAATCGCACCAAACACACCGCTATTAGCTTCACCAGCTAACGCTTCACCTGAATCTAGGCTCGCTTTCCAAGAGGTGTTACCCACTTGAGTGAGCCCCTGTTCATTGGCAAAACGAACCAACGCTACCTGCCCTAATGGTACTGTGGCGCCATTGCTGTAGTTGGCAGAAATCAAACCATCAGCGCCCACTTCTACGTTGGTCAAACGACCTACAGTGATACCGTCTTGATCCAGTTCAGTAGTGTTAAACGCTTCTGCATACTGCGTTGGGCGGTTAAAGCCAATGGTCAATGTTTGCGAGCCATCAGCAGCCGCAGACAAAACATTGGCGCCAGAGATGCCCAGTTGCTCAGTGGTAATGGCAGCAGGATCTGTACCGGTAAAGTTGCCAGATGCGTCAAAACTCAAGACTGCGCCGTTCCAGCCACCAGCTGTGGTCGCACTCAAGGTTGTATTTCCCGCAGCAGTACCGTCCAAGTCGGTATCTGCGCTGTAGGTTCCGGCGGACGGCAGATTCACCTGTTGGCCATCCAACGCGTAAAATGCTACCCAGTTACTTTCACCGGTATAGGCACCATTTTGCGGACGCACGAAGTAAGTCGTCAGTGTATGAGACTCACCCAAAGAGTCATAAATGGTAACTGCGGTAGAATTATTAAATGTTGTTGAATCGGTTGGATCAAATGCCGCTGGATCAAGTGTTTCAGCGTTTGAATTTAAGTTCATACTCATGGTGACGCTTTGCGTAGCTTGTGGGCTACCCGCCGTGTCAGGAATTTGAATCGGCGTAGTAGTACTTAAGCTTACTGACGCGGCATTACCGTCACCGTCAACCGGAAAGGTTTGCAAAAAGTTGCCGTCAGAATCCACCAAGAAGCCATCTTCATCACGTTTAAACGCACCGGCACGCGTGAACGAATAATCACTACTGCCAATGCCCGATGACGTTACAAAGAAGCCGTTACCATTGATTGACATATCCAAGGCGTTATTAGTCGATAATAAGTTACCTTGATGGAACTGCTGTGCAACTTGGGTAGTCGTTACACCACCACCTACCGTAGTCTTACTGTTTGAAAACAGCGACGTAGCATAGACATCAGCGAATTCAGCACGCGACTCCTTAAAGCCGGTAGTGTTCACGTTTGCAATGTTATTCGCTGTCGTGTTGAGATCTTTCTGCGCCGCGTTGATCCCGCTGAGAGCAATGTTAAAAGACATAATTCACCTCTTAATCTATTGAATACCGCCCGAAAAACTCCGGCGCAAATTAACTTTCAGATACTGCCAGAACGTCAGCAAGCAACACGCCACCAACACCGCGCACGTTAAGCACCGCACCGCTAGTAGAGTTGAGTGATACACTGCTGACATGGCCATAGGTGCTCACCGCCAGCTCCTGCGCAGTGCCGTCAACGGTACCGTTGGCGGTAATGGTATAAGTGCCTGGTGCCATTGGGTTACCAGCACTATCAGTACCATCCCACTCCACATCGATATTGCCGCCACTGCTGCCATCGACGTTGAAGGTTTTCACTACTTGTCCAGATTCATCTTTTACCGACACTTTGATCACGTTGATAGGATCTGTAGTGCTGATAACCCCTCTTAAGCTGGCATCATCAGCTGCCAGATAATTAGAACCTGAAGGGACCAATACCTTTTGGCCTACCAGCCCCGAAGCTTGCAGCGCCTGACTCGACGTCATCACAGTATTAAGATTGACGATTTGATCATTAAGCTTGCCGATACCGTCAACGGTCGAAAACGATGCCATCTGGGCAATCATTTGGTCGTTATCTACCGGGTTTGACGGGTCTTGCATTGATAACTGGGTACTGAGCAACGAGAAGAAATCTTCTTGTGTCAAACTTTGGTTACTGTTGCTAACTTGCGAAGTCGCCGCATTAGCACTCGAAGTATCCAGTAGAGAATTCAATGAGTTAATTGCCACGATTTAACTCTCCTTATTGACCAAGACGCAGTGTCTGTTGCAGCATCGACTTTGTAGCATCCGCAACCTGCACGTTCATCTGATATGACTGGGAGGCGGAAATCATGTCGGCCATCTCTTCGACGACATTAACGTTTGGCTTGTAGATATAACCATCAGCATCCGCTAACGGATGACCTGGCGAATATTCCTTTAACAGCGGTTTATCGCTCTCAACTATTCCCTGCACCTTTACCGAATAAGACTCTGACTGTTGCTGGCCGTTGGTTGCACGCGCTAATTCAGCTTCAAATACCGGGTGTCGGGCTTTATATGTTTTATCGACACTACTAGCCACGGAATCAGCGTTGGCGATATTACTGGCAGTGGTATTGAGCCGCACCGACTGTGCAGACATACCAGAACCTGCGATATTAAAGATGTTATAAAGCCCCATGATTAGTCTCCTCTAATCGCTTTTTTCATACCGGAGAAACGTCCACTGAGAAATCCCAGCGACATCTGGTACTCGAGAGAGTTCTGCATAAATGCCTGTTGCTCATGTTGCATATCAACAGTATTGCCATCACCAGTATCGGGTTGATCTGGCACGCGAAACTTCACGTTCTGTTGAGTCAGCGCTTGTAAATCAAAATGTTTATCAGAGGTCGCGGCCATTTTCAGCCCTTGCTGATGGCTCATTGCCCCTTGTAATGCGGAAGAAAAGTCGACATCACGCGCCTTGTAATGCGGTGTATCAGCGTTAGCGATATTGCTGGAGAGCACTTCAGCACGCTCAGCACGGATCCCCAGCGTGTACTGGTGAACGCCAAGCGCTTTATCGAAACTAATCGCCATAAAATTATCCTCCGTCATTGAGTAGTTAAAACAAAGCAATTTACATGCCACAAAACCAATTCAATGTTGACTGCGACAAATGCCACCACTCAATGCTTTGTTAAAAAGCAAGCAATAAAAATGCCAGCTGTTGTTAAACAAGCTGGCATTTCAATAAGTAGCTGAGATTTGGCAGAGACGTCAGGTTTTCTTCTGATAGTAGATACCGGGGTTACAACGAATCATATCAAATTCGTCAGTCAGACCGGCGATAGATTCCGAAGCCCCCAAGAACAGGATGCCTTTCGGATTGAGAGCGGCAGCAAATTGCCGCAGTATCTTTGCCTTGGCTTCAGGGGCAAAGTAAATCAACACATTCCGACAAAAAATAATGTCAAACTTGCCCAATAACGTGTAACTTTCCAGCAAGTTGTGGGCACGAAAACTCACCAAACGGCGTACATTTTCTTTCAATCGCATATTGCCGTTAGGCAAAGCATCAAAAAACTGACGCTTACGTTCTTCTGATAACCCTCTCGCGAGCGCTAAACCGTCATATTCTGCGTTCTTACACCGTTCTAGCATCGACGGTGATAAGTCCGTTGCCTGAATCGATACGCCTCCCGGTAAACCGCCAGGTTTACGCTGCTGGTATTCAAGCGATGTCATAGCCAGAGAATAAGGTTCCTGACCTGATGAACACGCTGCCGACCATATTTTCAATGGCCGCCCTAACTTCGCAAATTGCGGCAACAATTGAGTTGCCATCAAATCAAAAGGATATTTGTCGCGAAACCAGAGTGTCTCATTGGTGGTCATGGCATCAATTACTTCGGCACGCAATTGACGTTCCGTAGGTCGCATTGATTGTTTGACGACTTCGGACAAGGACGGCAAGCCGTATTTACCCATTAATGGCGCAAGCCGGCTTCTGACGAGATATTGCTTATTTTCACCAAGCACAATCCCGCTGTGCTGTTCTAAAAACAGTCTAAATTGATTGTACTCGGTTTCTGCGAGCGACTTATCTTGCACCTTGGCTTCCCGTCGTTGATGAACATCGCCGTTTAGGAGTGAACGCTGTCCTGCTACTTTATCGGGCTGCGTTATACCGCAGCTTTATCAGCATGACAAGCGACACTTCTATTTTAATACATCAATATAATGCAAAGGTTACAAACTTAAATGTTTGTTAACAGCTGCCGCCAATTCATCTGGGTTGAACTTGGCAATAAAATCATTGGCGCCAACCTTCTGCACCATAGCATGGTTGAAGACACCGCTTAGCGAAGTATGCAACACCACTTTGATATGCTTGAGTTTAGGATCGTCACGAATTTCCGCAGTTAAGGTGTAACCGTCCATCTCTGGCATCTCAATATCTGAGATAATCAACGGAATTTCGGTGGACACGTTATCCATTTCAGAGGCAATCGCCTTCAATTTTTGCAGCGCTTCCTTACCATCTTTGGCTGTATCAATTTGCAAATTGAGCGCATCGAGGGCACGAATAATCTGTTTTCTCGCAACCGCAGAGTCATCCACCACCATAATATGAAAATTCTGCTCTCTATCGATGGTCAACGCTTCATCAACTTCTTTACTGATATCAGTTTTAACGGGTGAGATTTCATCTAGGATTTTTTCCACATCGATGATTTCGACCAGTTCACCATCGATCTCAGTCACTGCGGTCAAATAAGAAGCACGCCCTGCTCCTTGTGGTGGTGGCATAATCGCAGACCAATTCATGTTGATGATACGCTCAACAGACTTGACCAAAAATCCCTGCACACTGCGGTTGTACTCAGAAATAATAATAAAGCAGTTAGTCACATCCTCAATGGGACGACCACCTGTTGCCGCACTTAGGTCGATAACGGAAATGGTGGTTCCGCGAATGTGTGCCACACCTTTAATAAAGGGATTCAATTTAGGCAACAAAGTCAAAGGTGGGCACTGTAGGACTTCCTTGACCTTAAATACGTTAATCCCGAACCGCTGTCTGCCATTTAGCTTAAACAGCAACAGCTCTAGTCGGTTTTGTCCAACAAGCTGGGTTCTTTTATTGACCGATTCAAGAATGCCTGACATAAGTCTGCCTTGTAATGATTGTACAACCCTAACCTCACTGAAATATCAGGAAGGCATGCATATTGCTTTTACACCGATAATCCGAGCTTCAGTCAAAGTTATGACGCAGTTGCATCGAATGATGTTGCGGTATTTTTTAAACTGCCTGAAGTATAAGTGTAAAACTATTTATCTATCTAGCCTGTTCATTATGAAAGTAAATTTAGCACACTTTTTTTCCGCTGCCTTGTTAGCCACAGTTACAGTGGCTGGCGCTCAAGCCGATACACCTAGTATATCGGCTATACAAAAGTTAGCTAAAGAAACGGTGTCAAAAAAGATCGACGCGCCCACATCTGCGAGAGTGGAAATTTCACCACAAACGCTAGATCCGCGTTTAATGCTCCCGAACTGCATTTCGCCGCTGAAAGTAGAGTTGGCCGCAGACCGCCCCATCAGTCGCAATAACACCGTTAAAGTGAGTTGCGATGTCGCAGACCAAGCTTATCCATGGCAAGTTTTTATGTCGGTGCGCGTAGATATCAACTTCCCTGTCGTCGTGCCTAATGAGACTTTGTCCCAAGGGACTGTGCTGGATAAATCTAACCTGACACTGCGTTACATTGATCAATATAGCCTGAACGGTCAGCAGTTTGATGATATGACGCCGCTCATTGGTGCCAAACTGAAACGAAGAACAACTAAGGATTATCCAATTTTTGCTGCGAATGTCTGTTTTGTCTGTAAAGGTGACCAAGTATCGATTTTGGCATCAACCGAAAACTTTCAGATAAAAACCGTTGGCGAAGCGCTGCAGGACGGCAATATTGGTGAACAAATTAGAGTAAAAAACATTAGGTCAAACAAGGTGATAGATGCCATAGTCGCAAAAGTTGGCGAAGTTCGCGTAAAAATGTAAAAATTGCTCAAGCAATAAACTGATCTGCCGATAAAGAGTCTGAGTACCTAGATTCAACGCTGGAGCCCGAACGGCTATGGACATTAAACAACTGCAAAATCAACCGCGAGTGACAACTGTCAACTCCCAAAAGACCAGTACATCAGCAGGCTCTGAAAGTGCACAAACTGCTGTGGCTGGCAACAGCAAAGACTCAGTTGTTGTCTCAAGTCAAGCACAGCAACTGCAAGGTCTACAGAGTAAAATTTCGTCACTGCCTGACGTCGACGTAAAAAAAGTAGCGGAAATAAAAGCAGCAATTGCTGAAGGCCGTTATAAAGTCGATCCAGAGAAACTGGCAGGTAATATTGCGCAATTTGAAGCCGATATGAACGACGTTAATCTGGAGGCTTAATGCAATTGCCAGACTTGGAACAGCTTCTGAACAAGCAGACGCTCAATCTCGAGCGCCTGCTGTTTTTGATCGACCAAGAAAAGCAAGCACTGATCAGCCGCGACGCTGAAAAGCTACTATCCCTCGCAGGTGATAAGTCGACGTTGCTCGATAACGTCAAAGAAATTGATACTCAGCTTGCCAACCATCCAGAAAAAGACGACTTCGCCAAAGAGCCCATCGCCACTATGGTAAACGATGCCAAGGTATTGATGTCAGAATGTCAGGTTAAAAACCAAGAAAACGGCAAACTTATCGAACTATGCAATGCCAGTATTAATCGTCTGGCTCAAGCGCTGCAAATGAGCCGCAATGCCAGTAGCCTAACCTATGATGGCAAGGGCAAAACCTCAACTATCGCTACCTTAGGTAATGATTTAAAAGCCTAATCGTTTCAGAATTTATAGTAAAAATCCACCTGCATAGCAGGTGGC
>NZ_JPEO01000012.1 GCF_000753795.1 Shewanella mangrovi
AGAGCCAGAGCCAGAGCCAGAGCCAGAGCCAAAAGCATCCACAGATGTTCTGGCGGATATCGATATCAGTTGGGGAAATGCGTCGTTGCAGAAAGCATTTGAGCGTTGGCCGGTGGCGACTTCTGCTGTTGCGCAACACGAGGCTTTACTCGCGATTGTGGCCGAATGCTACAAGCAAAGGAAAAATGCGCCTTATTTGCAGTTGGGGGCACAGCTTGCGCCACAATATCAAAAGGTGTTTGCCGCCAGTCGTGAGCTGCAATTGAGCCGCGATCCTAAAGCCGAATTCAAAGGCGTTGGTTTTATGCAGTTATCTACACTGTGTGCAGATAGTGGTGAATTTGCGAAGGCAATTTCACTGTGCCAAGCCGCTATTGGCTATGGTTTGCAGGACGGTACCGTTAGCGGTTTTGAAGGGCGGATTCAGCGTATCGAAAAAGCACGCGATAAAGCCAAAGGTTAACAATCCCGATATACTCAAAAAGGTGGTCAGCAGGCCACCTTTTTCTTTTTGTAGGGCACATTATGCGATTTTTTATGTTCTTGGCTGCGGTATTACTGTGTTCATTGACTACGGGCTGTACAAAAACGCCTACCTGGACTTTGTTTTATTACAGTGGCCAGCAAACTCCGCCAAGTGATGACCATTATGAGGCTATTCAAGGCTATTACGATACGCTGGAGCAATGTAAGAAAAAGGCGGAAGGGATTGAATACCTCAGCGAAACACCTTCGGTTTATCAGTGTGGTTTTCAGTGCAAACTCGATGACCATGATATGGTAAAGTGTGACCAATGGCACACTTTTACGCCGAAGCAACCATGAAGTTAAAGCAAGATTTTTTTGAGCAGCTCACGGGCTATTATCAGCAGGTGATGCCCACACCATTACCCTCACCACATTGGTTACTGTGGAGCGATGACGCGGCCGCCTTAATCGGTGAGTCACAACCTAATGATGAGCTGCTACAGGTATTTTCTGGTAATCAGCGCCTACCGCAGGCGCAATATTACGCGCAAGTTTATAGCGGTCATCAGTTTGGTGGTTATTCGCCACAGTTAGGTGACGGGCGTTCTATTATTCTCGGTGAAGCGCTCGGGCCACAGGGCAGTTGGGACGTGGCGTTAAAAGGTGCTGGACCAACGCCCTATTCACGTCATGGCGATGGCCGTGCCGTGACCCGTTCAGCGGTGCGAGAATTTTTGATCTCTGAAGCGCTGGCCGCGCTGCATATTCCCACCACGCGCGCGTTGGCGGTGATCGGCTCTGAACTGCCTGTTTGGCGTGAAACGCTGGAAAAGGGCGCCATTACTGTGCGCTTGGCGCGTAGTCATATTCGCTTCGGTCATTTCGAATATTTTTATTACGGCAATGAGCAACGCGAGGAAAAAGTACGTCGCTTGGCTGACTTCGTGATCCAGCAACATTTTCCCCAATTCTCTTGCGATAGCGCTGGTTACAAAGCTTGGTTTACTGAAGTGGTGAGCGCCACTGCACGCATGATTGCCCAGTGGCAGGCCTATGGCTTCGCCCATGGCGTGATGAATACTGACAATATGTCGATATTGGGTGACAGCTTTGACTTTGGCCCCTTTGCCTTCCTCGATACCTATCAGGAAGACTTTATCTGTAACCATTCCGATCCTGAGGGTCGTTACGCCTTTGGGCAGCAACCGGGCATAGGGCTTTGGAATCTACAATGTCTGGCGCAAGCGCTGACGCCAATCATTGCATCGGATGATTTGTTAGCGGCGTTACGACAATATCAGCCCGCATTAGTGCAACACTATCTGCAACTCATGGGGGCGCGTTTAGGTTTTCCTGTGTCGTCAAATCAGAGTGAGACTGAGCAGCAGCAAGACCTGCAATTGATCGGTGAATTCACGCAACTGCTTGAACAGCAAAAATTGGATTACACCAATACCTTACGCCAGTTTGGCGCGATTACTCCTGATGGTGATAATGCTAGGCTGCGGGATGAGTTTGTTGATACTCATGCTTTCGACGGTTGGTGGCAGCACTTTGCTAAGCGGGTCGGCAAGACTGATGATGTTGCTGCTTGGCAACAGTCGCGGCGAATGGCGAATCCTAAATATATTTTGCGTAACTATCAGGCGCAGCAGGCGACCGAGCAGGCGCTTAACGGCGATCTCTCAGGCTTGCAAACTTTGCATCAGTTGCTGAAAAACCCCTTTGACGAACAGCCAGAGCTGGCTCATTATGCCGCGCGTCCTCCGCAATGGGGAGAAGGGTTAATCATGTCGTGCAGTAGTTAAGGGATAAAAATATGAACAATTCTGCATTGGCTAGCATCAGTGATGTAAAGCTCGATGATGCCAACATCAGCCTGTCGATGCTGGCAGATATCGACTTTGATGATTTTGAACCATTGGCTGCCGCTTTATGTCAGGCCATGGATCTTAGAGTGTTAGAAAAGCAGTGGGGCGCAGACCGCCACCAATGGCTGGTGGAGTTTGAGGGTTCGCGTTTGTGGCTCAATTTTGAGCTTTACGGTCGCTGCTGCTGGCTCAATAGCGAAAATGCTGACGATGTGGAAGTGCTGAGTTATCTGCAATCGCTGTTGGAGGCGCAGTTATGAGCAATTCCGCGTTCCATTTTGCCGGATTAACACCAGATTTAATTCTGACCGCTATCGAGTCTGTTGGCGTTTACCCGGAGACAGGCTTAACGCCGCTTAACAGTTATGAAAACCGCGTCTATCAATTTCGCTGTGATCGCGGTAACCGCTATGTGGTGAAATTTTATCGTCCCGAGCGTTGGACACAGGCGCAGATTTTGGAAGAACATCAATTTGCGCTGGAGTTACAAGCCGAAGAGTTTCCGATTGCGGCACCCGTGGCGATTGATGGCGTCACCTTGCATGAGTTTCAGGGGTATCTGTTTACGTTGTTTCCCTCAATTGGTGGTCGCACCTTTGAAGTAGACAATCCCGAGCAGTTGTTTGAAGTAGGCCAATTTATTGGCCGAATGCATCAGTATGCGCGTGATAGCCGCTTTAAACAGCGTCGCAGTTTAAATCCGCAGACCTTTGGTGATGATGCCATCATGGTGTTGCGGCAAACCGAGCTTATTCCGGCAAAATGGCGTGAGCCGTTGCTCGCCAGTGCCACTGAGTTACAACAAGCGATCCACGCACGCTGGCACCAGTTAACACCGTCTATTATGCGGTTGCATGGCGATCTGCACATCGGCAATATTTTGTGGACGCCTGATGGTCCGGGATTTGTTGATCTGGATGATGCCTGTAACGGCCCTGCGATTCAGGATTTATGGATGATGCTCTCTGGTGACCGTGAGCAGCAGCAAGCCCAGCTCGCCGAGTTGATTGAAGGTTATCAAGAGTTTTGTGATTTCCACACCGCCGAGTTAAAGCTGGTGGAGTTGCTGCGTGGCTTGCGTATGTTGCATTACAACGCTTGGCTATGTCGTCGTTGGGATGACCCAGCCTTTCCACGACATTTCCCTTGGTTTGCTGAGGCACAATATTGGCAGCAGCAACAGCAAAGTTTTACTGAGCAATTACAGTTGCTCGAACAGCCGCCACTCAGTCTGATCCCCTATTAAGGATTGGGGGCGGTGGTCAATTAACGGAACTCGATGGTTGAAATAGACTCCAAATGAAGGCTATTTTATGCCGCAGAGTTACACAGAAATTTGTTTTTAAAGGAAAGAAGATGAGAAAACTTTGGATGTTGGCAGCCTTGTTGTTGCTTCCACTGGCAGCAACTGCCACAGAATTTAAAGAAGGTGTCAATTACAAGGTGATTAGCAGTGCGCCAGCGAGTGCGCAGCAAAACGTCACCGAGTTTTTCTCCTATTACTGCCCACACTGCTATGTATTTTCTAAAAAATATATCCCGCAACTGAAAGCAAACCTGCCAGCCGGTATGGCATTTAAACAGAATCACGTTGATTTTATCGGCCGCGAAATGGGCAAGGTGATGAGCCGTGCGTTTGCGATTTCAGAAGTGCTGGGAGTGACAGACAAAATCGAACCTTTACTGTTCAGTGAAATTCACGAAAAGCACCATCGTTTCCAATCAATTGAAGAAGTGAAACAGTTCTACGTGGATAACGGTGTCGACAGCAAAAAATTTGAAGCAGCTGCGGGCTCATTTATGGTGAACAGCATGGTGGACTCAATGCGTCGCGCCACTGAAAACTCCGGTATTGAAGGGGTTCCAGCTATCATCATTAATGATAAATATTTGATTAAAAATGAATCTTTGAAGTCATTTGAGGAAATGCAGGAACTGGTAGGTTATCTCAGCAAACTGCCTTAACTTGCCTGCATGAGTAAAAAAGAGCGATTTCCATATCGCTCTTTTTTATGGGCAAAAAAAACCGTACTTCCTTTCGGTCGTACGGATTTAGAGCCATAGGCTCAGTTTTTACCCTGAGTAACGCCAATAATTTAGCATTGCGTCAAAATATTGGCAATATCAAATTTATCTTTTCCTATTAATTAGTTAGTCACGGCCTTTTGTCAGCAGATAAAAAACTGTCTCGACGAGGGAAACTAACCATGCGCAGCTTGGGTCAAACAATTCGGATTCATTGTTTATGAGGAGGGTTCAGATGCGCGTCTTTCCGGTATATGCACCTAAATTAATCGCCAAGCATGCGAGAATAGTGATAAAGGGAGCAATCTGGGTTAAAGACTTAGGGAGACTTGAGTTTGAAAAGGGGAGATTTTTACTGCCAGGAAAATCTGGCCTGCCAAAAGTTAAGTCGGCAGTACAAGAGCTGAATCAACTGCTTGATTCGCAAACCAAGCAGCTTTCCTGATGTTCTCAGCTGATTTCGTGATTCAGTAAACCTACCAAACCTGATACTTTGTTACTCCAAGTATCGAGATCTTGCTGCAGTTTTTGATTCTGCTCGCCGAGCTGCTGATTTTTTGCTTTCTCTTCTTCAAGTTCCATTTTCAGCAGCTCAATATGTTCTAACGCTGACTGAATTTTTTGTTCCAGTTGGGACAGTAATTCAAGGCTCATGGGGAGTCCTCCTGGGGGTTATCAAGGGATTGCGATTCTAGCAGTCCGCACTCAACACCGATAGCGGGCAATTTTTGACTGCTGTTTTTATCACCGCATTATTTGCGAAAAAACCATTAAGTTATTGCGAAATGCCACGTTGTTGAGTTTTGTTGCCAAAATATTTTTTCTGTGTTTAGCCAAAGCTGCCTAAATGCTATTGACTTTCAAACGTACGATTCCTAGTCTGCTTAGACGATAATTAGGGTTGTACACAATGGAAATCAAGTATTGTTTAAAACCTGCCGCAGAACGCCGTCAAGAGCAGTTCCGTCCGGAAGGTAATGTAGGTTTTGGTCGGTTACGCACTGACCATATGTTTTTGATGGATTACTACGACGGCGAATGGCGCGATCCGCGTATCGTGCCGTATGGCCCATTTGAATTGGCACCGGGTGCAATGGCGTTGCACTATGGTCAGTCCATTTTCGAAGGGGCAAAAGCCTTTATGCACGACGACGGTGAAATTTACGCGTTCCGCATTAATAAAAATGCTGAGCGTTTAAACCGTTCTGCTGACATTCTCTGCATTCCCAATATTCCAGAAGCCGACCAACAACAAGCGATTCAAGCGCTGTTGGATGTTGATCGTCTATGGTTCCCAATGCAAGACGGTGCCTGTTTGTATATTCGTCCGTTCATTTTCGCGACTGAAGACCGCCTGTCTGTTAGTCCGTCTAATCGCTACACCTTCTGCGTCGTGGTAAGCCCAAGTGGCGCATACTACGGTAAAGATCTGAGCGCGATCCGCTTGTTAATCAGTAAGAAATATCACCGTGCAGTGCCGGGCGGTACCGGTGCTTCTAAAGCCTCTGGTAACTATGCGGCCTCATTGCGTGCTGGTCGTGCTGCAGCAGAAGCGGGTGCCTCACAGGTGCTGTATCTGGATTCTACCAATACCTATCTGGAAGAAGCGGGTGCGATGAACCACTTCCATATTTTGAAAGATGGTACTGTGGTGATCCCTGAGTTTACTGACACCATTTTGCGTTCAATTACCTCGCAATCAATCATTGAGCTAGCGCCAACTTTGGGTTGCGATGTACGCCAGGAAACCATCAAACTGGATGATTTCATTGCTGATATTGAAGCGGGTGAAATTGTTGAAGCGGGTGGTTTCGGTACTGCAGCAGTGGTGTCTCCAGTCGGCTCTTACATTTTTGAAGATGGACGGGTGGTGACTGTGGCTGATGGTCAAGTGGGTGACAGTGTGAAACGTATCTATGATACCTACACTGCAATTCAAAAGGGCCACCATGAAGCGCCAGCAGGCTGGTTGCAAAAAGTGCCGCATTTAGAAAAGTAAGCGTCTAATGCAGTAAAAAAACGCGGCGAATGCCGCGTTTTTTAATGTCTGTCAAAAGGCGCTAGCTGCTCTTATCTAGCAAACGTTTCAGACTGTCGGCAGCCGTTAACGGTTTGCTGAGCAAGAAGCCTTGTACCTGGTCACAACCTTGTGAGGCGAGGAATTGTAACTGTTCCTCAGTTTCGACCCCTTCTGCGACCACCAGTAATTCCAAACTGTGGGCGAGCGCAATAATCGCGTTGGTAATGGCGGCATCATCGGGATCTTCAGAGATATCACGCACAAACTCGCGGTCAATTTTTAGGGTGTTGATTGGGAAACGTTTCAGATACGCAAGGCTTGAGTAACCGGTGCCAAAGTCATCCACTGCCAAACTTAAACCGAGTTGTTCTAGGCGATTCAAAATCGAGATCGACTGCTTAGGATGCTGCATCACCGCGGATTCGGTGAGTTCAATTTCCAACAGGTTGGCTGGTAACTGGTAATCGCGCAGCGTGAGTTCAATCTCATCAATGATGGCTAGCTGCAACTGCTTGGCCGACAGGTTAATCGCAATCGGTACCACAGGATGTCCCGCTGTCAGCCAATCTGCCAACTGGCGACACACGTGTTGCAGTAACCAAGACCCCAAAGCATTTATTTGCCCGGTCTCTTCGGCAAGCGGAATAAATTCAGCTGGTGATACAGGCCCTAGCTCTTCGCTGTGCCATCGCATCAGTGCTTCTAGCCCCATGATTTTGCCGGAATTGATACAGAATTTAGGCTGGTACAGTACATACAATTCGTTTTTACTGATGGCTTGTTTGAGGCCCGTTTCTAGCTGCAGATGGCGTACCGCAGAAACGTTCAGATGTGCGGTATAGAACTGGAAGTTGTTTCTGCCTAATGACTTAGCATGGTACATCGCCGTGTCAGCATATTTCAGTAGTTCTTGTGCATCAGTAGCATCATCTGGGGCTAAGCTGATACCGATCGAAGTGGTGATGTCGAGTGTGGTGTGGGACAGTTCAAATGGCTGGTCGAGTACATCAATGATCTTTTCGGCGATGACGGTTGCTGCTTTGCTTTTGGCTACGCCTTCCAGAATGATGGTGAACTCGTCACCGCCAATACGTGCCACTGTGTCACCCGCGCGGATAACGCCAGCTAAGCGTTTTCCCACGGCTTTGAGCAGTTGATCACCGACATGATGACCTTTGGAATCGTTAATGTTCTTAAATCTATCGAGATCTAAAAACAGTAACGCCACTTTAGTATTGTTGCGCTGCGCTTGCTCCAGAGCGTGCTTTAATCTGTCTTTGAATAGAGTGCGGTTAGGCAGGCCTGTGAGTGGGTCATAATTAGCCAGCAGACGAAGATCTTCCTCTGCTTTTTTACGGTCAGAAATATCAGTAAACACCATCACCAAATGACTGGCTTCGCCTTTACTGTCGAGTACCTGATTAATCTCCAGCCAGATTAAAATGGTATCGCCATTGGCGCGGCGTAAACGCATTTCGCCCGACCAATGACGGTCTCTGAGCAGTTCGTTTTCAATATTGCGGTAGTCGGTGACCTGATACAGGCCGCGAGTCAGCGCTAAGCAGTATTTGCCTTCTATGAACTGCTCAGAATAGCCGGTCATATCAATAAAGGCGGGATTCACGGAAATGACACGATAATCGAGGTCGCAAATCACCACAGCTTCATTCATGCTCGCCAGTACTTGATAGGAGAGCTTGAGTTCATCTTCCTGTTGTTTGCGAATACTGACGTTTGTGTAGGTGCCCGCCATGCGCACCGGATTGCCCTGTTTATCGCGTTCAGATACTTTGCCGCGCTCAACAGCCCATTCCCATTGGCCTTCTGGTGAAAATACTCGATACTCAGCTTCGTAAAATGGGGTCTTATCGTCAAAATAATCGGTTAAAGCCTGCTGTACTTGCGGACGATCTTCCGGATGAATAAGCGCCAGATATTGCTGATGATCCAGCTCCTGCGACAGTTCATCATCTTGGCTTAATTGCGTGATAGTGAGCAGATTGCTGGCCAGATGCCAGTCCCAGAGTCGATAGCCTGAGCCCCACAGTGCCAATTTAAAGCGCTCACGCGAATCGTTGATCTGCTGCTGGACTTGTCTTTCTTTTTGCCACTTGCGGGTCAGATGCCGAGCGATATACGCCAGCATCACCAATATGTAGAGTGCATACAACAAGTAAGCCCACGACGTGCGATAAAACGGTGCCCGGATGGTAATGTCTGCAAGTTGTTGCTGATTGTAATTCACACTGCCGTCTAAGCGGTGGCGTACCAATAACTGGTAGTTGCCAGCCGGCAGGGCGGTGTAGTTGATCTCATTCATGGTCTCAAAAGGGTGCCAGTTCTTATCGAGTCCTTGTAGTAAAAAGCTGTACTGATGATGGCCGGGGTAACTGAAATCGATAGGCGTGACTTTGAAGCTCAATAGATCAGTGCTATACGGCAGATTAATATCGATGCTGTCGTTAAAGCGATTAAACTGTTTAACATGATTGCCAATGCGATAGCTGGCCAGCGCGATTTCATCATCTTGGCGCTGGCTGGGAATTTTGCTGGGGTCAAAATGGTTGATGCCGTTGATACCCCCAAACCAGATACTGTTGTCATTATCTTTCCAGCTCACGCCGCCATTAAACTCCAACGACTGGATCCCTTCGCTTTCATTAAAGGTCACTATCTGTTGATTGGTAACATTGAGGTAGCTAATCCCGCCATTACTGGAAAACCAGATATTGCCCAGTTTGTCGGCCTGTAAGGCATAAATCGTGTTATTCGGTAAGCCTTCTTCTGCCGTGATGTTGGTGATTTTGCCGTCAGCCCACACACTAATGCCGCCATGAGTAGCAAACCATACTTTGCCATTGGGTTGTTCTAAAACATCCCGCACAATTGGATGCGCTAATTCACTGCCAGCAAAATAGCGAATTTCCCCTTGTTGCGGGACCAGATAAACCCCATTCATCGTCATCACCCACAACCCCATCGGCGTATGCCGTAAATTTATGATGGTTCTGGGTTGTTGAGTACTGCTTTGCTCTGCCTGCTCAGGTAGTGGAATTAAGGTGATGTGCTCCGTTGCAATATCGAGACTATATAGCTGAGCGCCAGACGCCAACCACGCCTGTTCACCGTCAATGACTAGGCTGCGAATCTGCCGCTGCTCAGTGGGCACTGGCACGAAACTGAGTTGATCGGGTAAGGTAAGCCGCACGAGTCCTTGACTGGTGGCCCACCAAAGACGCTGTTGGCTGTCTGCTTTAATGGCAAAAATTCGCGTATGTAGCGGATCTTGTGCGGCGGGAAGCGCTTGCACTAACAAGTAGTTGAGCGAGTGAAACTCCCCCTGTTGATCGAGACGAAATACACCGGCGTCGTTTGTGCCGATATACATATCCCCGTCACTGGCGCGAGCAAGCGCACGAATATTGTTGTACCGACGCAGCTTAAAAGGGTCTATATCGTTGTATAGATGCCTAAAATATTGGCGATCAATATTGATACGGTTTAAGCCTGCATAGTTGCTGCCGACCCACAAGTTGCCTTGCTTATCAAACAGTAAACGCGAAATATCATTGTCGCTTAAGCCGTCGCTGACATAGGGGGAATAGCGGATAACCTCAGTCTTGCCAAAGGGTTGTTGCGTCAGCAGGTGTACCAGTCCAGTATTGGCGCCACCAAGCCATACTCCACCAGCGTTATCAAATACAAAATCTCGAATGTTTTTACTGCTGTCATTGAGTTCATAGATTAATCGTGGCGGCTCATCTAATGTGGGATAGCGCCAGAGCTGAGCGCCGCATGCTAACCAGATGGATTTATCGCGCGCTATCTTCATGCTGTCGATGCGTGCCACTTTGCTCGGTAAAGGTAGTTGGCGGGCTTCGCCGTTCTGATACAGATAGGCCCCATGTTCACCAGTACTAATTAACAGGCGTTCATCATCAAGGGCAAGAATATTGTTCACCATCGGCGAGCTAAGTTTATCAATCGCGACTTGATGCATACGGTCTTGCTGCGGGTCTAAAACATAGAGTCCTTTTTGGGAGGCTATCCACAGCAGGTTTTTCAGCATAGCCAAGCGGCGTACGCGCATTTTTGCCAGTCCCTGCTGCTGACCAAATTGGGTAAACTTGCCGGTGGTCAGATCGAGTCGGTTGAGACCGCCACTAAAGGTCCCGATCCACAGTGCATTATCTTGTTGCAGCATGTCAGTGATGAAACCATCGCTAATACTGTTGGCATCGTTGCGATCAGGTAGGAATAGGGTGAAGTCAGTACCGTTGTATAGATGCAAGCCATCCTGAGTGCCAATCCACAACATACCACTGCGACTTTCCAGCAGTGAATAAATGGTGTTTTGGTGCAAACCATCAAGACTATCAATATGTTGGAAGCGATACTGCGATTGCTGTGCGGCCCATGATGGCGTGCCAATCAATACCGTACAGAGCAGCAGAATCAACACGTGCACTGTTCGTAACAACGTAAACTCGTAACCCTTTTTGAATATGTCTGTAACATACCGCATAACAATTGGTGTTGGTATGCCTTTGTCATTTCAACATAAAAAAAGGCCTTGCCGGAAGGGGGGAAAGCAAGGCCTTTGGCTTGAAACTCTGTAGTTAACTTAGAAGCAGTCTTCTGGAATGCGTACCCAGCCCTCCATTAACACGCGGGCACTACGACTCATCACCACTTGTTGTACCTGCCATTGTTCAGCAACGAGTTGGGCACTCGCACCGACTTTGAGGGTTCCTGACGGATGGCCAAAGCGGATCTGCTCACGTTCACCACCGCCTGCGGCGAGGTTGACTAAGGTGCCGGGAATCGCCGCCGCTGTCGCAATCGCGACTGCTGCAGTGCCCATCATGGCGTGATGCAGTTTCCCCATCGACAATGCACGCACGCATAGATCGATATCATCGCTGTGTATCTGCTTGCCGCTGGATGCGGTGTACGCCATGCGAGGTGCGACAAAGGCAATCTTAGGGGTATGTTGTCGTGCGCTGATGTCATCCAGCCGACTAATGAGCCCCATTTTCAGCGCGCCATAAGCCCGAAGTTGCTCAAAGCGAGCCAGCGCCTCTGTATCGCCGTTAATCGCCTCTTGCAGTTCAGTCCCGCGATAACCGATATCTTCGGCATTGACGAAAATGGTTGGAATACCAGCATTAATCAGTGTGGCCTTTAACTTCCCAGAAGCAACTAATGCCGTAGGCACCTCCAGTTCATCCACCAGATTACCGGTGGGGAACATGCTACCGCCGTCGCTATCATCAGCCGGGTCGACAAAGGTGATCTGCACTTCAGCAGCGGCGAAGGTGACGCCGTCCAGTTCAAAATCTCCGCACTCGACCACTTCGCCATCAGCCATTGGCACTTGCGCCAGAATGGTTTTGTGAATATTCGCTTGCCAGATACGCACGTTGCAGATGCCGTTTTGCGGGACGCGGCTTGGGTCAACTAAGCCCTGACTGATAGCAAAGGCACCAACAGCAGCAGTGAGGTTGCCACAGTTGCCACTCCAGTCGACAAAGGGCTTATCTATGGCCACTTGACCAAACAGATAATCGACGTCGTGTTCAGGCTGGCTGCTACGGCTTAAAATTACCGTTTTACTGGTACTTGAGGTGGCACCGCCCATACCATCGGTATGTTTTCCATAAGGATCTGGGCTGCCAATAACGCGCAGCAGCAATGCATCGCGTGCAGGCCCCGGCTGCTGCGCCGCTGCGGGCAAGTCATCTAACGCAAAAAACACGCCTTTACTGGTGCCGCCACGCATATAGGTGGCGGGAATTTTGATTTGCCGCGTCACCATTAGCTTTGCTCCTCAAGAAACTCTTGCGCAAAGCGTTGCAGCACGCCGCCAGCTTGGTAGATCGTCACTTCTTCTGCGGTATCCAAACGACACAACACTGGGACATCAAGGCTGCTGCCATCGGTGCGATGGATAAGTAGTGTGAGGGTCACACCGGGGGTGGGTTCACCTAAAACATCAAATGTCTCGCTGCCATCAATTGCGAGGGTATTGCGATCCGTCCCAGGCATAAATTGCAGTGGCAATACGCCCATCCCGACGAGATTGGTGCGGTGAATACGTTCAAAGCCTTCAGCAACAATGGTTTCAACCCCAGCAAGGCGTACACCTTTAGCGGCCCAGTCACGGCTGGAACCTTGACCATAGTCTTTACCTGCAATAACGCACAGTGGCTGACGGCGCTGCATATAGGTTTCAATGCCTTCCCACATGCGCACTTGTGTCCCTTCCGGCTCAAGCCGAGTGAGAGACCCTTGAATCACATTTCCCTGCTCATCGCGCACCATTTCGTTAAACAGTTTTGGATTGGCGAGGGTGGCGCGCTGAGCGGTTAGATGGTCACCACGGTGGGTGGCGTAAGAGTTAAAATCTTCTTCGGGCAGTCCCATTTTGGCCAGATATTCACCGGCTGCGCTGCTGGCCATAATGGCGTTAGAGGGCGATAGATGATCTGTCGTGATGTTATCGCCTAGCACTGCTAGTGGACGCATCGCTTTGAGCGTGCGTTCTGCAGCGAGTGCGCCTTCCCAATATGGAGGGCGACGAATATACGTGCTCATCGGCCGCCAGTCATAAAGCGGACTGATTTTTTCGCCGTAATCCACTTTAAGATCAAACATAGGTTCATAAACCTGACGGAATTGCTCAGGTTTAACCGCTTGCTTAATCACGGCGTCAATTTCGGCGTCGTCCGGCCAGATATCTTTCAGGTAAATCGCATTGCCCTCGCTATCAGTACCGAGCGGATCTTTTTCGATATCAAACCGAATGGAGCCCGCAATGGCATATGCCACCACCAAGGGGGGCGAGGCGAGGAAGGCTTGTTTGGCATAAGGGTGAATACGACCGTCGAAATTGCGGTTACCCGACAGCACCGCCGTGGCATACAGATCGCGTTCAATAATTTCCTGTTGAATTTTTGGGTCTAAGGCGCCGCTCATGCCGTTACAGGTAGTACAGGCGAAGGCGACCACACCAAAGCCCAAGCTTTCTAAACTCGGTAACAAGTCTGCCTGCTCAAGATAGAGTTTGACGGTTTTAGAGCCCGGAGCTAGTGAGGTTTTAACCCACGGTTTACGGCTTAGGCCTTTGGCTACAGCGTTGCGGGCTAGCAAGCCAGCGGCAATCACGTTGCGTGGATTACTGGTATTGGTACAACTGGTAATGGCTGCAATAATCACCGCGCCATCAGGCATTAAATCACCTTGTTGCTGATAATCACCGCTAATGCCTTTTTCAGCCAAGGTGCTGGTGGCAACCCGTTTGTGTGGGTTTGACGGGCCAGCGATATTGCGCACCACCGACGAGAGATCAAAGCTCAGCGTTCGTTCATATTGTGCTTGCGTGAGCGTGTCGCTCCACAATCCGGCGGTTTTGGCATAGGTTTCTACTAACTGAACTTGCTGCTCGTCGCGTCCCGTCAAGCGCAGGTAATCCAGTGTTTGTTGATCGATATAAAACAATGCCGCCGTGGCACCGTATTCTGGCGTCATATTGGAGATAGTGGCGCGATCCCCCAGTGTTAAATGTGCAGCACCTTCGCCGAAGAATTCCAGATAGGCGGATACCACCCGCTGTTCACGCAAGAACTCAGTGAGTGCCAACACGATATCGGTGGCGGTAATGCCTGCTGTGGGTTTGCCAGTAAGCTCTACGCCGACAATATCCGGTAATCGCATCCAAGAGGCGCGGCCGAGCATAACGCTTTCCGCTTCTAAGCCGCCAACACCGACAGCAATAACGCCAAGTGCATCCACATGCGGTGTATGACTGTCAGTCCCGACTAAGGTATCAGCGAAGGCGACGCCATTGCGGGCGTGTACCACAGGCGACATGCGTTCTAAGTTAATTTGGTGCATGATGCCGTTGCCCGGTGGAATAACATCGACGTTATCAAATGCCTTTTTACACCAATTGATAAAGTGAAAACGGTCTTCGTTGCGGCGGTCTTCAATCGCCCGGTTTTTTCCGAAAGCATCACTTTCAAAACCCGCGTGTTCCACTGCTAAAGAGTGATCCACAATCAGTTGTGTTGGTACTACCGGATTAACCTTCGAAGGATCGCCACCTTTTTCGGCAATGGCATCGCGCAATCCGGCGAGATCAACTAACGCGGTTTGCCCGAGAATGTCGTGGCATACCACGCGTGCTGGAAACCAAGGGAAATCCAAATCCCGCTTGCGCTCAATTAGCTGGCTTAAGTAGCTGTCCAATTTTGCAGGCTCTGCTTTGCGTACCAGATTTTCCGCATGTACCCGTGAGGTATAGGGTAGGGTATCCCAAGCGCCGGGCTGAATGGCGTTTACTGCGGCGGCGGCATCGAAATAGTCTAAACCGGTGCCTGCTAGTGCTTCTCGATAACGTTTGTTCATAGTCCTTACACTCAACTGGTGAAAGCGGCCGTGGCCGCTTCATGATGGCTCGTTGGCGTGCGGTGCACGTCGTCCATTAACGTTGGCTGATAGGGGTTACAGGGCGCAGTTCTTTACCCACATAGTCAGCACTTGGACGAATGATGCGATTGTTCGCACGTTGTTCCATAACGTGTGCCGCCCAGCCCGTCAGTCGCGAACAGACAAAAATCGGCGTAAACAGCTTGGTGGGAATTCCCATAAAGTGATAAGCGCTGGCATGGAAGAAGTCGGCATTACAGAACAGCTTTTTCTCTTGCCACATTAACGCTTCGCAAGTCTCGGAGACGCGATACAAGCGGTCATCGCCATATTCTTCTGCCAGCTTTGCAGACCAGGATTTGATGATGGCATTACGGGGATCGGATTCGCGATAGATGGCGTGGCCAAAGCCCATAATCTTCTCTTTGCGCTCCAATTTACCCAGCAATACATCGCGGGCGTGTTCTTCGGAACGCATGTCCTGAATAAGTTCCATTGCCGCTTCGTTAGCGCCACCGTGCAGTGGTCCGCGTAATGAACCAATAGCGCCAGTAATGCAGGAGAACATATCTGACAGTGTGGAGGCACAGACGCGCGCGGTAAATGTGGAAGCGTTAAATTCATGCTCTGCGTAAAGGATTAACGATACGCTCATCACTTTGGCGTGTAATGGTGACGGTGCTTTACCGTGCAACAAATGCAGGAAATGTGCGCCGATTTCATCGTCATCAGTTTCTGTTTCAATGCGCACGCCATCATGGCTGAAGCGATACCAGTAACAGATGATAGATGGGAACGCTGCCAGCAAACGATCGGCGACGTGCAGTTGTTCGTCAAAGCTGTTTTCAGGTTCCAAGTTACCCAGCATTGAGCAGCCTGTGCGCATGACATCCATCGGGTGGGCACTGGCTGGAATGCGTTCTAGCACTTCTTTCAATGCTTGTGGCAAGCCACGCATCGCTTTTAATTGGCTTTTATAAGCGGCAAGCTGCGCTTCAGTCGGAAGTTCGCCATGCAAAATTAAATAAGCGACTTCTTCAAAGCTGGTATTTTCGGCTAAATCTTTAACATCGTAACCGCGATAAGTCAGGCCTGAGCCTGATTTCCCTACTGTGCTCAGTGCGGTTTCACCTGCGCTCTGGCCGCGCAAGCCTGCGCCGCCCAGTTTCTTGTCTGTCATGACGCGTCCCTCTTTCCGTTAACGCTTTATCGTATGGCGACCACAGTCGCTATCGGTTATGGCAGCGATTCATTCACCCCAAATGGATGAACCGCTGTACGGCATTGGGTCAAGCCACTACCTGGACGCGTCCGTCCGGATTGACCGGCTAATATGCTATTTAAAAAGTTGATCTAACTTGTCTTCGTAATTGTGATAGCCAAGAAACTCATACAGCTCAGCACGGGTTTGCATGCTATCGACCACATTACGTTGATGCCCATCTTGCAGTAGCGCTTGCATCACTTTGAGCGCAGCTTGGTTGGCGGCTCTGAAGGTGCTAAGTGGATAAAGGATCATCTCTACACCCACTTCGGCGAGCTGTTCTTTATTAAACAGTTCGGTTTTGCCAAATTCCGTCATGTTGGCAAGAATTGGTGCTTTGACCACTTCTTTAAAGTGGCGGTATTGGTCGAGTTCGGTCAGAGCTTCAGCGAAAATCATGTCTGCACCGGCTTCAATATATTTGGCGGCACGTTCAATACCTGACTCTAATCCTTCCACAGCAACCGCATCGGTACGCGCCATAATGACGAAGTTGTCATCCTGACGAGCGTCTACTGCGGCCTTAATGCGATCGACCATCTCTTCTGTGCTCACCACCGCTTTATTAGGGCGGTGGCCACAGCGTTTTTGCGACACCTGATCTTCCATATGCACTGCTGCCACACCGGCCTTTTCAAACTCTTTAATTGTGCGCGCAATATTAAAAGCGCCGCCCCATCCGGTATCGATATCGACTAACAGCGGCAAATCGACTGCTGAGGTGATACGGCTGGCGTCAATCAACACATCGTTCATTGAGGTCATACCTAGATCCGGCAGGCCATACGATGCATTTGCTACACCTGCGCCTGACAAATACAGGGCTTGTACGCCGGCTTGCTGTGCCATCAAGGCAAAATAGGCATTGGTGGTGCCCACAATTTGTAGTGGTGGGTTGCTATCCAACGCTTGGCGGAATCTTAATCCGGCACTCTTTTTCATCTTCTTGCTCCTTGAGTTCGCTCAGGAAACGGCGCTTGCTGCTGGCGCAGTTAACTGTTGCAGTCGCTGCTGAGTATTTTGGCGACCTTGTTCAATATGGCGGCGCATCAATAGCCCCGCGAGTTCGGCATCACCAGCGGCGATGGCTTCGACAATGCGGCGATGTTCGGCTATCGCGCGCACCGGGCGGGAACTGCTGGTGCATTGATAGCGATACATACGCAATAAATGGTAAAGGCCACCGATGAGGGTTTCTTGCAGATGGCGATTGCCGCTGGCACGAATGATTTGATAGTGAAAGTCGACGTCACCTTCTTGCTGGAAGTAGCTATCACCGCGTGCGAGGTCCGCTTCCTGCTTTTCCAGCAACGCCCATAACTGGTTAAGTTGCTGTTCACTAATACGCTTTGCGGCTAACTCGCAGGCCATAGCTTCTAAGGTGCTGCGCAGTTCATATAGATCGTTGAGCTCTTCGATGGTCAGCGTGGCAACGCGGGCACCCACATGTGGAATCCGAACGACCAGTCGTTGCCGTTCCAGTTGTTGCAGAGCCTCACGAGTAGGACCACGGCTAATGCCATATTTTTCCGCCAACGCTTGTTCGTTGATTTTGCTGCCGGGACGTAACTCACCTTTGATGATGCTTTCTTGGATCTGCACCAGTATTTGTTCAACCAATGTTTGGTTCTTATCTGATGCTGGGTTATCAATCGATGGCTTTGTCGGTTGCATTCGGCGTACTAGATTTGAGGATTGTCTACAATGCTGCTCACAATATGAGCATGTGTGACCATTGTCAACAATGTGAGATCCTAGACGTAAGTCTAAATATTGTACTTATATTTAATTAACTATTTGATATAAATATATTTAATCGAGTTGAGGTTATGCTTTTGTCTAATAAAATTATTTAGCACATGCTAAAGTTATTGTCGACAATAATGGCGAGATAAAGACCTGTTTCAATAAACCGCGTAGAATTGGGCGCGTTAAGTTTTTTATGTTGGGTGCTTAAGGATAGACCATGAGCAGAGCAAAGGTGTTGGTGAGCGCGTGTTTACTCGGTCAGCGAGTGAGGTACGACGGTGGCGATAATCGGCTACAACACCCACTGTTAACTCAACTGTCGCACGAGCAGCGTATTGTGCCTTTTTGCCCTGAGTGTGCTGGTGGTTTGGCGACACCGCGAGAGCCTGCAGAACAGCGTGGCACTCAAGTGATAACGCGTTCGGGAAGGGATGTGACGGCTGAATTTCACCGAGGTGCTGAATTGGCGCTGCAGGTGGCACAACAACATGATGTGGTGATGGCACTGTTAAAGGCGCGTAGTCCCTCTTGTGGCGTTGGGAGCATTTATGACGGCCAATTTCAGCGGCAGTTGATCGCTGGCAATGGAGTGACCGCTGCTCGGTTGCAAGCAGCGGGCATCAAGACTTTTTCTGAAGAACAACTGGCACAAGCGAGCGCTTGGCTAGCAGTTTATGATGCAGCGGCTGAGTCGTAATTTTTACTGCTGCCAGCCGCGTCAGCTAAGATGGTATCGATTTGGGCATCTTTCTCTTCCCATAGCTGGTTTAGCCAACGCTGGAATTCGACCCGATACTCAGGTTCGCTGAAGTAACGCTCTGAATCAACTTGTGGTACAGGTAGCGCATTAACGCGAAACACAATCTTGTGCACATTGCCATGCATAACGCTACTTAGCACGTCACTCGGAGCATTGGGATATACCACTGTTACGTTCAGTAGTGCATCAAACTGCTCGCCCATGGCTGACAGGGTGAAGGCGATTCCGCCGGCTTTGGGTTTCAGTAAGTGTTTGTATGGCGAATTTTGCCGCTTACGTTTCTGCTCGGTAAAACGGCTGCCTTCCACATAGTTAATGATGGAGGTCGGCAGATCTTTAAATTTCTCGCAGGAACGACGCGTTGTTTCCAAATCTTTACCGCGTAGTTTGGGGTTCTTTTTCAACTTTTCCGGGCTGGTGCGATTCATAAAAGGCATATCCAGTGCCCAGCAACCGAGCCCCATCAGCGGCACATACAGCAGCTCTTTCTTCAAGAAGAATTTCAGCATTGGGATATGGTTGCGGAAAATGTAAGTGTGCGCCGCGATATCGAAGCCACTTAAATGGTTGCTGATGACTAAGTACCAACCATCTTTTCTGAGTGATTCCAGTCCCTGAACGTCCCATTCGACTTTGGCAATCAGATGCAAAATACCGCCATTGCAGCTCGCCCATGCCCACATAAAGGTGTTCATCAGCCGCGTTACGTTAACGCGGATGCTCTTAATAGGGAAAATCAGTTTGACTAAGCCTCCGACGCATACCAGCGAACTCCACAGAATAGTGTTCAATACCAGCAATACCGAACTTATAAAAAACAAAAGCGGGCCCGGTAAAAAGTTCAGCATTAAGCCTCCTCCTGTGATGCTTTTGACTGCAGCTGACGCAACACTTCATCTTTGTGCTGCCATAGTTGATTCAGTTTTTCTTGGAATTGCTGTTTGAACTCGCGGTTATTCATGTAATCACCGCGCATCTCGGCATCGATATCGCTCAATTCAACCGCAACGTAGACATCTTTCAAGTCACCGCTGATGTATTGCCAGAAGGTGGGAATACGGTTCGGGTAGTAAATAGAGACGTTGACCAGTTTGTGGATTTGATCGCCCATAGCTGACAAAGCAAACGCTAGACCACCGGCCTTAGGGCGCAGTAAGTGCTGATACGGCGAGTTTTGCTTATTGTGCTTTTCTGGGCGAAAACGTGTGCCTTCAACGAAGTTCATCACGCTGACAGGGTTATGCTTAAACTTAGCGCAGGCTTTGCGGGTAATTTCGATATCTTTGCCTTTGAGCTTCGGATTTTTCTTCAGCTGGGCCGTGGTATAACGGCGCATAAACGGAAAATCTAATGCCCACCACGCTAATCCCAGTACCGGCACATAGATCAATTGCTGTTTAAGAAAGAACTTTAAAAAGGGAATACGGCCATTCAGCAAACGTTGGAGTACCAAAATATCCACCCAACTTTGGTGGTTAGCAATCACCATATACCACTCTTGGGTAGACAACTCTGGCATTGCTTCGATGTGTAATCTTACTGGGTGAAATACGCTTTCAATCAAACTGTTAGTGCTGATCCAACCGGTAGCGCAGCGATCTAAAACGCGGCTGCAAATACGTTGCAGCATGGCAAGTGGGATCAATTTGATCAGGCTACCGAGTAAAATAGGAATCGCCCAAAACAGGGTATTAATGACGTAGCAAATAAATGCCAATGAGCCACGGATGAATGCCAACGGATTTCTCCACAATGGGTGGGGGACTAAAAGTGGGCTTATGTTACCTGCTGTTGCTGTGTGGCTCAATCACTCCGGTGAGCTTGTATGACCTGTTGCAACAAGATTATCGCCGAGCTCAAGCAAAAACTCCCCGGCGTGGCCGAGGAGTTCTATGACACATCTTTGTCTCGCGTCAGCGATTAGAAGTGGTATTTCACAATCACAGAGTAAGTGCTTTGGTTGATACCATCTACACCGTACTTGTTCTTCCAGTAATCGTATTCAATACCCACCAACAGTTTGTTCTTTTGCGCTTCGCCAAAGATCACTGAACCCAGATCATATTTAACCTGTGGGTTGATGTGGATGTTGTTAGAGTAGTTGTCTTCATCAGACGCAAATACCCAGTCGATGAAGCCGTCGATAACCAGATTGCTGTTACCTACTGGAATATCGATACGGTAGCAAGGGGTGAACTGCCAACCTGTGCTGTTGTTGTCATGCGCATCACGACGATAAGTGTTCAGCTGCAGGTATGAGAAGTAAGGCACTTGCAGATCGACACCAACACCGTACAAAAATGTTTCTACTGGACCTTTACCGTGTTCCAAAGTGAACGCTAATGATACGTCAGACACAATGCCTGCGCCGACTTTGGTGCCAAGGATTTTGCTAGCGCTGAAACGTGGTGAGATTTCACCATAGTTGGTGTTTGAGTCACCGTTAGCGTTGTTGAAGTGGATAAAGTCGTGGAATGCGAACCAGTCGCCATATTTCCATCCACCTGCAGATTCAACAGTGACTGTGGTTTGTTCATCAGGATCCAGTTTGTAATCGTTACCGTACAGCACGGTGACACTGGTATCAGTCCACTGAACTAAATCTTCACTATAAGCCTGAGGAGCCGCAGCCAGCAGCGCCAGACATAGACAGGTTTTTTTCATCAGTTTTCCCTTGGTAGAGTCAGAAGCAAAAATGGGTTTAACCGGTTTTTACGACGTCCCTTTAATTCAGTCTGTGACCAAGTCCTATGGGCGAATTCTAATTGTTGTCACCGGGTAAAAATCCCGAGCACTATAGGGAAAAACATCGCCAGACTCAAAGATTTTTTGCGAAATAAAACAAAAATCGATTTTAGTTTTTAACTATATGAATTTTAAAGGATTACTGGTTTTAAAAATGCTGGTTTTTGCAGCAAATTCGCTGCAGCCAATAGGAAAAGATTAAGATTTTGTGATCTGGTCTTAAGTTCACAGCTATAAAGTCGTTCGTTGTACAACATTTATTCGACATAATTTACATTCGCTTTGACATAATATGTCGCATTGTGCAAAAACTGTTGTTATAGTGCTGCTAGGAAGGCAAGACGTTAGAGGGGGGAACTATGTCTTCAAATCCGCTGTTCTACTGGCTGCTCGTTGGTGCCATTCTGATGCTCGCCGAACTGGTGATCCCTGGTGGTATTGTTATCTTCCTTGGCGCGGCATGCATGATAGTCGCTGCAGCTTTATGGCTGGGACTGATCACCAGCGTGGCACAAGCATTCACCTTATGGTTTATCGCCTCAATTGTGCTGTTGTTGTTATTTCGACAGGTCACCCAGCGCCTCGTCGGCGGGGATTCCCATGTCGATAACACAGATGAAGAGCTTGATATCTACAACCAAGTGGCTGTTGTGAAAGAAAGCATCGGGCCGGGAGAACGACTTGGACGGGTGAGCTTTCAAGGAGCTGATTGGCCAGCGTTAGGCGATGGCAGTGAAATAGCCGCTGGTCGTCAAGTGCGTGTGGTATGCCGTGACAATATTGCGCTGGTGGTGGAACCGCTAGCTGACTTTGACTGAGATTGCAGGGAGAACGCAATGTTAGCTTTTACTATTCTTTTTTTATTGGTGCTGTTTGTACTCTACAAACTGATGTTGATAGTACCAATGCGTGAAGTGCACGTAATTGAGCGCTTAGGAAAGTTTCGCACCGTATTAGCGCCGGGATTTCACTTCTTAATTCCATTTTTTGACCGTGTAGCCTACAAACACGATACTCGTGAGCAAGTGCTAGATGTGCCACCGCAAAGCTGTATTTCTAAAGACAATATTCAACTGGAAGTTGATGGTTTGGTGTACCTGCGTGTTATGGACGGCAAACTGGCTAGCTATGGTATCGAAGACTACCGAATGGCGGCCGTTAACTTGGCGCAAACGACGATGCGTTCTGAGATTGGTAAGTTGACGCTGAGCGAAACTTTCTCTGAACGGGAACGTTTGAATGAAGCCATTGTGCGAGAAATTGATAAAGCCTCTGATCCTTGGGGCATCAAGATGCTGCGCTACGAGATTAAAAACATTACCCCTTCGCGTCATGTCATCCATACACTGGAAAAACAGATGGAAGCTGAACGACGCAAGCGCGCTGAAATTACCTTAGCCAATGCCGAGAAGGAAGCAACGATTAATATGTCGCAGGGTGAACGCCAAGAGGCGATTAATATCTCCGAAGGTCACAAACAAAAACGTATCAATGAAGCGAAAGGTACTGCGCATGAGATCTCAATTGTTGCCAATGCACAGGCTGAAGCCATGACGATGGTGGCCAAAGCGATTGCGGTGCAAGGCGGCAATGAAGCGATGAATATGCAGCTTAAAGAGCAGTTTATTGAGCAACTCGGTGAGATCATGAAAAAATCCGATGTGGCCGTGGTGCCAACTGAGCTCGCAAAAATGGAAGGCTTCTTTGAAGGGATGGAACAAGTGGCTGGCAGCGTGAACGCAAGCAAAGGAGTGAAAGCATGAGTAACATCGATACCGACTTATTAGTGCTGGCGATTTGGGGCTTCATTTTTTTAGTGTTCATCGTGAACCTATTTCGCTCGATTCGACTGGTGCCAACGAAATCTGCCTATATTGTGGAGCGCTTAGGAAAATATCATGCAACGTTGGATGCAGGCTTTCATGCATTAATTCCTTTTGTGGATAAAGTTGCTTATATACATGACCTTAAAGAGGAAACTATCGATGTGCCGCCGCAGGAGTGTTTTTCCAGCGACGAAGTCAACGTAGAAGTGGATGGCGTTATCTATATCTCGGTGATTGACCCTATCAAAGCCAGCTATGGCGTGACCAACTATCGCTATGCGGCCATCCAGTTAGCGCAAACGACCACGCGTTCCGTCATTGGCACGCTGGAGCTTGATCGCACCTTTGAAGAGCGCGATTTGATCAGTGCGAAAGTGGTGGAGGTGTTGGATCAAGCTGGTGCCAGTTGGGGTATTCGTGTTCATCGTTATGAAATTAAAAACATTGCACCACCAGAGACGGTGAAAAATGCGATGGAGATGCAAGTCAACGCTGAGCGTGAGCGGCGGGCTCTGCTGGCCAAAAGCGAAGGTGATAAGCAAAGTAAAATTAACCGCTCAGAAGGTGTGAAGCAGGAGATGATTAACATCTCTGAAGGTGAAATGCAGCGCCGAGTGAACGAAGCCGAGGGGAAGGCTGAGGAGATTTTGGCCATCGCCAGAGCAACTGCGGATTCGATCGAGAAACTGGCGGCAGTGATTAGTGCGCCAGGAGGCGAGAATGCACTGCGAATGCAGCTTGGCGAGCAGTACCTGACAAAGCTTGGTGAACTGGGCAAAGCGAGTAATCGGGTGATTGTGCCAGCGAATATCATCGACTTTGAGCAGTGGATGACGACAGTTGGACTACAGGAAAAGCCGCAATAGCTGGCTATAGTCCGCTAAAAAGTCACAAAAAAAGCCGCTATAAATAGCGGCTTTTTTATCAATTACATCGTCAATGACTATTTAGAACGTTTCATCGCACTGAAGAATTCTTCGTTAGTTTTGGTCATTGCCAGTTTATCGATCAGGAATTCCATCGCGCTTACCTCATCCATTGGGTTGAGGATTTTACGCAGGATCCACATCTTCTGCAGTTCATCAGAGGTGGTCAGTTTCTCTTCACGACGGGTACCTGAACGGTTGAAGTCAATCGCTGGGAAGATACGCTTTTCAGCGGCTTTGCGTGACAAATGCAGTTCTTGGTTACCTGTACCTTTAAACTCTTCGTAAATCACTTCGTCCATCTTCGAACCCGTATCGATCAACGCGGTAGCGATAATGGTCAGGCTACCACCGTTTTCGATGTTACGTGCGGCACCGAAGAAACGCTTAGGACGATGCAGGGCATTCGCATCCACACCACCGGTCAGTACTTTACCCGATGAAGGCACGACGGTGTTGTAGGCACGCGCCAGACGAGTGATCGAGTCGAGCAAAATCACCACATCTTTTTTGTGTTCAACCAGACGCTTGGCTTTTTCAATCACCATTTCAGCCACTTGTACGTGACGGCTTGCTGGTTCATCAAAGGTCGAAGCAATAACTTCACCTTGTACCAGACGTTGCATCTCGGTCACTTCTTCAGGACGTTCGTCAATCAGCAGCACCATCAACACCACTTCAGGGTTGTTGTAGGAGATAGATTGCGCGATGTTCTGCAGCAACATGGTTTTACCCGCTTTTGGCGGGGCCACAATCAAACCACGTTGGCCTTTACCGATAGGTGAACAAAGATCCAAAATCCGAGCTGTGATGTCTTCGGTAGAACCGTTACCGCGTTCCATACGCAGACGTTCTTCTGCATGCAGCGGGGTTAAGTTCTCAAACAGGATTTTGGTACGAGAGTTTTCAGGCTTGTCGAAGTTGACTTCAGCGACTTTCAGCAGTGCAAAATAACGCTCACCTTCTTTTGGTGGTCGAATCTTACCGAAAATCGTGTCACCGGTACGCATGTTAAAGCGACGGATTTGGCTAGGCGACACATAAATGTCGTCAGGACCTGCGAGATATGAGCCATCAGCGCTACGCAAAAATCCGAAACCGTCCTGCAGAATCTCCAGTACACCACCGCCAAAAATGTCTTCACCACTTTTTGAGTGGGCTTTCAGAATGGCAAAAATGATGTCTTGTTTACGGGCGCGCGCCATGTTTTCAATGTTCATGGCCTCAGCAAGTGCGACTAAGTCAGCAATCGACTTGTTTTTTAATTCACTTAAATTCATTTCTGGTGGGTCTTGTTATAGCGAAAAAGCTCACGCGGTCAACCACTCAAATAGTGACACGAAGAAGGATGATTGAACTGCGAAGAAGTGGGTTTAGATAGAATCTGCTTAATACGTTAGCACTGAAAAGAAAAGGCGTCCAGAATTTTACAGCCCTCGGCACGCTTTTTCGTTGATAGCGTGCCAAGGGTCACTCAAAAGCTTAGATTTGAGCTTCAATAAACTCTTTCAATTGAGTTTTAGACAGTGCGCCTACTTTAGTTGCTGCTAGTTCGCCGTTTTTGAACAGCAGCAGTGTAGGGATACCACGAATACCATATTTCGCTGGAGTTGCATTGTTTTGGTCAACGTTTACTTTGGCCACGGTCAGTTTGCCTTCGTATTCGCCAGCCACATCGTCCAGAATAGGGGCGATCATTTTGCAAGGGCCGCACCACTCAGCCCAAAAGTCTACCAATACAGGCGTTTCTGATTTCAGCACGTCGTTTTCGAAGCTGTCATCGCTTACATAGATAATTTTATCACTCATGATGTTCTCCAATTGGTGCCTTTACTGGTATGTAATCGGCTTAACCTATATATTGGGCCACAAAACAGCGTTTCAAGTCGCCATTTTCCCTTGTGGCTATTTCAAACTATCGAGTATCTTATTGCAACCCTAACTGCTATGCTTCCGCTATGAGCGAAACACATTTATCCCAACAAAAATTTGCCGACTTGCCGTTGCAGCCAACTGTGCTGGCAGCGTTGCAAGAAAACGGCTTCGAACACTGTACTCCTATTCAAGCGCTATCTTTGCCTGTGCTGTTGCAAGGCAAGGACATTGCCGGACAAGCACAAACGGGCACTGGTAAAACGTTGGCGTTTTTGGTGGCAACCTTTAACCACTTGCTAACGACAGCGGTTCCTGAAGGCCGTCAATTGAATCAGCCGCGGGCGATTATTATGGCGCCAACGCGTGAACTTGCGATTCAGATTGCCAAAGACGGGAACTTGCTTGCCAAACACACAGGTTTAAAACTTGGTATTGTGTATGGCGGTGAGGGGTACGAATCTCAACGTAAAGTACTAGACCAGGGCGTGGATATCCTAGTGGGTACCACCGGGCGTATCATCGATTACGTGCGTCAGGGCGTTATTAACCTAAGCACGATTCAAGCTGTAGTGCTGGATGAAGCGGATCGTATGTTTGATCTGGGCTTTATCAAAGATATCCGCTTTCTATTCCGTCGCATGCCGGACGCTAAAGACCGTCTCAACATGCTGTTCTCTGCGACTTTATCAATGAAAGTGCAGGAACTGGCATACGATCACATGAACGATCCGGTGAAAGTTGAAATCGCACCGGAAGAAAAAACCTCCCGCAATATCAAAGAAGAACTCTTCTATCCTTCGATGGAAGACAAGGTGTTGCTGCTTTTGAGCCTGATTGAAGAAGATTGGCCGGATAAAGCTATCGTATTTGCCAACACTAAGCACCAGTGTGAGAACCTCTGGGGTTGGTTGGAAGGTGATGGTCACCGTGTCGGCCTGCTGACTGGTGATGTGCCGCAGAAAAAACGCCTTAAAATTCTTGAACAGTTTACCAAGGGCGAATTGGATATTCTGGTGGCTACCGACGTTGCGGCTCGTGGTTTACATATCGCCGATGTCTCGCATGTTTATAACTTTGACCTGCCAGATGATTGCGAAGACTACGTCCACCGCATTGGTCGTACTGGTCGTGCTGGGCAAAAAGGTGTCTCAGTCAGTTTTGCCTGTGAAGAATATGCGCTAAACCTGCCAGCGATCGAGACCTACATTCAACACCATATTCCGGTTACGTCATATGACCGCGATGCCTTGTTGTCTGATGTGCCGCAACCAGTGAAAATTCACCGTCGCCGGGTACCTACTGGAGCCAAGCGTGACGGCAGTGGAAATCGTAACAGCCGTCCACGTCGCAACAACGATCGAAGCCGCAGGAACTAAGCCATCTTGAAGCCGTACGCCGCTATTACGCTGGGGTCTAATAGTTTTAATATGCTGGTTGCCCATAGTGTGGGTAATCAGCCGCAAATATTAGCTAAATATAAGCGTAAAGTGCGTTTGGCAGATGGAATAGGCGCTGATGGCACATTGAGCGACGAAGCGATGCAACGTGGCATTGATTGCTTGGCAATGTTTGCTTCTATGCTGCAGCATCATCAAATCAGTACTGATGCGGTAGCTGTTATCGCGACGGCCACATTACGTTCCATCAATAATGCTGCAGATTTCAATGCACGTGCTCTGCCTGTGCTAGGGCATCCCATTGAAATTATCTGCGGCATGCGTGAAGCAGAGTTCATCTATCAAGGCATGGTGGCCACAACCCCAACAGAAGGTCGCCGTTTGGTGATTGATATTGGCGGCGCCAGTACCGAATTTATTATCGGTGATGGCGAGCAAGTGCTGTTTAAAACCAGTTTGCCATTTGGTTCGGTCACGTTTAATCGGTTGTTTTTCAGTGAAGCGCCAATCCAGCCGCTAGATTTTGATGATGCAGCCGCCAAAGTCGAGCAGATTTTGGCAGAGCATAGATCGCAGTTATTGAGCTTAGGTTGGCGTGCCGTTGTTGGTGCGTCTGGCGCGGTTCAGTCTGTAGTGGAAGTGTTGCAGCATCGCGGTGTCTCAGAAACGATCACGTTAGATGTGCTCGGCAGTCTCAAACAAGAGATTCTCAGTCAGACCTCCTTGTCTCTGCTGGACATCAGTGGATTATCAACTGAGCGTGCGCCAACCTTTGCTGCAGGAGTGGCTATTTTATTGGCGTTGTTTAAGCAGTTACAGATTGAACACCTGAGCCTTTCTGGTGGGGCATTGCGTGAAGGTGTATTACAGATGTTGCATCAGCGACTGCATAACCATTGATATTTGCTAGGTGCAAAAAAGGCTCCCATGGGAGCCTTTTTTATGCGCTAAAACCAGCTTATTTACTGAAGATTTTAGCCAGATCTTTTTCTAACGATTCGGTTGGACGCTCCACAATGCGGCCAATCTCTTTACCGTCCTGAATAACCATAAAGGTTGGAATACGTTTGAAATCATACTGCGCTGCAAGGCCTTCAGGATCTTGCTTCTTGCGATCAACCCCAATAAATTTCACTTTGATATTTGGGTTGTTCACCGCTTCCATAATGCGAATAAAGCGCGGGGTTTCACGGTGGCAGTCTGGGCACCAAGTGCCAATGATAACCACGATTTCGGTTGGCGTGGTGACCGCTTTAATCGGCGCGATAGAATCAGTATCGACTTGATAATCTTTATAACCACTCATAAATGGTGGCAGTTCAGTCACCAGCTTGTGACCCTCGACTACACCCGTCAAAATCACTTCTTGTTTTTCTTGCTTACAAGTTGCCATAAACCCTTCTTGGTTTTCTTCAAAACCGCAACCTGGATCTGCGATGCTGTGGCCAGCAAAAAACAGGGCAGACGTTGCCAGTAATGCTTTTATATTCTTATGCATTTTACTTCCTTAACAGCTGTGACTCTAGTCCACTCTGATTGAATCATTGATATACACGCTTGAGAAGTACACAAGGTTATGGCTGTTACAGGGATCACTAAAGTTTTGTGCGTGGCAAGGCGCCAGCAAAGCGGCGATCAGTGCGAGGAAGGCTCTTTGGCTGCCGCGGCACTGTTCGCTTGATATTGCGCATTATCATATAAACAAACGCGGTTACGCCCCTGACGCTTGGCTTGATAAAGCGCTTTATCGGCATTGCTCAGTACCCGCGTCATATGAGTATCCGATTCGACCACTGCCGAACTAACGCCGATGCTGACGGTTAACGGCACCTTTTGCGCATCCCAACTTACGTCGAGTTGTGAGATGGCATTACGCAGTGTTTCTGCTAGCGTGAGCGCCCCATCGTCATCCGTATTAGGCAGAATGATGGCAAATTCTTCGCCGCCAAAACGGCATACTAAGTCGCTCGGACGTTTAAGGTTTTCTCTTAAGGTTTCGGCGACCGCTTTTAATGTTTCATCGCCAGCGAGGTGACCATAAGTGTCATTAATCACTTTGAAGTGGTCGATATCGAGCATCATCAGCGCAATCGGAGTTTGTTGTCGGCGGCTAATTCGCCCTTCTGCCTGCAGGCGTTTTTCAAAACTCGCACGATTGCGCACACCGGTAAGACTGTCGACTTGCGATTGTTCCAGCAATTTTTGGTTGGCTTCGTTTAATTCGCGCAGCGTGAATTCGAGCTCCAGCGTGCGTTCCTGCACCATGCGCTCTAACCGTTCATTGGTTTCTGCTTCTGTTTGTAATGCTTCTTCACGCACTTGGCGAATACGTTCCGCTTGCTCGAGTGCTTCTTGTTGGATTTTCGCCTTTGCTTTGCGTTCTTCGTTATAACGAATCGCGAGCACTGCTGCTTTAAGCGCAATCTCCACCGTAAGGCCAATCATGATAGGCGTTTGCGGATTGACTGGCAGAGCGATCAGCCCTATGTACTGAAAACTGGTCAGTAATGAGCCGATAATAATGCCCAGCGACGAAAAGGCGTACAGCTGCGCCAACTTATTGCCACTGATTGACTGCATGATGGTCATCACCGCCAATGTCAGGCACACCAATACCACCACAATCAGTTCAAGAATGAGTGCCAGATGTTGGCTTAGCGCTAGGGATAACAGCGCCAGCAGTACGCATAGTGCGGTAATGGCGCGGCATACGCGCAGCATCGGAACACTGTGGTATTTCAGCAGTAAGGTTTTTTCAGTAAACAGCGTTCCAAAGGCGACCACTAACGGAATGATTACCGGCAATACAATTTGCTGCCATAACGGGTATTTAGGCCACAGATACTGAAAGGCGGTGCCATTAATGCAACTTACCATGAGCGCCATAAGCAGTACGTAGCCTGCATAATAACCATAGGTAAATGAGCCGGTAACCAACGCCATAAATAGCGAGAACAGGCCAATAGCGCACAGAATGCCGAGTTGAAACCCTTTAATCATCTCGCGGCTTTGGTCACGTTGCAGTAGCGCTTTAGAAGACCATAAATGTAGCGGCAGATAGCTACTGCCTTCAGAGGCTAATTCAATCCAGAATTCATGTACTTCGCCTTGCTGCATCTCAAACGGAAACAGAAAGTTCGCATGTTCTTGTGGGCGCTTGCTGAAAGGTAAAGTATCACCTAATACCAGTTGCTGTTCGAGTTGACCATCAACCGCATGGAATAGGCGGATTTTATCAACGTTAGGATTCCCCATTTCAAGAAAGCGGTCATGTTTGCCATCGCCATGCTGAATGAGTTTGACATAGAGCCACAGTCCTTTGGTGCCCATTTTGAGAAGCAATTTATCTTGTTGAGGTTGCCACTGTTTGCTGTCTAAGGCTTGTACCGCGGCGAAGCGCATATCAGGCGTTTGCTCGGTAACAAGGACATAAGGAGAGAGGTCGACATCTACCAGCTTACCATTGCTCACTTCCACTGCCTTTGCCAGTTGTGGCAGCAGTATCAGCCAAAGCAATAATAGGTATCTGCCCCAGTGCGCCATGGTTACTCCAGTCCGAAGAACTTCAAACTATTGTTATAGCACTGAGTTGCGAGTGTTTCCGCCGATTGTCCTCGCAGCTGTGCTACGTGATTGGCAATATGCGGCAGATACTTAGGTTCGTTTTTACTCGATTTAGGCTTAGGTTTAAGCGTGCGTGGTAATAGGTAAGGGCTATCGGTTTCTAACAGCAGACGGTTTTCAGGAATGACAGTAACCGCCTCTGCCAATGCATGACCACGGCGTTCATCGCAGACCCAACCTGTGACACCTAAATATAGATCTAGCGCCAGATAGCTTTCCGCTTGGGCAATATCGCCAGTGAAACAGTGCAGTAAAGCGGCGGGGAGATCGCTACGGTATTCCGCCAGAATCGCGATAAAGTCTGCATGAGCATCGCGCTCATGCATCAGCACCGGACGTTGCAGCTCCACTGCTAATGCTAACTGCGCGGTAAAGGCGCGACGTTGCTCGGCTGGTGTGGAATAGTTGCGATTAAAATCGAGCCCGCATTCACCTACCGCCACGACTGAATCTGACTGACACATTTGCCGTAACCGGGCTTCACTCTCGGGTTGCCAACTGCTGGCATGATGAGGATGCACACCAGCTGTGGTGTATAGCTGTTTTGGATATTGTTGGCAGAGTTCGATGCAGCGAGCGCTTTCGTCAAGTTCGCTGCCAATAAGAATCAAAGGTGATACACCGACAGCCTGAGCATCGGTGATTACCTCATCAAGACGCTGCTCTAAGCTGCTGCCTAGCAGGTTAACGGCAATATCGAGGTAACGATTCACTGTTCGCGTTGTACCCGAATAGAGCTGTTACGCCCTTCGGCATATAGCAAAAATGACCCTAACGACGCCTTTTTAATGGTGACTTTATCACCCACGCGTAAACGATAATGTTTCGCTTCTAGTTGCTTCCACACTTGGCCATTCTTGAAGGTGATTGACATTTCACCACGTAAGCTTTTACTGATGCTGGCTACGGTTAACTCGATAGCATCGGGGGTTAAATCTTCAATTTTGCTTTTTGCGCCGAACAGTTGCTGCGGGTTAACTTGGGTTGGCACTGATGGTGGGGTAGCGCTTGTGCCCCTTGGTGCTACGGGAGCAACCGGAGCTTGAGGTACTACTACTGTTGATGCCGGAGCCGCAGGCGTGGGCGCAGATGACGCTGAAGAGTTACCAGCAAGGTGAGTCAGTGACTGGCTTAGCTTGTCGAAACAAGCTAAGCGTTGCTGGGCATTGTCTACCTTGGCGCAGTTAAGCACGGCCTGTTCAACTGACGCCATGCTCGGCAAACTAAACCCCGCAGCGGCGACAGCAATCCACAAATAGCGCATCTCAAACATCCTTTATCAATAATATCGTTATCGTAATATGACGAGGGATGACGGACTAGGGCTGCTCAGCTTCCTCTGAGTCGTCCTCATCATCAGCTGGTTTGTAGAAGCGAGCTGCTAGCAAACCACCTTCAAAGAGTAACAGCATCGGCACTGCCAGCATAGTTTGTGACAGAATATCAGGCGGTGTTAACAGCATGCCGACCACAAACGCGCCGACCACAATGTATGGGCGTTTTGATTTGAGATCTTCTGGCGTAGTGACACCTGCCCAGCACAGCAATACTACGGCAATTGGGATCTCAAAGGCTAAACCGAAAGCAAAGAAAAGCTTCAGAATGAAATTGAGGTAGCTGCTGATATCGGTGGCCACTTGTACGCCTTCGGGGGCGACGTTGGCGAAGAAGCCAAATACCACCGGAAACACTACGTAATAGGCAAACACAATACCGAGATAAAACAACAAAGTGCTGCTAATCAACAGGGGAAACACCAAGCGCTTTTCATGCTTGTATAACCCGGGCGCGACAAAGGCCCAAATCTGATACAGCACGTATGGAATCGCAATAAACAGCGATAGCACCATGGTGAGTTTGAATGGAGCGAAGAAAGGCGCGCCGACATCGGTAGCGATCATGGTGCCGCTTTCTGGCATCGCTTGCAGCAGTGGCACTGCCATATAGTGATAGATATCTTTTGCCCAATACACTAGGCAAACAAACACCAGTAAAACACTGGCGATAGCTCTGAGCAAGCGGTTACGCAGCTCCAGCAAATGGCTGATTAACGGCAGCTGTTGCGACATGTATTACTCGCTCTTTTTATCTTTATCAGCAGTAGAAGCGCTAGTGTTGCTGTCACTTGCCGGCGCACTGTCAGCTACAGTGTCAGTGCTATCGTCAAGTTTTGGCGGATTCTTAGAATATTGCGAAGATGATTCAATATCGTATGGACGATTGACCGCCTGCGCTGCTTCTTTCAGCTGCTTGATCGAATCTTGCAAATCCGGAGACAGGTTACCCAACCCGTTTTGCTCAGCCTTTTTTAAATCAGCCTGAAGCTCTTCGAGTTTAAGTTCCTGCTCTAGCTCATCTTTGACCGAGTTGGCCATACGCTTCATCGCGCGGATCCAACCGGAAACAGTGCGGACTGCGATCGGCAGACGTTCGGGGCCGAGAACCACCAGCCCCAGAATTCCGATCAACAGTAATTCGGAAAAACCGATACCGTCGAACATATGGGATTACGCCTGTTCTTTTTCCTTAGACTCTGGTTTCTTCTCAGCTTCAACGCTTTCGCTCTTAGCTGCAGTTTCTTTGTCTTCGAGAGACTTTTGCTCTTCATCAGACATGGCTTTCTTAAAGCCTTTAACTGCACCGCCGAGGTCACCGCCCAGAGAACGCAACTTCTTGGTTCCGAACAGCAGCACAACGATTAATGCGATGATAAGAAGTTGCCAAATACTGATACCACCCATGCAGGTTTTCCTCTCGACTTAATGATCGGCTCTATTATGAACCGTTGATTAGTAAATAACGAATTAAAATTTTCTGATTTTTGGTCTGGATCGCCATCCTACCAGCCAGAATACAACACCAGCGGCTATACAGGCACGCGCGAGCCAAAGTGTAACGTCCTGATTGAATAATATCGTGCCACAGATCAACAAAACAGCAGATGTTATCAGCAGGTAATTGCTGGTATGTGAGCGTTGTTGATGCCGCAGATATTTATCCAGCATCTGCTGTTGAGAACCCAGCAGATTGCGTCCTAATTTGAGATTGTCATAAATCAGTTCAGGCAGTTCTGGCAGTTTATCCGTCCAGTAAGGCATATGTTTTTTCGCTTTCGAAAACATTGCCTTAGGGCCAACTTGATGCGACATCCATTCTTCAAGGAATGGTTTAGCAGTCTGCCATAAATCGAGCTGCGGATATAGTTGTCGACCTAAACCTTCAATATACAGCAAGGTTTTTTCCAGCAGCACCAATTGTGGCTGCACAATAATGTGGAAGCTGCGGGCGGTGCGGAACAGTTCCAACAATACATGGCCGAAGGAGATTTCATTCAGCGGCTTGTTGAACATAGGTTCACACACGACTTTTACCGCCTGCTCAAATGCCTGCATATCGGTGTCCGGTGAGACCCAACCAGACTCGACATAGAGCTGCGCAATACGATGATAATCGCGATTAAAAAATGCTAAAAAATTCTCTGCCAGATAGCGGGTGTCGGTGTCACTCAAGGTGCCCATAATGCCGCAATCTAAGCCGATATAAGAGGGATTATCCGGGTGTTGGCGTGATACAAAAATATTGCCGGGATGCATATCGGCATGGAAAAAGTTATCGCGAAATACCTGAGTGAAAAACAGCTGCACGCCTTTTTCGGCCAGCAACTTAAGATTCGTCCCTTGAGCTTTCAGCGCCGCGATATCGGAGACTGGCACGCCATCGATACGTTCCATCACCATTAGGCGCGGATAGCACAATTCTTCGTAAACATAGGGCACATATAGTGCATCTGAGTCGATAAAGTTGTTACGCAACCGAACTGTATTGAGGGCTTCCAGTTTAAGGTTCAATTCGCCAAGAATGGTGGTGCGATAGTCGTCAACCACTTCAGCCGGGCGTAAACGGTTGCCGGGGCCAAGAATGGTTTCCAGTAGCTGCGAGGTTTGGCGCATCAGCTGCAAGTCAGCCAGAATCTGTTGTTCTACATTCGGACGCAGTACCTTCAGCACCACTTTTTTGCCATTGGATTTCAATATGGCCGTGTGGACTTGTGAAATAGAGGCGGATGCTAGTGGCGTGTCATCAAAGTCATCAAATAATGATTCAATCGGCGCTTTTAATTCAGTTTCAATCGCTTCGCGGGCGAGTTTTGAGTCAAACGGCGGTACGCGGTCTTGCAGCATTGCCAGCTCGTAAGCCCAGTCGTCACTCAGCAGATCGCGACGGGTTGACAGCATCTGACCAAATTTGATGTAAACCGGACCTAACTCCTGCATTGCCAGTTTGAGACGTTCGCCGCCAGGCCGATGCTTATGTCGGTTGCGTAACCAAAACAGGCTGCGACGCCACAAGCGGAAGTACCAAGGCGTGAGCTTTTTAGGTAGCAGCTCGTCGAGCCCATAATGGAGAAAAATGGCAATAACCTGATAAGCTCTTTTGAAGCTACTGACGAAACTCATACGTTATTGTGGTCCTTCAATTTGGCAATCCGTTGTTCAAGCAGATCAACTGCGCCGACAAGATCGTCAATTCTGTCGCAATGGCGAATAAATTCAAGCTTATGAGGGGCTACGCGATATTCTTCTGTCGCCAACTGCCCAAGGTGTGACCAAGTTTTACGGCCGATGTTTTTCAATTCATCTACGGCACGTGAGGCGTTAGACGTGAGCCAATAGGCAGGAGCATCACCGATATAACGTGATAAAGGCTCCACTACATCCGGATTTAGCAACTGCAGGAATTGGCTGAATTGCTGTAGCAAGGCTAAGTCGCCTTCAATGGTCAGCTTATCTTGTTTGATGAGTTCGGTCAGGCTCTCGCCTTCATGCATTTTCAGCAACTGAGTCACATCTGCCTTAACGCGAACATCCACTGGCGCCTGATAGTGCCCCAATACTTGGATCTGCTCGCTAAATAGCAAATAAAGTGGCCAAGGCAACTGTCTGAGTTCAAAGCAAAATACTTTGCCCGCTAACGGTTTTAGCTTATTCGGCTCAATATGCGACAAGGCGATGGCCTGAGCGAGTGCCGTTTCAATGGCACCACAGCAAAACAGGTGCCATTGCTCAGCCGGAGTAAACTGCATCTCAGAACTTGTAGCCACGGTGCAGCGCCACAATGCCATCAGTCATGTTGATGTAGTCAACTTGCTCCAGACCCGCTTGTTCCATCATCCCTTTCAGGGTTTCTTGGTCTGGGTGCATACGAATAGATTCTGCCAGATACTCGTAGCTGTCAGCGTCATCCGCAATCATCTTGCCGATCATCGGCAACATCTTAAAGCTGTATAGGTCGTAAGCTTTGGTCATGATCGCATGCTTAGGCTTAGAAAATTCCAAGACCAATAATTTACCACCTGGCTTCAACACACGCTGCATTGAGGCCAACGCAGCATCTTTGTTGGTTACGTTACGCAGACCAAAGGCGATGGTGATGATGTCAAAGGTGTTATCAGGGAAGGGCAGGCTTTCAGCGTTAGCTTGTACATAGTTAACGTTGCTGACGATCCCTTTGTCGCGCAATTTACTGCGACCCACTTTCAGCATGGAATCGTTGATATCGGCCAATACCACTTCGCCAGTTTCGCCAACAATGTGGGAGAATTTGGCCGTCAAATCACCGGTGCCACCGGCTAAATCCAACACTTTCATGCCTGGACGCGCGCCAGCGCATTCGATGGTAAAACGTTTCCAGAGTCGGTGAATACCAAACGACAACACATCATTCATGATGTCGTAGCGTGTGGCTACTGAGTGGAAAACACCTGCGACCATATCCGCCTTTTTATCGGCATCAACCGTTTTATAACCAAAATGGGTACTTGTGGATGAGTCTTCAGACATTCGTGTATTCCTATGAACAACTATAATAATTTGCTTGAAAGTGTATGCGTTGACACGCGCGTGCCAAATCCCTTTTAGGTCAGGCTGTGATCATGCCGTAAAAATTCGAGATATCGCAGCCGATAAGGTCGTGCATTAGACCATAATCTGCGCGCGCTGAATAGCGCTTGCTGGTAATGATAGGCTAAACAACGCGTTGCAGTTCACCCTGACATTTAGTGTTACATTTGAACAAAAAAGCCGACATTGACGTCGGCTTATTGCTGCAAATATTGAGTTATTCAATATCCAGCGGTTCAGGCGACAGGATAATACCTGTGTTGTCTGCGTAGATATGATCGCCCGGCAGGAAGGTTACGCCGCCAAAGTTCACTGGAATATCCACTTCACCTACGGCATTCGCATCTGCACCTACGGGAATAGAAGCCAGCGCCTGAATACCAACATCGGCATCTTCAAGTGCATCAACTTCGCGCACGCTACCGTACACCACAATACCTTCCCAGTTATTTTTGACCGCTAGTTCTGCTACTGCAGCATCAACTAAGGCGCGACGCAGAGAACCACCGCCATCAACTAGCAGTACCTTGCCTTCACCATCCTCTTGCAACACGTCAAGGATGAGACCGTTATCTTCAAAACACTTAATGGTACAAATAGCACCACCAAAGGAACTGCAGCCACCATAGTTACTGAACATTGGTTCTACTACATCAACAACATCCAGGTACATATCACACAGCTCTGAAGTGTTGTATTCCATCATCATACTCCTGTTTTTTCAGCTCGGCCTTGTAGCACAAGGTTCTGCACAACTAAGTCATCAGTATATAAGGGATTCTTTAAAAGGAAAGCGCATTTAGTCACGTAAGTTGCGACGCTGAATACACTTTAGCCAAGTTCTGTTGCCATTATCCTCACCAGTAAAATATCAGCGGAACATGAATTGCCATGTCGAGCTTGGCGGCTTTCTGCTAGTATATGCCCCCTAAAAATTCCTTTCTCTCTTTTTGTTTTGCTTTAGGGGCACGGATCCCCCATTAAGCGCATGGACGGCAGAGGGCCTTTCTTAAGGTGCCTAAAAATATGGACGCATTAAATACCGTTGAATTGGTGGGTTACAGCGCTTCGCTGATGGTCGCCATCTCCTTGATGATGAAAGATATTATCTGGTTGCGTTGGCTAAATTTTGTTGGTTGCGTACTGTTTGTCATCTATGGTGCTGCCATTACAGCTTGGCCTGTAGCGGCAATGAATGCCTTTGTCGGCGTAGTGAATGTGATTCATCTCGTGCGCTTATACCGCTACAAAGCCCGCTCCAGTGCCGATTTTGATGTAACAAAAATGTAGAGCAATTGTCACCGAGACGTCACGGCCAACTTCTAGTCTTTAGCTCATACGACTGGAAGGAGTGCCCACTATGCTGTTACGACTCGCAGATTGGGATCGCCGAGGATTTTGCCAACTGCATTATCTCGGCCGTAAATATCGGTTACAGCCGCTCGCACTAGCGTTTTCTGCGTCTGGCAATGGGCCACTTTACTTATATGCCTCAGTGTTGCTGCTGTTAGTGCGCGACGATGGCCAACACTTCTTCAACCTTATGTTGGCAGCGTTTTTGGTGGAGCTACCACTGTATTTGCTGCTGAAAAATACCATTCGTCGTACCCGACCCTGCCACAGTCTCGCCGCTGGGGTTGTTACGCATTTTGAACCATCTGATCGTTTTAGTCTGCCGTCAGGCCATACCGCGGCGGCGTTTGTGTTCGCCTCTGGCATCATCATCTGTTATCCGCTGTTGACGATTCCAGTATTGATATGGGCTGCATTAGTCGCCTGTTCCCGTATCGTGTTAGGGGTGCATTATCCCACCGATATTCTCGCCGGTATGCTGCTTGGTTGCAGCGCAACTTACTACGCTTCCTACTGCCTTCAAGGATAATTAATGCGAATTCTCTATGGCGTCCAAGGGACTGGAAATGGCCACCTCAGTCGTGCACGAGTAATGGCCAGAGCTTTAGCTGAACATAATGTAGAGGTCGATTATCTATTTAGTGGCCGCGCTGCTGATAAATATTTTGATATGGAACCGTTTGGTGACTATCGCGTGTTGCCTGGCTTGTCGTTTGCCACTCGCAAAGGCCGCGTGAATGTTGCTGCTACGGTCAAAGAAAACTCCTTGCTACGTTTATGGCGCGATATTCGTCGTATTGATGTGACTGACTATGACTTAGTGTTGAACGACTTTGAGCCGATCACCGCTTGGGCGGCACGTCGTCAGGGGGTGCAATGCATCAGTATCAGCCATCAAGCGGCATTGCGTTATCCGGTGCCGAAAGTCGGTAATAGCTGGTTTAATGACTGGTTGTTGGAAAACTTTGCGCCTGCCGATCTCGCGCTGGGCTGTCATTGGCACCATTTCGGTTATCCCATTCTGCCGCCATTTGTCGAAGTGGATAATCAGGAGAAAACCCACGCCGATGAAATACTGGTGTACCTGCCGTTTGAAGCCGCGCCTGAGATTGCTGATCTATTAGCGCCGTTCGCACAATGCCAATTTCATGTCTATCACGCTGCGCCAGCACCGTATCATCTGCCTGAGCACATTCACTGGCATGGTTTCAATCGTGACGGCTTTAAACGGGCGATGGGGCGCTGCAGTGGTGTTATTGGTAATGCAGGCTTTGAACTTGCTAGCGAGGCGATGACGCTCGGCAAAAAGTTGCTAGTGAAACCTTTGATGGGGCAATTTGAGCAGTTATCCAACGTGGCGGCATTGGAACTGTTGGCCGCTGCTGAGCACATGCATACCTTGGATGGTGAAACGCTTAAACGCTGGCTGAAAAGCAGCAATCCGCAGCCAATCCGCTATCCCGATGTGGGCGATATGTTGGTGCGCTGGTTATTGGCGAAAGAGTGGCACGATCCACAGGCCTTATGTCAGGCGTTGTGGCAGCGTGTGGTATTGCCGGATAGCTGGGCATCAAAGCGGGATAATCGCGCGCTTGGCGAAGCGATAATGCGTTCACCAGCGCGTTAACATACACCGGCTTAGTTGTAGCTGATATTCATCGAAATCAGCGGCTCACGCGAGCCTTTTTCAGCGCGTAAACGGGCTAAGTATTGCGCCCACAGCTCTTGTTGATGTTCGCAGAAATTATATAGCAGATCCCACGAAAACAAACCGCTGTCGTGGCCGTCATCGAAGACTAACTTCACGGCATAGTTGCCAACTGGCTCGATAGCGGTGATGTTGACATTTTTCTTATGGGTAACCAACTTGGGGTTACCATGGCCTTGCACTTCGGCAGAAGGTGAATTCACCCGTAAAAACTCGCAGCTTAGTTGGTGTGTACTACCGTCATCAAAGGTGATTTCCAGCAGGCGGGATTTACGCTTGAGTTTAAGGTTAGTTACGGTATGGCTGCTCATAAAAGGGTCCTGAAGCTCTCGGATAAGCCACTATGATCGCCTGTTCAGCCACAAAAGAAAACCCCTGCCATTCACTGCTAACTGCCGCTACCTAGATTTACATTACCCATCAAATATTGACTATGGAGCTTTTACTTGGCTGTTGACATAATGCCTTGACGCGCCAAATTTTTTGACACGTGTTTTCTTATCGACCATGCAGGACAGTTTCATGGCAGAACACATTTTCTTTTTCGGTGATTGGCAAGTCAGTCCAACTGCCAACAGCTTGCAACAGGGACGTAAAAAACGACAACTCGAACCCAAAGCAATGGATGTGCTCTGTTATTTGTGTGAGCGTGCCGGCGCGGTAGTGAGTAGCGATGAATTAATCGAACACTGCTGGGCGGGTATCGATACCGGTGACAATCCGCTACACAAAACTATTGCCCAGCTGCGCCGCGCACTCGATGACAGTGCAACGTCTCCTACTTACATTGAAACTATTCGTAAGCGCGGTTATCGCACACTGGCCGAGGTGCGCTTTCCCATTGGCAGTGAAGAAAATGTGGTGGCCGAACCTGAGTGGTCAGGAGAGTCACCATTTCCCGGCCTGCGAGCCTACAGCGCCGACGATGCCAAGGTGTTTTTTGGTCGCAGTGAACAGATCCAATTATTGCTGGAACGTATTGGGCAGCAGGTCAAATTTGGCCGTGATTTTTGCTTAGTGCTTGGTCCCAGCGGCAGTGGTAAATCGTCGTTAATCAATGCCGGGATTATTCCCAACCTGATGACGCAGCAGGGCGCATATGGCGTGCAGCTGTTGTCTTATGCCGCGTTAGATATGGCCGATGTCAGTGGTGAAACCTTATGGCTGGCATTGGCATCCACTATGCTCGACTGGGAAATAGATGATGTGCCGGTGTTTGATGGTGAAAGTGCGGACTCACTGGCGGGTAAACTTGAGCAGGATATGGCCGCGGTTATTGCTCAACTAAAGCAGTACTGCCAACCAGCACGGGAGCAATCACAACGTTTTGGCTTGTTTGTCGATCGACTTGAGGTGTTGTTGTCATCCCCAGCTTTTAGCGATAGCCAGCGCCAGCAAGGTGTTGCGCTCATCGAACGTCTGGCGACAAGCGGCGCGGTGCTCCTGCTCAGCGCTTGCCGCAACGAATTCTATCCACAACTGGTGAGTTACGAGAGTCTACGCGCCGGTAAAGGCCGTGGCGCTCATTTCGATTTAACCCCGCCAAGCCGACAAGCGTTACTGCAGATGATCCGACTGCCAGCCGTTGCTGCGGGCTTAAGTTGGCAAGTGGACAACAGCACAGCGACGCCGTTAGACGAAATACTCTGTAGTGATGCAGCAAGCAATCCCGATGCGCTACCAATGTTGCAATACATGTTGCAGCAGCTCTATTTACGCCGCAGTGAGCAGGGTGAAATGCGCCTGAATGTTTATCACGAGTTAGGTGGACTTGAAGGGGCGATTGGTGTCACTGCGGAAGATGCCATCGAACAGCTGTCTGCGGCAGAACGTCAAGCGCTGCCGCGGGTATTATCACTGTTGGTCGCCTTACGTGAAGATGAACAGTCGATTACCAGCCGTAGCGCGATTTGGCAGCAGCTGCACAGCCCTGAAGAGCGGGCTCTGGTGGAAGTGATGGTGGAGCGGCGTTTGTTTGTGTCGCAGTTGCACCAAGGGCTGCCCGGTTTTCATATCGCCCATGAAGCTTTGCTGCGGCGCTGGCCACGTGCACGAGACTGGATCAATAAGCATAAAGATATGCTGGCGCAAAAAGCGCGCTTATTTCATAGCGCTCGTCGTTGGTTAATGGAAGCGCGCGCCAGCGCTTATCTGTTACAGGAAGGTAAGCCGCTGCATGACGCGCAGCAGTTGATGCAAAATCCTTTGTTGGCACTGGATGACGATGAACAGCAATTTGTGCAGGCGTCGTTAAAGCGAGCGAAACATCGCGCTTGGTTACGGCGCGGCACGATTAGCACGCTGGTGGTGCTGACTCTGGTGTCCGTGCTGATGAGTGCCCGCAGTATTGACGCTGAACATCAGGCCACGGCGCGACGGCTCGATGCTGAAAATTTACTGGGATTTATGGTGGGCGAATTTGCCGACAAACTGCGTAGCATTGGCCGTATGGATTTACTCGATGGTATTTCCAATAAAGCGTTGGAGTATTTTACTGCCTCAAGCAACACTCAAGATAAAACGCTTGGTTTTGATGGCCGCTTTCAACATGGGCAAACCCTAGAAGCTATCGCTGAGGTTGCCTATTCCCGCGGTAAAAATGACGAAGCAAAAAGCGCCTTGCTCGCCGCCGAACAAGAATTTGTCCCATTACTGCAAGAGCAGCCACATAACTTAGAGTTACTCAAATCACTCGGTGCTAATGCTTTCTGGCAAGGACAGCTAGAGTACGATAAGTCCAACTGGCAAGCGACGGCTGAGCACTTTGATCGCTATCTTGGATACAGTCAAGAGATGTACATCATTGCCCCCACTAACAAAGACGCGCAGCTTGAATTGTCTTATGCGCTTAATAGTCTCGGGTCCGTGCAGTTTAATCTAAAGAATTTCTCGCGGGCTAAGGCGCTTTTTCAACAATCATTAACGCAAAAAGAAACTTTGCTTAACGCATCGCCTAATGATGAATCATTGATTGGGGATGTAGCCGATGCCCGTTCTTGGCTGGCAAGTGCATTAGTTGCTGAAGGCGACTCAGACACAGCAATTAAAGTATGGGAATCAATAGAAAAAGATTTTGACAGAGAGGAATATACTAACAATGCGTATATTCAAGAACGAATATCTTCAGCTAAAGAAAGAATGGCTGATAGCTATTTGTATAAAGGAGATATTGATAAGGCATATAATTCACTAGCTAGTGCCTTAGCTAAAGTTGAAAGTGAATTATCTCAGGATGAGAATAATTTGATATGGATAAAGGACTATGTACGCATTAAAAGTAATTTTCTCTACTTAAAGTCTTTGTCTAGAAAAGAGTTTGATTACGATGAAATTATATCGTTATTGAAAATGTTGGCCTTATTAAAAGATGATGATAGTTATCAATTTAATAAGTTAAGAGTATTTGTTGCTAAACTTATTTTTAATATTGATAGTGGGGGTTTAATAATTTCAGATGTTTATGAAGTAGAGGGTTTAGAAAATAAGCTTTTTGAAAATGGACAAAAAAATGAAATTCTTAGCCTTAAATCTCAATATGTTATTGTCAAAGCATATAGGGTTATGGGGAGAATGGACAAAGTAAATGATTTATGTGGGAGTAGTTATAAAAACATAGATTTTCTAGATGAAAATCACATGTCTAAAGTGAACTACTTCAGAGAAGTATTTGATGATATATGTTCATAAATAAAGGAGTTGTAAATGATTAAGAGTACAGTGGATACATATACTTTTGACGTTAAGGTAATTGTTGACTCAAATTCAGTGCCTGTATTCAATTATTATGCACCAGGAAGTGACAAACCATTAACATCTGAAGAGCGCGTGGTTACTATCACTGGTCCTTCTATTATTTTCTATAAGTTGATTGAAACCGAATTCTCACCTGCCGGCCTAAAATTTGTTGGTGCTGGTTTCAAGACCCCATTTGATGGTGTTATTGAGAATGTTTACGTTAGTGATAATGGGGATACACTAGTTCTGGAAGATCTCTGTGTTGATACTGGAACTAGCAACTTTCAGTTGCTATTGAAAACCACTGAAAATAATTTGACACTTATGAGTCCTGATCCTCAGGTAATTAATAAGAAAAAATAGAATATTTGGACAGCCAATATTGGATAACTCTAAGGCTGTCCAATTCTAATCAAGCTGACACCAATTCATCAGTAAATTCTTGCTGAATGGCTAACATACTCGACAGGTTGGCAATAAACACATCAACCAGCTGTGGATCGAATTGACTACCACGATTAGCTTGTAGATAAGCCACCACATCCTCTACTGACCACGGCTTTTTGTAAGGGCGGTTGGATAGCAGCGCATCAAATACATCGCAGATAGCGGCAATTCGGCCTTCTAACGGGATCTCTTCAGCGGCAAGCCCAACCGGATAACCTGTACCATCCCAACGTTCATGGTGTGTGAGCGCAATACGTCGTGCCATCTGAATCACTTCTGTGTCGTTGTCTGGCACTATCTCACCCCCAATTTGTGGATGCTGTTTCATACAGGACCATTCTTGTTCACTCAGTTTTCCGGGCTTGAGCAATACATTGTCCGGCACACCAATTTTGCCAACATCGTGCAGCGGGCTGGCAATCAAAATCATATTGCACCAGTTACTGTCTTTGCCGAGACATTTGGCGAGCTCGCAGCACATGCGGCTCATTCTGTGAATATGTTTTCCGGTTTCGTTATCACGAAATTCACCAGCACGTGCCAACGCAATATTGAGTTGCATCGCCAGCGACTCTAAATCGGCGGATACCGAGTCGTAATACACTGAGGTAGTCAGCCCCATATCCATAAAAATCACTTTATTGAGTGCCGCGAGGTATTTGAATTCAGCATCGGCGTCGTCCCCTAGTGCGTGGCGTACGATACGGCCAAGATTGATCATCATGATGCTGTAGGCGCCAGAGTAAAAACGCATGTTTACGCCGATTTTATGGTGGGTTTTACCAATACGTTTGCTGGCATCTAAGTAGCTGCGTCCGAAATTACCTTTAAACACAAACTCTCGCCAATAGCGTTTTTGATGCTGTTTGGCTCGTTGCATCGAGGCGGGATCGGCGTAGAACGAGGCAGTGCCTGAAAAGGTTGTGAGGGTGTCGTACAGTTGGTCTATGAGCGGGTCGATATGCTGTTCAATCACCCAATAGTGTTGTTGCAACGTGGTGATGGTATCTGCATCTATGGAGAGATAGGTTTGCCATTGGGCGAATTCGTAGTCCATTACGTTCCTTGCCTTTTACTCTACTCATGCCGCCGTTGCGGCAATGAGATGTACCTTCTGCATGGCAGTATAAATAAAATTTACGCCACAGGTTGTGATTTACATTTGCTCCGCAGCGACCAATGGCCACGGTCGATATCCATATTTTTGCACCCGTTACTGGTACAAAAAACGAGTAGGTATCGATGAAATGCTTTAAAAATACAGAAGATTTGCATTTTTTTGTGGCGAATTTTTAAGTTTTATTCATTAAAAATCATAAAGATAAAACGTAAGGTTGCCGAAAGGTATCTTGCACCGCAGTGCGATAATCTCTCAACATCAAAAACGGCTTTTCGCCGTTGTATGTTGCAGGAGTACTGGCCATGAACGCCTCTTCCACAAATAAAAATGCGCGGATCGAACCCCACGAACTGCCTGATGCGGCAAATCAGCAAGATTTATTGCAGATGATGGTATCGCAGTTACAGGATGCGGCCATTTTACTCACGCTGGAAGGTGAGATTGTGCAACTCAATAACGCCGCCATTGAGTTATTAGGTTACGCTCCGGTGCAGATTGAAAGTGAACACTTACATTCAATTATTCGAGCGCCCTGGAAGGAAACCTTTGCTTATCGTTTCGAAAATTCTGACCATCATTCGCCTTTTGTACAACCTGCTGTAGAAGTGGAATTGCTGGCCGCCAATGGTGAAGGATTACCACTGAGTGTTTCGCTGTCGTTTATGCCAATTGCTGAGGGTTACTTGCTGGCGAATCTCCGTGACCTGCGTACACAAAAAGCAGAACTTCGAAAACTGGCGCGTCTGGCCGCAACTGATCCCTTAACTGGCTTAGCTAACCGCCGAACCTTTGATGAGCGTCTTACCAGCGCATGGCAGAACTGCACTAAGCAGCATTATCCAATCAGCGTGATTGTTATCGATGTGGACTACTTCAAGCAGTTTAATGACCGTTATGGCCATATTCGTGGTGACCATTGTTTGCAGCTTATTGCCGAAGCGATTGCTAACTCAGTGCCTGATGATTCCTGTTTAGCGGCCCGATACGGTGGCGAGGAGTTTGCGGTGATTTTGCCAGCGACTAGTGCATCAACAGCGCAGAAAGTTGCCGGCTCGATTCGCAATTACATTAGTGAGCTGTGCATGAAAATGCACGGTGTCGATAGCGCGGTAAGCGTTAGTCAGGGGATTGCGACCGAGATTCAGGGTCAGTTTCGTAGTGCTGAAGCGTTATTGTTTGCAGCTGATACCGCCATGTATCGCGCCAAAATGGAAGGCCGAGACCGTATTAATTTTTCGCTGTAGGAGGCAGTTATGGATTGGCAATTAGTGAACAAGGCGCGTGGCGCCGAACAACGTATTGCAGTGTTCGTATCATTGCAGCGCTTTCGTTACGACAATACGCCTGAAGAAGCAGCGCTGGCGGTGTGGAAAGGTTATCAATGCCACGATATTGGCCAGCAGCTGTTTAGTGATCTGTCGCGTCTGAAAGATGGTGTGACGCAAATAATGGATTTAGATGTGCGCAGTTATCTTACGCGCTTGCTGAAAGCGCTGACAATTCTGGAGCACCTTGCAGATCAAGCGGGTCAACCGCAATCTTAGTTAGCGTACCATTGTGATAATGGAATAAAGCATCCTGAGGGCGCTCTTGCAGCCAAATCTGTTCGTAGCTGAGATTCATCAGCATGGCGCGTAAGATCATACCGGTTAAACCATGACTGACCACAATCGCCTTCTGTTCGCCTAGATCTTCGAGCCATTGGCGCAAGCGCGCTTGAACTTGCGGTAAGCGCTCACCTTGCGGTGCTTCTAAATACCAGTCGTTACGCGCTTTAAATTGGGGATTGTCCAGCAGGAGTTGTTCTATCTGGCAATGCTCCCAGTCACCGAGACCCACTTCTTGCACGCGCGCATCATACTGCACCGGCTCGGTGGTTATCCCCATGCCGTGACATACCAAAGCACTGGTTTGGCGGGTACGACCGAGCGGACTACTGACGAATTGCCATTGCTGTTTTTGCTCGCCGAGCTGTCGCGCTAGCGCGCGTCCCATGGCATAAGCCTGACGTTGTCCTAATGCCGTGAGCGGCGAATTGCATTGTCCCTGCAAACGGCGTTCGGCATTAAAGTCAGTTTGGCCGTGCCGCAGGATATAGAGTTCAGCGGGCATAAGCTTCCTTCGGAAATTGATTAAGCAGGTATACTGCCCCGAGCTAAGCGGCAGGGTCAAGTAGTAATAGGCAATTGTATGATAGTTTGCTCAGCCGCTATTCAGCTTTGCGGAACTAAGGCGCTGAAAGGCTGACAATATTGCGGGCAGCGTCTGTTAAGCCGAGATTTGCTATAGTGACGCACTTTGTTGGAAATGACAGGAACCACTATGCCTATTAATCGTATTAACCCGACCAAACGTTGGTCTGACGTCACCCTTTATAACGGCATTGCCCATTTTGTCGAAGTTCCGGAATGTGAGCCGCTGGGCGATATTCGCTGCCAAGTACAAGCTGTGATGGCACAGGCCGAACAAAAGCTGACGATGATTGAGAGTGATCGCAGCCGGGTGTTATCGGTGACTATCTATCTGACCGACTTTGCTAATGCAGCCGCGCTAAATGAGATTTGGGATGCATGGTTTCCTGAAGGTTGTGCGCCAAGCCGGGTTTGTATCAAAGCCGAATTGGCCGATCCCGCCTATTTAGTCGAAATGGCCTTTGTTGCTGCGGCAGGCCCTAATTGATTGTGGCAACTCGGGGATAAGCTTCTGCCTCAACGTGCTGTTTACCGATAACAGGTTTGAGAAAAGAGTGCCGACCAAGGCGCTATTTTTGTCGCCGCTAAGCGCACACTAACGACGGCGTTTACACTGCAGATAAAACAAAGGCAAACGGATGTTTGCCTTTGTTGTTTTTGCTGACGGCTACTCTGCCTTGCGGATCACTTTGGCGGGATTGCCCACTGCTAGCATGCCTGCCGGAATATCTTTGGTGACCACGCTACCTGCGCCGACAACGGCACCATCGCCAATGGTCACACCCGGTAAAATTTTGACATCACCGGCAATCCACACATGATTCCCAATGGTAATCGGCAAGGTCGTGCCAGTGTGACTATCGCGCTCAGCAATATCCAGCGGATGCAGTGCAGTATAGAAACAAACATTCGGCCCAATAAACACATGGTTGCCAATGGTCACTAGGCCCGGATCAAGTACCGTTAGATTGAAGTTGATAAACACGTGACTGCCGAGCTTGGTGTTGCAGCCGTAATCGATCCGTATCGGCTTTTCGATATGCACATCTTCGCCCACTTCGCCAAAAATCTGCTGTATCAGCTGGGTCTTTTCCGCCACTTGTCGTGCGCTTAACCCATTAAAGGCATCGACGCGATCGCGGGTTTGATAGCGGATCTCCACCAGTTCGGCGTCGTTAATGCAGTAGGGGCGACCCGCCACCATGGCATCAAAAGCTCGTTCCATCTGTTACCACCTTAAAGTCTCAAATATCTGTCAGCATCTTAGCGGCTTGCTTACTAAAAATAAAAGTGCACTTTGTGCATGTGGAAGTTTGTGGCCGATCGCGTAATGGATTTACTTGCCTCGGCTACCAAAGCCCACGATGATGCTGTTAAGCCCAATTTAATCGGAAATTAGGAGTAAAACGCATGGCACAGTGGACAATTTATGGTGATAGCCAATCGGGTAACTGTTACAAAATTCAATTGCTATGTGCTTTGTTGGGCCTCGACTATGACTGGGTTGAGGTGGATATTCTGGCGGGAGATACTCGCACTGACGCATTTCTTGCCAAAAATCCTAACGGTAAAATTCCCTTGCTGGCGTTGCAGAACGGTCAAACACTGTCTGAGTCCAACGCCATCATTAACTATTTAGCTGCTGGTTCTGCGCTGTTACCGCAGAATGCTTTTGAGCAAGCTAAAGTCCAGCAGTGGCAATTTTTTGAGCAATACAGCCACGAGCCTTATATCGCCGTAGCGCGCTTTATCGCCAAGTATCTCGGTTTGCCTGAAGAGCGGCGCGCTGAATATGATGCCAAACAAGCGGGCGGTAACAAGGCGCTAAAAGTGATGGAACAGCAACTCAGCCAAACGCCGTTTTTAGTCGGGGAACAATTGACCACGGCTGACATCAGTCTGTTTGCCTATACTCATGTGGCAGATGAAGGCGGATTTTCGTTAACCCATTATCCCGCCATCCAAAAATGGTTAAGTCTAATGCGCCAACAAGCCGGATTTGTGGCGATGGGATAAGCGGATTGGGTTTCAATAGTTGTTAAGGGCGATTGTGGGCTTAACTTGGTACCCAAAAACGGTAGAATAGCCGCCTTTAAAGTTGTTGGAGCCTGATCAATGTATCAAGATTTCGCCGCTGAGTTGGCTTGGGCCACTCTGCATATGCCACGTACTCGCGCTGCTGTGGCAGCGCTGCCTGATTTAACTGGCATTAAACTCGCTTGCAATATGCATCTCGATTTAAAAATGGCACCGCTTGTGGCAGGCCTGCTTGATAAAGGCGCGGAAGTATTCTTAACCACCTGCAACCCAACAACCGTGCAGGATGATGTTGTGGCTTACTTGGTTGAAAAGGGTGCCAAAGCCCACGCATGGCGTGATATGAGTGACGCCGACTGGTCTGATTCTTTTGATAAAGCGCTGGCGTGGAACCCGACTCACTTGTGTGAGATGGGCGCGGATTTGACCACCCGTTTGCATCAGAGCGAAACCGGCCCGAACATCATCGCAGGTCTGGAAGCAACCGGTTCTGGTATTAACCGTCTCGGTGGCGTTGAACCTCGCTACCCTATCTTCAACTGGGATGACCTGCCAGTGAAAGAAGGCTTGCACAACCGCCATATGGTGGGTCTGACGGCATGGCACACCTTCTTCCAAACCACGCACCTGACGCTGCATGAGAAAAAAGTCATAGTGATCGGCTACGGCTTAGTCGGCCAAGGCGTGGCGGCATCGGCCAAAGCGTATGGCGGCCAAGTAGAAATCGCCGAGCTAAATCCTGCGCGTGCCTTGCAAGCTAAGTACGATGGTTGGCCGGTAGTCGATCTGGCTGAAGCGGTAAAACATGCGGACGTGATAGCCACTGCTACTGGTGCTTATGGCGTGTTGAGTGCCCAGCATCTGGATAATATGAAAGATGGCGCATTTATTCTCAACGTAGGCCATGTCTCGCAAGAGATTGATGTACCTTACTTGAAAGCCAATGCTAGCCACAGCCTGCCGATGCCATATGTTGATGCATATACACTGGCTGACAAAACTCTATACCTACTGGCTGACGGTTCTATGTTTAACCTCACCGCGGGTTATGGCGACAGCTTGAATGCCTTTGATGTGACCTTGGCGGTCATGGCATCTGGTATTGGCCACATTGTCGGTGAAGGTGCTGGCCATGAAAATGGTCTGTATTTGTTACCTGAAAGCGCATGGATGAAAGCGCTGTAAGTCTTCGCCACTACATTGTTTTGCAATGTAAAAAGGTTGGCAGCTAACACTGAAAACGGGCAGTATTTAACGATACTGCCCGTTTTTCTTTTCGGAGGTGCCATGAAAGTTTATTCGCTTATCATCTGGTTATTAGGCCTGTTACTGGTGCCAGCTGCGCAAAGTGAACAAGACAAGGTACTGGAGCAAGAGCCCCCGCTTTGTGGTCGCATGGAGTTATTGTGGCAGATGGCGGACAAAGTCGGCATGGGCCCGTTATATCTCGGTATGCAGTTGCAAGAGGCGCAAAGCGCTGGCCAGTTAGTCCCCAGTAAACCGTCCAAATATGCTTTGTGTGGCGTGGCAAATGCGCGTTTTATGATGGATGACGGCGCTATTGACGTGATTTTTGATAAACAACAACGCATTATCAGCCTCAAGAGCCGTGCGGTCGATGATGCCTGTAGCGTCGCACAACAGATGACACAAGCGTCTGCCATCTTTAGCGATATGCAGCGGTTACCATTACCACATATGCCAGCGAAGGCAGAGGTGAGTGCAGCTTATTTTAGAATCGGTGCCCCACCGAAAGCGTGGTTGATGTTGGCGCCTGAATTTACGCAACTGGATAACGGCAGTTGTGCAGACGCAGGCACAAAAAAGGCACCTGTCAGTGCCTTTCATTAATGCCGCTTAGCGATAGCTTAGTCCACCAGACCATATTGGTTTTTGAGGATCTCGATAATTTCTGCTTTGGGGTTGGCAGACAGTTCAACCTTACGCCCCGTCACTTTTTCAGCCACACCGGTATAGGTTTTAGATACGTCCATCATGGCGCTCAGTGGCAGCGCAGTATCACGCGCTAACGCTTCGCGCTCTGGCATGCGGTTTTTATCCAGCATGATTTCCGGCTCAGGGAAGAAATTCAGCAGGAATTGACGGAAACCTTCTTTGGAATTCTCGACGATCTTGCCTTCTCGGTAGGCGGCGCCATCCCAAATACGTGACGAATCAGGCGTGCCCACTTCATCCATATAGATCAGCTTAGAGTTACCGTTGCGATCGGTGACATAACCAAACTCAAATTTGGTATCGACAAACACTTGGTCAATATCTGCCAGCGCTTTGGAAATCACGCCAAAGCCTTCTTTGAGCAGCTTTTCATAAAGGTCGATATCTGCTGGTTTTTCAAAACCAAATGCTTGCCAGTTCGCTTCTAAGTCGGCGCGGCTAATGTTGACATCATCTTGCTCAGGTACGCCGGGAATCCCCGTCAAAATGCCTTTGGTTGACGGGGTGATCAGTAGCTCAGGCAGCTTTTGATCTTTCTGCAAGCCTTCTGGCAGGGTGATGCCGCAGAATTCGCGTTCGCCCTTAGCATACGCTCGCCACATAGAACCTGTGATATAGGAACGAATAATCGCTTCCACTTTGAGCGGACGCGCTTTCTGCACAATCCACACAAACGGATGCGGAATTTCCAGAATATGGCTGTCGGCCAGTCCATTGTCTTTAAACAGTTGGAACCAATGGTTACTGATAGCGTTCAGTGCCGCGCCTTTGCCAGGAATACCTTGCAGGCCTTCTTCACCGTGGAAAATGCAGTCAAAGGCTGAGATACGGTCGCTGATCACCATGATCGCCAGCGGTGTATCGGCCGGGACATCGTATCCGCGCTCGGCAATCAAACGGGCGCTATCGGCTTCGGTAAGCCAATAAACGCTGCGAACTTTACCGCTGTGTACAGGTTTGTCGGTGCGGATTGGCAGATCGTTGTTCACTGCCAGAACGGAATCAGCAAGACTCATGACGAGTATTCCTCAGACTTTGTAGGGTTGAGAGTTATCCAGCGAACGCTATGGGAATTATGGTATGAATGCGTTGCTGGCAAATGTGAGCGGGCAGCAGCGACGTTGGAGCAGAGATCAGCGCAGCAAGTATGCAGAGCAAACAGCGTCACGGTAGCGGCCTTTCACAGAATGAATGGCGCATATTCTACCTCAGTTACGCTAATTTACCATGCGGCAGATCGCGCAAGGATCACAACACTGGGTTCGCTGCAGCAAACGGTAATCTTGCTTGCTGCAGCAAAGGTGAGGCGGCTTAACTATCAGCGGTTATTCACGCACCTGACCGTGACCATTAACCAGATATTTCTCGGTGGTGAGCGACTCTAGCCCCATTGGGCCATAGGCGTGCAGTTTAGTGGTAGCGATACCTATTTCAGCGCCAAGGCCGAGTTCGCCACCGTCACTAAAACGTGATGAAGCGTTGGCCATCACCACTGAAGCGTCCACTTCGCGTTGGAAACGGCTACACGCTTGTTTGTCTTCACTGCAGATCACTTCGGTATGATGACTGCCAAACTTGGCGATATGATCCATCGCATCGTCGAGCGAATCGACCATCTTCACTGCAAGCTCAAGGCGCAGATATTCCTGACCAAATTCATGATCTTCTATCAAAGACGCGCCGTCAAAATAGCCAGCGCTGCGGCGGTCAGCATTGATACGCACCCCTTTATCTTCTAACGCTTGTGCCGCAATTGGCAGCCAAGTGCTAGCAATTTCTTTGTGCACGATAAGCCCTTCGAGCGCGTTACATACGCCAGTGCGTTGAGTCTTACCGTTAAGCAGCAGATTCAACGCTTTTTCAACGTCGGCGGCTTTATCCACATAGAGGTGACATACGCCTTTAAAGTGCTGAATGACCGGGATTTTACTGTTATCACTCACAAAGTTGATCAAGCCTTCTCCGCCGCGGGGAATGACCAAATCGACGTAATCTCGTTGCTGTAGCAGCTCTAACATCAAGGCGCGATCGGGGTCGGGTACTACCGTGATTAGGGCTTTAGGCAGTTTAAATAGCTGTAAAACTTGCTGCAGGATTTCAGCAATCGCCAAGCTACTCCCAAGCGCTTCTTTACCGCCACGCAAAATTACTGCGTTTCCGGATTTAAAGCACAGCGCGCCAGCATCTGCGGTCACGTTCGGACGTGCTTCGTAAATCATGCACACCACACCCAGTGGCACACTCAGTTTGCTGACCTTGATGCCGTTAGGACGGACACACAATTCGCGGCGTTTACCGACCGGATCGTCCAGCTCCACAATAGTATCGATACCTTGCGCCATCGCTTCTACGCGTTCTGGCGTCAGCGTCAGACGATCGATCATTGCATCGGTCAATCCGGCTTGACGTGCGTGGGCCAGATCATGCTCGTTGGCAGCGAGGACGCTGTCGACGTTGGCGCGCAGCGCGGCGCTCATTGCCTGCAATACTTGGTTTTTCTGTTGGGTATCTAATGCCGCCAACGTACGGGCTGCGACATGGGCATTTTTTGCTAATTCGGTAATCAAACTCATGATTTTTCCTCCAGCGGTTGAGCTTCGGGGGAGAGCAGGGCGATATCCTGCGCGGCGACTAGGCCGCGGTCATGGGTGAAGCTGTCAATCAGCTTGGAATCATCCTGCTTAGCGATAAATTTTAGTAGGCGACTGCTGTAATTGCTGCGCGCTTTAGCCAAACGTGTACCGTCGTCACTGCGCAGCACAATGGTATCGCCTTCTGAGAAGGTGCCTTTGACGTCTAAGACTTCACCACTGGTGATGTTGACGCAGTCTTCAGCGCTGTGCACTGCCTCTTCCGGTGCCACAATCACTTCACCCTCTGCGCGTACGGTGTGGGTAAACCAGTGTAGGCGCTCCAGCATTGGACTGTCTGAACCACGGAACAGGGTGCCGGGATTTTTGCCGGACAACAGATCGTTAAAGGTATCTTCCTCAAAACCGTTGACGATATAGGTATCGATACCATGCGATACCGCTTTTTCTGCGGCTTGGATTTTGGTGGTCATGCCGCCAGTGCCGACGTCGCTGTGGCTGCCACCCGCCATGGCGTAGATACTGCCATCAATGTGTTTGACCTCGGGGATCAGCTTGGCATTTGGATTGAGATGCGGGTTGCTGTCAAACAAACCGTCGATATCTGAGCAGATCACTAAGCTGCGAGCGTCGGCTGCGGCCGCCACCATGGCTGATAAGTTATCGTTGTCACCGACTTTGAGTTTGTCGGTTGTGACGGTGTCGTTCTCGTTCACAATCGGCAGAATGTCGTGATCCAGCAGGGTGGATAGGGTGTCGCGAATACTCAGATAGCGTTCGCGATCGCGCAGATCGGCGTGGGTCAACAACACCTGCGCCGTCGGAAAGTCGAAGAACTTATCCCAGGTCGCCATCATTTCGGTTTGACCTGCTGCGGCCATGGCTTTTTTCAACGCAATCTGCGCCTTGGGATCCGTGGTGGCGTCCTCTTTTGCTTGAAGGGGAAAACGATGCGCGCCAGCGGCAATAGAGCCGGAAGACACCAGAATGACCTGAATGCCTTGCGCACGGCAACGTACGATAAATTGAGCAATAGAGAGAAGATAACGAGAACTGCAGCCCTGACGATCTGGTGCAATCAATGCACTGCCGACCTTCAGCACAATACGTTGTCTAGCTTGCGTGTTCATAACGTTTTATATGCCTTTTTTCGATTAAGATGGGGATGAAATTGGGGCGGCGACTCCGCCCCGAATTGAGAATTAGAGTGCTTCTTGCAATTTCTCTTTGGTGTCGTGGAACGTCTGTTGGACGTCTTTTGAAGGATCACGACCGAAATGGCTTACCGCTACAATTGTGACGGTACTGACGATAAAGCCGGGTATGATCTCGTAGATGACGCTCGACAGAGTCTTGCCATCTGGTAGCACTGGCGCGTAGATCCAGAACAATACCGTGGCCGCGCCAGAGACAATGCCAGCAATGGCTGAGCTATGGTTCATGCGGTGCCAGAACAACGACAGCAGCACCAAAGGACCAAAGGCGGCACCAAATCCTGCCCAGGCATTACTCACCAAATCCAAAATACTGGTAGAGCGGTCAAGCGCCAGTAATGTCGCCACTGCTGCCACCGCAAACACACCTAAGCGACCAATATTCACCAACTTTTTATCGTCGATATCTTTGTTAAATACCGCCCGATACACATCTTCAGTCAGCGAGCTGGAGGACACCAACAACTGGCTGGAAATGGTACTCATCACCGCGGCCAAAATGGCGGCCAGTAAGAAACCGGTGATCAGCGGGTGGAACAATATTTGTGAGAACACAATAAAGATGGTTTCAGGATCTTTAAGTTCCAGCCCAAATTTGTGCACGTATGCCACGCCGACGAGACCGGTTGCTAAGGCACCAATGATGGTGACTAACATCCAGCTCATACCGATGTTACGTGCCACCTTGATTTCTTTAACTGAGCGGATCGCCATAAAGCGTACGATGATGTGAGGCTGACCAAAGTAACCCAAACCCCAGGCAAGACTGGAGATAATGGCGACAAAGCCGATGCTGCCTAAATGAGAAAAGGAGCTAATGGTACTGCCGGCGTTATTCATCAGATCGGCGGTACCATCAAACTGGGTATAGGCGACATAGGGCACTAAAATCAGCGCGACAAACATGATGCAGCCCTGCACAAAGTCAGTCATGCTCACTGCCAAGAATCCACCGAGCAGCGTATAGGCCACCACGACCCCGACGGTCACAATCAAACCCAATTGGTAATTCAGGCCAAAAGCGGTTTCAAACAGCTTACCACCCGCCACTAAACCAGAAGAGGTGTAGAGGGTGAAGAACAGAATGATCACTGCCGCAGAAATCATGCGAACCGCGCCATTTTCCAGCCCGAAACGTTTGCTGAAAAAGTCAGGTAGTGTCAGCGCATCGTCTGCTTCAACGGTGTAAACACGCAAACGTGGCGCTACCAGCAGATAGTTAAATAGCGCACCGAGTACCAGACCTATGGCGATCCAGATAGTGCTGTATCCTTGCACAAACATCGCGCCGGGCAAGCCCATCAGCATCCAGCCACTCATATCTGAGGCTCCCGCGGAAAGCGCTGTGACCTGCGGACTGACATTACGGCCGCCCAAAATATAACCGGAAATATCGTCGGTAGAATTGCGATAGGCAAACAGACCTATCGCCAGCATGACCAGAAAGTAGATGGCCAATGCAATATAGGTTGAATAATCCATGTTGTTTTTGCCTGTTATTGTGGATTGAAAGCTTGGCTAATCTTTTGTTTGCAGAAGGGGAAGAGATAAGTCCCTAGCACTAACCAGAAGCAGCTAAGTTGTAGCAGGTACTTCAGGCGTTCTTGAATAGAGGTGTGGTTTTGCGGGTGGATAGAATGACTGTCAGACTCCTGACAATTGTTGGCATTCATCACTGATTCTCCTGATTAAGTCGTCAGTTAGATGGCTTAAAAGCAAAATCATTTGAAGGCTAATTAAACAAAATAATTAGTGTTCGAATGATTTTGGTGAGGCGCTATTATTCATTATTCAATCTGATATATCAACTTTCATTTAACACATAAATTCATCATTTATATATAAAATTAAATAAAAACAGTTGATTAAATGTATTCTCTTTACCGCGATTAATGTCGAGACTAGGCTGTCTGCGGCAAGATTAAGCCGTGATATCTGTGCAAATTATCTGCAATATAGCGTGCTAATGTGACAAATTAATTTCGAATGCAAACTAATTTTTTGTGATCATATTTTCAGCCTGTCTGACTTCTGTTCCCGGCTTCACAAAACTGACATCTAAACTTGTTATATATGGATTAACGCATATGCTGTTATCCATATATTCGGTTTTCCATATGTTTAGCTTTCATTGATTTACTGCATACCGAATCATAGGAGTACTAAGTGCAACCTTTGGATTTTTTCAAATCGTTGGCCGATGAAACCCGGCTACTGAGCCTGTTGCTGATCCAGCATTCAGGTGAGTTATGTGTGTGTGAGCTGACTGAGGCGCTCGGATTGAGCCAGCCTAAAGTCTCACGGCATTTGGCTAATCTGCGCAAACTGGGGTTGCTGCAAGATCGCCGCCGTGGTCAGTGGGTGTTTTACCGGTTTGATGAACAGTTACCGCCATGGTGCCACGACATTTTGCAGGCGGCGTTGCGCGGCAATGGCCAACTGATCGAACAGCCGTTGCAACGTTTACAAGCGATGACCTATCGCCCTGGACGCTGTTGCCAAAATGAAGCTGAGCAGGTTTAAGCCAACAGTATCAGCGTAACTAAGGACTGCCACATGCTCGTTATCTTTAGCCAATTTGCCGATTGGCTGGTGTATCAATTACTGGGTTTATCCCCTGAGCAGCGTTTAGGCGAAGCGCTGCACTTTTTTGTTGAAGATACCAGTAAGATTTTCGCCTTGCTGGTGGTGATGATTTACGTGTTGGCCTTGCTGCGCGCGTCACTCAATGTGGAGCGAGTGCGCGACTATTTGGCGGGTAAACATCGCACGACAGGCTATTTGCTCGGTTCGGCATTCGGTGCCGTGACGCCATTTTGCTCCTGTTCGTCGATTCCGGCATTTTTGGGCTTTACCTCGGCAGGGATTCCACTGGGGATCACTATGGCGTTTTTGCTGACGTCGCCGCTGATTAACGAAGTCGCGGTGTTACTGCTGCTTAGTATTCTCGGTTGGAAATTTACCCTGATCTATATCGCAGTCGGCATGTTGGTCGGGATTTGCGCTGGTGCTCTTTTAGATGCGATTCATGCCGAGCGCTGGTTGCAAGCGTTTGCGGCTAAGGCACTTGAGCGCGGCCAGCAACAAGATTTTCAAGCGGGTGAAGCCGAAGTGCTGAGTTGGCAAGCACGCCATCAATTCGCCAAACAGGAAACCCGCGACATTTTCGCGCGGGTGTGGAAATGGGTGTTGATTGGTGTCGGCCTTGGGGCGGCATTGCATGGTTTTGTTCCCGATGGCTGGGTAGTGGCGCATTTGGGGCAAGGGCAGTGGTGGTCAGTGCCGCTGGCGGTATTACTGGGCGTGCCTTTGTATTCCAACGTTACTGGCATAGTGCCAGTAATGGAAAGCCTGCTGCAGCACGGTTTACCTATCGGCACCACGCTGGCGTTTTGTATGGCCACTGTGGCGGCCAGTTTTCCCGAATTTGTGCTACTCAAGCAGGTGATGCAATGGCGTTTGCTGGCGGCGGTACTGCTGATTTTATTGACCGCATTTACGCTGATGGGCTGGTTGTTCAACCTGATCGGCCCGTTACTCTGAGAATATGTTGAAGGATATGCAAAATGAAACAGATCAAAGTGTTAGGTAGTGGATGTACTAAATGTGTCAAAACAGCTGAGCTTATCAGTGAGGTGGTGGCTGAGCTGGGGGTTGATGCTGAGGTCAGCAAGGAGACCAGTCCTGAAGCCATTATGGGCTATGGTGTCATGCGTACCCCTGCCGTCGTCATTGATGAACACGTAGTGCATAGCGGCTCAATGCCGGAAAAAGCACAGATCGTCGGCTGGCTGTCGTAACCCAGCGCACACATAACTCGTTATTAGGTGTTTTTTACAGGTGAAATATGGCAATTAAAGTAGGCATTAACGGTTTTGGTCGTATGGGGCGCTTGGCTTTACGAGCTGCATGGGATTGGCCAGAGCTGGAGTTTGTGCAGATTAACGACCCGGCCGGTGACGGCGTAGCGCTGGCGCATCTGCTGGAATTTGATTCTGTTCATGGCCGTTGGTCACGTGACATTAGCGGCAGTGCTGATTCAATGACAATCGCAGGCCATAACATCAAGGTGACAGCCAACAAAACCATCAGTGAAACCGATTGGTCAGACTGCGATATTGTGATTGAAGCGTCTGGCAAAATGCGCCAAAAAACACTGTTGCAGCAATATCTTGCTCAAGGCGTCAAACGGGTGGTGGTAACCGCGCCAGTCAAAGAGGAAGGCGTGTTAAACGTGGTGATGGGCGTAAATCATCAGCTTTATAACCCTGCGGAACATACCATTGTTACTGCCGCTTCTTGCACCACTAACTGCTTGGCACCCGTGGTAAAAGTGATCCATGAAAACTTGGGTATTAAACATGGTTCTATGACCACCATTCATGACATCACTAACACTCAGACCATTCTCGATGCGCCGCATAAAGACCTGCGTCGCGCGCGCGCTTGTGGACAAAGTCTAATTCCGACAACGACCGGCAGCGCGACTGCGATTACCCATATCTTCCCTGAGCTTAAAGGTAAGTTGAATGGCCATGCGGTACGTGTGCCATTGGCAAATGCTTCGTTGACCGATTGTGTGTTTGAGCTAGAGCGCAATGTCACGGAAGCCGAAGTCAATGCATTGCTGCAACAGGCCGCGGAAGGTGAGTTGAAAGGGATTCTGGGTTACGAAGCGCGTCCGTTGGTCTCTGTGGATTATAAAACTGACCCACGTTCGAGCATTATCGATGCGCTGTCGACTATGGTGGTCAACGGCACTCAGCTCAAGCTCTATTGCTGGTATGACAATGAATGGGGCTACGCTAATCGTACTGCTGAGTTGGTGCGGATGGTGGCCATGATGGACAGCCATGAGGGCGGAGCTACTGCATGAGTTCACTGTCGCCAGCAGTGCGGCAATATCTGCTGATCACCGGTAACTATTGGGCCTTCACCCTGACCGATGGCGCGTTGCGGATGTTGGTGGTGCTGTATTTCAATGACTTGGGATACGGCCCACTAGCGATTGCCATGCTGTTTCTGTTTTATGAGTTCTTTGGCGTGGTCACTAACCTAATTGGTGGCTGGCTGGGCGCACGCATTGGTCTGAATCGCACCATGAATATCGGTCTTGGTATGCAAGTGGTGGCGCTTGGAATGTTGTTAGTGCCGACAGCTTGGCTGACCGTTGCCTGGGTGATGGCGGCGCAAGCATTATCTGGGATCGCCAAAGATCTCAATAAAATGAGTGCGAAGAGCGCGGTAAAAACTCTGCTGCCTAAAGCGCAAGCCGAAGGGCAATCGCAGGATAGCCTGTTGTTTCGTTATATTGCCCTACTCACTGGCTCCAAGAACGCACTTAAAGGCATCGGCTTTTTTCTCGGTGGCGCGCTGCTGACCTTGCTGGGGTTTAAAGGCGCAGTGCTGGCGATGGCACTGATGCTGGCTCTGGTGTGGTTAAGTTCAATCGTGTTGCTCAAAACTGAACTGGGTAAGGCGAAAAACAAACCTAAGTTTCGCGACATTTTCTCCAAAAGCCGCTCGGTGAATATCTTAGCCGCGGCGCGCTTATGCTTATTTGCTGCGCGTGATGTGTGGTTTGTGGTGGCTTTGCCAGTGTACTTAGCAGATCAGTTTGGCTGGGATCATTGGGCGGTTGGTGGCTTTCTTGCCAGTTGGATTATCGCCTATGGCATAGTGCAAACCATCGCGCCACAGCTTACTGGCGCTCGCAAGCAAAATGCGGCGCCGCCGGGACGTAACGCCGCGGTTGCGTGGGTGATGTTGCTCGCACTCATCCCAGCATTGATTGCGATTGGCCTGAATCTCGGCTGGCCGCCACAATTGACCTTGATTGCTGGCCTGTTGGTTTTTGGCGTGCTGTTTGCGGTCAATTCATCGCTGCACAGCTTTTTGATTGTGCATTATGCCAGCGATGACGGGGTGTCGCTCGATGTCGGTTTTTACTACATGGCCAACGCCGCGGGCAGATTACTGGGCACGGTATTCTCGGGTTGGTTGTTCCAGCAAGCGGGGCTCAATGCCTGCTTGTGGGCCAGTTCGATTTTGTTGGCACTCTCATGGCTGATTTCGTTTTGGTTGCCCGCCAATCAAGCGGTTAAGCACAGCGCCAGTTAAAATTAGTTGTAATTTGTGGCCTAAGTTCGGGCAGCCTTCGCTTTTAGCGCTTACGCTTAAACTAGCATGAGTGAACAAGGCGGAGGCGGTTATGTCGATGACGTTGCAGTTTATTGGTGCCACCGAAGAGGTGACAGGCTCCTGTCACCTGTTAACCCTTAATCAACGGCAGTTACTGCTGGACTGTGGCTTGATTCAGGGCGGGAAAACCGATGTCGCCCGTAACCGAGAGCCATTCGATTTCTCTCCCAGCGAAATATTTGCTGTGGTATTGAGCCACGCCCATATCGACCATTCCGGTCGTCTCCCCGCATTAGTGAAACAGGGCTTTGATGGTCCTATCTATACCCACAGGGCTACGGCTGAACTGTGTGAAATACTGCTGCGCGATGCCGCTATGCTACAGCAGCGTGATACCGAACGCGCCAATAAGCGCCGTGAAAAGCAAAACCAAGCACCGCTAGAACCACTGTTTACCGAAGAAGATGTCGACTCTGTGCTCAGTCACTTTGTACCGCTGGAATATGAACAATCGGTCCCTGTGATGCCGGGAGTCACTATTGTGTTACACGATGCGGGTCATATTCTCGGCTCAGCATTGGTTGAACTGTTTTTAGATGACGGTGAACTGCAGCGCAAAGTAGTCTTCAGCGGCGATCTTGGTCGCGCTGGTATGCCAATTTTGCGCGATCCTGAGTTGGTGGATGAAGCTGATTTAGTGATGATGGAAAGTACCTACGGTGAGCGTTTGCACCGCAGTTGGGAAGATACCCTTGCCGAGCTGAAAGCGATATTTGCTGAAACCATTCAGTCCAGTCGCGGCAATATTCTCATTCCGGCATTCTCCGTCGGCCGTGCTCAGGAAATTATCTATCTGTTTCATCTGTATGCCAAAGAGTGGCAACTCTCGCGTTGGACGATAGTACTCGATAGCCCGATGGCGATAGAAGCAACCCGCGTTTACGTGCACAACTACCCGCTGATGGATGATGAATTTCAACGTATGACGCAGCAGCATCCCGGCGCCCATCCTTTGTTATCGGAAGTGCGCTTTATTCGCGATACTGAGGAGTCGATGAGCCTCAATGACATCGATCACGGGCTGATCATTATTGCCGGCAGTGGCATGTGTAACGGCGGCCGTATTCGTTGTCATCTGCAGCACAATTTGGGACGCGCCAATTCCGATGTGATTATCTGTGGTTTTCAGGCGTTAGGAACGCCCGGTCGTTTGTTGGTGGATGGCGCCGAGGAACTGACAATTTCGGGGCAAAGTATTCCGGTGCGGGCGCGTATTCATACCGTTGGCGGTTTGTCGGCACATGCGGATCAGGCCGAGTTATTGCACTGGTATCGGCATTTTTCCAAAGCGCCGCCCCTCATTCTGGTGCACGGCGAACCAAAGGCTCAGCAAGTGCTGTTAGAAAAAATAGCCGAGCAGTCACCCGATACCCATGCTGTGATTGCGCAGCGCGGTGACATCTTAGACTTACAGGCGTTGCCAGAACTTGTGTGGTTGCCTGCAGCAACTGCGGTGGAATAGTCTGCTTGCGCGGTATTGTGACTTGGATTATGGCGCCGAATTTGGCAAAATATTGCACAGTTCCTGTACTGCTCTTGTTCGCGAATCCCTTCCCCTCAACCAGTACCGATGTTGTATCTCGGAGTCTTCTCTTGTCCACTAATAATGCCCGTTCCGGGCTGTTGTTTATTGCGGCCGCCGTTATCTTTTGGGGCATTATGCCGGTAGCATTGAAGCTAACCGTTGGCTTTGTCGATGCGGTTAACCTGACCTGGTTCCGTTTTGGTGCCGCTGGGTTAATGCTGGTGGTCTTTCAAGCCTTGGCGGGCGGTCTCGCATCATTCAAACAAGTGACGTTAAAGCAGTGGGGTTGGCTGGCGCTGGCTGGGATTATGCTGTTAGCCAACTATTTGAGCTTTATGTTGGCACTGAAATATCTGGCGCCGGGTACGGCACAACTCAACTTTCAAACCTCGGGTGTTTTTTTAGCTATCGGCGGTTTTCTGGTATTTGGTGAGCGCTTAAGCCGCTTTCAAATTAGCTGTTTTATGGCGTTAGCCGTCGGCATGCTGATGTTTTTCAATCCTTATTTACGTTTCGATGGCGCGGCAGATGGTGGAGACGTACTGCTCGGCGTATTACTGATCCAGCTGTCAGTGCTTTGTTGGTGTGTGAGTGTGTTATTGCAACGTCAGTTGGCAGGCGTGTTATCACCCACCAATATTCTGTTGGTGATCTATGTGTTGGGCGCCATTGTGCTTTTGCCAAGCTGCGATTTTACTGTGTGGCAACCGCTTGATAGCGAAGCGTGGACCATTGTGATCGCCAGTGCCATTGCGACTTTGCTGGCTTATGCGTGTTTTGCCCAAGGGATGAAGTCACTGCCCGCTGGGCAGGTGGGCGCTATGTTGGCGTTGACACCGATTATCAGCTTTATCAGCACAGATATACTGGTTTATGCCGGCTGGTGGCGTGATATTTTGCATGTCGACGCGCTTAATTGGCTGTCGAAATTAGGGATTGGGGTGATTGTGCTGGCCGTCATGAGTGTGCAACTAAAACCTAAGACTCGCCAAAGAATGAAGAAAACTGTGGGTTAATCTGCAGTTTTCGCAGAAATTAACCGGAGTAATTCACAATAACATAGCTCGTTACCAAAGTTAGCTTGGTTTATCCACACCAAGCTATTCCCAATTGTTAACCATTCGTTGTACTCTGGCAGCTCACCATATAACCGCCCCCTTTGGTTGTATGTCTGTCATAACTATAAAAAACAATAACGAGGTTGGAATGGAAGCAATTGTTGCTCTGGTTAACCAGGTGAATGGTTTAGTATGGGGCGTGCCCATGTTAGTCATGATCCTTGGTGTTGGGCTATTTTTATCCATCGGTCTGAAACTGATGCCAATTGTCAAACTTGGCACTGGCTTCAAATTACTTTGGTCGGGACGTAGTCCTGAACAATCCGAAGACGTGCAAGGGCAGATCAGCCCGTTCAATGCACTGATGACATCTCTCTCTGCCACTATTGGTACCGGTAACATTGCTGGGGTTGCGACCGCAATCGCAGTAGGCGGCCCTGGTGCATTGTTTTGGATGTGGTGTACTGCGCTGGTGGGCATGGGCACTAAATATTCTGAAGCAGTATTGGCAGTAAAATTCCGCGAAGAAGATGAAAAGGGACACCATGTGGGTGGCCCCATGTACTACATCAAAAATGGTTTAGGGAAAAAGTGGACTTGGCTTGGTTTCCTGTTCGCCTTTTTTGGTGCCTTCGCTGGATTTGGTATCGGTAACACAGTGCAAGCAAACTCAGTCGCTGATGCACTGAATGCCAACTTTGGTGTGCCTGCTTGGATCACCGGTGTGGTGATGATGATTCTGGTTGGTGCAGTATTGATGGGCGGCATCAAGCGTATTGCGGATGTGGCGGGCAAACTTGTACCGCTCATGACCGTGTTTTATATCATCTGTGGTTTAGCGGTACTGGCGGTCAATATCTCAGAAATTCCAGCGGCGATATCGCTAATTGTTGAAAGTGCGTTTTCACCTGTGGCGGCACAAGGTGGCTTTGCGGGTGCTGCGGTGTGGGCAGCAATTCGCTACGGTGTAGCCCGTGGTGTGTTCTCAAACGAAGCGGGTTTAGGGAGTGCGCCAATTGCACACGCGGCGGCACAAACCAATAATCCTGTAACGCAGGGCTTGGTTGCGATGCTCGGTACCTTTATTGACACTATCTTGGTGTGTTCAATTACCGGTCTGGCGATTATTGTCTCGGGCGCTTGGAGTTCTGGTGAGAATGGTGCGGCGCTGACCTCAATGGCGTTTGGCCATGCATTGCCGATTGGTAATTACGTGGTAGCAATTGCGTTGGCGATCTTTGCTTTTACCACCATTTTGGGCTGGAGTTTTTACAGCGAAAAATGTGTGCAGTTCCTGTTTGGCGTGAAGGCGATTATGCCGTTCCGTTTAATCTTCACCATCATAGTACCGATTGGTGCGGTGGCGAAGTTAGAGTTCATTTGGCTGCTGGCGGATACGCTTAATGCGATGATGGCCTTGCCTAACTTGGTTGCCTTATTACTCTTGAGTCCGATCGTATTTAAGCTGACTAAAGAGTATTTTGCGCGGCAAAAGGCGTTGAAAGCACAAGAAGTGGAAGCGGAATAACATCCGCTTGGCACAAAAGAAAAGGCAGCCGAGGCTGCCTTTTTTATCGCACACAGTGCATTAGTAGGAACCGCTTAACGAGACCCCGGCAAAGCTACTGTAGCCTTTCAACATTATGTAGTAAGTACCGCTGGCTGGACGTCTAAAGCTGCAGCTTTCATTGTTACCGCTGCGGTATGGACGACAGTCATAGCTGGTAGTTGACGGCTCACTGCCAAACTTCACATACAGGTCAGCATCTCCGCTGCCGCCGCTGGTGGCAATGGTCAGTCTGCTGACACCCGCTGGTACATCAAAGCTCCAGAACTGTTCAGACCCTGTCGCGCCACTGATATTGGTTACCGGCGTACCGTTAACCAGTACATCGGTTGTTGGCGGAGTTTCAGGTTCTGTCGGGCTACACGTGGCGTCGACATCGACTAAGGCAAATGCGCTTTCGACGTCACTCACGCTGTAGTTAAGATCGCCAGCTGCTTGTGCAGCGCCACAGGCAGCATCATCAAACCCCGAATCTGCATTCCAGTACAATTGATTGGCTTTCACAAATACTTCAAAGGCTTTGCGAGTGTCCCAGCCGTTGGTGGTGGCCAACAGATAGAAGGCGCGGTTAAACACCCCAGAGCTATAGTGCACATCGAGTCCGGCATAGTAATCATTGGCACTGTCGATGGAAGTGCCATCTAAGCTTGGCTGATCCATATAACGCAGTGCGCCGCTGCCTTTAAAGATCTCGGCACCCACCATCCAGTCATTGCTGCCTTTCATATAGAATTCAGCCGCTTCGCCTGCCATGTCGGAGAAGGCTTCGTTAATACCGCCGCTTTGACCATCATAGGTTAGTGCCGAGTTTTGCTCAGTAAAGCCGTGGGACACTTCGTGTGAAGAGACATCGAGGCTTACCAAAGGATAGAAGGTGGAGGCGCCATCACCAAAGGTCATGCCGGTGCCATCCCAGAAGGCATTTTCATAGTTTCTGCCGTAGTGCACGCGCATCTGCAGTTTAAAGGTCAGTGGCGAGGTGTTGAACCAGTCAGAATACATGTCGAAGATAACCCCACCGAAGTAGTGTGCATCGTTCTCGGCTGAGTAAGCGCCATTGACATAGTTTTCCGGGCTGTTTGGACAACTAAATTGCACCACAGAACCACTACCGTTGGTACGGTTGTTCATGTCCAGCGTAGTGACGTTGTCGTTATCCATTTGGCAACTGTCACTGACGATGAGATCGCCATAATCAGTACCATAGAAATATTCGCCGGTTTTTAGGTTGCCGCCGGGGCCAGTTGCCAACTGACTATAGGTTAACTGCTCCCAACTTTTGAGCACGGCCCCCGTATTAGCATCGATCACTACAAATGGGCGGCTCACTTTGGGCGCTGAAACGAACATATCCACCAAATAGGCTAAATGTGCCTGACCTGTTTCTTTGTCCTGCCAGATATAAAGCTTGGCGCTACTGCGTTCGGTGGCGGTAAGCTGCTGCGACTTCATGGCATTTTTGATCGCTGACGCTTTGTCTAGCTGTGGAGTGACGGATGGCAGATCACTTTCCAATCCTTGCAGATAAGTGCCCGACATCTTGCTGTAAACACCCATAGCACTCACGTCAGCGGCAACGGATACACCATAAACCTGCACGCCTTGATAGTACTGATGCAATCGCGCTTTCAGCTTTTTACCGACTTTGACTTGTTTGCCTTTAAAGCTGTGTGCTTTACCAACGCCTAGCATTGCCGCGGGACTTACTGCGGGTACTAAACTTTTGGCTTTGGCACTGCCTGGTGTGAGATGAACCATGCTGGCTGCATGGGTTACTGGGGTGTAAATAGTGGCAGCTAGGATCGCTGCTGATATTGCTTTTATTTTCATTGTGTAGATTTCCTATCTCTTGTTTTTTGTACTGTTACGTCATGTAACAGTTGTTTACAAATAGTTAATATTGAACAAATAATCAACATTAAAATTAACTTAACTCAAAAAAATTTAGTAATAGCTAATGTAAGACGTATGACGTCAGGCAGATGCCAAGCCTCGCCGAATTGGGTGCTCTGCTTGTCGGTTGGCGAGCCAATAATGGCTGCGTTTTCGGTGGTCGAAAGATATCTATCAAGCTGATCTTGGTGCTTTTTTTTGGTGCAAATGCCTTGTTATAACGCAGCTAAAACTTGCGCGCATTTTTTAATCGATTGTTATTTGTATGATTTTTTGTTTGGCATTAAAGCTGCTTGAATTTAACTAATTTAGTTTTGCGGAATTCAGGGAGAAGAATATGGCCAGCATGAGTTATCTCAGTGTGATTGAGCGATATCATGAATATGAAGCGCTGGTACACGAACTTTTGGAATCGATTCTGACTGGAATGGCAGGCGTGGAACTGTTTGTTGATACCGGTAAGGCAATCAAAATCTTTAGTGATGTGGCGGCACGTTATCCATTTGTGGAGCTGATGTACCTGCTCGACAGCAATGGTCGGCAAATCAGCCCAAATTTGGCGTTGATCAATCAGCAGGTAAAACTGCTGAGCGTGGGTGAAAGTCCTGATCGTAGTCAGCGGCCTTACTATCTTAATGTACGAGATAAGACCGGCGTACAAATTACCCGCCCTTATCTGTCCAATGCTTCTGGGCACTTATGTTTGTCAGCATCAATTGCGCAGACCCTGGCGGATAACAAAAAGGGGTTTGTGGTGGTGGATATTAATCTTACCTGTTTGATTGAATATATGATGGGCGATCGCGCGCGGCGGCGGGTGACGCCAATATTTAAAGCGGTGTACGCCACCTTGGTGACTGGACTGTTCATCATTGTAGGCGTGTTAATTTGTATTTCGGCCCGTGATATCTGGCAGCTATTAATTGCTGATTACCAGATGGAGCATGACTCATTACGGCCGTTTGGTACGATTATCTTTATCACCTTAGCTTTGGCGATCTTTGATCTCGGTAAGACGATTCTTGAAGAAGAAGTGTTGATGCATAAGGATATTTTCCGTCATAGTTCGACGCGACGTACCATTACGCGCTTTGTATCGACGATTTTGATCGCGATTTCCATTGAGGCGCTGCTGACCATGTTTAAGGCCTCGCTCGGCAAATTTGAATATATTCAAGGTGCCATCTTTATGATGTTGGCGGTGGTCGGCTTGTTGGTTGGGCTCGGGCTATACGTGTATCTGGGGGCCAAAGCAGAAGCCTTGCTGACGCAGCAACAGGGGAATAAACAAAAACAGGGCTGATGCCCTGTTTTAATCTTAAAAGCTCTCGTCTTCGTCTAAATCCAGAGCTCGTCTCAGTTGGAGCCGTTCTAAGCAATCGTCGAGACGGCGGCGTACATCGCGGCGATGTTGTAATGCCTTGGCGGCCTGACGATTTTTTGGGGTGGTCAAGGCTTCGATTTCGGCATCGTTGGGCAAAACTTCAAATATTTGAGCCATAGCTACTCCTGATCGATGTGTTTGTTACAACGTTCAAGCCAACACAAGGCTGTTTCTTAGCAACAATCAGTGTTGCTCAAAGAAGCTGCTCTCCGGCATTTATGTCATCCCTTGATTGCTAATTTAGTGATTGCTTTGACAAAAGAATGCGATCCTACACGCAATTTTTTACGAAAATTTCCGCCACCGGTAGCAAAGCGTAAAAATGCGATAACTTGCAAATTTTCAGCGACCTACCACACTTACCCATACTTCAAATACATCTAATTGGAACTGGTACATGGTAAGGGAGTTGCCCAATGAAGCCCCTGCAACGGGCGTTGCTACGCCTGAATTCAAACTGCCTTCCTCAGTATGGCTGATTATGGTATTTGCCTTAATCTTCACCACACTCGGCGCATATTTAGCAAATCACTATATAAATGAACGTGGTAAAGAGCGGTTTCAGTTTCAAAGTTTGCAATTGAGGGACGCAATACTCGAACGTATGCGCACCTATGAGTTGCTATTGCGTGGTGGTATTGGCCTGTTTATGTCGTCAGATGACGTCTCGCGCAAGGAGTGGCATGACTATGTGGCTAACTCCCATCTTGAAGAGTTCTACCCTGGGATTCAGGCGTTTGGTTACAGCATCATTTTAAAAGCGAATCAAATCGCCGCCCATGAGGCAAAAGTGCAAGCCGAAGGCTTTATTGACTACCATGTGCATCCGCTCGACCCCGTTCGCGAAACCTACCAATCCATACTCTATCTAGAGCCGTTTGACTGGCGTAATCAGCGTGCATTTGGCTATGACATGTACTCTGAGCCTGTGCGGCGGCTGGCAATTGATCGTGCCATTGCCACTCGGCAAGTCTCTATCTCCGGCAAGATTACTTTGGTGCAGGAAACTGCACGAGATGTGCAAGCTGGCTTCTTAATGTATCTGCCGCTGTTTAAAGACGATGACAGTGGCCAAGCTTCCGATGAAGCTCGTGGCGTGGTGTACGCCGCCTTTCGAGTGAATAACTTGATTGAGAATATTCTGGGCGACAAGTTTCCTAAAATTACCTTGTCCATCTTTGATGGTGATGGCATCAGCCCGCCGCAACTGATGTTTAGCAATAATAATGCGGTCGCTAATAGCCGCTACACCACTGTCATTCCGGTCAATATTGGCGGTCATATTTGGTCAATGGCGATGTCGTCAGATGCCAATTTTGTCAGTGACGCTGAGTCGCTGCAGCGTATCCTGGTGCCGGTGTTCGGGGTGATGTTTCTGCTGATCCTCTATTACTTTTTGCATCACGGCGCACTAGGACGTCATAAAGAGCAGTTGTTTTCCCAACGCATGTTGGCCAATGAAGAGCGGTTTCGGCTCGTAATTGAGGCATCGCCATCGGCATTGGTGATGATCAACGCCCAAGGGGTGATGACTTTAGTGAATGCGCACGCCGAACAGTTATTTAAGTATTCGCGTGATGAAATGTTAGGTAAGAGCGTATCGATGTTATTGCCCAGCGGTCTGCGAGAGCAGCATGGCCAACATATCGCGCAATATCTGAGGCGACCGGATGCCAAAGCGATGTCGCAACGTACTGATCTCAAGGGCATGTGTAGTGATGGTAGTTTCGTCGAGATTGAAGTCGGCTTGACGCCAATAATGTTCAGTGACGGCCAAGCGGTGTTAGCGACCATTAATGATGTCTCTGAGCGCAAACAAGCAGAGCGAGAGCGAGAGCGTTATACCAGCGAGTTAGAACGTATTAACGGCGAGTTGGATAGCTTTGCCTATATTGCATCGCACGATTTGAAGTCACCACTTAGAGGCATTGAGCAACTCTCTGACTGGCTAACGGAGGATTTAGCCGACCACGGCAGTGAAACTGTGCATAAGTATCTGGGGCTAATCCGTAATCGGGTACAGCGTATGGTCAACCTTCTTGATGGGTTGCTCGCTTTTTCTAGGGTAGGGCGAATTGACGCCGAACTCGTGGAAACCGACACGGCGCAGCTAGTGAAAGATGTTTTTGCCTTGGTGAATACCAAACCAGCATTTGAACTGTACATTGAGACGGATATGCCGTTGCTCGTGACCGCTAAGGTGCCGTTAGAGTTGGTGTTTCGCAATCTGATTAACAATGCCATCAAACACCATGATCAGTCGTTAGGGGTTATTAGAGTTGGCAGTGAACTGCAAGGTACGCAGTGGCTGTTCTACGTCGCCGATGATGGTCCGGGGATCCCTGAGCGATTCCAGCAAAAAGTGTTTGATATCTTTCAAACCCTGAGGCCCAGAGATGAAGTCGAAGGCAGTGGCATGGGCCTGAGTCTAGTCCGTAAAAGTGTGGAGAGTTTGGGCGGCAAGATTTGGATTGAGTCAGAAGGACGTGGTTGCTGTTTCAAATTTACCTGGCCGGAAAAAATAGGAAGAGATGCAGATGGATGAGCAAGGCTATAAGCAAGTGACGATTTTCATTATTGATGATGACGACGTCGATTTCATGGCGGTACAGCGTTGTGTACAGCAACTGCGCCTGCTAAACCCTATTATACGCGCACGTGATGGTGTTGAGGCGTTACAGATGCTGCAACAGCAGCAGGTGACAGCGCCATATTTGATTTTGCTGGATTTAAATATGCCTCGCATGAATGGGTTGGAGTTTTTGGAGCAGATCCGTCATGACCCAGTGCTGTCGACGGCGGTGGTGTTTGTATTAACCACGTCCAGTGCCGATGAAGACAAAGTCGCAGCCTATCGCCATCATGTTGCTGGTTATATTGTGAAACATAGTCCGCAAAATGGTTTCTTAAACCTGTTCGATATGCTCGAACACTATTGGCGCATTGTGGAACTACCAAGTCAGTAGAGGAAGTGTAGATGGATCTATTACTGATAGACGATGACGAAATTGATAGAACCGCCATTCTCCGGGCATTAGCCAGTTCTTCGTTAGCGGTTAATATTTTTGAAGCGAATAGTGCCAAAGGTGGCTTGGAGCTCGTTGCTGGGCAATCGTTTGATGGCATTTTGTTGGATTATCGTCTCCCGGATGCAGATGGACTGGAGATGTTGGCGCAACTGCATCAAACGGTTGGCGCCAATACGGCGGTGGTGATGATTTCACGCTATGAAGATGAGAGCGTCGCGGAACGTTGTATTGAACTTGGCGCCCAGGATTTCTTACTTAAAGATGAAGTGAATCCGCGTCGTTTGACGCGGGCGATTCGTCAGGCGCAACAACGCGCGGCGATGGCGCAGGAGCTAAAGCATAGCCATGAGCAGCTAAAACAGTTGGCGGAGCTTGATTCACTTACGCAGTTGGCTAACCGCTATGGCTTCGAGACTTTTTTGCATCGTGAATTGGCTAAGGCGCGCTGCCAACAAAGCCAGTTGGCGATAATTTTGTTGGATCTGGATGACTTTAAGCAGGTCAACGATATTCTGGGACATCAGGCGGGCGATCATCTGCTGGAGCAGGTCGCAGCGCGGTTGCTAAAACTTATTCCCCCAAAAGGCATGATTGCCCGTATTGGCGGTGATGAATTTGTCGCTGTGCTTTCAGGCGATACACTGGTCGCCGAGGCCGAGCAATGGGCACAGCGATTACTCAAAGCATTACAGCCGAGCTATCTGGTACAAAACCAAGCGCTGCAAATCAGTGCCAGTGCCGGGATAGCCTACTATGGTGCGTTGGCAAAAACGGGATCAGAGCTGCTTCGCTGTGCTGATATCGCCATGTATAAGGCCAAGCGAGATGGGCGTAATCGTTATCAAGTGTATTCCAATGTGCTCAATGATGTGATGAATAAACGCCATCGCATTGCACAAGGGCTCAAATACGCCATTACTGATCAGCAGTTGCGACTTTTTTATCAAGGTAAGTTCGCTGCGAATAGCGGCAAATTAGTGGGATGTGAGGCGTTATTGCGTTGGCAGCATCCCGAAGACGGTATGATGCCGCCCGATGCATTTTTACCGATTGCTGAAGAACTTGGCATGATGGATGAATTAGCCGCATGGGTGTTAAATCAGGCGTGTTTGCAAAATCAGCGCTGGTTAACAATGCTACCCGCAACCCAGACACCGATATCGGTGGCGGTGAATCTCTCACCCTCACAAAATTTAAAGCAATTGCTGCTCAAACAAGTCACCGATGCGTTGCAGTTATCCTCAATGCCCGCCAAATATCTAGAGCTAGAGCTGACCGAAAACGCCTTGATTGAAGATTCTGAGTCACTTGCCAGCACCTTATGTGAAGTGCAGCAACTGGGCGTGAGTTTGGCGTTAGATGACTTTGGCACTGGCTTTTCATCGCTGGAACATATCAAAGACTTTCCTATTCAGGTATTGAAGCTGGATAAGAGCTTTGTGCTAGCAGTGGATCATGATGAACGTAGTCGGCGCTTGCTTAGAGCACTACTGAATTTTGCTAAAGGTTTAGATGTGATTGCTGTGGCCGAAGGGGTGGAAACTGCATGTCATGCTGAATTTTGTCGCACCATTGGTTGCGATATATTGCAAGGCTATCACTACTGTAAGCCCTTACCTGCGGACGAATTTGAACAGCGCTTTATCGTCAGTACGTCCACATAACAAAGCCCGTTACCACGAGGGTAACGGGCTAATTATGCGCACATTGATTGAGCGATAATGGGAGTGGAAGTGAGCTATCCGTGCTGAAGTCAGCTCCCAATTTTATTGTTATTATTTATATAGTTATTGTTTTAAAGGGTACAACTTATTAGAAATCGAAGCTGTAGCTATAACCCAGCACAAATTTCATGTCATCGCCTGGCAGGTCGGTATCAGCCAATTTGAATGATACGTCACCGATAGCGGTAGTTTTGGTTACTGATACGTTGTATTCAGAGTAGTTGTCTTCATCGAACCAGCTCTTAATTACGTCACCAGTTGAGTAACCGTAGAACAGACCAACGCTGATGGTATCCGTCACAGGGAAGGTCGCAGCAGCATGGTAGTAAGTGTAATCTTTGTCATCTAAACCGTCGGCAGCAACGTCGTCACCAGCGTTGACGAATTTTGCTACACCCACTTCAAGCCACTCGTAGCTCAGTGTCAGGTACAGTTCGCCGAAATCGATGTCACCTTCAGCATCTGGGTAACCGTAGTACAAGTAACCAACGTCATAGCCCACATCACCGATAGAGTTTGCGTAACCACCGTACAGGTCCATTTCGTAGCTGGTGTCATCACCAAAATCTACGGTTGAACCCCAAGTGCCAACATAAAATCCTGATTCGTGGCTGTAGTCGATACCGCCTTGAACGGCAGCTGCATCACCTGTTTGAGTAACACCACGCCACAAATAGTTAGAAGTAGCGCCAATATTGCCAGTGACTTCAGCTTGGCTCATTGGTGCAACTAACATCAAACCTGCGAGCACTCCCAATGACAGCAGTTTTTGTTTCATACTTATCCCCCTAAATTCCCTATGTTTTACCGGTTACCAGATAACTTCTGGTACAGCGGTTTAGTCTTGTGTTGATTGATTGCGATTTTATAGAGCGAAGAGTGTGCCAAAAATGAAAAGCTAAATTTTACAAAAGGTTAAGATTTTGTAATGTCATAATTTGACATATGTTTGCACAACTTTTGTGCGAGTAGATCAATTATGGTGCAATAATCGGCAGGGCGCCCAATAAAAAACGCCCCATAAAGAGGCGTTTTATGACAGAGATGTTGCGAAAATTAATTCACGCTGTCTTTCAATGCCTTACCAGCTTTAAATTTTGGGATAACAGCAGCAGGAATTTCGATCTCTGCACCAGTAGATGGATTTCTACCAACACGAGCTGCGCGCGTAGCGGTTTCAAATGAACCAAAACCTACGATCGATACTTTGTTGCCTTCCTTTAGTGCTTCAGTAACAGCAGACTCAATAGATTTTAACGCCTGGGTCGCTTGCGCTTTAGTGAGATCAGCCTTATCAGCAATGCTGGCGATAAGTTCAGCTTTATTCATATTAAAGTTCTCTTAGTATGACAAATGTTATTGTTATAGCGCTGTTAACTTGCCACAAGATTCGCGCGGTTAAAAGGGGATCTGTGAGAGATCTAGAGTAAATTATCAGGACAAAATCGCATGACTAGGCTTTGATTAATAAAAAAGCGGAATCATTAGCTGCTTATGAGAATGGTTGCAGAGCACAGCCGTCAAAGCTGCAAAGAATGTCAAAAAAATGTTGTTTTTCTATCACAAACATAGTGTTAGCTTGGCTGATAAATAATGTTTCATTTTGCTGGTGGAACTCAAACCTATTGCACTTATCCAAGTTAGTGGACATTGTGCATTGTTAGTTTAAGCTGACCAACGACTAATGAATGGATAACTAAGTGAAGTCTTGGTGATTTAAGGAGGCAAGTATGAAAGTCGGATTATTAATAGCCGGGCTTTTATTCGCTGGATACACCGCCACTGCAACTGCTGACGAACCCCAGCCCGATCCGGTAACCAAGTCTGGAATTGTCAAAATTGAATGGCAGTCTCCAGAAAAGTATCGAGATGTACAGGCGGCGAATGAAAACCGGATCAAGTATCGGCAGCGAGTGTTTGATGATCTCACTAAGTCATTAGACAAAGACGCTAGCCGTCTGTTGAAAAAAGGGGAAACCCTAGAACTGGTGGTGACCGATTTGGATTTGGCGGGTGATGTACTGCCAACCTTTGGCGCATCGGTGAGCGATATGCGTGTCGTAAAAGATATCTATCCACCGCGTATCACCTTCAGCTATCGCGTATTAGACGGCGAGCAAGTGATTATGGTGGGGTCTGAAAAACTGCGCGATGTTGGCTTTATGGATCGCAGCAATGTGAATTCTCATGACTCGCTAAGGTTTGAAAAAGAGATGCTGAAGGACTGGTTACGTAAAACCGTAGTACCAAAAGCATAAGCTCAGTTAAGCGATTTGCCGCGCCGCCAGTGTCGGCTGCTGAAGCAGGCAAAACCCACTTTGTGTGAGTTTTGCCTGTTTTTTTGCATAAGCACTTAGCGTTGAAAGCTGGGTTTCATCGGCACCGAAGGTGAGTTCTGGGGGAAGTATTCCGACGCTCAGACTCACTAAACCGTGTAAGCATTGCTGTCCCTGACGGTCTTTGGCACTAAATTGCTGTTGCTGCCAATGTTCATCCAGAAAGTAGCGCTGTTTCAGCCGTTCAAACTCATGCAATATACGTTGGCAATCTTCGACCATGCGCTCGGCAGTACCAATCATCACAAAGTCGTCACCGCCGACATGACCAATAAACTGCTGTAGACCAAAACGGCGTAGCAGGTTGGCGGTGTCACGGATCACTTCATCCCCTTTGGCAAAGCCGTACACATCGTTGTAAGGCTTAAAATTATTTAGATCAAAATAGGCCAAATAGAAGGGCGTCTGGCTGTTTGCCAAGCGTTGTAATTCCTGTTGAATGGGCACATTGCCGGGCAATTCTGTCAGCGGGTTGGCGTGACGCGCCGTTTGAATTCGCTGCTCGGTGATACGTTGCAGCAGATCGCGAGTATGGCCGATACCTAAAAACTTGCCGTGGCGCAGAATAATAAATTGCTGCGCTATGTAGCGATTATCATCAGAGGTGAGCTGGTAGCTGACATGGGATAGTGGCTCGCTGGCTTCAACCATTAGTACATCTGCGTCCATGATGTTGGTAATGGGATGATTCTCATGTAAGGCGCGGCCATACGGTGTGGAAAATAACTCCAACAGGCTCTGCCGATAGACTAAGCCTAGTGCTTTATCACCATCGATCACCGCGACGGCTTGGAGTGCCGGGCGCTGCATAAAGTGCTGACTCAATGCTTTAAGGCGCGTGGTTGGCGGCAGTGTTTCACTGATTTCACATAAGCATTCGGCAGATTCGTTATATCTTGGCTGCTGCAGTAATGGTGCATGATGATTCTGCAGCTGAATTGTCGGTGCTGGATGCGTGGCCGGACGACCCAATAGAAACCCTTGGCATAAACTGATGCCAAGACGACGTAGAATGGCCAGTTCAGCATCGGTTTCGATGCCTTCGGCGATCACTTTGCAGGTGAGACTCTGACACAGTTCGACAATTGAGCGAACAAACTCCTGCTTCACCGGGAACTGATCGATGCGATCAATAAAGTGTCGGTCGATTTTTACATAGTCAGGGGCAAGCTCGGACCACAGTCTCAAGCCAGAGTAGCCGGCGCCTAAATCGTCGAGTGCGACCTGAAAGCCCTGATTGCGATAATGATCTAAGCAAGATTTCAGTAAATCGATATCTTCAGCGGGATATTGTTCAGACAGCTCAATCACGATCTGAGACGGCGAATAACCCAGTTGTTGTGCTATCCGCAAGGTCTGTCCCTTGGGATAGTCAGGGTCAAGCAATGCTTTCGGGCTGATATTGATAAACAGCTTACCGGGCAATTGTCGCTGACTAAATTGCTGAATCGCTGCGCTACGGCACAAGGTTTCTAACTCAGATAGGCGTGCGTTGCGCTCGGCGGCACCAAACAGATGAAATGGCGTATGTAACGGACTACTCGCTGGGCCGCGACTCAAGGCTTCGTAGCCATGAATGCGCCCAGCGGCAATATTTACAATCGGCTGAAAATGCACCTCGATCGCTTCTGCATTGAGAATGGAATCAAGAAGCGCTGCTTCGTCAAGGATATGCATGATGTCGTCACCGATACTGCCCAAATGGATGGCAGCATAGAAAGCATTGGTGACAGTTATATGACACTAATTCGCTGATTGTTGATTTTGTGAGCTGAGTTTAGCCGCGGCTTTGCTCTTTAAATTGTGCCAGCGTCATCAAGATCAGCCCTAAACGCTTAACCACAGACTCAAGCAAGGCTTGATCTTCAGCTTGTTCTAATTGACTGACCGCTGCTGCCAACTCTTTAACGTATGGTAAAAAGCGTGTGCTTTGGGTAGTAAACCCTTGTTCAGCTGAGAAAATTTTAGAAAACTTAGCATGACCAGCCTGTTGCAATTGATCCAATTTGGCATCGGCATCAACCGCTTGACGATAGGCTGTCTGCAGGTTGGTTTTAAGTTGCGGAATGACATTGCCGTATGGCATAACGGTCTCCGAATAATTGAAATGTTGGCATTATAAGGAACCGATATGACAGCAACAAGGAGATGGCTGACTGTCATCTGCTCTGTCGCGTTATTTTTCAGTAGCGCGTTATGGGCAAACACTCCCGTTTCACCTGTGTTCTATCAGGTTAACTTTCAGGGTAAAACGGCGTGGTTACTCGGTTCCTTTCATGTCGGCAAAGCGGAATTTTATCCATTGCCCAGCAACATCAGCGACGCTTATGCGAGTGCTGGTGCCTTGGTATTAGAAGTTGATGTGCGTGATCCTGCCGCGATTGGCTTGATGCGCAAGTATGGCATGACGCCCGCAACACCAGATGCTAAGACGAAAGCGGCGGTCGATAATTATTGTGCCGATAAACCCTATTGTGACCAGTTCACCAAACTGTCTCCTTGGTTACAGGCACTGCAGTTTACTATGTTACGCCTCAGTCAGAATGGCTATAGCGCCGACTATGGCACCGAAACCCAGCTGATTAAGCAACTGGGGCAACGCCCGCTACTGGCGTTGGAAACGGCGGAGAGTCAAGTTGAGATGCTGTCGTCAATCAACATCAAAACACAGTGGGCGATGGTACGTGATGCGGTATCGGCGCCAGACAGCGATTTGGCGCAACTCGTCGATGCGTGGAAAACCGGTAATGCGAAAAAGCTGAGTCAGCTAAGTGAAGCTGAGCTGCAACGGCAAGGCGGGACTGAGTTAGTGAAAACTGTGCTGTGGGATCGTAATCGCGTAATGGCCAGCGGCGTGCTCAACTATCTTAACGCGGCAGACAAACCGCTGTTCGTCGCTGTCGGCGCGGGTCACTTGGTCGGCGAACACAGTGTCGTGCAGCTGTTGCAAAAGGCGGGGGCCAAGGTGCGAGATTGCAACCAACAGCAATGCTCGCCCAAAGGTTAGTTGGCAGCTTTTCTGCCCATGAGGTGTACATAGCGCGCTAACGATAAATAGGGTTGTTGGCGCGAGTATGCCAGTTCCATTTCCACCAGTTGTGCGGGACTAAAATCGACCGGTAAGCGGCGATTCATATAGTCATGGATTACGCGTACGCCGGACATACCTAAGGTCTGAAGCTGCCATTCGGCAAACCACGATTCCACCTCAGCAATCGCCAGTGGATGATCTGGGCTTAACCGCGACTTCTTACGGGCCTTGAGGCCGTTGTTCACATAATCAAAGTTACCGGAAATCAGCGCATGAAAGCGCATCGCTTCAATGTTATAGAACATCAGCGAGAACAAGCCATTGGGCGTGAGCAGTGTCAGTAGGTTTTCCATGGTCGCTTTGGCATCGGCTAGCCACTCAACCACGGCATGACAGAGGATCATGTCAAACTGACCCAAAGTGTTCGCTGACAAGGCTTGAATCGGACTATGTATAAGCGACACATTGAGTGGTTCTGGCTCCTCATCAAGCAGCCGTTGTGCTTCATTGAGCATATTGCGCGAAATATCGCACAACACCACCTCATGACCTAAGCGTGCTAATTTCATACTGAAATAGCCAAAACCACCGCCAGCATCGAGGATCCGCAACGGTCGTTTTTCCGTTGTGGCTAGCATTTCCTGTAAGTCGCGCCACATTACCGCTGCGCGAATCTCACCTTTCGGTGTACCATATATGTTGTTGGCAAATTTGCCGACCAGTGTATCGAAATTCTTGTCCTGCACGATGGAATGGCTTAGTGTGAAGCGTGGCTGAATTTTCTCATAATTCACTATCAAAGACACTAATCTTAATTATTTCATTGAGATAATAGCGCACAGTTGACTGTTGCAAGCTATTGATTCTGCAGTTTGATTGTTATTTTCAGTGGTGAAAGGTAAATGGAATCCTGTATGGAACTGCGGGCAATGCCCTCGTTGTTTTCGCTGTACCGCAAAATTTTCTTTGGTCGCAAACCTGGATGGGACCAACAACCGCTACCGCAATTAAAAGTCAGTACTGCGGATGTTTCGCTACATATTGGCAATGTCGAAGAATATGCTGAAGTTTGCGGTTTTTCCTTTGATGGCAATGTGTTACCACCAACTTATCTGCATGTATTAGTGTTTCGCTTGCACGCGACGCTGTTTACCCATGAGTCAGTTACCTTCCCGTTGCTCGGCTTAATCCACTTAGCGAATCGTATTGAGTGTTTACGTCCGGTGACGGTACATGAACAAGTGCGCCTCGAGTGTTCGCTGAACGACAGTCGTGAGACCGATACCGGTTTAGAATTTGACGTGTTCGCTGAAGTGTTTGTCGGTGATGAGGTGGTTTGGCGTTCGGTGTCTACTTATCTGTATCGCACCGGCAAACCGGGCCGTCGAGCGCGACCGCCGAAAGCGAGCGATATGCCGTGGGACGATGCAGTCTTTTGGCGTCTCGAAGACGATTTAGGGCGTAAATATGCCAAAGTTTCGGGTGACTACAACCTGATCCATCTGCACCCGATTCTGTCGAAACGTTTTGGCTTTGATCGTATTTTGATCCACGGCATGTGGTCTAAAGCGCGCTGTGTCGCGGAACTGATGCCCTGCATCAGCCAATATCCGTTTGCGGTGGATGTCGCGTTTAAATTACCCCTGTTTATGCCCGCTACGGTCAGTTTTGGTGCGCAGCTTAGTGCAAATGGTCATCTCTTTGAATTACGAGATGAAAAAGGCCGTCGACCACATCTGTTAGGCCAAATCGAATATCTGGACTAATCCGCAAAAGTAAACTGCTTCGCTCAGATTTATGAGCGAAGTAATGCTTTTTTACTCTGCCTTTATTTGCTGCTTAAGTGTTAGGCAGTTTTCCCCTATGATGCCTGCTTTAAAGACGTAATCCGCCGTAAGAGCAGAACCCTACATGTTGTCAGATATTCAAATTTCTCGTCAGACCGAGTTACGTGCGATCGCCGATATCGCGGTGCAAATGGGGCTTAAGCCCGATGAATTCCGTAGCTATGGCGTGACGCGAGCTAAAGTCGATCTCCAAGTCTTGCCGCGCTTAGCCGCTCAGCCTAAGGGCAAAATGGTATTGGTCACCGCCATTACCCCAACCCCTTTTGGTGAAGGGAAAACCGTCACCAGTATCGGTTTGACCCAAGCTTTACATCAATTAGGTAAGCGTGTTTGCGCTTGCTTACGTCAGCCGAGCATGGGCCCGGTGTTTGGCATTAAGGGCGGCGCAGCTGGTGGTGGTAACGCCCAAATTGTGCCGATGGAAGAGCTCAACTTACACCTTACCGGTGATATTCATGCCGTGAGTGCTGCGCATAATCTTGCGGCGGCAGCCATTGATGCCCGGCTACACCATGAGCAGCGCTTAGGTGCAGAAGAGTTCACTCGGCAAAGTGGTCTAATTGCGCTCAACATTGACCCGCAGCGCGTGGTATGGAATCGCGTGATGGATCATAACGATCGCGCACTGCGCAATATTCGTATCGGTCTTGGCAATAATGGCCCTGAGCGTCAGTGTTCATTTGATATTACTGCTGCTTCTGAGCTGATGGCGGTGCTGGCGCTTAGTCGTGACCTGGCCGATATGCGGACGCGAATAGGTAATCTATTGTTGGCGTTCGATGAGCAAGGGCAAGCGATCACCGCAGAACAACTCGGTGTTGCAGGGGCGATGGCGGCGATTTTACGCGAAGCAATCGAACCAACCTTGATGCAAACCATTAATGGGGCGCCGTGCCTGATTCATACCGGACCATTTGCCAACATCGCCCATGGGAATTCTTCTGTCATAGCCGATGAAATTGCGCTGGGATTGAATGAGATTGTGGTAACAGAAGGCGGTTTTGGCTCTGATATGGGCTTTGAGAAATTCTGTAATATCAAAGCACGCGCATCGGGTGTCACCCCAGACTGTGTGGTGCTGGTGGCAACCCTTAAAGCGCTAAAAAGTCATGCGGGCGTGACGGCCAGTGAAATCAATTACCCGAATCTCGCGGCCTTGCAGCAGGGCATGAGTAATTTGGCTTGGCATATTGCCAACGTTAAGCAATATGGTCTGCCTGTGGTGGTCGCGATAAATCGTTTTCCAGATGATACTGCTGATGAACTTGAGTGGTTACGCACTGCCGCAATCGAGGCCGGTGCTGATGCGGTAGAGTTAAGTCAAGCGTTCGCCGACGGCGCCGATGGCGCAACTGATTTGGCGAAGGCGGTAATAACTTGTTTGCAACAGCAAGTCGCCTTTCTGCCGTTATACAACCCAGATGAAGGGCTAATGCAGAGTTTGCAGCAATTGGCGCGACGCGGCTACGGTGCTAGTGAAGTTGAGTTGTCGACTCAGGCACAGCAACAATTAGCACAGATAGAGGCGCTTGGTGGCAATCACTTACCGATTTGCATGGCTAAAACACAGATGTCAATTAGCCATGATCCTCGCCTAAAAGGGGCGCCAAGCGGTTTTGTTCTGCCGATTGTCGGACTTAAATTGAATGCTGGTGCCGGATTTGTCACCGCGTTTGCCGGCAATATTATGACCATGCCGGGGCTGGGAATTAAGCCGGGTTATCTCAAGTTGGATATTGACGATAACGGCGATATTCAAGGCTTTTAACATCCCCATTAGCGCCAGCGATAACCTACTATTGCTGGCGCTATATAAGCAATTTGTAACAAATGTGTGTCAAAAAAACATTCTGAAATAATTGATGTTGTATCTTTGCGTTTGTTTGCTGCCGCCAGCTTGGTAAATTGCTCACATCTCTTTATGTTAACAAGTGTCAATTCTTTGCACTCTAGCCCTACTTGAGGCCCTCAATGTCCAGATCTTTTCCATACGCGTTGCTGATGCTGTCGCTGTTGGCAGGTTGTGATCAATCACCTTCACAAACTATGCCGCGCCAAGGTGCTGCTGCGGATGTCAGCGTGATTACGGTAACCACGGAAACATTGCCGATGATAACCTCATTGCAAGGGCGGGTAAGCGCCACCCAAACGGCAGAAGTACGGCCGCAAGTGGGTGGGATTATTCAAAAACGTCAGTTCACCGAAGGCGCTTGGGTTAATAAAGGCGATCTCTTGTATCAAATTGATCCCGAAAGTTACCAAGCGGCACTCGACCAAGCCAAAGCGAATCTGGTCACTGCCGAAGCGGCACTGACTACAGCGGAACTGCGCGATCAACGTTATCGTAAATTGGTAAAAGCCAATGATGTCAGCCGACAAGATGCAGAAGATGCGCATGCAGCGTATTTGCAAGCCAAGGCGGGGGTGGAAGCATCGCAAGCGGCAGTTAACAGCGCCGCCATTGACTTAAAACGCACTCAAGTCATCGCACCTATCAACGGTTATATTGGCATTTCCAGCGTGACCGAAGGGGCGTTAGTCACCAGTAATCAAACCACCGCCTTGACCACCATTCATAGTCTTGACCCCATTTATGTTGATCTGACTGAATCCAGTAAAGATCTGCTGACGATGAAGAAAGCGCTCGCCAGCGGTCAGCTGCAACAGAGTGATATGCAGGTGAGCTTAAAGTTGGAAGATGGCAGCGACTATGCGGTGAAAGGCCAGTTGTTGGCGCGCGAAGTCGCAGTAAATCGGGCTACTGGCTCGGTAACGCTAAGAGCGCAATTCGCCAATCCGCAAGAGTTGTTGCTGCCGGGCATGTTTGTGCGCGCCAGCTTTGCTCAAGCCATCATTCCTAATGGTATCAAGGTGCCGCAACAGGGGATTGCCCATGATGCTAATGGCAATGCCTACGCGCTGGTTGTGGATAAAAACAACAAAATCGTGCGTCAGCAGGTGGAACTGGGTAATGCCGTGGCGTCCGATTGGATTGTTACCTCAGGGCTTAAAGCGGGCGATAAGGTTGTTGTCGAAGGCAGCTTGAAAGTGCGTCCCGGTCAGACGGTAACGGCTCATCTGTTCGGCGGTGAAGCTGTAACGGCCATGGGAGGCCAATAACCATGTTGGCCAAGTTTTTTATCGACCGCCCGGTATTTGCATGGGTTATCGCGATTGTGATCATGCTCGCCGGGGTGTTCTCCATCGTTAAGTTGCCGATTGCTCAGTACCCTGACGTAGCACCGCCCACCATCAGCATTTCAGCAACCTATACTGGTGCCGATGCACAAACGGTTGAAAACAGTGTCACGCAGATCCTTGAGCAACAGCTTACCGGCATTGACGGGCTGCTTTATTTTTCCTCGTCGAGTTCGTCAGCTGGTAGTGCGTCGATTACGGTGACCTTTGAGCAAGGGACCGATGCCGATACCGCGCAAGTACAGGTGCAAAACAAGGTGCAGCAGGTAACCTCGCGCTTGCCGACGGTGGTGCAGTCGCAAGGGGTAACGGTTACCAAGTCCCAAAGCGACTTTTTGCTGGTATTCGCGCTGTATGATGAAACCGATAAGGCGACGTCTAACGATGTGTCGGACTTTTTGGTGTCGAACATGCAGGACACCATCGCCCGTATTGAAGGGGTGGGTAATATTCGGGTATTTGGTGGTCAGCATGCGATGCGTATTTGGCTTGATCCGACAAAACTCGCAGCGTATGACCTCATCCCTTCCGATATCACCAGTGCGCTGCGGGCGCAAAATACCCAAGTGGCGGCCGGTAATATCGGTGGCATGCCAACGCTGGATGAGCAAGAGCTCAACGCGACAGTAACCGCGAAATCTATGCTGCAAACGCCAGATCAGTTCCGTCAGATTATTGTGAAGCACAATAGCGATGGTGCTGACGTTAAGCTGGAAGATGTGGCTCGGGTGGAAATCGGCAGCGAAAACTATCGCTCACTGCCTCGTCTCAATGGTCATCCTGCTTCTGGTATGGCAGTAATGCTCGCACCCGGTGCCAATGCGCTGACCACGGCGAAGCTAGTGAAAGACACCATTGCGCGCATGAAAGACTCCTTTCCAGAAGGCTATCAAGTGGCGTTCCCACGCGACAGCACTGACTTTATTCGTATCTCAATTGAAGAGGTGGTGAAAACCCTGTTTGAAGCGATTCTGTTGGTGGTGTTGGTGATGTTCACTTTCCTGCAGAACTGGCGTGCCACGTTGATCCCAGCCATCGCTGTGCCAGTGGTATTGCTCGGTACCTTTGGCGTATTGCAGGTATTTGGTTACTCCATCAACACCCTGACGATGTTCGGCATGGTGCTATCGATTGGATTGCTGGTGGACGATGCCATTGTGGTAGTGGAAAACGTCGAACGTTTGATGCGCGAAGAAAAGTTATCGCCTCGCGCCGCCACGATTAAATCGATGCGAGAGATCAGTTCCGCGTTGGTGGGGATTGCAGTGGTGCTATCCGCAGTATTTCTACCGATGGCTTTCTTTGGTGGCTCAACGGGGGTTATTTACCGGCAGTTTTCGATCACGATCGTTTCTTCAATGTTGCTTTCTGTAGTTGTGGCGTTGACCTTAACCCCAACCCTGTGTGCCAGCTTATTGAAACCGAGTGATGCTAACCACAGTGTTAAAGGCTTTTTTGGGTGGTTTAACCGTAACTTTGACCGCATGACCCGCGGCTACGAAGGTCGCGTTGGACAGGTGCTGGCGACGCCAGTACGTTGGATGGTGTTCTATTTTGCCATTGTGGCGGTGCTGGGCGTGTTGATGTATCGGCTACCTACGGGCTTCCTGCCGAACGAAGATCAGGGCAATGCCATGGTGCAGTTCAACCTGCCAACGGGCGCATCGATTAAACGAACCCGTGCGGTCGCTGAGCAGATTGAAGAGTACTTTCTCACCCATGAGAAAGATAACCTCAATGCGATTTTCACCATTTCTGGTTTTAGCTTCGCGGGTAACGGGCAAAATTCAGGGATGGCGTTCCTGTCACTGAAAAACTGGGCGTTGCGTCCGGGACATGAGAACAGCGCTGAAGCGATTACGCGCCGTGCGAGTCAGCATCTTGCATCGATTCGTGACGCTCGAGTGTTCGCGATGTCGCCATCGCCTATTCGAGGTTTGGGGCGCAGTAGTGGCTTTACCATGGAGTTGCTGGCGAACTCAGGCACGACGCGCGATGAGCTTGCGGGCTATAAAGACGAATTATTGCAAGCGGCGCGACAAGACCCATTGCTCAGTGGCGTGCGTGAAGGTTCGCTAAGTGACTCACCGCAACTTAAAGTGGATATTGATGACGCCAAGGCAATGGCACTTGGATTAACCATGTCTAACGTGACCAGCACGCTCAGCACGGCGTGGGCGGGCACTTATGTAAATGACTTTATTGATAACGGTCGTGTCAAACGGGTATATGTGCAGGGAGATGCTCCTTATCGGTCTGCACCGAGCGATTTGAGCCAATGGTTTGTACGTGGCAGCGATGAGAACGGCAACACTAGCATGACGCCATTTTCTGCCTTCAGTGATATTCGCTGGAGCTCTGGGCCACAGTCACTGAGTCGTTTTAATGGTCAGGCTTCTTATCAGTTGCAAGGGGCGGCAAACGGTATCAGCTCTGGTGAAGCGATGGCACAAATTGCTGCACATGTGGCCGAGTTACCTGCGGGTAAAACGGCTTATGCGTGGAGTGGTCTGTCGTTTCAAGAACAGTTAGCCCAAGGGCAAACCCTGCTACTGTATAGCATCTCCATTTTGGTGGTGTTCCTCTGCTTAGCGGCGTTGTATGAGAGCTGGGCGGTGCCGTTTTCAGTGATTTTGGTGATCCCGCTGGGGGTGATTGGTGCGGCAGTGGCGGCCTCAATGCGCGGTTTGGAAAACGATATTTACTTTCAGGTGGCGTTGTTGACGACCATAGGTCTGTCGTCAAAGAATGCGATTTTGATTGTGGAGTTTGCTGAAGAAGCCTATCAACGTGGAAAATCTGCAGTGGATGCCGCCTTAGAAGGTGCTCGTTTGCGCTTACGGCCGATTTTGATGACGTCGTTAGCCTTTATCTTTGGTACGCTGCCGCTGGCATTGTCCACTGGCGCTGGCGCCAATAGCCGCACGTCTATTGGTTCAGGGATCGTGGGTGGTACCTTCACGGCGACTATGTTGGCCGTCTTCTTAGTACCGCTGTTCTTTGTGTTGGTGCGTAGCCTGTTTTCAAAGCGTAAGCCAGTCTATAACGACTAAATCAATCGTCATCGAGTTGGCGAGTTGTTAAGCCAGCGCTATACCTTGGGGCGGGCAGTTTGCTAGAATGCTCGCCCTTTTATTGAGTGATTGTTGGGTGTCATGATCTGTAGCCATTGCAGCAAGAAAATTCCGCTAGAAAATATTGCTGAGCAACGCGGCAAAGGCTTTAGAGCACAGATCCGTTGTCCAGCTTGCAGCGCGTGGCTTGGACGTAGTGTATGGCCTCAACGGCTAAAGCTGGTGGGATTTTATTGGGCGTTGGCGATGGCATTACTGGCGTGGTGGCAACCGGGCCTGCGCGGCGGCTTAAGTGTTGCCGCCATGTTGGGCGTGATAACCCTGTTTATTGCTCACTTGATGGATCAACTGCAAGTGGTGGAGCGTCCACCACAAGTCGACAACAGTGCAGAGCGCCAGCGTTATCGTTAGTGGATGACGCGTTCTTGCGCTGAGAGCGATTGCTCAACGTAATAGATACCGCCAAAGACACCGCCAAACAGTACGATAGCAATTAAAATCAAGCCTAGGTGTTTGCGAAGAAAAGCCAGCATATCAAAGTCCCTGCGTTATCAATCCTGCCATAGGCTAGAGTTATACTCTTAAGTCTCGCTTAATCAAATGCTAAATCAGCTTAAGTTCGTGGTTTGCCGATTGAGAGTGCAAGGCGGTATCGCTATACTGGCGGCCCTGTCCAAAAGGAGCGAGTTATGCTGTTGCTGTTGAGGTGCCTGATATTGGCGCTGATGCTAGTGTTGTTGTTTGTCTGCGGCACGCTTTATTGTTTGTTGCGGCCACTGCATCGTCACAACGTGTACGTGCTTTCGCGTCCTTTTAGCTGGTGCGCCAAGCTTATGGGCATCGAATTAGAAATCCGTCACCCAGAACGGGCGCATTGTCAGCCCTGTATCTTTGTCGCCAATCATCAAAATAACTATGATCTGTTTACTCACTCAAATGTGATGGTGCCAGGCACTGTGACCTTGGGTAAACGCAGTATTTTGTGGATCCCTCTGTTCGGGCTGATCTATTGGTTGTCTGGCAACATTATGATTAACCGTAAAAATCGTGCGACGGCGGTGGAGACACTTAGTAAAACTGCGCAGCGTATTCGTGATGAAAAGTTGTCGGTATGGATTTTCCCTGAAGGTACCCGTAGTCGTGGTCGTGGGATTTTGCCATTTAAATCCGGGGCGTTTCATACGGCAATTACCGCGGGTGTGCCTTTGGTGCCAGTGGTGGCAAGTTGCCAAGGGGATATTCGGCTTAACCGCTGGCGTAACGGCAAAGTGATCATTGAGGTGTTAGCACCGATTGATACGAATAAGTTAACGGCGGCCGATGCCAAACATCTCGCGGCGACGACGCATCAGCAGATGGCGGCTAAATTTACTGAATTGAATCAACAGATCGCTGCTGCTAAATAGCGGCAGTCAATCAACTATTAGCAGTGCTGAACTGCTTTACTGGAGATGCTTATGTCTATTGAGCAACTGCTGAAACAGCAGATGGAAGAGAACCGCGATATCGTAGAATCCCTGTTGCAGGATGGTTCTGATCCGGATGCCGAATACACGATTGAGCATCATTTCTCTGCTACTAACTTTGATAAGTTAGAAAAAGCCGCGGTAGATGCGTTCAAACTTGGCTTTGAAGTGAATGACGCCGAAGAGGTTGAGATGGATGATGGCTCATTACTGTTCTGTTTTGATGCGGTAGCCAATCATGCGCTGGATGTTGACCTATTGGACAACGCCTGTGAAAAGCTTTTAGGTTTAGCGGCAAAACATAAAGTCGACTATGACGGCTGGGGCACCTATTTTATGGGTGACGAAGTTGACGATGCAGATGACGAAGATGAGCCGGTGGTCAGTCACTAAATCGCAATAAAAACGCCGACATCAGTCGGCGTTTTTATTTATCACGCAGTCGCACAAACCCTATTTTCTATCGGGATAGGACACCTGCTTCTCAGCAATCTCGACTTTTACATCCATAATCTTGCTGCCGCGGACGATTTGCATCGTAACTTCAGTGCCGGGTTTCGTCTCGGCGATGCGATCCATCAGCATAGTGACCCCCATAACAACTTCACCACGATATTTGATAATCAAATCGCCAGGCTGCAAGCCAGCTTTCGCCGCCGGACCATTGGTTTCCATTGAGTTAATGACCACTGCGCGCAAATTGGCGATCTTGAGCATCTGGCCGACGACTGGATTAATCACCTCTTCGCCCGAAATACCTAAAGCACCACGGATCACGCGGCCATCTTTGATCAGTTTGCCCATGATGTCATAGACCAATTTGATCGGGACGGCGAGGTTAATGCCGTGGCCTCCGCCTTCATTACGCAGTTGATAAGCGGCGGTATTAATGCCGATGAGGCTGCCCGTGGTGTCAATCAGCGCGCCACCTGAGTTACCGGCGTTAATGGCCGCATCCGTCTGAATGAAATCTTGATACCCCGTGCTACTCAAGCCCGTACGCCCAGTGGCACTAATAATGCCTTGGGTGATGGTTTGACCAATATTGTAGGGGTTACCGATGGCCAACACGATATCACCCACATTGGCTGGCGATGACAGATCGACATGCACCACCGGCAGTTTGTCGCCTTCGATTTTAAGTACCGCTAGGTCGGTATCAAAGTCCAAGCCGACAATATCAGCACTGAACTTACGCCCGTCTTGCAATGCGACGACAATCTCATCCGCATCTTCCACCACATGGTAGTTAGTGATGATATAGCCTTCGCTGCGCATGATGACGCCAGAGCCCAAGCCTTGTAGCTTGCTTTTATTCAGTGGCCGGTTTTGGCTCATGCCCAAGTTGTAGATGTTCACCACCGCAGGGGCGGCTTTGCGGACTGCAGTGTTAAACGACATGCGCTGCAAGTCATCGCTCTGTTGAAACAGATTCACAGAGGATTTACTGAAATGATTAAATGCCAGCACAACAGCAGCCATGACTAAACCAAAGGCTATCGCTTTGCTGAGATAGAGCAGGGTATCTTTAAACATGCTTAGCTGCTGAGTTAACTGTTTGAAAGTTGGGCTAGAATAACAGTTTTTAAGCGCATCGGCCATTGGCCAAAATGCTTTTAAACCGATTGCGTAATCGCTATCTTGCCTATCCACAAAAAAGAGCCGCCGAAGCAGCTCTTTTGCCTAGAGTGATAGCGTGCCTATCCGCGCAGCACTAAATAAAGCAGGCTGTTGTCGCGCATGATTTTCAGCGCTACGCCGCCTTCATGCTCCTTCAACCCTTCTTTTAATTCTTTCAGGGTTTTGATGCGCGAACGGTTGATACCGACAATGACATCACCTTTTTGCAGTCCACTCATTGCCGCTGGTGAACCATCGGCAATATTGGTGATTTCAACGCCTTTGTCTTTATTTTCCAACGTGGCGCCCGCCAGCATTGGGTGGATACTCCCCGCAGCTTGCTCTTTTACATCGCTCGCTTCACCTAAGGTGACATCAATCGTTTTCTCATCACCATCACGAATGATTCCCAACTCGACGTCGCTGCCAGCCCCCATAGTGCCGATTTTCGCGCGCAGCTCTTGGAAGGTTTTCACGGGTTTACCGTCGATGCTAACGATGATATCACCAGCCTTGATACCGGCTTTGTCGGCAGGACTATCTTTCACGACTTCGTTAACGAAGCCACCGTGTTGTGATTTCAAGCCGAAGCCTTCTGCCAAGTTGCTATCGAGGTTACGTCCCATCACACCCAACACACCGCGACGCACTTCACCGTGGTCGATAATTTGTTGCACTAAGTTGTGCACCATGTTGGCGGGAATGGCGAAGCCGATACCGACGTTACCACCGCCTGGCGCCACAATAGCGGTGTTGATACCAATCAATTCGCCCTTGAGGTTGACCAAGGCGCCACCTGAGTTACCGCTGTTGATGGCGGCGTCGGTTTGAATAAAGTTTTCTAGCATTTCAATGCCAAGGCCGCTGCGACCCAGTGCACTGACAATACCTGAAGTCACCGTTTGGCCTAGGCCAAATGGGTTACCAATCGCGACCGCGAAGTCACCTACGCGGATGGAGTCCGAATCCGCTGGCTTAATCGCGGTGAGGTTATCGGCTTCGATTTGCAACAGCGCAACGTCTGACTCTTTATCGGTACCAATCAGCTTGGCAGTCACTTCTCGGCCGTCGTGCAAGCCAACTTTAATATCGTCAGCGTCGTCAATCACGTGGTTATTCGTGACGATATAGCCTTTATCGGCGTCAATAATCACCCCTGAACCAAGGCCACGGAATGGACGTTCCTGCACCTGCTCTTGTGGCGCATTAGGGCCGAAGAAATAGCGGAACACATCTGGTACCCGTTGACGCGATACTTTATTGCCTGATACCGCAACAGAGACAACGGCTGGGGTGACCTTTTCCAGCATGGGGGCAAGGCTTGGTATTTGCTGGCCGTCAACTGATTGCGGAATGGCGGCCTGTGAAATAACAGGTGCACACATCAGACTGGCACCTAACAGTGCTGCAGATATCAGTGATAGTTTTGTCTTCATCGAGGTTTGCTCCTAATATCCGAATCCGGAATTGTTCATCAGTCATGCTGAAGCGAAATGAGTGCGACTCGCTTGAGCTTTGTTACTAACTCCGACTAACCACAATTCACAAAAGTTTCTGCCATTAACAAAGATTAATTAATTCCTTACAAGCATAATGCAACTTTGACAGACGACCTCGATTAGCCGTAATGGCTACGACTGTAATCGAGTAGGCGAGCCGCGTTGAGCGTGCTACCATTCGCATCAAAATTTGATCCACATCACTTTGTCAAATAAGGCTTAAAGAGAATATTTCAAGTGGCAGTTACAACTCCCTGGCAACGTTACCAGCAAGATCTCACCCGCGAAGATTTCAGTTTTGATAGTGCACAAGAGCAAGCTGTAAAAGCGCTGCAACGCGTTTTTGATGAGCTACAACAGCCGCCAGTGACAGGACTTAAGCGTTGGTTTGTTAAAAATCCAGTGCCGCAAGTGCAGGGCTTATATCTGTGGGGGGGGGTTGGGCGTGGTAAAACCTATCTTATGGATCTGTTTTACGAGTCGCTGCCAACGGATAAAAAGTTACGGGCACACTTTCATCACTTTATGTTGCGTATCCATCGTGAACTGAATGAGCTCAAAGGCATACAAGATCCCTTGTTAGTGATTGCTAAGCGGATGGCGAAGCAATATCAAGTTATCTGCTTTGATGAGTTTTTTGTCTCGGATATTACCGATGCCATGTTGTTGGGCACACTCTTTACTGCATTATTCAGTGAAGGTGTGGCTTTGGTCGCGACTTCCAACATCATTCCTGATGAGCTATATCGTAACGGTCTGCAACGGGCGCGCTTCCTTCCTGCAATTGCCCAAATAAATAACCACTGCCAAGTATTGAACGTCGATTCAGGTATCGATTATCGACTGCGTACCTTAGAGCAGGCGGAAATCTACCATTTCCCGTTAGACGAAACAGCCCAATGTAATTTGGCGCGTTACTTCGAGCAGCTCACCAGTGGTGCTGAGGTCGTAACTGCGCCGCTGCACATTGATGGACGCGATATTAAAACCGTCAAATATGCCAATGGCGTCTTGTGGCTGGATTTTCGAGCAGTGTGCGATGGGCCTCGCAGCCAACTCGACTATATGGAAATCGCCACAGCCTATCACACCGTATTGTTACAAGGCGTGGAGCAGATGGGGGCTCAGCAAACCGGAGATGATATCGCACGGCGCTTTTTGGCCTTGGTCGATGAATTCTATGAACGTCGAGTAAAACTGATTATTTCTTCAGCAGTGGCACTGGATGAAATCTATACTGAAGGCTTACTGAGTTTTGAATTTCGCCGCTGTCGATCACGCTTAATTGAGATGCAATCACGCGAATATTTAGCACTCGAACATCTGCCAAATGACGGCGTCTAAAAAAGGCGCCAATCTGCGGATTTTAGTCAAAAAAGCAGGTGATTTTTAACTCAGCTTTGTCTATAATCCACGCCCTGCCCACGTTACTCCGTCCGTAATGGGCGGATTTAATGCCAAATTATGCTCGAAGGGGTATAGCGAAGGCGTGTATTGTTGAGTCATGTCGATTCAACATGTGACAGAATTTAACTTTGGGTTTTTGTAATAATGAAGACTTTTACTGCCAAGCCAGAAACTGTAGCTCGCGACTGGTATGTTGTTGATGCTGAAGGTAAGACTTTGGGTCGTATCGCCACTGAAATCGCTTTGCGTCTCCGTGGTAAGCACAAGCCTGAGTACACTCCTCACGTAGATACCGGTGATTACATCATCGTTATCAATGCTGAGAAAGTGACTGTAACAGGTAACAAAGCTTTTGGTAAACAATACTACTCGCATTCAGGCTTCCCAGGTGGAATCAAGCAGATCAACTTTGAAAAGCTGCAAGCGCACAAACCAGAGATGATCATCGAGAAAGCAGTTAAAGGTATGCTGCCAAAAGGCCCTCTGGGTCGCGCTATGTACCGTAAACTGAAAGTTTACGCAGGCGCAGAGCACAACCACGCTGCACAACAACCTCAAGTTCTTGATATCTAAACGGGATTAAGCAAATGGCTGCAACTCAGTACTACGGCACTGGCCGTCGCAAAACTTCAACTGCCCGCGTATTTGCCAAAGCAGGTAGTGGTAATATCGTAGTTAACAAGCGTCCTTTGGATGTTTATTTTGGTCGTGAAACTGCTCGCATGGTAGTTCGTCAACCGCTTGAACTGGTTGAAATGACTGAAAAATTGGACATCTATGTCACTGTTAAAGGTGGTGGTATCACTGGTCAAGCTGGTGCTATCCGTCACGGTATTACTCGTGCATTGATGGAGCTGGATGAAGCTCTGCGTCCTACTCTGCGTGCCGCTGGTTTCGTTACCCGCGATGCTCGTCAAGTTGAACGTAAGAAAGTGGGTCTGCGTAAAGCACGTCGTAAACCACAATTCTCTAAGCGTTAATCGCACAAGGCTATTTTCAAAAGCCCGGCTTCTGCCGGGTTTTTTTATTGTCACCCTTAAACCACCTCCTA